>CALNXX010000004.1:0-185914 GCA_942490545.1 uncultured Gammaproteobacteria bacterium | reverse complement strand
CGTTTATCACTTAAATCGGCAATACCCTCGATAATGAAGGGGAATTTTTGAATGGTGGTAATGATGATCTTTTTACCACTTTCTAACGCAGATTTAAGCTCGGAAGATTTATGAGCTGGAGCCACTATATTTTTAACTTCAGAAAACTCTTTAATGTTATCTCGTAACTGCCTGTCCAAAAGCCGTCTGTCGGTCACCACAATCACAGAGTCAAATAACGGCTGGTCTACTCCCCTACTGCCGGGGACATTTTCACTACTTGGGGAAGCTTCGATAAGTTGATACGCAACCCACGTAATGGAGTTGGATTTACCAGAGCCTGCTGAATGTTGAATTAAATATGTTTGACCAACACCCTTTTGTGAAACATCCTCGATTAACTGTCTCACAACACCCATTTGGTGGTATCGGGGAAAAAACAACGTGCGCTTGTTTAACGGTTTTTTACTGGTGCCATCCAACCGAACGAAATGCTGAATAATGCTAGCCAGACTTTCTTTTTTAAATACATCTTCCCAAAGGTAAGCTGTTTTATGCCCTGCTTGATTGGGCGGGTTTCCTTGGCCGTGATTAAAACCTTTATTAAATGGCAGAAAGAACGTGCTTTTTCCTGCCAGTTTAGTGGTCATATACACTTCATCGGTATCTGCCGTCATATGTACCAAACAACGGGCAAATTGGAGTAATGGCTGGCTGGTATCTCGGTCTTCCCGGTACTGCTTTTGTCCATGATAACGAGCAGTCTGGTTCGTCCATGCATTTTTTAACTCAAGCGTTATCAGCGCAATACCATTGATAAACAACACCATGTCGATTTCTTGTAGTGGATTGGCTTGGGAATAATGCACTTGCCGTGTGCAGCTAAACAGGTTGCTTGCAAAGTTTTGCGCTACTTTTTCGCTACTACTGGCAAGCGGTGCGGGATACATCAATTCGAAGTGAGCATCATCAACACTTAAGCCTTTTTTGAGCAAGTGCAAAATGCCGTGCTTTTTGATTAACCGGTCGAAGCGCTCATAAATTTTACGTTGCCAATCGTTAGGGTTATTGCGCTTAATTTTGTTGAGTTCGTCTTCCTGAGTTTGTTCCAGAAACGCCCAGAAAAAATGCTCATCAAGAGCATATTGCTTATTGAAGTTTGATGGTTGGCCAATTTTATAAAGCCGGTTGCCAAAGTCAGGCACGGCTTCTCGCACATTGTTTTCCAACTCTTCCAGGCACGTCCCCGTTAAGTGCTTTTCAATGGCTGATTCCAGCGCCTGTTCGTTTGTTTGACTAACCATGCAACCTTCCTGTTATATCACTTTGATTTTACCCGTTACTGCACTGTTAATTAGGGTGATTTTGTATTCCTTCAGCCTACTGATTTGGCGTTGTTGTATCTGAATCGCCAAGTTTAGTTTTTCGGATTCCTTTTCTACGACTGATATTATCTCCTCTTGCTCTGACATTGACGGTTTTAGGTGAAAAAAGTTTTTAATGTCAGCCTGAAAAAGGTGGGGCACACCCATTCCATCTTTCATTCGGGAAATCAAACGTTGCATAGTTTCGCTTTTCAAAAACAACTCAAAGTACTTAGGGGATATTGATTTTTGATCAAACAACCGTAATACAGCTATTGATGAATTAACTGTGCAATTAAAGGGCAAATTTATAACAATGTTCGAGATCCCAAGAGTTGAACCATCTTTAACTAGAAGAACGTCATTCTCTTGCAGCATTATTTCGGGTGACTCCTCATAACGTTTTTTCGTAATAAAATAAGCATCTTCAAACCTGATATTTTTACGCTTAATATTTGGGGTGGACAAGAAACCATACTCACTTCTATCTACATATTCATCTGCTTTTAAACCTTTCCAGCCAAGTCTAGCTTTAATCGTCATAGAAAACTTGAATTTAACAGCATCCCAATGTTGGGGAATTTTCCCAATCCAATCCACACCAGAATCTTTCATCGGAACATTAGGGTCAAGCCCTTGAGTAACGGCTTGTTGGATAATGATTTGCTTGCGTTCTTTTAACAAAGCAATTTGCTTTTCTTTAATGGCAATAGCTTCGTCGATTTGTGCGGTTTTTTTGTCTAAGAAGTTAGCGATAGACGTTTGCGTAGCCAAATTAGGCATTGGTAAGGGCAACTTTGAAAAATCGTTATAACGAAAGTCTGTTGATCTCTCACGAATACCTTTAGCCAAGGAAACAATAAGTCCAGATAAAGCAATATCGCGCAAATAATATGCGTAAAATTTAGAGTTTACTGTATTTTGAAGTCTTGGCACACAGGCAGCATATACTGGTGTAGATTTACCATTTGAATCAGAAACCCCTATTGCACCAGCGAATGCGTCCATCGCGTGAATAACTAAATCACCTTTTTTAATACCTTGATAACCATGTTCTTTTAAGGCATTCGTGAAACCTCCAACCCGTCTATTTTTCCTTAATGTTACTTCTCCATCCCTAAAACATGTCACAATCTCGTCTTCCTCATTTATGGGCCTTTCAGCTTTTATGAAAAGCCATTTTCCTTTTTCTACCTCCCATTCATTCGGAATGTCACCAAGCCAATCCACACCTGAATTTTTATAAACTTCATACTTGGGCATTGTTGCTAAAGTCTGCATCAAGCACCTCCTTGTACAGCAACCACATCCACACCCAATATCTGCGCTATCAGCCCTTCGGCTTTTTGCTCCAACTCAATAATATCTTGGGCAACTTCTTCCAGTGTCCGCAACGGCTTATGGCGATAAAAATACTTGTTAAAGCTGATTTCATAGCCAATTTTAGTGCTGTCTAAATTAATCCAGGCTTCTTCTACATGAGGTTTTACTTCCGCTAGGTAATAACGGTGGATATTATCCTTAAGGGGAATAGATTCCGCATCACGCAGGTCTGAGCTTGGCTCGTAAGTGATAAACTCGCCCGACTTGTTATTTTTGCCACTGGCGCTTTGAGCTGGGAAATAACCAAAATCGGGCAATTGCGCTTGGGTGCAGCCTAAATGGTCGAGTAAATCATTAAATTTGCTACCGGATAATTTAACGACTTTCTTTATGATTTTTTCCGCGCTTTCGTCGTACCAACTTACAGCATTGAGGATGGTATTTTTCTCTGAAGCCGAGAGTTTGATTTTTTGTGCCTTGAGTACCGCATCAACCTTGGTTTTAAACAGGTTAAAGTCGCTAAACTCATCTGTGCCTGTTTCGTTCATTAAAAGATTTGCCGCTTCAAGCACATTACGTAACTTCTGCCAGTATTTTTCATCCAGCAGTTTGGTTTTGGCTTTGGTATTCGGGCTTATGTCGTTGTCTTCGCACCATTTTAGAATATCTTTGCTGGTGTCTTTTAAGAAACCTTTGTTGTATACCTTGTCGCCATGCTCTGCAAACAAATACTCCATGACCTCGAGCAGTGACTTGTCGAAACGTAATGGTGCAATCGCTTCCGCTGTGAACTTCGCTTTTCGCCTGTCGGGTCGTTCGATATTCACTTTGTAGTAACCAAAATCCTTGTTCTCGAATACTTGGCTGGCAATGCCAATAGATTCGTTATCAGCATCTACCTTTCGTTCAATAACGGCACTGTCGAGATACACCTGCATAATTTCAGCTATATGCTCAGGAGCAAATTCACAGTTCTTGTTACCGAGGTTTTTACGCAGCTTACGAAAAAGCAAGCTGGCATCAATAAGCTGTACCTTGCCTTTACGCAACTTAGGTTTGTTATTGTTTAATAGCCAGATGTAGGTAGTAATGCCGGTGTTATAAAACAGGTTGTTAGGCAATTGCACGATGGCATCAAGCATATCGTTTTCGATAATAAAACGGCGAATATTGCTTTCACCACCGCCAGCATCCCCCGTAAACAAACTAGAACCATTGTGAACCGATGCAACACGGCTACCCGCCGGACTTACGTCAAGCGATTTCATCTTACTGACCATTTCCATTAAGAAAAGCAGTTGCCCATCGCTGGAGCGAGGTGTGGCATCAACCGTTGCATAATTGCCCCAGTAATCCCTAAGTTCTACTTTGAAGCGCGGATCGATAACCTCGTTACCCTCTTTAATATTTTTCTGCTCCGATGCCCAGCTTTTACCATAAGGCGGATTTGAAAGCATAAAGTCGAATCGGTCTGAGGCAAACTCATCGGTTGAAAGGGTTGAACCGACTTTAATGTTTTCAGGGTTATTACCTTTGATCATCATGTCGGACTTACAGATAGCGTAGGTCTCGTCGTTGATTTCCTTGCCGTAAAGATGAATATCGCGGCTGCTTTTACCTTTTTGGGTCGGATATTTTTCTTCAATAAAGTTCTGCGATTCAGTTAACATTCCACCACTGCCGCAGGCGGGATCATAAATAGTAATAGTGAGTGGCAATTGGTCTTTGATCGGGTCAAAAACAAGGTGTGTCATAAGCTCGATTACTTCACGGGGGGTAAAGTGCTCCCCCGCTTCTTCGTTGTTTTCTTCGTTGAACTTGCGGATCAGTTCTTCAAACACATAACCCATGCCTAAGTTGGTAAGGGCTGGCATTATATTTCCATCGGGATCATCTACTGCGCTGGGGGTCAGATTGATATGCGGAGAAACAAACTTTTCCAATACATCTAGCAATACATCTTTGCCTGCCATATGGCGTACTTTTGATTTCAGTTCAAAACGTTCAACGATTTCTTTTACATTCTCACTGAATCCATTCAAATATTCTTCAAAATTTGCCAGTAGAATTTGCTGGTTATTGGTGGCCGTGCCAAACAAGCTTTTTAATGTCCATTTGGAAATATTGTAAAATACTTGGCCTGATGCGGCTTTAAGTGGTTCATCATCCAGCTCAGTGGCTTGCATTTCTTCTTTTTGAAACTTCACCTCATTCAACACAGCCTCTTTACCGGGCTCAAGCAAAGTGTCTAAACGACGAAGCACAACCATAGGTAATATGACATCACGATACTTGCCCCGCACATAAACATCTCGCAGACAGTCGTCTGCAATGTTCCAGATAAAAGAGACAAGTTTATTGTGTACAGAGTGATCCATTGTTTACCTTTACTATTATTATTTTGTTTTTCGAGCTACGGGACTTCAACCCAGAGTAACCTACTGCTATTTTGCCAATCACAAATGGCCTTCAACCTAATTTTGACGTCAGGATGCCATTGGTTATAACTCTACCCATTGTGAAATTACAAAGCAGGGTATGAGAAAGCGACAGAATGAGCAAGATAATGACAATGTTTGTTGCTGGTTTTCTATGATGCTTGCTCTATTTTACAAACTTCAACAGAACACCAGCCGTATTTTTAGGCCTTTCATGAGCAAATCAAGCCACATTTCCCGTTAGTTAAGTTAGCTTTCGGAAAGTTAACAACGAGAGCTTTTAACCAACTGTTTTATATAGCTAATTATTTCAAGTAAAACAAAAAAGCGGAATCAGCATGTTAACGGAACCCCTTAACTTGCGGAAAATAATCAACCACCATCGTTTATCTTGTCTTTTGGGCTTAGGAAAAAGTTAGGGCATCTAAAGGTTTACAACTGCTTAATAACCCCAGCAAATCAACCAACACTTAAATAACTTAAAAAGAACTTTAAACCATTTCTTGCATTCCGCCCCACTGTGGCGGATAATGATTTCAGAAGGTCGGAACTCTTCATGACCACTACGGGAAACATTTCCATGAAATTTACTCAAGAAGAAAAAAACATCCTTGCACAAGCCGCTCAAATATTAGAATCAAAGGCTTTCAAAGAAGCTCAACTCAACAGTGTTTTGGATTCAAAAAATTATTGCAAATATAAGCTAGCCCATCACGAAAGAGAGGTCTTTGGTGTTGTTTTCCTTGATACTCAACATCAAGTAATATGCTTTGATGAAATGTTTAAAGGAACGATAAATTCCACTTCCGTCTACCCTAGAGAAATCGTTAAAAGAGCTTTGGAAGTAAATGCCGCAGCAATTATTCTAACTCACAACCACCCATCAGGTGTTTCTGACCCCAGTATTGCTGACAAGCAGGTAACAGAGCGAATTGTAAACGCTTCAAAATTATTGGATATCAAAGTTTTAGACCATATTGTTGTTGGACTTACTGAAACTACCTCATTCGCAGAACGTGGGCTTTTATAACCCATAGGAAATCACTATGACCGAAGATATAAAACCATATGTAACAACTTCATCCATTTCAATAGATGCATTTAGAAATCGCCCTTGCTCTCTTCCTGCTAATAGCCCTGATTATAAGCAACCAACACCGGAAGAAGTGAAAGCACTGAGAAAGTTAATAGGGCTATCACAAGCCGGTTTAGCAAAGTTCCTTGGCGCTGCATACAACGCTAAAGGGTCTAATACAGTGCGCAAGTGGGAAACAAAGATTGACTCAAAAGAACACCGACCAATAAACTACGCCGCATGGCGATTGATGTTGATTGGTGCGCGCGTGATTGATGGCGAAGAAATTATCAATAATGCGGAACAGTTGAAATAGCCAAGTTGGGTCTGGCCTTGTTTGGAATAAGTAATCCAAATTAATAAAGCGGCTTTATTATGGCGCTTTAAAAACCGTTTTAATGGTTTTTTTTAGGCTATCAGCAATTAAGCTGCCTCAAGCCTATCCAATATCCCCCTCGTAAACATAGCAGCATTACCCGCTTGTTTGTGTAGCAAGTCTACTGCTTCCATATACTGGTCATAGTACTTTCGCATAAAGTCTTCACCTGTGATTTTTTGCTCTTTAGAAAGCTGCTTGTTGATTGAAAGGTAAAGCTGCTTGCTGGTGAGGATAATGCGCCCTACCCCTTTGCACTTACTGCACTCTGACAGGCTGTTGAACTTCTTACTAAACACCTCACCGTTACCTTTACATTTTGGGCATATGTTGGTGTCGCACACTTCCGTTACAGCCGCATCGGCAAAGATTGGACTAGCGGGTTTTGGTATGCCTTTTTCCGCCAAGTATCCGGTTAACATGATAACCAGGTATTTACGGGATACTGAATCGTCGGCAATTTGAGCGTTGAGAACGTAACTGCCAATTGGCTGATGGTGTTGGACCTGACCCAAGATATTTAATACCTCTTCTTGAGATATCGGAATCACACCAGCCTTACTTGCTGATGGGTCAATGTTTATGGATTTGGGGCACTGACGGGAAAACAATCTTTCGATAGACATACACATTAAAACTCTCCTTGTTTTTTGGTAACTGCTTTCCATGCTACTTGCGTAGGATAGTATTTATAATCACCTGATAATACAAGCCCCAGAGATACCCCTTCTCTTTCGGCCCAAACTTCGAATTGTTTTTTGGTTTTATCTGTCATGGTCTGCTCTTGTGCTTTTTTTGGATTATCTGATTAAGCTGCTTCTTTGTTTAGCTCGATAACTATTTCGTCATTGGTGTAGCCGTACATGCCCAGAAGCCCAATAACATCAAAGTAGTTTTGCTTTATATCATCACCTTCGTACTTTCTAAGTGTATCCATATGAAAGCCGTATTTTACTGCTGCTGCCTCTCTGGAAATTCCAGCTTTGCGTCTTGCCAGAGTAAGGATGTTGCCAGCAGAAAAGAGTCTTTTACTTACTTGTGGATAATCGATTAGTTTTAGATTTTTGTTTGCCACGTTTATGCTGCCTCTTGGATTTGTTTTTCGAATTCTCGGCACTTGGCCCGATACTTACCTTTCATGCAGCCGCTCCTTCGACCAGTTTTTTAATGTCTACCACCAAAGATGGTCGAACCTTATAATTCAATTTCGCTTGTTCGGTATTTCCAATCATTACCGGTGGCTCTGGCTTAAACCCTTGCCTGATGTCGATATCCTCAGACCTGCCAACAAGGTAGCCGCCTTTGGGTGCTATCGCCGGAGAATTCGCGTAGGACTTATAGCGCCGAATGAAGTCAGCCTGCTTGAAAGTTAAATCCTTATCCGTTGCTTGTCCAAGGCGTATCCAGCCATCCATATCCTTAACAACTTGAGTAATGATTGGGTCATCAAAACAGATGCTTCTATGGGTGCCATATTTGCGCAAGGTGTTGGTTAGCTTTGACCACCCAATCAGGGCTTTATCTTCGGTACTACCACCTAAGAACTCGATTACATCTGCTGGTTTTGGAAGGTACTTGCCTCTGTCGCTCATGAGGAAGTCAAACAATGCTTTGCAAGTCTCGTTAACCCCATGCTGTTGTGCTACATGCCACCAGATATTTACAACCATGTCAGATAACGCCTTGTTGTGCATGTCGTAGATAGCAATCAAGGCGTTAGCCAGTCTCTTCCTGTCTTCGATTTCACTACTCATGATTTGCCCTCCACGAAGTTTTCAAGCACTTGCTGGTTATTGTTTCGTATCTGCTGTTGGAAAGTTTGTGGTCGATGTTGGCCGTTCGAATGACTGCCAATGGGTTTAGGTTCAAAGATACCTTTCCAGCCGTTGGTGATGGATTCGTTGATACACTCAATTACATCGATACCGCGCTCATGAAATCCCTGAATTTTATTAAGAAACTTAGTTGCTGCTAGTTCCGTAAAAGCTGGCTTGAAACTTTTACGATGCTCAATGTATTCAAGCCAATTTTGTCTTGGCAAAAAATCAGGTAACTCGATTGCGTTCATCCCTACCTTTTCTTTTGTAATAGTTTCTTTTGTAGTAGTAGTCTTCTTATGTGAGTCCCGTTTTTGGGACTTTTTAGTCCCATTTTCGGGATTATCGAGTCCCATTTCCGGGACTATTGAGTCCCATTTTTGGGACTTTCTAACAGTCCCAGTTTCGGGACTTTTTAGTCCTGTTTCCGGGACTTTTCCCCAGTCGGATATCATTGGATTAATACCAATATTACGCCCATTAACTAGCAGCACATTTTTTGCAATCAGCCCCTTTTTAAGCTCAGCAACATGATTGGGTTTTATGCCCGTCATATTCGAGAGTTGCACATTGGCTATCCAGTCCATTTTCTTGTGGTAGCGATATGTTTTGCTAATGACTGCAAGAATGATTTGATATTCTCGGGCCGATAGTTTTACAGAGGGGTTGGCAAGAGCATTGGTAAGCTCATGGGCCAATCTGTCAAAGCCGTTAGCTAAGTCAGCTTTCACAATATCGGCCCCTTCTTTTGGGTACAGGTTGATAATCTTTGCCGCTTCACCCATGTTTAAAATTCCAACATAGTGGCTTGGCGTAGCTCTTCGTCTTCGCCTTTGGAGCTATCCCCACCAAGGCGCTTGAAATCCTTTTCCTGCATATTCTCAAGCTCACCAATGTAGGGAGCATTTGTTATAAGCCATTGCTTTGATGTCATGCCACCCTGCTCCAAGTTCTACTGCACAAAGAGGATGCTGTGCCGTGAGTAAACACACAGTTCTCAACGACGCAACTTGGGAAACGTTTAAGGTGTTCTAACGCCTCGCCTAGCGTCCGGTAATAATCCTTGTTATACGGACCGCTTAAGTCTCCTTTTTCAGAACTAGATACTTCCCATACATCAACACTGCTTTTATCATCGCTATGATGTTTAATATTGACGTTAATAGAATCTTTAACCCCCTGCGCTACAAGGGAATTAGCAAGGTCTTTATCCAGTTGGTGCTTACTTAACGTGTAGATGTATTCCAAATGGTTAGCTGATTTGTCTTGCTCTATCGCATCTTTAAGCAGATTTGATGCCTCTGCATAATCAAAACCATATTGATATTCAAGGCGGCTCTGATCTCTAAAGATGTAAACCGTTACTTGATTGTCCGGTGTAGTTTGCTTTTCATTCATAATACTTCTCCAAAAGCTCTTGGACTTCCTCAATTACATGCTGAAGATCTACCGTCCCAAGACCGCAAAGAAGACCCCATATAACGCAACGTTTAACGTTCGCTATTTTTTCAAATTTCACGCCCACAGAATAAGACACCATAATATCTATGCTGCTTTACTTTGTTCAGGTGATTCATAAACGTCAGAGTTTAGTTCCCAGAGGGGGATTCCCGTAACTGCTCTTACTTTTTTACAGGAAGCTTGTGGCACAAATCCTTGAGCTAGCCATAAGCGAACAGTTTCGTAATGCTTTCCAATATCGGAGGCTAAAGCAGCGATTTTGCCGTCATACACACCAATAGCTTTTTCTATTCCTGTTTCGTTTTCTATTTCTTTCATATTATTTGCCTTAAAATCAAACACCAAATGTATTTTGGATCTGTTTGATCAAAATATCAAACTTTCTTTGTTATATGACAAACAAAACCATACACACAATTAATTGATGACTTTGTTAGGATTTCTTCCAAAAACCAAATAAAGTTTGTACAATTGGAGAAATTTATTATGGAGCCAGCTTTATGTCGGATGCCAAAGAGGCAGTTGCGGAAGATTTAAAAGAGATGGGTAAGCGCGTTTTGGCCCTAAGGCTTAAAGCCCAATACACATCTGCAAGATCACTTTCTACTGCCATGGGTGGTTCACCCTCTTATCAATCGATACTGAATTGGGAAAAAGGAGGTTTTGCCCCAAGCAAAGAGGGCCTAAAAAAGTTAGCTGACTTTTTAAATACAACCCCTGAATACATTATGTACGGACTTGGGGCTGGTTCTATTGGCGTTTCGAAGGGAAGGAAGGCCCCAATTCTAAGACTTGAAGATCTAGGTTTATTTTTCAAAGGAAAATATGAAGAAAAAGATCACGACTGGATTAGTGACAAGTTTGGGGAGAATGCATTTTTATTATCCATGGAAGATGACTCCATGGTTTCAATGGATCCCCTCAAGTCGATACCAGTAGGTTCTAAAGCCTTGATCGATCCAAGTATTAAGCCAACAAACGGTAGAGTAGTTCTTGTAGAACTAATAAGTACTGGTAAATATGTAATCCGTAAATATGTTGAAGACATAACATCAAGCTCTTTTATCAGTGAAAATGCCATATATAAGCCCTTTGATATGACAGAAGATACAGTAATCAAAGGTCGGGTAATGCAAGTAATAATGGATGTTTAATTATGGATGACCTTAAGGCACCAAATGATGAGGGCTTACATAATTATCTTAAAAGGATTAGAAAAGAGTCTGGGCTAACTCAAACTGAGCTTGGAGTAGAGATAGATATTAGCCGGGAAACGATTAGCGCCATTGAGAACGGAGGAAGGGCTCCGCTCGAAAACATGAGCAATCCTAAAATAAGAAGGTGGAAAGAAGCGTGTTATAAAAGCGCTCGACAAAATAAGAAATCACTAATAGAAAAATTATACGAAGATTTAAAAAGACATTTGATTAATCTGCTATGACATTGATCTTACAAACATTCCATAATCACTTATGGGCATTGGCTTTTCTAATAATCGGAGTTATAGGGACTACATATGTAGACGATATCGTATTATTAGATAGATTAATTTTGCTAAGTATATTTTTATCAGCTGTGTATTGCAGAAAAAATGAGGATATTTTAACTGCACTATTAATTATATTTATCGGGCAATTAGTGTATGAACTTTTTGGCTCTTTAAATAACTCAGGATATTTATGGCAGGTATTCAGTTATCTACTTGCCGGAATTGCAGTATGGCGATCAGAAGGGGATTTTTGGAGGTTACCTGTTTTTATACTTTTCATTTTGTCGCTTGGAGCGGAAATATATTGGTATATTAATAATATTAATTCTCCTGCCATTGCGTGGTACTGGGTAACTATATCTACATGCTTACTTCAAAGGTATCATTTAATAATGCGATCTGTGAATATGACAATATGCTTCAACAGACCGTCTAAAGAAACTGATTTAGACTATTCATTAAGCTCATATTGCGCCCTCCCTATTATTGTAGAATTAGCAAACCTCACAGAATATATCGCAAGGCATTTCATCGGGCTGAATTCATACTTTGTTTACAATTCATACCCTTGGATTCAGCAATTATCTGCAATGCTGTTAATCGTTGTTACACTCGTTTTTAGCTACCAAGTCGAATCGAAAAGAAGGCTGTCCGCTTAATTTACATTCTCTCCAAAAATGGTATGTTTCTTTTGTGGAAAATAATCCACAATCAAGGGTACATACTTTATAGGTGATTTCATGAGAGTTTTCAGAAAAAGCAGCATTCTACTTCTATTACTTTTTACATCTGCTTCCCATGCAGGTAGTGGCGGTCGTCAAGTAGACCCAGTGGTTCAACAATCAATTATAGATCAGCTGATCGACATTGTGATGCAAGAACCTGTTATGCAGGGCAAGAAAGACTAGCCTACCTAATCGCTACTACGGTTTGTTGTAGTAGCGATATAGAGTAACTATCTTAAGGCCACTGCTGTGCAGCATGTAACAACCTGAGAACGTGGATAGCATTAGAATTGATCCGATACACTACTATATAATTTGATAAAGCTACCAACTCCCTAGTCCCATTAACGCGCCCCTTCCTTCCTGATTCAGGAAAATCAATTAAGTGATTTACTTTGCGATCTATGTCTTCAACTAAATTTATCGCTGCTATTGGATTGTCTTCTGATATGTAATCAATGATATTTAGCAGATCTTTCTTGGCCGGTTCTGACCAAACTAATTCAGCCACGACGTTTCCTTTCAATTAAAGCCTTTGCTTCTGCCATTACATCGCTGTGAGCAATTGCTGGGCTATCATCTTCTAAAGCCTCTATAACCTTTCCCCTAAACCAGGCGTCATGAGATGACGGGTCAGATGTCAATCCAGCAGGTAACCCTCCCTCTTTAGTTACTCTAGTAAGCAGTATGCGAACAGCATCAGATATGGTTAAACCGAACTCCGCCAGCTTTGCTGCCGCATCAGTCTTTATCTTGTCGTCCACGCGAACATGCACCATTGATGAGTTTGCCATTGAATTATCTCCTAGAACATTTAACTAACAGTATGTATCTCAAATGACACACAATCAAGTATAAGAAAGCACTACCATAAAACAGCATGCATTTCTAGCACAGTCCCATCCCCCCCACCCTGAAACCAACCTTTCATTAAGAAAATATATTACCAAGGCCCTTAATTTATGTGATTCTTGTCTATTTATGATCACATTTTGAGTTCTTAACTTACCGATATAGCACCTACAAAGCAGACAATCGAAGTTATAAGTTATTCGTTTTATTTATATAATAAGGGTGGAAGTGGAAATTCTTCCACACATCATGAAATGGTTTACGGTAAATTAACGCCCCATGGAAATCATTGCGCGAAGTTAAAATGACTAGTAGAGAAAATAAGGTTTTAGGGCGAGTGGTGATTATCACTGACGAGGAAGAATGTTTAGTATTAGAATTTTCTAGTGATGCATTAAAAAAGCAATCCAAAGAGCCAAAAAGTAACGATTGCGGTCAAATCAATATAAAAACCAGTATTGTCATTAACCTATAATTTGTAACCCTACCAAATTATACCTCCAACAAAATTTGCTTTCACAATCATTTGTGTCAAATATAATTTGACTACACAAACTTTATTTGTATAATCAATAACAAATAAAACTTGCTATTCGTCAAACGAAGGGAAGGCAAATGAACACAACCCCATCAAGCACAGTAACCCAGAAAGCAGACACTACACCTAAACATTTGGTTATGTCTGCCAAGTCCTTCACCACCACTCCATATATAGATTTTGAAATATTGGGCATACAAGTCCGGGCCGAATTCGGTTGGGATTTTGATGGCGACCCGAAAATGGAACAAGCCTACGTAGACGAACTACTAGTTTGGAATGAAAAGCTAAATGGATACGAACCCACAAAAGACACTTTAATGTTATCCATTTGGGAAACCAGTGAGTTTCAAAGCCACATCATTGAACTTTTTAAAGAAACGAGCGAAGACGCAATAGTAGACCAACAATTACGCAACTTACCTGACGCGGCGTAATTAGTGTGAACCCACAAATAAAACTGAAATTGATAAGAGAGATAACGCAAGAAATGCAGTTATCAGAGCAAGCCACCGAAGAGTTCGCAAAGGAAAATGGCTACTCAGGTAATTCGGCATTCTTACTTGGGACCACGAAAGAAAAGGTGAATATATGGGCGAGGAAAATCGCCAGAATATTAGAGCTTGAAGTAAAAGAAATGAGTTAAGAGAAACCCTCTCGAAAGAGGGCTGAATATCACGGCTGGTTGCAACTATCTTGGCGGAACGTTCAGCCAGCCACAACAAACATTAAGAGAATAGCATGATGCTTATAAAAGATAAAAATTTGGCACCGCGCAGACGGTTAAATCTGCAAATTCCTATGTGTGTTGTATTTTACCGCAAGGATGCGGACTCTTTTTCCAACCGGAAAGAGGGTTAATACAATGAGTACACATTTAACAGAATGGCAACAGCAAAACGCCGTATTGGCTCAGCGTGGAATTGATGAATCGACATGGAACGCCCTTTGTACAAGCGTATATCCGGGAGCAAATCAAAACTCAGTGTTGATGGCTGTGGATTACTGCAGAGCTCGCCAACTAGATGTCATGCTTAAGCCCGTTCATTTGGTCCCGATGCAGGTTAAAGACGCTCAATCTGGCAATAAAGAGTGGCGTGATGTTCCTATGCCGGGTGTTGGGTTATATCGGATTCAGGCAGACCGTTCAGGTAACTACGCTGGCGCAAATGAGCCTGAATTCGGACCAGAACAAGAAATATCTGGCAAAGATATCTACAACAACGATTACAAAGTCAAATATCCAGAATGGTGTAAATACACAGTCTACAAACTAATAAATGGTGAGCGAGTATCGTTTATCACTAAAGAGTACTGGCTGGAAAATTACGCAACCCAATCAGCAAAAACAGAAACCCCTAACGCCATGTGGAAAAAGCGCCCTTACGCTCAATTGGCAAAATGTGCGGAAGCACAAGCTCTAAGAAAGGCATGGCCTGAGACTGGGCAATCTCCAACAGCCGAAGAAATGGAAGGTAAAGACCTGTATCAAGAAGAAAGGGTTATCAATTCAGTTCCTCAGCAAGCTTCAAACAACCAAGCGACTCAGCTTAATCAATACCCGGATGATAAATTCCAAGCAAACTTTACTCAATGGCAAGGTTTGATTATCACAGGTAAAAAGACTGTCGATCAGATTATCGCAACAGTAAGCGCCAAAGCTCAGTTAACTGACAATCAAATTCAAGCTTTGCGTGAGTTTGACAAAAACACCGATGCAGCTGCGTAAGGAGACAGACATGGAAACACTAAATTTAATACAGGGCTCTGACGAGTGGAAAGCGGTACGTCTTAACTACCTTACAGCATCCGAAGCCCCGGCGATGATGGGCAATTGTAAACACACTAAGCGTAACGAATTATTGCACCTTAAAAAAACAGGTGACGAAAAAGAAATCTCTGATTATGTAGAAAGATTTGTTTTTAAAAAGGGTCATGAAGCCGAAGCTGCAGCGCGCCCAATCCTTGAGGCTCAATTAGGTGAAGACCTCTATCCGGTAACTGGTGCAAAAAACGTTGAAGGCTTGATGCTGCTGGCCTCTTTCGATGGCGTGACCATAATGGAAGATACCAGCTTTGAGCACAAAATCTGGAACAAAGAACTGCCTGCAATCGTGCAAGCTCAAAACCTAACGGGTCAACACTACTGGCAACTTGAACACCAGTTGCTAGTAAGCGAAGCAGATAAGGCCATCTTTGTTTGCAGCGACGGTACTACCGAAAATTGGGTTCAATGTGAATACACATCCGTTCCAGAACGCAAAGCGCGCTTAATTGCTGGGTGGAAACAATTTGCCAAAGACTTGGCTGTGTACGAGCCCTCTGGTCCGGCTCAAGAAACATCTAAAAGAAGCGCTAATACTCTCCCATCTTTACTGATTGAGTTTAAGTGCAGCGCGGTGTCATCAAATTTAGATATCTACAAACAAGCTGCAACCAAATACATAAGTTCAATTAGTACCGAACTGGTTACTGATCAGCAATTTGTTGATGCACAGGAAAACGTAAAACTACTTAAGTCTGCAGAAGATAAGTTGAAAGATGTTAAAGACGGAATTCTTGAGCAATCCGTAAGCATCAATGATGCAGTAAAAGTTATCGAGCAAATCAAAAAGGAAATGAAAGATAAGAGACTGGAACTCGACGGCAAGATTCAGGCAGAAAAGAACCGCCGCAAGCAATTGGTTATCTCTAAGGCGTCCAATGATTTTAAACTGCATGACTCAGAATTACGTAAGGTTATCTCTCCTTATGAAATTGAGTTCGATTTACCTGATATCGAAAAGGCAATAAAAGGTAAAAAGAACCTAGACAGCATCCAAAATGCGGCAGACACAGCGGTAGCAAATGCCAAAGTTGCTGCAAATCAGAAAATCGAGCAGGCAAAAGCAAACATTGCTCTACTCAATAAATTCGCGGCTGATTACAAATTCTTGTTTAACGATTTTGGAAATCATCTATTAAGTGAAGCCATAGGCGTTGAAGCCATCATTAAAAACCGCATTGCTGATTATCAGGAAGAACAGGAATCTAGAAAAGCAGAAGAAAAAGTAAAACAAGAAGAAGCCCCAAAGATTGCCATTGAGCCGCAAAACAAAGTTGCAGTAGTCAACAAAGAGCAATTAACAGCCGCAAAACTATCTTCAGTTAGTGCAGTACCCGAGACACAAAATAACCATGCAGGTAACGCAAAGGCAAACCTTGCCCAGCAGCTTGAACACTGGGCAAAAAGAAACGCGATAACCAATATTGCCATGCGCGAACTACTTACCCTTCTTGGCAATGCAGGTATTGAGGAAGCAGCATAATGGCTAACCAAAGAGTAGGCGGACAAGCACCAATACAGCAAAAACAAAGCGTAAGCAGTAATAGTCATTCTAATGCGCAGAACTGCGGAGTTAATCACGCTCATGATTGATATCGACCTATACAAGCAACAGTCCTTTAGTCAAAGCGTACAGCAACTACATACGTTCGATGTAATGCTAAGCGAAAGCAGAGGCAATCAAATGCTAGCCATTTCAGAAAGCAATAGCAGCTTATCATTTGCATTATTAAGTGAAGGTAAAATTCTACAAGCTGGGCAGTTCGCTAAACCTAATGATGCCATGAGGCTAGCTGCAACTATGAGTGCAATTAGCTACATGATTGAAAATATCAAGGCTACCTAATGAATTGGATTAAAGCATTTGGACGACAAGCAATCTTTTGGCTTATTGGTAAACCTTGGTTTTGGTTAATTCTGTTAGCTATTTTTAGTTTGGGATGGTGGGTTGCATGACTGGTGGGTATAAGCATGGCAAAAACTAAAGGGCTAGCTCTTGTAATTGTAAGCTTTGTGTCAGGTTACTCGCTTGGATTAAGTAACCCTCATGATGATACGAAAATAATGTGCTGCAAATTTTGCGATAGCGAAGAAGAGAAACGGCAACGTATTGCTGAACAACCAAATATTAAGTGAGGTTATTATTATGGAAACAGTACCCCTAAAAAAGTACTGCGAGATATCAGGGGAATCCCTAGACGCAGTTAAAGCCCGCATTGATCGCGGGTACTGGGCCGAAGGAACACACTTTCACAAAATAAGAAATGTGAGAGAACGTTGGATTGATATGAAGGCTGTTGAAAAATGGGTGAGAAATGGGGGCTGCTCCCGCGCGGCGTGAGCATCAAAAAGAACCGCATCAGCGAAAGGATTCAGGTGTCTTTTACTTATATAGGCATACGTTGCCGGGAGATATTAAAGATCCCGGTAACAAGGCGGAATATTAAATATGCAGGGAATTTGCTAGGCGAAATACTTAATAGTATTGAAAGAAAGACTTTTATCTACTCTGAGTACTTTCCTGAATCATCCAAATTAAAAGTGTTTGGACAACAAGTTAATAAAGGTAAAACCGTGTATGAATACCTAGATGAATTTCAGCAATCAGCCATTAAGCGCGGACTATCACCATCGACAATTGAGGGATACCGGAAAATTAAAAACCAGTTAGTGGACTTACACAGCATCCCAGTTGTTGAGTTAACACCAGCGCGGTTGAAAGACTATTTCAGGCAGTCCCGCAATGCGCCTAAAACACTAAGAAATAAGCTAAGCTATCTTCGCTCAGCACTTGCCGAAGCATTAACCGATGGTTTAGTAGATCACAACCCGGCTGATGCTATCAAGCTATCCAATTACGTAAAGAAAGATAATAAAGTTGATCTTGATGGTGAGCATGTAGATATAGATCCTTTTACACCCCAGGAGGTAGAGGCAATATTGAATGCTTGCCAACCATATGAGAGAAATATAGTTGAGTTTGTTTTCAATACTGGGTTGAGACCTTCGGAATGGTCAGCACTTGAATGGGGTTGTGTTGATTTTGTGAATAAGCGGGTCGAAGTAAAAATCGCCATTGTTATGCATCAGAAAAAAGGAACTAAGACCAAAGCAGGGAAGAGGCTTGTTCCTCTTAACGAATCAGCAATTAATGCACTCAAACGCCAAAAAGAGTTGTCTTTTTTACAGAATGGCTTTATTTTTCCTAACAATTTACGGACGGCGGTTCAACTCCCTAACGGGGAACTGAACCGAATAAACCCTGATTCATTTAGAAAACATAAGTAGTCAAGAATATTAAAGTCTGCAGGGGTTCGATATCGCTATCCATATCAGATGCGACACACCTACGCGACAAGACACATCAGTCAGGGCGTGAACTTGTGGCAGTTAGCTAACTGGATAGGACATGCATCGCCGGAAATGCTATTTCGTCATTACGGGAGCTTTATCGAGGCTTATCAAAAATTAAATCAAAGTGACACGCACACGACACGCGCAAGTAAATACGGAATTTAAAAATCAATGATAACAAACAGTTATAATTTTAAGCAGGTAGGTTCAAATCCCCCCTGCTCCACCACATTTAGTTCCAACAAGGAACCAAGAAGGCTTAAATCTCTATATATAACAGGGGTTTAGGCCTTTTTTATATCCAACGCCATCCAAAGCGGTTCCATAACAACCACGATTTATAGTAACCTTTTTAGTAACCCAACACCTTAGGTTACTAAAAGCAGGTTACTACGATGCCACGAGTTACTAAACCACTTACCAATACTGAAGTTGATAAATCAAAACCCAAAGAAAAAGAATACAACCTCGTTGATGGTGACGGCTTAGCACTTCTTATTAAACCCAGTGGCACTAAATCATGGGTGTTTAACTACTATCGTCCTCACACCAAAAAACGCACCAAGATAAGTTTTGGTAAATATCCAGAAGTCACCCTAAAACAAGCTCGGGAAAAAAGACTCAATGCTAAAGAACTGCTCTCGCAAAATATCGACCCCAAAGAACACAAAGATGATCAAATACGCAAGGGGGCAGAGGCAGCAACAAACACTTTTGCCAATGTTGCAGCTAGTTGGTTTGAAGTAAAACGCACTCAAATTGGTGAAAAACACAGTATTGATTTATGGCGTTCAGTCAATAACCACCTAATACCCGCTCTAGGCCAATTACCCATAGACAAAATTACTGCGCCCAAAACCATAGAGATCCTTAAACCTCTTTCAGCAAAAGGCAGCCTTGAAACCGTAAAAAGAATGATCCAACGATTAAACGAAATCATGGCCTACGCAGTCAATATCGGACTGATTCACGCCAACCCACTTACCGGCATACGTTCAGCTTTTCAGAAACCACAAAAAGTACACATGCCAACCATTACACCGGAAGAACTTCCCGAACTAATGAAAGATCTGAGCTATGCCAGTATTAAAATAGTGACCCGCTGTTTAGTCGAATGGCAACTTCACACTATGGTACGTCCAAGCGAAGCGGCAGGTACAAGATGGGATGAAATTGACTTTACCACCAATACTTGGACTATCCCCGCTAAACGTATGAAGAAAAAGCGAGAGCATCAAGTACCACTTACTCAGCAAACACTTGAAATACTTGAACGCCTAAAGCCAATAAGTGGACACAGAGAATACGTTTTCCCAGCAGACAGAGATCCACGTAGTCACATCAGCGCACAAACAGCCAATATGGCACTCAAACGCATGGGCTACGAAAAACGTTTAGTTGCTCATGGCTTACGGGCGTTAGCCAGTACAACGCTAAACCAAGAAGGCTTTGACCCGGATGTAATAGAAGCCGCCCTAGCCCACGTTGACAAGAACGATGTTCGTCGAGCCTACAATCGCGCTGATTACCTAGAACGCCGCAAGCCAGTAATGAACTGGTGGAGTGGGTTTATTGAGAGTGCGGCAATTGGCAAAGCAAACCTAAAAGCCTAATGCCGGATTAAACCCTGTAGCTGTTAGTCGTTAAAAGTATTGCAGTAAATTTAAAATAAGTTCATATGCAATTTCTAAACAAGTAAACAATGCATTTTTGAAAAACTGTACTCTTTTAGTGTATAGTTGTTACAATGCTTTAAGGACATTACATGAAAGCGGTTTTTATTGAATCACCTATTTTTGAGCGTTACCGCTCTGACTATTTGAGTGATGAGGAATATAGAGCCTTCCAGAATTTACTACTGGAGCTTCCTAAATCTGGTGATGTGATCAAAGGTACTGGTGGACTAAGAAAAGTTCGCTATAGCCAACAAAGCCGTGGCAAAGGAAAACGTGGCGGCGTTCGAATCATTTACTATTGGCTTGATGCTCGAAACCGATTTTATTTAATCACTTTATATAACAAAGACGAAATGGCTGATCTAACGATTTCAGAATTAAAAACATTAAAAACTCTGGTAGAGGTATGGCGAAATGAAGAAATCCAGAAACTTGTTTGAAGAGATTTCAGAAAGTATTGAATCTTTCCGTGACCATTCAAAAGGTAAAGTAACACTAAAAAGCACTGAGTTGGATACACTGCCAGAACCGAGTATCACAGGTGAAGAAATCCGCGCATTGCGTAAAAGATTAAATGTCTCTCGTGCTGTAATGGCTTCCATGCTACGAATTAAAACCCGCAAACTGGAGAAGTGGGAACAGAATATTTCATCACCCAGCCAAGAAGCTGCAATATTGATCAAGCTAGTCGATAAGCACTCTGATATGATCGAAAGAATTCGCGCCATTTAGGTCGAAACTCATATGAATACGCTGTTTACGATTTATTAACTCTACTTCATTCTAATACCGCATTCAGCAGCTTCCCCGCTATAACCACTAATTAAGTTACTAAGCATACCAACATGAATTTGGCCTCGAACCTGATATGCCTACAAAACCAAAGTGAGAAAGAATCGGAAGCACGTAATTGATGCAACGAATATCATTGTTTCGCGCTCTAGAGGCTGTTGATCTTTGTGCATAAAGTAAGCGACATGACAACGAGGTATAATGATTTCGCCAAAAATTACATACCAACGAGTTGCCATGCCTAGAACACTTCAAGAAATCATGACATCAGAAAAACCAGACGTGGTGAAAAAAGCAAAATCAATTGCAGCGGAAATACTTCTTAACATTCACCTGTCGGAATTAAGAGAAAAACCAGAACTTACTCAAAAAGAAATCGCCACTGCAATGGGAATTAAGCAACCATTGCCGGAATGGAAAAGTAAGGGCAAGATATTAAAATATCTTCACTCAAAAAATATATAGAAGCAACCGAAGGCAAGCTTCGAATTGATATGGAATTACCCGATGGTAACCACTATGGATTTGCCGTTTAATCCTATTTTTGGGATTTTTTAGTCCCAGTTTTAGGACTATTTAGTCCTGTTTTTGGGATTAATCACTCCTTTATTTGAGGCCCATACCCAATCAGAAATAACGACTAGTTGCTTACGGCTTAAGATCACAAGTTAGCACATCACAAAACCAAGAAGGTTTTGATCCAAATGTAATAGAAGCTTGCACCTAATCTCTAATGGCCCACTGTGACAAGAACGACGTTCGTCGCACCTACAATCACCCTAGATTACCTAGAACGCCGTAACCCTGTTATGCACTAGAGGAGTGCGTTTAAATTACAGTAAATTTTAACACTCAGTGTTTTAAAATACCTTTATAACAAACCGAAGATTTGCGAATCATTAAATAACGGCCAGACAGAACCAAATGTTGCATTATGCAACAAATTGTCGCACACTGATTTTCATTGAATTATCATCACATATGATAAATTCGGATTAACTGCTACTGACTAAGCAAATAAACCGAAATCAAATCAGCAATTACAATTTGAGGTGAAACATATGGCTACTAGCGTAAGATTAGATGATGAATTTGTTACACATGCTAGAGTTCATGCAGAAGCTGAAAGCCGCTCCTTACCTAAGCAAATCGAATATTGGGCAAAGGTGGGACAAATCATGATCGACAATCCTGACTTACCTTATGAGTTTGTGCATGAAACTTTGCTAGCGTCCGAAGAAGTCAAACAGGGGTTAACTAAACCTTATGTCAGAAGAACAAAACAAGATTGATGTATATGAGTCTCGACGATTCGAGAAAGCCCTTAGTAAGCTATCTGAAATCCAACTCAAAGTCGTCGAAGACGAGATCGATAAAATAATAGAAAACCCAGAAATTGGTGAGCCGAAAAAAGGGGATCTATCTCATATTAGTGTTCACAAATTTAGGCTTGATAATCAATTGGCACTATTAGGATACTCATGGTTTCAGGACAGGCTTGAAATATATCTACTTCAATTTGGCTCTCACGAGAACTTCTACCAAAAGATGAAAGTTCAACAAAAAACCGATCTTAAGCTTATTAAATCTTAGCCAAAGCTCTAGGCTATCGGCATACGCTGAAGGTTACTAGGAAGGGAGTATGGCCAATTACAGTAAATGGAAATTGGCGTATCACTTTTGAGTTTGTTGATGGCAATGCTTACATATTTAAATACGAGGATTATCACTAATGAATATACATAACCCGCAAACTGGAAAAGTGGGAACAGAATATTTCATCACCCAGCCAAGAAGCTGCAATATTATTCAAATTAGTTGATAGACATCCAGATATGATCGAAAGAATTCGCGCCATTTAAGATACTTGATATTCAAACAATTCAGGACACAGAGCACATCATTAACGCCATTGTTATATTGGCCATTACGCCTAAGCAAATAGCTGACCGACTGTTTTCATTGGAATAAACATCCGCATACGACCATTGATTTCACACAGAGCCTCGAATCCATATTTTGCGTAGAATGACTCAGCTTGTTTTGTTAAACAATCAACAACAATAGCATAGGCTCTCATGTGAGAGTTGATTGCCCAAAGGTATTCTAGCGCTTTAATTAAGCTAACTTTACCTAATCCACTTCCATGAAACTCCTTATGAACAGCAAGTTGGGCCAACAGAAAAACAGGAATGGGATAACGAGGTAGCTTCTTAGCCATTGCTTGAGGCAACGTTTCACGGTTAATTGAACTAGGGGCGATGCTATAGAAAGCACAGATTGGGTATTTTTTATTAGGCAGCGGCGATAAAGCGGGTAAAACCATTGTTCGGCTAATACCCGCTTGCATATGCTTAGCTGCTTGGGTTTGAATAAAGTCGTTTAGCTCTTGCTCACCACAATCAAATGATGAACGATCATGTATTGATTTATCCAACTCTTTAAAGGTTTTAGAATAACTCACTTAAAGTCACTATTTTTAGTAAATGCGGTAGCTTTGCGCAAGGCATCGTTTGGCGCTTTAGCTTCATCGCAAGCAGACATAAAGCGATCAAATGCATTCGCTCCAACTGTAACGCTTTCATGCTCAGAAATAACCTGAGTTGAATCCTCATCCATAAGACGAACAACATATTCAGTTAAACTTTTTAAACCAAGTAAAGCCGATGCCTTCTCAGCCTTAGCTTTAATTTCCTCATCCAAACGGATATCAAGTCGTCCAGTAGCCATATAACCTCCAATTGTACGGAACTATTCCGTAACATTATGAGTATAAGTTTTAGACAAGTGAAGATCAACATGTACTGAACTAATACTGATTCTGTGAGTTTATCTAATCGTGCTTTGGCTGCGGTTCCTTTTCGCGATCTAGGGGAATACTCTCCCCACTACCAAATCTGTAGCCACCCGCTACAGTTATGAAAGCCGTCCCACTACAGTTATTGAAGTGTGTGACTTCTCACGGCTATCATTTTGAAAGTGGGCGCCCACTGAAAAACTCAATAAAAGCAATCACTTAGAAAAAACCTTTTTCTTGCACCTACTTCAGTTTTGGTAGTTCTATTATGTATGCCATGTATCAGCTTATTCTAATACCGATATTGTACAGTTGATCACTCTGTTGATTGCACCAAGGCAATAACATACCCTAAGCCATCAATGTTTCTAGTAGTAAGTGGTTGGAGCAACATGGACGATAGTATTTTTCAGTTAAAAACATGGTTCTCTTTTGATGACACCGCAAAGGTGCTAAGCCAGAAGACAGGTTTTACTCTTTCAGTTGAAGATGTCGTTCAATTTATATTAGACAAAAAGCTTGAAGCCAGTTGGCATATTAATAATCAATACCTATTCCCATTAACTTTCCAAACCCAAGTTTCTATTCCAGAAGGCAAAGACAAAAACGCATTGTCTGCATTAAAAGCCTATATAAACACTGCTGATAAAAATCAGAAACTTCAAATAGACCGCGCATCAAGCCAAACAACGCATGTAGATATAAAGGAATCGTTTAAGCCTAACGGTAGCCCTTTGTTAAAATCGGGGTTATTCAAGATTCACCCAAGCACCCCACTAGACTTAATATTAAAAGAGCTTTTTATTGAGAAACGGGATTATTGGGCATCATTAAAAGCTGAAGAAATTATCGCAAAAACCAATTTATATGGAATGGACGCAATGCAGGGTAATGCTCCTCGCATTAACGTAATTAACACCACCAGCAATAACGACCTTCCCTTATATATTTCATACTCTTACGGGCTTTATGGCTTTGTTGTGCAAAACGAAATTGGTGAATCATTTTGTAGAGTGATGATAAATGAATCCGACCAAACGGGTTATCCAATCCCGACTCCACCGCCATATAAAGAACTCGTCATTAGAACATCCGACATTACTACCTTTCTTGATGAAGTTAACATTTCGACAACGAAACTAAAGCCGCTTTCAGGTTCGTCTGTACGTCCTGAAAGATCATCTAAAAATAACCAAAAAAGAGAAGAGATACTAAAAGCAGCGCTGTATGTGCTGGCAAATTTTCCCGACCAATGCGCGACAAAATCAACAAAAAAAGTAAGCGGTTCAAAGATTGCTAATATTATTTGTGAGAAGTCGCCCTTGTTCTGGCCTAAGACTGGTGAAACGCCTTTTGGGCAAGAGGCCATCGCTAGGCTAGTAAACTCGGGGCTTAAATTAAATAAAAATTAACTTTCCGTTAGTTAAGTTAACTAACAGGAAATGAAAAACCAGTTGGTAGACACTTTGCCTCGTATTAACCAACAAGCAACGACAAGAGGTAAACATGACTATCAATGCACAATATCGCGTAAATAGAAAACCAGAAGTGCTAGAAAGACTAGGGCTATCTAAATCCACATTAGCAAACCGTATTAACGATCAACTACTCCCTCCCCCAATCAGCTTAGGTGGCAGAAGCGTAGGCTGGCTAGAGCATGAAGTTATCGCAGTGATCCAAGCAAGAGCCGCAGGGAAAACAGATGAAGAAATACGCTTCCTCATTCAGTCGTTAGTTGAAGAACGTAAGATCGCCGCTTAATGCAGCTTTAATTCATGAATACTGTCAGTGATTTGCTCACAAAGTTAATCACTGACTCTCTCACAACTCATTTGATACAAGGTTCAAGCTATGCGTAATCAAAAGCGTTCAGGTACTGGCAGGATTGCAGCTATTCCACATCCTGTCATGGACCATCCCGACTTTATCAGTTTGTCACCCAATGCTATTCGCCTGCTTCTGGAAGTGACGAAGCAATACAGTCTTAAAAACAACGGTAAGCTTTGTATTACATGGTCACAGATGAAAAAGCGAGGTTATAAATCAGAAGCCACACTACAAAGGGCCAAAAAAGAGCTACTTGAAAAGGAATTTATTGTCGTATCCAAACAAGGCGGTTTCGACTGCGAAGGAAAACGGGCACCAAACTTCTACGCCATCACATGGCAAGCTGTTGATGACATCTACGGTTTTGAGATGGATATAGCGCCAACCAACAAACCTTTACGAGCGTTCAGTCTAAAGCAAGTGGCTTAGGGGAAACTTAGGCTTGCAGTAAACGCCGTAGTAGTAATGCCTGCATATCACGGCGGCCATCAGCAATCACCATAACATAAACATTTTCGGCTAAAATTCGGTAAATAATTCGGTAAGGTTTGAAATATATCTCGCGGTAATCACGAAGCCCGGCAGCCAAAAGTTCTTTTGGATAGGCTCCTCTATTTGGATTTTCAGAAAGGTTCAAAAGCGCTCCCTCTATTTGGTCGAGAACATAATCCGCACTTTCAGGAGCATCATGTAATTCGATGTAGTCATACAACTCTTCAAGGTCTCGAGCAGCATCATTGGTCAACAATACTCGAAATGGCATCAGCGGTTACGACCTCGGCTTCGAAGGTTTGCCATAACATCATCAACAGGCTGAACTTCACCTTCCTCGACTTGACGCATGCCCAAGGCAAGAATTTTCAAAAGCGCCATTGTTTCCTGAGTTTGCTCAAAGCTTTTAATGTCTTGCATTACCACCTTAGCTTCACCATTTTGAGTGATGATCAAGGGATCACCTTTCACGGCCAAGTTACGCACAATTTCTGCGGCATGAGCTTTCAGGTAACTAATCGGTTTAATTTGATTTGATAATTTCATACAACCCTCCAAGTAAGACCAAATATAGTCCGGCAAAAGGTCAGGAGTCAACCTTTAACATTGCTGACAGCCACAATATAAAACTGAACCAAACAATCCCGCATAAGGAAAACTAAAGAGATAGGCCGCACTAACAGTTCTAAAACGTAGCTTCAATGTGTTTTCATTTGATTAGACTATTACCCCTAACCTTTTCTTTTAAGCTTAACGTTTCGCACTTGAACAACAGAGAATTCGTGAATACTTATTGAGTAGAGAGCATCAAACTTGCTCATTGTGTTTTTAACTATTACACCTGACTTTTTAAGACTTTGAGTTGTTTTAAGATCGGATTTTAAAATATCTCTCATTGCAAATACTCAACTCATTAAGATCATTAGCACTAAGCAAAAAGAGTTACTTAAACAGGAGTAACTTACCGTCTACTTATATAATAATTGCAATCGCAGAAATCGTTCAATAAAGGCTTAGGCATGTTCAGCCTAAGCCCCAGCTAATAATTAAGCTTCGAAAACTGCCGTTTTATTCTCGGCATTGCTTAACATCTCTAACCTATCCATTTCATAAGCCAAAGCGTCATTACTACACTTCAAAATTAAAGATAGACCGTGATGAGATATTGGGGATGGGGTTGCGTCACTGGTTGCTAAATCGCTGTGTAAATATTGCAGAAACAGTAAAACACTTTGAATATTGACTAACGTATCTTCGGGATGTTCTTCAATTAATGCATTTTGAATTAATGACATAATTTCAAACCTTTGTGATTATTAAGTGGGAGCCCACCAACCAAGGTACTAAACTTGGGTGGCAGGCCATACCGAGTTAGTACTACCGCACAAAGGAACGGCCACCCGAAGGTGCCCGATACAGCCTACCATCGAAGGTATTCCGCAATTGCGATTGTCCCTGTGCTTTACTACAAGTACTAAGCCTACCTGATTACTCAGGCGCATTTATTTTGGCGCTGTAACCATGGCTTGTCAAACAAGATTGAAATTTAGGATGAATTAAAAGCAACTCGAATCAGTAAAAGCAGTGCAATGTGAATACTTATCAAGAAGAGTTGATAAGTTGCTCCCCTACAGCAATTTTGCGGGTAAAACGGGAGCTTTTGGGAAGCACTTTCACGTTAGCTGGAATTTGAGTACTTTCACCTGAAAGATTCATTTGTGACACGTTGTCAAAACGATATTCCACACCTAACTTTTCCATAACTTCAATAACAACACCATCAGCACCAGCAGGGTTATCTGGCATCAACTTCCCGGTAATACGATTCACTCTAGCTCGAACATAAAGCCCATAACCAATTTTCATTAGCAATTCACTGCTTACTAATTGCCTAAGCACTCTGCCTACTTGGTCATAATCTGCAATATCCTTAAAATCTGAACGCAAAAAGACAGAACGCTTAGAGCGTATTACCCTCGTTTTCACTCGATTCAGGATAGTCATATCAATTACCATATGCTCACATTATAATCGTCACTAGTGTATGCAAAAATACGACATAGAGATATGTTAATAATCGATCTTGCTAAAGGTTTTAGATGATTCAATACGCAGTAAGAAAAAGAGATTAGGAAACTTAGAAAAGGCGGCAACGATAACAAAGCCTGATAATGAAATAATTCGGGGAAAATAAGAACAGGTCGTTTTACGAAAGGCTTTATCTACTCAAAGCAAACTGACTGAAACTTTTCAGTATTTGTTATCTACAAAAACTTTCACCAAGCGTAAAATGATCAAATAGGTTTGCTGAGACTGTTAGCTATTACTTGTGTGAATTTAAATTTTAGTAACCCGGGTAGTAACCCTGACAAAAACTGAACCCAATTTTATTTATTATAATCATAGCGTTACAAGCCCTGTTCAGTTGCCCCCTGCCCACCACATAAAGTACCACCAAGCCCCTAATTATAGGGGTTTGGTGACAACTCCCCCACTGTAAACCCACCCAAAAATGACACGCATATGACCCGCGCTCAGACTTCATATTGAATATTATTGGTTCTCATTGAATAAGGGTTCCAAACTCTACGAGCAATGCACACGACCCCAAAAAATGACACTCGATTACTTTCAAGTTCCATTATTCTTGGTAATCTAATAGCTGCCTAAATTAACCGTTTAACCATAAATGAAAAATTTGTTTAAAGCATTACTCCTCACAATTTCTTTCTTTGCTTTTTCTGCGAGTGCTGGAAGTGGTGGAGGCTTAGAGCCGCCAACTTGTAAAGATTTTGTCCAACAACATATCAAAGGGTTTGAACTTATTGTTTTGTCGGATCTCCTGCCCAGCGCCAAGCGAGAAGAAGCTACTAGAGAACTAAATCTGATTAAGGCTTTGCGTTATCAAAAATCAGAATGTGAAATTCTTGAGGGCATTGAAAGAAGGAAAGAAAAAAGAGGTGGTTAGAATTCCGTTGGGTTTTGCCGATATCTGGCAGAGCATATAAAAGTATGTTCGAGTGAGACCAATTTAAGACCGAAACGAAATCATGGCCTACGCAGTCAATACCGGACTGATTCACGCCAACCCACTTACAGGCATACGTTCAGCTTTTCAAAAACCACAAAAAGTACACATGCCCACCATTACACCGGAAGAACTTCCCGAACTTATGAAAGATCTGAGCTATGCCAGTATCAAAATAGTGACCCGCTGTTTAATTGACCAGTACAATTCTCTGTAATAAAAAGAAATATTTTAAGCTCAATATTTTAGTCATTATCGATTTGCTTTCCGTATCGGTTCATTAAATACCGACTGCGGATTTATAGCACTCAATTTAATCTTAGTGAGAGGAGATTCATAATGAATGTTGTTTCAAAACAGCAAGATTTTTTTCAAAATGTAAAACAAGCGATTTACGCTTTCTATGCTGCGTTTATCAGCTATCCACCACTACAGCTCATTGCCTTTTTTGGCTCGCTGATCGGATTCTTTGAAATTGCCAACCTGATAGCGCCCGGGCTTTTCTTTTGGCGTCTGTTTACTCACGGTTTTGCCATCTTTGGTTTTATCTCATTGTTAGTGAACGCTTTAACACTGGGCAAACTCTTCACCCTTACTACCGTATTGGACATTCTTTTCTATCCGCTGGAGTTTTTGTTTAGTAAGTCAGGTGAAGCGATTAGTTACATCGTGGAAGTGGCGCAGGAGTATATTGATGACATCAAAAAAAGTGCGGGCTCATGGGGTTTTACAGAGATATTTTTAACGGTTATTTTCGGGCTATTCGTTGGTATTATAGGGGGGATTTTATTGTTCTTTGGGCCGGCTGCTGCTTTAACAGCTTTAGGTCCTGTCGTCACCTTTCTTCTGATTGCTGGCCTGATAACATTGTTTATAAAGATCATTATCATGTCGTTTGGCGGGAAGTCCGCAAGTGAAATTAAAGAACTGGTTATTGAAAAACTTAAAGTAAGTGAAAAGATCGTCAAGAGCTTCCTGATCTTGTTATTGCGTTTAATCGTAGGCATCATTAGCGCTGTACCGGCAACAACATTTAATTTTATCAAAGGATGGATTGAAATTATTATGCCGACGAAAAAGTTCCAAACCTCTTTTTTGATGTTTGTCATTACTATTGTCAGCTTTGTAGTATCGCTATTTTTTACCTTCAATCAGTCAATATTTGAGTATGTCTGGCAACTGATCACTGGTGTCAGCCTGATGATGCTCATTGTGTCTCTGTTTATCGCTAAATACACCGGGAAGGCAACATTAGACTTTGCTCTAACTGTACTGCTCTGGCCGATACAATTTCTGGCTGATTATGCAGTTATGTTAATCCAATGGTTGATTGACATGCTAAAGCCTAAAAACAGCCTAGCTCCGGTTTAATCTAACACTTTTAGGTAAGGCAACGCCAAAAACTTTGTTCTTCTCAGCAGAACGGCTCAATAGAACAGGGATGTTCGTTATTAGGACGCAGGAACATCCCTGAACAGCTCCTGTACTGGTCTAATAAACCCGTACACCATTGCAGTTGTCACCACTAAATTAGCCATAGCAACCAATAATATTATAGAATCCTAACTCATTTATTTGGTAGAAAATTACGCAGATTTTAGTATGAACAATACAGAACCAACTCAATTTGAAATTAATCAGGCTCAATTGTGGGAGGGTAAAGATAGAATGCTCTTCTTCATAAAAATATTACGCCGTCTAATACAAGAATCTCATCTGATAAAAGTATACCTCGCTTTAGTCATATTCATTGCTGTGGTGTCCAAATTTATGAGTGAGGACTGGATGGGTTTCGTTGTATCAGGGTTTATATTTCATGTAGGCTTCTTATATTTTAGAAATCTTAAACGCTTTCAACAGTTTGAAATAGATGCAAGACCTATGATGTTGGAATATCAGGATTATATTAATCGCCGGGCAGATGTTGCTGGAGTCGAAAGACCATTTGAGGGCATGGAACAATCAAGTGAAAAGTTGAAAGAATAAACGCGGTAATTGAATAACTGACAAAGCCAAGTTACTGTTTCACTGCCAACTTTTTTATTTACTCTCTTCTCGCTCTTATTTTTCAGCAAGCTTTCTTTCTGTTTAGCGACACCGTTATTTGAAAAGGCATTTTTGCAGGAATGATTGGGGATTCCGGTAGAATCTTTAATTTAACTACCGAAAGCCCCAATTAGAATTAAATGGAAATTAGCGTATTACGTCTAGAACAGATAATCCAACGCTAGATATGTGCTACGGGGTCTGGCGTAGATCACATTTTCATAGCCTATCGCACCGTTTGCGTCACCGCCCACTTTATAAAGTTTGTCAGTGAGGTTATCGACCCCCAGTGTCAAGCTCCACTCTTCACTTGCGTCCATGTATTTCAGCGCAGCATTCCAGGCAACATACCCTTCATCACGGGTATAAATGGTGTTAGCAGCCTCGAATTCCTGTTCATCTTTATACACGCCGTCGATCCGAGTTGTTAGTGTACTGCCATTATCAAATTCCGTGATATAGGAGACGCCTAAACTGGATACCCATTCAGGTGAAAAGACGAACTTATCTTCAGTGGTGATTCCGGCGGCCTGAGCTTCCGGTGACACCTCATCGTATTCGGCATCCAAATAACCTACAGAAGCATTAACCAAAATGGAGTCAATTGGCACCCAGGTTACTTCTAATTCAAAGCCTTGTATTGTCGCTTTGGCAGCATTGGTCTGAAATGTGGCAATGCCACCTTGGTTCGCAGCAACAATCATATCTTCAAAATCACTATAGAAAATAGCGGAATTGATCCTCAAATTGTCTGTTACGTCAGACTTTATGCCAAATTCGTAAGTCGTAACCGTTTCAGGATCAAATGTAGGTAAACATTCATTTCCTTCACCACAGCTACCGTTACCCAAGGCGATAAGAGCCTGTGCATCCGGTGTGGTGAAAGACGTATTGGTTACCCGCCATTCAAAACCACCTGATTTAAATCCGGTAGAGACTGATCCGTAAACTCTTGTGTCATTATTCACATCGTAAGACAGAACGGCGCGCCAAGTTACCTCATCAAATGCAATGGTATTCTCGACTGGATCGATCAAGTATTCTGTTGTATTGACAGATCGTCTGGGAATATTGGCAAGAGTGGAATCACAGGCCGCACTAGGTGCTGTCGGACGAAGATCAATTGAGCACCCGGGAAAAGCAAAGGCATTCGGTGTCACATTTTTCTCTTCATCGGTATAACGTACCCCAACGGTCAAATGTAAATCATCACTTATATCGTAGGTACCTTCACCATATACAGCATAGTTGGAGTTATCTGTGATCCCTCCAACGTGAATGGGATATAATGTCCCTTGTAACACACCGTCAAAGTCTAATTGATTATCTGATTCTTCTTCATAATAGAATGCCCCGGCCACAAAGGTTAAATTTCCTGATACGCCATTGACTCTGAAATCGACAGAGGTTTGCTCAGAATCGTAGCTTTCCCTGTTCTCAAAAATATTAAACGGAGTTCCATCCACCTGGCGAGCAAAATCTGCATCAAGCTGGCGATGTGCCAGTATCAGCTTTGCGGTTAGATTATCGTTTATATCATAGGTTGTGCCAAAAGAAAGTCCCCACGCATCAATATCATTTTGTGACAAGGTGGTTTCTCCGGTAGCAAAGGGACCAAGCTGTTGAGATTCATTATAACAATTTGTACCTTGGCTAACGTCTCCAGCTACACAACCTTCCGCTGTTGAGGAGGGAGCAAACCCTGCAAAGGGGTTAAACCCGTTCCATGCCCCCGGTAATGTCAGACTGTCTTGAAAAAAGGCATTCACTTCTGGTGCTGATTCTTCTCTTTCGCGTACATAGTCAGCGATAATTTTGAAGCGTAATTTATCAGATGCCTCTATTTCGAATTTAGCACGAGCCCCCTGTGAATCAGTATTGCCTAATTTTTCACTGCCGGGCACATTGACTCTTGTCACTGTTCCGTCTCGTTTGCGTGACATAACATTAAAGATTCCGCTAATCGAATCAGTAATTTCTGTTTGAAAAGTGCCGAAGACTTCTTTTCTACCCTGACTGCCCAATATTGCTCTTAGTCTTCCTTCTGTATCACCGTGGGGATCATTGGTAGTAATTGAAATTGCGCCCCCAATTGTATTCCGGCCAAATAGTGTTCCCTGAGGACCACGTACAACTTCAACGCTCTGAATATCAGCCAAATCAAGTACAGAGCCTATCGTTCGACCCATGTACACTTCATCGACATAAATACCTACACCAGGATCCACTACTGGTACATAGTCGTTTTGTCCGATCCCCCTGATATACACCACAGCATTGGAGCTAGATCCGGAAACGGTTCCGGAGGTGCTAAAACTTACATTTGGGGCAATGTTTGCGATCCCGGTAAGATCTGCCACGCCCATTTCTTCTAATAAATCGCCCTGTACCGCAGTAATTGAAAGTGGCGCATCTTGAATACTTTCAACCCGCTTACGAGCGGAAACGGTAATAACTTCAAGTTCAAACCCTTTCTCGGCTTCATTTTCCTCTGATTTCTCTTGAGCCAGAGCAGTGCCTGCCCCTGAAAATAAAATGGATGAAATAACAAGACTTAATACTGCACGTTGCATATACCCTCCGGGTTTGTATAACTATATTATGTGTATGTTTTGGCTTTGTGTGTATTTTGGTTTTTTGTGTGTGTTTTAAGGTTTTATGTCCCCACGAAATTTAACAAATATTTAAAAAAATTGTCAGCATAGCGGCATATTTGCATATGAACAATCAAAGTACCTATAAATACACCGGTTTAACGCAAATTATTTGGGCTTCGGGAGTTTTATTTTGCACATTTTTTATGTGGATTATAGCTTTTGCGGTAAACCAAGGTGACTACACCTAAGTGAAGCATCTGGTGCAAAATGAAAAGAGATCGACTTTGATGCCAATACCTGAAGTATCCCAGCCAAACGTATGCAGGAAAAGCGCGAACACCAAGTACCACTTCCCCAGCAAACCTTGTGCTGTAGTGATGACTTTGAACCAAAACGTAATGTTTTAACTATTACGCTCTTTTAATCAAGAAACGAACCAAACTTAATTTTGGTAGCACTCCAAGAAAAAACTCTACCCAACTTGCTCTGTTACAGTCACAACTCTAACGAACAGATTAAACAGTTTGGATACCGGCGAAATCAGTAAACGGCTCGAGAGGAGTAATATTCCAACTGGTGCGGTAATTGCCTTTGATAGAAACAATGGATGCCCATACCCCTCTATAGTTATACTTCGTGCCGCTAAGCAATACATCTTCACTCAAATGGTGATGTTAAAAACTAACACCTCCCGCCCAATAAAACATCTCAATCAATGCATATTTTTTATCCATATATTTCAGACATTTAAAAAGCGCCGGTGAATATTTTAACCGTTAATGGTAATATTTATTTGCTTGAACAAAACATGCATTTTAGATCGTTTAAATTCACATCTTTCACACACGACTGCACATTCCATAGTGCGGCGCAAGAATAAAACGGGAGTAAACAATGAAAACTACACACGCAAAAACACTCGGTAAATGGAGGTTAAAGCCAGCCTCAGTTGCTGTTGCGATGTCACTATTATCAACATCCACAATATATGCACAATCTTCTGATAATTCTCAATCCCAAGAATCTCAAAATCAGGAAGCTAAAAAGATAGAACGAATTGCAGTAACTGGCTCAAATATCAGGAGAAATAGTGCAGACTTCAGTACCCCTTCTCCAGTTCAAACCGTCGGTGAGCAAGAAATTGCTGATACCGGGGCCGTACAAGTTCAAGACATTTTTAAGGGTATTACTGCAAACTCAGGTTCACAGTTACTGCAAGACGCGACAGCATTGCAAGGTACTTCGCAATTCTCTTTACGAGGATTAGGTGTAGGTTCTACATTAACACTGATTAATGGTCGAAGAGCCGGTTTAGCACCTGTTGTCGATGGTTCTGGTCAGCTTTTTACGGATGTTAACCAATACCCCATAAACATGATTAAGCGAGTTGAAGTATTAACTGATGGCGCTTCTTCAACTTATGGTTCAGAGGCTGTCGCGGGTGTCGTTAATATTTTTACGCGTAATGATTTTGAAGGAGTGGAAGTCACTGCCGAGTATAGAGATACAACCAACGAATCAAAGCAATTAGGCATCGCTTTTGGCGTTCAGGGTGATCGTGGCTCTATAACATTGTTTGCAAATTACTACTCTCAAACCAGTGCAACTCGTTCAGATTTTCCCAATTTTGCAGACGGGAATCGATATGAAGATGGTATTGCAGGGGCTTGGGATTCTGGCACAGGATCACCCGGAAGGTTTAATTTGGCCATTCCCGATCCGACCGTACCTGGCGGTTACGCAAGAGCTGGCGGCCCATCAACTCCCGATCCTGACTGTATCGCTGCCGGAGGATTATTAGACGAAGCCGGTGGAAACTGTCGTTACCATTTTCTTGATCAACGTAGAATATTCCCTGAAGAGAACCGTTTTCAAATGTTCGTTGCAGGAGAGTACGAGGTTAATGACGACCTCAATATTTTTACAGAGTTTAGTTATTCACGAAATGATGTGCAGGACGGTAACGGAGGCATGTTAACCCGGCGTTTCACCAATGACGGTGGATTTTTAGTCAATGGAGACCATCCCTTTAATTTCTTCGTCGAAGATGCCACATCGGCAAGCGGAATTCGTTATGCCGGACCAGAAGAATTTGCTGCGAACCCCGGTTTACAGGCTGTAGACCTGATATATAGAGGGCGCCCCTTAGGTGCGGACGCTGATGGCCCCAACCAAGCTGAAATATCCACCATATTTACTAATTCGCGCGTGGTACTTGGTTTCGATCAAAACATTGGCTCTGATTGGTTGCTTTACGGTGCTTATACTTGGTCCAATTCGGATTACAGTCGTTCAGCTCCCAGAGAATGGGACATTCCGGTCTATGCCGAGCAAATAGCTGCTGGAAATTGGAATCCGTTCGGAACACGCGTTTCAGACCCCGGATTAGTCTCGCCCAAAGATGGCTCTTCTTTAGCGGGAAACAGTGACGAAATATTAAGTACTTTTGATTTAATACGGAATGACAATGCCCTTGTTAGACAATCAGTCTGGGAGCTTACGCTAAGCGGAGATACCGGGATAGATGTTGGTTATGACACAATGGCTATTGCTTTTGGTGCTCAATACAGAGAAGTGGAGTTAGAAGATATTCCAGATGGCAGATACCAAAATGGTGACAACCGTCTCAACGAAACCATTCCACCGGTCTTTGGCAAGCAAGACGTTTATGCTGTTTATGCCGAAGCCGACTTTCCATTTGCTGAATGGCTTCAAGTTCAAGCGGCGATTCGCTATGAGGACTACGGTGATAAAGGGGGAGATACAGTAGACCCCAAGTTATCCTTTAAAGCAGAACTCAACGATGAATTTGCCATTAGAGGATCTTGGGGAACGTCATTCCAAGCCCCCTCTATTAAACAAGTGGCGGGTATTGTTGGCGTAAGTTCTGTTACCGATCCTGCCGACCCAAGCGGTGGTACATTTATCATTACGGTTGTTACTCAAGGATCTGATGATTTAGTGCCGCAATCAGCGGAAAACTTTAATTTAGGTTTGCTCTATAGTGGTGATTCAGGACTCAATGTATCATTGGATTATTATACCTACGACTATGATGATCTGATTTTGCCAGGCGCTGATCCTCAGTTTATTTTTGATCAGGTTTTCGCAGGAAATTTACCTGCTGAACGAGCATTACGTGGCCCTGATGGACAAGTGGCAACGGCAATTGCCAATTTCGTGAATGGTGGCTCGGTAAAAGTGAACGGTCTGGATTTAATATCAAGTTATAGTATGGATGTTGGTGCAGGCGAATTGCAGTTCGACTTGAAAAATACGCTAATTACAAAATATGACTCTTCAGAGTTCGGCGATATTAAAGGCAGTCGAAATTTCTCCAATGGATTTGGCTCTACCCCGGATCTAAAAAGCAACTTTGGCGTAACCTACAAAAAAGACGATCACGCGTTTAATGTTTCTGCACGCTATATAGGCTCTTACAATGACGACCAAACTGACGATGAAATAGGCTCACAAATCACCTTTGATATTCGCTATGACTTTGCCATGAGTGGATTATGGGGTAGCGAAGACACGCATATTTCCATTGGTTCCGTGAACATGTTTGACAAACTGGCTCCGCGCCTTGTTTCCCGTCCCTATATTGATACCGAAACACATGATCCTCGTGGACGACAAGTGTATTTGTCATTAAAACATAACTTCTAGTACCTATACGTAACGTAAACAGGCCCTAGCTAATGAGGCAACTAATTGTTGCCTCATTACTTTCTAACTCAACATTTTTCATCCGCTATGTTTATGCAGCATCGATCACTCAAGCACATTAGCAAGCCATTCAAACAACCTAATTTTTCACCACTACATTATTCTTTTCATTTATAACGGTTCTTCTTAGATGAGTTACCGCCACGGCTTCCACGCCCCAGAGATTTGCCTCCACGTTGGGGCTTAGGATCTGCCTCAAAGTTACCATACTCCTCATCTTCCGATGGATGTACGAAAGCCTTCTTACGGGGTTCAAAGCCTGAGATGGTCTCCCGTTTAAATTTACGGCCAATCACACGTTCAATCGACTGCAACTGCTTAGATTCATCCTCACTTAATAACGTAACCGCTAAACCAAAGGTGCCGGCACGACCAGTACGACCAATGCGATGCACATAGTCTTCTGGAACATAAGGGAGATCAAAGTTGACCACGCAAGGCAGTTGATTGACATCAATGCCCCTTGATGCAATATCAGTAGCGACTAAAACCGCAACATTCCCATTTTTAAAACCATCTAAAGCTTGTGTGCGTGCATGTTGAGTTCTGTTCGCATGGATTGATGCGGCACTAATACCGGCTTTTTCCAGCTTAAGTGCCAAGTTATCTGCACCGTTCTTGGTACGACTAAATACCAAAACTTGATGCCACTTGTTCTTTTTAATCAGGTGAATCAAGACCTCACTTTTACGTTCCTTATCAACCAAATGTATTTTCTGCTTAATTTTATCGACAGTGCTGTTAGGGGCAGCCACTTCAATCAAAAGTGGATTATTTAACATACCTTTAGCAAAGGACTTGATCTCTTTAGAAAACGTTGCTGAAAACATCAAGGTTTGACGTTTCGTAGGCAGCAGCATTTGAATGCGACGGATATCGTCGATAAACCCTAAATCCAACATACGATCGGCCTCGTCTAAAACCAATATCTCAAGCTGATCAAAGTTAATTGCCTGTTGATTATAAAGATCGATCAAACGACCAGGAGTAGCAACAAGCAAATCCAAACCACCTTGCAGCTGGGATATTTGCGGCTCTATCCTCACACCACCAAACACAACCCCAGAGCGAATGTTCATATTACGGCTGTAGTTTTGAACACTCTCGCCAACCTGAGCAGCAAGCTCTCGGGTTGGCGTAATGACTAACGCACGTACACATTGAACTTGCGGACTAGAATTACCAGACAATATCTGCACCATAGGCAGCGTAAAGCCAGCCGTTTTGCCCGTGCCAGTTTGCGCTACAGCTATAACATCACGCTTACTAAGCACCACAGGAATAACCTCCACCTGTATCGGTGATGGCTTTGTGTAACCTTTCTCTGCAACGGTTTTCAATAGCTCATCACACAAACCTAAAGAGCCAAATGACATAGATAAACATTCCTTGGATTGATTAAGGTTTTGCATATGATACCTGTTGAGGGCAAAGTAAGATTTATTCTTTTCTCAGCTGAAAGAAATAAGCCCAATATGGGTACTTAAAGTAAGAAATATAGGATTCTAGAATTTAGATATCCCATTACCTTCAACGCTCAATTATTGTTGAATAGTAAAAGTTGTTCTAATAATTAATTTAAAGAACGACCTTTCACTTCAAAGCAAATAACGTGGGAGCCTTGTTTGTTTTTTAATTTTAAATATGAACAATTTCCCACGCTACAAATTCATGTACTGGTAAACTAAAACCGAACACTTTCTTTAGTATTTTTTTCACAAGCCCTTTGTGTCAGATCAGATTGAGACCTTTTATCGCTTATTTGCACTTTATCTCAGCCTTTAACCAAGGATGAACTAGAGAATCTCTCCCCCCAAGATCTATACCGCTCAATGTGCGATGCACCTACTACCTAGAGCGCCGCAAACCAGTAATGAACTAATCGAGTGAGTTTATTGAGAAAGCGACTAAAGTGGACTTTTCGGCATCAAAGAAGGGATTGAAGGATATGGGATGATTGTTAAATAGTATGACTGTACAAAAACAAATCGCATTATTGTACATCTATTGTTAGACTTTACATAACAATGCAATACGTTTCATTCCAAATGGTAGTAATATGAAAACTGAAATGTTAAGTACTCGGATAGACCCAGATACCAAACTCGCTTTTACTAACGTTTGTGAGGAAATAGGCTTAAGCCCCTCTCAAGCCATTAAATTATTTGCCAAAGCAGTGATCAATTCCGGAAGCATTCCATTTGAACTCAAAGTGAAACAGCCCAATGCAGTAACCGCTTCGACAATTGCTGAGTTAGAATAAGGTAAAGCACATACGGCTTCTGATATTGAAGAGCTATTTGAAACATTAAAAGCATAGGTAAAATGGAATAATGCTTGAGCTTGAATACTCCACTCAATTTAAAAAGATTTCAAAAAGATAGCAAAGTTCCCCATTCCTGATGTTGTTGAGGTTGGACACGTTATCAAGCAATTGCTACTTGGCAACAACCTGCCAAAAAAGTATGTGGATCATGCTTTATCAGGAAATTGGCAAAACTATCGAGATTGTCATATTAAACCTCACTTGGTTCTGATTTATAAAGCTCAAAACAACACGCTAAAACTTGCCCGAATTGGAACCCATAGTGAGTTATTTCGATAGACACTCTCGATAATAACATCCCCTCACCCCATGAATAGTTACCCAGTACCAAGATGAGAGAACACTACATTAAGCGCCACGAGTGATAGTGTTCTGAAATGTAACGTGAAGCGAAACCGAGCAGGCTATTAGCAGCCCCGCTTTAAATTATAGTTAGCTGCTTTCTCTATTTTTCACCGTATAGCCTGATCAGTTATTCGTATCTGTTTTTCTAGTATTCCTAAGATACAACAGACCGGTTACGACCACCGTTTTTAGCCTGATAAAGATTATGATCAGCCTGTTCAACCAACTTTTCCCAACTGCTGAATAATTGCCCGTTGTTTAATACGCAAGCACCACCAGAACTGATAGTTAGATATTCATATGAGCTTTTTTCATGAGCGATGGAACTTTTGAAAATTGCGGAAACTAGTTTTTGTGCCACTTTATCAGCTTGTGCAGCGCTGGTATTAGGTAGCACGATTAGCAGTTCTTCACCGCCGTATCTATATATACGATCTGAGCCGCGGATGCTTTCTTTCAATAACCCAGAGATTAATTTGAGTGCATCATCACCAGCTTGGTGGCCATAATGATCGTTGTAGCGTTTAAAATAATCTACATCCATCAATAATACTGAATAGGGCTGCCCATATCTTTTTGACGAGCTATGAGTGTGACCCAGATCCACCTCCATAGCTCGTCGATTACCAATTTGCATCAAGTGATCTACCAGTGACAGCGCCTGCAACTCTTTATTTAACCCTTCTAGCTTGTCAGTTCTCTCTGACACTAATTTTTCGATCATATCTGACTGAGCGTCAATCACTTTAAAATGTGCATTAACAAGATCAGAATATGTGACCAACCCTACTAAGTGTTCATCATTATTTATAACTGGTATATGCCGTATATTTTGAGCGCGACTTATTACCATCGCATCAAACAAAGTGTCATTTTCATTTAGGCTTATAATGGGGGAAGACATAAAGTCAGATACAGGCAACAACAAATCTATTTCTTTTTCAGCACCATTAAGCACTTTTACAAGATCACGCTCTGTAACGATACCAATAGGTAAGTCATTTCGACTGATCACAATGCAGGAGTAATGTTGCGCAACCATGAGCTTAACCGCTAACCGCATTTCCGAATCAGGAGGAAGGCAGGTAACGTCTTTAGACATGAGGTTTTTAACATATATTTCTTTCATTTATAGCAATCTTCTTGGAGTATCGAGCAAAATTATTACAGCTAACGCCAGCAATAACCAGTGTTTTGTAACTATGTTTAAGTTAAATAATTTGGTTAGCTTGTACTGGTCTAATAGAACCGGACACATAAATGATAGACAATAACAGTCAACTATTTAAGGGAATCAAAAAGGAAGTCAAAACGGTCACCCATCATAAATTATTGCTTCGACATTTCCAATGTCCCTTTATTTATATAGGTTTTAGAATGGATGCCTCTGTAACTCGCTCTTCCTGTCCAAGTAAACAAAACGCGTTTACAATCGTGCCGACCACTTAAAACTTCGCAAACCAATAATAAACTGATGGAGTGAACTTATTGAGCAAGCGGACAAGGGTAAAATGAACTTTGGTGTTTATCAGTCAAAGATTATTTTGTCCCATAAACCGTCTAATTAGCTTCTTCCACCTCGAAGCTAGAGTAGATACTAAATTCATTTTTACTTACTAGGTCTCGAATTATACACCGTACTTTATACTGCCCAATAGGGTCAGACGGATCAGCTACCAAGCCAACCCTATCCACCGCCAAACCCAACTGACCAACAGGTACCGCGGGTTTATTCTTCCAAAGTTCCGTATTTTTATATTCCGCATAGATAGTGCCATCCGGCTTAACGATTTGATAATCAACTTCAGTCACGCAATTACCTTGCTCGTTGGGAGCACAACCACTAAATAAAACTAGCGCCTCAATGGGCTTACCTTTTTTGACTTTTTCCGCATCAAGAATGTGAACTCCTGGAGATGGCATAGACCAATTATCAAGAACCTTCCGAGAGTTAGTAGTCATTAATATCATTGCACCAAAATCCCCTGACGCTCCTTGAAAGCTACTTAATTCCGCAGGCTTACCGTTCTCATACCACTTTTCAGCGATCACTAACGGAGAAATAATAGTCAATACAATAATAAAAAACTTCATGAATACTCCTTTGGAAGCTAACAGTATATTAATGCGAATTTACAATACCCAAGAGATTGTAGACCCCTATTTTTGTTGTTTTTTATTTATTCCATAATAACAATAATTTATAACGTATTACTCACCTCATGCTGCAGCCAATACTATAGAAAGTGAAAACTCTATATGCGAACGTAATAATTTTGTTAGCAGGTTAAAGAGAGATTATTATAACCGCATTAGAATTGATACTGACACAGAAGAACCGTTGACTAGCACAGCGGCTGAGGCAAAAATTAATGGCAAAACCAAACAAAAAAGGCCCAACAAAAACCGTCAATATCTATTGCGCTAAGTGCAAAGCACCTTTGTTTAAATATCGCAAAGGTGGAAAAGGCTCCCTGGTAAAATGCTTTATTGAACGAATCTCACAAGATTACACGGAAGATCAACAGCATTGCCCTGATTGCAATAGCGAGTTTGCCAGACCAACCATGATTCGAGGTACTCCAGCATTAAAAATCGTCGGCGGTAAAGTGCAAGTTCGCTAAGCCCTGCTCACTTTGTTTCCCTAGGCAACTTGAAAGAAGCCAGCTACCATCAAAAAGGAAAAATGATAATCAATTTTCAACAGGCGGATAGGTCTGGTTGCCAAAATTATCATGCACAATGACATCGTTCCCGGTTTGCGGAACAATAGCTCTCTTGCTAAATGACAACTCTTTTTCTCCGTTTAAATGGTATGCCATTTTTTTCGAACGAAATGATAGATAAAATACGCCTTGAGATTGAGATAACCGAACCTTCACCCCGTCATGAGACATTAATTCAACTCGATTTACAGATATATCTTCAATGTAATTTTCATCACAATAAGCAACCGTCTTCAATACCAACACGTCCAACTTAATACCATCAATGGTAATCGCCACCTCTACAGGTTCGGGTGTATTTTCAAGGTAAAGCGTTGTTTCTGCATTCTCAGCACCTACAACACCCGTTTCCCTATCAATAATAAAAGACTTTCTTGGATGGCTCCCTCTTTTATGGTGATAAATCACATTTTTAGCCGTGCGAATAGGCTTTTCATAGCTTGGGAGTTTAGTTGGTATTTGGCTTGTAGCTCTCCCTCGCTATTGATGCTTTCCTGAGTCAATATAAGCTCATGCGCTGAAGCTGTTACGCAAAACAACCCTAAAATGAAGATGGAAGTGGTTTTATAATTGAGAATGGTGTTCTTCCTTGCTGTTTAAGCCAAATGCCAATTTGCTTAAAGTTACGACTAATACCGAGACCTCGGCTCTCTATCAAGCTTAATCTTTTCCATGCCTACTAGCTTGAATTGATCTCTACCCGAATTAAATACCAAGACCATCTCGTCACTATAGCGATAAAAGTTGATGCTTTGACTATTTATGTCTAAAAACTCGATATTAGTGATTTGAATATTTTCCATAACATCAGAATCATTGAACTCTATGGTGCCAACCTCAAGTTCATCAATTTCCACATCATCGAACTCAATGACGATACCTATTTTTAAAAAGTTTCGCGGAAGCCTTAATATCCATTTTGATTTGTCTTTATAGCCGGATTCACCAGAGGGGTGATAACCCTTAACACCGCCCAACTCGCCATTGCTTTTGAACTTTGCAATCAACCCTTTTATTGTTGCATCGAGCTGTTTAAGTGCCACAGGATTAAAGTACAAGGTGTCTGATGCCGCTGTGTTGGTATTATTTCCAGTTTGTATTTCGTGCTCAAACTGAGGTATGACTAGATTTATGGGAAGTACAGCTGCAAAGGCATTTCGAATCGTTGCGAAAACTAAAAATAGGATACTCAAACCGACTAACTTGCTCTTCATACTTTTCTTTTTCCTTGTCCATTCAGACCAATCGCGTCAATTATGCTAAACACACTGAGCTTAATACCCTATAAAAACCTAAAAAACCCGCTTTCCGGTTATCGCGATGTAGAACGCCAAGATACCAATTAATGAATATATCCACTCGAAATAATCAACTTTTTGGTAATCACCATTTAATGCCATTGACCCAACCATGTAGGCCAAATAAAGCGAAGGCATAGCAAAAATGCCTAACATAATCCGAACATTATTAGGTAACTTTGAATTCTTATCACTCATACCCATTTTTCATCTATCCCTTATTTTTTGGGGGAACTATAAAAGCATGCTATATAAAGTCAACAATGTATTGCTGCGGATTCGCAAATTTAACCTAGCTTAATCTTATTTAAACAATACCTTAGCAGCAATTAGATACGTAATTATATAGCCACTCCTAAATCAGATTACGATAAAAAACCAGTTCCTCAAAATATCGCTGTTAACACGCAACTAAAAGCTTAAGTGATATAATTATGAAGTACCCCATATAAAAGGCATGCTATGAAAAAATTAGTCGTTGGAATTTTTTTGCCACTGCTATTGATAGCCAACACATCGGCGCAAGAGTCAAATGCAATTAACGTAGAGGTATTAACCAAAACTACCCAAAGCTGGGATGGTGATGATTTACCTGACTATCCGCAAGGAAAGCCAGAGGTCTCAATATTAAAGTTTGTTATTGCCCCGAATACAGAATTACCGTTTCACAAGCACCCCGTCATCAATGCCGGTGTATTGCTAAGTGGTGAATTAACGGTTGTTTCAGAAAATGGAGCCACATTACATATGAAAGCAGGAGACACCATAGTTGAACTTGTGAATAAGTGGCATTACGGTATGAATGAAGGAACTGAACCAGTCGAAATATTGGTGTTCTACGCAGGCATTCAAGGTGAGCCAATTACCGTTAAGAGGTAAAAAAGCAACGTCTAAGCTTCAAGAGAATATAAGCCGCTTTCCAAACTACGGCTAAACCAAGTAGACGTCTGCTACCCTATGGCCTTGGAAACTGAAAGGCGAATCTAACGGCTACGTGGCATATTATTCCAATCACTGTCCCTATTCCACGTATCATGATACCCGGTCATTAATTGAGAGTTGTAAAAAACGCAACATCCCACTTAAAATAGTCAAACTTGAAACCTTGGAACAAGCACAAAATTGCACATAACCAACAGCTAGTTCTCTGTATTAGGAAAACAATATGCATTTGCTTGAGACCAAAATTCCACCGCCGATTGTCATTCTAATTATTGCATTGGTAATGCGACAAGGTGCCTCTATAGGCCCATATTTAGAATTGAACAGTAGCTTGAATAGCATTTTAATTTCCGCTTTTTTGATTTTGGGAATACTCGTTGCTGTCATGGGAATTGTTGAATTTAAGAAAGCCAAAACCACCAGCACACCATTAAAGCCTGAGAAGGCTTCGTCCCTCGTTAGCAGTGGTGTTTACAGAATAACCCGAAACCCAATGTACGCAGGTTCTGCTATGGTGTTAACCGCATGGGCAATCCACTTATCCTCTGTTTGGGGGTTTATCGGTATTCCCTGCTTCATTCTCTATATCAACCGTTTCCAAATAACCCCAGAAGAGCGGGCACTCAAAAAGCTATTTGGCTCGGAATTTGACAGCTACCAAGAAAAAGTTCGCCGGTGGCTATAAAAAATAACCAGACCGTTTAATTCTTAATAGTTGGTGTTGGTGACCCTACAGAACAATTTTTATAATAATTGTTTAAAAGTTTATTTTGACTATCTAACGGATTTCAATATAGTTTTACCTTTATTTTGAGGGGGTTACTGACTTGACCACGAAAAACCATCCAGCCCGACTGCATGTTAAGAAGCTGAAAGATATACACGGCGGATACAAAGATTTTTACGAACTGTTATATGAGCATCCTGCAGAAAGCTCAAACGAACTTCAAAGATTCATCAACTACGTCAACCGTGGCAACTATAATCTGGATTTCTTGGAGCTATTAGTAATCAAAGCGGGCTTAAAAGGTATCACTTTGGAAGAGTTTCTATTCGGCGAGAAATAACTCTGCTTTTCGCCTCTTTCTTCTCCCATTTTTCAAAACCACAAAAAATCATTAAAAATTTATTTTACTTGCCACCAAGGCACTTTCAGCATATTATTCTTACCTAAACTTAAGCAGGTGGAAACTGGATTTTAAATATAAAAATGCAGACGATATGCATTTTTCTCAAAGCCCTAGAACTAATCTGAAAACATTTAGCTTCTTTTTGTCAATATGTTTTGGCAAATGAAAAATGTTAAATGATTGAATTTTAAAGATTAGTTAAAACGTTTTTACATTCATTACAATTGCTTTTTGTTTCATATGTTAATCAGGTTATTATATTTACCAGCCTTATTAACCTTACTACACAAGTAGGGTCGGCGATTAAGAGGTAAATATGAAACTTAAACCGTGTTTTTTAGCAATAGTGCTTGCCCTAACTTCTTTGGTGGCTAGTGCAAACGAAAAACAAGTAGAGAATGAATCAACGTACTCCCATGCAACTTGTTGGTGGATATTTTGTAAATCAGCTCCCAAAGATCCTATACCTCTTGGTATTGGAACTGGTGATCCTCCCGGTCCGGATCTACAGGGTATTGGATTGGGCGATCCACCAGGTCCGAAACCTAAGCAATTTCAACAATTTTGATTTCTCGGTGAATTGAGCAGTAACACCGTTCTAATAAAGAGAAAGGTAATGATTGACTATACAGTTGGATTTTTAATAGACAATATATGGAGCGTTTGCTTTCTAATTGCAGCCTTCTATAACTTCTATTTTCGGAGGGAATATAAACCAATAATTCATATGTCACTTATACTGTCAGGTATTTTTGGATTATCAAGAATAGTTTACCTTCAGATTATTCTCCCTCAAGAAAACTTATTCGAAATTTATTATCTATATTGGGCTGGAACTATTTTTTTAGTTTCAGCTTGGCTTGTTATTGACCATCACATTAAAGGCTTTGCTTTTCATTGGCCTATTAAAATGGCAATTGGACTGTTATTAATTGAAGTTGTCTTACATCTAGCTGTTCATATAGATAGAAACATTGTCGCGCTTAACGGCTCACTTTCACCTAACCAAAACCTCGATAATGGTTGGTGGTTATGGGCTGTAAGAAACGTATTTATCAGTCTCGACAATATGCTGATTTTAGCTAGCGTTTTACTCCCCTTTAAAGCTTTTCATAGCAAAGATGACATCTATAAGACTCGATTTAGCGGCATGCAAATGGAAAAAGCGTTTAAGCGTGTCGATATGCTTGAAGATATTATTTACATCATGCCAAACGGTATTAATAAAGCCCATGCCAGTCAATGTCTTGAAAGCGCTCGGCTCCTGCTGACTCAATGGGGTGGCGGTGGCGAAGATAGAAGTCATTTATATTGTGCCAATGTACTATGTGATCGAGCTAGAGTTTTAGCCCTGTATGTTGGCAACGAACTTGAAACAAAGCTTAAAAATGAAGCCGATGCCATTGTAAAAATAAGCTCTTAACCGTTTTCAAAGAATCAATCGCGTAAACCATCAAATCAGGCCCTTTTATAAGGGCCTTTTTTACATAACATATAAACCACTAGCATATTAATACCGTAAACATATCCAATAAATTATACAAAGTCAGCACAAGCGCTGTAATCCATAGTCCTTTCAAAAAGAGACTGTCGGTTGGTTGTTGTCTCACTTGCAATTACTGATCTCTAGCTTTCAATATTTTACGAAAAGCATTTAACTCGCTCAAATTCAACCCACAAGCGTCAACCATTAGAAAAAACTGATTAACATTGGGTGTACCCACGTTTTTCTCCCAATTTTCATAAGTCTTGCGAGTTTTCACACCGGCAGCTTTCGCCATATTTACCGTTGTTAGCCCAGCCAACATCCGCATTGCTCGCAAATCATTACCTCGAATCAATTCCATATGTACCTCTTATCAATACAACTAATATTTTTATATGGAATGCATTATAAATCATGAAGAATTTAAATTGCAAATCTTTAAAGATTTATATTAATGGCGATCGTACACTAATAGATATCTTTGATGTTGGATTTACCACAATGAACAAACAACAACATCCTGCAAGGTTAATTATGTAAACCAAGATAAGTACACCATGGAATTTGTTATGTTACTGATGAAGCAATTTGATCTTGAACAGGTTTTACTTGGCGAATTCTTTTTGGGAGAAAAACCAGCACGGCGTTCTGAATGAATTGGCTTCCATTGCTCTCCCCACCTTCTCTTACCCCCCTCCTCCTCTCATGCCTCCTTTCGTTTTGCTTCACCTTGCAACATGCACGGCTCTAAATCTTGCCCTGTAGCTGTTGGGGGTATAGTTAGTTTGGCGCTTGAACAAGCGAATAAATGAGCTGATATCCTCGTAACCCACAGCGTGAGTTATCTCTTCTACGGTTTGATTAGACTGTACTAATAAACGGCCGGCGGCATTTAGCCGAACTTCTTGCAAATAGTTTAATGGTGTAACGCCAGTGGCTAACTTAAATCGCCGCACCAATGTTCGATTAGATAAGCCAAACCGCTTGCTTACCTCTTCCATTGAAACACTGCCTGCATAGTGTTCTTCCATCCAACTTTGAATTTCCAAAATTGGACGATCGCTGTGATGTTGTTTACTCACTAAGGGAGTGAAAGACAGTTGTGTTGAGCGCTCCAAATCAACCATAAAATATTTTGCTGTATCCATGGCCGTTTGATGGTCACAAAACAGCTCAATAAGATAAAGTCCCAAGTCGAACCAAGAAATGCCACCAGCATCGCAGAGTATATTGCCATCATGAATGAGTAGTTGGTCTGGCCTAAGATCGACTGTGGGATAGCGAGATCGAAATAGCGCCACGTTGTCCCAAAAGGTCGTCGCTTTTTTACCTTCTAAAAGCCCGGCTTCGGCCAAAAAGAAAGAGCCATTGCTGTTACTTCCAATAATGCAATTAGAGTTAGCGGCCACTTTTAATTTATCAATCAACCACTGATTATCTTGTAATGTCTGCGTTATATCACCCGCTATAGTCGGCACTAAATAGATGTCACTGGATTCTATTTCATCAATACTACAATGAGGAGTAATGGACATACGGTTCATAACTTTTACCGGTTTGCCATCTCGACTTGCCAAGCGAACTTGAAACTTTCCAGCGCTTCCTGAGGGGTCTTCAAGATGCGCGCGTTGATAAGCATTGCCAGCAAAATACAGTAGTTCACTCATACTCATCACAGCAGCTGCCAACGCATAGTCAAACACCAATATGGTAACTGTAATCATTACATTCTCGCCTTTTATCAACCTTTCCAGACGCCCAAAAAATGGGAAGTGCTAAACGAAAAACACCAAATGGCGGATTTCACCTATTTTATGTCGTTTATTACAATTACATACCTTGTACCAACCTGACAGAATTTTCTTTATCAAAAAGCCTACTATTTATTTGAAGAGCGCGGCAAACATGAGCGAAATCCAAACTCACTACCGAACATGCAATATCTGCGAAGCGATGTGCGGCATTGCAGTAGAGCATCAAGGTGAAGACATCATTTCCATTCGGCCCGACAAACAAGACCCATTCAGCCGAGGACATATCTGCCCGAAGGCCGTAGCGCTTCAAGATTATCATCACGACCCGGAACGCCTTAAAAAGCCCATTCGAAAAACCGATACTGGCTGGGAAGAAATAAGCTGGGAAGATGCATTTGCTGAAATTGGGACCAAAATACGTGGCCTGCAAGAGCAATATGGCCCAGATAGCGTAGGCGTTTACTTGGGCAATCCCAATGCTCATAACTTTGGTAACGCCATATTCTTACCGCATTTTTTTAAGGCTGTTGGCACTAAAAACCGCTATAGCTCAGCTTCTGCAGACCAAATGCCACACCATGTAGCTGCCAACTATATGTTTGGTTCAGGCATGACCATTTCAGTGCCGGATGTAAACCGAACTCAATTTATGCTTATTATTGGCGGTAATCCGGTGATATCAAACGGCAGTATGATGAGTGGTGCTGGTATGCAAAACCGCATTAAGGACATCCGAAAACGCGGGGGCAAAGTGGTGGTTATCGACCCTCGCCGCACTGAAACAGCCAAAATAGCCGATGAGCACCTTTTTATTCGTCCAGAAAAAGACGCCATGTTGTTAATGGCGATGATTCATACCGTTATTGAAGAAGGCTTAACAAACTTTCGTCATCTGGAATCGATGATTGAAGGTTACGCGCAAATTGTTAGTGCTGCGGCAGAATTCACACCTGAAAATGTGACCAATGCAGTCGGTATATCCGCGGAACAAATTCGCCAACTGGCACGAGACTTTGCAACCGCCCCTTCAGCGGTTTGCTACAGCCGCATGGGTGCTTCAACGCAATCCTTTGGTGGCTTGTGCCAATGGCTAACCTTAGTTCTGAACATTATTACTGGTAATTTTGATCGGGAAGGTGGCGCTATGTTTCCACAGCCTGCCTTTGATTTATTGCGCAGCGTTAAACCGGGCAAACCTAATTCTTACGGTCGCTATGAATCCCGAGTGCGCAAATTGCCTTTCTTTAATGGCGAATTCCCTATCGCCACCTTGGCAGATGAAATTATGACCGAGGGCAACGGCCAAATAAAAGCCATGTTTACTATTGCCGGTAATCCAGTGCTTTCAGCACCCAATGGTGATCGCTTGGATGTCGCCTTTGAGCAACTCGACTTTATGGTCTCCGTCGATATTTATCTGAACGAAACGACTAAACACGCCGACATTATTTTACCAGCGACTATGGGTTTAGAAGTGCCGCATTTCGATATTTTCTTTAACAGCTTTGCCGTAAGCAACACTGTAAAATACTCGCCGCCTATGTTTGAAAAAGAGGATTACCAAAAACACGATTGGCAGATTTTGAAAGGGTTGGCAACCTGCCTTACCGGCGTACCCGACGATGGTTCAACACCAGAGTATATTTTAGATCAAACCTTAAAAACCGGTCATTACCAAGAACAAGGCATGAGTTTAAAAACATTACTCGATAATCCACACGGAATGGATTTAGGCCCGTTGCAGCCCTGTGCTAAAGAAAGAATTAAAACAGTCGATGGTCAAATTCAATTAGCGCCCGCTTTATTCGTAAACGACCTACCCCGCTTACGCTCGGCTTTGCAGGATGACGACGCGATTAAAGCTAAGTTCCCCTTCGATATGATCAGCCGTCGTTTGTTACGCAACCACAATACCTGGACACATAATGCCCACCGTTTGGTCAAAGGTAAGAACCCCGTCACCTTACAATTACACTCGGACGATGCCAATAAATTGAATATCAGTAACGGTCAAAAGGTAACGGTGCGTTCAAACACGGGTCAAGTTCAAATAGAAGTAGAAGTCAATGATGACATCCTGCAAGGCGTTGTCAGCATTCCACAAGGTTGGGGTCATAATCATAAAAATACCGGTATGAGCATTGCAGCTACGCAACCAGGTGTAAGCATTAATAGCTTAACCGATGAAAACCGCGTGGACCTGCTAACAGGAAATGCCGCATTGAATGGTACGCCCGTGTCTATTGAAGTGAGTGATTGAAGTGAGTAATTGAGGTGAGCTAGTGCTCTTACGTGTGTATTTACGAATACCCCTTGTAATAGCTAACCCAGACAAATAACCAAAACATCATGGTTAAATAACAGGAATCATTCTGATGCATTTTATTTCAGTATTGCTGCCCTTTATTGCAGGTTGGGCCCTGTTATTTTTCACTACCGATTTAATTCAATTGGGTTGGATGAACGGTATTGCTCAATTAGCGTTGTTTTCTTTTGTCGCTTGTTTGCCGGCATGGAAAACCGGGCGGTTGTCCTATGTAGATATTGCTTGGCCTTTAGGATTGGCTGTAATTGGTGGGATCACACTGGCATTGGCTAACGGTAATGGCGTTCGCAATCTGGTCGTAAGCTTGGTCTATATATTTATTGGCTTACGCATGGGGTTAGGTGCATTAAAAATGTTGCGTATGGGATATTTCCAAAAAGAGTTTCCGCGCTATCAATACCAGCGCCTGCGCTGGGAACGTAAAGGCGTTACGAATGTATCACTCATGATTCAGGTTGAAATATTGGTGCAAGGGATCGCCAATATGTCGTTTTTAGCCTTTCCAGCCTTTTTAATTGCGACTAACCCAAGTGACAGCATTCATGTACTGGAGATTATCGGGTTGTTGTTGTGGGTGGGGTCCTTTTTAATGGAAAGCATAGCCGATACTCAAAAGCTCGCCTTTTTGCGCACTATGAAAGATCAAGGCCTCAAAAATCAAGTCTGTAACGTAGGGTTATGGCGCTATAGCCGTCACCCAAATTATTTTGCCGAATGGATGGTGTGGAATGCCCTGGTTATTGCGGCCATTCCATCTTGGTTGGCAAGGTTTGAACAAGACAACATCGTCGTGTGGACACTGCTCGGCCTTGGGCTCATTTTTGTAACACGCATGATGTATGTCACTTTACTACATTACACTGGTGCAAAACCCGCAGAGTATTTTTCAGTGCAAAAGCGGCCAGCTTATAAAACCTACCAAAAAACAACCAATATGTTTTTCCCCGGGCCTTACAAATCAACAGACACGACTAAAGATGATTAACTCGACGCAAACGCCACTTGCTTGCGACGATAACGGACACTCCACATGGCTAATAGTCCTACGCCTAAGTACATAGCAACGCCATATATGCCACCGGTGGTGGCATATTCGGGTTTGTTTAGAAAGCTAACAGCAATCAATATTGCGACCGATGCATTTTGAACGCCTACTTCAATACCTAAGGTTAAAGTATCTTCATAGCTGCTTTGGCCAATCTTCCCTAAAATCAAGCCTATCGCGATAGAAAGTACACTTAAACTCACTACCGCCATTAATACATGTCCTAGGGCAGCGGCTAAAGTTTCACGATCTTTAATTACAATGGCCGTAATCATTAACACCATAAACCCGAAAGAAACCTTACGAAATATTGGCTCCGCCTTAAGTGCCCACTTAGACGCCTTTTCTCGTATTAACAAACCTAAAGATACAGGAAATAAAGTAATGAGAATTAATTTGGAAGTTGTTAATAGCAGTGAAAACGACTCCAATTCATGGTCATGAAAATACTGAATTGACCACTTAACAATGAAAGGCGTTGTGAAGATACAAATAACGGTTGTTAACGCGGTTAAGCTTACCGACAAAGCCAAATTGGCTTTTGCCACATGGCTAATCATATTGGATGTTGTACCGCTAGGACACGCGGAAATTATCATTAAGCCAATAGCTAATTCAGGAGACAAACCAAAACCTATTGCAATCGAAAATGCCAAAAGGGGTAACAGTACAACTTGCCCCAGCAAACCTAATGCAACCACTTTGGGGTATTGCAGTAATCGTTTAAAATCTTGCCGAGTTAAGCTTAACCCCATACCAAACATAATTACTGCCAGCACTAATGGCAATATCACCTGTGCTAAAACCGAATTCATTAATATGCCCCTTTAAACTGCATTCATTTATTAATTAACTGGGAAATTTGAATGACTGCTCTTGTCCCAAGACACCATGCAAATCGACTCACGAGTATTTCATCGGGCTGTTGGATGCATCGATTGCATCAACTACATAGAGTGCAATAGTTTCTACAAATTATTAGCAACCTGTTGCCATGAATAAAAGCAAAGCATCATCCCCCCCATCTTGGAAAACAATTTACCACAAGCATTTTACTCTTCAATAGTTAAAGCCGGCTCACTATTTATGTTAAGCCTCGAAAGTAGCTGCGGCATGCTCTACTTTAATTTGTATATTGGAGATAATGACCGTTGCATACCGCCTTCCCAAACGCTGTTCTTCGAGCCAAAAATGAAAGCAACAGAATTGCCAACCCATGTAAAAATATACTCGAGTAAAACCTACAAATTCCACATATATCAATATTAGGTAAATTACCCTCAATTAACGGTTAATATTTTATACAGTGATTTGCAACTATAACTGCATCCACTCACCGAAATTAATGCTTTAGGGATAAGGAATAACGAGGCCATCTTCTCATCGATAAGCCTTCTTACACTTGATTAATATAGGTTTCTTTAATTAGCAGGTTAAAGGTTCGCCACCGAGAAAAATAAGAACGACTTCCTATTAATGACATGCACAAAATGATAAATACTTACATAAAATTACATTTTATTAGACTTTTATTAGAAAAATTATACTTTAGGTAAGTGGACAAATTAAATACCCGTTATAAATATGAATTCACACTTACTTTTAAGGGTTAATAATATAACTACACGGCTCAAATAACTCCCTAAGACTAACCAAGTAAATTCAAAGCTTACATGTTTTGAATTTTTCTAACAAACTGACCTACCCCCCTATACAAGTACACATATACATCTTTCGATATGGAAAAATCACACATAACAAGAAAGCCTGCAGTCTAAATTAACACTCACAAACCAGCCCACTAAGTTTAGAATCACTACCATTGCGGGAATTTTTAAATCCTTAAAGAGAATCAAACACACCAGCAACAAGAAGACACTTTAACAGCCCTCCAAAAAGCAATGTATTAGCATCCTTGATAGAATATTTCTTTTTTTACCATCAACGATGGCATAATACTTTACCAAAGATTTGCGATTTAATAAGAATGGACCGCGAGCGTTAATAGTTGTATCCCTCCGGCATGGTGGCTCCTTAGTCATTCAATGATTTAGTTTATGGACATTGAATAGTCTTCGGTTGGATCCTTTCCTTCTTTTGTACATGGATGCAAAAGCAACTTTATTGAGCCATTAACCCAAGTAACTAGTGTAACTAACAAGCAAGGCCAAAGTATGTGTTCTGATATTGCTATTAAATCCAAAGTTGACTTTCAAGCAACTGAGTCAAAGCCCAATTATGCGCTGAATACGTTCGCGGACATCGTGGAGTTCAGGGCTAAATCTGAACCAACAAAAGAAGCTTTTTCATATTTCACTGACGGCGAAGATGAACACATATCCTGGAGTTATCAGGACCTAAAAAATGCCATTGCATTTGTCGCAAATCACCTTAATCAACACAATGTAATAGGTCGCCAAGTTGTTCTACTTTTTGAACCCGGACTCGCTTTTATTGCTGCGTACTTAGCAACAATATCCAGCGGTGCTATAGCCGTTCCCAGTCATCCTCCGATGGGTAAGCGACAAATAAAAAGGCTTCGTGACCTCATTGAAAATAGCGAACCTGCATTAGTTATTTATAGTGATGTAATCAAAAGCAGTACTCCTCAACTTGCCGCAGTAATGGAAGAATCGCAGCAAACAGGAATTGAATTCGCCGAAGTTAATGTACCGGCAAAACCAACAGAAATGGAATGGGTTCATCCAAGAGTGAATCCAGACGATATTGCCATGTTGCAATACACCTCAGCTTCGACCGGTGATCCCAAAGGGGTAATGCTGAGCCAATTAAATCTCGTGAAAAACAGCGAAGCTATTTATAAATGGTTGGGTCCACACAATGCACGCAAAGGCTGCATTTGGTTGCCGCCGTATCATGATATGGGATTGCTTGGCGGAATAATGCAACCTCTGTATGCCGGTTTTCCCTTAGTATTTATGTCTCCCATGCATTTTGTACAGCAACCTCTGCGTTGGTTAAAGCTTATTTCTGACCACCGGTTAACCACCACTGGCGCACCAAATTTTGCATTTCAGCTATGTGTCGATGCCATCAGTGAGCAAGAACTAGAAGAGGCGCAATTAGACTTAAGCTGTGCCAGAGAAATATTTTGCGGCTCCGAACCTATCAATACTGAAACCATGCTTGCATTCGAGAAAAAATTCATTCCTCACGGCTTGCCTGAAACCTCGGTAAACCCATGTTATGGAATGGCCGAAACCACACTATTTGTAAGTGGTAAACCTGAGCGCCGTAAATTTAATCATCAAACCTTTAGTCGGTCAGCTTTGGATAAGGGTATTGCGGAACTTACCACCAACCCAGATGAAGCAACTAATGTGGTTAGCTGCGGACAGCTAGGAAACGAGCTTGATGTTCGAGTAGTTGACCCAGAGCAACATCATGAATTGGATGAAGAGCAAATTGGCGAAGTGTGGATAGCTGGCCCCAGCGTTTCAAAAGGTTACTGGAACAGACCCGAATTGAATAAAGTCGCTTTTGGGAATCAACTCCCTAATCGACCCGATAATTACTATAGAACTGGCGATTTAGGATTTTACCACGCTGATGAGCTGTACATTACCGGGCGAATTAAAGATGTCATTATTATTCGTGGTCGAAACCTATATCCACAAGACATTGAACGTTGTGCCTTGAAAGCCTCGGAGGATATGGCTGGCGCTTTTGCCGCCGCATTTTCGGTACAGGAACAAGATACCGAAATGTTAGTTGTTGTGGTCGAAGTAAAAGGTCGGCCAGACGAAGCCCAAATCAAATCCATTCAAGACACCATTCACGCCGCGGTCACTTCAGAGTTTAGTGTTGCCCCTGAACAGGTTTTCATTGGCCCACAACTAACCATACCTAGAACCACCAGTGGCAAAGTACAGCGTTTTGCGTGCAAAGACGCATGGCTCAACGGCACATTACGCGCTTTTAAAAGGAGCAAAAAATGACTGTCAGTAAAGGGGCGAGTAAAACAATGACGAATACAGCAAGTAACAGTGCTCAACGGGATCAACAATCCAAGAAAACACCACCGCTTGAAGATTCAATTAAAGCGGGAGAAAGAGCAAACCCCGCAATAGCGTCGAATAACATCACACGAATTGTCGCGATGTTAACAGTAGGCATATCAACATTAGGTGCAGTTATTGCTGCCTATCAACTTTATGCGGGTTTAGTCAGCACCGTTGATTTGTGGTTGCTTGGTATTTTCTACTTTTCAACCGCTCTTGGTATTGAAGCAGGTTTTCATCGTTATTTTTCACATAATGCGTTCAAAGGAAACACGGCTACGACTTGGTTGTTAGGAATTTTCGGCTCCATGGCGGCTCAAGGCCCCGTTTTATTTTGGGCCGCAACTCATAGAAAACACCATGCCTTTACTGATATTGAAGGCGACCCCCACTCCCCTTTGATTCACGGCAAAAATATCACCGGTAGAGTAAAAGGTTTTGCCTTTGCCCACGTTGGTTGGTTATTTGCAAATGAACTTGCCAGTTGGGCCAAATTCGCCCCAGACCTCATTCGCCGTAGAGAAATGATCAAAATTAACCAAAGCTATATGGTTTGGGTCGTTCTTGGGCTTGCACTACCAGCTTTACTCGGTGGACTCATTGGCGGTTCATGGGAAGCGGCTTTTAACGGGTTTATTTGGGGAGGCTTATTTAGAATATTCCTCCTTGATCACGTGACTTGGTCGGTTAACTCCATTTGTCACATACTCGGAAGTAAACCACACAAGGTAAAAGACAACAGTCGTAACCTTGCGATCTTATGTATTCCGTCCGTCGGAGGGTCTTGGCATAACAACCATCACGCCTATCCATTAGGGGCTCGCAATGATCATCAATCAAAATGGCAACTGGATTTATCCGGTATGTTCATTGAGTTATTAGGATTGATTGGCATGGCAAGTAACATCAAACGATATCAACGCAAAGCTGGTCAAAAGGAACAATCACTATGAATACACAAGACGTCGATCCGGCCGATCTGCAAGCGTCCGCCCCAGGGGTTTCACGCCTCGAAGGAACGGCTGCGAAATTGCAAAAATCTTTTGCCATGGGGGTAATGATCATCCCACTTCTAGGCACCTTTGAAGCAGGACGTTTGCTTTGGCAATTACAAATACCAGCATGGGCATGGTGGCTGTTCGGAGTCATGTATTTTGTGCATATGTTTGGGGTAACTGCCGGGCTACATAGGCTAGCAGCCCACACTGGATTCAAGACCAGTGACACCATGAAAATTATTTTAACGGTAATGGGGTCAATGGCCGCTCAAGGACCATTATATTATTGGGTTTCTCAACATCGTCGTCATCACTCTTATAGTGATAAAGAAGGCGACCCGCACACGCCAAACCTGCATAAAAACAAATGGGTTGGATTGTGGTACAGCCATATGCCCTGGATGCTTTCACGCCATGTTTCAGCTTGGAATCATTATGCAAAAGACACATTAAGAGACCCTGCATACTTCTTCGTACATCGTTATTACCTATTTTGGGTAGTTCTGGGGTTTGCTATTCCTGCCATTATCGGCGGATTAATTACAGGGGATTTTCTAGGCGCTTGGATCGGTTTTATTTTCGGCGGACTGGCGCGTATGTTCTGTGCCAATCAATCAGCCTGGATGGTTGGATCGATTTCTCATCGTTATGGCAGCCGTCAATTTGACACTGATGATCAAAGTAAAAATAACTGGATTGTGGCTATTTTAGCCTTTGGTGAAGGTTTGCAAAACAATCACCACGCCTTTCCCGTTAATTATCGCCATTCCATTTATTGGTATGAACCAGACCTAACGGGATGGATATTGGCGATTATGAGTAAATTCGGGTTGGTATGGGATCTACGTTTTCCTAACGAAGCCAGCATCAAAAAATTATCAACTAAGTAGCTATAGGTATCACTGCAATGGGATTAATTAAATCAATTAAAAATATGTTTAACGACCAAGAAAACGTTGTAATTAATGGCAGCGATGAAGAAGCCATTAAAGTCTGGTTGTTATCTCGCATGGCAAATCATCTAAAAAAAGATGTGTCTGAGATTGATTCAGCCACACCATTTGAAAACTACGGCTTAGATTCCATGTTTGCGGTTAGAGTAACCGGCGAACTTGAAAAAGTTGTGGAATTACGTCTGTCTCCAGCATTGTTCTTTGAAAACGGCTGTATTGACGATGTTGCCAAAGAAATTGCTAATTCGGTTACCACCGCCTAGAGGGAAACGCTATGAGTGAAGCCAAATTACCCCTATATGCTGATGAAAACTATAAACAGTATATAGAGCGTATCGAATCGCTAAAAAAAGCGCCTATTGGTAAAGCAATACCAAAAGAGCTATATCAAAAGAACGTGTTTAAATCTATGACGGGTTTTTTGGTTAGTTATAGCCTGTACCTTGGTAGCATTTTTGGCGTTGCTTATGCACCGCATTGGGCTATTTCAGTGCTATTCCTGATCTCTGCCGGATTAGGTGGCTGGGGTCTGCATTGTATTGCTCATGATTGTGGTCATGGCTCGTTTTCCAATAGTAAAACCTTGAACTACATTGTTGGTCATCTATCGCTGATCCCATTGTTATATCCATTCCATTCATGGCGTCACGTGCATAATATGCACCACGGCTCTACCAATAATCTGGAAATGGATACCGATTGGCGTCCTGTATCAAAAGAGGTTTACGACCGTATGCCTCTTTCCAATCGACTGGCTTATATATTCACCCGTTCAATTGGGTTTTGGGCTGGAACCATTCATTACTGGTGGGTATCGGCATTTCGCCCGACCTTTTACCCACAAAAGAAACAGCGTAACGAAGTACGTCGCTCAATGGCGTTTATCTTCATTGTTGGCGCAATTATCGCCGCAAGCTTGATATATTACACCGGTATAAATGGGTTGCTTTGGTATTTTGTGTTGCCACTTGTCAGCACCCATATTTGGTTTAGCATTACAACGTTAATGCACCATACCGCTGAAGACGTGCCCTTTTTGGACAGAGATAATTGGTCGTTAAATGGCAGTCGTATATTGCTAACCACAGATTATTTTTATCCTAAATGGTTGTTGTTCCTAACGCACAATATTTCTGTGCATGCGGCTCACCATGCTTCGCCAACGGTGCCATTTTTCAATTTACCAAAAGCACAAGAAGCCTTAAAACAAGCCTACCCTGGAATGATTCGTGAGAAGCCTTTTACGTTCAAAATACTGTGGAATATCGTTACTCGATGTCACTTCTATGACCCCAAAACGGGTTACTACCAAAGCGTAGGTGAAGCAAATAGATCCGTTGATAAACAACCTAGCCAAACCTAGCGGGAGCCATAGATGAGTAATGTAAGGCGTTTCTTAGGCAAGCTTAGACTACAAGTGCTTTCCGTGATAGCGCCTAAAAAAGCTGGGCAAATAGCCACCAAGCTATTCACCCAATCACGTAATGAAGCCAATCCTCATCGAAAGGCTTTCACACCGATAGGGGCGAAAGCCATTACGATTTCCGATCCTACCAGCAAAGTGAAAAATATTTACTTGTGGGGTGACGAGGGAGAGATTGTTTTATTAGTGCATGGTTGGGGGGCAGAATGTGGCAGTATGTTTAGTTTTGTTCCCAAATTGCTTGAACAAGGGTATCGAGTGGCCACGTTTGATGGGCCTGCCCATGGCAGTTCAGAAGGTGAATATTCCACCATGTGGGAATACGTTGAATCGACCAAAATGGTTATTCAGCAATTAGGTGACGTTACTCGCGTCATTGCCCATTCTCTGGGTGGGATTGTTGCAATGGCCGCCTCTACCGGTAACCCCCAAATTAAATGTGTCACCCTGATTTCAACCCCCTACTCGCTTATGGATGTATTAAACATTTGGAGCGGGAGTTTTATGCAGTTGAAAGATAGGATACGGGAAGAGATACTGGCGCAATTATTACGTGATAACGGCGTTCCTGTAAGTCATTGGGATGTGGGATTGCATGGCAAGAATTGGCACGTTCCGGTGCAGGTTATTCATGATAATGATGATCCTATTGTTAACAGCCGTCATGCAGGTAAAATAGCCAGCGTACTGCCCCAAGCCAAAACGCTATTGTTCGATAATGGTCTGGGACATGTCAGAGTGTTATCCAGCCGCGACGTGCATAATGCCATTGCAGAGTTCTTTAGCAATGACGTTACCGCCCCGCATACCGAAACAGCATAATAAAATCATGCAAGATTAGCCCTTTATTTGTATGTGTCTGATTTGTTTATAGCGGTTGAAATTTACAGCTAAAATAACGTATTTTTACCGAGTTGAGTGGAGTAAATAGTGAAGAAATATATTTGTGAAGTGTGTAACTGGATTTATGACGAAGCCCTTGGCATGCCAGAAGAAGATATTAAGCCCGGCACTCGATTTGAAGACATTCCTGATGATTGGTATTGCCCTGAATGTGGCGTTTCCAAAATGGATTTTATTGAATACGAAGAAGTCGCTTAACTCACTAATAGCTATCGATAAGCTGTATTAGTTCAGGCTAGCTCGCAGATTGAATTCGTAGAATCTCTCTTTTAGCTTTGCTTTGAAAGCTCTCAAAGCAAAGCTAACGCCATCAAATCCAAACCTTAGTAAATATGTCAGCTCTCACCGCCATCACTTCCCTTACAATCCGGCGGTCTCAAGTTCCCTATTCGGTTCAGGTTGCTCATCGTCCAATTTACCGGATTCAATATATCTAGCAACCAGTTCAGCAACCTCAGTATCCCGCAAAATTTTACGATGCCCTAATCCCGTAACTGAATGGGTTTTTAAATCAGGGTGCGCCTTGGCAATGTCCATCATAGAGTGATGAGGAATTTCTTGATCGTCTTCGGCATGAACCAACAAGGCATCAGGCTTAATGTCGGAAAAAACACGTCCTACATCCAATTCTCTGGAAGGTCGCCCAACCCTTTTTTCAATGTTTCTAACAAAACGATGCTGACACCTTTCAGACAGCCCCATAAAGCGAGCAAAGGCCATTAGCACGTTATACAGACAAGAAGGAGACGACATTAATACACTACGTTTAAAGCGCACTCCAGACTCCATTGCAATAGAGAGAGAGGCTCCCCCCATAGAATGACCAATGGCGGCATCAAATGGTCCCAATTCCTCGCTGGCAGAAACAACGGCGCGAGCAAAAGCTAAAGGATTAGACTCCGTACCTTTAGAATGACCATGCAAAGGCGCATCAATGGCAATAACAGTATAACCTTTGGCAACCAGTGGTTTTACCAACTCATACATTTGGGTGGCACGGCTTTCCCAACCATGTACTAATAATGCTTTCTTATCACCATTGCCCCAACAAGCAGCACTAAGCTCTTCACCAAACTTAACTCGGCGACAGCTTTGCTCTGCATTCAATTCCCAATCTTTTAACTTAAATCGTCTAGGAGATAAAAATAGATTAGCATTAGCACGTGCAACGGTTTCAGGCATAAAAACGCCCAATATTTTATTTTTAATACGTAGCAAGTCAATTACATTCATTTTTCGCCTCTTGGGTTACAACCCGTATTTAAAACCCAGTATCAACCTATCGTTCTCGTTGAATTCTCCAAACAAACCTTCTCTACGCCCGTAAAACCAATCAACACCAGCCCATAGAGAAAGGGAATCTGAATAGCGGTACAAAATTTCTGCTCGTAACTCACCATCACTACTTTGATGATCGAACAAACCAAACCATTTTAAGGTCAATGTATCGTTCCAAAAGTCCTGTTGAACTATAATGGAATGAACCATATTGACCCTATTTCGCAAAATATTATCGGTGTAATCTGTTAATGTCGTCTGGAACCACTGATAACTAACAAGCGTGTCGCTAAAGCCGTGATAATCCAAACCTACAACAGAGTTAATAGCTGGACTATTAAACACGCCCCTGGAAGCTGGACCTCGTCCATAATGGTAATTGCTGGAGTTGTACGCTAACTCCAATCGCAACACCCAATCATCAAACGCATTGCTTGCGCTCATACCTATCAAATTATTACGCTGATAGGTTGGTTGTATATTCAAATGGCCATCGGACGTGATATCCCGATAAACCACGGCCAAATCATGGAAGTGATTCAAATAATTGAAGCTAAGATCCCAACCATCCAAAAACAAGCTCCAACGTAAACCAGCTTCCAATTTTCCTGATGGATGCTCCGACCGAAGTAAATTAACCGGCATGCCAGGAAAGGGTGGAGGCCTAAAAAAAGGCGAACGAATTGTAAATTCAGTTCCCCTATCCGCTGAGCGATTAAATGTCATGTCCGGAATCAGCAGAAATTGCAATGTCGATTCATCGAACACGGGCAATTCAAACTCAGCGTTTATCATCCAGGTAGGAATACGCGAATCTTCAAAGTCATCCAGATTAAATTCCCTAAAGTCTTGAGGATTAACTACATCCAGTATTTTAAGACCGTCGGCTTCACCCCAAACAACTTGCTGTTTGCCAATAGTCCAAAACCCATCCCAAGCTTCAAACTCGGCATAAGCTTCAGCGATTTCCAAAACCACATCAGCGCTACGGCTAATTGAACCATTCATTGATGAATAGCTAGGAATACGATTACCCAGACGATTCAGTGAATCATCAAAATCAAATCGAACTCGAGGAATAAAGGTGTAATCTATGCTTTCTCCCAAGCTTCCATCAAACTCCAACTTTAATGTGCCTTCGGCTTTACTCACCTCTTCACGTTTAAAGTTGTAACCCACTTCTGATTCCAAAAATGCGTTAAATTTAATTTCCGCAAACGAGCCATTTGAAACCAGAACCAATGCCAACAATATAAATGCTTTTCTCATTGCGCTTATTTTTACCAAAGTGCGAATCATAACTCTCTAGGATTTTTTCATGGCTCGTTTATTAAATCGGTTATCTTCTACAGACGAATGATAATCTATGTCTGATATTTCAAACTTGGAATAATGTCCAGTTTTGTGATTGGTTACTTCTAAAGTGTGTTTAGTCCATATACCTTCTACTTGACGCACATTAGTAGCAGTGTAGGTGCGTAATTCCCGGCCTTTACGATCTTGATAATCCGCTTTTACAATGACCCAATTGTTTGGGTTTATCCATAGTTGGCTGTTGCCAAAACCAAGCACTTTCACGAGTTCTTTGTCTTTCGGCTTCGCTTCTATTTTAAACGCCTCAATTTGGTTTCCATCCACGGTAAGGGTTTCCTTTCCTAAGTGCTTAAAATTAAAATCGGCCAACTCGAGCTTGCCCGACTTTTTGATGTCTTCGTAAGTAAAATCAGTTCCCAGAAAATAATCACCGCGATCCGAAGCTGAAATACGTCTCACTTTGCGTAAAGAAGGTAGATACAACCATTGATCGTCATCTTTGCCTGCATCGGGATAATCGTAAGTTAAGAAGCTGGTTCCATCCACATTAGCGGGCTTTCGAAATACCAAAAAAGTACGTTTCTCTTCCCCATAATTTTTCCGATAACTCGTCGCTTCTCTATTTCTTACATCGCCCTTTTTATTAATCATGGTCATTTTTATCTTACTGATAAGATGATGACCTTCCGTTACCTGATCAACTTTTTGCATGATCATGTTGGCATCCAATTCGTCTTGGGTCATTTTTTCCTGAGCTTGGCCATCTGCTGAAAACCCCAGTAAAGACGTGCCTAACAACAAAGCAGGGAGAAGAGATGCGCTTCGAGCCAGTTTTCCATTACTTGAAGGAAGAATTTCCTCATCAACATCTTTGTTTGGAAAGAAGAAACGGGGTTTAAACAACATGACAATTGCAGGAATAAGCGCAACGGAAGTGATAAAACTCATGGTAACGGCAAGCACGACAATGGTGCCAAAATTATTCAGAGGCACAACCTTAGAACTGATCAAAACGCCAAACCCAAATGCAATTGCCAAGTAGTTAAACAATAAAGCGCGTCCGGTTGACGGGTACAGTTTATCGAGCAATGATTGAACACTACCATCCCCTTCCTGAAGCAATGTTTTGAGCCTATCGATAGTATGTATTGCGAAATCGACACCTAATCCAATAGCCACTGATGCAAACATGGATGTGCCAATACCTAAATCTACACCGCGAATAACCATTGCGGCGTATACCACCAAAATCGAACTAGCTACAGGCAATACAGCTAGTATACCGGCAGGAATGGAGCGAAATAGCAAAGCAGAAACAAGCAAAACGCAACCCAACGCAATAACAACACTGAGAAAATGGCTATGGCCCAAATCTTTAATCCAGTGATAATTTACTGTTACTCGCCCACTTAGGTTGGCAGTAGCATTCGCATCCACGAAGTGTTCATCCAGATACTTTTGCAAATCTTCAATTACGGATTTGGTTTTCACAAATTCTGACGTATCCAAATTCAATCGAATATTCGCCATTCGATAATCATAATCCACCAAATTATCGAAATCGGTTGGATCACTACTGGCGGAATAAATTAGAAAAAACTGGGCAACCTGATCTCGGGTATCAGGCAATTTATAATAATTGGCATTGCCCTCGTTAAGGGATTTATTCATTTGCTTTAAGTAATCCACGACGGACATAGAACCATTAACATGTGGCAGCGTTTCCGCATAAACTTGCAAAGCTTCCATTTGACGAAGTAAACGGGTATCGAAAATGCCTTCTTTTTGACTGGTTTCTATCACAATATCAATGGTATTAGTTCCCTCTAAATGGGAATTAATGGCCTTGTCAGCAATGTGTAGAGGTTCATCGGTTTGAAACGAATCAATGCGGTTTTCATTCACCACTAAATCGCTGCTAAGTTTTAACCCGAACAAAGATATCAACACAAAGAATGCAACCGTAATGATAGGTTTAGCCGTTGCAATTCGGCCTATCAATATCATCAATTTGGCGAAAATATCATTACCACTTTCTTGCTGAAGCTTAACCCACTTTTTATTAACTTTAGGTTTAAGCAGCACGATAAGAGCAGGCAAAACAAAAATAGAATAGAACCACGCAACCAATACTCCAATTGCGGTAAATAAACCAAAGTACTCAAATGGAGGCATATAGGCAGACACATACAAACCGAAAAAACCCGCCATTGTTGTGATCGTCGTCAGAGTGACTGGTTTCCACATGGTCAGTACCGATTCTTGAATACATTCTTTAGTGGATAAATCTGGATGCTTAGCTTGGCATTCATAGTAATGGCTAAATATATGGATGGAATCTGCAATGGAAATACCAATCAGAATAACCGGCATCGCATTGGTAATAACGAAAAATGGCACACCACTATGGGCCATTAATCCAACAGTAATCGTAACCGTTCCGATGATAACAACGTTGCCCAAAATCGCAGGTAATATGCGACGAAAAGCAACGATGAGCATAATGGTAATCAGTAGTAACCCAAGAGGGTTCAAGCGACTCGCATCGCGGTCAATATAATGGCTCAAATAGCCTAAAACAGCACCCTCACCAGCCACATAAATTTTCACAAAATCAGGCTTGTCCAGTTGCTCCACAAACTCCATGATTTCCTTATAGGTAACTTGTGCCTGATCATCATTCATTAATTCGGCAACAATCAGGGTCATTTTGCCATCAGAAGAAACCAGCATGCCCTCGTATAGCGGGAAATTTTGAATCGCCTTTTTGATTTCCTGCGGCCCCCCCTCATCTAGCAAATCATAAAATGGGTTCACGTTCATTCCATCAGCGTCGCCGACAATATTATTGTCGATAGCTAAACTCATGGTCCGATCTTCGTTAACATTTTGCAGATCGTTAACCATATCCGTAATTTGTTGTATCAAGTCTAACGTTTGCAGGTTATACACTCCCGCAGCCGACTTATCTTCAATGGCAATAACGACAGGATCACTTAATCCAAAAATTTCTTTAACTTTATCTTTATAAACCAAAACAGGATTATCTTGGGACAAAAACGCGTCAGCCCTAGTATCCTTGTAGAGCTTCGTAAAGCCAGTAGCAACAACAACCGTTAGAACCAATCCCAAAATGAGACTTGCCCAAGGCCGGTTAATTCCTGTCAAAATAAACGAATCTTTCATTAAAACTCCTGTTAAGCAGCGTGCTACTGGTGCTACCGGGCCATAACTGCATCAGCAGAATTGAGTGTTTGCAGGGTATCGGACACATTGAACAACTGTGTGCTTAATTCATCCCCCAGTTGTTTCGCTACGTTCTCTTGCGCTAATTGCCAACTCTTTGAAGCTTGCTTATACAACGCTTTACCGCTTTTACTTAAGCTGAGTAACTTGACTCTTTGATCTCTATCGCATGGCGTACTGACAACGTACCCAGAAGTAAGGAGTGATTTTAAGTTTCGAGTTAAGGTGGTTTGATTTAATACCAACAGCCCTTCCAATTCTTTATGGGAGGGACTTTCGTGAAACCATAAGCATCTTAAAATGGAAAATTGTGTAATTTTTAAATCATAATCACGCAAAAAAGCATCATAATAACTGGTCAGCAACCGATCCGCTTGGCGCAACTTCAAATGAAAGCAAAATTCGTTACCCATCATATATTCCAACTAAGTTTAAGCGATTGATAGACAAGAAAACTTCAGCGATGAATTTTACATGCATATAAATGTAAATCAACATACTTTCCTGAAATCAATTAATAATAATTTATCCTTTGATGCTAGTTCAGTAATAAAACTCATGTATGATGCCTCCTGATAATGGCCTAGTAAACGACCATTTATTCACCCTTTTTATCAATTGGAAACACTCATGACGCAAATGAATACCAATGATGTATACGTATCCGAACTGCTCAATGAACTCAATATTTCAGCGCAAGATTCGGTGTCATTCAAACACCCTTTTTCGTGTCAATCGATAAGTGGCTATGACCAAACCAAATCCCTAGCAGGCCTAATACACAAGCCGGTTAAAGACATTGAAATTACGCAATCCTTTTTGAGCGACGAGGTAGCTGCCAAGTGTTGGGCACTTAACTTTAACCAAAGAACGGTTCAAGGCATAACAGCCGTGGTTGTAACTGACCAAGGCACTGAAGTCCGTATTATGCTAAATACCTTTCCCGCAACCAGAGAATGGCGCGAAGCAGTAAAAATACTTTCAAAAGATTTGATGGATGATAACGGCTGGGACTTTCCACCAGGCACTGACACCAGTACGCCAGAATACGACCCAACTGAAGAACTAGACGCTAAACTTCCTCCAGGCATCGTACTTGCCGATAATGTGGTATTCGAAGCGCCTATCGTTTTAAAGGGGTTAGAAGGAAAAGAATTGGTAACAACAGCGATCGGCCATGCTTCGGCTACCTACGGCCCAAGAGAATATCACCATCGATTAATGTCAGGCCCATTTATGCTAAGCCTTTGGAATGTATCAGTCTCAGGTATTCGAATCGAAGCCGCCAACCTGATCCAAATGAACGCTGAAGGCAAAGTCGCTAAGATGACGGTTTGTTTTCAGCCTTGGCCTGCAATTAAATTATTCCATGACCGCATGCGAGTAAGAACCAAGTCTTTCCTTAGCTCTGATTACTTTGAATTAAGCGAATAATCTTTTTAAACGAGAGCAATTAACCACCACGAAAGACGGCTTAAGGCTAATAACGACATTAGAGGAAGTAGAAGCCTTTTTAACATAAAGGTTTTTACTTCCAAAAAATGCAAATTTTCGATCATTGATATACCCTTCCCCTTTATATTACTTTATTTATTTTTTTCGCGCGTGCGCACTGGTACAGGTCAAATCCATGCTTCAAAAAGTCAATCAGCAATATATTAAATCAGCAACCGAGATTGAGAAGATTCGAGCTGCCAGCAAACTAGCCGCCCAAACTTTAGAAATGATCACCAATGAAATATCCATTGGAATGACCACCAATCAATTAGACAAGCTATGCCATGACTTCATCGTTTCAAACAATGCTCGGCCAGCCTGTTTAAACTATGGCGGGTTCCCAAAATCTATCTGCACATCAGTAAATCATGTTGTGTGCCATGGTATTCCGGATGATAAAGCATTAAAAAGTGGCGATATTGTAAACGTTGACCTAGTGGTCGAATTAGATGGTTATCATGGTGATACAAGTAAAATGTTCACAGTTGGTGCACCATCCGTTATTGCCAAACGCCTTATCCAAGCCACCAAAGAATGCTTGTACGAAGGTATTTACCAAGTAAAACCCGGCATACCATTAGACAATATTGGCAATGCCATCGAAAAACATGCCAGAACCTATCGTTATAATGTTGTCAGAGATTTTTGTGGTCACGGCATCGGCGCAAAAATGCACGAAGAACCAGAAGTCGTGCATTACCGCAATGGCAATAGCGGCGTAATTCTGGCCCCGGGCATGGTTTTTACCATTGAGCCCATGATAAATATTGGTGATAGCAGAATAAAAATATTAAAAGACGGATGGACAGTAATCACCAAAGACAGAAAGCTTTCAGCGCAAATGGAACACACTATTTTAGTTACTGAAACTGGATTTGAAATACTCACTTTGCGCCAAGAGGAAAACTAAAAAGGGTGTTTTTGTCATCAACCGGTATTATTTATTGCCAATTGTTTTTGCATCTTGCTAATTTATCCTTATCCTAAGCCTGCTTCGTAAATCGGACACTCATGTACACCGCACATTAAGTCCAGCATAAGTACTTAATTTTAAAACTCTTAGTAGCTGCATTAGGAATAATTCAATGACACACAACCACCGTTTTTACCCGGCTCTTTTGCTAACGACCTATATTGGCGGCGTTTTTACGCCACTCGGCTCACCTCTTGTCAACGCCCAAGAAAATACCGACGCTGAAGAGTTAGAACAAATTACCGTAACCGCGCAACGTAGAGAACAAAATATTCAAGATGTTCCTATCAGTATTACTGCGTTCAGTGGCGAAAAAATTGCACGTTACAATATTCGTAATGCCACCGACTATTTAGCGCAAACTCCTAATGTGAGCTTTACAGAAGATGGGCAATCCGGCAGCCGAGGTATGGGTATCAGCATTCGTGGCATCAATAATCTAGTCACTGGCGAAACCGCTTTTATCAATTCAATCGGTGTCTATATGGACGGTTTTAGTGTTGCATCCGTGCCCAATCAAGTCCCCAATCCGCAACTGCCCGATTTAGACCAAGTCGAAATTCTTCGCGGTCCTCAAGGCACCTACTTTGGACGGAACTCATTAGGTGGTGTGCTAAACCTAACCACACGCAAACCTACAGACGAATTGGAAGGCCAAATAATTGTAGGTGGCGAAAAATTCAAGGACGCGGGTGAACAAGCCAATTTTACTGGCATCTTAAATATTCCGGTTGCAGAAAACTTCAAAATGCGCGGCACCGTAATGTATGAAGATAGCTCAGGATTAATAGAGAACCTTTGTGCCCAAGGTAACGATACCGATTTGTGCCCGGGAGCCACCGAAAACAATGCCTCACTGTCAGGCACCCCAGACAGCGGTCATGAATACTTAATGGCTCGCTTAAACACCGAATGGGATGTGTCCAATCGCACAAAAATCAACACCACCTTTATGTATTCCGACGAATCTCAGGGCCACGATGAAAACGTGCCTTCCGGTGTATTGGATTTAGACACGGCAGACACTTTAGGCATTGGTTCAGCCATTGATCCCGGAACAGGTTTTTACCCAAATAATCGCACCCTTGTTAGCCGAGATTTAAATGAATTCACCGATAACCAGTCAACCATTGGTATCATCAATGTTCATCACGAATTAAACAGCACCACTGATATTAAATTGATTACAGGTTTTATCAATGCGCGATTAGATCGTTTATTCGACAATGATTTATTGGGTGGTGTTAATGTACTAAAACGTGAAAATGACTATGACGGCTTTTCATGGAGCACCGAATTACGCATGGAAAAACGCTTGCAAAATGCCAATTTGGTTGTAGGTGTACTGTACGCCGAAGATGAGCAAGAACAACGTAATAAAGTCGCCGTTTCTTCCGCTTCAACCGCCACTTTAAACGACATCGGATTTTTGCCTCCGTTTCCCGACAATCTCGGCCTGTTATTGAACACTCGAGAATTTAACGTAGAAAGCCTAGCCCTGTTTGCTGACTATAGTTGGCAGTTAAGCGATAACCTAGAAGCCATTGTTGGCGCTCGTTACACCAGAGATGATGTTAGCAACAGCCTATCGGCATTTGGTACTGCACCTAGTTGTGCTTGTGGTCCAGATAATCCGGCTTTCTTCCCTAGCTTTATTAATGTTCCACGCCCCACTGTATCTGCTGAAGAATCATTTTCAGACTTCTCTCCTCGTTTAGTTCTAAATTACTCGTGGAGCAAAAATCTTAATCTATACACCACAGTTTCAAAAGGCTATAAAGCCGGTGGAACCAGCACAGGAAACAATACTAATGCCGACGGGTCTCCCGGCTTCTCTGTCCCTTACGACAAAGAAACGGTATGGAATTTTGAGGCTGGTTTTAAATCTTATTTATTGGACAACCGCATTCGACTTAACGGGGCTATATATCATTTGAAATGGGATGACTTACAACTTGAGTCTTTTCGCTTTCTAACTCCGGGCGATCTGTCTTCCAACTTTGAACAAACCGTTAATGTGGAAGATGCAGAAGCCACGGGTGTTGAATTGGAACTGCAAGCTGCCGTAACTTCCAATTTGGAAATAATGGCTTCGTTTGGCTATCAGGATACTGAAATAACCAGTGACTCCTCCGCTGAAATCACTGGCGGATTTATAGTCAATTTACAAGGATTGGAACTACCCAAAGCACCAAAAATTACCGCTAGTTTAGCCGCTGAATATCACATGGAAATTGGTGATAATGACGCCTGGTTGCGATTGGAATACATTTATCGAGACGGACAATATTCCGACGTGGAAGGCTTAACCAATTTACAAACTCGCGGTCCCTCGCCCAATTCAGGACTAATCCGAGCAATGCCTTTTGGTGAATTCCCTTATCGCAGCCCAGACTACGACATTGTGAATTTTAGATTGGGTTACGACATGGAAAATTGGCAAATTAATGTGTACATACAAAACATGTTCGATGAAGAATACTACACCGGAACACAAGAGAACTTTGGCGCTTCAGGTATTCGTTTAAGACCTCACCCAAGAGTGGTAGGTGGCAGCGTGAGCTATCGATTCTAGAACCCGTTAAATGGCATTAAATAACAAATAATAGAAGTTCCACAGGGAAGTGGTTTCTAGCAAAGCTGTATTAACTAACTCGACGTGACAATCCTAAAAAACCATCCCGCAATATTAAGCTAATGCCTCTTGCTTCGGCGAATGTGCAATAAGCAATTTCACAGAGATAAACAAAAACACAGCGGATGTCGTAGCCATCATAATATAGCTGTCTTTGAAACCAATAGCGTCATACATAATGCCTGCAATTGGCGACAAAATAATAGTACCCACCTGAGTCACTAGTGCAAACCCCACCAGATATAGCGTTGAAGATAAACGATCATCAAAATTGTTATTTAAATATTTAAACATAGACACCATTAATATAGGCAATTCAATGGCGTGCAGCATTTTAATGGCAGAAAGCAAATACAACGAATCGACCAAGGCCGAACCATAAATACGTAACACCATTATTGCACCCGCCAGCAATAATCCATTTTTGGGGCCAAGTTTATTCACAATTTTCGGGGCCATAAAAAAAACAATAGCTTCAAGAAACACCTGCGCTGAATTTAGGTAACCATACATGGTGTTCCCTTCTTCGATGGTAGGATACCTAGCAGCAAAAAAAACGGGAAACTGTTGGTCATAAGCAATGTAAACAGAGCTTACCCCCAATACATAAAACATAAGAAAGTAGAAATCTCTTAATTTAAAAAGATTGGTTACATCCGCAAATGTCACTTTAGTAGCGGAATTAAAATGATCTTGAACATTGGCTGGAATACGGATTTTGGCGAATAATAAAATTGCAGCGGGGACTAATGCACAAACAGATGTCATCCAAAAGTTAAGCTCAGGATCAATATTAATGAGCCTGCCAGCAAAGAAAGCCGCCACCGCCCACCCCAAAGATCCCCATGTACGCACCGAGCCAAACTCCATTTTGTTGAGCCTTAGTATTCGTTCTATATAGGTTTCAATGGCACCAGCAATAGCAAGAAAGACAAAAGACATATAGATAGCACCGACAATAGCGCCAAGATAAAAATTAGCGACTAACGCTGGTTTATAAATAAATTCAAAAAAACCACCTGTGGTCATCAACATTAATATGTTAAGCCACAAAATATGCTGTTTTTCCTTAATCTTGTCTTGTATATACCCCAACATAGGTTGAATAAACATGGCAGAAGCAGCATTTAAAGAGAAGATGATGCCAACTTGAGCGCCAGAAAGATCTGCCGCCTGACTCAACCAAATAGCAAACATTGAATAAGTGAAGGACCAACAAATAAACAAGGTAAACATAAAGGCGCTCATTACCCAGTAATCTCTTTTATTTGCATGCTTCATTTTCGCTTCCTTTATTCTTTCTGTGTTGGCTTAGCTTTATTGGCCAGCTATATCAATTAAGTCACTTCAAGTAACTCACGCTAAATTAGGACCAAATGCTTTTTAGTTCATGAATTTCAAGTTGCGAAACGCCTAACTCAGCAAGTCCTTCAATCGCTTCGATCGAAAACCGGTCTAATTCAGATTGCGTAAAATAGTTGGTAGTAAAACTAACCAGCCCATGATTAACAAACACTTCAATAGACGCAACATCTTTTACTATTTTTACGTGAATTCGTTTTTCTTCGGGGGCCTCAGGAAAAAGCAAAGGCCCTGATAAAGGAACAATAAATGAGGGAGCATCAATACCAAAAGCCGCTTGCGAACGGTCTAATACAATGGCTTTATTTTGATGATTAATGTGCAGATTGAACGCTTCACTCAAATCATTAAACAACTTCAATGTTATGCCTGCTTTGTTGCTAGCTACATCAAGCTGCAATTCAATATTACATAGAGTGGGTAACGTATTCGTCGATTCAGTTTTAGGCCCTATAAGCGCAGAGTATTCTCGAACAGGAACGCAAGCCAACCGATAACCAAGCATTGTTTTAACTAAATTAAGCTCTCGAGGCAATGTCATTGCCCCCTTCCAAGGAACCGTTGGTTGTTTTACGGCATAGGCCCAATTATTCATCCAGCCCAATAAAATGCATCGACCATCTTCCTCAGGAATATCCGACCATGTTACACCTGCGTAATTATCAGACCCATGGTCAAGCCACAATATATTCTTTTGCTCAGTAGTAAAACGCCTGCCATCAAAATCACCAATGATATATTGGGTTGCAGAGCCCCCGGTATTAGGCGCATCTCGGTCTATACTGACGATCAAAACCCAACAATAGTCTTGTTCTTTTTGTTCTTGTTCATCGCTGTCTGAATTGTTGGATTCCAAATCCTTAACAGGAAGCCTTATTAAATCAGGACATTCCCACACTCCCTTATTTTCTCCGTCCGTTTTTTTAAATTCACTGCTGAATTGCCATTCAATTAGATTAGATGAACGATAGAAAAAAATACGGTCTGCCACTGCTAAACACATAATCCAAACCTGATCAGGTTCGTACCAGAACACCTTGGGATCCCGAAAATCTTTATAGTGCAGGTTTTCAATGACAGGGTTGCCAGCATAAATTTGCCAACTATTTCCTTGGTCATTACTGTAAGCAATGCTCTGCACTTGATAGTCGTATCGAGAATTGTGCGTAAAGATAGCAATAAGAGGGGGACGGTCCCCAACCTGTAAGCCGCTGGAATTATTCCAATCAACAACGGCGCTTCCCGAAAATATATAGCCAAGACCATCAGGGTCGGAAGGAATCGCGATCTCTTGTTGCTGCCAATGAATGAGATCGGTACTGGTAGCATGCCCCCAATTCATATTCCCCCAAACCTTGTCGGAAGGGTTGTACTGGTAAAATAAATGGTAGACACCCTCTAAATAAACCAATCCATTTGGATCATTCATCCAATTAATTGCAGGTGAATAATGCAACTGTGGGCGATGTTGTTCAGCGTACAACTTAGGATGGTTGGTCAAGATACCCGATCCATTTCATAGCAAATTTAAACCAATCTTAATCAATTAAGATCGTCATTAAAAGATCTATTTATTAACAAATTACTTAATAGACCATTTACAAGTCATGCAATAAGTGTTCTATAATGCCTCCAGGTAATTATTTAACCATTAAAGATTATTACTTCACCCGACCTAGGGCCAGAAAAAACTTAATTGATTAAGTTAACATTTACCCTAGCTCTTAGCTAAAGCATCTGTATAGGTATTTGGGGACATGAACAAATCAAATTTTAAACTCGCCGTGCTCACTGTATACATCAGTGCGATTTTCTCCATGAACGCACTGGCCCAGCAGCCCTCACAACAAAACACTAAAAACGAAGCTCCTGAAAAAGAAGTAGACAGAATCATTGTTACTGCGACGTCGCGCAATCAATCCGTTTTAAAATCAAGTGTGTCAGTAAGCGATGTGGCCATAGACAGCCCAGCAGTAAAAGTGGCTCGTACTACTGCGGAAATATTGCGTTCAATACCCGGTATTCGTTCAGAAGCATCAGGTGGTGAAGGTAACGCCAATATTGCAGTAAGGGGCTTACCTATTGCCAGTGGCGGTGCAAAATTTTTACAACTTTGGGAAGATGGATTACCCGTTCTTGAGTTTGGTGATATTGCCTTCGGCAATGCCGATATTTTCCTACGTGCTGACGATAATATTTCCTACATTGAAGCGATTCGAGGTGGCTCAGCCTCCACGTTAGCCAGTAACTCCCCCGGCGGCGTAATAAACTTTATTAGCAAAACCGGTCAAGAAGGCGGTGGTTCTATTAAGCTAACCACCGGCCTCGGCTACGACAGCAATCGAATAGATGCTGAATACGGCGGTGAAATTAGTGACGACATGTACTTCCATATCGGCGGCTTTTTCCGCGAAGGCGAAGGTACACGAGATATTGGTTACGACGGGGAATCTGGCGGCCAAATCAAAGCCAATCTAACTAAGGAGTTCGATAATGGCTACATTCGCTTTTATGGCAAATACCTTAACGACAATGTTATAGGTTTATTACCAATGCCGATTCTTGCAGGCGGAACCAATAGCAATCCGGCATACGAATCCGTTCCTAATTTCGATATTAGTGATCACACTCCTCATGGCAACCACGTTAGGCATTATTCTGTGCTTAACCGAAACAACGAGGCCGTCAATGAAGATGTAAAAGATGGTATGCACCCCATTGTTCGTCAGTTTGGTTTCGAGTTTTCCTATGACTTCGCCAACGATTGGCAAGTAATGAACAAATTTAAAGTTGCCAAAGTCAACGGCACCTTTCGCTCACTTATGACCGCCGAAGTAGGCAATACCGCTGATATTCTAACAAGTACCGGCTCCTACTTAATGACTGGTGATTTTGCAGGAGCACTTCCAAATGGCACAGCATTAAATGCACGCTATGCAACGGGTCCTAATGCAGGTGAGTTTTTATCTCCCGACTTAAATGACAATGGTTTGCTAATGCGAACACACACATTTAACACCGACATTAACAGTCTGGATAACCTAATGAACGATATTAAGGTAAGTAAAACCTTTGATATCGGCGGCACCGATGTGCATTTTAGTGTTGGTTATTACCATTCAGAGCAAGACGAAAAAACCACATGGTCTTGGAGCAGCTTGTTACAAGATGTGGTTGGCGACGGAAACGCTGCATTTGTGGATGTTTATGCAGGTGATGAAAAACTCAGTGAAAATGGCACCTATGCTTACGGCGTCCCTTGGTGGGGCAATTGTTGTACTCGTGCTTACGATATATCCACCACAATTGACGCATTTTATTTTACTGTAGGCGCAAGTTTAGGTGATTTGGAATTGGATGCCAGTATGCGTTATGACGATGGTGAAACCCGTGGTTTTGAAGTTGGCAACACAGTTCAAAACAATTTCGACGCCAACGGCGACGGCATTATTCAAACCATTGAAAGAAACGTTGCAACGTTCGACTTTGAAAATGCAGGCATCGTTGATTTCGACTACGATTATTACTCCTATTCCGTTGGTGCCAATTACAGCTTTTCGGATGAGTTAGCCGTTTTTGCACGCAAAAGTAGAGGTGCAAGAGCAAACTCAGGCCGATTATTATTTGGCAAAGTAGCACCTGACGGTTCTGCCAGAAACGAAGATATTGTTAATCCCGTTAATCAAACTGAAGTGGGCTTAAAATACGGCACTCGAAAATACAGCTTAGCCATCACTGCTTTTGATACCTCTACAGAGGAATTAATTTCAAATGATTGGCAAGACTTAGCCGCATTTTTGCGTGATTATGATGCTCAAGGTCTTGAAATAGAGGGAACATGGGATGTCGGTAATCTTAGCTTCAAAGCTGGCGCAACTTACACCGATGCAGAAATAGCCTCTAACGAAAGAGATTCAAGTTTGGAAGGCAATACGCCAAGACGTCAAGCCGACTGGGCATATTCATTATCCAGCATTTACGCAAGCGACCATTTTGCCATTGGTGCTAATGTAGTTGGAACAACGGAAGCATTTGCCCAGGATAACAATCAACTGGTTTTACCTAGCTTCGCCACCGTTGGAATCTTTGGCGAATACTTTGTTAATGAACGCCTAACCGTATCCGTAAACGTTAATAACGTGTTCGATAAAGTCGGTATCACTGAGTCTGAAGAAGGTGCAATTACGGAAAATACTGTCAACTATTTACGTCAGCGTGCCATTAACGGACGCACCGTAAGTGGGTCATTGAAGTATACGTTTTAACAAATCCGTTCTATTAAGATAATTAACATGCCGAAATAAACATTCACCTTTGTTTATTTCGGCTAGATTCCTTACTTTTAACAACCTTTATTTAACAACTTTCGCCTTGTTGAAAGGTATAGGGCACAACCGTCTTCTTCTCTGTATTTTCTATGAAGTATTGGGCCACCAGCTTTCCTTTTTGTTCACTGTTTTGACAAATTGTAGTCAATACCGGGTCGGAATGACGTGATTCATCAATACCATCAAAGCCAACTATTCTAACTTGTTCCGGTATCTTCAATCCTAATCGCTTTACCTCACTAATCGCGGCCAGTGCAATCCTGTCACTCATGCATAACAATACGTTTGGACGCGGTGTAGATGACAATGCTTCGCGCACGGCAATAAGCGCAACCTCTTGAGTACTTTCAGGGATATTCCAAATTCGATCAGGTGTAATGTTAATTCCCATTTCCAGTAATGCTTGCTGGTACCCCTGTAGTCTTTGATGAGAAACTGTATATTCTAACGTATCCGACAGGTTATAAACTCTACAAGTGTGCGCAATATCGAGTAAACGTAACCCTAAAATCGCCACTTGATCCTTAGGGGAGTTCAATACATGCTTAGCGATTTCGTGAGCGGCTTTGTTGTTATCAATACTGACTGACGCATTACGTTCAATGTCAAAGTCCATCGTCACAACACGCTTGCTGGTTTCCTTTATCTCTTTGATTAAATTAGAATTAGTGGGAGCACCAACGCAAATAAATCCATCAACAAAATCCACCACACTGCCGATAGAATCAGAGTTTCCTGAAAACAATAACAGCTTGTATCCGCTTTTATCTGTCTGACTGGAAATCCCCTTAATCACCATACTTGCGACCGGATCTGTTACGGTATATTCCAAACTATCGGACAACACTAATGCCACGATATTAGTCTTGCCTTTTCGTAGTGAGCGAGCTGCCTGATTGGGACCAAAATAATGAAATTTTGCGCAAGCAGATAGGATTTCTTGACGGCGCTTTTCTGACAATTGATCAGGCCGATTAAAGGCATTTGATACCGTTGCCGTCGATACATTTAATTTGGCGGCAATGGTTTTTAAGGTCCAATTTTTCTTTTCTTCCATCGTAATTTATATCATTGGATACCGGCTATATTAAGTCCCCGCATTGTACCAGTGATACGATATTATTTATCCGGAAATTTTTTGAGATATTTTAGTATCAAGGCACTTTTTATTAAGGGTTTATTCTATCAAGAGTCGCTTTAATTGAGAGGAGTTTAATCGTTATACTTTGGATGCTTTTAATCAGAGCATTTTAATCTAGAAGGTGTTATTAACAAATTGATGAATCAAAAATATGATTTAGTCATTCTTCGAATGGGAGTGATAAAAAACAGACAAGCCAAGACTCAAAATAAACATCAAGCAGCTTTAAATAATGACGCCATTAAAAGAATAATATCTTCCTCAACCTGATCGACACTTCGCCCTATTTTCAGCATCGTCTTTAAGCCTATGATTTGCGCTTGTAATACCGCTGCCAGTTCTTCACTACTGCTACTAACAGAACGATCCGTTGTATTGATAACCTGCTGGATTTGTTGTGCCAACTCAGCCCGAGTTTCATTTAACCCTTGCTTTGCTGCGTTAACCAACTCCGGCGAATGAGGTTCTAGTTCCATAATGGTTTTAATCAAAAAACAGATGTGAGGTGGGAGTATTTCGGACGGTAAAATAATAAATCTCAAACTATTGGATAGCCCTTGGTAAGCAATATCTGACTCTGAAAAAACACGTCGTAAATTACTGTGAAACATGCACTTGTAGCAGTACAGAGATTTTAGATATAACGCATCTTTACCACCAAACGTGGCATAAATGCTACCTGGCCGCATATCTATCGCCTTTTGAATATCGCGCATAGTCGTACCAGCATAACCATTTTCCCAGAACAGTTGCGTGACTTTTTCAATTGCCACTGCTTGATTAACTACAACCATCAGTATTTATTGCTCCATTTGAACGCTTGTTCAAATTTAACTTGAACAAGCGTTCAAATTCAAATAAATTGTTCGCCAATAATAAAGTAGTTGGAGAATAAATTGAGCAATTTCACTCTTCATACCAAAGAAACTGCCCCGCCGGATTCCAAGACATTACTCGATAATAGCTTTGAAGCTTTCGGAATGATCCCAAATTTACACGCAGTAATGGCGGAATCTCCACAGTTGTTAAAAGCTTATCAACGGGTACACCAATTATTTTCAAGTTCTTCTTTAGATAAAAATGAGCTTACCATTGTTTGGCAAACCATTAATAAGGCGCATAGCTGCAATTACTGTATTCCGGCACATAGTGCGGTTGCACAGATGATGGGAGCAGATCCAGCCATTGATGAAGCCATCCGCAGCGACTCCGCGCTACCAACGGAAAAAATGGAAGTCTTACGTGAAATCACGCTAGCAATGGTGGAGCAAAGAGGAAAATTAGAAGATTCCCAAATAGAAAGGTTTTTTAGTGTCGGTTACAAGAAACAGCAGTTATTGGATATTATTTTGGGTATTTCCCAAAAGGTCATGAGCAATTACACCAATCACATCGCCAAAACCTCAATAGACAAAGCGTTTCAAGATTTTGCCTAATAATTGACTGCATAACTTGCAGTCTCCCCCCTACTCTATTAGGCCATTCAAGGGCATCGTTTTATTGACGCCCTTTTTCAATTAAAAACCCCATTTTTAATCAATTTTTAAAATACCATTATCTCGTTTTAAACACCGATATTGTGAACCGGTACTCGTTTTCAGTATTCCTTCATTCTCAAAATCATAACGCTACCGTATGCTCCACCATAGGGTTTTGATCTAATTCAATTATGGTACAAACGATGAAACTGATCTTGATGTTACCCATAACACTGGTTATCACATTATTTACAGGTTACGTATATGCAACGGAGTATGTCGATGGCATGTATCAAACTTTAAATGCAGAAAGAGGTCGGAATGGACAGCCAACCAACAAGATGTATATTCAAAAAGGGGAGCTAAATAGTCAACAAGTGATTGCAATGGCTGGTTGCAATCCAGGCTGTACTTCCATTGTATATACCTACCAACAAGAACCGTCGGCAACATTAGGTCGAGAAATCTACTTCTCTCGATCTGGAATTTACCTTATTCAATACGACGACAGTACTTGGATAACAACCCTTCCTGATTCTCGCCTTGGCTCCAAACCTTGGCAAACACTACGCTACGTCAATGTATTTACACGCCAAGGACTCGGCTTTTCACTCTCGCAAAAAAAAGCAACTGAGTTTGCACTCAAACAATCTCTCGACATCATGCAAACAGGTACGCTTGTAGCGATGGAGCATGGCAGTGGCAATTATTATGCGGCTGTACCAGTTAAGGCTTTAGGCAAGAAATATGAAAAGTTGAGCGTGATTTTTAATAACAACCCCAAATCTATATCGACAACGGCTTGCGAGCACTGTCCCAACGAATTATTCACCTACCTAGCTGACGAAAGTGGCATAACCGGTCAAGCAACTTATGGTAACCAACAAGGCAATCTTGTTTTCGACGTGGGTGATGGCGTGCTTATTTGGGCACAATTTAAAGGGGATTATGGCAATAAACGGTGGAGTAAACATCATCATTTTAACGTATACGCCAAAGACATTGGCTATATTCGAGACATCCGAAACGAAAAAGCCCAACAAGATAGCGTTGATAACTTAATGGCGACATTCGCTAACGTAACCAAGGAAGAAATGGACCAGCGAAAATCCACTGCCATGCAATCAAAAATAGAACAACAACGTTTACCTCAGCGCGGCTTAGAAAGTGTCAAATTAGAAAAACAAATTACACATGCCTCAAAAAGTTGGGCAAAACACTACCATTGGAAAGAAACCATTGAATATTCGTATTTCTCAGGTGTTAATTGGAATATCAAACATCATCCCTTAACGGGATTGGTTACAGGTAGGCATATATATGGAATTATCGTGTTGCGCCGAGATGATGGGCTTTGTAGTTTCCATTATGCTCAATTTGGACAAGACTTTAATGGCAGCGATTTCTCCAATACACATATGATTGGACTAACACCGGGCCAATACAAACTGCATTGCGAACATATTTAATCTGAACCAATAATCAGCCCGGCTTATTAAAGCCTGTGCTGATGGCTAAGCTACTTTTTCCACAGTTTTCGCTTCTCAAAGCAACTCCGGTCATTCTCCAACAATCCAAAATAGGAGTTACTCTCCGACCCATTCTTCGCACCGGTAATGCAGTTTGTTATCAACGCTCATTATTGCAGCAAGCTTTGGCAGTAAATCTTGCATATAGCTGAACAAAGTCCAAGGAGGATTAATAACAATCATTCCCGCTGAGGTCATTCCAAAGGATTCAGTATCGGCTTTTATGCCCAACTCAAACTGCACAACAGAACGAACGCCAGACTGCACAAATTGCTCCTTAATAGAATCAATTCGGTCTCTTTGTACTACCGGATACCAAATCGCAAATGTGGCGTTAGGCATTTTTCGATAAGCCTGTTGAATTACGCTAACCACTTTTTCGTAGTCATCTTTTATTTCATAAGGGGGATCAACAAGCACTAACGCCCGTCTAGAAGCACATGGTAATAACCCAAGCAGCCCTTTGTATCCATCTTCTTGCCGCGTAAATATTCGTCTATTTCTGGAGAATTGTTGTTCGAGTAATGGAAAGTCAGCACTATGCAATTCAAACAACCATGCTCTGTCTTGAGGCCTTAATAACTGTTCAGCAATGGTTGGCGAACCAGGGTAGAGATCCTTTTCTATAGCTGAATATGCTTCAATACACTGGTTAATATGCGCCAAAAACGGCTGTATTTCAGGTAAATCATGCTGCTCATTACCGACAAACCGTCCAATACCGGTCAAATATTCTTGTGTTTTATCAGCCATTGGAGAGTTCAGCTGATAAATACCGGCTCCGGCGTGAGTATCAATATATTCAAAAGGTTTGTCTTTTTTGAGCAAATACTGAAGAATTTCAAATTGCACTATATGCTTTAATAAATCAGCAAAATTACCAGCATGGAAGGCGTGTCTATAGCTTAACAAATCAATCTCTTATTCTATCGTTAATAGCAGCCGTTTCAGACTGCCCTGATGTAGACACTATATACAGATTTATCTCTTTTCCAGCAAGTTAAACAGGATGATTCCCTTATCCTGTTATATTTTTAGTTATCGATAGCCTCGGTACTTAATAAGATACCGACTGGATGGAATAACATAAGAATTACCGCCACTATCTCGACACATTTTACCGCCGACTAGCGCCTTGCGCCCGTTCCAATAGGCATGCTTTTGAACTGGCCAACAATGGCTGGTGTAGTCATGATATCCACTCATTTGATAGCTTGAGTCTTCCGAATGGTGATCATGATGGGAATGGTGGCGCTTGCCATAATCATGTGAATGGTGGGTATCTTGGTGATGATGGTGATAAACGCGATGCTCATCACAGTACATTTCTTCCGTATAATGTTTGTTAGAGGCGTATCTGCGATGTTCCTTGTGCTTTTTACGGTGGTGTTTTTTGTGGGCATGCTTCTTATAATCATCGTGATGACCCAAATCTATAAATAATTGAATATCATTCAAATCCAGCTTGAATTTATCCCCAGCCCAAGCATTGCTTGAAATACCCAATAAAACAAAAAAAGAGAGCAGCAATACGGCAACATGTGTCTGCATGTTCCACCTCATAGAATTAACTTCTTAATGAGTTTTAGTATGAAAAGCAACCGATGAATTATTCCTTAACGCATTCCAACAGACGTATTTTTAACTCACAGTCGGGCGCAGTCACAACGAATAAACAACGGATTTATCGAAAAGCCTTCCTGCCTCCATATAAGACAAAAAAGCTTTTCACTTAGCAGTAATGACTTGAAGCTAGACCCGAAAACGGTTCGCAACCTCATTTAGAGAAATAGATATCTCTGATAATTGATTAGAAGCCGAACGAGTTTCCTTATTAGTATCTTGCACACCAACAGTTGCCTCACCAATTTGATCAACACTTGAGCGCATCGCATTGGCATTAGATTTAATATCTTGAGCTAGCTCAGAAAGATCATGGTTTTCATTACTTAACGCTAGCACCGTATCCTTTATTTCATCCAATGAAGTAACCGTTGTTTCCACCAGCCCAACTGATTCATTCGCTTTCGCTTTATTTGAGTCCATTGTTATTACAGTAGAAGAAATAGAAGCCACGATGGAATCCAAAATAGTATTAATTTCATGGGTAGATTCATGGGTTCTCGATGCCAATGTGCGAACTTCATCTGCGACAACAGCAAAACCACGCCCAGATTCCCCCGCCCTTGCCGCTTCAATTGCCGCATTTAAAGCCAACAAGTTCGTTTGTTCTGCAATATCGGCAATGGTTTTGACAACGGAGCCAACTTTATCGCCAGCATGCTTCAAGTTAAGTAACATCTCAGCCGACTTCTCTACATCCTTAGCCAAGGTGGCAATACTCGAAGAAGTAGCTGAAACGGTTTTCGCTCCTTGTTTAACCTGTTCGGCTCCCGTTCTTGCTATTTCAGACGCACTTAAAGAACGATTAGCACTAATTTCTATGGAGTCCTCCAAGGCGTCAATTTTTTGCAATAGTTCTTTAACTTGCTCAGAAAAGGTTAGTACCTGACTATCAGACAATTGAGCAGAACGGTTTAACTTCTCCACTGACGCAAGCATCTCCGAAGCCGATTTTTGAATTTCACTGTTACCGCTTCTAAAAGTAGTCAACAAGGTGTTAACGCTACTCGCTGCAACACCTATTTCATCCGTTGAGCGAACGATAACATCTCGGGAAAGATCATTGTTTGCAGCAATATTATCTAACTGCCCGGATAATTCTGCCATGGGTTTGACAATACCTTGTCGAGAAAAGATAAAGCCTAAAAGGGTAATGAAAACAATGGCAAGTACGCTAAAAACGATAACTCCCCGCATCGTCGATATTTCATCACTTATGTTAGATGATGCTTCTTCTGCAAGTTTACCGGCTTGAACATTCACTTTATCCAACTTGTCACTAAACGCACCTACAGCTTGTTGAATACTGTCTAATTGGCTTCTTGCTCCATCCCAATTTATCTGCTCTGCGGACATGATATTTTGCAATACCGCCACCTCTTCCCATACGCTGTCGGATTCTTGCTTTAGACCGATTTTGGTTACAAACTCCATTCGCTCCAATTTCTGAATAAGTTTGCTCAAATTTTCCTCAAACTCTTGCGTATTCAAGGCAAAGTCTTCGCTACTCACAGAAGTGCTGTAAAGACCGAAAGCAGCAATTTGTAATGCACTTAAATTGGCAGAAGCATCTTCTACATCCCGCAACGCAGGTAAAGTTTGGGTAGCAAAGTATTCTTTTTGCTCGAATATCAGCGAAGATTGGTGATACATATAGCCAGCAGCAATCACTACCAATACTAATATGGCAGAATACCCCAGCATGACTTTGTTACTAATGGACTTAAACAATGACATGAATTTACCTTAAATTTATTAACTACATTGAATCAACCACAGTGTATTTTTATATGTCGTATACACTAAATTCATCTTCCCTGCCCTACTTCCAATTGTATGAACGACGCTAGCGCATTAATTCCACTGGCAAAGCACATAGACCGTCAAATCAATAGTTGTCATTCAACGCCTTTTTCAACGATTCCTTCAACGCTTTTTACATCATGATGTCCGTTACCCTACAGAACCTGAGCGTAAGCCTTAGCCGAATCCAAATTCATAAGTTGAGCCTTAAAGAATATTGGATATGAAAAGGAATTAATCGTAGAAATGCATTGAATTTACTGCTTAAACTCAGTTCCCATATAAGAAGACTTTTGATGAGAGAAATGTCGTGAGGGCGTACTTAGCTGAGAAAAGCTTGGTGAGGCAAATTGGATATTTATTTTTTACAGTCTCAACCCCGTCGGTAGTTAAGATCTGTAATCATTATCGATTCAATACAAACCGACTAAATCGCTCTACGCTGAAAGCGCTTTTTGAATCGCTTCCATCAACACGGCTTTGTTAATAGGTTTAGTAACGTGAAAAGACATTCCGGCATCAATTGAGGCTCGAATATCAGCATCGAAGGCATTCGCAGTCAACGCTACAATAGGTATTTCTTTACGCAACTCATTTTTAATAATCCGGGTGGCTTGTAAACCATCCATAACAGGCATATCCACATCCATTAGCACTAAATCAAATTCTTCCATTTGAACTCGCTCAACGGCGAGCTGACCGTTCTCAACATGTTCAACTTTGTGACCATAAGCCTCCAACATATGTTTGACTATCATCGCGTTTATTTCATTGTCCTCAACAACCAAAATTTTGATTTTTTCTCTGTTAACTTCCTTGAATTTTTGTTCACCCATTGCGATTTTAAGATCACGCGTTATGGAATAGGGATTTATGGGTTTGGTATATATTTTCCAAAACAAATCCACATGGTATTGCACGCTCGTCATTTCATCTGAAGCAGCTGATATCATTGCAAGTTTGGGGCATTTCTTGCCGAATCTGGCATGCAACCCCTTAGCCAACTCCAAACCATCCATTTTCGGCATATGTAAATCGACAAAAATCGCAAAATAATTTTCAATTTCATGATCTTTTTTAAGCAATTCTTCTGCCGAAGAAAATATATCAACTTCCATGCCCACTTGTTTCAGTACCAACTGCATGTACTGACAGGTCGTTTCTAAATCATCTATTACAGCGCAACGTTTTCCCACCGTAGGAATAGATTTACTTTGGAAAGTAACTCTATTATCAGGTTGACCAAGCGGCACACGAATATGAAAAGTGCTGCCAATTCCCAACTGGCTTTCTAAGCGCACCTCGCCACCCAACAATTCAACAAACTCTTTACAAACAGCTAATCCAATTCCAGTGCCACCATATTCTCGAGTTGACGAACCATCAACTTGCACAAACTTCTCAAAGATAAACTCATGCTTATCTTCATTTAAACCAATACCCGTATCCTGTACCGATATTTCAAGAGTTAACCCGTTATCCATTATTACGCCGGCAGTAACGGTAATCGAACCTGACGAAGTAAATTTAATGGCATTGTCCAATAAACTATTTATAACCTGCACCAAACGGGCATCGTCGGTTCGCACCCAAATAGGTAGGTCAGTGCTTGCAATAAACTGAAATTTTAAGTTTTTACGCTCGCAGGCTATCGCAAAGGGGGCAAGACAATTATCTAAAACCACAGGCAATTCAAAGTCTCTGGGAGAAACTTCAAAATCACCGGTTTCAATTTTGGAAATATTTAAAAGGTCATCCACAATAGACGACAGGTGCAAACCCGATTCTTTGGCTTTTTCAAGGTAGTTATTTCTTTTTACCTGCATAGCTTCCTCTTCCGCCAAAGCAATCATCCCCAGAACACCGTTTAGCGGCGTTCTTAATTCATGGCTCATATTCGCCAAGAAATCCGTTTTGGCTTTAGTGGCTTTTTCGGCAATATCTTTCAATAGAACGGCTTTGTGCTTATCTTTTTCAATGCTTTCAGTATGAGCCAGTATTTGTGCCTCTAATGGTCCAAATACAAACACTGCAATGATAACTAGAATGACTAAAACAGTGAGCCATATGAACGTCTCAACGTTCATTATTTGACCCAATTTATGTTCTGATTCAGATTCAAACTGATTAACGATTTGATCTAAATCCACCAGCAAAGATTCAGTAAACGAAGGATTAAATACGACGGCGTCATCGGTACTAACTAATCCCTCCCCAAATCGCTTAGATTCGATAATATAAAGTTGGACGCGATCATGGAGGCTAGGTTTCTGTCCAAAATATAAGGTGTTTAATTTGTCAGACAATTCTCCATTCTCTGAAGCAGAATTAACTCGACTAACCAATTCATTATGGTTTCGCTCAAATTGAAGCACAGCAGCTTTAAATTTAAGCAAGTTTTCGCTCTGGTTCTGATTGTCCGTTTCAAGAGTAATAGCGTACAACGCAATCTTTTGAGATAGCATTCTTTGCGAACCAGATAGGTTGATGACATTAGAATCATCAACCTGACGATTGAGTTTGAAGCCAATGAATAACTCAGAAAACGTAACCAGTAAAGCTATCAATAGCAGTGATATAACGTAACGTTTCCTGATTTCAGTTCTGAGAAATTGTTTATTAAACATAATTTGATAAATTCCTGAAGCGTTTCCCCGGCATTTCAATTTTTGATGTAATCACTGCACTATTACCAACTTTAAATATAGATCAAACATTCAGATATTTCGTTTTTTCAAACATAAAAAGTAAAAAATTTCCACAAGGTAAAAATATGGCGCGTGCAGGGAAGGTATCCGGGCATTACAAACCACCTTAAAATGGAATTTAAAAACATTAAAGAAAACAATTAAGATATTGATTACTTTAAGTATTTAAAAACCTTTCCGGATATAACCCTGCATTTGTTTTCCTGAAAAAAAGGCCAAAATCCCGGTAATATTAATTTCCAAAAATGTAATAGCAAAAACAAATACTCGTTAAAAATCAGGTCTTTTACCGGCCTTTTATGGATCATTAACAAGTTACTTAATCGGTCAAAAAATCAAAAACATGAGAGATAAGAAGCCAAAACTATGAAGTGTAAACAATGCCGTCATAAATTCCCCATAGACTTGACCAAGATCAATTGCTTAATCTCTGATCATAACTATGCTCAATAATGTTGTAATTCACGGGGAACAAGCATGGGAAATTCTGATGCTCGCTATGTTAGCCGACTAACGAAAGACACCTTGGCAATTGTATTGGCAGGTGGCAGAGGCAGCCGCTTACATGAACTGACGAACCTTCGCTCTAAACCTGCGGTGCACTTTGGTGGAAAATTTCGCATCATTGATTTCCCACTATCCAACTGCATTAATTCTGGTATTCGAAAAATAGCCGTACTAACCCAATACAAAGCGCATTCGCTCATACGCCACCTAGTTCGAGGTTGGGGGCATTTTAAAAATGAATTGGGTGAATTTGTCGAAATTCTTCCAGCGTCGCAACAGTTATCCAATGAGTGGTATTTAGGAACAGCCGATGCCTTGTATCAGAACTTGGATCTTATCCAGTTATTATTACCAAAGTACGTATTAGTTTTGGCCGGCGACCAAGTCTATAAAATGGACTACGGTGCCATGTTGGCCGAGCATGTTGAGAACAGAGCTGATTTGAGCGTTGCCTGTATTGAAGTTCCGCTACATCATGCCGCCGGTGCATTCGGTGTAATGAATGTAGATTCTTCCAATCGAATAAATAAATTTGAAGAAAAACCTGCTTGCCCCACTGAACTAAAAGACAAACCCGGATATACCCTTGCTTCTATGGGGAATTATATATTTAACACTGAGTTTTTAATCCAACAATTAAAAAAGGATGCGAACAAACCTAACTCTATCCATGATTTCGGCGCAAACATTATCCCAGCCAGCATTACAGAGAATTATGTGCACAGTTTTCGTTTCAGAGATGTCGATCAAACGGATGCGGTTCCCTATTGGAGAGATGTAGGAACAATTGATGCGCTTTGGGAAGCAAACATGGATTTAATATCACCGGAACCAGCACTTAATATTTACGATAACCATTGGCCTATTTGGACATATCAAGAACAACTGCCGCCTGCAAAATTTATCTTCAATACTGAAGAGCGCCGAGGTTACGCAGTTGACTCAATGCTGTCTGGTGGGTGCATTGTTTCAGGCGGGAAAGTATCTCGTTCGGTACTGTTCTCAAATGTTAGAGTGAACTCGTTTAGCGAAGTTAGTTCATCGGTTCTTTTTCCCGATGTCGAAATCGGGCGTTATGCAAAAGTTCGCAATGCCATTGTCGACAGTGCATGCAAAATCCCCGAACATATGGAGATTGGCTATGACCAAGAATTAGATCGAACGAAGGGGTTTAGAATCAGTGATAACGGTATTGTTCTAGTTACCCAACAAATGATGGCTAAGTATCTTGAAATACGTGATCAGGCGATTTAATTTAGATGGCACATTGCATAAATAACCTCAGTTCTGCATAACTAACAAGACTTATCTTGTTAGTTATGCAGTTCAAACGCTAGAATACACACACCAGTTTCTCTCAGCTAGGTACCACGGGCAAACCGCCCATTACAGCTTATGAATATTTTGCTTAACTTTTGGGACCTGTTTGCTCAGTCCGCACCTTGGTTACTGCTAGGCTATGGCATTGCCGGATTAATTAATGTTTATTTACCCAAATCCTGGTTGAAAAAACAACTCGGTAAATCAACTTTTAGTCATACATTAAAAGCAGCAATTATTGGCGCCCCCTTACCTCTCTGCTCTTGCGGTGTTATCCCCACAGCATTAGGCCTTCGCAGACGAGGTGCTTCCAAAAATGCCACAGCTTCTTTTATGGTCGCCACACCGGAAACCGGCGTAGATTCCATTGCAATGACTTATGCCTTATTAGGTCCGTTAATGGCCGTTGCCAGACCAATTGCAGCAATTTTTAGTGCCGTATTAGCAGGTGAAAGCGTTCGAGCAATTCAGAATAGAACTTCCGATATAGCCCCGGAAAGTAAGCCTTCATGTTGCCATGGCAAAAATAATGAAATCCACGAAAACAACCTGACAAAAGTCTTCAAGTTTTCGTATGTGAAATTATTAGGCGATACGGTGAACTGGTTAATGATCGGTTTGGTTTTTGCTGCGTTAATTCAAACCTATATCCCCCCATCATTGCTTGGAAACTGGGGAGATAGTGTTTTTGCCATGGTTATAATGATTGTTATCAGTATACCAATGTATATATGCGCAACAGCATCGACACCCATTGCCGCAGGAATGCTGCTAGCCGGCGTGTCTCCGGGCGCAATACTTGTATTCATGCTAACGGGCCCTGCGACCAATATTGCGACGTTAGGAGCGTTATCTGATGAACTGGGTAAGAAAGCCGTTGTCGCTTACTTATTTGGCGTTATTGCGGGTGCGGTTGTGTCAGGTCTGTTGCTTGATGCGTTGCTCGCACAGGAATTGTTCAATATGACAGTACAAGTTCAAGAGCATAACCATGGCTCAAAAATACTGTACCAAGCAAGCGCGATTCTCTTAGCTTTTCTGATGGGACGTCATTATGTAACAGTAATGATAAACAAATTTAAATCGAAAAACATAACGCCTTAACTTACTTGAATTTGGCTGGTAAGCAGGTATGGCTAAAGACAATAAAAAAGACGCACAATATCGAGTAGGGTGAGGCTTACGCCTCATCCCTCTCACAGAACCGTACGTACGGGCCTCGTATACGGCTCCTGCATACTCTTATTTAGTTCTGCACTAAACACAAATCCTGTTTTCACTGTTTCAAGATTGAACAAGCCTAACTCATTAAACCATTTGTTAGGCATTGCATAACTCGCTAACGGACTCGCTGCATTTTTCCAACTATTCATTAGAATAAACTTAAACGGTGGTTTATACCCCAGTTGTTTTAATCTCCGGTGTAACCGTCTCGGTCGTTTCCATAGCTTGAGCTGTATACTACGTAGTCTGCGTCTTAGCCATGCTGCCAATTTCTTGAACTCTCTACTGGCGTTCCCTATTCGAAAATATTGACTGACTCCTCTTAGGATTGGATTCAGTCTTTTAATGATTTCACTTAACGGTTTACCACTGTTACGCTTCGTCATTTGTTTGAGTCTTAACTTAATACTTGTCAGTTTTCTCGTCTGAATTCGGGTGTATACACTCCCAATTTCAACTCCAAGAAATTTCACCCTGTCGTCACTATGTGTCAAGTGAGACTTAGTTCTGTTCACTGTCAATTTCAGCTCTTTCTCTAATATTTTCGTGGCCTGCTCAAACGCATTTTCAGCGCCTACCTTGCTGCGACAGAAGATCAGTATGTCATCGGCATAACGTACTATCCTGTGATCACGTTTTCTCATTTCCTGATCAAACGCATCCAGATAAATGTTCGCTATCAAAGGGCTTATCCCCCCTCCCTGCGGACTCCCTGTTTCTGTCGGTTGCCATTGAGAGCCGACCATTACACCACTATTAAGAAACGCTTTTATAAGTTTCAGTACGCTACCATCTCGCACTCGTTTTTGTATGCTTTGTAGGATAAGTCGATGATCCAACTTATCGAAGCATTTTGACAAGTCCATATTCACCACATGTTTCAATCCAAATTGACGTATGAACAAGGTGGCTTTGTTGATGGCATCGTGACAACTTCGTTGCGGTCTATACCCATAGCTTGATGGGTGGAATTGCGCGTCGAAGATGGGAGTGAGCAGGTCAGTCAGTGTTTGTTGGACAATGCGATCTCGCACCGTTGGTATGCCCAACAACCTTACGCTACCATCGTCTTTAGGTATTTCTACCCGTCTGACTGGTTGCGGCTGGTATTGTCGAGTTTTCAATTCTATAAGGAGTTGCTCAAGATTATTATCCAGTTCATGGGTGAAGTCACTCAGGCTCTGCCTATCTATTCCGGCCGCGCCCTTCGCTTTTTTCACCTTTTTGAATCCGCTGTATAGCCGTTCTTTACTGAGTAATTGACCATACAAACTGTAATAAACTCTCACTTGTTCCTCATTCGCTGTGTACTGTGTGGGTTCAACTATTCTTCATGGAGGTAGGTCTATTTCTCATCACTATTTAGCGTTCTAGCTCATGGCAATCTACTAAAGTGAGTGGATGTTACTCCCCGGTACGGTTTCTGACATCAGTGCGCCATTTCTGGTTGACCGAATTGGAATACCCCGATGATCATTCGGCTTGTGTACCCTCAAAAAAAAAAATCACTGCTCATCACAGGTTTAAAGTATGCTTCCCCCCTTCACCATACCTCCAAGCTTTTGGCCGGGATGTACGCCATTGAACTCATTGCCAATGGTCAGCCTGGTTTTATCCTCCACCCCGTTACCGGGTTTCACAGGCCGGGCTTTACTCACTACTACGGGTTCATCTGCCACCTCGCACCAACAATAACCTTGAGTTACCTCTTGAGTTAATGCTTCCGTATACTTCACGGTGTGGTGTCAGGCTTCCTCAGTTACTGCACTGGCTCCCTGTTAGAAACGCCACCCTCAAACACTTAATCAAGCTGACTGAGTATTGGGCATTGCGCTATTTTGCACGCTTACCCCTTGATTAAGCCGAAGCAGGTTCACTTGCGTTGTGTGCCTCTAACTTCCTATGGCTTCCTTCAGACCCCACCGTTAGCCAGTGACGCCCTTGCCATTCAGATTATCTTCCCCTCAATCGGGGTGATTCAGGTTTCTTGCAACCTGACGGGTTTGCCAGCTTCGCTGAGCAAACAAAAAGGCAAGCATATTAAAGATACGCTTGCCTATGTCATCTCTTTTACCCTGACTGATTTAACTAAATGATTATCATCCATGTACTTTTTAAGAGTGAAAAAGTTCCATTTTTGACGCCAGTTTGAAATCCAATTCGCTGATCCCTCCTGCATCATGAGTTGTTAAATCAACTTCAACTTTATTGTATACATTAGACCACTCTGGATGATGCTTTAATTTTTCGGCCCAAATAGCAATTTGAGTCATCCAGCCAAACGCTCTAATAAAACTCTTAAAAGTAAAAACCTTATGCAGTTTTTCGTCCTTCAACATCCATTTATTCTCTAATCCGGCGTTCAACTCTTCCAAAGCAGCTTGCACAGCTGATTCATTTAACTTTTCTGGCATGATTAATCCTGCTAATTACCGACCTTAGTGGGCTCACCATCTCATTGCTACGCAACAATGAGACAATCTAGACACCTACGCCTAAGACCTATAAATTTTTGATCATTAATAATAACTTTCAATAGCCCTAAAAACGATGCTACCTATGCGTAATCTTGATATCGAAAAACATGCGTAATTTCCACGCTAAGCCTATCAAGAATCTGCTGATCTTTGTTCTTATTAGTCTAAATATCAAGAGTATAGACCAATCAACAAAAGCAGAGCTGGAAGAGTAAATGTACAAAAAGGGTAACATCCTTGTTGGGGGGGGGTTACATCCTTTTATAATACTTAGCTGGTCTAACTTTTCTTAACATTACAATCGTTATTGTTTCAGGTTATTTAGGCACAAATCAAAACCATAAAAACAATGAAAACATTGTTTTAACCCGCACGAAATAACGCTAAAGGAAATTAAAAGAAACGCCCGTCTGAACAAATTTGTTCGTTCTCAGTATCTTCACAACGATTGAGAAGGCGATTCGCCAAATCTAAATCACCAAATTCATCAATAAGAAAAATATTATATCGTTCTTTGACAGCAAATTCCGAGTTATCAGAACTCATTTTTAACCATGTTTCCAGCAATGAACACGGAATAGAATAGTTGGATAAACTTTGCTCTTTCATCTTGAAAACTCACTACTCTATGACAAGTGAGGCAATTATAGGTCACTATGTTTACCTTTTAAAGAGTTTTTTATTTTACCGTAAAATCAATTCGCAAGATTAACACATCTCCCGTACATTAGCCTGCCATAAAAATACGAAGGCAAAACAGAAGCCTTATATTGAGTGATTTATTTACCGAAATGTAACAATAACATCACCTAACACAATCAAGTCAAGATACTTTATAAAATAATTAAATAAAAAATAACATTATTTTAATTAAAACAGTCACATACGAAGATTGAAAAATATACAAAAAAACGACAACTTACGTATTTTAAGATAAGTAAAAAGATTGTATTACTAAAAAAAATTAGGCGGTGGTATATATATTGGCTATAAAATGAATCCTAATTTCAACAAACGCACTAAAACGATAGTGTAGATTCCCCTTGAAGAAAGATGCCAACTTGGACTGATTTAATCACATACATATAACAACGCATTAAACCGAGAAAAAATCAAGCCAAGTTATCTAAGCATTCAGAAAGATGTAAAGAACTTATCTTTGCACCAACAAGCAACGTAAAAACACAAGAAGTAATACTCGTGAATTCAATATCCATAGCGTTTTTTTAAACCAGCTCAATTCCTGTTAAGACAATGAAGCAGTTGTCTCGTCTGAACGCTAAACATTGTTTTCACCGAGTTCAAAGCTCTCATTCATATTAATCTGAATAACTCATGGCGGCCTTTAAAAAATCAAATCCAAACCAAGTGCTCTTAAGGCCTCTACAGAATTGAAATAAGAGATTGAGAATACAATTAACAGCAGCAGGTTTTGTCTGTTTTAACGCCTGTATTACTGGCATATTGACGTGCTCCAATAGATTCACACACCCAGTTAAGAGATAATTCTCATAACTGGAGTATTTATGAAAATCCGAAAAACCTATACCAAAGAATTTAAACTGGACGCTATTAGCTTGGTGCTTGAACAAAACTATGCCGTATCTGAAGCGGCCAGAAGCCTAGATATTAACTCAAATATGTTAGGCAGATGGATTAAAGAACATGAAAATGAGGGAGGTCATGCTTTTCGGGGGAATGGAAATTTAACTCCTGAACAGCAAGAAATCCGTCAGCTCAGAGAAGAAGTTAAACGCTTGAAGATGGAGAAAGAAATCTTAAAAAAGGCGACGGTCTTCTTTGCCAAAGAAATCAAGTAAAATACGATTTCATCACCCAGCATAAGAAGACATGGCCTGTGAACCTGATGTGTCAGGTATTGGGTGTCCATCGTCACGATTATTATAGTTTTAAAAGGCGTGAAGCAGTTCATCAGCCTGACCCGGAAAAGCAAGAAATGCTTGAGTGGCTCGCAGATATCGCCAAAGCCAGTGGTTTTACTTATGGCGTGCGTCGAATGAAAAATGCGTTGAATGTGCTGGGTTATCCTGTTGGTAAGCAACGCACACGCTCACTGATGAAGGAAGCCGGTATCAGGGCAAAACAGCGCAAGAAATATAAAGTGACGACGAACAGCGACCATCAACAACCGATATTCGAAAACGTATTGAATCGTGATTTTGATGTACAAAAACCAGACACCGCCTATGTTTCCGACATCACCTACATCTGGACACAGGAAGGCTGGTTATACTTGGCGGTAGTTATTGATCTGTTTTCAAGAAAGGTGGTTGGCTGGAGTATGAGTTCGCGTATGACAGCAAGATTGATCTGTGATGCACTGACAATGGCGATTTGGCAACGCAAACCAAATTCCGGATTAATTCATCACTCAGATAGGGGGTCGCAATACGCGAGCAATCGATTCAGAAAATTACTTAAAGCCCATAAGTTCGTGGGCAGTATGAGCAGAAAAGGGAATTGTTGGGATAATGCTGTTGCTGAAAGTTTTTTTGGTAGTTTGAAACAGGAAAGAGTTCAGTGGAAGAGCTATCAAACCCGCCATGAAGCACAGCAGGATATTCTGCAATACATCACGATGTTTTATAACAGCCATCGACTGCATTCGTACCTAGAGTATAAAAGTCCAAATCAATACGAAGCAGAAATGGCAGCACTACAAAAAGTTGCTTAACTGGGGTGTGTGAATTTGGTTGACCACGTCATATAAAGCCCTAACCTTATTTTGAGGGCTTTGCATCCGTCAGCATTAAAACGCAAAGAATAAAGATTCAGTACTCAATTTATCTCAGAGATTTAACAAGAGTTAGTGACATGATTTTTAATACCGTGCTTAAACATTTGGAAAGTAAGAATTGGAATGAAGCTGTTATCAGTCTTAAACAAATTAACTTTAAGGAAATTCCGGTTGACCATATTATTCGTGAACTTCCCAACATGGAGATTGCCACATACAATTGCAAAAATCAGGACTTTTGGGATGTATGGGAATTAGTCCTGCTAAAATTTAATCAGCGCTATAAAGCCAAGCTAACGGGTCAGGTAAAAGTCGTTACTGTAAAACAACTAAGAGGTCTTAAGCACCTGCCATGTGAAATAAACATTAAATCCATCAATGCGGAAAAAGTGGCTGAATTACACAAAGACTTGGAAATTGACATCGCAGCAGAACTTCAACAACAACGTTTTGGCGACTGCGATGATCCAAAAATAATTAACATCATTGGGCATGCAACTGCTGATGGGTTTATTGGGGAGAATCTCAGCCCGAGTCATTTAGCATCTATTATTGCGGTGCAATTCCCAAACGCAGAAATAGTAAATTTATACGGAAATAATATTGCCTCTAACAATCAAAAACAAATGTTGCCAAATGGTGAGCTTCCATACTGCCTAGACTTGGCAGTACAGTTGTATCATTTGGGTCAGCGCTTTGTTCAAATTAATGGCGCCACCAAAATGGAATTTACAGGTTCTGACGGATGCAGTTATGCTTCATCAACGCTCTTACCCGAATTATCCAAAAGCGTCGTCCAGCATCAACAACTTGCAGCAATGATATTAAAAAACGTAATGGTTAACTGGTGGACGATACAAGACCCACAACAACTCTTACTTGAATTCGATGCATGGTGCAATTCTCAAGGACTGGATTTGAATCCAATAATAAACCACTTGGATTTTGACCAACCCGCCAAGCTTGAACTTCGAAACCTGATGTTATCAATGAGAACCATACGTCATGAACAAAACAACTTGGAAAGCATCCAAGATAAAATTAAACGTATGGCGGAAGTGGTGGCAAATTGGATTCAAGAATATATCGACTCACCATCCAGTAAAAACCTGACATTGCCCAACCTTTTAGACGCAATTCCAGATACCTTGCTTTCTCAAGAAATAAAAGTTGAACACTCTCAGTTTACTCAGACTATTCAGGATTGGTGGAAAATGCAGTTGCGCCTAGTACAGGCTCAAATTGACTCCTACGACATTTCCGTTAGTTATTATGAGCCTGCCAGTAGCGCTTCGATATATGCCGATGAAGTGTTCGAATTCCTCCATAAGACACCGATTGACAACGTTGAGGGGCATTGTAAAAAAATAATGGAATCCGTTGAATTTTCACAATGGACCAAGCTTTATGAAGAGGCCAAAATGTTTTCTTTAACGCCTTTGCTACGCTTGCGCCCCTACAATACCCTGCGAGTGGGTGACCGTGATCATGAAGCTAAAATGAAACACAAGTGCCTACCCACTTGGTTATAACATCGGTTGTAAAATCGCCTAATACGAAACAAACTAAAAAGAATGCCCGAAGTAGCACCAAAGCGGACAAAGGTCGTTATCACCAAGTAACTAGCGCTTACTCTCGGGTTTTACGAAAAATAGAAAAGGCAATACAAATGGACCAAATAATATTGCCATAGTTACCCAAAACCGAACATTACCCTGCTTTCTTTTAACAACAGCAACGGTTAGCCACAATGTAAGTATAATAATGATCAACATCACAACAGCTGGCATACTTCAAACTCCAACTACTAATAAGAATTGGCCTTATTTAGGGCACACACTAGAGTACTTCATATGACCATTTTACACCTTAAAAAAAGCGCCTAACTTGACCCGGTGTATTACCTGTTGTGTTACGAAATGCTTTTCTAAACGCGGGGTCAGATTCGTACCCACATTGTTCCGCGATTTCTGCAATAGACAACTGAGTGCTTTGCAATAGATGAGAAGCTTGCTGCATACGCCAATGGGTTAAATATTTCATAGCCGGCATTCCGACTAATTCTTGGAACTTTTGCGCAAATGCTGAACGACTCAGAGCACAAACTCCAGCCAATGATTCCAACCCCCAAGCTTGTTCAGCTTGATTATGAATAACAGACAGCGCCATACTAATTTTTGGATCGAACAAAGCAGCCAATAATCCAGACCGAATAACCCCGGTATGAATTTGATGCCGAATAATTTGAATAAATAACAAATGCGCCAGATGTTCAATTACTGCGTACATACCCGGCTCATCCTGATTCAACTCACCTATCAATAAATTTATGATGGGTTTCAAATATTCCGCTTTTTCCCCAGACTCTGTTTCTAACACAATGAGTTCAGACAAAGAGTCGAGTAAAGGCCACGCTGAACGATTGGTAAATTCAAAAAATCCACAAATAATATGCGTGCCGGACCCATCAGGAGTTGGTAAGGAAGCATTTACGGAACAGTCATCAGGACGTTTTTCAGAGTTAGCAAGAATATGCTTATCATCATGAGGAAATAACACTAAATTCCCTTCAGCCAAGCGAACCGGTTCTCGCTCTTGAAAATGCAACCATGCATTGCCACTGCTAACCAAATGAAATGGCATTCTGCGGCTACCACTGGTGTCTACAGCCCATGTTCCACAAAATTCACCACTCACATAAATATTCGCCGACAGCCCCAATTGGCGCATAACGGAACTGAGTGCATCTGGGTTATCTAAAAAAACACTTGGACGATCTGACATAAAAAACGGACTTTCTGATGCAAAAGGTATTTAAGGTTGCCACTATAGTACAGCCTCTGTCGAGCAACAAGTGACAAAATGTCACCAAAATATAATAGGAATGGTCCATACAAATATGAAAGCACTCATTGTTAAATTAACCACTGTAATTGTTCTAGCATCAAGTATCGTAATGAATGCATTTGCAGGCACCCCACACACTAGAGATGATGGTGTAACTGTTATCAACCTTGATGAATTCAATGGTTACTTCCAAGCACAGGAAACGGTAGCTGGATTAAAAGCAGGTAAATATGAATTTGTAGTAACAAACAAAGCTGACAAATTGGTTGGTTTTCAAATTCAGTCTATTTCTAACAAGAAAACATTAGACATGTTCCCGCTTGAGCCAGGCGAAACTAAAATCGCTAAAGTAACCATTGCTGAAGACGGCGTTCGTTTCCGTTGCCCAATTAATCCAACTCCTTGGTACGACTTAGACGTTATTAAGTAATACGCTTAATAAAAGAACTAAGTAAGACCAAGCAGATGGTCTATTTTTGACCCTCTATTCAATTCATTGAATTGAAGCTGCAAGGACGCACACCTGATAGTTTACAAACGTACCTTTGGCTATATCTCCGGATATAGCCTTTTTTATATAAAAAATCGCCTTAAAAAGACTTTGAAACAGAGCTTTTAAACAAACACTTTTAAATAGGTGCTTTAAAAGTAAAACACCTATCCAGATATCAAAAAAATAACGTCTATGATTTCTTCAATGTATCCGGCTTCATTGGTAAATCACGCAATCTTACACCAACCGCATTGAATATCGCATTACCAATGGCAGGTGCCACCGCTACCACACCCGGTTCCCCCAATCCCACAGGAACCTCATCACTTGGTAAAAACTCGACATCCAGCTCAGGAACTTGAGACATGCGCAATGGCGTATAACTGTTTAAGTTAGTGCTCGCCACTTGCCCTTGTTTAAATTGCGCCTTTTCATGTAACGCTAAGCTTAGTCCCCACAACAATGATCCTTCTAATTGTGCCATTGCACCATCAGGGTGAACCACCATTCCACAGTCCACTACGGCTGTTAGCTTCTTCACCTGAATATCACCGCTTTGCGGCTCAACACGTACATGAGCAACAACCGCTAGCCAAGTGGGCATATTACGTTCCTGACCGAATGTTAGCGCTATACCCAAACCTTCATGCTTAGGAAGCTTGCCTCCCCAATTCGCTTTTGTGCGAACGCGTTCAAGCACCTTTTTTAAACGCAATGCGCCATTTTTATTTTGTGGTGCATCACCAGCCTGTTTACCTTTGCCATCTAACATAGCCAAACGAAATTCAACTGGATCCTTATTGCTAGCATGGGCCAATTCATCAATAAAAGACTCTACACCCCAATTTATCCAACCAGGTCCAACAGAACGTAGCCAACCCGGCAGGAATGTATCATTGGCTAGCTTATTATTGATAACTCTAACTTTGTGACTTGGTAAGGTGTACCAGTGATTTGAACCACTCGCAGAAAACATATCAATTTTACCCTTACCATCCACACCCGGCGCCATAAAGAACGGTGCCATACTTAGCGTAGGCCAACCAGCGGCTAGAGCGTGTTCAACACCGGTAACTTGGTTTTCTGAATTAATGCTTCCTTTAAATGCACTAACAGAAGCCGAACGCGGTTGAGAAAAGTGAGAATCGTCTTCGCGGGTAAACACCATTTTAACTGGCTTGCCAACCGCTTTGGCGGTTAGTGCAGAAGGAATCGCATAATCGCCAAACAAACGGCGTCCGAATCCCCCTCCTAAATAATATTGATGCAGAATCACTTGATCTTCTGGCACTTCCAGCGCTTTAGCGACAGCAGGCAATGTTAATGACTGCCATTGATTTCCTGTGTGGATATGCCATTTTCCGTCTTTAAACTCCGTAGTCGCATTAACAGGCTCTAATTGAAAATGAATTGCTGTGGATGTGGTGTAGGTTGATTCAAGATTCTTTTTACTCGATTGACGAGCTGCTCCAACATCACCATCATTTACTAATAAAACACCTGCGGCGGCGTCACCCACCAATTTATGCCCAGCAGCTAAAATATCGCTTTCATCAATCTCAACTGATTTGCTCAGATCATAAACTACCTTAATCTTATCTGCCGCTTTAATCGCGCCGTAATAGCTTTCGGCCAGCACCGCTATCCAGCCTTGCAAATGATTACTCGGATCCTTCAGTTGCTTGTATCCAACATATCCCGGAATCGATTTTGCGGCGCTATCATCGACAGACTTAACGGTATTGCCATACCGACTGGGTGGGACAATAGGACGCGCATATACCATTCCAGGAATCTCGACATCAATACCATAAACTGCTGTGCCATTGGTTTTGGGCGGAATATCTAACGCTTTGCTCTGCACGCCAATAGCGGTATGTTTCTTTGGCGATTTAATGGGCAGTGCTGCCAGTTCTTCAGCCGTAAAAGTGCGGCTGATCTTCCCGTTTTTAACGATTTCGGCAAAACTAATCTTCTTACGACCAGCGACAACATACCCATCCTTAGTGCTACATAATTCAAAAGGTTTCCCCAATAGTTTTGCGCCAGCATCAATCAACACTTGTCTGCCAGCAGCACCGGCTTGGGATAACGGTTTGTAGCTAGTAAAAACGGACCAACTGCCCCCTGTAACCATATATCCCCATTTGGGATCGGAATCCACATGTTTAATAGAAACAGAATCCCAACTCGCCCCCAATTCATCCGCAACAATCTTTGCCAAGGCTGTACCAACATGTTGCCCCATTTCTGCCTTAGCAATATTTACCAATACCTCGCCTGAGGTGTTTATTTCAAACCAAACAGTAGGAGAGAATACCTTGCCAGCCAATGCCGTATTAGCTTGTGCAGATGCGTTAAACGCCAATGGAGCGAAGGCCATCACTAACGAGGCATTAACCGTTCCCACCAAAAAGCTTCGTCTAGAGAGATCTAATGTTTCTTTTGAGTCTTTGAATGTACCCATTAAACCAACTCCTCATTAATCTCTGTTTTCGGATCGAATATCTGTACCCCAGACTGAGAATCAGCCGCTTTTTTGATGGCTTTTTTAATTCGAGAATACGCCATGCAACGGCAGAGGTTGCCATTCATATGATCAACTATTTCTTGATCGCTTGGATTGGGGTTCTTTTCCAATAACGTTGCAGCTTGCATGATTTGTCCAGATTGACAATATCCACACTGGGGAACCTGCTCGTCTACCCATGCCTTTTGTAGTGGATGTTTATTTAGCAAACCTTCAATAGTGGTTATCGCTTTCCCTTTCGCCAAACTGACAGGGTATGAGCATGAACGTATTGCTTCACCATCCACATGCACTGTACACGCACCGCACATGGCAATACCGCATCCAAATTTGGTTCCCTTTAACCCAATTTCATCTCTTATAACCCACAACAGCGGTGTATCTTGAGGTGCAGCAGAATTAACGGCCTTCCCATTTAATGTAAACTCAATCATGACATGATCCTAAAAAACCTGTTCACGGGTTTGAAACGATATTCAACATCAATTTGCAGTATTCAGTTATTCGCATCATCGTTAAACAAATGACGCATAACCTATTGCGGATCGCCTGGAGATTCAAATGCCCCAGCCTAAATAGCATCGATTATTAATAACCCCTGTTAATAACCACTATTGGCAATCCAGTACATCGTTCCGACCCAAAAAATAATCAACCTTTTATCGGATATCCTTCCGCCTGTGTCAATAGAGAATTGTCCAACAGAGTTTGCACCAAAACCTAATCTAACCTTTACTGCGTTACACCCCATCAGCCATTTTCACCGGCGATACTACCTAAAAAGCCTGAAGTTCCAACACACAAGGGATAACAAGCCTTATGGGTATCACTTTGCCATTACAGAATATTAAACATTTTTTTACAATCGCTGACGCTAAAGCCGTATAAGCACCTTCATCTTTTTGATCTAGGTGATTTCAAGTACCGTCACAGCAAACAACTAAATTTTTCTTATCATCTATCAGTACATAAATGCACAACAAGTTTGGATAGCTACAGATTAATTTAACAACCGAATGTAAGCGGCATTGAAAGGTTAGCTGATGGCAACCTATAAGAAATTGCCTAAAATTCATACACATGTGTATATTTTTCATTTGACGTTAGAAACACAACAAATGCTGCTCTATAGTTAACATACAAACTGAAGATAACGAGATGTAGAGTTGTTCATCCTAAAATACAGGCAAATGAACGATTTTGAGGGTTACAGACTTTCACCAATTAGTATAAAATCCCTCTGGTTTTAACTATTGGTCTCCAGCTCTGCCGTTTTGAATGGAACCAAACTTGAGAGAATTTGCAGTTCTTTCTGGAATTTGTTGTTGAATTATGGCATTAAAAAGTAGCAATAAAACTCACATTGAAAAAGCAAGGCTTTTGAAGAAATTACGTCAAGAGTCAGGCCTTACGCAACAAGATTTAGCAGTACGTCTTGATGTAAGTAGAGAAACAGTATCCGCAATTGAAAACTGTCATCATAGTGCGATGACATCATTGTCGGACGATCTACGAGAGAAATGGTGGAAGATTTGTGCCTCTAGCGCATCAACCGAAACAAAAGTTAGCTTTGTGGATCTAGTTACCCGGATTTTTAGAATCTAAATGATATTTAGGCCACTATTACAGCATGCATCATCTGCTTTATTAGTTGGTTTATTTATATCTCTGGGTATGCTGACACTCGGAAAACCGCTACTTTTTGATCGTGTCTTTTTCGCATCATTGCTGATCATTGCCTTTGCTTTTCGTAAAGATATTAATCTTTTAGGCGTGACCACCATCATCATCGCTGAAAGAATACTGGAAGAAATTGCCTATTTATTTGTTCCCGAATCTTTTGCACTCAAAATACTCACCTACGCAGTCTGTTTATTCGCGCTTTATTTAAGAAAACAAGATTCAATTTTTTACGTTGTGCTAATTAGCGTCTCCATTTTAATCGGAGCAGAAATATATTGGGTAATTACAGACTTTAAGTTCATCAGCACCCATTGGTATATCTATCTAATTACATTGAATTTATTTGTAAGAAAAGCAATATCATCTCGATGCTTTTGGACCGCAGAAAAATTCCCCCATTGCGTCTCGGAACCACTTAAAATTGATTATTATGTGTACCAGTTAGCCGCCATTTTCATATTCATTAATTTGCTTACATTAGGTGAATACCTACTGCGCCATATTTTGGCGATAAACTCACTTATTATTTATTCTAACTATGCCCTCATTAACCACATCATAGCCTCTACATTTTTATTCCTGCTAGCTGATCAAGCGATTAAGATTGCGCAAAAAAAATACCTGAAAGTGTAATTTTTAACATTTGATTTGCAAACCTTCATAATATACGTGGATTATGGTCCACAGCCTTATACGCAACTTGACTAAAAAACGAGGATATTATGAAGTTTAATCGTATCACTTTAACACTAGCCCTATTGGCCCTATCCACTCCTGCACTTGCAACCGGAGGCAAGCCAGTGGATCCGTATTGGTTGGAATTATTAACTGTCTTATTCTAGATAATTACGACCCAAAATGTTCATATACCACTTTGGGTCCTTTTTTCAGCGCCTTAAACAATCGCAGCAATACACTTAATTGAAGAATGTGACTCTAACAATTCTGCTACCTTTACAGGCTCATAAAATCGAGACGTTGGGATACGAATTAATGGATGATGAGGGTTTATTGCTGCATTAACATAAGCATCCCGCTCCTGCCTCCTTTCTAATTGATGAGATGCATCGTCTAACTCAATAACAGCCAATATATTGGTCGCCAAATCTGTGATAACAAAATCTACCCTTTTAGTCCATGCCCGAGCTTTGTGCTTCTTTTCCTGTGGTTCAACTAATGCAATAACCGATGTTTGACAATGAATAAGATATTTATCACCCAACACTTTGCGCAATACAAAAAATAACTTTTTTTCATTTGGTGTCGTTAGTGAGGACTTCTTATCATGGACAATACTGTTATAATCCACCTTGTCCTTTTGCCAGGGTAAGATCATGAACGTTTTTTAAACAATATAGCTAAGATCTAGTTTACCTATTGGACACACTTAATCTGGCATGATCTTATACTTCCTTTTGAGGAGTGTAAGATGGTCACCAGCGTATTTGAACAACATTTCGGTAGTATTAAAGATCCCCGCCAATTTGCGAAAGTCACCCATAAATTTACAGACATTTTATTCCTGCTTGTTTGTGCTTCTATTGCCGGAGCAACGGGTTGGGAAGATATTGAAGATTTCGGTGAGCTTCATTTTGATTGGTTTAGGAGTAAGGGATTATTTCCGAACAGACTCCCGGCACACGATACAATTGCACGGGTAACATCCCGTGTTGACCCCGTGCAGTTTCAACATTGTTTTATTGGCTGGATGAAATCGGTGGCTGATTTATCTGAGGGGCAACTCATTGCGATAGATGGTAAACGTCTTTGTAGCTCTTACAATCGCAATGATCGTCAATCCGCTATCCACATGGTGAATGCCTTTGCGACCGAAAATAATGTTGTATTAGGACAGATAAAAACAGATAAAAAATCGAATGAAGTCACAGCAATACCAGAATTACTGAGTCTTTTGGATATTAAAGACTGCCTGATTTCTATAGATGCGATGGGTTGTCAAACGGCGATTGCCGAACAAATTGTCGATGATGGAGGGGATTATCTTCTGGCATTGAAAGGTAATCAAAAAACATTATTACAAGCGGTGAAAAAAGCTCTGGCAGGGGCGATTGGTGAAGAAATATTATCGCTTGAGAAAGGACATGGGCGCTGTGAAGCCAGGGCTTATTACGTCATGAGCGCTGAGAAAATTACTGCCGAATTCCCTCAGTGGAAAGGCTTAACAAGTATTGGTGTCGCTTTGGGATTTCGTCAAATCAAAGGCAAGGAAGCATCACTGGATCACCGTTACTACATTAGTTCGGCGAAACTATCCAAAGCCCGTTTTGCTAACGCGGTACGAAGTCATTGGGCTGTTGAAAATAGCCTTCACTGGGTTTTAGATGTATCAATGAAAGAAGATGCCTGTCAGATATACAGAGGAAATGCTGCGGAGGTGTTGTCGGGAGTCAGACATCTTGCTTTGAATATGTTGCGAGCAGAAAGGACCAGAAAAATCAGTATACCGCGTAAACAGAAGCGGGCGCATGGTAGCCCTGATTATCTTGAGAAGGTTTTAGTGGCAGGAATGAATGCTGTCGGCAAAAATTAAACTCTCGTGCTCTCACCTTGGTCCTTTTGCTTCTTAGACCCACTAGCCTTTTTCCTGACAATCATTAAATTCAAGAAAATAACTGTAATAAATACCACCACAATTAAAGCAACAGACAATGCCCTACTCCCAGCTTTTAAAAGGCAGATAATTTAGCCTTATATCATTACCATGTGTCCATAATATGACTAAAACTTGCGAAATAACAAAACCCCCAGCCGAATCGAACTAACATTAAACAATTTGTATAATTAATCTACAATCTTTATCGACTTTGCTCCCCTAATTCTGTATAGTGCGCGCGCTAGATTAGCCTAACAGGCGCAACCAAGCAGTAACTTGCACTAATAGCCCTCTTACATCAGGAACTACCCCTTTGATCACAACCGCAAATATCACCATGCAATTTGGCGCTGAGCCATTATTTGAAAACATCTCTGCTAAATTCGGGCATGGAAATCGCTATGGCCTAATCGGCGCTAACGGTTGTGGCAAATCAACATTAATGAAAATCCTTAGCGGTGAACTAACGCCAAGTGCAGGTAATGTATCAATCACGCCAGGCAATAAACTAGGCGTGTTAAGTCAGAATCAATTCGCATTCGAAGAATACAGCGTTGTTGATGCCGTTATTATGGGCGACACCAAATTATGGGAAATTAAGCAAGAACGCGATCGTATTTACTCACTGGCTGAAATGTCCGAAGAAGATGGCATGAAAGTAGCGCATCTAGAAACAGAATTTGCAGAAATGGACGGGTACACCGCAGAATCACGCGCTGGCGATATTTTACTAGAAGCAGGTATCGCTGAAGAATTTCACTTTGGCTTAATGAGCCAAGTTGCACCCGGCTGGAAAGTGCGAGTATTGCTAGCTCAAGCACTCTTCTCCGAACCAGACATTTTGTTACTCGATGAGCCAACCAACAACTTGGACATCCACTCTATAAATTGGCTAGTGCAAGTGCTTAAACAACGCAAAAGCACCATGATTATTATTTCCCATGACCGTCACTTCCTAAACTCTGTGTGCACACACATGGCCGACATCGATTTCGGTGAGTTACGTATTTACCCGGGTAACTACGACTACTTTGTTGAAGCCTCCACACTAATTCGTGAACAGCTTCTAACTGAAAATTCAAAGAAAGTAACAGAAATGGAAGAGCTAACAGCCTTCGTAGCCCGATTTTCAGCCAATGCTTCAAAGGCAAAACAAGCAACATCACGAGCTAAGAGGCTAGAAAAAATTGAATTATCAGAAGTCAAAGCATCAAGCCGTCGCACTCCCTACATCAACATAAAGCAGCATAAGAAACTACATAGGCAAGTGCTTATTCTAGAAGAATTAGGACATGGCTTTGATGATGGACCATTATTTCAAAACGGTAACCTTATATTAGAAGCCGGCGCAAAAATGGCAGTTATAGGTGAAAACGGTGCAGGAAAAACCACCTTTCTAAGATGCTTAATGGACCAAATTCAAGCCAACAACGGCAGCATAAAATGGTCGGAAAATGCCACCATAGGGTATTGCCCCCAAGACAGTTCAAAAGACTTTGACTGCGACCTAACCCTGTTCGAATGGCTGAGCCAATGGAGAACAGAAAAGCACGATGACCTTGTTGTACGAGCCATGCTAGGCCGATTGTTATTCACCGCCGATGACTTCAACAAAAAAGTAAAAGTCTGTTCAGGTGGAGAGAAAAACCGCCTATTATTTGGCAAGCTAATGATGCTCGATATCAATGTATTGATCATGGACGAACCAACTAACCATCTAGATATGGAATCCATAGAGTCATTAAACAAAGCCTTAAAAGAGTTTGACGGCACCCTAATCTTTGTAAGCCACGATACTCAGTTCGTATCTTCGTTAGCAAGTCACATTATCGAAATTAAAGATCAAGGAATGGACATATTCCACGGCTCATACAAAGAATACAAAGCCTCCCAAAAAAACAAACTACAAGCAGCTTAAACTTCAAGCCCCCTCTAAAACAGGCCGACTTATCGTAAGTCGGCCTTTTCAAAAACCTTTTTATAGTAGCCATATGCGAACTTTAAAACCCATGAAGCATTTAGCATAGATACACATTCGTAGAAATAACGTTGCGGCCTTAAAACCTACCGTAAATAAGATTTATTTGTGGCATGATTTCCCAATTTAAAACTCTAGTGGTCTAGCGATTCAAAGGGAGCTAATTTCCTAGTTCGGCTTGCTGTTGTCTTCCTTCAGTCAATTTGTAGTGTTGCACACTGCTATTTGGCTTATCTAGAATGGTTATTTCAACCCGTGCATTGTCTAGTGCGGGTTTCAAGTAACGCTGCCTATTTAACGGAATGGCTTTCTTTAACATCCATTTAAGTAGTGTTCTAACTTAGGTGTTAACTTGGAGTTTATCTTGGGGGTGACTTGATATAGCAGGCGAAAAGAAATACTCGCTTTAGTGTTCATGCACTCTGCTTTCAACGGGTAACTGAGAAAAAAGGATTCCATGGTCCAAGGAGCCTTGAATGGTGCGGATACGGTTCAGGCAACGAAGGCAGAGATCTTTTTCTTCCTGCAACACAGACAAGCCCCTCAAACTCACACTAATGTTATGCATAATATTCGACCTTAAAGACACACAAAAAGGGATGAGTAATTGGTTAGAATTAAAGATTGGCAATATTGAGGGTTAGCATCTAGCTTTAAAACTCCTAGTTTAAATTAACATCGGATTTTATATGAAGATTTTAACTCTAAAAGTCGGTTTTTCACTCATGATTTTTTCAGTATTAACAGGCTGTGGAGCACCACCCGTACCTGTTAGTGAATGTGACAATGTCGTCAAACACATTAAATCAATATTAAAAGACAAAGCACCACCCAGCAGCGAAATGAGCAAGCAATGCAAAGCCGCAACAGATGACCAACGGGGTTGTGTAATGGCAGCAGATAAGCCGATGAAAGTGCTAAATTGCATGTAGAATAAATGGGCCTGGGCCAGATACCGATTGGTTCATCAAGTCAGAAACTAAGAAATAACAGTACCAGTCGTTGCGGTTGGAAAATGAAAACGCAATGAAGTCTATAACATTGTTTTGAAGAGCATCTAACTATTTGAATATTATGGTAAAAATTTAAATTCAACTTGTTAATCATCATGTGCGTGATTCATAGGCATCATTTCAATATAATTGTTGTCTATGAATAGAGATATTCAACAAAGACTTACCTAGATTAAACTGTACGCTGAAACGAAAGACGCTGGTTTGGTTTGCCGCCCATGTGGCATTTCCAGACCCACTCTGCGGAAATGATGTCAAATGCAATCAAGTTCCGCCCTAACAAGCCCGGCTCCGCACATTTAAATGGCAACACAACTACAATTGGATTCTGCCTCATTCAACCTTAAAGGGAAAACTCCGGTGAGGAGATACTTTGAAATGAATGAGGCAACACCTTTCTCAGACGCATTTATTAATAAATATGAACCTTCGTCAGAACGTATCCAAGATGCTAATTACAAACGAGATTTAGAGATCGTAAAATTGAAACGACCTCTATGAATCACACAAATTAGAGGAGCTTGAACACGCTATCGGTCCTATATAGAAAGACTTATTAATCTGACAGAATGTACCGCAAGGTTATTTGCTAAGCCTACGCTTCTTATTTTTTTGTGTCTCTCTCTTTGCTTTTTTAATAGCCGATTTTTTAGCTGCCTTTTTCTTAGCGGCTTTTTCAGCCTTTGCTTTACTGAGCTCACGATCTGCAGTTTTAAACTGTTTCTTGGCTTTTCTTACCTGATCCTCAGCAGATTTTGCAAGTTCACTCGCTTTTATGGCGTGAGCTGCAGCCTTATTTGCATCTTTCAACGCTTGTTCTACTTGTTTCTCACTTTTCTTAAGCGCACTTTCCAGCTTTTTCATTAACTGCTTTTCTTTCATTCTTCGGCCTCGTAATAGTTATTAAAGTTTAAATACTGATATTTGATACGGATCAGCTTTTACCGCTTCCATATAAGTCTGATTCAGAACCAATAATTAAAGGATCCGGTGGATAAACGACATCATGATCCTTATTCGGATAGTCAAGCATGCTCAAAAAATGGCGTATACAATTTATGCGTCCACGTTTTTTATCGTCAGACCGCACTACGGTCCAAGGTGAGTCTTTGGTATCAGTATGGAACATCATGACTTTTTTAGCTTCCGTGTAATCATCCCACTTTTCAAGTGATGCCATATCCACGGGGCTTAGCTTCCATTGCTTTAGCGGATCATTTTGCCGTGACTTAAAACGCCGAAACTGCTCAACGCGACCAGAAGAAAACCAGTATTTAAAAAGCTTAATACCATCGTTCACGAGCATACGCTCCAGTTCGGGAGCTTGACGCAGAAACTCAAGATGTTCCTGATCACTGCAAAACCCCATCACCTTTTCAACGCCCGCTCTGTTATACCAAGAGCGGTCGAACATAATGATCTCGCCTTTGGTCGGAAAATGTTCAATATAGCGCTGAAAATACCATTGGTTCCGTTCTCTTGCGTTCGGCTTTTCCAGTGCAACAACTTGAGCACCTCGAGGGTTTAAGTGCTCCGTAAAGCGTTTGATAGTTCCCCCCTTTCCTGCTGCATCTCGCCCTTCAAACAAAATTACAATTCGTTGTTTGGAGTCTTTTACCCAACCCTGCATTTTTAATAATTCGATTTGCAGCTCATGTTTTTCACGCTCATATTCGAGCACGGAAATCTTTTCTTTGTATGGATAGCCACCATCAGCATTCCATTCAATCCTACCATTACGGGCGTTTAGATCGAAGATTATATCGGGGTTCACTTGCAATTTCTTATCACGCTTTTGATCCATGTTTTTCCTCAGCAAAGCAAAATATTCCTGTCCCAGACATAGTCACCGACGCATATCAAATATATTAATGCAGAGTGTTTTAGATTTAATAAGGGACTTATTGATTTATAAAACGTTTATTACTATCGCGTACAATCGCGGCTCAGTAATGTATAGATTATGACACCTTCCTAATGATAATATAAATTGTATTAACTTAACCAAATGATAACTATAAATTATGAATATTAAGCAGCTAAAACTTTTCCGAGACATAGCCAGAGAATTGAGTTTTGTAAAGGTGGCTCAACAGAATCATATTACCCAGCCAGCTGTTAGCGTACACATAAAGAAACTTGAAAATGAGCTTGGTAAAAAGCTCTTCAGCCGTACGCCTCACAACACTCTGTTAACCGCCGATGGCGAAGTGATTTTGGATGACGTGAAGGAGATCCTGCGCTTATGTGAAGGCTTGAAGATCAGATCCAGCTATAGCCAGGGAATATTGGAAGGCAACATTCGCATCGCAGCAATACACAGTGTAGGCATGTACGAAATTGGTGATTTTCTATCATCATTTATGCGCTCCTTTCCACGCGTGCATATTCATTTAGAGTATCGCCGCGCTGATGAGATCTATAGATTATTAAACAAAGAGGCTATTGATATTGGAATGGTAGCGTACCCTGAAAAACGCACAAATATAATATCTACGCCATGCGGAGAAGACGCTCTAGTTTTAATTACTCATCCGGGACACCAGTTTGCAAACAGAAAATCAGTTTTGCTCAATCATCTTAATAATCAAAGCTTTATAGCATTTGAGTCCGGCATTCCGACACGTGAAGCAATTGATGAGGTCCTTGCCGAAAATAATATTACAGTAGATAACCGCATGACCAACGACAATATTTTCACTTTAAAAAAAGCAGTCGAAGCCGGAATTGGAATTTCTATTGTTCCCTCGAATTCTGTCGATGAGGAAGTACAGAAAGGAAGTATTGTAAGATTACCGATTAAAGATATAAACCTAACCCGTCCAATAGCGTTATTACAACGAAAGAAACATAAGCCCAACAAGCCCTTGGAAACCTTTATTCATCACCTGCTTAATTTTAAAGCAATGGCACCTGCTCAAAAACACCTTCCAAACCATTACGTATAATGGGTTTGGCAATATTTTCGTTTCAGAACACTTCGTTACTTTGCATATTGTACTGGCCAACTAAAACCGGACACTATCTTTACTAAGTCAGTTACAATGTTTTTCCTTTTCACAAATGCTGTATTTTCATGTCATTTAATAAGGTTTTTATTTTGGGTCTGCCACGTACTGGCACTACAAGTATTTGTTCAGCATTGCTAAATGAAGGCATGAAAGTAGCGCATACGGCTTATACTAATAAAACATTTGAACTAGCTCAGGTGCTAGCTGACACCCCTATCTACAATGATTACAAAGCACTAGATAGCCATTACCCGAAAAGCAAGTTTGTTGTTTTAACACGCCCAATGGACAAGTGGTTGCCTTCTATAAGCCAGCTTTTGCAACGCATTTTTGTTAACGTTACACGCGACGATGGCGGGTTTAACCCAATAATAAAGCGAAGTTTTACTTCTGCTTTTTCGCCTTTTACCAAAGAGAATATTGAAAACCCTGATTTTTTAGTTTCCTGCTACGACAGGCATTTAAGTGAGATTAAAGCCCACTTCAAAGAGCGTGAAGCTGATGTGATTCACCTAGAAGTAAATAACGATGATGACTACTCTAGACTTTGCAACTTCTTGGATATTGAAACTAAGCACTCAGCTTTTCCTCATCTCAATATTGGTGGAAAGGTAACTGCATGGTCTGATATTAAAGATGATAACAAGATAGCCTCAACAATAAATGGCCGTGTAACCAAGCTTCCCTACCCTATTTAATAATGGCCAAAGATCATCCAGTCATATTAGAGACTTATAATGAAAATTGACGTCAGTTTTCAACAGTGAGGCTCACACTTATGCAATGGGCACCTTCTTGGCACCGAACAGGCCGAAGAAACGACCAAACCCTAAACCAGTCCAATTGCACATAATACCATTATGTGTAGTTCACCACTTAACCCAATCTCTGAACCCCTTGTTTTTACTGACATCATATTTGTGAGGTTTTATTAAAATGTGTAGTTCAAATCCTAAAAACTCAGATATACACACCAATCAATCAGGGGTGGGGGCTCGGTAAGAGGATGGACAGGCACCCGAATGGGGAGGTGGGTACCAGAATAACTACACTAATTCTGAATTTTCAATAAAGGCCAAAAGCTCGCACAATTTGCGGCGCGAGCTTGAAAGCTTACCTCTTCCGCCAGTTTGGAAATCAGTATTGAACATTGTAGAGCCAGAACAGTTTCTGGAAATCTGGCAAACGCTTTCAAATGAAACCGCAGATAGGGGAACAAATCGAATCAATGTGCCCTCTTTCAAAAAGTTTGAAGTGATGCAACGGAACTTGATGATTAAGTCACTAGCAAGCTCCGGGCATTTGACCTCTGATATTCATGCGAAAGTAAGCAGTTTATTTGGTCAATTCTCAACAAAGACATTAGAACGGGCTATGAAAAGGTGAATTCAACCATAAATGTATATTTTGCGTAATATACGCCTCACTCAATTATGTTGTGCATAACATTTATACTGTTTATACTTGCTTACAAGGTTAATAGCTTTCTTTTAAGAAAGTAGGCTTAAGCATGTAGGGGGTTAGTCATGTCAACAGCATCATTTGATAGAAGTTTCAAAGTCGAAGACATTGATTCGGCTGTTCGCTTGCATAAAGACCTTCAAGAGCCACGCAAAGTCGAGGTTGCTGAAAGGGATTATTCTGCTGATGAAGAAAGAGGAATTCTTTTATTAAAACAACGCTTCTCAGGCTCTCAACAGCGTTAGAACAGTTTCCAAAAGACAGTTTAATTGAACTGTTTTCTGAATTTCACTGCCCTCCCAACGACGATATTAAGAACTTTCTTCTCAATTCAGCCATTCGTTTTGAAAAAGAAGATAAGGCGCGTACCTACCTGATACTGAGTGAACAAGTTGAACTGTTGGGCTATTTTACCCTTACCTTCAAAGAATTGATCTATCCCAAAGAAGCCATTTCTAAAAGTGCATCAAAAAAAATCGGTGCACAAACACATGAAGATGAAGGAAGCGTTAAAGTTCGTGCTTACCTAATAGGACAACTAGGAAAAAATAAAGCAATCGAAGATAACCCAATCAATCTACGTTATCTGCTTGCTGAAATATATGGCGTAATCAACGAAGCTCGCAAACTGGTTGGCGGTAGAACCATAATATTGGAATGTGATAATCACGATAAACTAATATCACATTACGAACGACACAACTTTACAAAAATCGAAATGCCACCCAACCACAATGGTGACGTCACCATGTATACCGTTATCAAAAGCTAAGAAAATCCCAGATACCCCTGTATTTTTTCACACATCGCCCTTAAGAACCTACCATTACCGCCTGTTTGGAAGTCAGTATTAAACATTGTAGAGCCAGAACAGTTTTTAGAAATTTGGCAAACGCTTTCAGATGAAACCGCTGAAAGGGGAACAAACCGAGTCAATGTGTAGTAGATCTAATTTTAGGATCTTACTATTGACTTATTGTCGTACTTTTACACACTAAAATAGACAATACTTGATGTACTTTGTCTATTTATTAATTCACTGAGGCATGATGACCATGAAAGTTGTAACGGCAACAGAAGCAAAACAATCTTTTGGCGACATTATGGTAAGCATTGGCAACGATGAACCTGTAACGATACAAAAACAGGGTAAAGACTTTGCTGTAGTGCTTACCACACAAGAATATCAAGGGTTGAAAAAACTTGAAGATATTCTCTATGGAAAAGCGGCAGAACTTGCAATTCAAGAAGGTTTACTTTCTGCTGAGGAATCTCGAAAGGTATTAAACGACATTTAGTATGAGAGACATATTATTAACAAAACAGGCAAGTAAAAAGCTTAAGCTAAGAATCAAAAGAATCTACTTGTGAGTTTTATGGGTTCCGTATCCCTATACAATACTCATGTAGTCGGGATTAGAAATTGCTTATGAACCGCATTATCTAGCTACTTCTTCCACTTGCAATCCCTGCTATTACACCCGCTATTGGAAGTGCTATTCCCCCCTCCAGTTCATAACATTTTTTTGATGGAAGAAGTTGATTCTTGGTTGGTGAAACAGATCAGAAAAATTATGGAAAGCACCACTTGATTTATTCTTTTTCCTGTTCGATTTCTTGCCCTCATTTACGCATTTTCAGGCTCGGAACTTGCTCCATCACAACGGAAAAACACACATATTATTGGTATGGCGGATAGTGGTAAAAGAACTTCATTATTGAGTAAATCCAAAGAAGCGCTGAGATTGCGACTTCTGTAGTAGTCTAATAATACTCAAGTAGAAAAGAAGCCGGGTGGAACCTATAAAATATGGGTTAATTCAAACCCCAAAAGCAATACCGACAAACTCGTTCAAATGATGAAACTAAAAGCAGGATAAGACGTGGCTCCGCGACAACGTAAACCAGAAAATAGAGACCTACCGCAAGGGCTGCGCGTTAAGACCAGCCGAGGCATTAAGTATTTTGTATACCGCTACCCTAGTGGGAAAGAGTTCACCATGCCCAAAGGCACACCTCGAAGCGATGCGATTGAAGCCGCAACCATTTTTAATAGAGAACATCGAAACCCGATGATAAAGATGCTTGAGTCCGGTGATAAATACAATAAACCTTTAAAAGCGTGGCTTTCAGTGGTTAAAAGGCGGGTGAAAGACGAAGAAGATCTAGGTAACAATGCTTTAGCAACCTTTGAAAAGGACTGTGCTCGGCTTGATAAATTCGGCGGGGGTACTTATACCAAGTCCATCGACTTAGAGTTCGTTAACGATTACCTGAATGAATTCGCAGATGGAAAGAGCAACAACGTTTACAACCGTAAAATATCCTTTATTAAAAAGGTATTTGATTATTTAGTTGATGAATCCGCGATGGAAACCAATTATGCGGATCGCAAGAAAACTAAGAAGAAAGAGGAAAAGACCCGACAACGTTTAACACTAGATGATTACCTTAAAATTCATGAACGCGCTGATTTGTATTTACAGGTGGCTATGGAGCTGGCTATTCAAACTACACACGCATCGTTAGAAATTACTCGCATAAAATACACTGAGTGCACGATGTACGACATACCTAAAATGTCGAATGGGTTAGTGGTTTATGGAATTATGAGGATACAACGCCAAAAAGTTCAAAAGCTTGAATCTTCTTATGTTGAAATACCCATTACTCAAGCAATTAAAAACACCATTGATAAAAGTCGTTCAGATAAATTAGTTTGTCCTTACGTGGTTCACCGAGTTGGACGATACAGAAGCCAAATAGGCAAAGGGTGCGACCACCCCTTTCAAGTGAGTTCTAAATACCTAAGCCGAGCATTCAGCGATTTAAGAGATAAGCTAGGACTATACAGCCAACTCAATAAAGAGGAGCGACCAACATTTCATGAAATCCGGGCCCTTGCCGCGAAAATGTTTAAAGATATTGGGATTAGTCCCAGCGCTCGAATGGCTCACGCCAACGAGAAAACAACAGAAATTTACACAGAGAATCATGTCGAATGGACACGGGTTCCAGCGGCTGAGCTTAAAGTATTTTAAGTACTGTATTTAGGCTGCACTAAAAAAAGAGAACTATGCCGAAAAAACGCGGGCTTCAGAGGCTAAAATCAAGTTTTTCGAATACTGTATATAGGCTGTGATTAGGCTGCAAAGAAAATAAAGAAATCAGAATTATGGGGTAACATGCTGATTTTAAAGGAATTAATTGGTCGGTGTGAGAGGATTTGAACCTCCGACCCCTGACACCCCATGACAGTGCGCTACCAAGCTGCGCTACACACCGACCGAACAAGCTTACAGCCCTTTCCCTATGGCTTGTTGAGGACAATTTGCCCAAAACATGTAACTTATAAATGATCACCTGAATGTACATTCGAATGTACACCTGATTCACGGGGGCATTATATATAAAAATCTAAATATGTCTAATCCTCTTTAGCTTTTCTTAAACATTCAATATTCAACTGATTAAACTTCAAGCTCCCACCTAAAAATCGTTCATAAAATCACCACCTTTTAGCTATCAATAAGCTACCTGAATCGAAAAACAAAAACTCGAACTGTGTCGAAGTCACACCAAATCAGCATCAAAAAATTACCTTGATAAACTTGTGGGAATAAACAAATAGGGATAATATGTTGACCGGAAAATTTTCACGTTTTAGCGAGAAATGATTATGAGCAAGAAGACAAAATTAGGCGCTATTGTGTTGTTTGCGTTGGTTTGCGCTTCACCTGTACAGGCTTTCGATTGGTTCGATAACTTGTTTAATTCATCAGGTGTTATCTATACGCCTTCTGGCGCTGGGAATGGTGGCGGACACCCGTCCATTCCAGATCCGAACTAAGAAAAAGGAAATCGTTAAATATGGGCACTTATGTTGCGTTCGTGTTGTCTTTAGTTTGGGTTCTCTTGCTCTTGGGTGCAACAGTTCTTAACTATATAAAGCGACGTTCTTCATTATTTTTTAGCAGTCTTTTTGTCCTCGCTGTATATGCAATTACCCATTTGATTAATGTTCAATGGCTAATGACTTTACCCGCGATTGAATCAATTAAAATACATTATTTATTCTTTAGTGGGGTACAAGTTGTTATTGCTGCTGGTTTGTTTTGGCTCAACAGAAAGAACCTTACTCACATGATGAGCCTAGCTATTTTCCTGCTAGGTTTAGAGGCAATTCTTATTTATTCAGTACATATAGATAGAAATGTAATGGCATTAAATTTTAATGTGACACCAAACCTTACCGATGGCAAACATTGGATCTTGTGGGATATTCAATCTATTTTTTCAACAGTGAACAACTTATTCATTGTAACAGCGGTTGTATTAAGAAAAGTCTATCAAGTTCCAACTAATCCGGACGAAGGCGATGCACTGGCTAGAGAAATGGAAGCCTATGTCAGCACATGGTCAAAGTCAGAACGTAAAGAACACATTTTAGAATCGCTGGAGGAGGCTCAAAAAGCCTTTAACTTCTGGACACCTGATGGAATAAGCCCTCGTACCCATATTGGTATGAAGTTTCTTGAAGAAGCCGTACAACTCGCCAGATATGAACCGGGTTGTCGGAACTTAACCGGCATTAAAAAAGTGCTGTACTGGTTACGTAGTTAGTCAGAGAACAATTCTTCGTTACTGATATCAATATCGAGAAGTCGGCCTAAAGGGATGTTACCGACTTTGGTTTTCTCGCATATCAGACTCATAAATTCCCAATTCATGACGCCTCTTTTCAAAAACCAGTTAAAGCTTTCTAAATGCCTAGTATCAGGGCTTGAGCCATATAAATGCTGATGAAAAGGCTTAACACCGTTGAACTCGGTCTGTATTAAATAGCGTAAACGACGACGTATCAACTCTTCACGGTCTAATTTATAATTGCTCATATTACTTCTTCAAATATGCTCATGTTTACGTTATTCACAATAAGTCGGGATATTAGTCTTTTTTGTTTTGCTCGTTTTCGTTATCTTGATCTTTCACTCCGAGGAAGAATTCACCCATCGTCACGTTTTCAAGGTCGAAGGCTTTAACCAATTGAGCAACAAACTCCATTGAATAAGTGCCCCGGTTCATGTAGTTGATTAACTTTTGCACTTCATTGTAATTTTCTTCTTTCCTTCCATGTAACTTACGGAACATTACTCGCGCACTGTCGTATTCTTCCCTTAACTCGTTAACAAACTGTTTATGTGGGGGATCTTGCATCTTTTTGTTTTTACGTATCATTATGTTTATTGTGAGTAATTTAAAGCACCGATGTTCAAAAAGCAAAGCGCTTGTATGCTACCTTTTCAGATAAACTCTAAACACCTTCTAAAAAATCATTAATCATTTCAAATAAAACCATTTATAATTTGATAACAAATCATATTTAATTTGATCGTATGTTTTTTTTGATCTAGGATGCACGCACGGTGTAAATATAAATCACTTTATAACATGAATGACATTATTGTAATTAAAGGCGGAGACCTCCGCAGAATGCGCACCTTTGCCGGACAAACTACTGCTAACATGGCAAAGGTTGCTGGTGCGAAAACACGTAAGACTTACGAAAATTGGGAAAAAGGACAGGGAACGCCCAATGTAAACCAGTTTATCGCTATGGCGTCTTTCTGCGGGTTAAATGTAAAACACTATAGTTTATTCCACATTATTACCGTTTTAAGAAAATGCGGGGCAAATCTCAATTTAATCATACCTGAACTAATGCAAATGCTGGATGAGGCTGGGCTTCAAAGACTGTCAACTGCACAGTTCGAACAAAATTTAAGAGAACAAGCAGAAAACGAAAAACAATCAAAACAAGTAAAGCTCGAAACCTTAAGAAAGAAGCGGCGAGAAAACATAGAAAATAAAGCTAAAACCCAAAATAACTAACATCTTAACAATTGAATAAGGAGATAAAAACAGGGATTTAAGACGGTCAAACAAAAATTGAATAACCTCGTAAACTGTCTTTGTTATTTTTGCTATGAAAGTTACCTATTGGCTTTCATAGCTTTTTTATGTCTTTTCATTATCCCAATATTCCCCTAACTCTTTTATTAGCTTAGGGCCTCTCTCCGTGAGCCTTAGCGCCTTGGTGCGGTGATAAATTGCGGTCATTGAGATAAGCGCTTAAATTCGGTCTCAAAGTCGGCCTTTTTTAGTGGAAACGACATCTCCGAGGATCTCGGCATGTATAACACGTTTGATGGTGGTAACCCATTCTAACTTAACTAAAGAACTATGCTCGGTAAAGCATTACGAGCCTCAAACAAACCATTACTTCACATTCAACACCATCCGGTAAAAACAACTTAAATGGCCCCCATGAAAACAGGTTGATTTAATGACCTAACAAATGATTCTGAGAACAATACACTTGCGCCGCAATCCATGCCTCTGGAGGGTATGGATATATTACTTAGTTTGAGGAATTAAAAAATGAAAAATTTAATAAAAACAGTTTTAGCGATGGGAATGATGTGTGGATTTACAGCAAACGCGCATGAAGAAAGTGAAGAGCTTTGTTATCCGCTGGTTCATGGAGAAAATGGGATGGGGTCTGCGAACTTTATGTACACACCCATTTTATTTACTGTAAAACCAGTTTGGAGATCTTATATCTTCGTTACAAACGCAAGTGAAAAAAACGTGAATGTTAGATTTAGTTTTATGAATAGTGATGGTTCTAAATATGTTCCCTATTCAGTCACTCATCATGGGCAATTTACAGAAGACAATTCACCTATAGAGCAAGGGTTAGGCTGGGCTATTTTGCGACCAAATGAATCTGCTTACGTCATACTTTATGACGACAATAAACTAGATGGTTTTACAGGAAAAGTTATCTGGCAAGCGAATGCATGTATAGAAAAGGCTATAACTGCTTATATCAGGACTTACCGATACGACAATACTTCTATGGACTTAGGTTTAGTTCCTTTGAACGGCGGTAACCCATTCTAACTTAACTAAAGAACTATGCTCGTTTAAGCATTACGAGCATTCCTATGCACTATTTCACAGTCAATACTATCTCATCGTCGCCATTAGCTGAAAAAATGACATATCCAATTGATAGGCGAGTTCACCGTCTGAATCGGTGTTATGGATGCCTGTAAATTGCACTTTAGGCGCGGTAATCTCGATGATATTTTCCGCAAGTGTTCCACGCGTCAAAGTAACCGCTTCGGTCTTTACCCTGTTGTGAGATTCAACCAAAGAGAAAAAAGGCCGGAACGTCTTTCTCTTTGTTTTAAGATAAGCCACTAGTATTTCTTCAAAGCACTCTAAAAAGCGACTTTTAGATGAAATAGCGTTCTTTTTCCGATCTTCAATTTCTAGCTTTATTTTTTGCTTTTGCTCAATTAATCTTAGCTTCCATCCGCGCTAATTCGGCTCGCAATGGCACCGTCTTGGCCTCTGTACTTGGCATCTGTTCTAGCATTGTATGGTCTGTCGGCGTGATCGGACAATACTTCAAAGCTCAAAGCTCCTATCTTCATATTAGGGCGTAAAGCCAATGGTAATTTACCACTGTTAAAGAATTCTAATACGATATTACCATCCCAACCCGGGTCTATTCGGTGAGCGGTAACGTGAACCATCAAGCCTAATCTTGCCAATGATGAACGCCCGTCTAACCAACCTACGATGTTTGAAGGTAATGTTACGGATTCTTGAGTCATAGCCAGTGCTAATTCCCCGGGATGCAGGAAAAAGGCTTTCTCTTCAGAAATTTCAATTTCATCGCTCATAACCGATTGCATTGCCGCGTCTATATCGGATCGCTTTCCGCTTAAATCGATATAGGGGGCTGCGTGATCTTCAAACACACGAAACTTACTGCCTAACCGAATATCAACAGTTAAGCCACTAATCATGTCTGGTCCGGGAGTAGGAGAAATTTTAATAATCCCATCTTTCAGATATTTTTCTATGTCTTTATCACACAAGCGCATTACTTATTCCTCAGTGAGCAGCGGCTATTATCTGCGTGCTTTTCAACGGCATCAACCTTTAATCGTTATTTTATCTGAAAACATCATCACAGCCATACATACAAAGCAATTTTACGGATGCAAATCCGGCGTTTTTTCGTTACTATCTGCGGCCTTAACTTAAACTAACATTTGTAGATGATAATGGCGGATACACCACGTAAAATCCTGATCACCAGTGCCCTGCCCTATGCAAACGGCTCCATTCATTTAGGCCATTTGCTAGAGCATATTCAAACGGACATCTGGTCTAGATTCCAAACTGCACGCGGACATGAATGCTATGCCATTTGTGCTGACGATGCTCACGGTACGCCAGTGATGTTGAAAGCCCAAGAGTTGGGCATTACACCAGAACAAATGGTGCAACAGACTCAAGCCGAACACCAAAGCGATTTGGAAGCGTTTGGTGTGCATTACCACAATTACCACAATACCCATTCTGACGAAAACCGTGAGCTTTGTAGCGGTATTTATGAAAAATTAAAAGCTAACGGCTATATTTCCCAACGTACTATCAGCCAGCTTTTTGATCCTGAAAAACAAATGTTTTTACCAGACCGATTTGTGCAAGGTACTTGTCCGAAATGCGGCGCAGAAGATCAAAATGGCGATAACTGCGATGTTTGCGGGGCAACTTATACGCCAACAGAGCTTAAAAATCCTCGCTCGGTGGTATCTGGTGCTACCCCGGTATTAAAAGATTCCGAACACTACTTTTTCGACCTGCCCCAATTTGAAGACTCATTACAAACTTGGCTAAACAGCGGTAATGTTCAGCCCGAAATTACCAACAAACTACAAGAGTGGTTTGAAAGCGGTTTGCAACAATGGGATATCAGCCGTGACGCACCTTATTTTGGTTTTGAAATTCCAGGTGCCCCCAACAAGTTTTTTTACGTTTGGGTAGATGCGCCCGTTGGATACCTAGCCAGCTTTAAAAACTACTGTAATAAGCATGATATGGATTTCGACAGTTATTGGTCTGTTGATTCTGATGCTGAGGTTTACCACTTCATTGGTAAAGACATTACATACTTCCATTGTTTGTTCTGGCCTGCTGTATTAGAAGGCGCAGGTTATCGTAAGCCTACAGGCGTAAATGTGCACGGCTTTGTCACCGTAAATGGTGCCAAAATGTCCAAGTCCAAAGGCACCTTTATTAAGGCGCAAACTTACTTGAAGCATTTACAACCTGATTACCTACGTTACTACTTTGCTTCAAAATTAAGTGATGGCGTAACCGACATCGATTTAAATTTTGAAGATTTCGTGCAAAAAGTAAATTCCGATTTAGTGGGTAAAGTTGTCAATATTGCCAGCCGTTGCGCTGGCTTTATCAGCAAGAAATTCGAAGGTACACTGCGCTTACCAGAAGTAGAGTCTAACTTGTTAACAGAAATGCAATCCGCATCTGACAGCATTGCCAACGACTTCGAAAGCCGCCAATACAGTAAGGCGATTCGTGAAATTATGGCACTGGCAGATAAGGCTAACCAATTCATTGATAACGAAGCCCCATGGGTCACCATTAAAGATCCTGAAAAGCAGCAATATACTCAGGAAGTATGCTCAATAGGAATTAACGCATTTCGAATTTTGATGAGTTACCTAAAACCAGTTCTACCCGAGTTAGCGCAAAAATCGGAACAATTTCTGAATGATTCCCTCACTTGGGATAGCACAAAAACACTACTCAACAATCATCAAATCAATAAGTTTAAAGCTTTGATGCAACGGGTAGAAATGGACAAGGTCGATGCTATGATCGAAGCCTCAAAAGAAGATCTAAAAGTGGCCGAAGCAGCTAAAGTTAAAGGCCCATTGGCTGATGATCCAATTTCCGATGAAATTACGTTTGACGATTTTGCCAAGATTGACTTACGCATTGCAAAGATCGTTAAAGCCGAGCATGTAGAAAAAGCTGACAAGCTATTACGCTTGCAACTGGACTTAGGCGGCGAAACTCGCCAAGTATTTGCAGGCATAAAGTCAGCTTATCAGCCAGAAGATCTCGAAGGTAAACTCACTGTGATGGTGGCTAATTTGGCACCTCGTAAAATGCGCTTTGGTATGTCCGAAGGCATGGTATTAGCGGCCGGCCCAGGTGGCGAAGATTTGTGGATAATGGAACCCCATGAAGGCGCTCAGCCGGGCATGAAAGTTAAATAAATATTTATTTAAAGAACATATGCAAAAGGCACCTAATAGCGGTGCCTTTTTTGTTTATTGTTCTCAATTTAGAATGATATCTAAAAGTGAGACGCCAATTTATCTAGGTTATTCATTAGGTCAGTGCTGCCTTTTTCCATCTTGCGCAACGCTTCAATTGCATTAGCGTCAACGCCCGCAGAACCAGAATTTAATGCCTGTTTACCTAATTCATGTACTTTTTGAAGTGAACTTTCAACTGTTCTAAATTCAGAAAAGCGTTTGTATTTTTCGGAACCTTCACTCTGCATCCAACGATAAAGCTCAGTATCATTATAAGAGGATATTTGACCTGCCCCACGCCCCATAAGTGATTCATACACTGACGCTTTAAAAACCATATTTTCAAGCTGCGCGGCAGACAAAATGCCACGGTCCGAACAGCTACGAATGGTATCTCGCATAGACGATGACATGTCTAATACTTGAGTAACTTTGTCCTTCACTTCACCGGTTTTCTTCACCAATACGCGAGATTTTTCTGACACCTCATTAATATTGGATTCGATGCTTTGCGTTCCGTTTTCGATTTTCTCAACCAGATTATTAATTTCTTGAGTTGATTCCGATGAACGCATAGCTAAATTACGCACTTCTTCTGCAACGACCGCAAATCCGCGACCACTTTCTCCGGCACGGGCTGCTTCAATGGCAGCATTTAACGCCAGCAAGTTTGTTTGTTCAGCGATGGAATTAATCACACCGACAAAACTACTAATGCTGCTTGCTAGCCCAGACAACTCACCAGCGTGTGTTACACCCTTCGCTGCAATTTCATCAATTTGGCTTAGTCCGCCTTCGGCCTCGTCCAGCATCTCCGCAGATCCTGTAAACAAGTCCTCAGTATTGGCAAGCCGATCTCGCTCGGACATCAGAGAATCGGTTATTCGCAGTTGCACATCGCGAACATTGCCCAACAGTTTTTGTCCATCAAGCAACACATCTCCTGCTGAAACGCCTCCGTTGCTTTGTGCTTCTTTTTCAGAAATAACGGCTTCAGCGTCAGCTAACAGGTTTTCTAACTCTCTTACCCGTTGTCCCAATGAATCATTTTCATCGGACAGCTGTCTGATTTGTTTCAGTTCTTCTTTATTGTCATTTTTCCAGAACATAGGGTTACGATCCCATCGAAAAGTGTTTTAAAAGTTCAACAAACTCATATAGCTATCGGACGCAAAATCATTTTCATTGACTCTTTTTTTAAAAAATCATTTAACAACAATATTACGCATGCTAGCTCCAACAGGTGAGAAACGTGTTTTAAGTTTCCACGCCGGCTTTATCAAAGATAATGGAAACTCTCGTTTTTTACCAACAATCAGATAAACAGAGGCCATAAAGGGTAAGTATTTACTCGCAAATTGGGACCAACGGCTATTTAAATCGATCCGCGTTTCAAAAAACAACGTTGAATGTATATAAAATTGTTCTTCTACAATTTGATATCCCAAAAGACTTAACCAATCTTTAATTCGATGAACGCTGAAAAAACGAGCATCGTGTAATACATTGCCCTGCTTTAGGGGAGTCCACTTAAGGCAGCCGGGCAAACTAATTGGATTAAAGCCTAAAATGGCAATATATCCATCAGGCACAATACAACGATCAACTTCTCTGAGGATCTGATGAGGGTCTTGGGAAAAATCAAGCTCGTGAGCTAATACAAAAGCGTCTACACTGCGATCAGAAAAGGGTAATTGCGCAGAATTGGCTATTATCCCACCATGACTTGAGCCAGTATCAGTAACACTCGTACGGTGCTTAATGGGGCATTCAGATAAGTTAAGTTGACTACTCAAATTACCCAATTTCACAAGATGATAACCGAACATTTGTCGGCAAGATGCAGCCAATTTTTCATTAGCAATACTCTTAAGTTCATCCCCCAAATGCAAAGCATTCCAATTATTTGGATATTTGGGTGGTCGAGTTCGCAGGGCAGGCTTCATAAAAACGTATCGCCAACTTGGTTTTGCTTGCTATGAACCCATATAATACTGCAATAATCTAACAACATATAACTAAATTTATATTCTTATATTATGATACAAACTACTCCAATCCCCGCATTCGAAGATAATTACATCTGGTGTATCCACAACGAGAATTTGGCGTATGTTGTTGATCCCGGAGAGCACACACCCGTCATTGAGTATTTACAACAACATCAGTTGGATTTGGCAGGTATTCTTATTACCCACCATCACGCTGACCATATTGGCGGAATTAAAGAACTGACCAAATGGCAATCGCAACAAGGCAAGCCATCCGTTGAAATTATTGGTCCTGACACTGCCCGTTTTCCCTTTTTAACCAAGCCGGTTTCAGATGGAGACAAGATTGAATTAAATGCTTTAAATATTCAATTCACGGTTTTAGAAGTGCCGGGCCATACAAAAGATCACATCGCATATTTTGGTGAATCAGGATTATTTTGCGGCGATACCCTGTTTTCTGCAGGGTGCGGTCGGTTATTTGAAGGCAATGCCCAACAAATGCAGATAAACTTTGATCGATTTAAAGCTTTACCTGCTTCAACCAAAGTATACTGTACACACGAATACACTTTATCTAATCTAGATTTCGCTGCTGTGGTTTGGCCACAAAATGCGAAAATTGTCGAATATCGAGATTGGGTAAACAGCAAAAGGGCGCAAGATGAGCCAAGCTTGCCCAGCAATATTGCACAGGAACTAAAAATAAATCCTTTTATGAATACGCAAGATGCCGATATTAAAATGAATGTGGAACAACATTTCGCAGCAAATTACGCTTCGCCCACAGAAGTATTCTCAGCATTGCGGAACTGGAAAGATAACTTTTAAAAGGCACAAAAGGGTAATAAGTCAGGAATATGCAAATAATAAAACCAATTTGGGGAGCCTTGTCTTGCCTGGTCTTAAGTGGTTGCCAACTGGCTATTACTCAGCAAAACGTCCAGCAAGAAACTCAACAGGAAGCAATAAACCACCCTGCATTCTTGGCCGTTGAACAATCTCATAGTTGTGATTACACACCGGATGTAGCAGATCTTGTTTTCGAATGCGAAGAAGAAACAGATGGCACCATTGCCGTGCTGCATCCAATTGATGACTTTGAATACACGTTCGCCCAGAAACAAAAAAATAAAGACTGGCACGATTCTAATGATATTTGGCAATACATTCGCTCAAAACTAGCGTTCGATATACCGGACAACCGTCGAGTGGAGAATCAACAACGCTGGTATCTTCAACATCCAGACTACATGGGAAGGGTGAGTAAACGAGCAGCACCATTTCTTTATCATATTGTACAGGCACTTGAAGAGCACAATTTGCCCATGGAATTAGCACTCCTTCCAATAGTAGAAAGTGCATTCGACCCTTTTGCCTATTCTCATGGCAGAGCCGCAGGTATGTGGCAATTTATTCCAGGAACGGCAAAACGATTCGGTATGAAACGCAATTGGTGGTACGACGGACGTAGAGACGTAATTGCCTCTACAGAAGGTGCCCTAAAATACTTAGCTTATTTACATAAAAGACTGGATGGTAATTGGTTACATGCTCTCGCTGCCTACAACAGTGGTGAAGGACGCGTTATTAAAGCTATTCGTAAAAACAAAAAGCGCGGCAAACCTACAGATTTTTGGTCCCTTGATTTACCACGAGAAACTCGCGCTTATGTTCCTAAACTATTAGCCCTAGCCGATTTATTGCAGAATAAAAACAATGGCCAATTTTCATGGCCAAAACTGGAAAACCAGCAATTTACAGCAGCAGTCGATGTGGGCTCTCAAATTGATTTGGCCTTAGCGGCAGATATGGCAGGTTTAAAAGTTGAAGAACTACATGCGCTAAACCCTGGATTTAATCGCTGGGCAACGGACCCTTATGGTCCCCACCGTCTTTTGATACCCGTGGAAAATGTAAGTCAGTTTCAACAAGCACTAACAGAGACTTCTGATAAAGAGCGGCTTAACTGGGTAAGGCACAAAGTAAAAAATGGTGAAAGCTTGCTAAAAATTGCCAAGCGTTACCACACGTCGGTTGATGTAATTAAGCAAGTAAACAATGTCAAAGGTAACGTTATTCGTGCCGGTGATCACATGCTTGTTCCCGTTGCGCTGAAATCATTAGATTACTATACCCTATCTCAGGAAGAGCGTCTGAAGACGACTCAGAATAGGAAACGCGGTTCACACAAGTTGTCCCATTCCGTAAAGCAGGGAGATACATTATGGGATATCAGCAGAAGTTATAATGTAAATGTACGCAAACTTGCCAGTTGGAATGGCATGGCACCCACCGACCCGCTGAAACCAGGGAAATTACTAACAGTGTGGGTAAACCAAGTTAGCAAGGAACAAACCAGTAACTCGGTAATGCGCTCACTCACTTACACCGTTCGAAATGGGGATTCATTGGCAAGAATTGCCGGTAAGTTCAACGTGAAAATAGCGGACATTACTCGCTGGAACCAACTTAGCCGGAAAAAATACCTACAACCCGGCCAGAAGTTGAAGCTATATGTTGATGTTACTAAAACATAAGCTCGTTAATTGCTAGAACTAATATGGACATGCTTCATTTACGAAGCATGTCTACACGTCTTAAAACGCTTTCCTGCCTATTACTTTCCAACAAAACAGTTCTTTCTAACAAAGCAGTATTTCTAGCGAAACAGTACTTTTTCCTTATTAAACCAATGCACACAAAACATTAATGAGCCTATGCCTATAATCGCTGTCGATATAAAGATGGCCAGCAACGCTGAGTAGTCCATAGTGCCCTTAATTAATTCCTTAATGGCTAATGCTACATTGGTTAAAGGCACCCAACTCCAACCACCGTCTAAAGTAACCCCCGGTAGCATGGCCAAAATAATGGGAATAAATACGAAAATCATTAAAAAGCCCATATAGGTTTGCGCTTCTTTGTAACTTTTAGCATAAATAGACAAACTTAACGTAACAGCTGCAAATATGGTTACCACAGGCACTAACATCAAAAACATCAATATAAAGTCCACAATGCCTATCTGCTCTACAAATTGGCTAATAATGCCAATTGCCATCCCTTGACCGAGAACAATACCCCAGCCAACCATGCTGCAAACAGCCATCAATGCCGACGTTAAGCCCGCTGTCGTAATCGTTAAAAACTTGCCTAGAACTATTTCATGACGCGGAATAGGCGCAAGTAACAAGGTTTCCAGTGTTCCTCGTTCTTTTTCACCAGCACCAAGGTCGGCGGCTAAATAAACCACTCCCTGTAGTAACAAAACAAAAATAAAATAAGGAATAAGCCCCCCTATTTTCTCCCCAATATCCTCACGGTCATCGGCAAGATTAACCTTTTCTAACACGATAGGGTCTAAAACCGCCTCTTGCTGCCCTTCAGACACGCCCAGCTGTTCAAAGATTAGTTTTTGCTGCTCTCTTGCATACACTTTTACCTTATCGTTCACTCGATGGAACATCATATTCATGCTAGCGTCGTTTAATAAAATCTGAATACGACTTTGCCCGCCAACTAACGGATCTTGATTAAGGTTTTCGGGCAATATCAAAACAAAGTCTACGATGCCAGCATGAATACTCGATTCAATATCAGGTTTGGTAACAGGCACGTAGTTAAATTGAGCATCGTTTGCTAAATCGGCCACTAACTCAACATGACGTTCAGGATTTAAAATACCGTAATTCAGCACTTTTGACTCTGCTTCCTGCACTGCCTTTTGGGCAAAGTAGCTCACACCACCGAATATCAAAGGAAAAACAAATAACGGAAACGCCACCATAAAAAATAAGGTCCGCTTATCACGCAACAATTCCATTAATTCTTTTTGCATAACTAGCCACATTTTAATGACCTCCTTTTAGGGCGACTAAAAACGCCTTATGCAAAGACTCAGGGGATAATTCCCGGAAAGCCTTAAATGCCCCATTAAATGCAGATTTTCCTTGTTCGATAACGCATACGTTATTACAAAGAGTCTGAACTTCATCTAAGTGATGAGTGGAAAAAATTACCGAAACGTCTTGGACTTTTAATCGCTCAATAAACGCCAAAACAGTTTGGGTTGCCATAATATCCAACCCCGTTGTAGGCTCGTCTAAAATAACCACTTCGGGCCGGTGAATAACAGCTCTAGCAATTGCCGTTTTTTGTTTCATACCCGTAGAATAGGTTTCGCATCGCCGATCTAAAAAGCTGGCCATGTCTAATTCTTGCGCCATGGTGTTAATGCGTTCGTCGATCACACTTAACGATATACCATGTAAGCGACCAAAATATTGGATATTTTCACGTCCGGTTAATCGACCATACAACCCGGTTGAACCCGACAAAAAACCTATCTTTTTTCGCAGTAAATGGGGCTTGTGAGTAAGCTCTTCGCCATCAACAACAATACTGCCAGCATCAGCCTTCAAAGCCGTTGACAAGATTCTTAAAGTGGTCGTTTTCCCAGCACCATTTGGTCCAAGCAATCCCAATACCTGACCTTTGTCGCATTGAAAGCTGACATCAAGTAAAGAATGAAAAAATCGACCTTGCAAACGTGGATCTTTTTTATCTTGCTGATTCACTTTTTTTGGATCATCCAACTCAAACTTCTTGCTTAAGTTTTGCACACTAATCAAACCGTTTTCTTCCCCTATTATTTCGCCACAATCCCAATATACTTAGGCCTGTTTACTACTATTTCCTATCTAAACAGATATTTTGTAATATCAAAAGCAGTGTTAGGCGGGAAATTATGTAAAAATGCATGTGTTAAACCAATAGGTATCAACCTCAACACACTCAACTATTTCACTAATCGGGATATTGCATCAGATGGAATCCATTAATAATCCTTTACAGGCTTGCAAACTCATCACCTTAAAGCCGAATTCCGTGTTTGCAACCATTAAAGAAAAACACAACTGGGCATGGATTCCATTTCTCATTATTGCCCTTTGCAGTTTAGTGCCAAGCGTTTTGTTTTTCGATATGATTGATTTTGAATGGTATAAGAACATGCTATTACAAGCTCAGCAAGGCGATGTAAGTCCCGCTGAGCAAGAAATGTTTATGCAAGGTATGAATTTAGAACAAATAAAAAGCTTCACCTTTTTTGGCACTGTCGCAAGTTTGGCCATTACCAACGCCCTATTCGCTGTTTACCTGAATATGTTCACAAAAAGTGATGAGAGCAATACTTGGGCATTTTCTGATTGGTATGCCTTTGGTTGGTGGGTGTCGCTTCCAACTGCTTTTACCGCTTTGTTGGGCGCACTCGTTATTATGCTATTTGGCGAGCCTGAAATGCTGCCCTCAATAATGATCCCAACGTCTCTGGCTTTTCTCTTGAGCATCCCCATGGATTCTGGCTACTTTCTATTTGGGCAGGCGGTGCGCTTGGAGTATTTTTGGATGATGTATCTAACCGTTGTAGGCTTAAGTCATTGGACTAATATTCCGTTAAAGAAAACTTATATTATCGCCGTTGCACCTTTTGCCATTATTTGGTTTGTATTTTTCGTCACCGCCTAGTAGTTGACTTTCGTTTAGGTCGAAAGTAATCAACATTATCATAAAACTCGGGGCGCTCATTTTCGCGCCACCAGCCCGGAATACCAAGTAAAGGCAATGGATGTAACTGGTTTTTACGGGTAAAACTTTTCGCTTCCCCTGCGTAGCGTTCTAATTCTTGATCCAAAAACTTATATTGCTCTTTAAGCGGCCAATCCCAAAACGATGTACCCACCTCTACTCCAAGCCATTTACCGGTTAATCCAATATGTGGATTCATTAACATTTCATAATTAGCATGACCAAAGAGATAAGCATTAACTGAACTTCCCCAAGCGCTTCTTTCCTCAATAAAAGCGTATTGCCATTGATGCTCTGTGAGAGCCTTCATTACGTGAGGATCACTAAATGCTAATACCACACCACATTCATCAAAATGTGTCACTCTATCCCGCCTCGACGTTCTCGGGGTTAACCCAAATTCGGATATTTCGAACATATGAATGCGATTTAAAGCATGTTTAGTTTTTGGAAATAACCGCCAAATACAAGCATTGTAGAAGTCATGCCAGTTCCGTGGCCGAGTAGGCACGCATTTGTCTTCAAATATTATTTGTTCATAATAACGAGGATCATCCATTTGTTCCGCAAAACGAATGTCCGTATTTTCCATCCTCAACACTTCAGAAATACGCTCTACCTCTGGCCAATCAAGTAAATCGCTAGCAGAAGTAACGTCTTTAATATCGTTAAAAGGTGGTTTCTGAAAATGCGAAACACTCCAGTTTTCTATTCTTGGGAAGGCGTTTTTCTTTTGGTTCATAACTTGTAAGCGACGTATAGCATTGGATTTTTGATTTCGGCGTTGTACTCTATTGCGGAAATTTTACAAAGTAAACGACTAATGGAAATTAGATGAACGTGAAACTTACAAGCACCCTACCTACATCATTATGGGCTATAGCACTCGCCGCCAGCTTCGGCATTCAAGCCGGAACAAGCAGTTTTGAACAAGCCTATAACAACATTAGCGAAGCTGATTTAAGGCAACATGTTAAAACCTTGGCTTCTGACGAGTTTGAAGGCCGCCAACCCACAACCCTTGGAGAAACGAAAACCCTTACCTATTTAATCGATAACTTCAAAAAGATGGGTTACGAACCAGGTAACGGTGACAGTTTTCTACAACCGGTAGAACTGGTCCGCATTAAGGCCGAATCTGATGTAAAATTAACGATTGGCGACGACACCTTTGAATATAAGAAAAACATGGTTGTTGGCACTTCCAGAGAACAAAAATCCGTCTCTCTTAAAGATTCCGAACTTGTGTTTGTTGGTTACGGGGTCAATGCACCAGAATATAATTGGAATGATTACGAAGGCATTGACGTTAAAGGTAAAACCGTTGTAATCCTTGTAAATGACCCTGGGTTTGCCAATCCTTACAGTGGCAAGTTTCAAGGCAAAACCATGACCTACTACGGTCGTTGGACATACAAATACGAAGAAGCCAGCCGCCAAGGCGCAGCAGGCGCGTTAATTGTACATGAAACCGCACCCGCTTCTTATGGCTGGTCTGTAGTCGCTAACAGCTGGAGTGGTCCTCAGTATCACTTGGTAAAAGCCAATGGCAATAAAGACCGCGTTGCCGTTGAAGGTTGGTTGTCTTTAGACGCCGCCGAAAAAGTTTTTCAAAAAGCAGGTTTTGATTATCACAAATTAAAAAACAAAGCCAAAGACGCGCCAATCTCACAGGCATTAGGTACAAAAGCCTCGGTTACCGTTAATAGCTCGTTGAAGCGCTCAAAAAGTAATAACTTTATCGCCACTCTTCCTGGCAGCAAAGCTAAAGATGAGCACATCATTTATACCGCCCACTGGGACCACTTAGGTAAAGACCCATCCAAAGATGGTGACAACATTTACAACGGTGCCCACGACAACGCAACCGGTACAGCGGCGTTAATATCTATGGCCAATTCTTTTGTGTCACTAAAAAAACGTCCTTCTCGCTCTGTTAGTTTTTTAATTGTTACCGCGGAAGAGCAAGGATTGTTAGGCTCCAAGTATTATGCCGACCATCCGGTTTATCCCTTGAATAAAACAGTGGCAACTCTAAATTTGGATGCCATGAATATCTTGGGCAAAACCAAAGACATCTCGGTTGTCGGGTTTGGTAAATCTGAATTAGAGCAATACATGACAAAAGCGGCCAAAAAACAAGGTCGTCATTTAGTGCAAGAAGATCGCCCAGAAGCCGGTTACTACTATCGCTCTGATCACTTCAGCTTCGCTAAAAAAGGCGTACCTGCGCTTTATGCAGAAGGTGGAAGTATCCCGATTGATGAAGCAACCGCTAAATACAGAAAGAAAATGAAAGTTATTTTAGGCGGATGTTATCACCAAGTCTGTGATCAATACCGTGAAAGCTGGGATTTTGGCGGCATCATTGAAGATACTCAGTTATTCTTCGAAGTCGGTCATGATCTTGCCAATACACAAGATTGGCCAAAGTGGAATAAAACCAGCGAATTTCAACGCCCGCAATAACTACTGAATTTAATCGCTCAAAATATAGTATTGAGTGAAGATTTTTCGCAAAAAGGCTCCTAATTGGGAGCCTTTTTCATTTTATGTGCATTTATATGTATATTTTTGCAGATTCCCCCTTGCAATTTTTAGCCATGCTGGCACAGTCATAGCCATACTATCTTGTGTCAACTGACCCAGAGAAGAATCAGCCAAAAATGAATAACTTCAATTTCAACAATCTAAATCGCAATCTATCATTGCGAAATTGGCTGAATTAATCAGTAAGGTTGGTGATAGAAACGTAAACAACATCCACTCTTTTTTCCTGGCAATCGCTTTACCTATCTTCACCGCCCTTACCCGAACCCAAGTGTTTACACTTTGCATAACTATGCAACTTTGTTGTCACTTGTAATAATGAGTCGTCCGGCATTAGCCGACTACCTTTCGTTAACTTAAACTGTAGAGAGACAGTAACTTATGTGCGGCATATTCGGTATTTTGGACGTCAAAACGGACGTTTCCGAGTTAAGGAGCAAAGCCTTAGAGCTTTCTAAACTATTGCGCCATCGTGGCCCTGACTGGTCCGGGATTTGGAATAACGACAATGCGATTTTGTGCCACGAGCGCTTAGCCATCGTAGATGTTGATAATGGTGCCCAACCTTTAACTAGCCGAAATGAAAATCACATTCTTGCCGTTAATGGTGAAATCTATAATCACAAAGAGTTGGAACAAGAACTGCCAACGCCTTACGATTTTAAAACCAAATCTGACTGCGAAGTCATACTTCCACTATTTGAAGCCCATGGGCCTGAATTTATCGATCGTTTACAAGGCATGTTTGCTTTTGTTTTATATGATCAAGAAAAAAACGAATACTTAATTGCACGCGATCATATTGGCATCATTCCCTTGTATACTGGCTTTGATGAGCACGGCAATTTTTATGTTGCTTCAGAATTAAAAGCCCTCGTTCCTATATGTAAAACTGTGCAAGAGTTCCCGCCGGGGCATTATTTGTGGAGCAAAACCGGTGAGCTAGTTAAATACTACAACCGTGATTGGCGCGAATACGATAACGTTGCACAAAATGAAACCAATTTAGACGATCTGAAAGCAGCGTTCGAAAAATCAGTTAAATCTCATCTTATGTCTGATGTGCCTTACGCCGTGTTACTTTCTGGTGGATTGGATTCATCACTCGTGTCAGCGGTTGCAGCCAAGTATGTTGCCAAGCGGGTGGAAGATGGCGATCAGAGTGATGCATGGTGGCCTCGATTACATAGTTTTGCAGTCGGCTTAGAAGGCGCACCAGACTTGATAGCTGCTAAGAAAGTAGCTGATATGATTGGCACGGTACATCATGAAATTCATTTCACTGTACAAGAAGGGCTAGATGCCATTCGCGACGTTATCTATTTCCTTGAAACTTACGACGTCACCACCATTCGCGCATCAACGCCAATGTACCTAATGACCCGAAAAATTAAAGCTATGGGTATTAAAATGGTGCTATCTGGCGAAGGTGCGGATGAAATATTTGGTGGCTACCTTTACTTCCATAAAGCGCCTAATGCTAAAGAGTTTCACGAAGAAACAGTACGTAAGCTAGACCGACTGCATATGTTCGATTGCGCTCGTGCCAATAAGTCTACTTGCGCTTGGGGAGTAGAAGCAAGAGTGCCCTTCTTAGACAAAGAGTTTATTGACGTAGCAATGCGTTTGAACCCGAAAGACAAAATGTGTATCGATGGTCGAATGGAAAAATGGATCCTACGTAAAGCATTTGACAATGGTGAGTTTTTACCATCTGAAATTTTATGGCGTCAAAAAGAACAATTTGGGGATGGCGTAGGTTATTCCTGGATCGATTCAATCAAAGAGTTTGCAGATGAGCTTGTTAGCGATCAGCAAATGCAAACGTCTGAATTTCGCTTTCCAATCAATACACCGGATACCAAAGAAGGCTATCTATATAGAACCATCTTTGAAGAATACTTTCCTCAAGAAAGTGCAGTTAAGTGTGTTCCTGGCGGCAAATCAATAGCCTGTAGCACAGTAGAAGCGTTAGCTTGGGATGAAAGCTTTCAAAACGCAGCTGACCCATCCGGTCGCTCTATTGTAGATGTTCATGGAAAAGCGGGTTAATCCAACCATTGATTTTGCCTGAGACTGCAAAATAGATTACTAAAGGAGTTGCCATCGGCAATTCCTTTTTTTTACTCACTATCCTTTGAATCTATTTCTTTTATATCCATCTCTTTCTGGCTGTTTCCTCGTCTATCATTTCGATTCCCATGTTGTCTTTTACTACTGGACGCGCCAACCTGAAGGCCTTTTTGGGGAAATAAAGATTTAGGCTTAAACCATAATTCCTTTCTGTCCAAAGGCGTTGCAGCAGGCAATACCGGATTGTCCAATTCAAAAATAATTCTTTCATTCAAGTGGGCATTTTGCAGATGTGTTTTGTGCTCAGACATAAATAAATCATCAAACTTTCCATTGGCAATGGCACGTTCAAGACCCGTTCTAACAAGGTTAGCTAACACTAAATCCTTTTTATTAAAGAAGAAATAAGTCGCCGTTGGGTAATGCAGAGCAAGTCTCTTCTCCAAGTACAAATTGGACGGAAATTGAGGCTTTTTCATTTCCCCCCACACTTCAATAATTGAACGCGGGAAAAAGTTAGCATTGTCTGCACTTAGCATTTTATGTATTTGCTTGTGATCTGAGGCCGTCGCCACCTCAAAACCATTGGCTTGTAAGATTTTAGTATCTGGCCAGTCAAATCCCTGAACCGGGATAAATCGACGTAACTCTTGAAGTTGTTGAACCGGTGCAATTAACTCTAAATATTCCAGATTCACCAGAAATAATCTAAGTCCGATCAAACCTTTATAAATTGGAATACGAACAGGCAATAGTTCTTCTTCCCGAAGACTATCCGTCATGCTCCAGATAATATTCACTTCTCGATTGGCCTTTAATAATTCAATAGCACGGCCTTGCAACGTAATCTTTTTGGTGGGAATTAAATCATAACGTACAGTTGTTTGCTCTAAAGCCAATGCAAGAACTTGCAGTGGATAGGCCGTATGCGCATCCATAGTTTCGTTAGTACGAGGATAATGAATCTTCCAGGTTGCTGCCGCTGCAACATTACCCAAAAAGCTCCCACAAAAAAGCAATGCTGGTAGCAAAATCCAAAGGCGCATAATGATGTATAGATTCCAAATTCAAGTCTTTAAAATTGCTTTTAAGCCTAACCTGATTTGTATTGAAGACAAAGGGCTATTCAAGTAATTTTGCTATTTCTCTTTCTTCGTCATCGATAACCGAAACAATTATTTTTAACTGTTCATCTACAATTTGTAATGTGTAAGAAACAAAACAAGAAAAGATGTGTTGTCCATGCTCATCAAAAAAACTCCAATTTACATTAGAAAAGAGAATGTTCTCCGACAATCGCATGGTTTGACAAACGTCAGGGGACATTTTGGCAACGCCAATTGTGTGTAACTGATCCATTAAGCCCTGAACATGCCCGGCTATATCATCAACCTTGGTAAAAACGTTCTTCTTTTCTTCACTCATAATAACGGCTGGCACAAAATATAATACAGCAATAGAGTGTGCTACACCGGTTTCATAAGCCTTGGAGTAGGTATCGAAAAAAGTCTGGGTATTCGCTTGCATCCTTTATTCCTCTGGGTATTCACTACACATAGGGCAATGCGTGATGACTTAAAGGGTAGTACATCAACCCACGTTCATCTATTTTTATACTCGCTTTAATAACCCTTTAAATACTCACTTAACAGATGAATTTAGCCCCGCTAGACCAGAGTTGCATCGAAATACAAAATGCATATCTAGCGTGAGCTTTGTTTATTGGATGCCTAAGTACTTATGAGTTTGCAGAGATAACTTCCAGTTTCTAGCAATGCATGTTGCTACCGCCAACTCCGTTGCTCTTTCCTGCTGGCTTATAGGTTGCAAATAAATAAGACAATCTTGCGATATACCAAGCGCTAACAACGCATCCAATTCATCGATGTGTTTTTGCATCGCAACGGGATGTTTTATTTCGTTCGCTCTTAACATCGCTCCTGACAAGACATCATAGCCACCACGCATGTCTATTTTTGGCGACACCGTCACCCAGGTTTTCTCATCCACTTTGATATCAAATGTACCGCTGGTTTCAATTTGCACACTGCAACCCTGTGCATGTAACGCCCTTGTTAGTTCACTCAAGTCGTACATTGCAGGCTCTCCGCCTGTAATAACAACATGCTTAGCGGTATACCCTTGAGCCTTAAACACCTCTAAAATGCCATCGGTACCCGTTGCAAACCAACGTTCATCTTCTTCCTTTTTGTTTAGAATTTCCTTTGCACTATGTTGCGCATCCAAACTCACGTCCCATGTATGTTTAGTATCACACCAAGCGCACCCAACCGGGCAACCTTGCAATCGAATAAAAATGGAAGGCGTGCCGGTGAATTTTCCTTCACCCTGAATTGTTTGAAAAATTTCGTTTATTTTATATTGGACTTGCATATTGCTTTTATCACCACTTTGACCAATTCGCGAATAAAATGCCTTCGCGCTGGCAGTATCCGGTCTAGTCAATTAAAATCACTTCAATTTACGCATTATAGAGATTGCAGGGGCATGGCTCAAAAGGTTGTTGTTATTTATTCTGGTGGAATGGATTCTTTTACCGTTCTTCACAAAGCAATTCAAGAGGGTTGTGACGTATATGCATTGTCATTCAACTACGGCCAACGCCACAGTATAGAACTGGATTACGCAGCCAAAGTTTGTACCGACTTAAAAATTCCGCACAAAATAGTCGATATTAGCAGCATCAATCAACTGATCGGCGGTTCGGCTCTAACCGGTGATATTGATGTGCCTGAAGGGCACTATGAAGAACCAAGCATGCAGCAAACCGTGGTGCCCAACCGAAACATGATATTGTTGTCCCTAGCCATAGGTTATGCTGTTTCTCTAGAAGCCGGTCAAGTTTATTACGGCGCGCATTCGGGTGATCACGCCATTTATCCAGACTGCCGTCCTGAATTTGTAATCAAAATGAATGAAGTTAGCCAAATTGCTAACTATGAGGCAGTCGAAATTCACGCTCCTTATTTGCAGGTGAGTAAAATCGATATTTTAACAGACGGGTTAAAAATGGCTCTGGATTACAGCCAAACCTGGACTTGTTACAATGGCCGAGAAAAGGCATGCGGCAAATGCGGAGCCTGTCAGGAAAGGTTGGAAGCATTTAAACATAACGGGCTTGAAGACCCAATAGAATACGAGTAAAGGCAAGTCTCTAAAGATTAAGACCCGTCAATAATGATAAAAAGTATAACTTATTGCAACTCGGTCTGCCTTTACGACATAAAATCAAAAATTTTCACTTTAAAACTTAGAGCATAGCGCCATAATTGGTCCGTTAAAAAAGCACTCACACTGCTAATAGTAAGCAGTATCAGGACTGTTAATGTTGTTATTACATTTCCTGAAGGGAAACACGTAGACACGTATTAATAAAAGGCACATTCCATGGTGAAAGAAACGTTTTGGCAGAAGTTGCAAAAAGAAGCTAGCGAGATAGTAGTCGCAGAACCATTGTTAGCGAGTTACGTGCATGCATGTATTCTTAATCACCGAAATTTTGATGCAGCATTGAGCTTCATTTTATCCAATAAAATGGCAGATGGCGTAATGCCAGCATTGGCTATCAGAGAGTTTTTTGATGATGCTTTTAGAGATGATCCAGATATGGTTTATTCCGCTCTGGCCGATTTAGAAGCCGTTTTCAATCGCGACCCGGCCGTTGACTACTACTTAACAGCACTAGCAAATTTTAAGGGTTATCTTGCAATACAAGTACACCGCCTCGCTCACCATTTGTGGCTAAAAGGCAGAAAACATCTCGCCTTGTTTATTCAAAGCCGCAATTCTGAAGTATTCGCCGTGGATATTCACCCTGCCGCACAAATAGGGAAAGGCGTTATGTTCGACCACGCCACAGGTATTGTTGTGGGCGAAACAGCCGTTATTGAAGACAATGTATCTATATTGCAATCTGTTACGTTGGGGGGAACTGGAAACGAATCTGGTGATCGCCACCCTAAAATCCGCGAGGGCGTAATGATAGGCGCAGGCTGTAAAATATTAGGTAACATTGAAATTGGGAAGAATTCAAAAGTGGGCGCAGGCAGCGTGGTTTTATCAAATGTGCCTGAACGCGTTACCGTAGTTGGCGTACCAGCTAAAATCATTGCTAGCGAAAACACATTGGAAAGCCCGTGCGATACAATGAATCAAACCGATTTTTTCGGTAGTGGAATATAGGTTTAACTCAAGCCTGTAGCAGGTATTTAAGTCAAACCCTTGAAAACCAATTCTAGGGTTCTGACTTAGATAAACTGAAATATCTCTAAAAAGTCTAAAAAATCGTTGAAAGGCTAACCCAGTTCACCTTGAATAAAAGCCTCTATCATCTTCTCAACGACTTTCAATCAAACTTCAAATTAGACTCAACTTTAAGAACTAGTTGGTAGCCATTTCACTGTTTTCTATGAAGTAACACAACTCTTTAATACAGAATTTCAATACCGGGTTTAATCGGGTATTTTTACCATTCATAACATAAAGCTGTTGATCGAACTCAAACAACTCCCCACCAATAGGCACCAAGTTATCTTTACCTACACCAGTTTCACCTAAGTAATCGGGCAATAACCCAATATACTCACCACTTAAAATGGCAGATAAACAGGATTCATAAGAATCGGAGAAAGTTTGAATGGAAAGCCTGTTCTCACCTCGAACATAATTTCCAGAAGGCATTCCAGACATACCAACAGCCGGGAATTCTTGCATATTGAGTGGCGTAATTTTACGCGCCCATTTCTTTGCCAAAGGATGATCTTTAGTACAGTATAACCGTCCATTGCAGGACGCATTCACTTCATGAAAATTGACTGATTCGGGCTTAACCATGTCGTAGCAAGATACAACCAAATGGCATTCACCGGACAACGCCACATGCTCAACTTCGTGATACAGCCTAGTTTGTATGTTGATATGGATATCATTGAATTTCTTCATGGTACTGCGAACAGCTTTACCTACTGCGCTTACAACATTAGGCGGCAAGCTTGCCATCAAAACCAAAGTAACATGACCAGAATAATCGTCATGTAAACTTTTCAGGTTGAAAACGAAACTGTCGAAAGCATTAAAAATGCGTTTGGTTTCTTGAAAAACCAACTCCCCTTCCTTGGTCATCTGAAAGCCGCCACGGCCACGATGACATAACACCAAATCAAGTCGTTCTTCCAACTTCTTAATCGCGGCGCTTATATTGGGTCTCTGCATTCGTAGCACCGGCTCCGCAGCAGTAAACCCATTACAGGATGCAACGGCGTAAAAAACTCTAAGTAATTTAATATCCGACTCTTGCAAACGGTTAAGCATACTTTCCCACCTATTAGTAGCTAACAAGCCCTTTTGGCACTGCCATCCTCGGGCATTTCTAAGGTATAAGATTGCATACTATACTCTTTCTAACAAAGATGGCAAATGTTGATCTAAAAAGAGTAATTTCGCCCGAATAGGCGAAATCAGAAAGTGCAATTAAATAGCTGATTAAACGGGCTTTTACACGAATAAAACCTAGAAGAAATGGTATCAGTTAAGACCTTTCCACCAAGTTTTGTCGAAGCACTTCGAGCTGATCACGAAGTCCTGCAGCCTCTTCAAATTCCAAGTTCTTGGCATGCTCAAACATACGTTTCTCTAAGTCAGCAATATCCGCCAGAAGCTGTTTGCTGGAATGAGTGGCATATTTAGATAATGGTTCAGCAACGGATCGCCAACCTGCTGTACCATCCGAATCACCCACATCCATAATATCGGTAACCGGTTTGTTCAAACTTTTGGGTTGAATATTATTATCTAGGTTGTATTGCTCCTGTGTGGCCCGACGACGACTGGTTTCATTCATCGCTCTTTCCATGGAGCCTGTTATCCGATCTCCATACAAAATGGCCTTACCATTTAAATTTCGGGCTGCACGGCCCATGGTTTGTATTAAAGACCGGTCGGATCGCAAAAAACCTTCCTTATCCGCATCGAGAATGGCAACTAATGAAACTTCCGGTATATCCAAGCCTTCTCGCAACAGGTTAATACCAACCAACACATCGAATTTGCCTAAGCGTAAATCACGGATAATTTCGATTCGTTCTACGGTGTCTATATCGGAATGCAGATACCGCACTCTAACGCCATGCTCATCCAAATAATCACTTAAATCTTCAGACATTCGCTTAGTGAGCGTTGTCACTAATACCCGCTCTTTTACCGCTGTACGTTTGCGAATTTCAGATAGCAAATCATCCACTTGAGTGGCAACCGGACGCACTTCAATAACCGGATCAAGAAGCCCTGTTGGCCGAACAACTTGCTCAACAACATCATCACCGCATTTTTCAAGTTCATACTTGCCCGGGGTGGCTGATACATAAATAGTTTGCGGAGACAATTGCTCAAACTCATCAAACTTTAAAGGACGATTATCCAAAGCAGAAGGTAACCGAAAACCAAACTCTACCAACGTTTCCTTACGTGATCTATCGCCCTTAAACATAGCCCCAATCTGAGAAACGGTAACGTGAGATTCATCAATAAACAGCAAACCATCAGACGGAAAATAATCAATTAAGGTCGGGGGCGGCTGACCAGGTTCACGCCCAGATAAATAACGTGAATAGTTTTCGATTCCAGAGCAATAACCTAACTCCAGCATCATTTCGATATCAAATTGAGCACGCTGAGTAACACGCTGTTCTTCTACCAGTTTATTGTTACTCTTCAATTGCTCTTGGCGTATTTTTAACTCATCTTTAATGTGTACAATCGCATCAAGAATCTTTTCTCTTGGGGTGACATAATGCGTTTTTGGAAAAATCGTTGCTCGCGCGACCGTTTTATCAACAGCCCCGGTTAGCGGATCAAACATGCTAATTCGTTCTATTTCTTCATCAAACAATTCAACTCGAATACCCTGTTTATCAGAATCAGCTGGAAATATATCAATAACATCACCACGCACCCTGAACGTTCCTCGCTCAAAGCTCATATCATTGCGACTGTATTGCAATTCAGCCAACCGTCTTAAAATATCTCGCTGATCCATCAGATCACCCTGACGAAGATGCAACAGCATTTTCATATAGGATTCTGGATCACCCAAACCATAAATAGCCGACACACTGGAAACAATGACAACATCACGTCGTTCTATCAATGCCTTTGTGGCCGACAAACGCATTTGTTCAATGTGCTCATTTATTGATGCATCTTTTTCAATAAAGGTATCGGTTGTGGGAACATAAGCTTCGGGCTGATAATAATCATAATAAGATACAAAATACTCCACGGAATTTTCAGGAAAAAAGTCCTTCATCTCACCGTAAAGCTGTGCAGCCAATGTTTTGTTGTGGGCTAAAATTAGCGTGGGTCGTTGGGTTTGAGCAATAATATTCGCCATGGTAAACGTCTTACCAGACCCTGTAACACCAAGCAAAGTCTGACTCGCCAAACCATCGCCTAACCCTTCCACTAATGCAGCAATGGCCTTAGGTTGGTCGCCAGCGGGTTGATAAGGAGATTTAAGTACAAAATCACGAGACATTATGCGCCCTCCCGGACAGCAGCGTCGTCAGGCGCAGTTTGCTCTAGGTCATTACGCATCAAGCGTGTAAACCAAAGGTATGACACCACCCCCATTGAGAAATAGGCCACAACACCTCCCCAGAAAATACCCTGCAATCCGAAAAACAAATGACCAACATAAGCCACCGGAATAAAAAACACAAAAAACCTTAAAAAGCTCAATATTAAAGCCGACATAGGCCTGTGCATAGCATTTAAAGACGAATTAGTGAGTATCACAATACCTTGCAAGCCATAACACAAAGGCACAATAGATAAGAACATGATAATGAGCCTTTCTACTTCCGCATCCTGAGCAAACGCCTTGGCAATATACGACGACATTAACCACATCAATAAGAAAACCAACGCTTGCCAAATTAAAACAAACTTCATAGACGATAAGTAAGCATCTTTAACCCGATGAACTTTTTCAGCACCGTAGTTTTGACTAATAAAAGGTGGCAATGTCATTGAAAGAGATAAAGGTACAATAATCGCAATAGACTCTAATCGATTCCCCACCCCCCACGTTGCCACAGCAGCTGACCCGTAAGTCGCAACAATAGAAGTCATGACCCCATTAGCAATGGGAGTCAGCATATTCGACCCAGCAGCCGGAATAGCTATTTTAAGAATATCAGTACAGGCAACTTTAAATTCTGACAATTTCAACAACCGAGGAAGAATTAAATTACGTTTAATGGCAAGTAAATACAAAATATAAAAAGAGCCAATAGCCCAAGCAATCATGGTTGCCAACGCAGCCCCCTGAATACCCATTGCAGGCACAGGTCCAAATCCAAAAATAAGTATCGGATCAAGTACCGCATTAATCAAACCACCCAATCCCATAACAAGGCTCGGAGTTTTAGTATCGCCATTTGCTCTAAGCACACTATTTCCCACCATTGGGAAAGCTAAAAACACCCCGGCAAGAAACCAAACGTCCATATAGTCCTTGATATATCCCATGTGCTCCTGGCCTGCTCCCAGCAAACCAAAAATAGGCTCCAGAAACAACCAACCAAGCAGTGCAACCGCTACGCTGATAATAGTAGCAAGGGTTAGCGCACCGCTACCAACCATATGCGCATTACACGCATCTTTTGACCCCAACAGACGTGCCACCGTGGCTGACGTCCCTATTCCAAGGCCAATGTTCATGCTAATAATGGTAAAGGTTACGGGAAAGGTAAAACTAATTGCGGCGAGCTGTTCCGTACCTAACAAACCAACAAAAAAGGTATCAACCATCCCAAACGTCATTAATAAGATCATGCTAAATATAACCGGAATGGTCATATTTTTAAGGGTAAGGCCAATAGGGCCATTAAGGAGATCGTTGGTTTTGCTCACAAAAATAATCTCTAATACGACAGGTGTCGATTGAACAACTATGAATTAATAATTAATGACGCCGGCTATTGATGATAATTCAGCAATCGCAAAGTCTTTAACCCTTTAAATATCGCGATTAATCTTGAACTGACAGATTCCATTCATTGTCGTACAAGCTACGCACATCCTCATTCATCATGCTCATTATCTGATCTACAAAAAAACTTCAGTAATACCGGAGAATTGTGTCAGAAAGGCATATGATGAAAAATCTACGTATCAAACAAATTTCAGCTATCCAATGAGTCAACTACACAATTCCTCATTGAAGCCCTTCAACGGACCGTTTATTTTGATTTTTAATTCTATCTTTTAATCAATAGTACTATCGATTTTTTCATGTGGTTAGTAATGGAAGCGCAGGCTAACTTCATTGCACTCTATTCTAGAGTATATGACTGTATAACACTACCGCCGTTAAATAATTAGATACAAGATCAGGATCTAAGGGGGTCAGCAATACCCCCTCACAAACGGTAAATTTATTTTTCACAAATAAGTCATACAACCGATTTCACCTAGTATCATTAAATCCACTTCAAATAAACAAATTTCCAACACTAATATTTCAGACCTAAAACACCTGTCTTTTCAAAAAATCAAGTCAAAATTCAATTTTATTGAGCCTCAAAAATAAAAAAACACACAGTCTCAAACAGAGCAGTACATATTTCACACAGAAGAGAGAAAAACCACAACCATTTACGCCCAACCCATTGTTTTACATATTATTTATTGAATTATCAAAAGAAAGTTATGTTTCGCCTTGACAACATTTTTACTGGCCTTGACCCAGTTATTAGAATTTAATCAACACACTTATCCACAGGTTTAGTGGATAACTACATAATAATCAGTAACCACGGGGCATTAGACCCAAAAGTAGTATTTCAAGGTAAGTTGCCACTAACTGTGAGCAACCGATCATATGGCAAGAATATTCGTATTACTGTATGTAATTACATCTACGTGACAATTTGATATATCTATTTTTCATAAATCTGTCATTTATATACTTTGGTCGTAAATTGGAAAAACTCGTATTAAAAAACATACGGAAAGGCCACTTTCGATAATTTACTAGGTAGAGGTCAAAAATCACACAAACGAGTAAAAAACCCCAAATAACTGATGCATCTTTGCGCAACTAAAAAAAATTCGTAAAATGGGTGTTGACACAGCCCAGCGCGATAATTATTATTCGCCCCCGTCCTGAGACAGAGACGTAAATGGAAAGACGAGCAGATACAGGTGAAATAAGTGTATTTGCAAGATTTTTCATACCTCTCATAGGATAATCTCAGAACGCAGTTTAGTTTTCAGTTCCCCCTTAGCTCAGTTGGTTAGAGCGACGGACTGTTAATCCGCAGGTCCCCCGTTCGAATCGGGGAGGGGGAGCCAACTTCACTTGGCTTATGAACACTTAACATAAAGACAATCTACGATTCCCCCTTAGCTCAGTTGGTTAGAGCGACGGACTGTTAATCCGCAGGTCCCCCGTTCGAATCGGGGAGGGGGAGCCAATTTCCTTATGGCTCACAGCTAGTAGTAATCACTAACATCATTCTTTTCCTTATTAATTTTGTAGCAAATATGTAGCTACGCACAAATTTGATCCGTTAATTCTCCAATATTTTGCTTAGACACTTCCAAGCTTTACGCCTGTGCTACATTAAAATTCAAAAGATGTGGTAGCTCTGATAACCAACCCAAGTTGTACTGATCCAATAGAACCGGACACTTTAATAAGTGACAATTGTAGTGCTCAATTATTTAAAGTGTCTTGATGAGTAAAAAATGTACGACTCGAACTCCACAAGCATTAACCTACCCCCAATGAGGTACATCATCCCCCTCCAATTCTCCCATCTTCAAACAAGCAATTCCCTTATAATTGAAACTTCCCCTGATTAACTTGGCAGATACTCTATGATTTCCATGTTTGACGATTTACTTCAAATGACTAATGAGCAACCAGATCCACAGAGATTATTGTTCCTATTTGCCAACACCGAAGAAACCAATAAGTCCCGTAAGCAAGACGATAAAAAGGGTACGATTGAACCAACGATGGTAGTAGACAAACTCCCTAGTGAGTTAACTGATTTTGCGGCATTGGTTAAAGAGGCTGATAAAATTAACAAAGACTGGAATTTTGTGTTTATTGCTTGCCTAGGTGGCGAAAAGAGAATGCCACCAACGAGTGAAGACGCAGAACCTTATTTGAATCGTATGACCAATGACATAGTGACTGGTAACAACATTAATCAGTACGTTGTGTTTGATCGCCAAGAAAACCCAATACAGCTGTCAGCCAGTTAATTGGGAAATAAATAAGGCCAGAATAAAGTGGAAACTTACACGTTCAACTTGATAACTTTAAGTAATTCAGGTTTGAATACCAGTGCGATAGATGTAGTAATGATGTTTCCTGCCTGGGGACAAGGCGCAGGGGCTGTATATAGAATAGACAATGTTGTGTTTATGACTGAATAACCCCGTAACAGCTTTCATTAATCTCGCTTCGGGATTATTCGATATTGCTTATAATGAATCAATGCCACTAATATGTTCGTATTAGTGGCATTTTTGCATTTTGATTAAAAGAGTTTATTTACCAAAGTCTACGAACTTTTGCGAAAATATGTCACAGACTCTAATCTACATATTCAATTTAGAATTGGGGCACCAATAACCGCTATGTACGCGGTATTTTTATGCTGCGGGCGACTATTTCGTATACAATTCCACTATTGAGTGAATTCGAATTATCGTTCAAGTCCTTGTTGAAATGTTCGGCCTGCTTAGCGCTAAGTTCTTTTTGGACCAACTCACCGGCAAGCGTTACTGTTTTGCCACTGCTATCCGTTGGTATAAAAAAACCGTAATCCTTGAATGATACTCTTATTACATGTTGCTCTTGTTGGGCGATGAAAAAGCAGCCTTTCTTTTGACATACTTTAGAGATCCGGGTGTTCACTTGAAATGTCTTCCCGCTATGTTTTTCAGGACTTTTAAGCAAATTAGCTAGAGTCACCTCTGGTAAGCTTGCATCAAGCATTACACCAAATGTCTCACTTTTCTCATCCGCCGCTACAGGCTCGGATAATCTAACGGTTGCGGCAAATGCATTTGATAGCATAAAAAAGTAAATGAAAGTGAATAGAAACGTTCTCATTGCTCAATATCTCCCAATAGTTAATGAAGCCTTTTTCTAACGAGTAACAGCAACAACCTGCCCGGAAGAAAAATCCGATTATATCAGCATGCTAAACAACATATAGTAATCACTGAAAATATAAACATACACCCTACGCAAATCTGTTTCCTTGTTTCAGAATTGAGAGTACCACTTTGTACCTAGTAAAAAGCCCTAACTGTTTGCAGAAAATGACGTTTTTCTACTTATACTTAAGATTAGCTATATAAGAGTTCACTATCGCTTGATTAGTCGGTTAATTGGGTTGAAGATGAAAACAGTGAAATACTCCTATTCGCGCAGTTTCGATTTTCTTAGGAATCACAATGTCTAGATTTTCCTCTTTAGCACAAACCGTAATGGCTTCCCCCGTGGGCCGATTAATAGCTCGGCCATGGCTTGATGTCTGCATATTATATTTTTTAAAACACTGGTATTTCCCACTATCTAGATTGTGGGCTGCTGCAAGAAAGGCTGATGGTGACGTTGATGCTTTTATCGAAGCAGTACCACTGCACCAACCGAGTGATGCGCAGCGCAAAACCATAAAAAAAGCGCTCAACGAATTCGAACATGCACGATTGAAAGCCTTGTCCATTGACATGTTATGGCGGCAGCACTTTTTTACTGATAAAGACGTCGCCAGCGAACGACTGCCCATTATAGAAGAAATGCGTTTGGACTATCGAAGCGCCTATAACCTTACTCGCAAAAAATTTAAATCACTAAAACGATTAGTAAAAACCTCAGTCGCAGTGGACCCACCAACACCGGAAGAGTTTGGCCAACGATTTACTGAGAATAGAGAAAAACTATCGGCACTTTTCATGCCTCCTCAACCGTTTCCTCAAGTACAACAATCGCGTTTATTACCCATGAGTTACGGCCATGATTATTGGCTACGCTTTAATTCGCCCTATTCGGAAACCGGTGACGAAGTCTTTGCAAGAGTCCATGAACCCAGTGACGTCGAAAACCCGCCAACCATAATATTCGGTCATGGAATCTGCGTGGAGTTTGATCATTACCATCAGTTAATTGATGAAGTAACCCAACTAACTCTACAAGGAATTCGCGTTATTCGACCCGAAGCTCCTTGGCATGGTCGCCGAGTGTTACCTGGGCATTATGGTGGTGAACCATTCCTGTCGCACTTACCAGCGAGTATGTTTGATTTTATTGCCGCACAAAATCAAGAGTGGGCAACTTTAATTAATTGGTGTCGCAATAACAGTACAGGGGCAGTTGCTGTTGGTGGTAGCAGCCTAGGCGCACAAACAGCAAAAACAGTGGCCATCAATGCAGCTCAGTGGTCGCAAGATTTAAAACCTGATGCACTATTGATTATCACTCATAGCGAACATATCGCCGATGCTTTAGATGGAGCACTTGCAGATATTTGGAATCTAAGTGAGGCAATGAAAAAAGCCGGCTGGACCAAAGAACTGGAACGTCGTTGGATAGAATTGCTTGACCCGGTACAAGAGGCTTGTATTGCCGGTGAAAATATCGTCTCAGTATGTGGCCGAAAAGACAAAGTAACACCTATACTCACTGCAAACCGGCAACTTGATTTATGGCAAGTACCAACAGAAAACCGCTTTGAATATGATCGAGGTCACTTCACGATACCCCTTGGTATGATAAATAATGATGAGCCTTTGCAAAAGTTTGTTGAGGTGCTTAACAAACTAAAACGGTAGCCGAGTTAAAAGCCCATGAAGAGTTATCAGTGCCTATTAAATATTTGGATTCTAGCCTTAGAGACAAAATGTTATGAGTAGCGTTTATTCTATTCCTCTTTGGTATTACCTACTGCTCTCGGCATTATCGTTATATGCCATATTGCAACTTTTGTTATTCCCCCTACTACGCCGCCTGATCTACAACCAGTCGAGTTTAACCAAAAAAAGTCTTGGAAATACGCTCAATTTTGGATTACCAGCTTACGCAATGGCAAAGCGTCAGCTATGGGTCGATCGCTTGCTGGATGACGAACAAATTCAACAGGCAATTGAAATTGCCGCCGAAGAAATGGACTCAACAAAGGATGCAGAAGAAATAGCGCGAAAGTTCGCAGCTGAAATGGTGCCCTCATTTAGTACGCTTTTGTACTTTAGAGTAGGCTACTGGATGGCAAGGAGATTCTTTCGAGCGTTTTATTGGATCCATATCGGTCAATCTAGCTCAGACAAATATCGGAAAATCGCCAAGAATAGTTGCGTTGTTATGGTGTCAAACCATCGCTCTAATTTTGATCCTCTACTAATGGCTTATCTAACCTCGAAGATTGCACCTATATCATACTCAGCCGGTGAATGGGCCCTTACAGCACCCTTTCGTCAAATTCTTCAAGCAATGGGGTTTTATGTCATTCGTCGAGACCAAGCCGGTAACGCCTTATATCAGAAAATTCTGGAACGTTATGTATTTCTGGCTACTTCTCATTGCGTTCCACAAGGTGTATTTATTGAGGGAGGATTATCGCGTGATGGTTATATGCAGTCTCTACGGATGGGCTTGATTAACTATATTTGCAAGGCTTCAGACACTGACACTTGCAAGGACATTGTCTTTATTCCATGCGCACTTAATTATGACAAAATACCAGAAGACAAAACGCTGGTTATCCACAAGGAAGATGGATTTAAGGATAAAGGGAGGTTTTATACTTTAATTTCTTTTCTAAAATTTTTCACTACCGTAGTAACTTACGTTGTTCCTCGTCGATTTAGGCCATTCGGTTATAGTTGTGTCAATTTTGGTGAGCCCATATCTTTACGTGATTGGCAAAAAGCTCGCGATATAGAGCTAGCCCAACTTAATAAAGATGATCGCCGCAAAAACATTAGCGTTCTGGGTGATGAACTTGCTGCCAAAATCAATGAATTGATTCCTATCTTGCCATGCAACTTATTAGCACAAATAGTGGCAAATAATAAAGATACACCTTTAACCGAACTTGAACTTAAGGTAAAGGCAATGAACCTCGCAGACCAACTCGTAGAGCAAGGCGTAAAAGTATTCATACCCGATAACGATGGCGACTATGCTTTTAGCCAAGGTATTTATATTTTGTTGCGCCGCAAGCTAATCGAACCAACAGGGGATGGTCGTTTTAGCCTAGTAACTCAGCAACAAGAAATACTAGACTATTATTGCAATACCATTGATGACGTACTTAACAACCATCGTCTGAAGACGATGGTTTAAAAATGCGGACTGAAAATCCAGCGTTTCGGCTAAAGCCGATAGAGCTATTCCACTTCAAATTGGTCATTGTCTTTACGCTCGAAGTGATGCTCTAAATATTCCTTTATCATTTCTTTTGTCAACTCTCCTGCCGTAACGCAAAAATAACCTCTTGCCCAAAAATGCTGACCCCAATAACGCTTCTTCAACACCGGATATTCTTGAAATAGCTTTGACGAACTTCTGCCTTTTATTCTCCGCATTATATCCGAGGGGGACAATGTCGGTGGCGCCGAGATGAGTAAATGTAAATGATCCTTACTAACCACACCTCTCAATATTTCTATCTCTAAGCGCTCGCACGTCTGCCTTATCAGCTCTCTAACTCTCAACCCTACATCACCAACCAGTACTGGATAACGATATTTCGTCACCCATACAAAGTGGTACTCTATTTTGTACTTTGCATGCGAACTTGTTCTATATTTCATCCTCTCATCATAAATGCAACCGCTAGCTAAAAGCTACCCGTCTGAAGACGGGGGATTTAACCCTTAAAACGGACGATTAAAAAACAAGACCTAAAAAGTCAGAGTCGTTGATTGCTTAACTTCCTCTTTAAGCGAGCAACCAGCATAGTAGATGCAATCCAATCAAGTCTGCTTCTAATGCCTCTGCAAGGATGCGATTCCATATTTGGCTAAGTACTAAGCCAATTAATAATGGCTGCCATCGATCTGTTGAGGATTTTCCGATTAATCCATTTGATTTAATATATCCATATTTTCGTGTAGTACGCGAATTACCTGCACTTCAAAATCAATAATGAGATAAATGCAAATATGGCGTTTGAATTTCATGAATCGAATGGGTGGATCAAACTCATTGCGTTCTTGGTAGAGCATAGGATTATTTAGCAATAATTTAAGGGAAACTTCCAGTTCCATCAGATATGCATTGGCTCTCTCCCTCCCCCATTCTTCGTAGGTATATTGCCAAATGGCAACTAAGTCATTTTTCGCCTTGCTCGTTTTTACCAGTTTGTACATCAATCCCTGCTGCCTTTTCTGCTTCCCTAATAATATCCGTCATATCCAGTGGCGTCATTTCACCACTTTGCAAACCTTCCGTAATCGCCGCTTGAAGGGTTGCAACCTTTTCACGATCCGCCTGATCTTTCCGAATTAAGTCACGCACATAATCGCTAGAACTGGCATATTTGCCACCTTCAATTTGGTATTGCACCCACTTACGCATCGGTTCAGGAAGGGAAATATTCATCGTTGCCATGCCTTTCTCTCCTAATTTACTTATCTTCATACTTACAATACATGTCTGCAATGTCAATTTTTGGCAAATATTGCCATATCAATATTTGCAAGTCGTTTTCGATCTAGTTCTGAAAAATACGCGACTATCAAGGCTTGTTTGTGAATGAATCTCGGGGTTCTTTGAAACAAACATAGACTTAGTGTAGACAGAATAAGAGACGCGTATTTAGCTGTGCTGAAAAGTGTTTCTTATAAAGAACGGAGGTTAAGTAAAATATGTTTGAACCAAAATTGACCAAAAAATGGAAAATGGTTGGATTCTTCAAGGTAGGATTTTGTTAAATCATCAAAAGCGCCGAACTAGAGATTAAATTTACTAGCTGATTAATTGCGACATTTACTTGTAGTGACAAGCTAAAGACAGCTTGAGGTATGAAGGATTTCTATCACCAAAGTTATTCGGCCGTCCTTTGCTGCCATGACGTTCTTTACATTGCCAATTTCTTAGACAACAACATCGACTAATTCAACTAGAAAATAGCAAAGGCACCCGTTCCATTTATTGTGGAAGAAAAGTGCCTTTAACTTTAATTTAGTTGCTTATAATCCAAGCTCATAATGTGCATTTGCGGAAACTTGATAAAATGTTCCATCGGTCTTAAGCACAGTAGCGCTCACAGATTTTGGACGATACGCTCTGACATCCGTTATGCAAGTTGTAGCACTCGAAGAACACGCCGAGTCAGACCAAAGCACCGATTGAAGATTTGCCGGCGGGTTATCGATTCTAAAAACAGCTGAAGTAGTTGTAGGGCCGTTAAATATCATAGCGACGCAGTTGTTAGGCGTAAATTGATCATATGCAGGCGTATCTACATAGCAACTCATAGTTTGAGCTGAGAAAGCAGAAAATGAAGCGGCTGTTAGAAGTACACCAATTATTGTATTTTTCATTTGTAATTTTATCCTCTAAAAGTATGATTTTTTATTTTTAATAACCTTTAGGAACCTTAAACTGCAAAGAACCAGCATGGAGTATATTCACCGCATACACAAAAGGCAAAGCAACCAAAAATAGAGAACTAATAAAACCATAAAAGACAAGAAAAACAACCGGTTAACCGGGTATTTTACTAACCGAAAATAACGAGCAGTAGCTAACAAAATCCGCTCCGTCTGGAAATTTAAAACTCTGAAAGCCACGGTTGGTGTTCGATAGAGGCCATTCAATAAGCGAAATTAACCTAAGTTATAACCAACCCCTTTAACACGATAAAATATTCTAAGGGATTATACTTTTCTACATGATTAAACATGCCCTTTTCACCTAAACCTGTATTCTCTTACACTTATTGTCCTTCAACTCCCAATCTACTAACACAAGACTAACGTCTTCCCAATTTAGTGATAGAACACGTCGCAAATGTAAGCAACATCTCTCATTTCTCCCTATTTTGGCAATATATCCATTTTATTTACGCCTAATCGATAGCCGTGACTTGCACAGTGGAGATCCCTCTAGGATAATGTGCCGCATTTGCGTAGCCTACTGGTTTACAGATTTAATCTGAGATTTAATGACCGAATTTGTTTTATTGCTTATCAGTACCGTGCTGGTAAATAACTTTGTATTGGTACAATTCCTTGGACTTTGTCCTTTCATGGGTGTGTCTGGCAAGCTGGAAACGGCCATAGGTATGTCGATGGCGACAACGTTTGTGCTTACTGTTGCCTCTATGTGTAGTTATTTGGTGGAACAATACATTCTGGTCCCGCTAGAAATTCAGTATTTACGCACCCTTAGTTTTATTCTGGTTATTGCCGTTGTTGTGCAGTTTACAGAATTAGTCGTCCACAAAACCAGCCCGGTTTTATATCGCTTGCTTGGTATTTTCTTGCCATTGATTACCACCAATTGTGCCGTGCTTGGTGTTGCCCTACTAAACGTTAATAAACAACACAACTTTGTGGAGTCTATTATTTATGGTTTCGGTGCCGCCCTTGGATTCTCTTTGGTGCTGGTGCTGTTCTCAGCGTTGCGTGAAAGATTAGCAGTTGCGGATGTTCCCTCGCCTTTTAAAGGCACGGCAATTGCCATGGTAACGGCTGGGCTGATGAGCCTCGCGTTTATGGGTTTTACTGGGTTGGTAAAACTAGCATGACACTATTTGCAATTCTTACTATTGGTTTCTTGGCCCTTTGTTTTGGTGCTTTATTAGGATACGCCGGCATCAGGTTTAAAGTGCAAGGCGATCCTATCGTTGAACAAATTGACGAACTACTCCCTCAAACTCAATGTGGACAATGTGGTTTTCCCGGTTGCAAGCCCTACGCCGAAGCCATTGCCAATGGTGAAGACATTAATAAATGCCCACCTGGTGGCGACGCAACAATTAAAAACATTGCCACCTTGCTAGGCGTAGAAGCCAAACCATTAAACGAAGCTCACGGTGAGTCCGACGTTAAAAAAGTCGCCTATATTAGAGAAGACGAATGTATCGGCTGTACCAAGTGTATTCTTGCTTGCCCGGTTGATGCCATTGTTGGGGCTACTCGGCAAATGCATACCGTAATTATTGATGAGTGTACCGGTTGCGATTTATGTGTGGCACCTTGCCCCGTTGACTGCATTGACATGGTGCCGCTTAAAGAAGACAGCAAACATTGGCATTGGCAGTTAGATAACATTCCCGTTAAACAGGTAAGTTAGGAAAGAGTTAGGTAAGCGATTGAATTCTATCACCAACAATATTATCAATAGCGCCATTGACAGGATCAGGCAGAATAGGCTGTGGGATTTCCCCGGCGGCGTATTTCCAGCTCAGCACAAAGCCCTGTCAAATCAGTTTGAGATTGCTGATATTAGCCTACCTTCTGAATTTTATATTCCGGTAAAACAACATATTGGTATAGAAGGTAGTTTATCGGTTTCGGTTGGTGACAAAGTACTTAAAGGCCAAGCACTAACCCACAGCACTCACCCTTTTGCCGTACCTGTTCATGCCCCCTCCTCTGGCGAAATTACCGCCATTAAAGATCATGTATCTGCCAAACCTTCTGGCATACCGGAAAAAACAGTCGTACTAAAACCGGACGGATTGGAAAAATGGATAGACCTAGCGCCATTACAGCAGTACAAAACGCTATCTAAAGCACAGGTGGTAGAGCACCTTTGTGATACTGGAATTGCCGGATTAGGTGGTGCTGGCTTCCCAACGCATATCAAGCTTGCGTCCGACAAACCCATTAGTTGCCTGATCATTAATGGCGTTGAATGTGAACCTTACATCACTTCTGACGATAGATTAATGCGTGAACATGCCTGGCAAATTCGTCAGGGCATTGATGTTCTCATGCATTTATTAGCGCCTGAATACGTGATTGTCGCCATCGAAGATAATAAACCAGAAGCCACTCAGGCCATGCACGTAGCTTGTCAGGATAACGAACGTTATCTTGTCAGTTCTATCCCCACCAAATATCCCGCAGGTGGCGAAAAACAGCTTATTGAAGTTTTAACTGGTCACCAGGTTCCTCAAGGTCAACTTCCCATTGATATGGGAATTATTATGCAAAATGTTGGCACTTGTTTTGCCATTGCCGATGCCGTGTTTACCGGAAAGCCACTGATACAACGTGTAGTTACACTAACAGGCAAAGCTTTAGCACAACCTAAAAATGTTTGGGGCCTGTTAGGCACACCCATTAAGCATTTATTAGAAGAAGCGGGATACCAACCCAAAGCGCAAAAACAACCAAGAACCATTATGGGTGGCCCAATGATGGGCTTTACCGTGGCTTCCGACGACGTTCCCATTATTAAAATAAGCAACTGTATTCTTGCACCATCGGACCGCGAACTGCCATTACCAGAGCAGGAAATACCTTGCATACGTTGCGGCGCTTGCGCAGACGCCTGTCCTGCAAATCTGTTACCACAACAATTATACTGGCACAGCAAAGCAGGTGAATTAGACAAAGCGCAGGAATTTAATATCGCTGACTGTATTGAATGCGGTGCTTGTGCATTTGTATGTCCAAGCAATATTCCCTTGGTTCATTATTATCGCCGAACCAAAGCCGACATTCGAATTGCCGATGAACAGAAGCAAAAGTCTGATAAATCAAAATTGCGTTTTAACTCACGTCAAGAACGTTTAGACAGAGAAAAAGCTGAGCGGGAAGAAAAACGTAAGCAGTCTGCACTGGCCAGAGAACGTTCTAGACCCAAAGCAAAATCCGCAATGCCCCTTGATACAAGCTCAGAAGCAGCCGCTTCTCAAAGCAATGATGATTCGAACAAAAGCAGCAAAGTCGCAGCGGCCATTGCTCGAGCGAAAGCCAAAAAGGCCGCAGCCGCAAAAATGAACAATGACCAAAGTTCACAACAAGAACCGAGTGCCAGTTCTGAAACAAAAACAAATGCTGAAACCAAAACAGGTGCTGAAACAACGGTAACCGAATCCTCTTCAACAACAGCAAAAGAAACAGAGAAAACCTCACCTCAGCCGGCAGGGTCTTCCACTAAAGATAGAGTCGCCGCAGCGATTGCCAGAGCAAAAGCCAGAAAAGAACAACAAGCAAAAGACGCTTCTGCCAACGAAAGTAAAACGGAAAGTAATCCGCCAAAGATCGAAAATCCGATTAAAAAACCGGTTGAAAAACCCGTTCGTAAGGCTGTAGATACAGCACCTAACTCAACACCTAGTTCGGCTTCAAATTCGTCTTTAAGCTCATCATCAAGACCATCAGAACCAGAAGAAGATCCAGAAGTTGCACGACGCAAGCGCGTTGATGCAGCCATTGCCAAAGCCAAAGCTCGCCAAAAAGAACGGATTAAAGCCAATGCACCCAAGTCAGGAGAGCAATAATTTATGTCAATGTTAATGGCAAGCTCCCCACATCAACACCAAAAGCGCGACACCGCGACCATTATGCGTTTGGTCATGCTTTGTGCCGTTCCCGGCATCGCTGCACAAACCTTTATATTTGGTTGGGGAACGATCATTCATTTAGTCCTTGCCTGTGTGGTCGCAGTAGTCACCGAAGCCAGCATAGTCGAATTGCGCAAGCGTAATATTGAGATAGCCATAAAAGACAGTTCTGCATTGCTAACCGCATTATTACTGGCCATTTCAATTCCAGCTTTTGCGCCTTGGTGGGTAACGGTTATAGGCACCTTTTTCGCCATTGCCATTGTTAAGCAACTTTACGGCGGTTTGGGCTTTAACCTGTTTAATCCTGCCATGGCCGCTTATATCGCACTGCTAATTTCATTCCCTGTGCAAATGACCGCATGGGCACCGCCTATTAGCATTGCTGAGCAAACTTTAAGTTTTGCAGATTCTTGGTCGATTATATTTAGTCAATACAGTGTTGAAGGTTTTAGCGTATCTCAAATGCGAGCCAGCATTGATGGATTCACCACGGCAACGCCATTAGATCACATCAAAACCGCCGTCAGCCATCACATAACCGTAGAAGAAGCATTCGACGATACGCTTTTCAGTAATGGTTGGAGTATTGGATGGACCGCAATCAGCGCTAGCTATTTATTCGGCGGTCTGATGTTGGTGTACTTGCGCGTAATTTCATGGCATATCCCAATGTCTTTGTTGCTATCAATCGCCGCAATGGCATCGTTGTTTTATTTGTTCGACTCCGATCAATATGCATCACCTTTATTCCATATAATGAATGGTAGTGCCATTTTGGGTGCCTTTTTTATTGCGACCGATCCTGTCACCGCCGCCACCAGCAATAAAGGACGCATTATCTTTGGTGTAGCCATCGGTTTCTGGATATATGTCATTCGAACGTGGGGAGGATATCCCGATGCAATCGCATTCGCAGTGGTTTTAATGAACATGGCCGTACCCGTTATTGATTACTACACTAAACCCAAGCCGTATGGTCATAACAAAGTGGCAAACAAACCAAAACCTGCTTCAAAAACCGGTGCTAAACCCAATTCTGAGTCCAATGCAACTAACGACGGTGATGTTCAAAAAGAAGGGCCATCATTATGATCTCCAAAACCATACTCAAACATGGTTGGTTACTGGGCGCTTTCGCCTTAGCCACGTCTGGATTGATCGCCATCACCCATGTGTTAACCAAAGATAAGATTGCTCAACAAGAACGCGCAACTTTACTACTTACTCTAAACAAAATTATCCCTACTGCGCTGTATAACAATGAATTAAGCGCAGATTGCGTAATTATCAACGACCCATTACTGACCAACAAAAAAACAGTACAACTGTATCGAGCCAGAATGGACGAACAACCCGTCGCTTTAGCAATCGAAGTAATTTCCCCTAACGGCTACAATGGCAATATTAAAATGTTGGTGGCGGTTCTAGAAAATGAAACTATCGGCGGTGCCCGTGTGCTAACACACCGAGAAACACCAGGGTTAGGCGACAAAATTGATGAACGAGTCAGCCCGTGGATAGCACAATTTGGTGGTTTACCCGCCCAGAATGTGCACGATAGCATTTGGGCCGTAAAAAAAGACGGTGGCCAATTCGACCAATTCACTGGCGCAACCATTACTCCCAGAGCAGTGCTAGATGGCGTAAAAAATGCGGTAACCTATTTACAACGTGATTGGCAGTCTGCCTTTTTAGAAGTGGACCAAAACAACATTCCTCGTCAGCAATGTGGAACCTCATCATGAAGCCAGAATATCAACAACTCGCTTGGCAAGGATTGTGGAAAAACAACGCCGCATTGGTGCAACTATTGGGTTTATGCCCGCTATTAGCGGTTACGGCATCAACCATTAATGGCTTGGGGCTTGGGTTAGCCACAACGTTGGTATTGCTCGGTTCCAACTGCACCGTTTCAGCCGTTAGAAACTTTGTGCCAAAGGATATCCGAATTCCTGTTTTTGTGATGGTTATCGCGGCCTTTGTTACCATTGTACAATTACTAATGAACGCCTTTACATATAGCCTGTATCAAGCGTTAGGCATCTTTATTCCGCTTATTGTGACCAACTGCGCCATCATAGGCCGAGCAGAAGCTTACGCTTCCAAAAATCCGGTCAAACTAGCCGCTATCGATGGCTTAATGATGGGAGCAGGATTCACCCTAATATTAGTTCTGCTAGGCGCCATGCGTGAACTAATAGGCAACGGCACTATATTAGATGGAGCGCATTTACTATTCGGCGAATGGGCCAGAAGCCTAAAAGTAGTCGTATTTGAAACCGACAGTCCTTTTCTACTCGCTATTCTTCCCCCCGGTGCCTTTATCGGGATGGGAATACTAATCGCGGCTAAAAATGTGATGGATAAGCACATTGAACAGTTGTTTGCCCCCATAGAAGATGCGCAAGAAGTGCAGCGAATTCGGGTAACTGCTGGCAACATGACCGACTCAGATATCGCTGATTGATTCAAGTAGCCAGGGCTTGTGAAGTCTTAATCATTTTACAATTAAAATAAAAACAGCATTGCTATGAATAAACAAAAACGCCTAGAAATACTAACTCGCCTAAGAGATAACAATCCACATCCCACCACAGAGCTGAACTTTAACAGCCCTTTTGAGCTATTAATTGCGGTGTTACTTTCCGCTCAAGCAACTGATGTTGGCGTTAATAAAGCAACAAACAAACTCTATCCTGTTGCCAATACACCACAAGCCATCCTCGATCTGGGTTTAGCAAAACTCAAAGACTATATAAAAACCATTGGTTTGTTTAACACCAAAGCAGAAAACACCATTAAAACCTGTCAGATGCTGGTTGACCTCCATGGCGGCGAAGTACCAGAAGACAGAGCCGCACTGGAAGCCCTGCCCGGTGTCGGGCGAAAAACCGCAAATGTGGTGTTAAACACCGCCTTCGGCTGGCCAACAATTGCTGTAGACACCCACATCGATCGCGTTTCCAATCGCACCAAATTCGCCCCGGGTAAAAACGTGGTTGAAGTAGAGCAAAAGTTACTTAAAGTCGTCCCTACTGAATTTAAAGTAGATGTGCATCACTGGTTAATTCTACATGGCCGTTATACCTGCGTAGCACGTAAGCCTAAGTGTGGAAGTTGTATTATTGAAGATTTGTGTGAGTTTAAAGATAAGACCGAATAAGCTTTAAGTATTTAAAGCCTTTCTAGGGCCTGTTGACCTTTCGTGTGCAATTTTTCAGCAGTTTGTATGCGATTTATACAAGGCAGAGACTGTGTAGCATAGTGGGCCTACGGAAACAGGCTATAACGAGGTAGAAATCGCATACAGACGCTGCCCTTCGGGTTCGTTATATACGCATTTTACTCTTTGTTGCAGTCTTTTGACTTAGTCCCTTTCTTTTATAAAGAGGCGCCTTCAAGACTGCGCCGCGATTAAAATGCGTATATTTAGAACGAAATTTGTACACGAAAGATCAACAGGCCCTAATACATTAGAACTGATTTTGTACTATAAACATCAACAACCCTATTGGTTGTTTTTTGTTTGAAGTGTGTTTTTTTCGAGTAATAATTTTCTATATACTGATGGGCTATGACCTACCAGTTTCTTGAAAGCGGTATTGAAAGTAGACTTAGAGTTAAAACCAACGTCATAGGCAATACTCGTGATTAACTTGTCACTATTCTGTAAAGCCTCCTTCGCTTCTTCAACTCGAAAGCAATTAACAAACTGAAAAAATTTGGTGTCCAAAAATTGAGAGAGGGTTTCTGAAATGTGGTTTTCACTTTCAGAGATAGATTCAGATAGTTTGTTTAACGATAAATTTTCTTGCAAAAACAACTTATCTTCTTTCATTGCATGTTCTAGTTTAGATGCTATCAGTTTCATTTTTTCAGCGCTAAGTAATGCAGCTCTAATCTGACTTTTATTGGGCTGACTCACTCTAGGCACCCCCTTATCAGATTCAACAAGCACTTTTTGACTCAGTGCTTTTTGTATGAAAATAACCAACGCTATTACCTCTAAAATAGGCAGTAATATGCCAGAGCCAAACCAACGCCAGCCCAAAGCACCGAGTGAAAATTCGACGGCATACATTAACCATACAGCTCCCCAAATAAACAGCACAGGCTTAAACCAATCTAATGAAAGTTGTTCTATTTCAGAAAAACGTTCCATGAGTTGTTGACGATGATTATCATGAAGTTTTAAAGCGGCAACTAAATAAAACAGTGTGTAGAAAATAAAAACAAACGTGGTGAACAAGCAGGTAAATACAGCTATTTTCCATAGTTCAGGGTCTCTTGTTGATGGCATAGCCAAAGCGATTTTTTCGGCCGGGCCAATCATAAAAATAAAAGGAAGCATACCCAACACCACAATAATAGGCCCAGAAAGTGCCAGCCCCACCATATGTTGATTGGCGCCTTTATCAGGTGACATAGAAGCATAAGCATAAAAATAGAGGAGAGGACCAAGTAACACTCTAAATGGAAGGTGTATACCAACTAAGCCCGGCGCATAAACAAATGCCCCAGAATATATAAAAAGCTCACCTGCCGAGTGTATCAACAATAGTAACAATAGGCCTTTTAGGTATACGTTTTGTCTCTCGTAAGGCCTTTTAAGTACCTCTAATAATGCGAATATTGTTACACCCATGATGCAGGAATATAAAATTGTGGCTAAAAGGTGAACCATATGATTACCAAGGAAAAATATTTTTTAACTCCTTGTGATTATAAAACTAAAATCTATCTTAATCTACATACCTCCTTGCTGGTAATTCTGTTTAATCTTGCAAAATGCATGAACCGATTTTCCCTGAAGAGTTATTTTTCCAATACAGTCATCAAATAAGTTATCACCACATATTGAATCGGTTAAGTAATGGAGCAGCGGTAAAAATATGGCAACTCCATTTTCCCCCGTTGGTTTCAGTAACGTCTATAACCCGCCTGACAAGACCTTTAATAAGAACGGTATATAGCCGATCATGCCCATAATCATCAGTATGGTAATTACAAACAACAAACCACTGGTTGCATACTTAACACTGTTACTGCCTCTTTCTTTAGCGTAAAAATACAATTGCAATGTTAGTAGCGGTAAAACATAACAGCCAAATGTCCACATATAAAAAAACGGGTCGCCAAAAGCAGGCTTCATTCCTAGCATGTTCCCTGTTACTAAGTAACTAAATGTGCCAACTCTCAATATCCATTGAGCATTTGAGACGAAAAATAATCGTAAGGCCCATTTTCTGTGGCTAGATATATCCTTTTTAATCGCTAGACGCACGGTTAAATAAGCAAAGCCTAATATTAAAAAGCCATTAATCGTTGTACCAATCCCATTAAGCTCTACTGGATCAGGGTCTCTTATCCATACCAAATAGAAGCCAGATATAGCCAAGAGAAATACTGTTGTTAGGTAAACATAACCATTAATTTTATGAAATTTTGGAAAGGAGTTTCGAACTTTGGGTATTAATTGCAATGCACCACCAAACGCCACTATTCCGGCACCGATAGCGTGGGCAACAAATGCAAGGTTACCAGAAAAATCTCCAGCGCGGTATGGAGTGACACCAAAGCGTTCAAACACAACATTCCAATATTCCATATTATCGTTTATTACTGATGTTCCATAGAATCCCATAATGTAATAAAAGAAAAACCATTGTCCGAATAAGGCTGTAACAAACCAAAATACAGTCGTGTATTTTAAAGATTGATTAGCCATTATCTTAGATTTCCTTTGTTGTGCATTTATCCCTCTCGTCTCATTTTTTATTGGCGAGCCAGAAACATCACCCCGTATACTTTCCATTATAAAGCCCTCTTCTTTACTTCAATGCTATTCAATAATGTTAAGTATGAGTGTGTAACTGACCTAATACGCCCAAATGGGCCTATTCGAACGTATTTTTTATATTAATTTAATTGAAATCGAATTCTGAAGATTGTTGATGTGAGACCTACTCTTTTTAAATCTCTATATAATAATGGATGTAAAATTATTGGCTGATTATCTTTTACATACATGACCAAATTTTAAGTAACCTTTGAGGCGCGCAGGATAATGTCTGCGGTAATATATTGCTAAGAGCACACCAATTCAGCTTACTTCCTCATCTATCATCATTATTTTTTGGCTGGCCCACCATTGCCGTAGACACCCACATATTTAGAGTCTCAAACCGTACCAAATTCGCCCCGGGTAAAACGCGGTTGAAGTAGAGCAGAAGTTACTTAAAGTGGTCCCGAAAGAATTTAAAGTGGATGTACATCACTGGTTAATTCTACATGGCCGCTATACCTGCGTAGCGCGTAAACCAAGGTGCGGTTCGTGTATTATTGAAGACCTATGTGAGTTTAAAGATAAGACAGAGTAATCAAAAGCTGCTTTGTGCCAGTTTTAACCGTTCAGGTACTTTATCAAGTTACTATAAAAATCATTAAAACGGACATTAAAGTAACTCACGCTTTGAATCTCCAAGCCTTCGATAGCCAACTTGCATCGCTCTGTGACCTCTGCCACATTGAGTTATCGTGCTGCTTGTTTCAGGGCTTTTCATGAAATTCATTTAAAATACGTTTTAAAAACCAATCTTTATTTAACCTGAATAATGTACAGTGTTAGAATTAGTAAATTTTTAAGTTAGATTTATAAAACAATGAAAGGAAATCAGGCAAGTTCTACCGCGTTTACCGTAATGCAAGGGCTTTTATATATAGCGAAAAACGTCCATTACCAGCACCTTGTTGATAAAGAAACAGTGGCAATAGGTCAGCAAATATTGGCGTCCAGTAATGAGGGTAAAAAGCGTTTAAAGCAGCTTAAACAACCTTGGTTTCCATGGTCAGTAAAACTCCGTGAGGCGATTGTTCTGCCCGGGATCACCTTGCACTATGCACTTCGAAAACGCCATGTAGAAACTACAGTGCTCGATGCAATCAATAATGGTATTACGCAAATTGTTACTTTGGGAGCCGGTTTTGACGCACTTTCTTGGCGCCTGCATACACGTTACCCAAGTGTCAATTTTGTTGAAATTGACCACCCAAACACGCAAAAAATTAAGCTCGCTGGTTTAGCTCATACACAAGCGCCTAACATTCACTTTTTAAGTGTTGATTTCACAAAGCAAACCTTGCTTGGCGCATTAACAGCATTGAGTGAGTTTGATGGCAGCAAAGCCACCTTATTTATTTGTGAAGGTGTGCTGATGTATTTATCTCAGCACGATGTGGATGTGTTATTTAATTCTATTAAGCAGCTTTGCCGTGCCAAAACTCAATTTTTATTTTCAACACTTGAACCCAAGCACAGCTCTAACAATACCATTCCCAATATCTTGTACCGTCATCTCGATAAAATTGGCGAACCAATCTTGTGGGATTTATCAAGCGATAACATGGCCGATTATTTGCGCGGTCATAACTGTTCGCTGACCTCAATAGCTGGCAGAAATGAATTATTAAATGCCTATGTTAATGGCAACAGCCGTAAACGTTTGCACAGCGGTGAATACTTTACCCTTTGTGAGTTTTTAACCTCATCAAACAGTGAGGTTATGGCGTGAGTATTCAGATAAAAATAGCCACTACGGAAAAAGAGCTGAACGATGTATATCAACTTAGATATCAGGTATATGTTGAGGGAGAAGGTTATTATCAACATGTCACCGAACCTTTTATCACCGATAAGTTTGATTCAGCAAGCAAGGTTGCCAATATTATTGCTTATGATGGCGACTCTCCTATAGGTACCATGCGCGCGAATCTTGATAGTGAAAACATGCTGCCCGCAGATCAGGTTTTTAATTTTAGTCATTTCCGAGAACAGACCATTAATGAAGCTAAACAAAACAAGTTACCACCGCCGGTGTTTGGTGGCTCGAGCATGCTCGCAATTGCAAAACCTTGGCGTAACAACCCTCTGGTGTTTAAAGAGATGATCCGCCTCTCGGTTGAAACTGGCGAGCAGTGGCAAGTGACTCACCTTATTAGCATTATTAATGCTAAGTTCGCGCGCTTGCATCAGCGCCTAGGCTGGGAACCACTATCAGAAAAACAACTGTTTGAAGACGCAAACGAATACATCGTTCCGATGGGCACTAAGCTTGCCAGCATTCGCAACTGGTATAACGGCACGACGCAGTAAAAAAAGTTTTTTTAAGGAGCGTGGCGATTTAATTGTTTTACGTAAACAAAACGCTGTTTGATTGCCATTTTAATAACTCCATACTAAAAAACCAATAACCAACAATTCGTTGGTTATTGGTATTAATTAACCGTAAAAACATGTCTATTTATCTACTTTAATTATCTTTTGGCTGGCCCACCATAGCGGTAGACACCCACATCGATCATGTTTCCAATCGCACCAAATTCGCCCCGGGTAAAAACGTAGTTGAAGTAGAGCAGAAGTTACTTAAAGTGGTCCCGAAAGAATTTAAAGTAGATGTGCATCACTGGTTAATTCTACACGGTCGCTATAGTTGTGTAGCGCGCAAACCAAGATGCGGTTCGTGTTTAATCGAAGATTTATGTGAATTTAAAGAAAAGCCTAAGGAAAAATAACATGCGATTACTCCATACAATGCTTCGCGTTGGTGATTTACAACGCTCCATTGATTTTTACACCCAAATATTGGGCATGAAATTGTTAAGACAAAATGAAAATTCAGAATACCGCTATACGTTAGTCTTTTTGGGTTACGGTGATGAATCTGAAAATACAGTATTAGAGTTAACTTATAACTGGGATACCACCGAATATGACATGGGAACCGCATTTGGCCACTTGGCCATTGGGGTGGATGACATACACAAAACCTGTAACGACATTAAAAGTAAAAACGGCGACGTTTATCGCGAACCTGGCCCGGTGTTAGGCGGCAATACCATTATTGCATTTGTTCGTGATCCCGATGGTTATGCTATCGAACTCATTCAGGGGTAAATTTATAACCGTTACGCCGCGAATTAATCTTCTCTTGATACTGATATGATGAATACGCATCGCTTGTTGCATCATATCAGGCCCTTCTATGCCCTTATTCAATATGCTTTTTGCCTTGCTTTGTATACCACTTTTAAAGTGGTTAAAAACTGTTTTGTAGTCAATACTTAATACGCGTACAAGCCTCTTTGTTTTGGAATACACGCTATTTAAGCGTTAAACAGATATGCGTTTAAAAAAATACGTGAACAAACTCAAATGAGTAAACCTACAAAAATAAAATTAAACAGTAACTTTTTAATGAATGGGTTTTCAGAGTATCGTTATTGACACTATAATGTCCTTGCTAGATTAAAAATCTGTCAACGACAACACTCATTTGACGATTCACGATGGTTAATAATTAAGTAGCAGTTGATTTTATGAACCTTGGTTTTCTGATTTTTAAGCACCATAAACAATATCGCAATTTATCTAATGCCCTAGTAGGCATATTTGGCCGCCCTTCTCTTATTCACGGCACATGCAAATTAGCCTTTTTAACCCTATTATTTGTCTTTCATACAACAAGAGCCGATTCTCAAGATTTTAGTCACTTTCTCACTCGATTATCTCCAAATGAAGGACTATCTCAAAGCGAAGTAACAAAAACGGTTCAAGACCAACAAGGCTTTATTTGGATTGCGACTCAAATGGGTTTAAATCGATATGATGGTTACAGCATAAAGCATATTAAAGGCCCAAATAGTATTTTTCAAAAAGAATCCATTGAAACATTACATCTTGATCCACAAGGATACTTATGGGTAAGCACCATGTATTCAGGGCTCTATAGGGTCAATACTACAACGTTTGAAACTGAGCAATTTTTCAGTGGCAAGTTCCATCAAGATGACAGCCACTATGCAGAAGTCACCTCGATATATCAATCCGCCCCAACAACACTATGGTTAGGGATTGAAAATACGGTACAGGAATTGGACATTGCAACTCGCCAACTTACCCCCTTTTTCACTTTCGACAGCAGCGATGATTTCATTCGAGCGTTATATCAATATGAAAACCTCCTTTTCATCGCAACTAGCAATGGGCTTTTTTATGTCGATACTTTAACCAAGGTTTCTAGCGAATTACCCCACACACCTAAAGCGCTAGCAAATATTGATAGCAACAATATTAAAATGCTCATTTTAGATGAACAGCTTGGATTATTAGTCGGTACCGTTGAAGGCTTATATCACATTCCACATGCTCAGCTACTTTATTTAGCGTCTAATCCTCCTGTAACGGACCTTTCCAAAAATCGTTCACTGCAACAGATTTCACCGGTTCAATTAATATCAGATTTAAACATTTGGGACATGGAAAAAATAGGAAATTACTATCTGGTTGCCACTAACAAAGGCTTATTTAAATACTTTCCTGAATCCAATGAAATCAAATTTATCTTAAATTTTAGCAACTCTAAATATCGTATTTCCGATGACAATATTCTGGATTTATTTCGGGACAAATCCGGCAATATCTGGCTCGCTTCTCGTTCACAAGGCGTTTTAACGTGGTCTCAAATATCAACACGATTCAGCCATATAACAATGGAATCAAAGCCAAACCTTAGTAATGAAAATGCTTGGAAGCTGTATCAAGACGATGCTGGCACACTATGGATTGGAAGTAACAATGGTCTAAACCGATACAATTTAGAACAGAATCAAATCGACCACTTTCTAATAAGAAAAGATATTAAATCTATTTCTGGAAACCACGTTGTTATCGATATTTTTCCAGACTCTCAAAACACCAATAAGCTTTGGATACATAACAGTATTGGCTTGTTTCAATTCGATAAGCAAACCGGGGAACTTACCCCTCCCTACATGACCGACTCAGCAAAGACTTTGTTAGAAGGGCAGCTTATGTATGGGTTTTATGTGGTTAATAATGAAAATATTTTCTTCTTTTCGGATATAAGCCACTATCACTACAATACCACTACAGGTGAAGTCGCCCCTTTAAATGTTTTGAATAAAACATTAAACCCGTCATTAAGCTGGTCTTTTTTAAAACCCTTACCTAACCAGCCTAATACCATACTGCTCGGCACCTCCGGCCATCTATATCAATACAACTTGCAGTCCCATGCAATGACCTTGCTTTACAAAGTAAAAAACTACCTACCAGCAGCATATGATTCTGTTGATGGTTGGCAAATTGATAAGCAAGGAGTGTTGTGGTTAGCCGTTACTGGCGAAGGACTAATTGGCTTAGACAGCAACAGCTTCGAAGAACGCTATCGTTTTAATACCAGCCATCTATTAGCTACAAATCATGTACACAAACCTCAAATTGATGAATTTGACAATATATGGGTAAGCTCTCAATTTGGGCTATACCGCCTTACAGCAGATAGAAAGCACATGGAAGCCTATATGGCGGAAGATGGATTGCTGTCCTCAGAATTCAATGGTACCTCTTCAACCATACTTGATGACGGTCGCATGGTATTTGGATCGCCACTGGGCATTACTTTTTTAAAGCCCGAACAATTTCAAACCGCTCCTAAAGCTCCAAAACACTACCGAGTGAGCCTCAGTAATATTGCATTATTATCAGACGCTTCTATAAATTTTAATAACGCCGATGTTATTCATTTAACCCATGAGCAATACGGATTAAAAATCGAATATTCCACTTTGGATTACCAACAACAAAATCGCACTAAATACGATATTAACTTGTCTGGACCATCAGCAATTACCCTAACCAACTATCCATTAAATGAATTTCTACTACCCAAATTACAGCCTGGAAAATATGAACTAAGCATCACCGCACACTCTCCTTCTTTCGGGACCAAGAGCCAACCTCTTTTGTTATCGATTATCGTATCAAATGCCCCTTGGAATTCGACCAGTGCGAAAGTTGCCTATTTACTTATCTTAGGATGGGGTTTATTGGTCATCTTTATACTTCGAAGAAGAAAACAACATGAAGTGATGGAATTACACAATAAAACCCAAGCCAGTAGAGACCGCATGCAAATGGCTTTATATGGCAGCAATAGTGGTATTTGGGACTATCACCTAGAAAGAAACATGCTATTTGGTGAACGTATTCCCAAAGAACTAGGCTTATCGGGAAATACTGATGAAGTGCCAATGAGCAGTCTTGGGGACCGAGTTAAGCCTGAGCAATTTGAGTATTTAAAAAAGTTATGGCATGAATTTTTGAATGGCCAAATGGAAAATTGGGATGTTACCTATCAACTAAAAACCCAAAAAAATGAGTGGCAGTGGTACCGAGTAGTGGGTCGAGTTATTGAAACCAACAAATTAGGTAATCCAACGCGAGTGATGGGCACCTACACCAATATTACACTAACCAAAGCGTCAGAAGATAAAGCAAAATTATTTGGAGAAGCCTTTAGTCAAATTAATGATTGGGTATTAATATTAGACGCAACATTTATGCCCGTCACGGCTAACGATGCTTTTCTGCAAGTTTTCAATTTAAACCCCAATGACTCTCCGGACATGCTGCACCAACTATTTGATCGACTTGGTGAGCAAAAATATCGGGAATTCAGAGAGATTCTCAAAAATTTAAAACCCCGAAAAAGTTGGCAAGGGGAAGAAACGATTGATACCCCGAACAACACTAAGCATCCGGTATTAGTTAAAATCAATGCTATTTCTAGGCAACCCGGGGTAATTTCGCATTATGTTATTGTAATTTCAGACATCACAAACCAAAAACATGCGGAAGAAAAACTCAGGCATTTGGCCCATTACGATTACCTCACCGACTTACCTAATCGAAAGCTACTTTTTGAAAAAATCGAACACAAAATCAAACGCTCTTCTGCACCATTTGCCGTGCTATTTATCGATTTAGATAAATTTAAACAAGTAAATGACCTATATGGCCACTTTGTGGGTGATTGTTTGTTAAAGCATGTTGCTTCACTTTTATTAAATTGCGTGAATCACAACGACATCGTTGCCCGCCAAAGTGGCGATGAATTTATTGTATTGATTAGCCAAATTGAAAACATCAACACTGCTAGCCATGTCGCTCAACAAATCCTGGACAGCTTATCCAAAACCATCGTATTGGAAGATCTCCATGTTCATATTACTTCTAGCGTTGGTATTGCCATCTTCCCGGACGATTCAAATAAGGCCGACGAGCTTATTCAAAAAGCAGACCTAGCGATGATTCATGCCAAGAAGTTAGGCCGGGGAGAATTTCAATTTTTCACTCAGGATATGAACGAAGAAACTCATGTCAGAATGACTCTGGAAAATGATCTAAAAGAAGCCTGTCATAAAAATGAGTTTATTAATTACTACCAGCCGATAATCAACAGCACCCAAGAAAAAATGGTGGGGGTAGAATTGCTAATGCGTTGGCAAAACAACAACGCTTTGGTCTCTCCCGGTGTATTTATACCCATAGCGGAAGAAATCGGCCTAATTTCCCAAATGACCATCAACGCCATTGATACTGCATTGAAAGACTACCGTCAGTGGTTTAGTCACGACCCTGATATGTATATTTCAATTAATCTTTCTCCGATTCACATCTTGCAAGAAGGTTTGGGGGAATCACTAATGGTATTGCTAGAAAAACACAAATTATCACCCCATGCCCTACGTTTGGAAATTACCGAAAATACTCTTTTAGCGGACTTGGATATTGCACTTCGGCGTTTGGAAGAACTACGTCGTTTAGGATTTAAGTTACTGCTAGATGATTTTGGAACCGGATATTCTTCCATGGGATATCTGAGCAAATTCTCAATCGATTACATTAAAATAGATCGCAGTTTTATAAGTAACCTAGACAACAAAACCAACCGCTCCATTGTGGATTCCATTGTTGCTCTAGCCAAAAACCTTGGGTTACCCTGCATTGTAGAGGGCGTTGAAACAGCAGAGCAATTAGAATACGTAAATGGACTGGGCTGTGATCTTATTCAAGGATTTTATTACAGTAAACCCATACCCGTAGCCGATTTTCCTAACCTCAACATTTTTGAAAAGAAAGATAATAAGACGGTAACAAAAATAAATGTAAAATAGGGAAGTAGAAAAGAACAAAAATAGAAGAATTAAGGAAGCTTTATGCTGTATATACATTGGTTATTAATCACCCTACTTTTAGCATTTTCCGCTTTGGCGCAAGCAGGAACCCTGTCTTCCTCCCTTAGCCATCCCCAAGTTATTGCTCACCGAGGCGCATCCGGTTACCTACCTGAACATACGCTAGAAGCTGTTACATTAGCTTATATTCAAGGTGCCGACTTTATTGAACAAGATGTGGTGCTGAGCAAAGATGGCGTGCCCATAATACTGCATGATATTCACCTTGATACTACCACAGACGTTGCTCTTAAATTCCCCACCAGAAAGCGCGAAGACAATCGCTTTTATGCCATTGATTTCACTCTACAAGAACTCAAAACCTTGCGGGTGTTTGAACGAATAAACAAACAAAACGAGCAAGTGTATCCCAACCGTTATCAAGGTAATACACCATTTACTCTCGCGACTTTAGAAGAAGAAATTGAACTGATTCAACAACTCAATCGTCAATTCAAAAAACAAGTAGGTTGGTATGTCGAAATTAAATCACCCAGATGGCATCAAGAGCAAGGTCAAGACATAAGCGCCATTACCCTAAAACTTTTACGCTCTCACGGGTTGGATAAAGCAGATATCCCTATTTACGTGCAGTGCTTCGACTTTGCCGAAACTCAACGCTTACGCAACACACTCAAAGCCAAACTGAAACTGGTGCAACTGATTGCAGAAAACGAATGGCAAGAGTCAGTAACCGACTACGATTACCTAAAAACAGAACAAGGCTTAAAAGACATCGCTAAAGTTGCCCAAGGCATTGGACCATGGATACCTCAACTTCTGCATCGCTCGCCTGCCAATCAGCAACTAGTCAGCACCGGATATGCTGAACTTGCACACGCTCAAGGATTAGTCATTCACCCTTACACCTATCGAATAGATGACTTGGTTTTGCAATCAACACAAACCGAATTGCTAGATGCATTGTTTAATACCGTTAAGGTAAACGGCATATTTAGCGATTTCCCCGATGTGGTAAAACAGTTTTTGGACGCTAGATAAAAACCTAAGCACACTTAAATATATTTAAACCAATTGCTTTGTCATGCTTCATTACGATTTTGAGGTGTGCTTCCCTCACGCTCAAAGAATAGAATCGATGCAAGTTGCCTAGATCATGGGGCTACAGCGTTTCTTCAAATAGACAATATAAAATTTCAAGTCTGTTAGTCTTAAGTAAAAAATGCTGACGAAAATCCGGTGTAATATCCTGTAATACTCACACGTTCTAATAATCGATATTCTCTCTCGCAATGTTTTATCTTTCCTAATACGAGAACAATGCTAATGAGTGATTTATTTTTTGGTTTAGCGGAACAATATGATTCCGGAAGCATGCCACGGGTATCAATTAACACCAATGGCACGGTTTTAGAAGTACATAAAAATGAAGCTGGTTACAGCCTTTACTATCGCGTCGGCACCGTAGACAAAGCCACCGTAAGCTGGGGTTCCAGTACTCATTATGATGATGGGAATACACCTGCATGTGCGATTAACCGCAACAATAAAGCGGTAGAAGTACATAAGAATGAGGCTGGTTCAACACTGTATTACCACGTAGGTACAATTTCAGGAAATACGGTTAGTTGGAGCAAGTCCAGCGATTATGACAAGGGTATCGAACCCAATGTGGCATTAAATGATGACGGTGTTGTTGTCGAGGTACATAAAACGCAATCGTCGTTTAGTAGCAGCCTGTATTACCACGTCGGACAGATAAATGGCGACAAGATTGATTGGCAATCCAGCCATGAATACGACAATGGTTCATACCCTCAAGTGGCACTCAATAACAATGGCTATGTTGTAGAAGTTCATCAATCTCAAAGCGAAAACAAGGTGTGGTATCGCGTTGGTCGCGTAAATGGCAGCAAGATTGATTTTGATAGCGGCCACGAATTTGGTTCAGGAACGTTGCCAAGTGTAGGGCTTAATGACAATGGTGATGTGGTTACAACCTGGACCCAAAGCGGCGGTACTTTAGTTCAGAGAATCGGTGTTTTAAGTGGTAATTCCATTGCATGGCAAGGAGAGGCTCTTGCGTTTGATGACGGAAAAAGCTCTTCCGTTGCCATTGCTGACAATACCGCCATTCAAGTTCATCCTACTGAAACCATTAAATATGGTCTTTGGTATTCAACATCATTGCTGACCAACCGTGCATCCTGGATGCAAGATCGTTTAAATGAATTAGGCACAAAAACATTGTCGGAACTTGCCCTACCGGCATCTCATGATTCCGGCATGTATCAAAATGGCCTTGCCATTTTAGCAAAAACCCAAGATCTTTCCATTTACGGACAACTTGAGGCAGGCACTCGCTATTTTGATCTACGCCCCAAATGGACTGGTAGCAAATTTGTTATCTATCATGGTCCAATCAATGGTCCTGACTTTTCAGAAGTCTTAAACGATGCTAAAAAGTTCTGTCAGGAAGGACACAAAGAACTCGCCATTCTGAAGCTTTCCCATTTTGACGACATTGATAGTAGCCATTATTCAACCCTAATGGATCAAATAGAAGCCGCTATTGGCCCTTGGTTAGTTAAGAGTATTCCAAATGGTAAACGTTTGGCAGATATAACCTTAAACGACTATGTTCAAAACGGCCCCGCAATGTTAGTGGTTGTTGACGGTAGTTTACCTGTACAACAGCCCAGACCGGGGTTTTGGGTTTATCGAAATTGGGATTCAAGTTCAGCTGCTGAGGGAGATCTCACTGTTTTTGACAAATATTCAGACACCACGGATTTCGACAAAATGAAACAAGACCAGTTTCAGAAATTCGAGGATTTTGATGGGAAATGCAAAAAGGATCCAAATGTACCTTGCGACTTATTTTTGCTGTCTTGGACATTAACGCCTATTACTGGCGTATGGTACGCATCCCAACCTGCAAACCGGGCGCTAGGCGCTGCTATGGTTGAGCTTCCATCAGTGAACCAATATGGCAAGATAGTCAATATGCTCTATGTTGATTACGTGCAGTATGCAAGAACCGCCGATGTTGCCATCACCCAAAACAATGTCGACCCTCAATAACACCGAACGAACTTGAAATAGGCATTTAGCAGGGACGCCGAATGCATGATTCTTAAGATAAAGAAGCATTCTCTATCGCCTAATTTTGGCAGTTGTATTTGTTTTAACGAGCTTATAATCTTGCGGTAAACCAGACATAATGCCCGTTTAGCATTGCGTCACTTCGATTGCCCCCTCCAACCAACACTGCAAAACGTTGCTCCTCCAATGACAAAACTACTCTCAATATCGACTTTGCTTTTTTAACAATGTCCATAGAATCAGAAGTCCAGATCAATAACGCAAATATCGATTCTCAAGTCACTATTGATGGCGGTATAATCACTATGGTTCAAGGGTGGATATCTGATACTGGTTCGACTAGATTATTCAATCTTTCAGAAGCGGCTTTCATTGGCGAATCAGGTAATTTAACTCACCCACAAGGCTGCTAGAGAAGTATTCTTGCTTTCAAGCAATCCTATTTTTCCTACATTCAAAAGGTCCTTTGAAAGAACCCTATTAAACTTCAATAGCGAAAATAATTTAGGCGTGGGCAGCAATATCATTATTGAATTATAAAGCTTTGGAACAGGGCCGGTTCACTTTGATAACTTTTTTAATGGAAGTTAGTGACTCCGTAGAGCAGCCAACTGATAGAGTTTTCGAGGGAAATGAGTGTACAAACGGATCTTTATTATTAACACCTAAACTAACTGAGCCTTTTATCTGTTCAGAAACAAGTCGAGGCAGTATTTATTACGATAATACATTTCAAAATCCAATGTTCTGTAATGCACTTTTATATAATAGTTCACAAAAGAATTTTAAATAGCAGTTCAATTTAATTAGCTAATCCAACTAGGAAATACAAAATGGATGAACGAGTAAGAAAAATCAACACAGTTGAAAAGTGCGAAATATTTTCAACAAATGCAAAAAATAAAGGTCGAGAAGACTTGGCAAAGCAAGCGTTGGAACGTTCTGTTCAAATACGAGCGAAGGCACATGATGTAAGTTCTAATGCAGAAAGAGAAGCATTACAAGCCGTCTATGCATATGAAGAAGTGTTAAGTGCCAATAATGGAAAAAGAACTCGTGCGTCCAGAACTTGGCCTATGATTAACCGACATGGGATAATAGGTGCCGTTGAACGAGCAGTAAATAGAGCTGAAGAAACACAAGGTTATCGCTCTTTAATCGAAATGGGATTAGAAGACTATGCATTTGAAGCTGTAATACTTAGATATCCAGAACATTTTTCCGATGAGGCAATAGAAATATCAAACCAAAGAATGCAAGAATGGAATAAAACATAACAAGTTAATAGAAATGTTGAAAGCATCTTTTTGCTAATTAATACTCCCCCTTTATCTACCATGGGATTCAGATAGGGTCTTTATAAAGCGCTATTTGCAATAGTCCATTTGTAATGCGATAGTGAATGTCTAGTTAGATTAGCCGCTAATGCACCCAATCTTCATAAGCTAAACCATCTACGCGGCTAAATTCCCGAACATTATTGGTAACCAGTACACAACCTTCAGATATCGCATGACCAGCTATGGCTGTATCGTTATTACCTATGGGTGTACCTTTGTTCATCAATGATTTTTTGACCTGTGTTGTTGCATCCACAGCGGCGGTATTCCATGGAAGGATTTCATCGACTCGCTTCAAAAATTCTTCAACTAAGATTGCATGTTTAGGTATGGCTTTTTTACCAATTAACCCAAAACGCATTTCGGAATAGGTAATTGCGGAAATGACAATGCGATGTTGTTGGCTGGCAACAGATTGCAATTTTTGTAATACCGATATGGGATTTTCACGCATGATAAATGAGCATATGCAGGTATCCAGCATATAAACTCTTTTTCTAGTCAAAATTAAATCGTCCTTCATCTGAAATAATGTCTTCTCGTTCCGTTAAAAAGTCATTGTCGGCTTTTTCGATCTCAGCGAATGAAAGCCAATCGGGTCTGGCAGGGCGCAAAATGATAGTATCACCCTCTTTGCTAATTTCTAACTCGCTAACCCCTTCAAATTGCATATCTTTAGGCAAACGTACCGCTTGGTTTTTGCCATTTTTAAATATGGATACTGTTCTCATGCTATCACCTAAAGGCATATGCTTAACATATGTTGAGTATAGATATCGCATAACATATGTCAAGCATAGGACCATTCAACCTGAACAATTGCACTTGTTATGCAAATCCAAACAGTTTAAAAAACACATTTTTGAGAATAACCTAAAACTCCGTTTAAGCGCCTTTAGTAATACAGCAGTAATCAGCAACACTAAAGTACTACTCTTCTCTTTCGCTTGCTTCTACATTTCAGACCGCGATAAAGGTATGATGTCGTCTATCCTAGAGGCAACAACACAGGTAAGCAGAATTTGTTCAGTATCTGGTTTCTGATCAGCATTGCCGTTGCCTATCTAGGTCTGATGTTTATTGTTGGATATTTGGGAGACAAATTTCTCCCCAAGCAAAAACCCCGCCCTTTTATTTATAGCTTGGCATTAGGTGTGCACTGCACAACGTGGTCGTTTTTTGGTACGACAGCACAAAATGCACAATATGGCTGGGCATTTACCCCCACTTATCTGGGTGCCATTTTGCTATTCGCACTGGGTTATCCCTTGCTTTCAAGAACCGCAGCGCTATGTAAACAATACCAAGTTAGCTCACTCGCTGAATTATTAAGTTTCCGTTTTAATCGTTCCACCAGCATTGCCGCAATGGTAACCATTGTGAGCCTTATTGGCGTAGTGCCATACACCTCTTTGCAACTCGATGCCCTTACCAATAGCATTCTGTTTTTAAGTTCAGAGCCTGATAGCAGCTCTCACAATGCCAGTTTGTACATATCCGTATTAATGGCTTTTTTTGCCGTACTCTTTGGTACACGTAGCACCAATTTAACCGAAAAGCGCAGTGGTTTACTCGCTGCCATAGCCTTTGAATCGGTTGTAAAACTAGTGGCGTTTATTGGCGTTGGGGTCTACATCAGCTACGGTATTTTTGATGGCATGTTTGACTTAATCAGCCAAGCCAGCACACACGCTCAAGCAACAGAAATAATTAAAGCTGAAAGTGCATGGTTAGCTTATCTTGGTCATATGCTGTTGGGGTTTTGCTCTATGTTCTGCTTACCTCGGCAATTCCATATCAACTTTGTTGAATACAATGGCCCTGAAGAAATAGCCAAAGCACGGTGGCTGTTCCCTATGTATCTCTTTGCCATTAACCTATTTGTTTTGCCCATTGCGTTAGCAGGCACAATGCAATTTGACGCTAATAGCGCCAATGCTATTAATGCTGATTTATTTATTCTGGCACTACCCCAGCAACAGGAAAATGCATTTTTCACCCTACTTGGTTTCTTGGGAGGGTTAGCCGCAGCAACCAGTATGATAATCGTTGCGACCTTGGCGATGGGTATCATGATCGCAAATAATCTCATCACACCATTGTGGTTGAAGATTCAATTGCGAACTGGGCATTCTCAAGGCATTCAAAGGAACACACTGCTAATAATAAGGCGAACCACAGTATTGCTGGTGGTGGGTATTTCCTATCTTTATTACCAAACCGTCGGACAAACGGAACCCTTAGCAAATAGCGGTATTTTATCCATTGCTTTGCTTGCGCAATTTGTACCCATTTTATTGCTTAATTTGTATTGGAAAAAAAATAGCGTTTATGCATTTTGGCTTGGCAGCATTGCCGGAATTTCAGGTTGGGTATACCTGTTATTGTGGCCCAGTATCAAGCATACCTACGCCTTTGCGCCGGCTCCTACCGATGCCGATTTAAGCCAAGGTTTTTTAATCAGTATGACGCTTAATCTGGCGTCCTATCTGGTCATTAATAGCCTTTCTAAAACCTCTAAACACGAAACCCGGGACTATGGCGAACCCGTTGCTATTCACGCAGAGCAACTGCACAACATTCTAATTAAACTGCTTAATGAAAAAGAATATGCCAAAGTGAACAAAATTTTGGTTGAGAAAACCCGCTCAGGCTATGTATCACTGCACACACTAAGTAAGGTTGAAAAACTACTAAGCGCTTATTTAGGACAAGGCGGCACCAGAATGCTGCTAACCGCATTGACCAATCAGAAAAAGCTAGCGCTAGATGACTTACTAGCCTGGGTTGAAGAAGCCAGTCAAACCTTTCAATTTAACCAAGAGTTATTGCAAGCATCCATGCAACACATCGAGCAGGGAATATGTTTAATCGACCCGCAATTAAACTTGGTTGCATGGAATTCGTACTACGAAAAAATGTTCGACTATCCGTCTAACTATTTGCAAGCTGGATTAAGCATGAAATCTATTTTGCAATTTAATGCTCAACGGGGACTCTTGGGAGAGCAAATCGATGGCAATATTGAAATTCAGAAACGTCTTACCTTCTTAACCAATGGCAGTCGATATAAATACCGTCGATACCAGCCAGAAGGCACCGCCATAGAAATTCAAGGAAGCCCCATGCCTGGTGGCGGTTTTGTGACGACTTATACCGACATAACCGACCTGATTCACACGCAACAAGCACTCGAAAAACGCGTGGCAGAACGCACATTAGAATTAAGCCAAGCGAACAAAAAACTGGCACTGGCAAACCTAAGCAAAACACGCTTTTTAGCCGCTGCAGGCCATGATCTCATGCAGCCGTTCAACGCTGCCACCTTGTACGCTTCGATGCTAGCGGAAAAAACCAAGAGCACGGAATTAGCCAATACCAGCGAGGGATTAAAACAAGCACTGCATAACGCTGAAGAATTACTTTCAGCTTTACTCGATTTTAGTAAATTAGAATCGGGAGTGCTGCAATCAGCACCCAGCGCATTTGAATTAAACGAAGTATTGGGGCCATTAGTAGCAGAAGCCGCGATTATGGCACTGCAAAAAGGATTAGAGTTACGTTATGTGCCCAGTAAACATTGGATATATACCGACAAAGTGCTGTTCCGTAGAATGATCGCCAACTTACTTTCAAATGCCATCCGCTACACCCCAAAAGGTAGAGTTTTAGTAGGAGTAAAAAGACGCGGTGAGAAATTGCACATCTGCGTTGCGGATACCGGGATTGGCATTCCAAGTAATAAACAAAGAGAGATTTTTGAGGAGTTTCAACAACTACACCATTCTGATTCACAGCAAGGATTAGGATTAGGCCTAACCATTGTCGAGCGAATGAGTGAACTGCTTAAAATTCCAGTTAGCTTGGCCTCTACACCGGGTAAAGGCACTGTGTTTTTCGCCGAAGTTGTCCGGGTCTCGGATAAACAACGGGAACAACATATTGCCCAACAAAAGCAACAACAAAAAGCCGCTTTACCAACAAGCAAAAAAGCAGAGTTAAAATTCAGTTTAGCGGACAACGTGGTATGGATTATTGATAATGACCCACAAGTGCTCAAGGCAACACGGGACCTGTTTCAATCTTGGGGCGCAACAGTGTTTACGGCAAAAGATGCACAAGACATCATGCAGCAACAAGAAACCAGCCATTCACCCAATATTAAACCTGACTTGCTTTTGATTGATTACCATTTGGACAACAACAAAACGGGTAACATCGAAGCCAAAACGTTATTTGAGCATGTTGGCATAACCATTCCAACTATTCTTAACAGCGCTAACCATGATGATGAAATTCGAGAACAAGCCATTGAGGCCGGTTTACAGTTTCTGCATAAACCACTTAAACTTGCCAGCTTAAAACGGTTATTAAAACAGATGTTAAAAAAACAGCATTAAACCTATTGGCATTGAAGAAAAACTCAATCCGATAGGGAGCTAATTACCCGTTTTCACTCAATAAAAACGTCCTTTCACCAACAAATGCTAAAACGGCCTAATCTACGGTGATTTGGCCCAAGTGAGTTAAATGTAAGCTTGCTAGGCTTTTTACTCTTTTTCTAATCATGGAATTCGAGTATGCAAGCACAACCCTTTTTAACATTATTTCAAAACCTTTATTCCTTCGAACGAGCTAACCATATTTTTGCACAACAGAATTTAAAGCACTGCTGGAAGCACTGGTTAACCGCAGAAATGGTTTACGCCTTGGGCCAAAACCCAAGCACCTCCAATATCGAAATCGATTCGTTGTACCAAACCAAGGGCGTAAATATTGTTTCACCTGATAACTCACAAGACAGAAAAACAGAAGAATCCGCCTACCTCAGCTATAAAGCCGGTGACGAAAAAGCCAAAATTGTTGATAAGCGTAGTGCTTCAAAAAGCGATTTTTCGTTTAAATTCGACAAACAAACCGTGTTTGTTGAGGTGAGATGCAGCCATATGCCGGTATTTTTCCAAGCTAAAGAATTCCGTAAATTCACGGATGATATTCAAAGAGTTCAAGCGCTTAAAAAAGCCAATGGTAGCAGCGCAATTATCACCGTATTCGCGCTTTATGGCCGTTTTGAGAATAAAGACATGAAAAAGCTGGAGCCGCTAGACAACAATACCTGCTGTAGTTACGTTTTAGACAGCGGCCTTTCTGGTAGCACAAGTATAGCCAGACTATCTCACATGCAGCGTGAAGGAGAGCCTAGAACACTCATAATGGCTCACTCGGCCTAGATCCCTCCCTTATAATCGACTTCAAATCATGGTTTGAGGTCGATATTATCTTTGATGTTTCAATACACCAAAACATATTTAACCTTAGTCCATACATCAAACTGAAGTTATTTAACCAGCAGGAAAGAAAAAATAAATTAACGGTTTATTCGAGGTAAGGTACAAGCGCTTTCTGTAGGAAAGGATTGAACTTAAAACACTTGAAAAGTTACATCCCAATAAAAGCATTACAGGGGTCGCAGAGGCTGATTTTATTTAGGAAAATCTTGCAATACTTTGGACGCTTTTTCCCCTATTGAGGCAAAGTTTTCGGTTCCATTCACCATCACTTTTTGCGCCTCTTCAATTACTTTCGCATACTTCTCATCACCAGTAGCTAATAGTTGCGCTAGCGCAACACCAATAGCAGTGGTGGTTATTGTGCTTAAATTGCGCAAGTTATCAGCAGCATCTTGAATCGCAATAGCGGCAGATTGAGCAACGGCTTGCTGCGCTTTGGCGTTGGCCTGATTGTCAGACATAAATCCTGCTTGCTTTGACTATATTTGCTTTGAATTGACTTACTATAGGCTGTCTTGATTCTACAATGACGGTATTGATATCAATGGTAATCATCCGCCACCTTGCGACAAAATAAGTGCGCAAGAGCTTGAAACGGATGCGTTGGAGATAGTCTGCATACTCTGTTGGATTGTTGTTGCGTTTTGCATAATTAAACCAATAGTGTCTGCCATGCTGGCTTCACTAAGCTGACTTATTATTTCTGCCACCTCCTCTGTGCTGGCCCCTTGTTCATCAGACATATTTTCTTCCTTACCAGTAAAAACATCAATATTAAAAGATGATTAACAGGAGGGAACGTGTCCCTCCATTGCAAATGTCGATATCAGATTAAATTTAATCCTTTTCTACTACCGCTTCAGCAGCTCTACCGATAACAGAACTACCAATAGCACCCAAGGAGTTTACGCCTTGAACCGTTGAGGCTTGCATAGTAATACCTGCATGTTGCTGTGCTGATGTGGCATTGTTAGCGGCATTTGAAAGTGCCAGCCCCATAGCGGTATACAGGTTACCCATTGCCATTGCTGGCGTATCGCCCAATACTTTAGTATTTGTTTGAGTAATGGAATCGGTAATTTGTTCGTTGACTGTTGCCATTTTTTGTTTTCCTTTTGGGTTTAAAAACGTTTATGTTTATAGTTGCATCGTTTCGCGAATTTTTTCCAATTGTTCACTAAGTTGTTGCATTGCTTTGTCTAAGTCCTCATTAACGGTTTCCATTAGAGCGTCTACATCTGCGTTGACCTTCTCTGTAGGATCCTGAGACGTCATTTGTTCAAATATTTCGTTGTTAGCCGCTAATAGTTCTGAGGTTTTTTGCAAATTTTTATCAATGGTTTCGCTAATTTGGCTAGCTGTATCCGTGTCGCTACTCGGTTGTTGAGTTGTCATCACTCACCTCTACAGACGGCTCTTTTTTGTCACGTTTCAGGAAGTTTTTTAAATTGAATTTTTTCTTGGGCAAATCGGTATTTTCCTCCTGAACTTCTGCAACCTCTTCTTCCTTTTTAGGCGGTTTTTGTACTCTAACTTTTGATTGCAACATTAATTTGCAGGCATTCGTGGTTGACGCTAGGGTGGTTAATCTAGCACTTTGTTGCCCGGATACTTCGTTGTGCATTGATAACCCCAGGGAGCCAGCAAAACTTGTCTCCACCAAGGAAGTCGGCTGCGCCGAATACGGTCTATACAACTCAACACCATCTTCGGATGATGATGCCTTCGGTGTATTAGAGTTACTATCACTCATATGCTGTTGCTCCGATTGGTAAAGCAAGGTTGGGGGTCAAAACATCTTTAAATATCTGCAACAAAGATTAAAAAAATATACGGTATTTGAATCGGAATTACTTACGACAAATTGCAGCAAACCTACGGAAAATGATTTTTAAGCCATTGTCACTAAAGGACTTAATCAGAGCTTTCATGCAAAACGATAGCAATCTTTTCGCCCACCGAACCAAAATTTTCGACACCTCTGGTCACTACGTCTTGTGCTTCCTGGATAATCTCACTGAATTTTGGATCGCCTGATTCAATATATTGGGATAACGCAACCCCTATTGCCGTGCTACTTAAGGTATTGAGATTACGTAAATTATCCGTCGCATCAGACATAGCCAAAGCCGTCGATTGCGCGATGGATTGTTTAGCATTATTCACAGCGGTATAAGTCGGATCCGTAGGTTCTTTATTGCTATACATTTTTTCTCTACCTGATCAAAATACTGGTTATTCAAATATTAAGTGTGAAGCGCCTTTATTCGAAAATACAACCGAATAAAGGCGACAACACTTAATTTTAAGCGTCTTTTTCGATAATACCTTCAGCAGCACGACCAACTACAGAGCTACCAATAGACATAAGCGAGTTAACGCCTTGTACAGTAGCGGCCTGCATAGTGATTTGTGCTTGTTGCTGCGCTGACGTAGCGTTGTGAGCAGCATTACCTAACGCTTGGCTGGTAGACATCAATAAGTTGCCCATTGCCATAGCAGGTGTTTCACCAACAACCTTAGTGTTTACCTGAGTTACAGAATCAGTAATTTGTTCATTTACTGGCATGATCTTTTTCCTCTTTATTTATAGGAGATTCAATTTCAATGTTTTAGTAATACAAACCTGAAGGTGACTAACCTGGCTCAATAACACCTTCTGCAGCACGACCAATAACAGAAGTACCAATAGACATAAGTGAATTAACACCTTGTACTGTGGCAGCCTGCATTGTGATTTGTGCTTGTTGTTGTGCTGCTGTCGAATTATGAGCAGCAGTACCTAGCGCCTGGCCGGTAGACATCAAAAGGTTACCCATAGCCATTGCAGGTGTTTCACCAACAACTTTAGTATTTACTTGTGTTACCGAATCAGTAATTTGCTCATTTACTGGCATGATTTTTTTCCTCTAAAAAATGAAAGTTAATTAACTAAAAAAACCGGCATTAGCCTTTTTCAATAATTCCTTCAGCGCTACGGCCTATTACAGCAGTACCAGTAGCCATCAAAGAATTAATTCCCTGCACAGTGGCAGCCTGCATCACAATTCCACCTTGCTGATTAGCAGCAGTGGCATTCAATGCTGCAGTACCTAGCGCCTGACTGGTAGCCATCAAAAGATTGCCCCCAGCCATAGCTGGAGCATCACCCAGCACTTTTGTATTGACTTGAGTCACGGAATCAGTGATTTGCTCATTAACAGGCATAATCTTTTCCTCTTCGTAGTTAAACTAAGTTGCGCGAAGCGCAACCCCTGACTATTCAGAAAACGGGCTATACCAACTAAGAACTGGTAAACCAATTTTCAGAATGTTTACTTCGCGTAAGCCGCACCAATTGCCTGAATAATCCCTGCCCCCGTTGAGGTGTTAGCATTGATAATGACGTTGTGCTGTTGCTGTGCAAAAGTCGCATTGTGAGCAGCATTTGCTAATGCCTGTGCCGTTGACTGAACCAACATTGAACGAGCAATCAATGGCGAGTATTTGCTCATCAAAGCGTTGCATTGTTCGGATGGTGTACTGTCGCTCATGGGTTGTTCCCTATGCGTTGAATGGCCCTAATGTTACCTTGCCAAATGTCAAAAAAATCGGCGTAAGCTCTGTATAAACCCGCCGATACTGCTAATTAAAACAATGCGTTAAAGCAAACGTTCAAAGGGTGTTCTTACAGTGGTTTTTATAATCTCTTGGCGTCATACCCGTTAGGCGCTTAAAGATTTTTTCAAAATGACTTAAATCTCCAAACCCAACTTCCAAAGACACGTCCGTAATCCGAGAATTTGGTTTTCCTTTTAGAATCTGTTTCGCTTTTTCAATACGCATTCCGGCCAATAACGGTTTAAAGCTAATTGCCAACGCGCTCTTAAACAGGAATGACAAATGAGATGGGCTAATAAAAGCGTTGTTGGATAACAAGCTTAGTGAGATTTCTTGGCAATAATTGTGGCTAAGGTACTTAAGCGCCTTTTGTAAACCAGGATGATACCCATCCAACAATTCGAAGCGCTGGTTAAGCAAAAT
>CALNXX010000003.1:0-243015 GCA_942490545.1 uncultured Gammaproteobacteria bacterium | reverse complement strand
TTATTTCGGCAGGTCACCATGCAACGGAACGCTATGGTGTGAAGGCATTAGGCGAACATTTGAAAAAAGAACTTTTATTGGATGTTGAGTTTATTGATATTGATAATCCGGTTTAAATTTGAATAGCCATTTTTCCTCTTTATTTAATCTCACCCTATGGCCCATGTTTTATTTTTTTGCTAGGGCCGGGGGTATGATTGAGTTATTGATAAGTAAGGCCATGTACCTAACTCAACCGGATAACTCAACCGGATAACTCAACCGGATAACTCAACCGGATAACTTAACCTAGATATTAATTACAATGACTGTATCGTCATCCACATCGTACCCATCGCTTCATGCCACCAACGTTCAATCATGGTTGTGGGCTCTGAACTTGGAAAATGCTTCCACCAATTAGAGTCGTTTTTAAACTTGGCCATATGTCCGGTTGGGGCTGCAATGGGAAACATTCCTGCGTTATTGAATGTTTTAATTGCTCGAGGCATATGACTGGCCGAAGTAACCAACGCAAATTTTGATTGGTCTACTTTGCTGGCAATGGTACTGGCTTCTTGTTTAGTGTCTTTGGGTAACTCATAAATATAAATATCGTGCTCTGGAACACCCATTGATACCGCAACTTGTTTTACCATGTAAGCATTGCTGAAAGGCTCTGTTCCACCATATCCCGTTGCCAGGATTTTGCTCCCTGGATTTGCACGATAAATTCTTATGGCTTCAGCTATTCGATACAAAGAACAACTTGCCAATTGAGCGGTAATTGGTAGCATTCCGTCGTTTGTATGACCACATCCGAGCACGACTACAGTATTAACGGATTGTGAAAGGTCAAACTGCTTATGTATTTGTTCTGATGGAGATAACAGCTTGTAGGCCACGTTTTGGTTGGTAATTGCTAGCAGCAACATTAAAGCTGTAGTTTGAAATACAATAGACCAGCCTTTCCGGTTTTTAACTGTCCAGAAGATGCCTAATACAATTATTATTGTGAGTAAAGTAAGCGGCATAGCTGCATGGCCAATGATTTTTTTAAGTGCAAATAAATCCATGGTTTAATCTAATTTATTAAGTATGTAGTGGGATTGATGACAAAAACTGATCGTAATTTTGATGATTTAGTACAAAAATTTGATACCAACATCTATGGTACCAGCAAAGGTAGGCTAAGACATGAGTTGCTATTGCATTATTTGCAGGAACATATTTCTGGATTGGATATAGGTGAAGGCCCACTGGACATTCTCGATGCCGGCGGCGGTACGGGAGAAATGACCCGAACCCTTGCTGCTTTAGGGCATCGAATAACCCTCAATGATATATCTGAAGAATCTTTGGCAGTGGCGCGGGAAAAATGCAGGGAATTTTCCAACGTGAATTATCATTTGTCGCCCATACATGATGTTCCAAAAGATAAAAAATACGATTTAGTGATTTGCCATGCGGTAATGGAATGGATATCGGACGCCGAATTACTATTAGAAAGCCTATCGGGACTTCTTAAACCTAACGGGGTGTTGTCTTTAAGCTTTTATAATAAAGACGCCCAGCTATTTAATAATATGTTGTACGGGAACTTTCATTTTGTGATGGGAGGAATGAAAAAACGCAATCAAGTTAGATTGACCCCGCACTCACCGCTTTCTCCGTCAGCCGTATTGTTAATGTTTGAACGTTTGCCATTAACTATTCTTTATAAAGGAGGTGTACGTTGTTTCCACGACTATTTAAAGGAGAAAGAACTAGATGAGCAAAAGTATCGAGAACTTTTTTCCTTGGAAGTAAAGTACGGTTGCCAAGAACCGTACATGTGGTTGGGAAAATATTTTCATGTTATTGCAAGGCTTAACGAGAAAAAATGATAATTCCGTTAAACATAAAATCAAAGTTTCAGAGATGTTTAAATCTTTAGGTAGCAGCTTTGTATCCTATTCTAAAGCCACCCCAATGCTTTCCATTGATATAAATAGGGGACGATAAGTCATGCATAACTTCTCCTGTATCTCGCTTGTAAGTTTGCAATAAGAAGGTTTCAGTATTCGATCCGCAACGAGAGCCAGTGTAGTCATTAAAAATACGCTTAGTGCGACTATTGATTAAGTCTTTTTCATAGTTTCCTGTCATGGGATGACTAAACTTTTTATTGTGGGTTGGAAAATACCCGTTCTGATCTACAGCGCCTGCAAATATAATAAATTTGTTTTTATCCAGAATGGATTCTTGTACTTTGGGTAAATGTCGATCGGTAAAGTTATCAAATTTTGTTTTATATTTTTGAGGATTAGTATTAGGAACCGCTTGATAATTAAAGTCGAATAAATCTCTTTGTGAAATATCACCTCTTTTAATTGCTTCTTCAAACATCTTTCCAATTTCAGTGGATGCTTTAATAGCAATATTTTTTACAACACTGTGTGTATCCGTTAACTTAAACTGATGTAGGTGCCTAAAAATCTCTTCGGTATGATTACTTAATCTAATTACTTTATCGCTGGAATCGGATAAGTCTTGATCTACTACCAAAATAGATTGATGTAAATTTTGTGTATTGTCCGATATTTCACGATTGATTGTTTCATTTCCCGTTACAGTATCACCCACGGTTTCCATGCAAGAACGCGCACTTTCTGTTAATTCAGATGAAGACAGAATGAGTGTTTTTGCTTCTTCGACTAGTTGACTTACTGCTTGTCCTGCGGTGGAGACGGATTTCATGGATTCTACGGTGGCTTGACTGTCGCGATTTATTTCAGATAATGCCTGTTCAATACCTTTTGTCGCATCAGCAGTTTTTCGAGCCAAACTTCTCACTTCATCTGCTACAACTGCAAACCCTCGGCCGTGCTCCCCAGCTCTGGAAGCCTCTATTGCTGCATTGAGCGCAAGCATATTGGTCTGATTTGCCAGGTTATTAATTGTATCAATTATTTGAGTTATGGAGTCTGCTTGGGCTTTTAGCTTTTCTAACATTTCACTAGTATTTACCATTTGTTCGGTAAGAACATTTTGTTTTTCACTTACATTTGTTAGTAAGTTTCGGCTTTTTTGAGTGTCTTCATTAGCTTTGTTAATTCTATCTTGTGCTGTTTTTGCTTCATCTAACAAATTAGTATTGGTTGTTGCGAGATTAGTTATGCTGTCAGATATTTGCTTGGCATGTTCGACTTGATCTTTAAGTAGAGACGCTAAATTGGTTAAAAAGTGTGAAACGTTGGCTCCTTCTATTGCAATTTTACTTGCTCCAGCGCCAATTGAATGTAACGAGGATTCTTTACTGAACAAATCAGTGTTGTCGGATTGCTCGTTTTGATTGAATTCTATTTTAAACAGGGAGTTATATATAAGAATACTGATTAATGAAAATATTCCCGCGATAAAACCAATTAACAGAGATGCGGATGTGAATTGACTCACTAAAGCAATAACCAGAAACAGGGTAATTGCTGAACCCAAGGCATAGAACTTCTTCATTAAATCGGCCCTTTCAAACTAAATACTACAGAAATTAGCTAATTTTTGCTAAGCATCCCTTTTTTATTTGGTTTTTGATAAAACTGCAAATAGATATTGGTTATACATTTGTTAATTTAAATAAATAGTGCGTTCACAATATATTAATTTATCGGTAACTTCGAGAGTGATTTATTTCGGAATGGGATAGTTTTTAAATGTGCTAGTATTTAAGTTTGTAATATTTAAATAAATTCCTTGCATAATTCAGTCAAATTTTTTTTAATTAAGTTTGCATTTTTTATGTCTGAAGAGGTGCATTAGCCAGGTAAAGTATTGGAGATGACCAATCATCAACCATAATATGTATTTGAAAATGATTCATATGTGGTATCCGATACTCTAGGGGGACTAATGCCGAGAATCGATGTAAATTGGTTTACATTTGATTCGGTTATTTGAGGTGAAACTCTATAACTGTCGTTTCGTGACACTAAATTCTTTATTTGGTGGCGGAGTGGGGTGCTTCGGTTGTGATATTTTATATCCACTTAATTGTGTTCGATAATATCCAGCTTCCCATTCTCCGTTTCCTTACTTTCGTTATTATTAAAGGAAACATCGTATTATGAATCACCTTAATGTAGCTAAATTTGGCGGCACAAGTGTTGCTGACTTTGCTGCAATGAATCGGTGCGCCGATATTGTTGTTAACAATAAACATACAAGAGTGGTTGTAGTAAGTGCTTCAGCTGGCGTGACTAATTGCTTGATTGAGCTATCTAAAGGGACATTATCTGAAAGTCTGCGTGAAGAGAATCTTCAAAAAATAGCACAGATTGAAAATGATTTACTGGCTCAAATTAAAGCAAACTCTGTATCTAGTGCCAATATGCTGAATAACATGTTGGAACATGTTTCGGTGTTGGCAAGGAGCGGTGAAATGGCAACCAATATGATGTTAAAGGATGAACTTTTATCTTATGGTGAGCGAATGTCATCGCTGCTGTTTACCGAAGTTTTACGTTTAAAGGGTGTTGTGGCAACTAATTTTGATGTTCGTCGGGTCATCAAAACAAATAATCGATATTCTAATGCGCAACCTCTCGTGGAATTAATTAAACAGCAAGCTCAAACGCTGATGATGCCCGAGTTGTCGTCGAGCGTTTTAGTTACTCAGGGATTCGTTGGTGCCGACGAACAAAATAATACGACAACGTTAGGTCGTGGTGGCAGTGACTATTCTGCTGCGCTATTAGCTGAAGCGCTGGAAGCCGAAAAACTACATATTTGGACAGATGTAACGGGTATTTTTACTACGGACCCTAGGCTTGCAAGTAAAGCTCGTTCCATTCCAGAACTTAGCTTTGATGAAGCCGCAGAAATGGCCACATTTGGTGCGAAAATATTACATCCGGCTACGCTTATTCCAGCAATTCGCTCTGGTATTAAAGTATTTGTTGGCTCAAGTAGAGCGCCAGAACAAGGTGGCACCTGGATCTCTGAGGAAACAGAAGAAAAACCAGCCTATCGTGCAATTGCTTTGCGAAGAGATCAGGTATTGATGACGTTAAAAAGTCCAAACATGCTGCATGCAACAGGCTTTTTATCGAAGATATTTGGTATTTTGGCTAAACATGAAGTTAGCGTCGATCTCATTACAACCTCAGAGATTAGTGTTGCTTTGACGATAGATGAACCCGCAAATAGCAATGTTCTAGTCTTGAGTCCTGAGCTGTTGGATGAATTGAGGCAAGTGTGTGAAGTAAAAGTGGAACACCATCTATCGTTGATCGCTGTTATTGGTAATCAGCTACAGACAACAAATGGCGTTGGTGGCAAGGTATTATCTTGCTTGGATGCTTATAATCTTAGGATGATCTGCCACGGTGCAAGCCCTTACAATTTATGCTTTCTAGTTAAAGCGGAAGACGCAGAAAAAATAGTAGAGACTTTGCATCAGGTGTTGTTTGAAAACGAATGATCAGCAAGCCTTAACATAGGAAATAGTCTTCGACTATATTGTTGGTTGATGCATTGATAATGTTTTTGACTGTCGTTTCTGCAATTTGAATTAGGGCTTCTTCAGTGAAAAAGCCCTGATGACCCGTTATAAATACGTTTGGGAATGTCAGAAGCCTTTGGAAATGATCATCAAGAATGATTTCATCAGATAAATCTTCGAAAAAGAGCTCCGATTCCATTTCATAAACATCCAATCCCAAGTGCGCTATTTTTTTTGACTTCAATCCATGAATAATAGCTTCGGTATTAACCAATCCGCCTCGCGAGGTATTGATAAGCATGACACCTTGCTTCATTTTACCAATACTTAGTTCGTTTATCAGATGGTAGGTATCTTTAGTTAGCGGGCAGTGTAGAGAGATTATATCGGATTCTGCAAACAGCTTATCTAAAGTGGTGTAAACAACTCCCATATTTTCTAGTGTAGTATCTGGGGAGATATCATATGCCAATATTTTGCAGCCGAATCCAGATAAAATGCGGCAAAAAGTTGATCCTATTTTCCCCGTTCCAACTACCCCAATGGTTTTATTGGCTAAATTAAAACCAAGCAGCCCAACTAACGAAAAGTTATCTTCTTTTACTCTATTGTAGGCTTTATGCAGCTTGCGGTTTAGCGTCAATATTAATGCTAATGTGTGTTCTGCAACGGCTTCAGGTGAATAGGCGGGCACTCTTGAAATGTGAATGTTCAATTGTTTGGCCATTGATAAATCTACATTGTTAAACCCTGCACAACGTAGGGCAACATGTTTCACACCTTGAGCTTTTAACTGTTTAAGCACATCTGCATCAACTATATCGTTAACAAAAACGCAGATGACATCAAAACCGTTACTTAATGAAACGGTTTCTAGATTAAGCCGCGACTCCAGAAAATGGCATTCGATATCTTGCGAACGAGCTTCAAGCCCTAAATATTTTTCGTCATAAGGTTTGCTGCTAAAAAATGCTACACGTAACAATGCTATTCCTATCGGACTTATGTTTAAAGCGCTAATGCAGCCTGTATATCTGCTTCTATGCTCTCTGGCGTGGTTTTAGGCGCGTATCTCGACATAACCGTGCCGTTTTTACCGATAAGAAACTTGGTGAAGTTCCATTTAATGGTTTCGCTACCAAAAATACCTGGGGCTTTTTTCTTTAAAAACTTAAATAAAGGCAGTGCATTATCACCATTTACCTCTATTTTTTGGAATAAAGGGAAGCTTACATTAAATTTTAAAGTACAGAATTGCTGAATTTCTTCTGAATTTCCCGGTTCTTGGTGGCCAAATTGATCACAAGGGAAGGCTAATATTTCAAGCCCTTTGTCTTTATATTGCTCATACATTGATTGCAAGCCTTTGAGTTGTGGTGTGAACCCGCATTTACTTGCGGTATTAACAACCAAAAGGACTTTTCCTTCAAACTCGGAAAAGGGCAATTCTTCACCGTCATTTTTTACGGCATTGAATGAGTAAATTTCTGACATGGAGTGTTATATCCAAAAGGGTAAATTAAATATTTTCTAAAAATACAACATATAGGCTAACCTTGCCATCATTTGTTTATTGGGTTTGTTGATCTTTGGGTGGGTCTACGGAAACAGGCTCTAACACGGTAGAAATTGCATACAGACGCTGCACTTCGGATTCTAAATTTGCACACCAAAGATAAGCAGAGCCTAGTATGCTTGATTGCCCAACTCGTTATTATTGGGCTTCGTTTAATAATTTGAGCAGTTCAGTTTTTTCAATTAGTAAATGGGTTCGTATTGCCACTGATGTTCGTAATAATGAATCTTAGCTTTCGGGTATTCCCGCTCCGCCTTCCATGTACGGTTGTTCAGCTTAACGACTACGCCGGGATAGAGTCTTTGACTGGCAAATAGGCCTATTTCTTCTGTGTATTGTTCCTTGGCTTTTTTAACCTGTAATGTTTTTTCTTCTAACCATTCCATTAAGTGTTTTTCATCATTGTATAAATTGATAGCTTCCAAGACTTTTTCTGATAGCTCAGAAGGAATTTTACGGCTCTTAAAGAATGATATTTTATCTTCATGGCGTTTAAAATTACGTTGCAGTTGTTGTAGCATTTCGTCAAGTTGTTCTTTCTTTTCAACCAACATATTAAAGCCGCTACTGAAATCTATTGTTAACGCACTTCCTGAAACCGCACCAAGCGTTCCGGCTCTAACCGCATCCTGGCTTTGTATTTCACACGAAAATAAATTTCCGTTAGGTTTTTCAATCGGTCCTGCAATAACGCTCCCACGACAAACTATTCGGCTATAAGCGAGCTGTCTTCCAATGGTAACGTTGCCATTACACATAATGTCCAACCCTTGGCCATGTTGAACGTGCACGCTGCCTTGAGCGATTAGGGATGTACCAAAGTCATGGCTATCTTCAGTAACTTTGCCCATTGCTCCTTCAGTAATAATAATATCGCCACCGGCTTGGATTGTGGCCGAATCAACAAAACCATTAATCGTGACATCACCCGTTGCCACAATTTTCATTTTTTCTGTTACATCGCCATTTACCAAGACTGCACCGTCATAATTAATATTCCCGGTGCCTACGTTACAACCCTTACAGATGAACGTATCATCAACCCACATTTGTTCATTTTTGAACTTGGGCATACCATTAATTTCAGCGAGTAAAAGGTTTTCATCTGCGTCACTTATCTTTGTTCCTGCACCTGGCTTAAAGGAAACCCATTGACCCGGTTCGCTGTCGAGGGGGGTTCCAGTAACCGTATAACCATTTCGTCCCATGGTTGGCGGAAGCCTTCTTGAAATTGGAGTATCTGCTTTTACACATATAATCTCTCCAAGATTACGCATATCAACTTTTTTGCCTTCTACAGATTGTGGTCTAAGAATGCGTTCTAATGCGTTTGAAACTAAAGGTGCTATTCTGGAATTTTTTCCATGCTTGACGGGGAGTCCTTTAGCAATGACGTTTTCAACAATTTCGCCTGAAGACTTTTGCTTGGATTCAGCAAGTAAAATTTGCATACGCTTTTTGCTTAAGCCTCTCACTATACCGGCATGTTTAGCTTGAGTAAGTAAATCGCTAATTGGCATATGCGCCCCTGCATATGGGGCAGCGATGCTCAACGTGGCATGCATTTCATCTGCATCCATTGTGAATTTTGCATCGGCATCTCTGCGTTCTGCGACACGTTCTACAATTTCAGCAGTTTTATTCGTTTGTTGAGAAATTTTTAAAGAAGCTGCGGCACTGTTGATAGCGTCATCAAAGATGTAAAAGTCAGCAAATTCACTGTTTTTGATAAGGTTATCTAAAATTTGAGATTCAACTCGCCCCTTAACTGCACCTGGTGAAATGGTCATTACCAGGTCTTTATTGTTTTCTTCTAACTTGAGGGAAACGCCTTCCATACAGTGCACCATTTATTGACTTACTTTAGTATCGGCTAAAATTTGGTAAAATAAAGTACGTTGCAGGAAGTTTATAGTTCCTCTGCGTATCGATACAAGTCTTTTATTATTCTTAGCTTACCGGAATTTTGCTTATATTCGTTAGCAAGTGTTTCAAGCTCGAATAAATACTGATTAAGTTGGATAGAACCACCGGCGTTAGGGTCTGTTAATCGTTGTTGTCGATGTGATTGCCATTTAACCAGTTCGTCGGATGTGAATGTGTCTGGAAAATTTCTGCCGCGAAAGTAAAAAAGCAATTTTTCTAAACGTGAATCTTTAAACTCATTGCAAAATTTACTGAGTTGTTCTTTGGGCGATTGCCGTACTTGTTCTATTTGCGCTTTGTCGCTATTGCTGAAAAAACCGCCGGAATATAAAGCAAAGTCAGGATCTTCTTTTTGGAGCCCTTGTTCATCTTCGAATACAGCAATTAATTTTTGCTGTATTCCTGTGAAGTTTTTTAGTTTCTGAAGATTTTTTAAACAATCGTCCCTATTTATGGATAACCTTTCTGCATTTTCAGGGCTTAGAGATTTGGCTGGGGCTATTATTGGGCATCGATTACTATGAATTAACTTCAATGGAATACGTTCTTCAGACTCGTTCAATTGACTTGAAGAAGTGTAAAGGCGCTCTCTTATTTCTTCTGCCGATAATGTTAACAGCGGCTCCGGAGACATGGCGAGGTTAACGCATATGGTTGCATTATTATTGGTTGGATGTTGAGCAATAGGTACAATCCAAGAACAGCATCCTTGGCTGGCCGGAATACGTGAGGAAACATGTACCAAGGGAGTCATGTTGAAGCAATCAATTTGATTATTAACATTTCGCTTAAGGCGCAATGAAAAAACATAATCGTAAAGCTTCGGTTGTACCTTTTTGACTAATTTGGCTAAACCAATGGTTGCTCGAACATCAGATAAGGCATCGTGGGCATCTTCGTGCAAAATACCGTTCGCAACGCTTAATTCTTCAAGTTTAAATTTGGGTATCCCTTCATCATTGTAAACCCAGTTTATTCCTTCGGGGCGCAACGCATAGGCTGCTCTAACCAAATCAATGATATCCCAGCGACTATTGCCATTTTGCCATTCTCTGGCGTAGGGTTCATGGAAGTTTCGATATGCCATGAAACGCGTCACTTCATCATCAAATTTAATGCTGTTATAACCGGCGGAACAGGTTCCCGGTTGGCTCATAGCATGTAGAACTTTGTTGGCAAATTCACATTCTAACAAGCCGTCGCGTAATGATTGTTGTGGGGTGATTCCGGTAATTAAGCAAGCTTGTGGATGGGGTAAATAATCATTTGGAATCTGACAATACCAGTTTAGTGGTTCATCAATTTCATTTAGATCTAAATCTGTTCTGATGGCGGCAAATTGACTTGGGTGATCTTTTTTGGGATTGGCTCCCCAAGTCTCAAAATCATACCATAAAATTGTGGATTGGGATGTATTAGTCACTATTTGCTTCTTTTTGTACTACAAGCCCAATAAGGAATGCACTTGTGGGGTTTTTTACTTTAACTATTTGTTTCTATTTGTCTCTATCTTACACTATTATATTAAGAATAATTTGTCTTTAATGTGTCGCTGCGATAGAAATGTGTGTCGCAGGGCAAAAGTGGTGTTAGATGGCGTTAACCAATACTAAATTAAAAGCTTTGCATGGTAAAGAAAGGGAAAAAAAGAAAGAGTACCCTGATCGAGATGGGCTTACTGTTGTAGCTGGCTTGTCTGGGAAATTAAGCTTCGTATTCAGATACCGGCTCAATGGCAAAAGCAAACGTTTTACTATAGGAAGTTACCCTGCATTTACTCTGGATGAAGCGCGGGAGAAAACTTATCAACTTAAGCGTTTGGTAGAATCTGGTGAAGATCCAAAGCGGAAAATAGGAGGCAAGGACAAGCCTTATTTAGAAGACTGTGCCGAGCATTGGCTAACTCATTATGTTGCTCATCTAAAAGAATCCACTCAAACTCAATATAAATCACAAGCTAAAAAGTATCTGAAAAATGAACGTCTCAAAGCAGACGTAGAAACAGCCAGATTCGAAGAGTGGATAGCCTATTTTGATAATATAGCCAAAGACTCAAGCAGAAAGGCCGCAGGTCAAGTACTGAAGATCGTTAAATCTATGCTTCGCTTTTGTAAATCTAGAGCTTTCATCGATAACAGCAAGGTCTTTGATATTGAACTAAAAGCTGTCGGTGAAAAACCAACAGTTGGACAGCGAAGTCTGGAAATGCACGAAGTCGCCAGACTTTGGATTGAGATTGGAAAAACTAAGGCGACACCTGCAATAAAAAATTGCTTAAAACTCCTTCTTATTTTTGCCGCCCGTAACAGTGAAATCCGTCAAGCTGATAGGTCTGAATTTGATTTAGAAAGAGCGCTGTGGGTGCTCCCTGCGGAAAGAAGTAAAACTGGTAAGATAGTGCGTCGATCTATCCCTGCTTTAGCCGTTCAGTTGATCAAAGAATTAGATGAATTATATGGGGCCAAAGGTTACTTAATTCCGGGAGCTCATGAAAGTACCTGTATGACTTCGCACTCAGTGGCCAGAGCATGTAAACGCTTATGGGGGAAGATGCATATGGATAGCGGCGTTGATGAATTTACTGTGCATGATTTTAGAAGGACTCTTTCAACAAGATTATCTGAAAGGGAAGTACTGCCACACGTCACTGAAAAAATGTTAGGACATGAACTTCAGGGCGTGATGGCAGTTTACAACAAGCATGACTGGATAGATGAGCAAAAGCTGGCCTATGAATTGTGGTGCCAGACCATTCAAAGCGCTGTTGCAAAAGAATTAAACTGAGCATGAATAAGAGTGCTGCCGAACGTAGTTTTCTACATCAATACTTGAAAACCTTAGCTTATTGCCCGTAAATGCTTTAACTGGCTTTGGAAAGTTGGGATCATAAATATGGCTCCCCTCATTGATGACTTGATAATAAGTTTTACGAGAAATTGCGAGCCGACGACACAATTCTTTCATATCGAGAAATTCTACTGCCATTTTATTTAATTCCTAAACCTCTTATACATGAGTTGCTAAATTTTTACTTTTCCCCAGACTCAAACACCCAACACTTTACGGTTTTGGATTTACCGTAACTGCCGGGGCTTTTCTCGATTGCTGAACTAACTGCTTTAATGTCGTGAAATTTTCGACTTCGTGAGCTTTTCAGGTATTTCTTCAAGTCTGAAAGTAAAGGGATTTGTTGTTTGTTGTCGGTGGCCACTTTTACAAAGTGATTTAAATTCACTGCAATCAGTTCGCTGTTTGCTGAGTGGTTTAATACAGGGTCTCCGCCATCATTGTTTAGATAGTCGTAAATTTCCCAGAATTGCTGAACAATATGATGATCAGCGCCGATTGCGCGCTGTCTGCTAACCGCAAGATGGGTAATACAAGCGTGTATCTTTTCTTTCTGTTCTTGGGTTAAGTTGGCTAACTCGCACAGTGCGTCAGAAAGCGCCATTAATTGGCCGTGATTTAGAGCAATACGCACTGAGTTTATTTCGGGGAGTTGCAACAGCTTCTTTTCATAAACGGGCGTGTGCGACTTTACCAATTCCATGATCAGCTTTTCGTTTTTGGTTGCTAGGTGCAAAAAATAACTTAACTGCTCTACGGGCAGGATGTTCATTTCATCCGTTGCCGTTTTACTGCTTTCACAATGATGTGATTTATCAAAATGTAAATGAATAATCCTTTGAAGGATGGCTTCTGAAGCGGTAACCGCAGCGTTTTGACTGATAACAATCGCCCCTCGAAACGGTGGCTCGTAGGTTTCATTCCCGCTGTTTTTCATACCACGGGCACGGCTGGCTCTGCCGTTGTATGCCGTTTTCAGTTCATCCCAATCAAACTTCTTAGATTTAGCCGTATCTTCTTCACGGTCTGCTTCAATAAGCACAACAGGCAAGTTACTCACTTGGGAAAACTTACGGCTAATCGCCGCTGATGTAGCCTTAGAGGGATCAAAGCCTTCTTCGTCGGCTTTGCCTAGCAGTTTCCACATAAATTCAACGAGCGTGGTTTTACCCGCACCTGCTTCCCCCATGATTTCTAAGAATGGATAGCTTTTATGAATGCCTCTGATTTGCTCCGCAAATAAACTGCCAAGCCAAAAGGTCACAGCAACCAACCCCTTTTCACCAAAGGCTTGATAAACCAACTGCGACCAGTCTTTTCTATACTGGGATTGTTTGCCGATATTGAGATTAACGCTCTGATTTAGGCTCTTTACTGCGAGTCTGTCGATTTCAAAGAAGTCTTCATCGTTGATGGGGTAAGCTTTTCCGTTACTAATTGCAATATCGTTGTATACGTAAGCTTTGTGTTCTTTACTGTAGCCGATGAAATCAATGGTATCGACAACCTTGATATTTTGAATGTGGTTTCTGATCATCCAGTTCAATTGACCAGAAGAGCCGGTAAATAGCCCACCGGGGGCGATAGACAACAGGCGCTTTTTAAATTCCGCAGCCGCTGCCATTTGACCGCCTGTAAAGGTGTTCTTAATGGTTTTTCCATTATGAGGGAATTCAACTTTGCAATAATACCAACTTTCGTCAGTAATCTTGTTGGCTTGGAAATATAAAAAGGTCGGTTTGCAATTGGCTATTTCTGTCAGCGCTCCAGACTGTTGTGCCGCTTTTGCCTTAATTTGTTCTTCTGTTTCGCCTTGGTCGTTATTCTCAATTTCTTCTAATGACTTGGTGTACTTATCAACATCTAAATTGAACCAGTACAAGCGATAATTGAAATCTAAACAAAATCCGTTAACACTCTTCTTTTGCCAGATTAATAGTGCTTTGGCGAGCGCATTTTTAGCGACTAATATTTTGCCGTGATACAAATATTCATCGCGATCTAAATAGGTGAGCTTTTCTCGTATATGAAGATCGTTCCAATCTACTTTTTTACCTAACTTTGCAGTTGGTATAGTGGCAACGTCAGTTTGCAAACTTTCCGACCTTGCTCGTTGGTAGTGTTTTCGCGCATAGCGCCTACCGGCTTCATCAGGGTCTAATGCCCAAACAAAAGTAATGCGTTTCTTGTTGCTTAGGCTGTTAATTGATTTTTCTGGATAGTTGCGGCATGCCAGATTAGCTACTGCTTTTTGCCCGTTCAAATTAAGGGCGATGGCGTCCATACATCCTTCAACAATCCAAACCGTATCACCGGATTTAAACTCCATTCCGGGTGGCTGCCACCAAAAACCTCGGTAAGCACCGCCGAAGTGGGCTTTTCGTTTTTCTTTGCGGCCTTCTTTATCTGTGACGGTGACTTCTTCAACTAGGCGCTCCATATAAATGTCTTGAGCGCGGTCAATATCAAAACGAACGGTCGCGGTTCCCTTGTCGCCGTTGGGATGCCAGAACTTTTCCTGACGAAACCAACCTTTTATCTTGCTGATATCAAAACCACGGGCCATAGAAAGGTAGGCATCCGCAGTGGCATTCGGGTTTTGGGGAGTAGGCTGATAGCGTTGATTAAATTGCTTAAAGGCTTCCGGGTATAATTCTTTTGTGTGCCATGAGTCACCACATTTGTTTTCTCTTCCACATTTTAGCAACCAAGGTTCTTGGGCATGAGTGAACAATTCCTTTTTATTACACTTCGGGCATCTTCCTTGTTGAAGCCATTCACCGTCATCACTTAGCTTTAAACCGTAATCGCTTTCTAGTTGCTTAACAATGTCGTCTCGGATGTCAGCTTGCATTCGTTACTTCTTCCGCACTATTCGTTATCACTATTTTTAAAAAAGCGTTGTGGTTGAGTTTACTCATCGTTATGCCTCGAAAACCGAATCTGATGACGCTTTTTTCTTGGTTAATGGTTGAGATTTACGCCGCTTCAGTTTGCCTAACTCTTTCGCGATGAAGCTGTTTTTCACGTAGAAAGCAAAAAAGTAAAAAAGAAGTAAATACCCGCTCGGGTTAAACCAGTTTTTGACTGATTTAAGCATTATCCTTCTCCTTGGATTTTGGGGCTTTTAGTTGTGACTTGAGTACCTCAAATTCTTGCTTGCTTGTAACATTTCCTGCCTTGAGCGATATTTCGAGCAGGCATTCACCTTCTGTGTAGTAATACTTTTTATCATGGCCCACGTATTCCCAATCAACAGGCTTAGCATCGCCCATGATTTTTAAGAGGGCTTCTGAGTCTTTTAAACTGGCTAGCTCGAATTTAATGTGTCCAATTTCAGCAATGATCATCTTGGTGTCTCCCGTTTATCATTGGTTATTCAAAATTTAATTAGGTTTTACTGGGGTATGCCGTTCCTATTGTTTTGACTAAATCTTCTTTTCTGATCCGCGACGACAGCGGTATTTGCACGGTTAGATCAGGCGTAGAAGAAAGCGAAATGGTTCTAATGGGCGAGATGGCAGCAACGAATACATGGCCGCATTCAAGGTTGTCGCAAGTGAAGGTGATCTCTCGATACATCGGAGACACTTGGTTCGACTTGCGATTAGTACAGCTTGACTTGCAATGAGGGCATTGAATTTTCATACAGACTTTCCAGATTTTTCGTTAATCATCTTCAATTGTTCTTGGCAGCGATTTTTAAAAACGCTGACAAAGCGATAAGCAAACAATGGCGGTAGTTTTCCGTTTCCTTTCTTCCATACTCCTACCGATACTTTTGTTGTTCCTAGCTCCTCTGCTAGCGCTTTTTGACTACCTGATGTGTATTTCAAGGCTTCTTCGACGGTGACCTCTGGGTCGATTCCTATTAGTGGTTTTGAGGGTCTAGCCATAAATCACCTTGTAGTTAAATAAGAAGTTAAGAAAATATTCATTATTTGAGTTAAGATAATCTTACTTTTATTTTAAGTCAAATATAAAGATAATCTTTATTAGAGGTGACTTATGAAAGACGATGTAATTCAACGGATAGAGTTGATTTTAAAAAGCTCTCGAAAGACGAAAGCTGAGTTTTGCCGTGCGTTAGGGGTAAGTTCTCCGTATTTCAACAATTGGAGAAAAGACGGATTCCCTACTGCTAGGCTTATTGATGCGGCTGATATTTTGAGTGTTAATGTAAATTGGTTAGCTAAAGGCAGAGGCGCAATTGATGATTATCGTCAAAGTGTAGGCTTGCAGATTGCCAAAGCCCGTGTAAATAACGGTTGGACTCAATCGGAGCTAGTGGAAAAGCTTAATGCTGAAGCCGGTACAGACGAGATCCAATTAGCCGGTATTAAAGCCATCGAGAATGGCCGTAGAATTGATATTGAGCCAGAGATTAGCGTTTACGCGAAAGTGCTTGGTATCGATGAAAATGCGTTTGGTAAATCGTTGGATTTATTGGATGGCCTAGTGTCGTTAAGCGATCCCGAACAGCTGATGGAAGACTACATCAGCAGTATTAATGATGGGATTCAAATGGGAATTTTGGCGACCACGTCAGAAACCACGCCAGAGGCATTAAACACACTCGCCAGAAAGTTCTATAACATGCACACAGGTAGCGCCGGATTACCTACATTAACGAGTAACACGAATAAGAAAACAGGTTAGCAGTCCATCATTTTTACGTTGTTTTTAGGAGAGGGAAGCTTCTTCGTATAGTCGGCCCATTTTTCTAGCTGTTGGGCTCTTTCTGCAACAGGCATCGCCATAATATTCTGATACCAAGCCACGGAGCGGTTATAGGTTGCTTCCGGTGATTTGGAAGAAGTGAACGTTTTTCTTTGCATCCACACACAAGCAGCAAGAATGTTAAATATTATCACCAGTGCGATGATGTCTGTAACTGTCTTAAGCTCGGGCAATAACGCGATAAATTCTTGCATACTGTTCACTCCTGAATAACAAAAATCCTAGTATCGTTACACCAATACTGATGTTTACTGAAGGGACACCGAAACGGTAAATAAGGTCTAGCGTGTCAGAATTAAAATAGACTTCATCCACGTATCCCAAACATTGAAGGGCACATAGCGCGACAAAATGAATGCCTACAATGCTCGAAACCTTGCTGGTGTTCATATTGAGTCGGCGGTGGGATAAGTAAATAAATGAAACCACAAACAGATTGGAAATAGCCCATGCTCCAAACCAAATTTGCCACGCCATATCGCCAGCGTTATTGGCGAGCGTAAGCAATGGATCTCTGATTTGTAACATCGTTAAATTTGCAACGAGCGCAATTAATGTCGTTAACGATAAAGAACAGAATTCTTTGTTTTTAAGGATACTCGCCAGTAAAACCAGCGAGTAAACATAGAACATATTGTCATCAATACTAAGCAAAAAGTTTGTCATATAACGCTTTTAATTTGTCATCAACCCCATCTGGTCGTTTGGGTTTGATGCCTCCTCCATTAGAAATCTTAGGATCAGGTTTTAGGCCGCCACCGTTTGCAATTAAGGGATAGGGCTTCAAGCCACCACCGTTAGCAATGAGCGGGGAATGAGTCATTTTATCATCCATGCCCTCGAGCGAGTGGAAATATACCCCATCGGTGTACAAAATCAAGCCAAAAGCGAAAGTGAAGATAATTTTTTTCATTTCAGAATACTCCAATTAATGAATAACAAGCCTGCATCATACAGGTTGAGACATTATGAAGTATTCTGACGAAAAACTATCCATTGGATTTTGTGGGGTGGGGAAAGAGTAGTAAGGATATTCTTTAGCTATTTAAAATACGTATTCCAATCAATTGTTATTTAAACAGATATTACAATTCATAAATCAGGCGGATTAATATTCCAAAGAGCTATAAAGGCTGATTACACCTAAAATCAGCCAATTTAGATTAATTGAGGTTATATAGATTGCTTAACCAGACTAGCAAAATGCAAAGGTTATAATCTCTTTGAGAGTTGACTTACAATTCTCAGTTAGATTTTCTGTGCCATCAATATAACCACGCACTCTTTTCCATGAGTTAAAAGGCTTATCAGTGGACTTAACAGATTCATTCTGCTCTTGATCCCAAAGTACATGCTCGAATGTGTCATCAACCAAGAAAACCCTGTCAGCAGTTGCTATATTCGCTATTTTCTTGTTAGCCTTGTAAGGATGAATTGCAGCTTTTCCCTCTAGCTCTGCATCTGTAAGCCCTTTTCTGTCAGTGTCGTGAATAACTCGATAATCGATATCCAGAGCATTTAGCACTTTAGCCAGTGCAGGGATTGTCCATTTTCCTCCAGCCGAAACGACAGTAGCATCTTTATCCAAACTACTTTCAATTCCTATTTTTTGGGCAAGTTCGCCAACCATGCTAAACACCGCTACTTCTGTGTCACCTTCAACAATAACAACACGTTTTGCAAACAAGCTTTCGCAAACTGTAGGGTGAAAATCTAACGCAGCCCTCAAGATAGTGCGTTCATCATACTCTCCATTGTTTTCAAAAATATCCTCCCTAACTTGATGAACTTTACGCTCGTTCTCACTATCTCGTTTTATTAACTTGAGGGACTCTGGTTTATCAGCAAGATTTATGAGAAAAGGGGAGTGTGTCGAACAAACTACTTGCCATTTAGGTGACTCGGATCTTTTCTGTAAAGTTGATTTTAGCCTTCGCATTAAATGTGGATGAATGTAAAGCTCCGGTTCTTCATATAAGACTATAACCGTTCTTTGTTCACCTGAAACTTCCGATTCTATTTCGGCATTACTTTCCAGCATTGCGAAGGCTAAGGCTCTTTGAACACCACTACCTTGATATTGAAGACTTGTTTCAATTTCATCATCCACGAGAAAAGTTGCAGCCTTCATAAACAAAGGCTCAATATCTATATCCCCAACGGCAAGCCTGACCTTTGAGTCAAAGTCTAAAATCTGATTCAGAGTATCTGAAACCTGTTTAAGAGCATCGCCTAACCCTTCTATTTCACTATCGTCTTCTGCCTGCCCTTTCAACTTGTTTTGGAGTGATTCAGCTTTACTAATGTAGTCCCTGTAAGTTTCATCGTTCTTCACTTTGGGAAATAGTTTATTCGTGAAAAGAAATGAAAAAGGGCTGTTGTTTGTGGCTTTAAGCTCATCCTCTATTTTGAAGCTTGCGGGAACATACATTACGTGCGGAACGGCTTGTTGTAATGAGTTAGCAAACTTTTTAACATGCCAATCTTCAGACTGAAAAACATCGCCTGGATGACGAGTTAAAGTGTGAATCTCTAGTTCACTAGCCTTGGCTTTGAAATCGGCGGCTGTTGTAATACTCAGCTCGTCAAAAATAGCCTTACAAGTTGCATCTTTTTTAGCGGCTGTAAAATTTTTACCAGTCCATGGAAACTCGTTTTCAGTATTGTAAACTGAATATTCATGATCAAAATTGGTTTGGTCTGAGTTCCATTCGGCTGTCAGACGCACTTTTAGTCGATCATTAAATAGTAACTGTGATATTGCAGGTTTGCTCTTTTCCCAATCTTCAAGACATCCAAACTCGCATTCTATTTCCATTTTTAGTTCAGAGGCCTTTAGTCCGGGCCAATCTTCTAGTTTTGGCTTCTTATTATCAAGTACCAGATGGATTGCATTCAATATCGTTGATTTCCCAATATTGTTAGGGCCAACAAGAGTTGTAAAGTTATTGATATCGATCTCGGCAAAGCCGATTCCGCGAAAGTTTCGAATGGTGAGTTTTTCAAGCTTCAAGGTATTCCCTTCTCTACTTAAGAAATTAAACTTGGTTATTAAAGACTCCTTTTAGTACTCTTTTGTGTTTTTTTCAATTTAAATTTTACTTTTTAGTGATATTGAAATACCCAATTAAGAATATATATAATCAGTATAAGTTCAGAATTATAGGACACTAATACCCCTCTCCAGCCTCACCCGACTCACAAACCCATTCCCATTAATACTATGAACCACTTCCCACAACTGCCATTGAACGGTGTCTATACTGGCTTTCCAACCTTCAAGTTTTACGGGTGTTTGGGGGAATAGTTCGGGGTTGCCGTGGGCTAAGGTGAGTTCCATTTGTAGCTTAGCGCGCTGTAGCCGTTTCCATTCAGATTCGGCTTCTTTTCTTGCTGTACTTTCTGAAGAATAGGTTTGGCGTAGTGTTTTAAGGTTATCGTTTTTACCAATGGTGATAACATGAGTTTTCGCACTTTTTGTGTTGTGCCATTTGGCTTTTACGCCGCTGAATGTAGATTCCCTGTCGGCTCCGGTGAATCGGTGTTTATCGCCATCTTGTCGTTTTATAGTGATGGTTGGAATGTGTTTGTTGATGGTTTTCCCGTTACCGATTGGCAGAACAAGCAATAGGCCGTTTTTCACTGTGATAATGGCATCGTGTTGTTTCGCTAGGCGAGTTAGAAAGTTAGCATCGGATTCATTGGTTTGATCAATATGTGAGATTGGGATGCCGGAAAGGCTTTGTTCAATGCTGGCAGTAAGCGTGTTTTCATGGGCTAGCGTGGTAACGATTTCCCCAATTGTTTGTTCATGCCAGGAGCGTTCCTTTTGTGTTTTAAATCCTTCCCGAAAATCCGCGCTACGTGCGCGAATAATCAATTTATCTGGCGAGCCTGAATGTTCCACTTCATCCACAATAAATCGGCCTTTATCGACTAATTCCGGTGCATCTTGGGATTGCCAACCAATGGCGCAAGAGAGCACAACGCCTCTTGGTGGTATCGCAACACGTCCATCATGATCACTAATGGTTAAATCGAGTTGATCTGCTTCTAATCCGCGCTTATCGGTAAGCGTTAGGTCTATTAGACGGTTTGAAAGGTCGTCTGTAATGGGGTTGCCAGTAATGGGTTGGCCTTCAATGCGAATGTCGAATGCGGGGCGATAGGTCATGCGATAAGGCTGGTTTCGTTGATTAGTTGGTTAACGTAGCTATCGAGTGTACCGGGTGCGCTTGATGTGGTGCTTGATGTGATGGTGGATGCCACCTTGTCGTCATCTACCCGTTTTAAAGACAAGCTAAACACGATTTTTCGGGCGGCCCCATTGCGATGAAAATGGCTGTGGGTTTCTTCCATTTGTTCAATCACCCATAAACCTAAGGCATCGCCGTCACCGCTTAATAGCGCAAAGGGTTTGCCGCTAGATGCCATTGAGTTAAGCATGGATAAATTTTTTTGACCGCCTGTTAGTTCAGGGTAAAGCGTGCCTGTTAGTGTGATTGTTTCTTCATCTGGGCCTAAGTACTGATAGCCCGGTCGAGTGCCAATACGGCTATTGCTAACCCACTTTTGTTTTGTTAAGCGTTTTAATTGCTGATAAGGCGCGGTTTCGACAGAAAACACAAACAATCCCAGTATTAACATCATGATAGTGAGTCCTATTCGTCGTCTTGTTTATTCGTTTTATTGTTTATTAGTCATAGAGCCTTGAACGGGCACGGGATAGCGCTTGTGATTCGCGGCGGTCCAGTTCTTCATGAATCAAGGCGACTAGCTCTTTGTTCTTTTCTTGATTAGCGCCGCCGTTCCCCGCTGTATCCGTAGTGTAAATGTTCACATCGCCATAGCTGATCGTGATGGTTTGGTTTGATGACAAAGGCTGAGTAATCGACGTATGCGGTGGCATGTTCGGCTGAGCGTGATTCTGAATTGCACTCACACCAGACTGAGCCGGTATTAATACGTCCGCTTGCTGGTTTATGGCTGGAATGGTTGGCATGAGTGCTAATGCAGGCGAATCCGCTAATGCTTCAACAGAGTGAGAAACAACCGAAGGCGTTGAAACGGGGTGTTCTGGCGGCTGGGAAAAAGATGGTGCTGCAATACTTGCCGCTAAAACTGCACCCGAAATGGCTTTCGTTGCTGGCTTAATTTTTTCTTGTACGGATTGCGTATGCTCTTGGTTAATTTGCTGATTAAGTTTTAACGATTTTTCTGTTTCTTCATCACCAAAAACAGCATTCCATAATCCGCTTACGATCTTGGCGGTTTTGTCTATCCAGCTAAATTTTTCACGTAACCAATCAAACGCTTTTCCTAAGCCTACGGTCACTTTGCCCCAGTTGTTATACAGCAACCAGCCGATCCCGATTAATGCGGCGATACCTGTCACAATCAGCCCAACAGGGTTAGCGTTTAGTGCGATATTCATTAGCCATGTGGCTTTGGTGATTTTGGCAATATTAGCCACGGCTTTTAGTACGCCGCCACCTAAAAACAGAATGAAGCTTTTCATGGCTGCACTGGTGGCGATGGTTTGAATCCACATTAAGCGCATTGAATAAATCATCATGGCGATAGGGCCAAGTGTGCCAGCAATGGCTAACGCTAACGCGCCGCCTACCGTGACTGCTGCGGCAATAATGGCAACAATGCGGATTAACTGCCCGGCTAATTCTGGGTTTTGCTGAACCCACACGTTCACCCGGCCTATAATGCTGGTAATGTTCTGAATCATTTCACGCATAGGCGATGCGTTTGTGCTGGCAACCGTAATATTTAAACCTTCCCATGCTGACTGCATGGCTTTGATGTCGCCCGCTGTATTGTCGGCCATCTGTGACGCGATGCGGCTTGCTTCTCCTGCTGCGCCGTTAAGCACCCCCATAAACTGAGTAATTGCTTTACTGCCACTTTGACTAACCAGTTCGGCAAAGGCTGCACCGGCTTCTTTACCTGCAATCAGTTTAAAGATTTCGAGTTGTTGCCCAGACCCCATACTTTCTGTTTTCTTGGCAATTTCTGAAAGGATTTTAGGTAAGGCTCTCATGTTGCCGTTTTCTAAACGCGACTTAATACCAAGCTCTTCTAGGGCTTGGATTGCGGGTTTGTGAGAGGCGATATTGTTATACATGGTACGCATGGCAGTACCCGCCATAGAACCTTGTATGCCAATGTCGCCAAGCATTCCAGAAAGCGCACTCACTTCTTCAAGGTTTGCACCAAATTTCCTAGCAATTGGAGCGGCGTAAACCATCGTTTCACCGAGCATCCTCAAATCGACGTTGCTTCTGGTTAGCGTCGCAGCTAATACATCCGCGACTCTTGGCATTTGTTTAGCCTCCAACTTAAAGCCACTTAATATGTTGGAAGATATATCAGCCGTTTCTTTTAACTCAGTGTTTCCATCTGCATAGTTTAGGTCCAGCATGCTTGGCATAGATGCCATGATTTCTCTTGCGTTAAAACCCGCCATTGCAAGAAATTGCATTCCTTGAGCCGCTTGGCTAGCTGAAAACTCTGTCGATGAACCTAGTTTTTCAGCTTGTTGTTGGAGTTGGGTAAAAGGTGATGAATTGATCTTTACTCTAGCCAAAGCCGCAACCTTCGACATTTGTTTCTCAAACGCGATACCCGGTTGAATGAATTCACTAAGACCTCTTAAAACTTGTGTGCCGGTAGCAACTCCGGCTGCACCTGTTACCCCTAAATTTGAACTTCGTTGCAAGGTTTTATCGTACTGCTCACGGGCCTTTGAAACAGCATTGGTTTTCTTTCTAATGGCATCAAGTCTAGAAGCTTGCGTTTTCAGCCGTTCATTGACTTTGTGAACGTTGTTCGCGAGCTTTTGCTCTTCTGTTGATAGGTTTCTTGTATCGATACCCGTTTGCTTTAACGTGGCTTTCAGACGAACAAGAGATTGACGTTTATTGTTGTGGGCTTGCTCTGCTTTATTTGCCGCTTCTTTGGCTCTTAAAAATGCATTTCTGAGCTTTTGCGTAGGGTTTTTAGTTGATGTTAATTGTTGGTGTAGCCGTCTTGCCGCCTCGCGTTTTTCCGTTAACGATTGCGCGGAAAGTTTCAGCGCTGTTTGCAAAGATTTAAAGCTGCTTATGGTGGCTTGCGTCTTTTGTAAAGACTTTAACTCTGAGCCTGTGTGAGCCATTTGGCCCCGCATTTTCTCAGCGGATTGAATCATGCCGCGAAAAGGTCGGGTGACCTTATCAACGGCTTTTAGCATGATGTGGAGCTTTAAATCTTTGTTCATGTTCAGGGCTTCTAATTAGATTGAGAACGTTCGTGTTTTTCGATAGCGATTTGATGCCATCGGATGAGTTCATCCATTGGCATGTTATCCATTTCTGACGGTGGCCAACCGCCACCGAATACTAGGTTTATCTCTGCCCAGACTTCCATTACATCGTTTGGGAGCCTGCATCCAAGAAAAAACTCTGTACACCGTTCATTACCTTCATTAAATCAGCCGGGTCTAGTTCGGAAACTTGTTGTTCCGTGAGCATGGGAGCGGTGATTCTTGGCAATAGTTGAATGTACGCCGAGACATCCATTTGCATCACATCAAGTAACTTAATGCCTCTTAACTCACCTGCTTGAGGCTTGCGTAATTGGACGTTTTCAATGCTGTCACTACCAAATGTAATGGGGTGAGTAAGTTGAATGTCGGTGCGGCTTTCTGTTGTCATTTTTAAAATTCCTAATGGTTACGGGCATGGTTTTAAAGCGTTAAAAGCTAACGCGCTATAAGCCGATAGCTTTGCGTTGTGCGGATAAATTGTCTTCTCCGTCTACGTTTTCGATGTAATTGGCGTGGTCGATTTCGATAATGATTTCGCCATTGATGGATAGTTTGTAATAGCTAACAGCCAGTTTTGCTTTGGTTTGGTGGTTTTCGCCTTTTTTAACTGAGTCAGGATCTATCTCTTCCCAACGGCCACGCATGATCACTTCAATACTGTCTGTTCGTTGGCTGCCATCTTGTCGAACCATTGCTCCAGCAAAGCGAAGCTGAACACCTGCATGGTTTATCAAGCCGTATTGGCGTAGCACCTTTTCAGGAAACTCCTCTAAAGTGACTTCCGCTTCCATTGCTTCATTGCCTAAGTCAATTTTGACAACGCCATTTCCCACCATGAGTTCTTCCATTTTTCGGGTGAGCTTGGGTAAGGTGACTTCGTTGGCGATACCCATCCAGCTACCACCTTCATGAAACATATTAAAATCGCGTAGTTTGCGAGGGATCATTGTTCTTCTCCTTTATTCTTCGTTCTTCATACTTTAAGAACGACACAAGAAAATAGTGTCTTTATCTTCTTGTGCTTTTATGCAACACCGATTTGGTCGGCAAAATTCAATAAGTATTGGTCTGTGATGCGTTGGTTAAGCATCAGGTTTTCCAACGGTGGAACCGGGGTATAGTCATATTCAATCACCAGTTTTCCGGCTTTTAGGAATTCCGGCGTGTTGTTTCTTGGATCAAACCAAGCGCTACCGCCGAGCAAATAACCGTTTGAAACCATTTCCCGTAATTTAGCGTTAATGCCTTCCACAATATCCGTGGCAAGTGAAGGGTGAAGAGGAAGGTCAATAGCCCACAAATGCGATTCTGCCATTGTGTCAGCTAAGACTTGAGCGGTTCGAACGGCGCTTTCAAAGGCAAATAAAGGATCGGCACTACACGTGCGGGAACCCCAAAAGCGAAAGCCTTTTTCATTAATTAGTGTGGTCACTTCATTGCTGTTTAAATAGCCTGCGTCCGTGGCCGGGTTTTGTAGGTCCCAGCTAATATCTTTGGATAGCCCAGTCACCCCATTTACAGGCACGTTTGATAAGGTTTTATGCCAGCCTGAATCGTTGTCTATTTTCGCTCTTAAGCCCAGCGCCCGAGCGGTAGACCACGCCGTTTTTTCAACGCTATTGACCGAGTCCCAGCTAATAAAATCAGGCCAGATAACCATTAATTCACGCGCACCAAAGGTATCCCGATAAGCCACGGCTTCTTCTTTGGTTTCACAGCCAAAAGCAGAAACATAAGCGAATGATCGGGTTTGCTCTGCAACACTGGCAAGCTCTGCCGCTACCGCCGCATTATCAATGCCGGGCGCGCCAAGAATGCGGGGGGTGATGCCTAGCTGAGCTTTCGCAGCGTATATCGCTTGAATACCGGTTCGCTGACCATTTACCACTGTGCCGATAACATTGGATGTGGTTTCTGCTTCGTCGGCTCCTTCAGCCACTCGAACAACCACAATAAGCGGATTACCCTGATCTTTGATGGCATCCAACACGTAGGGGAGCGTTCCGGTATCGCCGGCTTTGTCTATGCCGGTTAATACATCGGTGAGTAAAACAGGGCGGTTTAAAGGAAAGAAAGCTGCATCTGCATCGGGTGCAGTGGCAACCAATCCGATAATGGCAGTTTGAATGGTTCGGATAGGCCGAGTGCCATTGTTGATTTCAACTACCCTCACACCGTGGTGATAATCTGCTGGCATTGTAATTGCTCCGTTAGCTAAAAATTAAAGTGTCTGGACGTTATCGTTAAGTTGGTTGTGGTGATTCCGATGGCATCAGGTCGGCATCGGTGATCTCGTCACCGATGCCGTAACAATCGCCATTAAGCAACACGTAATTGCTTTGCAAAGGTGTATTACCGTTGACGTATATAATGTTTGTAATAGTGTTGCCATCGAGTACGGCAACTTTAATAGTGCTTATTTCGCTCATCCCACGACATCCCATGCAATAGTTATGTAACCCGCAGAGCCTGAACTACCAGAGCGAGATTGCGCACTGCCGCCACGGTGTTGGGCTGCCGCCCCGCCATTGCCGCCTGCACCTTCAACGCCGTCTGTTAAGGTTCCGTTGGTGGTGTTAACGGTGACGGTGCCGCCAGCACCATGTGAAATTGGTGCCGGTGGAACGTCCAAAGCGCCTAAACCGCCAGTGCCACGTTTACCACCTTCAATAGTGATGTAATCACCAAATTGAGTAATACCTGCATCGCCGCCGTTTCCGCCACTACGGACAAAACTAAAGTTTCCGCCTGAGCTGGCCCAGTACCCATAAGCTGAACCGCCACCACCGGGTGCGCCAATAGTAATGGGTATAACATCACCAGCGGTTACCGCTATGGCTGCGCCTATTACCTGACCACCACTACCGCCACTGGAGCCACTTTGTGCATACGGCTGGCTAGGATAGGAGGCGGCATAAGCACCGCCACCGCCGCCACCGTCTGCGGCTTTTACGTTTACACTGATTTCAGTTACACCCACAGGTACGATAAAGCTGCTGCTTGAGGTGTAATTAGCAACGCCACTACGAGCAGCATTGTTGGTATCTGTGCTAGAAAAATCCGGCTCTTGCCATCCAAAGCCGTTGTAAATTAGCTCTAAGCGTTGAAGGGATAGGTTAAATTGTCCGGTGTAAACTTGGTTGTTGAGATAAAGCAACGCGCCATCGGTGATCTGAATTAGCGGGCTGTGGCCTTTTTCTAAGGATTTGCTGAACACCACACGCGCCCCGGTTTTTAAATCCTTTCTTTCAGGCAATCGACAACTAGCGCACTCGTAAGGCAAAAAACAGAGTTCATCAACTAATAAAACCTGTCCTGTTTGCATCGGTTTTAAAGGCAATAAACCGCCTTGGCTTGCCCATGTATCTAACGTATTAACTGCCACGGGTTATCTCCCAATCTCGATTTTTATTTAGGGTGGCTGTGATGGGTTCTGCTGTGCTGTAAATGATTTCTGTATCCGTGTGCAATACCCCGTCTGTATCTTCAATGATTAGGTTTGTAACGGGGTTCGCTTCATTGAAATCGAAAGGAACAAGGGTTCCATTTTGCACGCCCAGCGAACGTTTAAATTTAACGGTGACATAAGGCGCTAAGCCTTCAATATTAGGTAAAACACCCGTTAGGTTTGGTTCATCAAACAGATAGGTATGAGAGGCTTCGGTTTGATTGTTCAGGCTCAAGGGTTTAAGCCCATAACGGGTATCTAATATTTGATAGAAATTATCAACGTATTGGCGCGTTGCCAGTACCACGGTTGGATCAATTTTTAATTCGACGGTATCGGTTGAGCCTGTGGCAATATAAGTTCTAACGGGTAGCTCTGTTGCTGCTCCGTCTGATGGAATGCTTTTATAGCTAGGTGGAAACTTAGTCACAGCATAGAGCGTACCGTCAGATAAAAACCATCCGGCTTCGCGTACTGTCCAGCCGCCCACTGAAACAGGTACAACGCCTTCCGCGTAATATCTAGCTGGATTGGTAGGATCAATCTTGAGTTCGTTAATCGCGCCTCGATGGACTTCATTCACCAGTGAATTCGTTTGCTTGAGTGTTTCCACATCGGGGTTAAAGTCTGAGCCTCCGCCATCACCCACAGCGAAATGGGTTAACTGTAAATTTTGCCCCAGCGCTTTAGCGTTGGCATCTGCCGCTGCGCCAACGTCTGTGATGATTGTGAAAAAACGTTGAGTCATATTATTGATAAGCCTCGATGATATGGTTGGCAGCCATTACGGTTCCAAGTGCTGTAACGGATGCGCTATCAGAGTTCAATTCAGAAAGCGTCCAAGGCTCGACCGTGGCAATGCTGGCGCTGGTTGAGCCTAATAAATGGGTGTTGTTGGATGTGCTGTTTAATGAGAGCGAAAGTGTATAGTGTGCGCTGTGGCGTTTGTTACTTTGAACAATGCGATCAATGTTGTTAATTAACGCGCTATCAATGCCTTGATTATCAATTAACGCCGAGACTTTAAAGGTTCCCGGCGCTTCTGGTGACATTTCATTTTCATACCATTCAGTGATTTCTGTGTTGATATTTAACGAAGCTAAAGCGCGTTTTACTGCGCCTAATGTGCCTTTGTTTTTATGTACCGACACACTGTTAGCAATAAACTGGCGTTGGGTGGCTTCAGGCCATTGGCTATCCCATTCATCAATAGACAGCGCCCATGCTAACCAAGGCAGTAAATGCGCCGGGCACAAAGCGGGATTCCAAAGTTGGGCATTAGGTACTGGCGCACCCCCAATGCGAGCGGTAACGCCTTCAACTGACTGTTCAAACTGGCTGGCATTCGGTGGAAGCAAGCTATTCATCTGTGCCCCCTATCACGATATTAATATCGATACAGAATGCCGCTTCATTAAAGGCGTTGGTGATGTTTTCCGTAGGTTCGGTCAGTTGTGCATTTTGAACGCCGGGCTGATGCAATGCAGCAAATAACCCGGACACCGTGATGTCATGACCTAATCGGTGATGTTCAGTCACATATTGGTTAACCGCTTCTAAAGCGTTGATTTGAACCACGCTCGCATCGGGACCACGATAAAGCGTTAGGCTTGCTTTCACCTGATAGGTTTTAACCGTGGCGGCTTGAACCGTGACCTTATCCGTTAATGGCCTGATGTTTTCGTCATTGAGTTTTTCATTAACAATACTTAATAAAGTGGCATCGGGTGTGCCATTTGCTTCTGTGCTAGCTCCTTCTAAACTAGATTCATGGCTTAACACCGTTACCACAACCTGACTCGGTGCGGGGCTTGATACCGATACGTCTTTCACCAATGGTGAAGCCGACAGCGCATGAAAAACATAAGAGCCGATAGGGCCAGCGGTGCTATGACCTTCAAGGGATAATTGCACGCGATGCCGTAAACGTTCGTCTTCTTCAAAATGTGCTGGAATGGGAGGAATGGCTGATGCATCGCCTTGATTCACAACTTCTCGTTGCACACCAAATAAAGCCGCTAAATTATCAAGGTCAGAGCCTTGAGCGTAAGCTAGCATTGTGGCTTTTGCAGCCTGATTAATTCGTTGACTAATTAACAGTTCTCGATACGCGCAAACTTCCAAGAGCTTAACAACGGGTTCAGAAGTGAATTCTAAAGCATTGGCTAAATCTGGTTCTCTGGATTGTAAATCCGCTTTCATTGAGTCAAGAATGCTTTCAAAACTGAGCGCTTCAATCACACTTGGCGCGGGTAATTGGCTTAAATTTATCGGCGTGAACGTGGTCATAACAGGCCCACCGCAAAACGAACTTCTTCGTCCTGGTATTGACCCTCAATGACGATTTGAACCGCGCCTGAAGAGTCACTATTTACATCGATACGGCTAACTTTTAAACGTGCTTCCCAACGAATTAATGCATCGACTGTTGCCGCCATTAGGCGCAGCTTTCCGGCTTGATTAGCCGCTTGATCAATCAAATCAAAAATATGAGAGCCATAATGACGGCGCATGACTCTTGAGCCTATGGGCGTGGTTAGAATGTCGCTAACCGACTGTTGAAGGTGGGCTTTTCCTGAAACTGCACGCCCCGACTTTGCGTTCATGCCAGCAATCATTCTGCCTCTCCGGTTTTCGCCGTACCTGATGCCACGCCTAAATGCTTGTGATGCTGTGTAGAAATACCATCGGACGTGATGTCGCCGCCCGTTTGGGTAACAGGGCCATGAATACCGACTTCACCTTCAGTGATGTGATTGGTTGCGGTTGATTGAACAGTGTTACCGGCTTGAATATTGATGTTTTGCTCTGCGATTAAATCAATATCACCCGCACTACTGAAAGTTAACGTTTTTTGTGCGGAATCATATTGAATGGTTGTGCCATCGTTAAACTGAATGACATCAAGGGCAGGATCAAAAGAAGCAGGTTGATGCTTATCGGTATACAACATGCCAACAATCACCGCTTGCGCGGGATCACCAGAAGGACAACAAAGAATAACTTGCGTATTCACTCGCAAAGGCCGCCAGTGAATAAAGTTGTGGCCAATATGCGCAGGCCACGGCAACCAATCAGTAAGCAACTCACCACTTTGAACACGTAACAGTAAATTTTGCTCGTCAACTTCGGCAATGGTGCCAATGCGGATCAGGTTTTCAAAACGTCGATAAAGATCTGAGAGATTGAAGCTCATGCATGCGTTAATGATTGGAATAACATCAACGCATATTGATATGGGATTATGAGGATGTCATGTAGTGCTTGGTTGAAATGGGGGGAATTAACTTACGGGGGTAAAATTGTAAAGAAGCAATCAGAAAATCAATTATGGATTTATTATTCACCTAAAATTATACTACTACTCTATTATTAACCCGGCGGAAAAATACCCGCGCTATGCGGCATAACGAATAGGCTTAGCATTGAAGTACTTTTTCACCCGCTCGGGCTGCTTCTGAATGGAGCGCAGTTTTTGGCGTACCGTTTTCTCAAACTCAATTTGGCCTTTCGCCGCCGGGGCATTTGCTACAGAGGCTTTGAGATCACAATTCAAATATTCATCAGGGTTGAGATCCGGTGAGTATGAAGGAAGATAATAAAGCTCTATCCAAGCATCATTTTCTTCTACCCATTGCTTTACCTTAGCTGCATGATGCACTTTTAAGTTATCTAAAATGACAAATGCTTTTCCTTTCGTCGAATCAACTACACGCCTCAGAAACTCAATAAATAAATCTGCATTCATCTTTTGAATGTAAGTCATAAAGCGGATCTCACCCTGATTGGTAATAGCTGATATCATGTTGAGTTTTAATTTTTTTCCCGTTGAAACTTGTACTGGTGTATCTCCGGCGGGTGCGTAGCTGCGGCCATGCTGACACTGATTTTTCACGCCAGCTTCATCTGCCCAGTATATTGTCGCTTTGTTTTTTTTAGCACGAGCCACAATCCGAGGATAATCGAGCTCAAGCCATTTATTCACTGCGGCGGTATTGCGTTCATAAGCCTGTTTAGCTGGCTTTTGTGGCGTAAATCCCCAACGTTTAAGATAGTCACCCACTGTGCGTATTTTTATATCGACACGCCATAGTTGATAAGCTAAATCTCGAATAGATTTACGTGTCCATAAGGCAAAAGGGAGCTTTAGTTGGTCTGGCATCTTACCGATAATTAGGGACTTAAGTTTCTCTTCCTGTGCTAGTGTGAGTAATCGACCATCGCCTGAACGACGACCTCGTTTTCCTAATTCAAGTGCGTCCTCCCCTGAGGCTTTCCACACTCTTATCCAGTTAAGAGCTGTTGAATAATTTACGCCCACTATCTCTGCGATTTCACTACGTGATTTGCCTTTATTAAACAAGTCAATCGCTTGATAACGTAAATGTTGTTGAACCTCTGAAGAGAGGCTTCTTGCGTCTACTTTTTTCATCCTGAGATAGTAACACAATTCCGTACATATTTACCCGCCGGGTTAATAAGCTGGTGTTTAACCTAAACTTATAGGGGAGTTGATAGTGACGGAAATTACCGTGGGTGACTTAATCAAAGAACTAGAATTGTTTAATCGTGATGATCCAATATGCTTTGGACCGAGTGGTCACTTTACGTTTTATAGAACAAAGGATCGTAGTGGAGAAGTACAAATCGAGTTTAATGAAACATCTGGTTCCGATTATGAACTCCTTGAAGGACATCCTAAATTTGGAAAAGTGTAACAAAAAAATGGCAAATCATCGCGAAAGCGATAAACGCGAACTCTTCCTGTCTACACTATATGTATGTTTGAAATCTCGTCATTACAATGCTTTGGTGCTATGATGTTACAATGTTATATATCTTGGAGTAATTTATGAGTTCGTTATCTAAGCGTTCCACTGTTTACTTTGAACCCGCTATACATAACGCATTGAAACTTAGAGCCGCGTCTTCTGATACTTCTATATCAGAACTTATCGACGAAGCCGTTAAACTTCTTATGCGAGAAGATCAAGAAGATTTAGCTGCGGTAAGACAAAGAATTGATGAGCCCGAAATCTCATATGAAGAATTGTTAAACAGCTTGGAAGCTGATGGAAAAATATAAGATAACGTTTAAAAAATCTGTTGCCAAAGATTTTAAGGCACTTCCAAAGTCCGATATTAAGAAAATTCTTGCTAAAATCGACTCCCTCACAGAAAACCCTCGCCGAGAGGGGGCGATTAAACTTAGCGGTCAAAACCTCTATCGCATCAGACAAGGTTTGTACCGAATAATTTATGAAATTAGAGACAACGAACTGGTTGTTCAAGTCATAAAGGTTGGACATCGTTCAGATGTTTACAAACGCACTTGAATAGAGTCGTAATAGTTCAATACTAGGCTTTTTTAATTGGGTGTACTTAATGCCCAATTAATTGCCTCAAAACAACCTCAAACAATACTCTCTCATCAACTTCACTCACACCAAGCAATTGTCTTTCTGGGTATTTAATGCTGTTACCCGTTACTTTGTCTTGCTCTGTTAGCCCGTAATGGTGGGTTCTGGCGATTTTGCTAACGCGCCCAGCATAGCCAACGGATGCGCCGTTGTTGTTGGCTTGAATCTTCATATGTTTGGCTTTTCTTAAGCCGAGCATCATCTTTTTTTGTTTGGCGACTTTTCTATCCTTTTGCTTACCTTCTTTATCAATCCGTTTTTTTCTGGGTTCCCATTTTTCTCCATCTGGGCTTTGTTGTGCGGAGATGCGTTTTTGATTTTGCTTTCTAAGGGCCAGCGCCACTTTGCGGTAAAGGGCTTTTTGTTCTTTGGGCGATAGGCTGTTAATGAAGGACTCGGCCCACGGTGCTATTTTATCCAGATCATCCAAGCTGTTCATGAGGAGAGCCGTCTGGGTTATGTGTGACTGTTACTTCCCATTCATTTGCTGGAGCTAAGGTGTTGTCGAGTTGAGGTTCTTCGCACGATGTTAGGTAGGTGCCATCTTCTTTTTGTTCAACTTTGATGATTTCTGCAAGCTTGACGGCTATGGAAAGATCAACGGATTCATTATTGATGATGTCGGCATCGAATTTTATGGTGTTGGGCGCGTGGGGTTGGTTTTGGTTGAGCCATGTTAATACAAGGTGTGCGATTTGCGCGGCATCGCCGCCGTAAGCGGTTATGATGATCACCGCGTGATATTGCAGTTCGAAGTGTTGGTTTGCATTGCCTTGGTGGCTGATGACTTCGCCTTCTTGTGCGAAGGTAAGCAGGCTTTCAGCATCGATGTTTAACGATGCTGAAAGTAGATGTTCTCTTAATGAGGCAAGTTTTTTCATGGCTTTTCCAAATCGCTTGATTGTTATTTCGGTTCTGTGTGTTTTTCTCGTTGTCTTTGCGACCTGATTTATAGCAAAAGAAGCCAACAAAAATGCCAACAACGCCGATAACGGTGGTGATCACACGGTATGCGTTAATCTCCATGTTTAGTCCTTACGCATAACGTGTGAAAGCTTAGGGGCGATCTTTTCTACGCTTCTTCCAACCACATAACCACCGAGGCCGATTTGCAGTAAAGACCAAGCTTCAGCAGCTAACCGGAACGCCAATAAACCAAAGGAATCGAGAACGACCAAAACAAGAAACGTTAGCATGGTAATCGGTCGCCAGTTTCTTTGTAGCCAGCTTGCGCCCTGTGCTTCAGCTAAGATAACCTGACCTTGTGATTCAAGTAATCGGGTTTCGTAGCTTAGAATTTGTGCTGATAGCTGGCTTTGCATTTCGAATAACTTGGCTTTGACTTGTAAGCGCTCTTCTTCGCTGGTGTGCAAGTCGTCAACTAATTGAGTGACTGGCTCGATTACCCCCGCTAAAATTTTCCAAACACTCATGGGCTTTGCTCCTCTGGATAATCTGACCAAGGTAGTTGAAAGTGTGGGCCATCAAAGAACGCGGTTTTTCCTTGTTGCGCTCTGCGTTGGCGATACTGTTCGGTTTCCTCTGCCATGTTGTCGGATAACGCAGAAAGCTTTTTATCCCAAACACCGCCCCATTGCAGCGGAATTTCTAGCTGTTCAGCGGCTTGTTTCATTGTTTTTGCTAACACTTGATAAGCGGACGCTTCCCATGTGATTTTATTATTCGGTAGCAGCCAAAGATCCACGGCGTGACCAGTTAAATGACGGCTTTTTAGGGTGTGAGATTTATTGTCTTTCACCAGTTCTTTTTGACGTTCTAGGCTTCTTAACCCTTCGCCCACCATGAAGTCTATTTTGGTGGAGCGGATCGCCTGCTCCACCAATTTTACTAAATCGGGGTGAACGCCTTGCAAGCGGTCTTTTGATGTTTGGCTTAAGTGATATTTTTGTTCTTTCATTGTACTAGCCCTAAGCTATTTTAAAGTTAACCCCAAAGTGAGATCGTTTCTTTTTGAGCCGGTTTAACCGAAGGCAAATAAACACGGGTTCCCATTGGGATGATGGGGTTGGATAAATCTAGGTGCGGATTTGCCGCGAGAACTTGTTCCGTTACGCCGCTGGTTTCGCGATAAAAACGCCAACAGATAAGATCTAAAGTGTCGTTTTGCAGAGCGATAACGGATTGAAAGTTGCTATTCATATCAGTTCAATCGTGATTTTGGCTGTGCCCAACAAACGGCGAATGGATTCTCTAGAGCGGCGCAAATAATCATCCACCCGTTCTTCCATTTGGTCTGCTCGTTCATGGCCTGACTTAGTGCTATCAAAATCGCGGTAATTCTCCAACAACAGCGCTTTAGCCTTGTTGAACACTGCACTTTGATAGTGGTGTTCGTATTGGCTGATTTCGCCGTATTGTTCACAGGGTACGTTTGCCAAAGAATTGAAATTTTGTATGGCTGGCCACGCTTTCAATTCATTGTTCACCGAGATAATGGCATCGAGTATGGCCTGCTTGGTTCTTGGGTTTGAAATGGGCTGTTCTACGCGCATCACTTCACGAAAATAGTCGATGCTGATTTCTGGAAAAAAGCCGTTATTAGTGACTTTTTCGGCTTGTTGGTTTTGGTGACTACCGTTGGCGATAAAGCTCATATTTGCCCCTTTCAATCTTTCAATCTTTCAAACCAAGGGAACAGCGGTCACCAACACATCGCTTTAATTACTTTGCTTGTGTTGGGCCGCTGCGGGTCGTGGGAGACTCTGTTCAGGTTAATTCTGTTCTGCTTCTTTCTTCAGCTTGTCTAAAAGCTTTTTAACACCGCATCGTGCATTCAACTCTAATGCGCGGGTTAGGTGTGAAATGGCTTCTTGCTTATTAACTTCTTGCAGTTGCAAACCTAATGCTTTGTGTAGCTTGGCTTTGACTTCATCGGGCATGTCTTTTTCTGCGGTTAGCTCTAATACATGAAGCAGGTGTTCGGTAATGTCGTTCTTTCTATTACTAGAAGCCTCATTAAGCGCGTCATCGTTATTGGCAATGGCGTATTCCGCTGTTTCTTCCGCAATAAGCGTGGCGGTGTCTCGTCTGAATCGTTCGGGCATCGCTAAATCGTGTTCGATGGCGTAATCTGCAATTTCAATGGCGCTTTCCAGATCACCCACATCAATACGCCACATCATCACCGTCATGAGCACATCGTTTTGAGAGCCTGCATTGCCTGCGATAATGCCATCAACGTAAGCGGTATATATGGGTAACAAATCGGCTTTAACGGTTATACGGCGTTCGATGCTTTGAATTTGAGATAGCTGTCGTTGATGAGTCACCAATTGAGCCAACATCAGATCATATTGCGTGGCGTTATCAGAAATTGAATCGTCAGGGGACACTGATTGTTTTTCAGCGAGCTTCTTAAGCTTGTGATTGCGTGCAACACTCATTACTGCCAGCCTCCCGAACCATCAGGAACCAGAATATTTTCACTGAAACAAATCAGGTCGTAATCTTCAATAACATAATCTTCATTCACGGATTGGAAGTCTTCTACACGGTCACGCTCAGGGTTGTCTTTAATATGACGGCGGCGACTGCCTTCTTGATAATAAATACTCAAGTTATCTAAACGGGTTACCGCAAAAGCGCGGGCAGGGAAGAAAGGCAAGCGCACCGCGCTCATTCCACCCACCTGTTTATTACTGATAATCATGTCTAAGGCTTGGCGCTCTGTGGGCGCTTCGGTGTTATTGACTAAAGCTAAGTATTTATCAGCCAATAATTGACGTCCCATGATCACAACAAGGTCGGAATCATCTTGATACCACTCTGCAATCATTTCATTGGTGGCATCTAACACCGCCGCATCAAGGTTTTGATAGTCGCCGCCATCGCCAACTTTAATGCCTTCCATGACGTGTTCAGGGGCTTTTTCCCGTACCTTTTGTAACCAACCTTTGTTCACATCTTGAAGCATGGGATTGGCTGTGCGATTTGATGTTGCAGCACGATCAATACCGTTGAATCCGATCATGATGCGGTCACGAGCAATTTGCTGAGTCACAAGGTTACGCATTCTCGGCTGAAAATCTGGGAATTTTGCCCATTTATCTAACTTTGAATATTTAACGTGGGTATCAAAGTTGGTTTGTTGGCAATGGTATTTATCATCGTCTAGCGTGGTTGGGTCTGATGTTTCTCTTGATTTAACGTTGGTGTCTGTTGTTCCAGCAATGGTTGAACCTACATCTAAGCCAAGTTTTTCACCTTGCTGTTCATCCACACCGTGAATATTAATGCGTTGAAGAAATCCCGAAGACTCTCGGATCTTGTCTTCAAGGGTTTGCTCTACTGAAGGAGCAACATTAAAGGGCTGTGCGCCATCATCAACGCTGTTTATATTGGCCTGTCGCCCTCTGTAAGCATTGAATTGGCGTCTTGTTTCATTACGCATGAAGTAAATTCCTGTTTTGCGTGGAGTGGATTAACAGTCGGTTAAAACTGAATCTTCAGAACCTGTGGCAGGCGGGCGCGCGTTGCTGGCTTTAGGCTCTTTGCTTAATTTGTTGGTCAGTTGGTCTAACTTGTCGATTAACTTTTCATTTAGCGCCGTGAACTTTTCATCAATGGCGCTAATTTTTTGATCAAACGCTTCAGAATCTGTTTGTTGTTTTTCAGCCAGTGCTAAAACACTTTCGCCTAAACCTTCTTCTTTGTTTGTTTGAGTTTCTTTCGGCTTTTGAGCACCTAAAATGCCTTTTACTTTTTCTAGTAAACTCGGAGGTTGAGGGCGCTCAGAATGGCTAGCTAAATGATCGGGAATGGCAAAATGCGAATCTTCCGAAGCCGACACGGAAAGATGATCGGTGACTGCATCAATCAAGCCCAGTTCTTCCGCTTCGGTGGCGGTGTAATAGTGATCATTGCCATCCATCATGGCTTGAATGTTGTCTTTTGAAATGCCTTTGGATTCAAAGGTAGTTGAAATCAACTTATTGAATTTTTCTAGCACGTCTGCTGTTTTACGGTGGTCTTTTGCGTTGCCATACATGCCCGTACTGGAGTCGTGCACCATGGTAATGGCGTTACCAAAGGACTGACGTTTATCACCCGCTTGAAGAATAAGCGCCGCGATAGACATAGCCGACCCCATGTTCACCGTGGTGACTTCTGCATTGTGGCTAACCAGTGCATTAAAAATGGTGATGCCATCCACCACCGAACCACCGCGACTATTTAAAAACACTTTTACTTTTTTGCTTTTAACCTGGTTAAGTGTGTTTACAAAATCTCTGGCTGATGTGCTTTCTGAAAATAAAGACTCGCCAATGTATCCATGAATCCATACTTCAGTGGTGCCATTTGCCGCGCCAGAAATGCGCCAAAAGTCGCTATTTTCGTCATCATTCATTGGTTGGATTGCTCCGATTAATTCAGGCTAGTGGTAATGGGACAATGGTTGTGTAAGCGGGGTTTGTAGGCAAATCCTTTAACGTTGAATTCATGCTATCTAACCTTTAAGTTCTGCGGGCTGGAGGTTCAAGCGGTTAGCCTTCTCTGCATGAAAACCACTATCGACTTTGCAACAAGAATCAAGTCTCGCCAGATGTATTGGCGTGGTTATTCAGTGAAACAGATCAGTGATGATCTGTGTTTGCCCTATGCCACCGTTGATTCTTGGAAGCGCAGAGAGAAGTGGGATGAGGCTTCCGTTGCGCTTCGTGTTGAAAGCGCAACGGATACAAGGTTATGCCAGCTCATTGATAAGCCGGACAAAACAGAAGCGGATTATCGGGAAGTTGATGAACTATCAAAATTACTTGAACGCACCGCGAGAATTCACCGCTATGAAAATGGCGGCAATGAAGCAGATCTAAACCCTAAAGTTAAAAGCCGCAATGCCAAAAAGCGCAAGCAACCGCAGAAAAACCACCTAGACGATGACGCTGTTGAAAAGCTGGAAAAAGCCTACTTTGATGGCATGTTCCCGCACCAAAAAGAATGGCACGATGCGTTAAAGTATGAAATTCGGGAAATTTTAAAGAGTCGTCAAATCGGGGCGACTTTGCATTTCAGCCGCGAGGCCATTGTTGATGCCGCGAAAACGGGCAAAAACAAAATATTCATTTCGGCCTCTAAAAACCAAGCTCAAGTATTCAAACGCAATATTATCAATTTTGTTCGAGAAACCACGGGCATTGAACTACGTGGCGACCCAATTGTGCTTTCTAACGGCGCTGAATTGCACTTTTTAGGCACCAATAAGAATACCGCGCAAAGCTACAGCGGCGATTTGTACATTGATGAATACTTCTGGATACCCAATTTTGTTGATATTGAGCACGTTGCCAGTGGTATGGCGATCCTCGATGACAGGCGTATTACCTACTTTTCCACGCCTTCAACCATTAATCACCAAGCGTATTCGCTGTGGGACGGCTCGCATTATAACGAAGCCAGACCAAAGCCTGAGCACATTAATCTTGATGTGAGCCATAAGGCGCTGAAAAACGGGAAGTTGTGTGAAGATGGCATTTGGCGTCAGGTTGTCACCATCGAAGATGCCATTAATAAGGGCTATTCATTGGTGACAATGGAGAAGCTCAGGAAGAAATTCCCGCCTGCCAAATTTGAAAACTTATTGATGTGTAAATTCATTGACGACACCGCATCAATATTCCCACTCTCTGAATTACAAGGTTGTATGGTCGATGGAGCGTTCATTTGGCACGACTATCAACCCCACAAAAAACGCCCATTTGGAAACAAAGAAGTATGGGTGGGCTATGACCCCTCTGAATCTCAAGACGACGCAAGCCTTGTGGTGATTGCACCGCCGCAATCGAAAGGCGGCAAGTTCAGGATTTTAGAGAAACACAGTTGGCAAGGCATGGATTTTGATGGCCAAGCCAATTCGATTAAGAAAATTTGCGAACGCTTTAACGTTACCTTTATGGCCATTGATGCCACTGGCGTAGGCGCTGGGGTTTATCAGTTAGTTAAGAAGTTCTATCCCAGTGTGAGAAAGATTAAGTACTCCGTTGAAGTGAAAACGGACTTGGTACTTCGCGCAAAACAATTCTTCAGCAAGAAATTAATTGAATTTGATATGGCTTGGGTGGATTTAGCCCATGCCTTTATGACCATTCACCAAACCAGCACCCAATCAGGCCGAAACGTGACCTATCGAGCAAGCCGAACCACCAAAACAGGCCATGCCGACCTTGCGTGGGCGGTAATGCATGCGCTCGATAAAGCGCCCATAGACAGTGCTGATCAGGTGGGTTCTGGTAAGAAATCCATCATGGAGACTTTTTAAGTGAAAAACATTGAAGCATTTACATTCGGCGAACCCTTGCCTGTTTTGGAAGGGAGAGACATTGCGGAATACGCTGAATGCTGGCTGCACGATGATTATTACGAGCCGCCCATCAGCGTGAGCGGCTTGGCGAAATCGTTAAATGCTAATGTTCATCATAGAAGCGCGGTAACCGTAAAGCGCAATGTGTTGATGTCGAGTTATGTTGCGAATCCGTTGTTAAGTAAACAGGAGTTTAGCCGCTTCGCGTTGGATTATTTGGTGTTTGGCAATGCGTATTTTGAGCGGTTGGATAATCGACTAAATCAACCGTTGAAGTTGAAAACCAGCCCCGCCAAGTACACCCGAAAAACCAAAGAGGATTCGTTCCTGTTCTTAAAAGGTTTTGGCGAAAAGCACTACTTTGAACAAGACTGCGTTTTTCATTTGCTTGAGCCTGATGTTAACCAAGAAATTTACGGTGTTCCTGAATATTTAGCCGCGCTCAATAGCGCTTGGTTAAACGAGTCAGCAACCTTGTTTAGACGCAAATATTACGAGAATGGAACACACGCCGGATTCATTCTTTACATGACAGATACGGCCTATGAAGAAGAGGACATCGACGCGCTAAGGCAAAACCTTAAAAACGCCAAAGGCCCCGGCAACTTCCGCAACCTTTTTATGTATGCCCCAGACGGTAAAAAAGACGGTATCCAGATTATTCCCATTGCGGATGTTTCGGCAAAAGATGAATTCTTCAATATCAAAAACGTGACCCGTGATGATGTGTTAGCCGCGCACCGTGTGCCGCCTCAAATTATGGGCGTTATTCCACAAAATACCGGGGGCTTTGGTTCTGCCGAAGCTGCGAGCAATGTGTTTTATAGAAATGAATTAATCCCACTCCAGGAGCGATTTAAAGAAATTAACGATTGGATGAGTGAAGAAGTGGTTCGCTTCACGCCTTATGAAATAGAGGTGAAAGAATAACTGCTGAAAAAAGAGTATTGGTCGGGGCTAAACCGCCTTAACCGAAACCAAACACTGTGAATTTAAAGTTCAGTGAATTAATCACTGTATACAAACGAGGATTCCCGTTCAGCAAATACCGCTAGCGGGAGCCGATATATAAAGTAGTCATAGAGGCTGGAATCGTGTCAAAAGCAATAATCCCTTGGATGGGCGGCAAGCGCAGACTTGCAAAGGAAATTTTACCCCATGTAAATGGTTATCAAACCTATGTTGAACCTTTCGCTGGAGGGGCTGCAATCTTCTTCATGAAAGAGCCGTCAAAGGTGGAAGTTATCAACGATATAAACGGCGACCTAGTGAATTTATATCGAGTGGTGAAGCATCATTTAGACGAATTCGTTCGTCACTTTCGCTGGGCGTTGGTTAGCCGTGAAGAGTTTCTTCTGGCTAAAGAAACGAACCCGAAGACCTTAACCGATATCCAAAGAGCAGCGAGATTCTATTATCTTCAGAAACTAGCGTTTGGTGGCAAGGTGAGTGGACAAACATTCGGCACAGCCAAAACAACCGGACCCAAATTAAACTTATTGCGAATCGAAGAAGACTTAAGCAATGCGCATTTGAGGTTAGCCAGAACCACCATTGAACATCTTTCTTGGGACAAGTGTATTGAACGCTATGACAGTGAAAAAACCGTATTCTACCTAGATCCGCCTTACTGGGAAACTACAGGTTACGGAACAGAATTTACATTTGATAATTACGAGTTAATGGCCGATATGGCGAAACGCAGCAAAGGAAAATTCGTTATTTCGATTAATGACCATCCCGATATTCGTGAAGTGTTTAAAGGCTTTGAACAACGTGAAATCGCTATAAAGTATACGGTGGGTGGCAGCAGGAAAAGCGTTGATCGGCGGGAGTTGGTAGTTTTGGGGTGATTTGGGGGGATTTTGGTAAGGGCCGAGTGGCCCTTTTTAAAAAATTAAGATGACCAGCGAACCATACGATACTTGAACCTTCAGACAGAGGCCCATAAGGTGAAAAGCAAATCTACCGCCTTATTAATCATTTTCAGAATTAGTTCTCTCTAGTTGTCCTTGCTCTTTAGCTTTTATACCCCGTCTGTATTTTTTACGCTCAATCCTAGCTTGATCAGCTGCTGCACTAGCTTGCTTAGCCATATGCAAAGATTGTACAGATAATTCTTCTGCTTGCTTAGCAAGTTCCTCTCGTTGAAATATCAGTGCTTCAGTATTTGCTTTTAGCTCTTTTCGTTGTAATCCGTATCCAATAATCAACCACAAAAAAGCTAACGGAGCAGTTATCCCAGCTAAAAAGTCACCCCATTCATTTAATGAGAGAAGAACAGTATCATTCCACTTCAGAGTTATTAATGTTCCTATAACCAAGAGCCAAGTAATACTTATTGCAATTCCAACTTTTTCCATAAAATACTCTCTATTTGGGTTTACCCTTCTTACAGCGATCTAAGTGTTTTTCAATACTTTCAGGGATATGTTTTGCTGATTCGGAGTCATTAAAGATCCATTTGAAGTATTCAGTTATCAAATATGACAAATCTGCGACTGAGTAATAAGATTTAGTAGCTGAAATAGTGGGTTTGGGACCAAAAAAATATGAATGCCAATCTCTTATTTCTGCTGGGTGAACTTCAGTAACAACCCTTTTCTCTTCAGAAGGAGCATCTAGTTTAAAATGTTTGCTACCGTTAGCAATGTCCCTAGCAATATTAATCACTTCTTTCATGTCTTCAGGTGTTGTATTTATCTTTCTCATTGCAAGTTTAGGGCGATTTTCTTTGTTGTTTTTTAGCCAATCATTTTATAGATGCCAAGCGGTAACCACAAAGTTAAAAAATCGTAATCACTCCAACCTGCTTCTAATCTCTCCTTTTCAAAAATTAACTTGTTGAAAAGTAAGCGGCCATTTTAGGCCGTCTGTTTTTTCCTCCTGACAACCATTATCTTTGTGCCATTGAAATTTAATCCAACAGGATATACCGATGGCAAGAACACGACGAACCGCACAACAATGGCAGGGCTTTGTTGATAAATGGCAGCAAGGAAATTTATCCATAACAGAGTTTTGTGAGCAGGAAGGATTAGCTCAGTCCAATTTCTATCAGTGGAAAAAGAAACTGCTGGGCAATCGTTCGGTGCAGCAGAGTGAGCAAACTGATGTATCTTCCTGGCTGCAACTTCCGCAAACCAATACAGGCAATGTTGATGCTGGCTGGGATATGGAATTATCTCTGCCCGGCGGTGTGGTGCTTCGCATGCGTCAGGCAAGCTGATGTTTGCCGTTTCTTCTGGCCATATCTGGCTATACATTCCCCCTACTGATATGCGCAAACAGTTTGACGGGTTAGTGGCGTTGGTTCAGGGGAACTTGGGCATGCGGGCCAACAAGGGCGATTGGTTCGTGTTTGTTAACAAACGCCGTACCCAAATGAAGGTATTGTATTACCACCAGGGCGGGTACTGTTTATGGAGCAAAAGACTGGAAAAAGGCACCTATGCTAAAGTCGCTCATAGCGAGGATTCGCTGGCATTAAACGGGGCGCAATTGCAGTGCTTAATTGATGGGATTCACTGGCAAAAAGATAAACAAAACAGGCGATTTACCTAGCTGAAATTGTTATAATTTCGGCTATGGAAACGTCCTCCAATACCGCACAAATTATAGCGCAACAGCAGCAACAAAATGCTTTGTTGGAAACGCGTGTCGCTGAATTGGAACACCAGCTCGACTGGTTCAAACGCCAGTTGTTTGGGCGCAAATCAGAGAAACAAATAATCGACAACCCGCAACAAGGCGGGTTGTTTGATAGTGCTCCAATACCTCCTTCGTCACCGCCCGCAACAACCGAAGTTAAAAGCCATCAACGCAAATCGAACAAGCAGCGCAGTGACGAGAATGTGAATGACACTGGTTTGCGCTTTGAAGAGTCAGTTCCCCAACAGATTATTGACTTGGCCGCTCCTGAGCTTGAAGGCGAGAATGCCGACCAGTATGAAGTGATTGATTACAAAGAAACCTGCCGACTGGCTCAACAACCGGGCAGTTATGTTGTTCTGAGGTATCGCCGTCCGGTTTTACGTCATAAAGCCTTACAAACACTGACCACTTCACCTGCCCCTGCCAATGTACTGGAAGGCTGTTATGTCGATGTCTCATTATTGGCTGGATTGATGGTCGATAAAGCGGTTTACCACTTACCTTTGTATCGCCAGCATCAACGCATGCTCGATTCTGGTATCACAGTGAGTCGCGCATCATTAACCAACTGGATAATGAAAGCCATTGAGTTGCTTCGTCCCATTTATCGAGCCATGTATAAGCACATTCTACTCAGTAAAGTATTGGCTATGGATGAGGTGCCCATTAAGGCGGGCAGAAAAGCCAAAGGAAAAATGAAGCAAACCTACTATTGGCCCATCTATGGTGAAGATGATGAAGTTGCCTTTACCTGGAGTTCCGGCCGGGGAATGCGACATGCCAAAGAGCAACTAAAAGATTTCAAGGGTATCTTGCTTACTGATGGCTATCCAACCTATGAAAGAACCGTGGCCGCGCTTAACAAGCATGAGCTAAAGGTAGAGCATGCCAGTTGCTGGGTGCATAACCGAAGGTATTACGAAAAGGCACTAAAGGCGGAGCCCGAAGCGGCACAACAGGCACTGGATATCATTGCCACGTTGTACCGCCACGAAAGAGAAATTCGAGACAAACAACTTGATGCTGATACCATCATGGAATATCGCCAACAGCACTGCGAGCCGTTGGTGCAGGAATTCTTTAAATTTGTTTACTCGCAACGCCAAAATCCAGGCTTGTTACCGAAAAACCCTCTATCAAAAGCCTTGTTCTATTCCAGTGAAAGAGAAGCACAACTCAAAGTGTTCCTGGCTAATCCCAATGTTCCAATGGACACCAATCATTTGGAAAGAGCTTTGCGTGTTATTCCCATGGGTAGAAAAAATTATTTATTTTGCTGGAGCGAATTAGGCGCAGAACAGCTGGGCATTCTGCAAAGTTTAATGGTGACCTGCCGCCTGCATGACATCAATCCCTATACTTATTTGGTGGACGTATTACAACGTGTTAGCCTGCATCCTGCTAAAGATGTGCTCGACTTGACGCCACGCCTATGGAAGGAGCGGTTTGCATTAGCACCACTAAAATCGGATGTCAGCCCATTACACAGCAAAGAGCATCAGAATGGATATTAATGACTTATCAATTGAGCAGTTATATGAACTAAACGAAAAAATATGCCAACGCATTGATGAGCTGCGAGTAAGGCAGGATCGTGAAGCGCTTGCCAGATTACGACCCGGAATGAAGGTACAATTTAACAATGATGGTAGTGTAATGTCAGGGACCCTTATTAAACGAAATCGCAAAACCGTCCTGATTGCATCAGAAGATGGTAGCAATCAGTGGAAAGTACCCGCTGGATTAGTTAAGCCAATCGAGCAATAAGTCAAACGCCAAGTATTTAATCTGTCAATGACGGCCTAAAATGGCCGCTTACGTTGAAAAGATCTTTACAGTTTTTAATTCCAATTTTCATTAATAGGTTTACTCGGCTCATAAGGTGCTTACTTAACAAGCATAAAAAGCTTGGCTATAACACTTTAAGTCATGGTATGAAGCATTCGATAAATTTGACTTGCTATATATTCTGAATTCAATGCCAATCCTCAATTACCTTATCTGAATAAATGGCTGTTTTTGTGCCTTTATGAAGGTACTCAATAACTCCCATAAGCTCTTTTGATAAGTCAATATTTATAGTTGTGTTGACAGGTGAGGGTACTGAGTATCTGATACATACACAGGTTTTTACTCTTCGTAATTGCGCTCAATATCATCTTTGGCTAGCAGAAGAACGCCTATAATTTCTTCAAACTTTAAACCATTAACAGCAAAATCATCAGTGCTTTTCAACGTTTCCTTATAGAAAGCTTCGAGACAATAGTTAACTCCATCTAATACATCTATTCCTGGGCGATTTGATTCTAATTCTGTTTGATTTATATCTTTCATTTGAAAATCTCCATGTGGCGGTAAATCGAAATTTATGGGGGTGGCTAACGCCCAATTAAGGTGTGAGTAACGCAACCACAAAACCCAACCTCACCACCGTAATCACTGAACTCAAAGATGGAATGGAAAATGCCAAGCGTTAGGAATCATTCTTAAATGGTTTATTATATTAATCAAACTTGTACATAAATTCTTGCATATTTAGAACCTCCAGTTTGTGGGATAATGCTGATAAAACCAACTTGGACTTTAACTTAGTATTTTTGTCTTCTGTTATATAATATTTTGCATGAAGTGCATGAATAAGGTTTAATCCATCTCTGTGGATGTTTGATGGTTTATTCTTGTTGTTTACTTTTTCTTTTAGGTGAAAATTAAAATCTAGAGCTTGGTACAATATTTTCACTTTTTCAAGGAGGGGTTTATTTTCGAATTTTTCGCGGTTTATATAACTAAAAACACAACCAATTTCATAAAGGCTACTTTCTATTTTATTTTCATCCACCTCAAGCGTAAAATCTAAAAGTGGTAATATTTTAGAAAAATCGTCAGAATCTTGATCTAGGACTGTATCTCTTTTTGAAAAGGTAGTTTTCAAGTTGATAACTTCTTCTCTAAAGCTCTTATAGTATGCAGGCTCATCCATTTTCTCCATCATCTCAAGGAGAAAGTTATTATAAGTTTTAGCATCTAACTGTCCATTATTGTCAATTATATGCTTACCAAGCAGTTCATCTTGATTAATCTTGCTCGTATCAATATCTACTTTTTCACCTACAACTGACATAGAAAAAGGTTCATTTTTAATCGAATCTATTTCCTTCATATATTGATAAAAACCCATACGAGGGTCTATGTTGTGAAATTCAACACTACTATCAACTACTTTAACAAATGTAGATTGTGAAATTTTGTTTAAAAAATTTAAATCTGAATCAACCTTTTCTTTATTTTTTTCACTATAGCTAATCAAAAGATCGGCTAAATGACCTTCACTAAAAGGAGTTTTATATTTCTTAGATAACTTTTTAATTAGCTCAGAAAAGCTTAAATCTAATTCATTAAATTTATCTTCTCTTGGTTTTTTTAAGTACTTTACAACATTCCAATCCAAGTAAATGTATTTTTCTGACATTCCACCGTACCAATTCTTGTTAATATAACGCCCTAATAACTGGCGCGTAGGTTGGCGTTGTTTTTGCCATGTTTTTTCTTTTGCAAAAACGATGACAAGCGTAATGCGTCCAGTTGATTAGCTTGTTAGGCATTGTCTACGATTGAATAAAGACCGTCGCACATATCCATGGTTGGAAGTTCAAGGTTATCATAGCTACTTAATTCAGTACCACGAAAGTATTGTTCTACTCCATAATCGATCACAAGGTATTCACCGTCATACCCATTCAAAAAACCACCTTGCATTTTCCCACCAATAAACCTCTTAGCAGAGTCATCGATATTTTCTTGAAGCATAGAAACACATGCAACATGAATTGCAGTCTCCAAGTTAGGGTATTGATATTGTAGTGCATTAATTTTTGTCAGTATTTGCTGTTTAACTTCTTCAGAGTTATCTCCCAACACAGATAAAGAAAATCCATTTTTTGACTCAATCTCGAAAAAATAAATATTCCCCGAATCATCAGCCCGACACTCAATTAACTTGGGATTCATCTTATGATCGAATAAAGCAAACGACATTTGAATTTGCTTATCTCTAGCATCACACCAAAAATCTAACACCTTTTCCTCAATCGTATTAACGATATCGCGATACCATAAGGTATACCCATATTTTAAATATGTTTCAATATGAAGTGTGCATTGAAGACCTAAAGATACATTTCCTGCTATAGCAGTTAATACATCGATATGGCGTCCACTATATGCTTTAACCCCGGTGATATTATGAAACTTAACTGCATAAGGAGTCTGATGTACTACCTCTTGATCAGATGGAAGAAAAGCACCTTTATCAGGGGTTTTCCTAGTTGTAGTAAGAAGAGAGTCCGTTAGAGAGAATGCTTTACCTGAATCGGTTATATATGTAACACAGAGTGTCATGGTATTCCTTTATGCCTAACAGCTAATTACTGCGAATTCTCGGTAATAACGCGTATTGGTAATGCCCAAATCGCATCTCTTCGCAAACATTGCCTAATTTTAACAGCATAATAGTCAATATTTATACTCTTAATTGAGTTTCTTGTTTCGGTAAAAGCGAGAATTGTAATTTACAGAGGTCTCTGTAAATACGACATCTAATAAATTTATGCTTTAGTTATCAGACATATAGAAAAGCCTCGCTGTTACAAACGAGCCTGAAGCTGCGTGAAAGAGAGAATTTCCACTCTAAATTCAATAATAGACTTCAAGCAACCACCACTTGGTAACATCAAGGCTCAGGGCACAAACACTACTCCCAAGCTCCGCAGTTCTCCCCACGCCACACCTGCGGACTTGTTCTAGCGTTTGCAATTCTAATGCCTACAACGAAAACACTGTGTTCTACCTAGACCCGCCATACTGGGAAACCGCAGGTTACGGAAACGAATTCACATTCGACAACTACGAACTTATGTCCGATATGGCGAAACGCTGCAATGGAAAATTCATCATTTTCCATTAACGACCACCCGGCTATTCGAGAAGTATTCAAAGGGTTTGAATGACGTGAATTCGCTATCAAGTATACAGTGGGTGGCATTAGAAAAAGCGCTGTTCGGTGGGAGTTGGTTATTACTTAGCTGAACTTAAAAGATAAGTGTATTGGTCAACTAAAACAGAACTCATTTGATTTAGCAAAGCGACACGTATTAAGTTCAGAACTCGCTATTGTTGACAATAATGCCTGTCAAACCCACAATACATCCGCTCGCCACATGCGAGACGGGATTGACACCCTGAAACTTACGAGAGCCGTGAAAACACAACGTTTTTACGGGTGATTTGCTATGGCAGGTTGTATGGGGCACCTTAGGGTGGCCGTTTCTCGTAGGCGGTAGTGTCAACCCTGTATGACTTGCCACCCACAGATTGACACCTTGGGTGGTAGTTTTAAAGAAACTACGGGAACAACCATCATGCCGAACAAAAATACACTTATCGAAAACAAATCCTACGAAACAATTATCAATGCGCTAACTGTTTTGGAATTTTTACGAGAATTTCACAGTGAACCCGTCTTTGCTGAAAAATGCAACAGCATCAATAGCATCAATAGCAACATCGCCACCGTACTAATACTTGACTGGATTAAAGATGCTTTATCGTTCGAAAGCGAAAAGATAGAAGAATTAGAAATACAGTTGAAAGTAAATTAGTTGGATTCTAGCGACTGCCTACTAGAAATGAGCTTTGATTTGTATTCAAAGCTCATTGCTTTTTAAGCTGTTAGAAAGGAATGACACTATTGCCGGTTAGTTGAATCAGCCCCTAAAAAAGGGAAGTTTTAACTACTGAATGAATGGATAAACAAAGCCGATTACAGGAATTAATCTTACCAATCTATATATTTAGTACCCATCTGGGACATGGTTTTTTATACTCATTTCATTCGTTCTTGTGTATTTAGTATTCCCGTTCCATAGTGGCTTAACTTCTGTTCGTTTATTAAAAAAGAAATTTCCAATCAATGAAACAGGGTAACCATCATCAGTGAGATCTCTAACTTTTACTGTCTCTGTTCCGTAAGCGTTGTCAGGCACTCCAGAATATTCAACACCGCCTTTGTGAGTGGTATCAAAATGGATATGGAATTTGGATTTTCCACCTTCTGTGGTCATATATCCACTCATGTTAGATTCTGATCTATATTGATTTGAATCTTTATCAAATCCGTAATGTAGGGATACCTCGATCTGTCCTAAGTAATCCTGTTTGATGATCGCACAGCCTATTTCAGTTTGATTATTCTTCGCTGATGAGTTTTGTTTGAAAGTAAACTCAGCATCCCAGTAGCCGCCTACAGAGTATTGCCTGTTCTTCGGGAGCTTAAAAACAATAAATCTTTCGTATAAGTACATACCAGTTTTATATACTATAAAGTAAAGAAAACCAGTCGAAGCTATATGGGCTATCAGCATAACAAGGAGTTGTAGCATTTTTGTTTGAGAATCCTCTGGGGTATCAAATAAAACTTCAATCCCTAAATCACTTAACTTAGGGGCGCTCAATGCCTGCAAAAATAAAGCAACCGATATTATTATGCGTTGCCATCGACGGTGAGCATGAGCGAGAGGATTGCTTTCGCTTATAATAAAGTTATTTTTATTAAATTTCATATTAAATTATGGTGCTCGAATATGCCTAACGCACCTTTAAGGCGCAGTAATAGTTGGCTAAAATAAACGACACAAGATCAAAATCCAACTGTTACTTGTCCTGCTTGAGTGGCTTGTTAGCTGCCAATTACTCGACTGTGGTTAGCATTTCAGTTAGTGACGTGCCCGTTGCATACTGAAGTCTTAACATTAATTCCCTTGCCATTATAGGTGACATTTCAATCCATTTATCGCTGTCCAGAGCAATAGTAACCAAACCACCTTTATTAAGATACGCATCAATATCTACCGGCATTTCTTCACCACCATTTTCAGTGTACATTTTACCGATTAAAAACTCGTCTTCAGACATGTGTACAATATCCTTTGGTAGCTAACAGTATATTACTTCGAATTCTCCGTAACACCGATCTTGTCTATGACCTAATCATATACATTCGCAAATTTTTCCTAATCCTAACAAAAAAATAGTCCTTATTTCTAGCCATATTGTGAGTTATTGTTTTGATCAAAGTTAGATTCGAGATTTACATAGGTCTCTGCAAACGCAATGAAATAGAGTAATTATTAACGTTCAACACCTTGTTGAAAGAAAGGTTTTTTAGATAAAAATCGAAAGTGTATTTTATACGCACATAAAGCACCCCTTAAAGTTAGCCCAAAAATACACACATCAGTCAACCATATACATATTAGTTTTTAAAGTTGTCCAATGTTGCTTTTTCTATTCCCGATCCATTTTTTCGTGGATTGATTCACGTGTGGCCTATCGCAATCTTTGTGATTGGCTCAGTGATAAGCATCACACAACGAACTAACGTAGCGATCCATGTAATGACTCCATGCAACGACCTCATGTAACAAGATTATGGATTCTAAGCGCAACTCCGCAGTCTTCCCCCCGCCACACCTGCGGACTTCATCTAGCGTTTTTTCTGCATGTGCAGAACAACCCTAAGCCGCCACGGTTCAAGCCTAGAGCGCGTTAGGGCATAATTCACAATTCTGCATATTTCGCCTTTTCGTGGCTCCGAAAAGCGCCTGTAGAACTGACTAAAAGCACCAAAGCAAACCAGTGAATAGGGCTATGCTTCGGAAAGGGGTAATTCAGGTAATTAGGATTTAATAACAAATCTAAATCATTGAAATATATACTTTTATGGTGTTACCCCTAAAAGGTAAGAAACGGTAATTGAAAAGGTAATTCGTTAGTATCCTATTGATTTATTTATGAAAAATAGTAGAGGTAAATTACTGATGTAAAAGGTAATAGGGTTACTGAATAGTTACCCGTAAATTACCGTTATTAGATAATAAAAATATATTTATATTCATATAGTTAACTTAGCTTTGTTAACTGTGTTACCTAAATTACTGTTTTCCGACTACCCCGCAAATTTTAGACGTTATATAACAGGAGTGGAGGGTGCTTGTTTATTTACTTAGTAATGATGAGCTTCATACCAACATTTGTATGAATCAATTGAGCTGTGTCTCTATTGTGTCTTAGTTTTTATAAGTTGTTTGTGAGGTCTTGTTTTACAGAGGGGGTTATAAGTCATACCAAAGAATGCTGGCTTGTTGGGTCATGTGGCTTCTATTGTTATTTGTCTAGTTTAAGTCCAGGAACATTATCCTTTATTCTGGCATTTTTTGATATTGCTCTCAGGTTTTAATCACTTAATTTCTAAACAGTATTAAGAGTGTGCAACTTGTATCTAACTTTATTAGATGTTTTGAGTGTAATTATTTTCACACATGAAATTATGCATTGTAGAAAACAATCATCCTGGGATATTAATTACCCTAAAGTGTGATAATTTACATGTAAATTATTGGTAATGTTTAATATTTAAAATTAATCCATTTTCAATGTTTATAAATTCGTCAGATAAGTATATTCTGTTGTCACTAGGAGCTGAATTAAGCTTCTATTATTTTATGGATGGGATAAAAAACAAAGAAGCAGTGCCAAGCTGCCAGTGTTAATTGTGTTACCTCTTTGTGCCCCATAATAGGGGCCTTTTATTTTGCCCTGACCAAACTCCTTTCAAGTACTTTGCAAATTCCCCTTAGTTTTTAAAGTCATTACTATTTACATGCTCATCGTCTGTTGTGGTGTCTGTTTACGATAGCTACGGCATAAATGTAGCCATTTAAGTTACTTTTGATGTTTTTTAGTTGAGAATGCAATTTAACTATTTTTAGATTGTAGCGTCTCTTTTTCAAAATGCGGGTTCTACAGGTCTTTAGGAATTAGTATGAAAAATCTATTTCGTTTATTTATCACATCAGTAATTATCGTATCTAGCTGCAATTATATTCAAGCTCATGAAGAAAGCGAAACCATAGCCTTTGCAATTCATGGGGGAGCTGGAACGATTACAAAGGCTAACTTGAGTGAAGAAAAAGAACAGAAGATACGCAAGACTTTAGATAGCGCTCTAATGGCTGGTTATGAAAAATTACAACAAGGTAAGAGTAGTGTCGAAGCGGTTCGCTCTGCACTGGTCATTTTAGAGAATTCACCGCTTTTTAATGCTGGAATTGGTGCTGTGTATACCTTCAATGGAGAACATGAACTCGATTCTTCTATTATGGATGGACAAACACTTCAAGCAGGTGCAGTAGCAGGTGTAAAACGTATTAAAAACCCTATTGAATTGGCAATAGAAGTAATGAATTATTCCAAACATGTCATGTTGACGGGTGTTGGAGCCGAGGAATTTGCTGCAAGTAGAGGTATTAAGCTCACTGATAACAGAATGTTCGATACCCAATTTAGATTTAAATCATGGCAAAAAGCAAAGCATTCTTTTGAACAAGACAAGCAGGCTTTTTTGGCAAAATGGCCGGATGCCAAATACGGCACAGTTGGTGCAGTCGCGTTGGATAAACTGGGTAATTTAGCTGCTGGTACATCTACCGGGGGAATGACATTAAAACAATTTGGTAGAGTAGGGGATTCTCCTATCATTGGTGCTGGAACCTATGCCAATAACGATAGTTGCGCTGTATCTGCAACGGGCCATGGAGAATTCTTTATTCGATACAATGTGGCTGCGGATATTTGTGCGAGGGTAAAATACAATGGTCAATCAATTAAGTCTGCGTCAGAGGCTGTAATTCATGATGTATTGAAGCCAGTTGGAGGCACCGGTGGTGTAATCGTCGTGGATACAAAAGGTAATGTAAGTCTTCCATTCAATACTAAAGGCATGTATCGCGCTAGCATCGATCATAGCGGGCAAAAAAACATCGCTATCTATAAAAAACAATAAATGTCTTGAATAATGCGCTGGGCACGAGCGAAAGTTGAGAGTATCGTTGGTATTGAGAGTAAAGAAATTTGTAGTGGCTAATTTCAAAGTGCTTGAGGGCTATTAACCTTTAAGTGATTTCTATTTCATTCATTTTTGTCATGAGGATAAACAGGATGGAGTCGTTACAAGTACAAAAATATTTAAATCATCACCCTGTCACGTTTACATTGGAAATGCCCGTTGCTGAGGCAGTAGAAAAACTCATTAAAAACCGCCAAACGGGTGGCCCTGTTATTAACGATACGAATAAAGTAGTGGGCTTTCTTTCTGAACAAGATTGTTTAAGGAAAATGATTGAGTCTAGTTATTACCGAGAACAAGTCGCTCATGTTGAAGATATAATGCAATCTAGAGTGTTATCTGTAAAACCCTATGAGTCGGTGATTGAAGTGGCTCAGAAGCTAATTGCGGACAAATTGAAAGTTTATCCTGTTATTGATGATGATGGTGTTTTAGTGGGCACAATTAATCGTACCGAGATATTAAAAGCCATTGATATTCAATTACAAGATGGTTATCGAAATCATGAATAAAGGGCCAATTCTTTGGTCCTAATTTGCTTCGAAACTTAGCGCTTAACACTGAATACGTTGCTAGATCTTTACCACGGCTTCAAAAGCCTCTAGGATCGGCGGCTAGTTTTTACAGGTAAGCGAACAACATTCTTGAGTAAGTCACCATCTAGCCAAGACGCTTCTAGCCACGAAGCGCTCCCTGAAAACGTTTCTGACAAAGGGACTAATAAAGGGAAACAGCGTAGTTATGACGTATCACGCTGCTTAACTGAAGATCGACATAGAATTCGACAGCTAATTCGCCAGATGGGGAAGGCTTCTTCTAGCGATGCAAAAAATACTCCTAAAAAAGCCAATCTTGCTGAAAAACTAGCCAGTGCATACGATCAATCTGTTGATAGATACAAAGCTCGCGCAAACTCAATTCCTGACTTAATTTATCCTGAATTACCTGTTTCAGAGATGAAGGATGACTTGATTGAAATTATAAAAAACAATCAAGTGGTTATTATTGCTGGTGAAACAGGTTCTGGAAAGACGACTCAATTACCTAAAATTTGCCTCGAAGCTGGGCAAGGTGTTGCGGGGTTAATTGGACATACTCAGCCTCGCAGATTAGCGGCGCGAAGTGTGGCAACTCGTATTGCTGAAGAATTGAAAGTTACCATGGGTAATGAGGTCGGATTTAAAGTTCGATTTAGCGACCATAGCCAAAGTAATTCGCTAATAAAACTTATGACGGACGGGATACTATTAGCTGAAATTCAGGAAGACCGATATTTAAGCAAATACGATACCCTAATTATTGATGAAGCCCATGAACGAAGCTTAAATATTGATTTTATCTTGGGTTATTTGAAGCAACTATTACCCAGACGAAAAGATTTAAAAGTTATTATTACTTCCGCAACTATCGATCCCGAGCGGTTTTCTCAACATTTTAATGATGCCCCTATTGTTCAAGTGAGTGGCCGTACCTATCCGGTAGAAATTCGATATCGTCCTTTACTTCAAGACGACGGCGAAACACTTGAGCAAGTAGAAGGTATTCTTCACGCAATTCATGAGTTAGACAAAGAAGAGCGGGGCGATGTATTAGTGTTTCTCAGTGGGGAACGTGAAATACGTGATACCGCAGAGTTTTTAAAACGAGCACAACTTAAACACACTGAAATATTGCCATTGTATGCACGTTTGTCTGCGGTAGAACAAAACAAAATTTTTCAAGGGCATGCCAGTAGGCGCATTGTTTTGGCAACCAATGTTGCTGAAACGTCATTAACCGTGCCGGGCATTCGATATGTTATTGATCCCGGTACAGCACGAATATCTCGTTATAGCGTTCGAAGTAAAGTGCAAAGATTGCCTATAGAAGCGATATCCCAAGCCAGTGCAAATCAGCGTTCGGGGCGTTGTGGACGCTTGTCTGACGGGATTTGTGTTCGACTATATGCTGAAGACGATTTTACTTCGAGATCAGAGTTTACGGACCCTGAGATCCTTAGAACAAATTTGGCATCTGTTATTTTACAAATGATGTCTTTGGGATTAGGTGATATTGGCAAATTTCCATTTGTACAAGCACCAGATTCGCGAAATATTAATGACGGCATAAAGCTACTTGAAGAATTGCAGGCAATTAAAAAAAATCGGGGAGCTTGGCAGCTTGATTTACATGGTCGAAAAATGGTTAGACTTCCCGTAGATCCGCGCTATGCAAGAATGGTTGTGGCTGCGGGCGAGCAAGATTGCGTGATGGAAACCATGGTTATTGTATCGGGTTTGAGTATTCAGGACCCCAGAGAACGCCCCCGCGACAAGCAACAGCAAGCAGACGAATCCCATCAAGAATGGCAAGACAAAGAATCTGATTTTTTAGGCTTTGTGAATATGTGGTTTGCCATTAGAGAGCAACAACAAGCCTTATCTAATAACCAGTTTCGTAAATGGTGTCAGCAGAACTTCCTTAACTATTTACGAGTCAGAGAATGGCAGGATGTATATAGCCAGCTGCGCCGTTCTGCCGCTGAAATGGGGTTGCGTCTTAATTCTGAACCTGCCACTTTTGAACGGGTTCATATGGCCTTGATAACGGGGTTGCTTTCCCATATTGGTCAGCTCAATAAGGATCGTGAATACAACGGCGCTCGAAACAACAAATTTTCTATTTTCCCTGGTTCTAGTTTGTCAAAACGAACGCCTAAGTGGCTAGTGGCGGCAGAATTGGTTGAAACGAGCAAATTATTTGGGCGAGTGGTTGCTGTTGTTCAACCCGGCTGGTTGGAATTACCGGGGCAGCATTTATGTAAATATAACTACGCAGAACCTTATTGGAGCAAGAAATCGGGTGCCGCCAAGGCAATATGTTCTGTGTCTCTTTTCGGATTGCCAATTGTGGCAAACCGTCACGTTATTTATTCTGATATTGAGCCGCATATTTGTCGAGAATTATTTATTCGAGAAGCGCTAGTCAATGGAGAAACAAGATTAGAACTTGGTTTTTTTAAGCATAATCAAAACTTGATTGCTGATATTGAGAAAATGGAAGATAAAATTCGGCGCAAGGATATTCTCGTTGATGAAGAAGTGCTCGAAGCTTTTTATGAGGAGATACTACCACAACATATTTGTACGGAAGCTGGGTTTAAAAAGTGGTGGAAAAACCAAAGTAAAGAAAAACAACAAGACTGGTTCTTCAACTCTGACAAGCTTCAAAAAAATAGTGCGTCGGGAGCAAATGAAACAAGTTACCCTGATTATTGGGCTCAAGGAAATATCAGTTTGCCGTTGGATTACCAATTTAATCCTGGCTCAATTGATGATGGTGTAAGCCTTTTGATTCCGCTGCCTCTATTAAATCAAATTAGAGACGAAGGGTTTGACTGGTTGGTACAAGGATTAAGACATGAGTTGGCGGTAACGTTAATAAAATCTTTACCAAAACAGTATCGCCGAAATTTTGTTCCTGCGCCTGATTATGCCACTGCTGTATTAAACGATATAAATCCTCAGCAAGGCGGTTTTTTAGCTGCTTTTTCTCAAAAATTACTGCGTATGACAGGAACTGAAATTGAACGAGAGATGTGGCAATGGGAGAACCTGCCTAAGCATTTACTGTTTAATTTTAAGGTTTTGGACAGTGATGATCAGGTTATCAAGCAGAGCCGTGATTTGTATGAACTGCAAGGATCACTTAAAGCTGAATTTAAAGAAACGTTGGATAAAACGGTTCCAGAGCAAATTGAAAAAACGAATTTATCTAATTGGGAAATCGATCAACTACCAGAGCAGTGGACCAGTAATACAGCAGGATTTGAATTAAAGAGCTACCCCGCATTAATGCAAGATGGGCAAAAAGTAAACGTCCGTTTATTTCCCACTTTAAAAGAAGCTCAACTTGCGCATCACCAAGGATTGAGACGTTTAATATTTAAGCAACTGCCTTCTCCTGTAGGTTATTTGCAGGACAAATTGCCAAATAAGGCTAAACTTGGATTGTACTTTAATCCTTTTGGTCAGATCCGTAAGTTAATAGATGACTGCATTGAAGCTGTGATAGATGAATATATAAACGACACCGGGCAGGCAGTTAGGAATAAAGAGCAATTTGATGAATTGGTTGCCAAAATTGCTGGGGAATTGAATGAGCGAGTGCTCGATATTGCCAAGCAAGTAGAAATTGGATTGACTGAAGCACATGCCATTAATAAAAAACTAAAAGGAAAAGTTAGTTTTGACATGGTGCAATCGTTTAATAGTGTGAAACAACACTTGGCAGCGTTAGTTTATCCGGGGTTTGTGACTGATGTTGGAAGTGCTCGTTTAAAAGATTGGCGACGTTATATTCAAGGTTTGGCTAAAAGATTGGAAAAATTATCTGTTGATCCAATAAAAGATAGAAATCACCAATTTAGTATCGATAAATTGGATACAAAATATCAGGCAATTTGTCATTCCCAACCAAAGGGTAGTGTTAATGATGAATTGAAAGAAGTGCGTTGGATGCTGGAAGAATTGCATATTTCACTATTTGCTCAACAGTTGGGTACAAGAATGCCAATTTCCGTGAAACGTATAGAAAACTATTTAGATCGCTTTTAGCGGATACCAAATTTTGCGTAAGAATGATTAATATTAAGGTAAACATCCAAGAGGCCAAAATATGCTGGGTTATGACGACAAACGAGCTTATTTTAGAATGATCATGAACTCACCTTGTGAGTTGAAAATTATTGATGATGAAACCACTGCGCCCTTTGTGGCAGTTTGCAAAGACATTAGTGCAGTGGGAATGTCTTTTGAACTGGAAGAGACCATACCGATGGATACGGAGCTAACAGTTTCCATTGAATCGAGCAACCCGCAGATTGCGTCTTTATCAGCCAATGTCAAAGTGGTTAGGTCAATTGAGCAAGAAAGTGGAAATCACATGGTTGGTGTTGAAATTATCAGTATGAACTAGGGTCTGTTTCTTATCCCTAGTTCAGGTTAAATATACGCACTTAGATCGCGTTGCAGACTTGAAGTTACAGTGAACTAAGTCAAAAGTCGGCAACAATGCGCTAAATGCGTATATTACGCCCCCCTTTATTTAATTGAGAGGGCAGCGTCTGTATGCAATTTTTATTGCGTTATAGCCTGTTTCCGTAGACTCACTATGTTGCACACACTCTGCTTTGTATAAGTTGTAGCCAAAATAAATTCCAATGCCACTAATGAGCCTGTGTATAATCGCAAGCCAAGCTTACTCTTATTCCATTTCTAGCGCATGCAAATTAATTCATTAACGAAGTCGAAATTGGTAACCCATAAGGCCATTGTTACAGGCAAAGTGCAGGGTGTTTATTATCGAGCAACAACGAAAGAACAAGCTCTGGCAATGGGGTTGACGGGTTATGCCAAAAACCTAAGTGACGGTTCTGTTGAGGTTATGGTTCATGGACACCAAGAGAAAGTTGAGCAATTAGTGACTTGGCTTTGGCAAGGGCCGCCTATGTCTAAAGTAACAAGTGTTGTATCGCAAACGGAAAAAGATTATCACCTAACGGGATTTTTAGTTTTATGATGCGATTCGTACAACATAACAGTGATGGTCAATTAAGCATTGCTGAGCAAAACATGCCAGAAATCTCTTCTAACCAAGTCTTAATTAAAGTTTCGGCATTTGGCGTTAATAGAGCCGATATTTTACAGAAATTCGGAAAGTATCCAGCCCCAGCAGGCGCCAGTTCAATTTTAGGGCTAGACGTAGCGGGTGACATTTATGCCGTTGGCGACAATGTTTCTAATGTGCAGGTTGGCGATAGAGTTTGTGCCATGCTGGCCGGTGGCGGATATGCAGAATATGTCGCTGTAGATTCAAATTTACTGATACCCACGCCCTCATCAATTGAGGATTCAAAGGCAGCTTCAATCCCGGAAGTCTTTCTCACAGCATATCAAGTTTTATATTGGATTGGGCAAGTTCAACCGGAACATAAGGTTCTAATTCATGCGGGTGCCAGTGGAGTAGGGTTAGCTGCCATTCAACTGGCTAAACAAGCGGGTGCTAAAGTTGCGGTTACTTGTTCGAGCGAAGCTAAAAACAGTAAATGTCGAGCTTTAGGTGCCGACTTAACGATTAACTATAATGAGCAAGATTATCTGCAAGTCATTAAAAGGGAATGGTGCGGTGTTGATCTTGTTATCGATATGGTGGCAGGGGCTTATACCAATAAAAATCTCAAATTATTGAATGTTGATGGCACGATCATCAATCTTGCCATCTTAGGGGGCCGTTATGTTGAGAACTTTGATTCAGCTTTGATGCTTGGTAAGCGAGCATCTTTAATTGGCACAACACTACGTAACAGAGAATTGGCATATAAGGTAAAACTAACACAAGAATTTACCCAACGTTTTCTGCCTAAGTTTAAGAGCGGGGAATTAACCTGTTTTGTGGATACCTGTTTCCCCGTCAAAGATATAGACGTTGCACATGCCAGAATGCAACAAAATGACAGCATTGGTAAGTTTGTTGTTACCTGGTGATTGTTCTAAGAGGCTATTGTGTGCTTCGATGATTTGATAGCCCCAAGATAACATTACCAATATTATTCGATATAACCCGTATCAATTGGTAGGTTCGACTGGGACGCCGCTTCTCTTGCTAAATCATCAACGCGCTCATTTTCAGGGTGACCTGAATGGCCTTTAACCCAGTGCCAATTAACACTATGTCGATTAACTTGTTGATCTAATTCTTGCCATAAATCCTGATTTTTAACTGGTTTTTTGTCAGACGTTTTCCAACCTCTTTTTTTCCAGTTAATGATCCACTGATTGATGCCGTTTTTTACGTATTGACTGTCAGTGGTCAACTCTACCTGACAAGACTCTTTTAACGATTCTAATGCTTTTATCGCAGCTAATAATTCCATTCTATTGTTAGTGGTTTTGTTAAAGCCGCCTGATAATTCCTTTCGATGAGAATTATAAAGAAGTGTTGCGCCGTATCCACCGGGACCAGGATTTCCCAGGCAAGAGCCATCTGTAAAAATTTGGATTGTTTTCAAAGCGATCTATTGTGAGTAATTTAAATGGATGTGTATGATAACTTACTTTTTCTTTATAGCGCTAAGATAAACCCGCCTATTTAGAGTAAATATAACCCAGAGAGACGCATATTTAGCGGTGCTGGAAGGTGTTTCTTATCCAGAGCTCAAGTAAATATGCACAAGAAAGTTGAAAAGGCCTCACGCTAACACTTATGCTTGAATAGTATTTTCATTCCACAACTTAATATTTTTTGGAGAATAGGGGATTGAGACAAGTTGTTTTAGATACGGAAACTACCGGTATCGACCCATTACAGGGACATCGTATTATTGAAATAGGTTGCGTTGAAGTAATTAATCGCCGACCAACGGGCAACCATTTTCATCAATATATCAATCCAATGCGCTTTGTTGAACAAGAAGCGATTGAAGTGCATGGCATAACCAACGAATTTTTAAGGGACAAGCCATTATTTGATGATGTTGTTCAAAACTTCATCGACTTTATTAGCGGTGCTCAACTGGTTATTCACAATGCCCCCTTTGATGTCGGGTTTATGGATAACGAATTTAAGCTAAGTCACGCTTGTTCATTAGAGCATACTTCAGAAATATGCACCGTATTAGACACCTTGGTGTTAGCAAGACAAATGCACCCAGGCCAAAAGAATAATTTGAATGCCTTGTGTAGACGTTATGGAGTGGATAACTCGGCACGAGAGCTTCACGGCGCTTTATTAGATGCGGAGATCCTTGCTGACGTTTATTTAATGATGACAGGGGGGCAAACAAGCTTAAATTTGTCTGGTAACAAAAAAGACTCACAAGGTGGTGAAGTGATTAGACGATTAAGTTCAGAACGGAAATCTCTAAAGGTTATTCATGCATCCGCCGATGAATTAAAACAACATGAAGAACGATTAGATATCGTTGAAAAAGAAGGTGGAAGTTGCCTTTGGCGCGAATTGCAGGAATAAGATGATTAAACAACTATCCTTGATATTGTTGCTGGTACCTGTTGTAGGGGTATCACAGCAAGCGGGAGATTCGAAAACACAAGCAGTTGTCCAGCAGATTGATACCACCCCCATTAAAGAACTGGGGAATAAATATCTCAATGGAATTAAGCTGCTACAGAATCGCTTTCGTATTGACTACAAGGTCGATGAAATTACGCTGGTGTTTTTTCGAAAATTTGGTTCGGCCCCCATTGTTTTGGTGAGGCCCGATGGAAGTAAAATCTTTCAATCTCAAGCGATTGATTATGATGTTGATTGGTACGATTCCACAACATACGACTTTATTAGAATGCGTGACCCTATGCCGGGTCCGTGGCAGGCGGTAGGGCAAATATTGCCAGGTAGCCGCGTTATGGTAATAAGTGACATTCAATTAAAAGCGGATGAGTTACCTCCTGTTCTATTTTCCGGTGAAATACTGAAACAAACGGCTTACCTAACTAACGGTGGTGAGCCAATTGATTACGCCGAATTTAGGGATGTGGTGAAGTTGAATATGGAATTTGCCAGTACCAATAATCCAAATTTCAACAACTTTGGAGCACAGACCCAATTAATAGCGGCGTTTGAAGATGATGGTAAAGGCATGGATGAAAGACCGTTGGATGGTACATTTACCGGGCAGTTTAATCTGGGCATTCCAGATGGCGAATGGAAACCCATCTTCACCACAACTACACCTATGTTTACTCGTGAAAAAGTAGGCGACCCCATTATATTGCATGAAAACCCAATCAAAGTAGATGTGGAATTGGATTCGAGTGGTGCTGGCTATCATCGATTATTGGTTGATGCCGATCGTGAAAAAATCGATATGACGAGTTTATTGGTTGATGGAAAAATCAAATATCCGAATGGTGATGTGCAGAACTTTTCCATCACTCGGGTTTCTGATGAGGTTAGAACTCATAAAATCGTGAATTATGAATATGGGATATTCAGAGTAAAACTGACCGCGTATGGAAATACGATAACAGGTCGGGATTTCATATTAGATGTACCGGAATTTACGTTTTTTGCTGAAGAACCTGAAATCGAAACAAAAGCTACTAGGCAACAAGTAACACAAATTCCGAACGAAGCGACTAAGGCTGAAGTGTTAGCAATTAAAGAATTAAACCTGAATGAAGAACCAGAACTGAAAAAAGACGAAATGCCTACAGAAAAATTGGTGGGCCTGATTTTATTAGTGAATCTCGTTGTTATTCTTATTGGTGGCGTTCTTATTTGGTTTATTGTTGGTAGGAAGGGAGCAAGTAAACTACCCAAGTTCAATATATCTAAATGGTTCGGTGGCATGAGCAAAATGATGTCTGGTTTAATGTCAAAGTTAAAACGTGGAGAAAAGAAAGCTTAACTTCATTTGTATCGAACGGCGCTTTAATGCTGCTTATTTCTTCATTATAAGCAAAGTTTGAGCAATTCGGTTATAAAAAAAGCTTACGCACTTTTTTTTAATAAAAAGCTGTTGACTCATACCATACTAAGCCTTATTATCTGCGCCGCAGTGAGCGAGGGAGGTTTAGTAAGACACTAACTTCTCGGTAAATTGCTGATAGTAAAAAGAATATGCGGAGTGGTAGTTCAGTTGGTTAGAATACCGGCCTGTCACGCCGGGGGTCGCGGGTTCGAGTCCCGTCCACTCCGCCAACTTTTTGTTTTCAGTTTATTTTTAATTCATTGTGTTATATCCCTGAGCGGAGTGGTAGTTCAGTTGGTTAGAATACCGGCCTGTCACGCCGGGGGTCGCGGGTTCGAGTCCCGTCCACTCCGCCAACTTTTGTAAAAGTAAAGCTTTGAATTTAATTTCTTCCTTCAAAGCTATCTGCTGTTTTATCGTAGTGACCAAGTGGTAACTTTAGAGTAAAACAGCCAAGCATTATATCTAATTCAAAATAATCCCGCTTAAGAATTTCTTTTAAAATCAAATACAAACTAATTTTTCACTGGCTACAATAACCATCATCTCTTTCAGTCGCCGCTTACTTCATATAATTCCATAATACTAATATCCAAATGGCGGTAGAGCGCCTCAATAGCGTCTAATCCAATTTTTGATGCTTCATCCTTTACCTGTCTATGTAACGTGTTTTTTGTTTAACCCTGTCTCTCTAGAGGGCTCTGCGTCCTTAAATTCGCTTTCGCCTAATATTCGACTTAATTCACACTTAACCAATTTTCCAAACCGCCCCAAAGTAGAAAGTTTGAAAACTTGGTTCGCTAGGAAAAATTCAAACCATTGGGTAATCGCATGTTATTCGGGTTGTTTACTGAAACCTAGTTTGTTGAGAAAGAGACGGTGTTTATGAGTCTGGTGATGACCACTTCGAATGGCTGAAAGAAGCAAAGAAATTCCTCAAACATTACCGGAACTTTGAATAAAAAAGATGCAGGAATTGTCGCTAAGATACAAGCAAGTGCTCAATTGGTTAACTCTATTCATAAGCTCATTGCGTGGCTGGCTGTTGCCATTTTGGGTTTAAATTCAGAGTTTTATTCTGCGATGCTACGTCTATTCGTATGATTATCCTTCTGTCCCTGTTCTTCTCGATTCCCTATAGCTGATTAAAACTCCTCAAACTCAATCAAATCTATATTTTGTTCCTACGGCTTGGAATATTCATTGAGAAAGCGTGTATAGACTTCCAACTAACGATATTCCTTATCCATAGTTCAGGTTAAATATTAATCTGATGCCTTTAGATTTCGATCAGATGTTTGCACTTCATGGTGGTATTGCTTTTAGTTTGGCGCGTTAAGAATACAGGCGACTGGCTTTTTTGTGCGCCAAAGAGGCTGTATTTTTGCAAACCATTGCAGTCTTGACAGAGCGAACAGGGAATGAACGTGTCTTCGAAATGCCAATTAACATGTGTAACTTTTTATTTACCGATGCGGGCATATTTATTCTTTCCTTACTTGCGTCGCTGATTTTGTACGGTTAATATACTGGCCGTATAGATGGTTTCCAAATCGTTATAAATACTGGCTTGCATGGTTAATATACTGACCGAACAAGGCAAAAAAATAGCACTTATCATTATATCATTACCATGTTAATTAAATGTTATCGCCATGTTAATGCGTATCGGGGTTGTAGGTGTTTTTATGCTGGGAATAATGACTATATGTTCGCTACAAGCATCTTAGGGCTGATTAAGTTATTTATTTTTGTGATTTGAACAAGATGTTCAAAGCGTAGGAAGTGGTGGTGAAGACCCATCTATTCCAGAACCAGTAGTGACTACATTTGAAGGCGGTTTTGGAGGGGACATTCCGGAGCTGGCCCAGAATAGAATTAATGGCTGATAATTAGATATGAGTATAACTCTTGCATTTACCTTATGTATGTTTTTATCCACTTAGGTAGAACGGTGTGGTTAATGATATTGCCAATAGAAGAAGTCGTAAAAGTTCACCATCTGTTCTTCACAGGTATTCAGGTAACTATTGCGACAGGATTGTTTTGCTTAAATCGTCACAAGCTAACAACAGTGATGCTCTTCAACGGGCGCACCAGTATTCAATTGAACATGGCGAGGGCTAGATGATGAACTCGAACTTCAGAAAAGTTCAAAATGAAATATTGTATGCCTACAAGAATACTCGGTTTTTCCATAAACACATGGAACAAGCGGGACTCGTTCCCAAAAATATATTAAAACCAGGCGACTTATCCCGAATACCGCCAACCGTTAAAAAAGATTATCGTAAAAGTTTTCCTGTCGGTGTTATCGCTTCCGGATTTAATTTAAAAAGTCCCCATGTGATGCGTTTTCAAAGTTCAGGAACTGAAGGTGATAGGCTTGTTAGTGTGGTGCTGTCTTATGACCTTGCAAGGCGCCAAGCTAGTTGTATATCAATCAATCCACAGTTTTCATCGTTATGGCAGCCCGGCCTTAAGTTACGTACATGCAGATTTGCTGCTCCAAACTGTTCAGATGTTGAATGTGCCAATCCGAATAGCACCATGGAAAGCCGAATGCTACCCGATGGCACACTAGTACTTCCTGTTTACCACGATCTTCTCACAACGCCAGAAGTCATGATAAATCGGGCGCTTGATGAAATAGAAGAGTACGACCCGCATTTATTATTCGTTGATCCCACCCATTTTGCATTTTTGATACGAGCCATGAAAAAGGCTGGACGTGTACCGCATAAAACAAAAGGCTTTTGTATTATGTCCGGCTATACGCTCTGTACACAAGTTGCGCGACGCCAAATTAAAGAGTGTTTTGGTTCTGAAGTCGCTTTCGCAGATATGATCGGAATGTCTGAATTGGGATACCTTGGTTTTGAATGCCAGGCCGGGCAACAACATATGAATGTTAAGGACTTCCACATTGAGTTTATTTGTGATGGCCGGCCTGCTAAGCCTGGTGAATTGGCGGAATTAATCATTACCACGCTAGGTGATCGCCTGTCCCCTCATATTCGTTATGCAACAGGAGACCTTTACCGTGTGAACGCTGAAGAATGTCCCTGTGGAAGCGCTATTCCCGCGGTTCGTGCTGAAGGTCGGGTCAAAAATGTACTTTGGCTTAATGATAATTCGGTAGTGACACCCAAAGAACTGGATGAACTTATTGGCCCAGCTCCCTGGATGGATATGTACCAAATGAATCAAACGGATGACGATGAATTTTCCTTTCAATACTTACGTAATGAGGCATGGACACAACAAGCTGAAAGCGAACTCGTCGAGAATCTACAAGAAACTTTGAAGACCAAAAACATCCGTTGCTCTAGCACGAACTATTTGCCTGCTGATCGCGGTGGAAAATTTCTGTCTTGTGTATCAAGTGTTGCAATGAGAGAAGAAAAAAGAAGGTTATTGTCATGGATATAACAAATTGCAAGGCCGATTTTCCGGTTCTGGAACGCCTGATAGACGGGCAAAGCATCTCTTATTTGGATAGCGCCGCAACATCTCTCAAACCTCGTTCGGTTATTGATGCGATGTCAAATTACTATTCCCAAAATGGTGTGAATATCCACAGAGGGAAATATTATCTTTCTGAGGAAGCCTCTGATTCATACGAACGGGTAAGGTATTTGATTGCTCAGTATTTGGGCGCTTTTGGTAACGAAATTGTGTTCACGAAGAATACGACAGAGGCTTTAAATTTAGTAGCTTATGGTCTCGATTTACAGCCAGACGATATTGTTATTGGTTTCCTCGACTCTCATCACGCTCAATTGCTCCCATGGCGGCGATTTGCAAATTTGAAACTCGTTAATCTAGATAGTGAGGGCAATATCGATCTTGATCACTATCATGAATTGCTTAAGTTAAAACCTAAAGTTGTGACCTTGACTCATTGCTCTAACGTCACTGGAACGGTTGCACCAATAGAGCAAATGGCTATTGACGCAAAAGAAGCTTGTGATGCGATCGTGGTTGTTGATGCCGCACAGTCGATGCCACATCCACATCTTCGTATTGATGTTTCTAAATTAGAGGTCGATTTTGTCGCATTCTCAGGACATAAAATGTTGGGTCCTACTGGTGTGGGATGTTTGTACGGGAAAAGTTCCATGCTTGATGGATTACGTCCTCTGATGCTAGGAGGAGGTATGGTGGACTGGGTAGATGTGGAAGGCTCTCAAGAACGAAAAATCCCACATCGATTTGAAGCAGGTACACCGCCAATCGCTTCGACATTGGGTTTAGGTGAGGCATTTTCTTACCTTTCTCAATTTAGTGAAGAGGACTCGCTTAACCATACTCAGATTTTGACCGATGCCATTTTAAAAGGTGCATTGGAGAGAGACTACTTACGATTATTAGGAACTAAGAAATCCAAAGATCGCTGTGCGATTGGCAGTTTGCGTATTCAAGGATGCGATAACTTGTCTGATGTTGCCCGTTCCTTGAGTGATTCCTATGGAATCATGTGTCGAACCGGGCATATGTGTGCCCAACCCGTCGTCGATGATCAAATGGGTGGCGAGATTTTACGTATTTCTGCCTATGTCTATAACACGGCAGAAGAGATTGAAAATTTTTATCAGGCTCTGGATGAGCTGGTTTCTTTTCTTGGAATTGAAGCATGATTGTTGACTTTGCCTTAAAGGGTTACCCCCTCACTAGAATTTGCCCAAAGTCTGCCAACTAGAGTAGAACCTTAAGAAGGAATTAGGCGAAATGTTAAAGCATTTTCATACTATTTTATTCCGTTTTTTTATGGGGGTTGTTTCGCCCGTCATTCTAATAATGAGCCTAGCCTATGGTTTTCTTTTGCAAAGTCTCCCGCAGAAAGAGGGAAGAAACTTTCAGTTAATAGCACTTTGATCCTAAACAAACGGAGAGAATAATTATGACAAGTGAATTTAGAAAAAAAGTAGAGACGCTACCGACATTATTACTTGTAGGCAGCGGCTTGCGTACATATAGAGAACCTATATTAAAAATGATTGCCAAACACGCTAACATTTGGTCAATGGCGGAGATCACACCTGAGTGGGAATATGACTATATTTGCGGGTTTTTAAAGGTAAACACGCTTGACTCGGTCCAAATGAAGTCAAGCATACCTGATGATGTTAAACCTGACGGTGTTTTTTGCTGGGATGAAATGCGTCTTATTCCAAGCTCAAAATTAGCCAAATCTCTTGGACTACCTGGTGGTAATGTTGATGCTATAAAGGCATGTCGAGACAAATACTTAACTAGGCAATCTTTGTCTAAGTTTAATGTAGGGCAACCTTTATTTTCTGTTACTTCAACATTAGAGGAAGCAAAGAAAGCCGCTAATAGCACTGGTTATCCTGTCGTCGTAAAGCCCAGATCTATGGCGGCAAGTTTCGGTGTTCGTAAAGTAGAAAATGATAAAGAGCTGGAAATCGCTTTTGAATATGCGGCAGGTGTAACGGAAAAGAGCGAAAACTTTGTTGCTGAATACTACAAAGTGGCAAAGGAATCAGATGATACTGCGGCGGAACATTATTTTTCTAAAGGGGTATTAATAGAACAATGCGTGATAGGTTCAGAAATCAGCATCGATTCTGTGGTTTCCGATGGACGTGTAATACCTTTGTTTGTCGCCCGAAAACAAACAGGCTTTCCGCCTTACTGCGAAGAAATCGGTCATCTCGTTAACGCTAAAGATCCACTACTTGAAGATAATGAATTTCTTGATTTCTTGAATCAGACACACAAAGCTGTGGGATTCGAGGATGGTTGTACACACATAGAAGTGATGCTAACCAAAGATGGTCCGAAAATCATTGAAATTAATGCGCGTATGGGAGGTGATTTAATACCCTATGTGGGTCAAATTGCTTCAAATATTGATCTCGGAAAAATAGTCGTTGATGTTACTTGTGGTAAACCTGTGCAACTTGAAGAAGTTGAACCATCAATAGCGGCTATACGTTTCTTTTATCCAGAATCTGAATGTACAGTTAAAAGCCTCAAGGTTAACACTGATAAACAGCACCCCTCCGTTGTCACTGCTGCAACGCTTGTAAGTGAAGGTCAACAACTACCACTTCCACCGAAAAACAATATATTAGGCCGTTTCGGATACTGCATTACTAAAGGCGTTGATGCCGAAGAATGTATTAAAGTCTCAATTGAATCCCAGAAATTATTTGAATTAACAACAACTTGTTAATCACGAAAGTGTGCCAAATAAAGCCGAATATAAGAAGGAACAAGGCGAAATGTTAATGCATTCTCATCCTATTTTATCTCGTTTTCTTATCTGGGTTGTATTGCCCATCATTCTGATAATGAGCTTGGTCTATGCTTTTCTTTTGCAAAGCCTTCCGCAGAAAGAGGGAAGCGTGCAAATGGAAGGTTTGGATTCCACAGTCAGAATCATTCGTGATGAGCATGGGATCCCCCATATCAAGGCTACAACTGATCATGATGCATTTTTTGCAATGGGTTACGTGCATGCTCAAGATCGACTTTGGCAGATGAACTACTACAGACGTATTGGTCAGGGGCGTTTAAGTGAAATTATGGGAAGAAATTCACTAGGGGTCGATCAACTCATGAGAACGGTTGGCCTTTATCGTGCGGTTAAAAACGATCTTGAAATCTTAGATGAGTCTGCTCGCCAAAGCCTGATTGCCTATGCAAAAGGTGTTAATGCCTGGATCCAAGAGAACCAAACCCTGCCAGTAGAGTTTTATCTTTTTGATACCAAACCCGAACTTTGGAAACCAGAAGACTCGCTCTTATTGATAAAGATATCAGCGTACAATTTGGCGTTCAATTTTGCCCAGGAATTGAGCCTTGAATTGTTGGTAAAAGAGCTAGGGTTAGCAAAAGCAAATGAATTAATTCCAAATGTTAATCTGAATACGCCAGCCGTTACTGAGATTACCGATTTGGTCGATCTGGAAATAGTGCAGGGCTTAATAGCGCAGGACGAGCAATTAGAACGGGAATATGGCACTAACGTTGAAGGTGTAGGCAGTAATGCCTGGGTCGTTTCTGGTGAACTAACCAAAAGCGGGAAGCCTATTTTGGCGAACGATCCTCATCTGGCGACAGAAATTCCTTCTTTTTGGTATTTAGCTGAAATTCAGGGGGAGCAACTTCATGTTACCGGCGCAACTTTCCCCGGGGTGCCTTTTGTCTTTATGGGTCACAATGATGATATCGCCTGGGGTACAACCAATATGCTGGCCGATTCACAGGATCTCTTCATAATGCGCATCAATCCTTTGAATGAGAATCAGTATGAGGTAGATGGCCAATGGTTAGACATGGACGTTGAGGAAGAACTGATTCATATCAAACCGGACTTCCCAAGTTTTTTAACCTATCCCATTCCACCACTTAAGTGGGAAATCAGAAAAACCCAATATGGCCCATTAATCAGCGATGTAATCGGTAGAGTAGAGCGTCCTCTTGCTTTGAAGTGGACCGGTTTGGCTGAGCAAGATAAAAGTTATCAAGGCTTTCTTAAAGTCAATTATGCGAAAGGTTGGGAAGACTTTAAATCTGCGATGCATGATTACAGTGCCCCAGCTGTCAATTTTGTTTATGCAGATGTTCAGGGAAATATAGGTTTATTTGCCGGGGGTAAAATTCCTATTCGTGAGCACAATGATGGCAGATTACCCGTACCCGGTTGGCAGTCGAAATATGACTGGAAAGGTTATATTCCAGTGGATTCTCTGCCTCAAATTTTTAACCCTGAAAATGGCTATATTGTTAATGCAAACAATAAGAACCACCCTGATGATTATCCTTACATCATTGCCAACAATTGGTCAGTCCCTTATCGGCACGATCGGATTAGCCAAGTCATTGAAAGTTATATTGAATCGGGAAGAAAAATTAGTGTTCAGGACTTTGTTGATTTGCAGGGGGATTTTAAAGATTTACTGGCACAAGAAGCCTTGGCATTTTTTCAGGGAATAACGCCAATAACATCTCAACAAGAAGAGATACTAAATCAACTTAAACAATGGGATGGCGAACTTACAGAAGATAGTACCGAGGGTTCCATTTTCCCGATATGGCTAAAGCACTTCAATTTCTTGTTGCTGCAGGACGATTTGAAAGGGGATCTACTCCACATGGCGAGAGGCGATCAGTTACAAAATTTTGTTAACGGTCCGAATCCAAAACTCATTCGAAAAATTATTGCACCAGACAACAAGTTACAACACGACTGGTGTGATCAGCTGGATACAAATGAACTGGAAACCTGTGAAGACATCGCATTAATGGCATTCGATCTCACTTATGAAGAATTAGAAGGTGTGATAGGGATTAGCACGCCATGGGGAGATATTCATGCCACGAGTTTTCCCCATTTGGCCTTTACCAATTCGCAATTCCTCAATTCTATTTTTGACCGCGAAGTATCGAGTGGTGGCGGAAGATATACCGTTAACAATGCAAGGTGGATTTATACAGATGACGGTAGATATCTACAAAATGTTGGACCTAACTACCGCCAGGTATTGGAGTTAAACGATTGGAACCAGAGCGGTTTCATCAACGATACGGGGCAAAGCGGCAATATTCTAAGTGAACATTATGACGACAATATTTTACCGCACAAGCAACTACAGCTTTGGCCAATGCATTTTGGGGTAGAGCAAGCTTTGGAAGATGAGCAGACACTAAAATTAGAACCGATCAAATGATAAGAAGCCACTCAATGAAAAAAAACAATGCAAATTCAACCACTAGTTTGTTTGGGCTTTTAAATCATACTGCACCAAATAAAGTTTTTTCTGCTATCGCATTAGGTTCTTTGGCAGGTATAGCTTACGCGTCTATTGTTCCTTTGATCTTGCTTTCACTGGAACCTGAGCTCAATCGTTTAATGCAACCTGAAGATGACACCGCTTATTGGTTATTTGGGGCATTAGAAATCTCTTCTCCCAAGCAAGCCTTGTTCTTTTTTGCTATCTGTATTTTTATTCTCGTTTCCCGATCGATCTCCGAAACGCTGGTTTCCCATGTAGCTGTCGATGCAACGGTTGGTTTAAGAAAAAAATTGTATGCCAGAATTTCACAGTTACCTATTCGGGATCTGGAGCAAATAGGTCCGTCCCGTCTTTTAACCGCGTTGAACAGCGACATTTCTACCATTACGGTTGGAGCCGCTGTATTTCCAAATATGTTAGTGGCTTCCTCGACGCTCATTGGGATGCTCGGTTTTTTGCTTTATCTGAGTGTAGAAGTCTTTGCTTTTGTGGTCGCGATCATTATTTTTGGCGCGGCAACTTATAGGGTTCCGCTCATGTTTGGTCAGCGTTCTATGGTTAAGGCTCGCGATTCGTTTGATGGTATCCAGGAAGGCATGAGAGGCCTGATTTATGGTGCTAAAGAATTAAAGTTAAATGAACAAAAGCAACTAGATTACCTGAACGAAAATCTGACTAACAATGAAGACAGTTTTACGAATGCTCAGAAGCACGCGAGAACTTTGCTAGCCATTGGTTTGAATTACGGCACGATGATTTGTTTTTTTGCCATTGGCATCGTGGCTTATATCTTGGCGAATTATTATGCACTCTCTCCACAAAACCTGTTGGGTGTTGTAATGGTATTGCTCTACATCACTGGTCCTCTTGCGACAATCATTAACTCCATGTCGCCTATTCTTATGGCCTCTGTTGCCGCAAAAAAATTAGACAATTTGCTTAATGAAATGCCTGTTGAGCCTTTGGGAGAAGAGTTGGCCGAGTTTGATTGCCAGGAAGTGAAAGTAAAAGGCATTGAATACACGTATGTTATTTCAGAAGACGTTGGATTTCACTTAGGCCCTGTTGATTTGACGCTTCGCCGAGGAGAAGTGACATTTTTGGTTGGCAGTAACGGTTCGGGCAAAACCACATTAGGTAAGTTATTGTCTCTCCACTACGCTCCGGATAAAGGTCAGATTTATTTTGATGACCAAATTGTGACTGACGACAATCGAAAAGCTTGTCGTGGAAATATCTCTGCTATTTACTCCGATTTTTATCTTTTCACTAAGCTCTATGGTTTGTCACCAGAAGAAATTGATAAGCGCGCCATGCAAAACATCAAAGATTTGGGATTAGAAGGTAAGGTGACGATTAAAAATGGAGAATTTTCTAACACTGATCTCTCAGCAGGGCAAAAAAAGCGGTTAGCACTTTTGGTAGCTTATCTTGAAGATCGTGCCATCTATGTTTTTGATGAATGGGCCGCTGACCAAGACCCTGCTTTCAAAGAAATCTTTTACTATCAAATACTACCGGGTTTAAAGAAGCTTAATAAGTTGGTGATCGTTATCACCCATGATGATCGATATTTTCACCTAGCTGATAATTTGGTGAAGATGGAAAACGGTAAAAAACTATTAGAAGAAGATAGTCGCAAGGAAGAGAAACAAAGCAATACAGAGGGACATTCAGCGGGGGAGACCGAAAATGTCAATGGACTATAAAGAGCAAAATAGTCATTCAAAGCTAGGCAAAATATTTAGATCATTTGAAATCATCACTGAATATCGAGAGTTATTAATTCATAACAAAGGAGGGATTCTTGGCCGACTTCCTCGGATGATATCGTTACATACGGAGTTTCAGTTTCTTCCTTTTTATTTTGGTGCCGTTCCACAGTGGCGATTATTCCTTAGAGGCCTCAACGCTAAACAACGTATTGCACCAGATTATGTGATGACTGGGCCGATTAAGTGTGGCTCCAGTGACTTGGTGAGTCACCTCTTATTGCACCCAAATATCATGCCGCCTCTGGCTAAAGAAATTGAACAATTAAGACCGAAAAACTGGCGCGCTTACTATCCTACACAGAGAGAAAAGCAAGCGTTAGAGGCAAAAGTGGAAGGACCGGTAAGGTGCGGTTATTTGGAGCCATTTTTAAATGACATGCTATTGATGAATAAACTGCATAAGTTAAATCCTCAATCCAAAATAGTCATTACTTTACGGGATCCCGTTATTAGAGCCTATTCACAATGGAAGTGGGAGCGTTTTCTGGGAGGAGTGCATTTCAAAGATCATCCTCATTTCAACACATTTCAAAACTTCACTGAACGCGCGCTTGATCTGTTTCCGAGCATTTCCATGCAAACCGCCTGCGGATTTCCGGTGCTAGAAACCGGGATTTATTACAAAGCGGTGGAAAAGTGGATAGAAAAGTTTGGTAGAGAAAATGTTTTGATTTTTGATTCTTCCGAATACTTCCTAAACAGGCAACCTACATTGGAAAAGGTGCAAAGGTTTCTTGAATTGCCTGTTGTCGATATTCCCGAGTACAGTAAAAAAGCCAATGAAAATCCTATTAAGCTATCGCCTCCAGACGAAGAAACAAAAGCCGTTCTTGCGGAGTTCTATAAACCTTTTAATCAAAAACTCTACGAATTACTAGACACCGATTTTAATTGGCTGTGAATAGATAAAAGTCGCTTAGCCCCTTTTTGACAAATTATTGAGAGAAGTAACTATGACCAATGAAATGCTTTATTTAAAGGCAGATGCTTACTTTGAACCCCTCTGGAACCACTGGTATGCATGGCCTTACCTTATGCCTCCGGTAACCGGCGCTCGACATTTAGTCAATACTCATCGACGGATTATGCAGTCTTTCGTTAAGAACTATAAATTACACATAATAGCCTCAAAAGAATCGGTGTTAACCGGGGGCGAATTTCTAAATTGTACAGAAGATCAAGTTGACGATATTAAAGCCTTGATTAAGGAAATAGATGATAATTGTGGTGATCTTGTTGAGTTATCAGATGCGGTAAAACAGCTGGATGAGTTGGTTTTCAATCATACCAGTGGCGAAAGTATTGAATATCTGTATTCACAAATTCCTGATCCGCTTAAAGGTTGTGTTGAGCTATTTTTGGATATGGAGCATCGTGCTTCTTACCGATTAATAGAGCCCTTACTGTATCGAAGCGACTATTATAAACCCTCACTGCAAAGCTTATCTTTTGGCCTTCTGTCCAAAGTGGATGAGCGCCCATTTGTTTTGAGTACTCCGCGCTTGCCAGATGAAAATCATTTACAGGTGGCCGCTGATTTTAATGCACCCATTGTTGATGCTGTTTTTCAATCCAGAGAAATCCCTATTTCTTCTAGCGAAGTTGATGAATTGTTTAAAAATTATAAACAAACAGGAGGGGTATCTTATCGAGAACTTTTTACCACTGAAAAGCCGAAATTTTCTCACGTTCCCCTCACCGAAGGCATCAGGCTAAGCTATACAGGGCACGCAGGCTTTTTATTAGAGACCAAAGAGACAGCCATTATGGTTGATCCCATCATCGCCTCCCGAGAAAACGATAGTGATGAGACCATGATTAGCTTTAGTGAGTTGCCAGATACTATTGACTACATTCTTATCACCCATACGCATATGGATCATGCCAACATCGAAACTCTATTGCAGTTACGTTATAAAACCAAAAAGATCGTTGTGCCTAAAAATAATGGCGGAACACTTCCCGATCCGTCTCTGCGTTTAATGTTAAAGCAGTTAGATTTTGATGTTATCGAAGTGGATGATCTAGAGGAAATTACGATTCCTGGTGGGCGTATTGTTAGCCTGCCGTTCTTGGGTGAGCATGGTGATTTAAATATCCGCTCTAAATCCGCCTGGTATGTTGAAGCTTATGGTAAAAAATGCTTTTTCGGGGCTGATTCTTCTAATCCGGACCGAAATTTATATGATCATTTAGGCAAGATATTTACTGATCTTGATGTGCTTGCTATCGGGATGGAATGTGTAGGTGCGCCTTATACCTGGGCGTATGGTGCTCTCCACACCAAAAAAGTGCCTAAAGCCATTAAGAATTCGAGGCGTTTAGATGGTTCGGATTGTGAGCAGGCTTTACCCATGGTGAAAGCTTTTAATGCAAAACAAGTCTTCGTGTATGCGATCGGATTAGAAACCTGTTTCAAATATTTTAATGGTCTTGAACATGAAGAAGACTCTAGGCAAGTTCTGGAATCAAACAAATTTCTTGAAGCTTGTAAGAATATCAATGTCCCGGCAGAGATCCTTTTCTGCAAAAAAAATATCCATCTCAATTAATAAAAATAATAAAAAACATAAAAGGTAAGGTGTTGCTATGGAAACTATCCACGACTTTCTGGCAGTTCATGCTAAATCAAAATCAGATGATACAGCGTTCACTTTCATTGAAGATGACGGGGAAAAATCACAGATAAGTTTCAATGAGTTGCATCAAAGAGCGCAATCTATTGCTCATTATCTGACGGGTGAATATGAAGCTGGAGCAAGAGTTGTTTTGTTGTTTCCTCCAGGCCTTGAGTACATACAGGCATTCATTGGATGTTTGTATGCTGGCGTCGTGGCTGTTCCTTTATATCCGCCACAAAGCAAAAAACATGCTGGGCGTGTTCTAACGGTGATTGAGGATTGTGAGGCGAGCTTAGTACTTACCAATAATGCCTTAAAACAGCAATTGGAAACGGAATTATCGCCATTGCCTGTGAAGGGATTTGAGCAATTAGCGGTATCCGAAAAAGTAAATACACTGACTTTGCCTAAGCCTGATCAAATCGCGTTTTTACAATATACTTCCGGCTCAACAGGCACCCCGAAAGGTGTTGTGGTAACTCACGGTAATATTGTGGCTAACCTAAAAACCCTGGAACAGGCCACTCATTGTGCTGAAGAAGATGTGTTTTGTAATTGGCTGCCTTTATTTCACGATTTAGGGTTGGTTAATACACTCTTACTGCCTATCTATTTGGGTGCTCATTCTGTCTTAATGTCTCCCGTTCGATTTATAAAAAGACCATTGGTTTGGTTAAAGGCCATTACTGAATATAAAGCAAGTATCTGTGGTGCTCCCAACTTTGCCTTTGATCATTGTCTTGAGCGTATTAAACCTCACCAGTTAGCCGGTATTAATCTTTCATCATGGCGGGTTGCTTTTAATGCCGCTGAGCCTTTGGATGCCGACACACTGATGAGATTCAGTGATCGCTTTTCAAGAGTCGGCTTCAAAGAGTCGGCGTTATTTCCCGCTTATGGTATGGCAGAAGCTACGGTGTTTATTTGTGGCGGTTCTCATGCAACAGCTTATATGGCGCATCCATTCAGTATCGAAGCTTTGCAACAAGGCCGGGCCATACTCCCGGAAGATTCAGATACGCAGCAGGTTCTTATTGGTCATGGTCATGTACAAGAGAGCCATCATCTTAAAATTGTTGCGCCAGAAACATTGCAAGAGCTTCCTGATGGTCAAGTGGGGGAAATTTGGTTTTCCGGCCCCAGTGTTGCTCAAGGTTATTGGAATGATGTTGAAAAAACTGAAGCTTGTTTTGGTGCCCGTTTAAAAGATGATCAGAATGAATACCTGCGTACAGGTGACCTTGGATTTAAACACCAAGGTGAGTTATATATATCTGGCCGGATCAAAGACGTCATCATTATTAAAGGGCGTAATTATTATCCTCAAGATTTCGAAAAACTGGCCTATAACGCCTATCATGGGTTGAACCAAAATGGTGCCGCGGCCTTTGAAGCAAACGGTAAAGCCGTTTTACTGCTCGAAGTGAGTCGAATCGGGCAGAAGGAGTTTGACTTCAAACTTGCTTGCGAAACCATTAAAACGGCTATTTTTGAGCAATTCGAGGTGTTGTTAGAGGATATTGTCTTCCTCAGAGCAGCCAGACTGAATAAAACCTCAAGCGGTAAAATTCAGCGCTCTTTAGTTAAAAAGAGATACCTGTCGGATGATTTGGAATATTTTTACAGTGCCTTAAATGGCCTGTCTGTTAAAGAGCAATCTGACAAAGAACAATCAGCAAAAGATAGTCCGCAACAGCCAGAGCAAGTAGAAGACTCTGTTTCTGAGCTGGAAGCACAGCTGTGTTCCTTGTGGAAAGAAGTGCTAGGGATTGAAAGTATTGGAGTGAATGACAATTTCCTGAGTTTGGGAGGTCACTCCTTGTTGGCCGCTCGCTTGATTGCGCAAATTCGGAAACAATGCAATGTAGACATCCAAATAAAGACGCTCTTCATGGCACCAACGATTCGCGAACTGGCAAAAGTGATTGGTCAGTCTGCCAGTAGTCAAACTCCAGAAATCGTACCGGTATCAAAAGATGAGCCAATACCACTTTCTTTTCCCCAACAACGTCTATGGCTTATAGATCAAATTGATCAACAAAATAGCCAATATAATATGTGTAAAGGGATTCAGATTTCAGGCGTGTTGGATGAGGCGGCATTGACGTTAGCTTTTCAAGCCATTATAGAACGTCACCATGTTTTGCGTACCAGTATTCGTCAGACAAAATCTGGTGAAGCTATTCAGGTTGTTCAGCCTAACTTTGCGTTTTCCATTCCAAAGATCGATCTAACGGACTTAAACAAGGAATCGCAAGAAATAACGGTTCGTCGTTATGTGGAAGAAGAATTTACCAGCCCGTTTGACCTTAGCAATGGTTTAATGATTCGCGTGAAACTTCTAAAGTGTAACGCCAGTTCTCACGTCCTCATTGTTTGTATGCATCATATCGCTGTTGATGGTTGGTCTGAGGGGATCATTGTTAATGAATTGAACCTTTTGTATCGCCATTTTTTGAATAACGATAGCTCTCAAAACGCTAACCTTCAAAACAAGAACCTTCCGCTTGCAGGCCTTGAAATCCAATATACCGATTATGCCAAATGGCAGCGTAATTGGCTGCAGGGAGAGGTGTTAGATAGCCATCTTGAGTTTTGGAAAAATCGATTGCAGGATCTACCGGAAGTTCATAACTTAGCGCTTGATCGCCCAAGGCCGCCGATTCAAAACTATGAGGGTGCTCATCATCATCAAATATTGGGTGCCGATGTTCAAAATGGGTTAAATCGATTAGCAAGAACTTATGATACCACCTTGTTTGCGGTATTACAGACAGCCTTTGCCATATTGTTAGCTCGTCACTCTAATAAAGGGGCTAACAATGGAGACAATGGCGTAGACGCTGAAAATATTGTGATTGGTACGCCAGTGGCAAACCGAGAACAAACGGAATTATCGCCATTGGTGGGCTTTTTTGTTAATAGTGTGGTGTTACAAAACAACCTTTCTGGTAACCCCGGTTTTGATGCTTTATTGCAAAGCAGTAAAGCCTATTTATTGGATGTTTATGACCATAGTCAATTACCGTTTGAAAAATTGGTTGATGAATTAAAACAAGAACGAACGCTAGGTTATTCACCTTTATTCCAAGTCAAGTTAGCGCTACAAAACAATGAGGTCGGTGAGTTTGATCTGCCTGACTTGTCCTGCACGAAAATTGAACAGTCTCATTCGGTGGCTCTGCACGATCTTAGTTTAGATGTGTATGAAGTCAGTAAAGAAGGCACTCCTGAAGGACTTAAGCTGGATTGGGAGTTCGCCACTGCCTTGTTTGATGCTGCAACGATAGAGCGTATGGCAAAACATTTTGAAGTTTTGCTTAAAGGGATTATTGATAACCCCTTGGCCAAATTAAGTGAACTGCCATTTTTAACCACTGCTGAAGTTGATGATTTATTGGCATGGTCAAAAGGGGCATTTGCGGGGAGTGAGTTAGGGAGTGAATTAGATAACCCACTGACGGCTTTAGGTTTATCCAAGAAAAAAGACGTCTCTGTTCTGGACTTATTCGAAGAGCAGGTAGCTAAGCATCCTGATGAAGTTGCGGTAATGTTCAATGAGTCAGCCGATAACAATGAAAGACTAACTTATAAAGAGTTAAATGCTAAAGCGAATCAAGTCGCTCAATATCTTATTGATCAGGAAGTTGACTCAGATACGTTGGTGGCGCTATGTGTTGAACGTTCGTTGGAAATGATCATTGGTATTTGGGGGATCTTGAAAGCAGGGGCAGCCTATGTGCCCATCGATCCTAATTACCCGGAAAAACACATTGAACACATTCTGGATGACTCTGAAGTTGAAATTGTGCTCACTAGCGCAGAGCTGCTTTCTGAACTGCCATTTGATGAGTTACAAATACTTCCTCTTGATGATGAAATGTGGGAGGGCTTCTTAGGGGATTATTCCGAAGAAAATATTGATCGTGAAAAGCTTTTAGTCTCTTCGAATAACCTTGCTTACGTGATTTACACCTCTGGTTCTACCGGATTACCAAAAGGTGTTGCGATTGAACACGGCAGCCTGCTGCAATCAACGCTGTCCAGATTTGAAGTCTATAAAGAGTCTCCCAGTAGCTTTGCCTTATTTTCATCTTTTGCATTTGATAGCTCTGTGGTTGGGATATTTTGGACATTAGTCGCGGGTGGGAAGCTCTGTGTAATGGATATCAAACAGGGAGTGGATTTACAGGCTTTTCAAACCTTGCTGACAGAAGAAAAGGTGAGTCACTTTTTAACGCTGCCGAGCGTGTATTTGGGGATATTGTCTTCAGATTTGCAACCATCCTCTTCTTTTAAAACGGTTATTGTCGCAGGGGAAGCCTGTGATCAGAATCTGGTTAAACAACATCAAACCCATAAACACTGGAAAAACTATCGTTTAGTAAATGAATATGGGCCAACAGAAGCCTGTGTATGGAGCAGTTATTACGACTGTACCCATTATTCTAGTGATATTCATTCAGGAGGGGTTCCCATCGGAAGCGCCGTACCTCACGCAGATCTATTTGTTCTTGATGGGGAACTTCAGCTTTGTCCTCTGGGAGTTACCGGGGAGCTTTACATTGGTGGGGAAAATCTGGCTCGCGGCTATTTAAACGAGCCAGAATTAACGAACCAACAATTTATCTCAAGTCCATTTGATACTTCTCAACGCTTATACAAAACCGGAGACTTAGTCCGTTGTATGCCTGATGAACATGGTCTGCCGGGAAATTTGGAATTTTTGGGGCGTCTTGATCATCAGATAAAAATTCGAGGTTTTCGCATTGAATTAGGAGAAATTGAGGCCGAGATAGCCGGATATGAACATGTATCTGAAGCGGTGGTTTTGGCAAAATCCCTTGATCCCGAGCAGAATACTAAACAGCTCGTAGCCTATATTGTGCCACATAAAAATAGCGGTGAATTAGGCGATAGTGGAGCAAGTAAGGGGGAATTCGCTTTCCGTGAGGCATTGCAAGATCATCTGCAAAAATCTTTACTCAGTCACAAGATACCATCGGTATTTGTTATTTTAGAACAGCTACCCCATACCCCAAACGGTAAGATTGACCGCAAAGCTTTGCAGGAAAAAGAAGTACCTACTCAACTGGCGCAGGAGTATGTTGCACCTACGACCGAAATTGAAAAACAACTATGTGAGCTTTGGCAAAACCTTCTTAAGGTGAAAAAGGTAGGTGTCACTGAAAACTTTTTTGCCATTGGCGGTGATTCAATATTGGCTATTCAAGCCGTGACTCAAGCTGCAAAAGAGGACTTGGTTTTTACGACGCGTCAACTCTTCAAGTCTCAAACCATTGAAAAATTAGCGCCGCAGGTCAACTCAGAGTTACAAGTTTTAGCGCCACAGGAGAGTATTTCTGGAGATCAGATATTAATACCCATTCAGCGCGAATTCGTTTCGACTGATTTGACCGAACAACATCATTATAATCAATCTGTATTACTGACGCTTCCAGAAGATTTTACTCTGGATGCTTTACAGAAAATTGTGTCAGCTTTGTATCAACGTCATGACGCTTTACGTTTATCTGTTAAAGACAATAAGGCGAGCTATATTCCGTTTACTGAGCAGTGTGTCGAGCGCGCAGTACAATGCCGGGATTTAGGGCAATTACAGGGTGAAAAATGGGAATTAGAGTTAGCTAAATTGGGAGCTGAAGCTAAAACTGGACTATCGTTAGTCGAAGGTGATGTGTTCCGGGCCGTACTTTTTGAAGGGCAAAGAGAATCTGAAGGGAAAACAAATCAGCGCCGATTATTGTTAACCTTGCATCATATGGTCGTGGATGGCGTGTCTTGGCGAATATTACTTCAAGATATGGCGACAGCGTTTGAGCAATGGCAACAGCTAAAAACGATTGAACTATCACCTAAAACGTCGTCTTTCCAACAATGGGGAGACTATCTTCTGGATTATGCTGATAGCGATGTCTTGTTATCGGAAAAATCCTATTGGTTAGTCCATGCCAGCGAGCAAGTGAATGCTTTGCCGGTGGACCATGAAAATGCTTGTGATAATAGCATCAGCATTTCAAAGACTATTTCATTTGAGCTTGCAGAATGGCAGACACAGGCATTATTGAATGACTGCACGTCAGCCTATCGAACACAGGTTAACGACCTGTTGCTGTCCGCCCTTTATTTGGCTCTGCAACAATGGACGGGTCAAAATGCCTTCCGCATCGATCTAGAAAGTCATGGCCGTGAAGACTTAACAGAAACACTGGATTTAACCCAAACCGTGGGTTGGTTCACTAGCGTGTTCCCTGTGACATTGGCGTTAGAATCGGAAGCATCGATTCAAGAGGTGATTAAAACCGTTAAGGAGCGATTGAGAAAGGTTCCTAACAACGGGATAGGCTTTGGTCTATTAAAACATATGGCGGCACATGAAGATGCCAGTGGAAATGACTTCTCACAGGCTAAGGGAAGTGCTTCTGAAATACTCTTTAACTATCTGGGACAATTTGATCAGGTCATAAATAAAGAGAGTGCATTTCAGCTTGCATCTGAAGCTGTGGGTGATGATGTCAGTGTAGAACGCCAACGCGGTCATTCGCTTGAGTTAAACGGCATGGTGACCGGTGGTAAACTCGGGTTTTCATTACGATTTAATGGTCAGCAGTATAAGCAAGAAACCATGGAGTCTTTGCTCCAAGGAATTGAATCGGCGCTAAATCAAGTTATAAAGCATTGTCAGAGTAAGGAAGCGGGTGGTGTAACACCAAGCGATTTTCCTCTTTGCCAAATTACTCAAGCTCAGTTGGACGATTGGTATCAAACTTATCCGAATATTGAAAAAGTCTATCCCACGACTGGCATGCAACAGGGATTACTGTTCCACAGCGGCCTGGATCATTCGGCTTATCTTACCCAGTTGTCTGTTGATCTGGACGGCCCTCTTAATGCCATGGCGATGCAACAAGCATGGTTGGAAATGGTGCGTCGTCATGATGTCTTTAGAACAGTATTTTCAGATGACCATAGCCATCAATTGGTATTGTCCGAAGTGGCGCTGCCTTTCACAACATTGGACTGGTCTGAATACAACGAATCAGAACAACAGCAACAATTAACGCAGTTCTTAGCAGAGGATAGGGCGCAAGGGTTTGACTTAAAGCAGGTGCCATTAATGCGTATCGCGTTAATCGTATTCTCGCCGCAACGACATCGTTTAGTTTGGACAAATCATCATGCGTTATCTGATGGCTGGTCGCTGCCGTTGGTATTGAAAGACGTGATGTCACTTTACAAGGAAGCATGTCCAGATTCTATTGATGATTCTTTAGGTCAAGTCTCGACTGATAACCTGTCTGCGTCTTCATTAGGTTTGGCATCAGTCCTGCCGAAGCCACAGCCTTATGAAAATTACATTGGCTGGTTACAAAATCAGGATGATGAGAAGGCAAGATCCTATTGGCGAGATTTGCTGTCTGATATAGACGAGCCAACTCAAATCAATATTCACCAAATAGCGGATGATCAGTCTCAAGAGGGACAATCCCCAAAAGCCAAATCTCAGCAAGCAAGATTACAAAAGTTAACCTTAACCCCAGAAAAGAGCGCTCAACTGCAATCTTTGGCTAAGCACCATCAGGTAACTTTAAATACGTTAGTTCAAGCTGCTTGGGCATATTTGTTACATCGTTATTGCGGTGAACAGCAAGTGGTTTTTGGTGAGACAGTGTCAGGTCGTCCGGCTGAAATTAAAGGTGTCGAAGATATGGTAGGGCTATTTATCAATAGTCTCCCGGTGCCGGTTAATATTAAACCTGAACAGGAAATTGGTAGCTGGCTACGTGCGTTGCATGAAGGCAGTATCGATCGAAATGAATATGGGTTCTTATCTTTATCTGAAATCCAAAACCTGAGTTCGTTAGCCAATAACAGCAGCGGTGAACGCAACTTGTTTGATTCGTTGGTGGTGTTTGAAAATTACCCGGTTGATCAGGAGATACAAAAGATTATCGCCGGTTCTGGATTAAAAGTTTCAGATATTAACAATGAAGAACAAACCAATTATGCGTTGACGTTAATGGTGTTGCCAGAACGTGCTGATTCGAATGGGACTGAGCGGCAAGGTAAGTTAAGTTTTGAATTGGGATATTTGGCTGAGCGTTACGCAGAAGACACTATTGCAAGGATTCTAGGGCATCTGGATGGGGTGTTAACTGGACTGCTTGATAGCAGCCGTAAAACAGTGGGGGAGTTGTCTATCTTAACGGCTGAAGAAGAACATCAGCTACTAGTAGATTGGAATAATACCGCCGCAAATTATCCGCACGATAAGTGCATGCATGAGCTGTTTGAGCAACAGGTTGAACACAATCCTGATGCGATAGCGACTGTTTTTAATCAAGAGAAATTGACTTATGCCGAGTTAAACCAAAGAGCAAATCGATTAGCTCGTCATTTGGTGAATCAAGGAGTCACACCGGATTCTCTGGTAGGAATCTGTGTTGAACGTTCCCTTGATATGTTGATTGGTGTACTGGCCATTATGAAATCCGGGGGAGCTTATCTTCCGCTGGATCCAAGCTATCCGAAAGCACGATTGGCATACATGATTGAAGATTCAGGTGTGCGGTGGATACTGACTCAAAAGATGACTCAAAAACATCTGACAGAACACTTTTCTGTAGAGCAATCATCAGTAGAACAACTTATTTGTCTAGATGATGAAAGTTTCTGTAATGGATTAATGCAATTAGACTCTTCTAATCTTGCATCTCATATAAAGAATGTAGGGCTGACGTCAAATCATCTGGCTTATGTGATTTATACCTCTGGCTCAACTGGAAAGCCCAAAGGGGTGATGCTGGAACATCACAACCTGACCAACTTCTTAGCCTCTATGCAGGTTGAGCCTGGGATGAATAAAGAAGATACGTTGTTAGCGGTTACCTCCCTTTCTTTTGATATTCATACCTTGGAATTGTACTTGCCATTGGTGGTTGGAGGCTGTGTTGTTATCGCTTCCTCAGAAGATGCACTTTCTCCAGATGTGCTTGCAGGTCTGATAGCTGAGCATAAGGTAACCACTATGCAGGCGACACCTGCAACGTGGAAAATGTTGGTGAACAATGACTGGGAACCATCATATAAACACCCATCGCAAAAACTAAAAGTGCTTTGCGGAGGAGAAGCGTTAAGCAACGACTTGAAAGATGCGTTATTGAAGCGTGAATCCGTTGAGCTTTGGAATATGTACGGGCCTACTGAAACAGCGGTTTGGTCTGCGACACAAAAAATAGAAGATGTTGTTTCTTTGGGAGCACCCGTTGCCAATACTCAGTTCTATGTTTTAGATGCTCACTTAAAGCCTGTTCCTGTTGGCGGGGCCGGAGAATTACATATTGGCGGTGAAGGTGTCGCAAGAGGGTATTTAAATCAAGCCGAACTGACGGATGAAAGGTTCATTCCGAATCCTTTCTCAGATGCGCCTAATGCGCGTATTTACAAAACTGGCGATTTGGTTCGTTGGTTACCCGTCGGCGAAGGCGCTTCTGCAAATTTGGAATATATCAGCCGTATTGACCAACAAGTGAAAATTCGAGGCTATCGTATTGAACTGGGAGAGATTGAATCCCGACTCAATCAATACCCGAATATAAAAGACTGTATTGTTGTTGCACATGGTTCTCAAAGAAAAGATGAAGAGAGCAATAAACAACTGGTCGCTTTCTATTTAACGACTGACTCAGAAGATCATCATCAGGAAACGTCCCTTGAAGAAGCGCTTAAAGTGCATCTGCAACAATCTTTGCCTGAATATATGCTGCCCACAGCGTTTGTTTGCCTTGAGATTATTCCACTGACACCTAATGGTAAGGTTGATCGCCGTGCTTTAGAGCGCATGGATGTGAGTTTAATATCAAAACAAACTTATGTGGCACCCCGCAATACTCTGGAAGAACAGCTTGTCGCTATTTGGGCAGAAATACTAAACCTTGAATCAGAGAAGGTAGGCGTTAATGACAACTTCTTTGAATTGGGTGGGCATTCATTGTTGGTGGCCCAAGTGGTTTCCCGGATCCGTAGTCAATTCTCAATAGATTTGCCGATAAATGCGATCTTTAAACAAGATAACATCGCCGATTTAGCGCAATTAATGGCTAAATCAGAAAGAAGCGACATTCCGGCGATATTGCCCATTAATCGAGCTGAATTAGACACCCAGGAAGGTCGTCAGCTACCGCTTAGTTTTGTTCAGGAACGCTTGTGGTTTATTGACCAGCTGGAGCCGAATAATCCCAGCTACAACATTCCTGGGGCCGTTACCATCAGCGGTAAACTTGATGTTGGGCATCTGGAGCTGGCATTTAACCTGATTATTGCCCGGCATGAAAATCTGCGCACCGTCTTTCCTAAGCAGGATGGGCAGGCCCAGCAAGTTATCTTAAACAGTGTAGATTTTAAGCTGGATCGTAATGATCTGAGTCACCACGAAAGCAATGAAGTTCGCCATCAGGAAACTAAGAAGATCTGCCAAACCGAAGCTGCAATGCCTTTTGATTTGTCTAAAGGACCATTGATCCGAGGTAAATTGATCAAACTTGCGGAGCAAGAGCATATTGTAATGCTGAATATGCATCACATTGTCACTGATGAAGTGTCTATGGCGATATTGATTAATGAGTTGGGTGTGATCATGGATTGCCTGCGTGAAGGCCTTGCTCTTGGTCAAATCTCGGGCTTACCTGCATTGCCTATTCAATATCTGGATTACAGTATTTGGCAAAGAAAATTGCTGGAAGAAAGCGGGCTACTCGAACGGCAGCTGGCTTACTGGCAGAAAAAACTTGCAGGTGTGCCTGAATGTCTCAATTTGGCCACAGATTACCCCAGACCGAATACTCCGGATTCTTCCGGCGCTACCAGCTCAGTATTTCATTTAGATGCGGAACTCACCCAACAGTTAAAGAGTCTGGCGGAGCAGAATGGTTGTACACTCTATATGACCATACTGACGGCTTTTAAAGCGTTGCTTTACCGTTATACCGGGGAAGAGGATATTTGTCTTGGTACGCCCATCGCAAATAGACAATACCAAGAGACAGAAAACTTAATTGGCATGTTTGTTAATACGCTGGCTTTAAGAAGTATGGTTGATGGGGACGCCTCTTTTGCTGAGCTATTAAAGCAAGTGAAAACCACGTGTGTTGAAGCCTTTGAACATCAAGATACGCCTTTTGAGAAAATCGTTGACCTCGTACAACCTGAGCGTAATACGAGTATTAGCGCTATTTTCCAAATTATGTTCATCCTACATAACGATCCTTTAAACAATGCTCCCCTTAATAATGACCGAGAGAAATCGTCTGAACAGCAACTTCAGCCGTACCCACTAGAATATAACTTCAGCAGATTCGATCAAATCGTGCATTTCACTGAAACCTCCGAGGGACTGGAAGGGTTCATTGGATACAGAACTGCGTTGTATAAGCCTGAAACTATTGAGCGCATAACCAAGCATTTTGTTGCCCTATGCCGAGCTATCACTGCTTCACCAACCACTAAAATAGGCAAGTTGGTATTTATTGACCAAGCTGAAAAACAGCAGCTGTTGATAGATTACAACGATACCCAAGCTGACTATCCAAAAGATAAATGTATACATCAACTCTTTAAGGAACAAGTTGCCAGTAATCCTGATAAGACCGCCGTTGTTCAGGTCGGGATTCCAGGTTCTGCTGAGGAATCTGAATCAAGAATACTGAGTTATCAACAGCTCTATGATCGCAGTTATGAACTGGCGTTATATCTGCAATCTCTGGGGGTTAAGCCCGATAGTTTAGTGGGCCTTTGTGTGGGAAGGTCTACGGAAATGATGGTGGGTATTCTTGGAATATTGCAAGCCGGTGGCGCTTATGTTCCGTTAGATCCTGATTACCCGGATGACAGACTGACTTACATGCTACAAGATAGTCAGGCTTCCATCGTTCTGACGCTTGCGGAGTTTAAATATAAGCTAGAGTCGTTAGCGAATAAGAACACTAAAATTATTGTGTTAGATAAGCAGGGTGGTTTTGAGTCAGATTTTACATCAGATTTCTCGTCTGAAATTAAGAGCAACGAACTTTCATTACGCCATGACGTTAAACCCGATAATTTAGCCTATGTGATCTATACCTCCGGTTCTACCGGTCAGCCCAAAGGGGTGATGATAGAGCATGGCATGGTGGTCGATTACACCTACGCCGTGCATGAGAAAATGGGTCTGCATCAGTGCGAAACATTTGGTGCCGTGTCTACCTTTTCCGCTGACCTGGGCAACATCGCTTTATATGTTCCTATGATGTTTAGTAAAACACTGTATTTGTTTTCTGATTACTATGTTAATCATCCAATCAAGTTTAAGCAGTACCTAGACAGCAATCCTATTGATTGTATGAAAATCACTCCATCTCATTTTGAGATGTTCAAAATATCTGATACGGAAATTGTTGCTGCATCTAAAGTGCTTATTTTTGCCGGGGAACCGTTGACTAAAAAGGTTATTGAGACGGTCAATACTCTGTACCCTGATTGTAACGTGTTTAACAATTATGGACCCACAGAAACAACGATATCAAAACTGTCAACGTCAGCATTAATTGGCACTGAACTTTCTAATGTTCCATTAGGAAAACCCCTTAATAACACCCAACTTTACGTTCTGGACGTTAATGGTCAACCACAGCCCATTGGCGTGTCGGGCGAGTTGCATATAGCGGGAGATGGTGTCGCCAGAGGTTACCTCAATCGTCCGGAACTGACTGAAGATAAATTCGTTTCTAACCCCTTTAATATCAACTCTATCAATAGTAATACTCGCATGTATAAAACCGGTGACTTAGCCCGCTGGCTGGATGACGGTAATATTGAATACTTAGGGCGGATAGACAATCAGGTTAAAATTCGAGGTTTCCGTATAGAACTTGGAGAGATCGAAGCGAAACTTATTCAGTATCAGCATCATAATCAGAGCATCGAGAATTGTGTGGTTGTAGTTCAGGGAGAAGCAGCCAGTAAAAAATTAGTGGCCTTTTATACTGGGACAAATTCAGCAGCAAATACAGGAGAGTCTGGTGCAGAGGGGGAGAGTATTCCTGTAGAGGAATTGAGAGCGCATTTGTTACAAACCCTACCTGAATATATGGTACCCACCGCATTTGTCAGCCTAGAAGCTATTCCACTAACGCTTAATGGTAAAATTGATCGCCGCGCTTTAGAGCGCATGGACGTCAGCATTGAATCAAATCAAACCTATGTTGCACCACGCAATGATATGGAAAGACAGCTTGTTGCTATCTGGGCTGAGGTATTGGAATTACAGCCCGAGAATATAGGAGTTGATGACAACTTCTTTGAGTTGGGCGGACATTCACTATTGGCCGTTTCACTAGTCTCTAAAATCGATAGTCAAATGGAATTGGATTTACCGTTACATTCTCTCTTTGATTTGCCCACTATCAGTGACTCGGCAGAGGTGCTTGTTGCGACACAAAATCAGTTTGAAGATTTTTGGGATGAAGATGATTTGGATGCTGAATTTGAGGAAGGAACCCTATGAACATAGCGGCACTCATTAATAAGGTAAGAGCCAAAGGTATCAAACTATGGCAAGAAGACGGGCAACTTAAGTTTAAGGCGCCAAAAGGGGTTTGGACCGATGAAATTCGTGACGAAGTTGTCGCGAATAAGGGCGAGATCATTGCTTTTTTGAGCAAAGTATCAAAAACCAGCAAGGTTCCACCCATCCAGCCTGCCAGCAGAACAGATGATCAAGGCAACGCTATTGAAGCATTCCCATTGAGCTATGTTCAGGAACCTTTATGGTTCATTGAGCAACTTGAATCTGATAAAGCGGGTTATAACCTTCCGAAAGCTGTCACCATTAGTGGTGAGCTTGATAGTGACCAATTAGAACAAGCGATAAACCTGATTATTGCTCGTCATGAGAGCTTGCGCACTATCTTCCCTCGCCAAGGGGAGCAGGCAAGACAAGTCATATTGGATAGTTTTGATTTTAAGTTGGAACGCCATGATCTTAGTGATCTGAGCCATTATGACAGCATTGAAAAACGGCATGAGAAAGCCCAACAGCTCTGTCAAAAAGAAGCGGACATTTCCTTTGATTTAGCCAAAGGGCCGTTGATCAGAGGTCAATTGTACAAACTTGCAGAACAAGAACATATTCTCATGTTGAACATGCATCATATTATTACTGATGCATGGTCGATGGGGGTTTTCATCAAAGAATTTAGCGTCATCATGGATAGTCTGCGGAAAGGCCTGAGGCTTGACCAAATCCCGGCATTACCCCCAATGCCTATCCAGTATCTGGATTATTGTATCTGGCAAAGAAAACTGTTGGAAGAAGCCCAGCCTGAACAAGGCCATTCTGGAAAAGAGACTTTGCTTGAGCGTCAACTGAGCTATTGGAAAGAGAAGCTGACAGGTGTGCCTGAATATCTCGATCTGACCACCGATTATCCAAGACCAAATGTAAAAGGGTTTGCGGGGGATAGGCTCGATTTCCATTTAGATGCGCAGCTCACCCGTCAGATAAAAAGTTTAGCGGGTCAGCAAGGCTGTACACTATTTATGACCTTACTTGCGGCTTTTAAATCTCTTCTATACCGCTACACAGGTCAGGAAGATATTTGTCTTGGAAGTCCTATCGCTAATCGGCAATATGAAGGAACAGAAAGCTTAATCGGCATGTTTATCAATACTCTGGCTTTAAGAAGCCAGGTGAAGGGAGATGAATCGTTTCTTGCTCTCATGTCTCAGGTCAAAAAGACCTGTTTAGGCGCCTATGAACATCAGGATACGCCTTTTGATAAAGTCGTAGAAGCCGTGCATCCGCAGCGTAGTTTGGCAATTGATCCCATATTTCAAATTATGATTGTTTTGCAGAATACGCCTATGGAAGTGCCAGAGCATTATATCCAGCGTTATCCATTAAAAGGTGAAGTGAGTAAGTTTGATCTCGATATTGAATTTATAGAAACCCCGGAAGGACTGCAAGGTTCGATTGAATACAGAACTTCACTCTATAAACAACAAACGATTGAGCGTATGGCTCAGCATTTTATTGGTTTGTGCAAGGCCATCGTCAGCACTCCCAAAGCGGCAATTAACGAACTGGATTTTATTGGCGAAGCAGAAAAGCAGCAACTGTTGATTGCTTACAATCAGACCTCAGCCGAATACCCAAAAGATAAATGTATTCACGAACTCTTTATGCAGCAGGTGACCAATAATCCTGACAAGATAGCGCTTGTGTATCAGGATGAAACACTGAGTTACCAGCAGCTTAACGACAAAAGTCATCAACTCGCTTTATATCTACAATCGCTGGGCGTTAAGCCGGACAGCTTAGTTGGATTGTGTGTGGGAAGATCTCTAGAGATGATAGTAGGGATGATGGGTGTATTGCAGGCGGGCGGTGCTTATGTGCCACTGGACCCTGATTACCCAGATGACAGACTGGCTTATATGCTGGAAGACAGCCAGGCCGCTATTGTGCTGACTCAAGAGAAGCTTAAGGAAAAACTGAGTGCTTTGGTCGTTAAGGGCACAGCTCAGGAGACAGTTCAGGACACACACCTAATTGCATTAGATAAGCAATGGCCAGAGATTAGTGACCGTGTTGCTGATCTAAACGCTAAACAGGTGACATTGCGCCAAGAGGTCAAGCCTCATCATCTGGCTTATATGATTTATACCTCAGGCTCAACGGGCCAACCTAAAGGCGTAATGGTTGAGCATCGAAGCTTAGTTAATCACAATATATTTGCGGGAACGAAATATCAGATAACCAAAGACGATAAACAGCTTTTATTCTCTACGATGAATTTTGATCTCTTCATAGAAGAAGTTTTTGTTATTTTAAATAATGGCGCTCAGTTGGTTATAGAAGAGAAAGATAACTTACTGACACTCCAATATTTTCAAAACCTTATCGAAGTCCACAACATTACTGTATTAAATGTTCCCACTGCTTTTTTTCATCAGTTGGTGGCGTCAGATATCCCATTGGGTAACATAAAAAATGTGATTATTGGTGGAGAAAAGCTGGAGTATTCGAAAGCCCAAGCATTCACTAATCACTATCCATATATCAATCTTTACAATACCTATGGACCGACAGAAACCACTATTATCAGTACGGTAATGTGCGTCACTCCAGAGCTTATTAATCAACATCATGCCATTCCTATTGGCCGCCCTATTAACAACACCCAAATTTATATTCTCGACCAAAATAATCATCCTGTTCCTATGGGGGTTCCCGGTGAGTTGCATATTGCGGGGGATGGTCTGGCAAGAGGTTATCTCAATCGCCCTGAATTGACCGATGAAAAGTTTGTTCCTAACCCGTTTATTGAAGACACTCGTATGTATAAAAGCGGTGACTTAGTGCGTTGGTTAGATGATGGCAATATCGAGTACTTGGGACGAATCGATACTCAGGTGAAAATCCGAGGGTTCCGTATCGAAATGGGTGAGATTGAAACCCAACTTAATCAACATTCACAAATCAAAGACTGTGTTGTCATTGCTCATGGCTCTCAAGGTAATAATCCGGAAAGCAATAAGCAACTGGTTGCCTATTATGTAGCGGCTGCGGCCAATGTGGAGAGCTACTCTGGGAAAGAGCAAGTTATTACTTTGGCGAATGAAGACCTTAAAGCACACTTACAGCAAACTTTACCTGAGTATATGCTGCCGACGGCTTTTGTTAGCCTTGGAGCGATGCCGCTGACGGCTAATGGCAAAGTCGATCGCCGCGCTTTAGAAAGCATGGATGTGAGCTTGGAATCAAGTCAGGTCTATCTGGCTCCGCGTAACACAACAGAAAAACAGTTGGTGGCAATTTGGGCAGAAGTATTAGGTTTAACGTCAGAAAATATTGGGCTCAATGACAATTTCTTTGAACTGGGTGGCGATTCCATTAAAACCATCCAGATTGTCTCCAAAGCGATAGCCCATCATATTCATTTTGATATTCGTGATATGTTCAACTATCAGACAATTCATGAATTGCTGCAACATTGTGATACCACAAAATCCAGAGAAATTGTTAGAGAGGAAGGCACCCTACAAGGACCGGTTGCTTTAAGCCCTGTTCAGGCTGATTTCTTTAAGTATACGCAAACTGATGTTCATTATTTTAATCAGTCGCTCCTACTCAATCTAAATGTCCATTTATCGTTTGAAGATCTGCAGGTATTAAGCACGCGCTTAGTTGAGCAGCATGATGCCCTGAGGTTACGATTTACTAACGATGACAAAGGCTGGCAGCAACACTATCTTGATTCGACGGATGAGGCGGTAGGGATTCATGTTTACGATGTTTCAAAGCAGGATGAAAAGCAGGCCGCAGATTTTATAGAGCAGACCTGTAACCATTGGCAGGCCGAGCTTGATCTAGAAAATGGCCCTATTATGAGGTGGGTTTATTTTGATGCCCAAAGCAATGGTTCTGATCAGTTAGCGATCATCATCCATCATCTAGCGATTGACGGTGTGTCTTGGCGCATTTTACTTGAGGATCTCAATCAACTCATCAAGCTACAGGTAACGCATCAGCCGCAGCAATTACCACGGAAAAGAAGTTCCTATCGAAATTGGGTGGATTCTTTAGCCACCTATAAAGATTCTGAGCAAGGGCAAAAAGATCTGGCATTCTGGATTGAGCAAAGTGAAAAAACGGATCACGCTACTAATGCTTTTATCGAGACTGTTTTTAAAGAGGGTGTTTTTAAAGACATTGCTTTTATAGAGAGTGAGCTTGTAGAAAAGAGCTATTTAAATCAGGGCTACCGAAATCAGGATATTGGACATACCAAGGTTCAGCTATCAAAAGCCAATACGGAAAAACTGCTGAAACATTGCCATCAGGCCTACGGCACAGACATTAATGATCTGTTATTAACGGCAGTGATACTGAGTTATTACCAAGCGACAGGCAATCAAACCCTGATGCTTGACCTCGAAGGGCATGGGCGAGAACAGCTTGACCCCGCTATTGATATTACCAACACGCTGGGTTGGTTTACCAGCATCTACCCGGTGAACTTTGAGTTGTCCAGCCCACAGGATATTGGGCAAAGTATCAAGGAGATCAAAACCGCGTTACATGCCATCCCCAATAAAGGCATAGGCTACTCAATTTTTCGGTATATTGATCAACACGAAGCCATCAAAAACATTCCTGAAGCCCCGATTGTCTTTAACTTCTTAGGTGATTTTCAGTCAAGCGATAAAGAATCAACGGACAACTATTTTACGTTCAGTGATAGTACCAGCGGCAAAACGAGTTCTCCGCAACAAGAAGTTAGTAAACTCGTGACGATTAACGGAATGGTGGTTTTTGATCAATTATCCTTTTCCTTCAATTACCCGGAAGAATGGCAAGGACAACCAATCAGTCTTTGGCAAACACACTTTATTTCAGCATTAGAGGAATTGATTGAGCATTGCAGTGATGCGCCCAAAATGGGATATACGCCGAGTGATTTCCCATTGTTAACGGCGTCGTTACCACAGTTAGATAAAATCATGCCAAATCTGGAGCTGCAACGGCATATTCAGTTGGATAATATTCAGGACATTTACCCATTAACTCCGTTGCAGTCGGGCATACTGTTTGAAACCTTGTATGCGCAGACAGAAGACAATAAAGGAATGTACCTAACGCAATCTGCTATTGGCATTAATGGCGAGGTGGATATAAACGCGTTGCAGCAGGCTTGGCAATTGATTGTGGATCATTATGATGCCCTGCGGATGATGGTTGTTACTGATAATGACAGGGCTAATACTGGCAATAGTAATGCCGGCATACAGGTAATTCTTAAACACGTCGATATTCAGGTAAATCAGGTGGATTGGTCTGAGAAAACAGATCCAGAACTTAAATCTGCCTGTGAACAATGGATGCAAAAAAGTAAACGCTCAGGCATTCGTCTTGAGCAGACACCATTGATGCGCGTAAACCTTTTTCAGGGACAGGATTCTTGTTATTTACTTATTGAACAACATCACATTGTGATGGATGGCTGGTCGCAGAGTATTGTGTTGGCGAATCTGTTTAAACTTTATCAGGCATTAGTGAACCAACAGGATTATCAACTGCCGCCTAGTGCTTCTTACAGCGCTTATGTGCAGGTATTGCTTAACCGTAATCAGGAAGAGGAAGCTTTATATTGGAAAGACTATTTAAGCCAATATGAAGAAAAAACGCCTCTGCCGATGGAACTGTCTGCCCAGCAAATTAATTCAATTGCGAGCCAGGCGAGAGAAGTCTTTGACAGATCTGGTTTTAGTCTCTCTGCAGAAAGCACCGTAAAACTAGAGCAGTTGGTCAAAGATCACAGACTGACGATAAACACCGTCCTGCAATTTATCTGGGGTTTGTTGTTACACCTTCATAGCGGTAATAAAGCTGTTACTTTTGGCAGTGTCAGTTCAGGACGTAGCGGTATATTGGATATTCAACACAGCGACCAAATGGTTGGGCTGTGTATTAATACCACGCCCACCTGCATTCAATTTGATGGCGAACTTAGCTTGCTGGCCCAACTAAAACAGTTGCAAAGCAGGGAATCGGAAAAATTACACTATGAAACCACACCACTGACTTATATTCAGGAAATATTGGGTCACCATTCTGCTACTGGGATAAACACCAATGAAGACTTTTTCCAAACCTTGTTTGTTTATGAAAATTATCCGGTTGAAACAATTGCCGAAACAAACGGTCTGATTGTTGATTTTATTGGTGATGAAGCACCCAATTATCCTTTAACGGTTGTGGGAGCATCTCAGGAAACACTTTCAATATCCTTTATTTGGGATGGTTTTTATTACAATGAAAAGGCCATCACCACTTTAATGACGCAATTTGAAAGGTTAGCGCTGCAATTTATAGACGCCCCTGAAGCGTCACTAAAAGACGTTGGTTTAATTTCAGCACAAGAAAAGCAGCGACTGCTGACAGATTACAATCAAACTCAGGTAAATTACTCACAGGATAAATGTATCCACCAACTCTTTATTGAGCAGGTAGCCATTAATCCTGACAAGATAGCGATTGCGGATCAGGATGAATTACTAACATATCAACAGCTTTACGACAAAAGCCATGCGTTGGCGTTATATCTGCAAAATTTAGATGGGGGGCAGGGCGTTAAACCTGACACGCTAGTGGGACTCTGCGTGGAACGATCCCTTGAGATGATGGTGGGGATGTTGGGGATATTGCAGGCCGGTGGTGCTTATGTGCCGATGGACCCGGACTATCCAGAAGATAGACTGGCTTATATGCTGCAAGACAGCCAAGCCGCCATTGTGCTTACTCAGGAAAACCTTAAGGGCAAACTCCGCGCTTTAACAGTTCAGGAGACGCAATTTATAGTGTTAGATGAGCAATGGTCAGAGATTAGTGATGGCGTTGCTGATTTAAACGCTAAGCAAGTGACTTTGCAGCAGGAAGTCACGTCTCATAATTTGGCTTATGTGATTTATACCTCAGGCTCTACCGGTCAACCGAAAGGAGTGATGGTAGAACATAAAAGCTTACATGCTTTATGTGTATGGCATAAGAATGAATTTAATGTCACTGCAAGTACTAAAGCAACACAAGTGGCGAATATTGCATTTGATGCCTCAGTCTGGGAAATATGGCCTTATCTGATAAATTCAGCCAGCTTATTCATCGTAAGCAATGATACTTATATAGATATCGTAAAGTTAAATCGTTTCCTTAACGACAATAAGGTGACACATTGCTTTTTAGCCACTCCTGTTGCACAACAATTATTGCAACTCGATGAGTTAAATAATCCTTATCTGCAATATCTCTTAATTGGTGGTGATAAGCTTTCAAAGTATGAAGACAAAGATTACCCCTTTACGATTGTCAATAATTACGGCCCAACGGAGTCAACGGTTGTGGCGACTTCCGCGCCAATAAAGGGGAGTTTTAGCATACAGAAAATTGGTCGCCCCATTTCCAATACGCAAACTTATATCCTTGATCAATACAACAACCCCGTTCCTATGGGAGTATCCGGTGAGCTGCATATTGCGGGAGATGGTTTGGCAAGAGGTTACCTCAATCGCCCTGAACTCACCGAAGAAAAGTTTATCCCGAATCCCTTCAATACCAACGCCAATAATCATGGCACTCGCATGTATAAAAGTGGTGATTTAGTACGGTGGTTGGATGATGGGAGTATTGAATATTTAGGGCGAATCGACACCCAGGTGAAAATTCGTGGTTATCGTATTGAAATGGGTGAGATTGAAACTCAACTTAATCAATACCCACAAATCAAAGACAGTGTTGTCATTGCTCAAGGGCAGGATGGGAATAAGCAACTGGTTGCTTATTATGTATCACGAGACACGGGAGAAGAGCAGGTCATTCATCTGGCGAATGAAGATCTCAAAGCCCATCTTCAGCAAACTTTACCTGAGTATATGCTACCAGCGGCCTTTGTTAGCCTTGAGGCAATGCCACTAACGCCTAATGGCAAAGTTGACCGCCGTGCTTTAGAAAGTATGGATGTGAGTCTGGAATCAAGTCAGGCTTACGTGGCTCCACGCAACGTCACGGAAAAACAGTTGGTGGCTATCTGGGCAGACATATTAAATCTTGAACCAAATACAGTAGGAATCAATGACAACTTCTTTGAGTTGGGTGGCGATTCCATTAAAACCATCCAAATTGTCTCCAAAGCCATAGCGCATCATATTCATTTTGATATTCGTGACATGTTCAACCACCAGACAATTCATGAACTGCTACAACATTGTGACACCACAAAATCCAGAGAAATTACCAAAGAAGAAGGGGGTTTACAGGGCGCTGTCGATTTAAGCCCGGTTCAGTCCTATTTCTTTGAACATACGCAAACGGATGTTCATCATTTTAATCAATCTGTTCTGCTAAACCTGAATGTCCATTTGTCGATCGAAGATTTACAAGCATTAAGCTTGCGCATAGTGGAACAGCACGATGCCCTGAGGTTACGCTTTACTAAAAATGACCATGGCTGGCAGCAGCGCTATTCAGACTTAGTGGGTTCTTCTTCAGAGATGATTTCTCCAGAGATGCTCGGGATCCATACTTATGATATTGCAGAGTTGCATGAAAGCAGGAATGAAAGTGGGGATGGAAAGCAGGTTGCCGAATATGTAGAGGCAATATGTAACCAGTGGCAGGCCGGGCTTGACCTAGAAAATGGCCCTATTATGAGATGGGTTTATTTTGATGCCCAAAATAATGGCTCTGATCAGTTAGCGATCATCATCCATCATCTGGCAATTGACGGTGTGTCCTGGCGTATTTTACTTGAGGACTTAAGCCAACTTATTAAGCAACAGCTAACGTCTAAATTAACGCCTCAATCAACAGAGCAACCACTGCAATTATCTTCAAAGCGCAGTTCTTATCGAAATTGGGTGGATTCTTTAGCCACTTATAAAGATTCAGAGCAGGGTAGGAAAGACCTAGCATTTTGGATTGAGCAAAGTGAAAAAACGGAGCATGTTACTAATGCCTTTAAAGAGAGTGCTCTTGTCGAAAAAGACTATCTAAATCAGGGCTATCTAAACAAGGACATTCTGCACACAGACGTTCACCTGTCAAAAGCCAATACCGAAAAATTGCTAAGACATTGTCATCAGGCTTACGGCACAGACATTAATGATCTGTTACTGACGGCAGTGATGCTGAGTTACCACCAGGCAACAGGCAATCAAACACTGATGCTTGACCTAGAAGGACATGGGCGAGAACAACTTGACCCAGCCATTGATATTACCAACACATTGGGCTGGTTTACCAGCATCTACCCGGTGAGTTTCGAACTGTCCAATCCACAGAATATCGGGCAAAGTATTAAGGAGATAAAAGCCGCGTTACATGCTATTCCCAATAAAGGAGTGGGTTACTCAATTTTTCGTTATATTGACCAGCATGAAACCATTAAAAACATCCCGGAAGCAGGGGTTCTCTTTAACTTCTTAGGTGATTTTCAGTCAAACGATAAAGAATCAACGGAAGACTATTTTACGTTCAGTGAAAACCCCAGTGGCAACGCCAGTTCCAAGCTCAAGGAAGTCAATAAACTGGTGTCGATTAACGGAATGGTGGTCTTCGACCGGTTATCCTTTACCTTTAGTTATCCTGAAGAATGGCTGGGACAACCAGTCAGCCATTGGCAAACACACTTTATCTTAGTCTTAGAGACACTGATTGAGCATTGTTATGATGCGCCCAGACAGGGATATACCCCTGATGATTTTCCGATGTTAACAGCGTCGTTACCGCAATTGGATCTTGTTGTGTTGGATCTGGAGCAGCAACGGCATATTCTACTAGATAACATCCAAGACATTTACCCATTGACTCCGTTGCAGTCGGGCATACTGTTTGAAACTTTATTAGCGCAGACAGAAGACAATAAAGGAATGTATCTAACGCAATCCGCCATTGGCATTAATGGCAAGGTGGACATAAACGCGTTGCGGCAGGCTTGGCAATTGATTGTGGATCATTATGATGCCTTGAGAATGTTGGTTATCACTGATGATGTCGCCGGCATTGATGCGGGCGTTCAGGTGATTCTCAAGCACGTAGATTTACAGGTTAACTGGGTTGACTGGTCTGAGAAAACGGATACAGAACTCAAATCTGCCTGTGAACAATGGATGCAAGACAGTAAACGCTCTGGCATCAGCCTTGAAATGGCACCTTTGATGCGTGTGCATCTTCTTCAGGGAAAAACATCCAGTTATATGCTTTTTGAACAGCATCACATTGTGCTGGATGGTTGGTCGCAGAGCATTGTACTGGCGAATCTGTTTAAACTTTATCAGGCATTGGTGCATCAACGGGAGTATCAACTACCTCCTAGCGCTCCTTATGGCGCTTATGTACAAGTTTTACTCAACCGTAATCAGGAAGAGGAAGCTTTATATTGGAAAGACTATTTAAGCCATCATGAAGAGAAAACACCTCTGCCGATGGAGCATCTGTCTCCTCAGGGAAATAGTTCAATTGAAAGGCAGGCAAGGGAGGTCTTTAATGAAGTCAGTCTTTGTCTGTCGGAAGAAAACTCGGCCAGACTAAACCAGTTAGTCAAAGACCACAGACTAACAATGAATACTGTCCTGCAATTTGTCTGGGGTTTGTTGTTACACCTTCATAGTGGTAATAAAGCCGTTACTTTTGGCAGTGTCAGTTCAGGACGCAGCGGTATACTGGATATTCAACACAGCGACCAAATTGTTGGACTGTGTATTAATACCACGCCCACCTGTATTCAATTTGATGCCGAACTCAGCTTGCTGGCCCAACTAAAACAGATGCAAAGCAGGGAATCAGAAAAATTACACTATGAAACCACGCCATTGACTCATATTCAGGAAATATTGGCTCAAAATACCAGTACAGGGTTTAGCACCAATGAAGACTTTTTCCAAACCCTGTTTGTCTATGAAAATTATCCGGTAGAGAGAATATCTGAAGCTAATAGTCTTATTAGGGATGTTATCAGTGAAGATACTCCAAATTATCCTTTAACAATTACAGGCGCCTCAGGAAAAGAGATTGAGGTTTCTTTTACTTGGGATAATTATTATTACGATGAAAATACTATCACTGACTTAATGGCGCAGTTTGAAAGGTTAATGCAGCAATTAATCACAACCCCTGAAGCGTCACTAAAAGACGTCGGTTTTATTTCAGCACAGGAAAAACAACAACTGCTGATAGATTGCAACCAAACTCAAACTGATTACCCGCAGGATACATGCATTCACCAACTCTTCATGGAGCAGGTAGCCGTTACCCCTGACAAGATAGCGGTTGTGTATCAGGATGAATCACTGACTTATCAACAGCTCTATGATAAAAGCCAAGCGTTGGCGTTATATCTGCAAAATTTAGGTGTAGGACAGGGCGTTAAACCCGACAGTCTGGTGGGACTGTGTATGGAAAGATCCCTTGAGATGATTGTGGGGATATTGGGGATATTGCAGGCTGGTGGAGCTTATGTACCAATGGCGCCTGACTATCCGGAAGAAAGACTTACTTATATGCTGGGTGACTGTCAGGCAGCTATTGTGCTGACTCAGGGAAGTCTTAAGGACAAACTCCGTGCTTTAACAGTTCAAGAGACGCAATTTATGGCGTTAGATGCACAATGGGCAGAGATTAGTGATGGCGCTGCTGAGTTAAAATCCAAGCAAATTAAAATACAGCAAGAGGTCAAATCTCATCACCTCGCTTATGTGATTTATACCTCAGGTTCTACCGGCCAACCGAAAGGGGTGATGGTGGAACATAAAGGAGTGACTAATACCGTTAATTGGTTCGTCAATAATTTCAAGATCAATGAAAAATCCAAGCTTATTCAACTGACGGATTATACCTTTGATCCCAGTGTGGAAGATATCTTTGGTACGTTAAGCACAGGTGCTACTCTCTATATTCCAACGCCAGATTTGTTACTCGATGAGAGCAATTTGGTGGGTTATATCAGAGAGAAAGAAATCAGTGGTTTAAACTTTGTTCCCGGCATCCTTAAAGGCTTACTTTGTGATTATGACAAATTAGACAGTATTGATTTTGTTATTTCCGGGGGAGAAAGATTAGATGAAAGAGCAAAAGATGCGATTCTGGACAAAGGGTACAGCCTCTACAATAATTACGGGCCAACCGAAATCACCATTGATGCATTATCGTCAAAGTGTACTGAGCATCCTGTGGTTATTGGTAACCCAATTGCGAACATTCAAATTTACATTCTTGACCAATACCACAATCCCGTTCCTATGGGAGTGCCAGGTGAACTGCATATTGCAGGGGACGGTTTGGCCAGAGGTTACCTGAATCGGCCTGAACTTACTGATGATAAGTTTATTGTTAATCCCTTTAAGACTAACTCCTCTAATCCTGATTCCACCAATAGCGACACTCGCATGTATAAAAGTGGTGATTTGGTTCGTTGGGTAACCAATACGGCAGGGCAAAGTGAAATTGAATATTTAGGCAGAATAGACACGCAAGTGAAAATTCGTGGCTATCGTGTCGAAACGGGAGAGATTGAAGCGCAACTTAATCAACACCCTGAAATCAAAGATAGTGTTGTTATTGTCCATAGCCCTCAAGAGGCTCACCTTCAAGAGACCACTCAAGGTAATGATCAGCAGGGCAACAAAAGTCTTATTGCTTACTATGTGGCCAATAATACAAATAAAGAGCATGTTGTTAATCTGGCTAACCAAGAATTAAAAGCTCACCTTCAGCAGTCTTTACCTGAATATATGCTGCCGACAGCATTTGTCAGTCTTGAGGCTATTCCATTAACTCACAACGGTAAAGTGGATCGCCGTGCCTTGGAAAGTATGGATGTGAGCCTGGAATCAAGTCAGGCTTATATTGCTCCACGCAACGAAATAGAAAAGCAACTGGTCGCCATCTGGGCTGAAGTATTAAAGCTAGCGCCAGAAAAAATAGGCGTTAATGACAACTTCTTTGAACTAGGCGGACATTCGCTGTTGGCTACCCAGGTTATTTCTAAGATTCGTAGTCAATTAAATACAGATGTTCCCATGAAAGCATTGTTTAGTGCGAGTACCTTAGCCGAGGTTTCAGAAGTGACTCAGGCGATTAAAGTTCAGCATGAAAAGCCGTCGTTGGATGCAGATCTGACGGATGTTGAATTTGAGGAAACGTCTCTATGAGCATTTATAAATTAATAAACGACATGCATGCTAAAGGAATAGAACTTTGGCATGAAGATGGGCAGCTTAAATTAAAGGCTCCGAAAGGTGCTTTAACGGCAGAATTACGTGAGCAGCTTGTTAGTAATAAGCCTGAAATTATTGCATTTTTAAAAGACATATCAGCAACAAACGAGAATCCTCCCATTCTTCCCGTGAGCCGGAAGGGAGCAGATGGTAATGCTATTGAATCATTTCCTCTGAGCTATGCACAGGAGCGATTGTGGTTCATTGACCAGATGGAACCGAATAGTGCCAGTTATAATATTCCCGGAGCCGTCACCATCAGCGGTGAGCTTGATGGTGACCATCTAGAGCAAGCTTTTAACCTGATAATTGCCCGCCATGAAAATCTGCGTACCATTTTTCCCAGTCAGGACGGTCAGGCTCAACAAGTCATTCTTGATAGTTTGGACTTTACATTGGAACGCATTGATCTGAGTCATGAGAAAACCTCGGAAATTCGTCAGAAAAAAACACAGAAAATCTGCCGAAGTGAGGCCCAAACCCCCTTTGATTTAGCAAAAGGTCCCCTGATCCGAGGCAAACTGTTCAGACTCACTGAGCAAGAACACCTCTTAATGCTTAATATGCATCACATTATCAGTGATGGTTGGTCTATGGGGGTCATGATCAAAGAGTTTAGCTTGATTATGGACTGTTTGAGGCAAGGCCAGACACCTGATCAAATTTCGGATTTACCCCCATTACCTATTCAGTATCTGGATTACAGTGTTTGGCAAAGAAAATTGTTGGGAGAAAACCGTTCAAGAGAAGAGGGATCTGGACAAGGCAATTCCGGAAAAGAGACTTTGCTTGAGCAACAACTGGCTTATTGGCAAGAAAAACTGGCGGGTGTGCCTGAAAGTCTTAACTTAGTGACGGATTACCCCAGACCGAGTGTCCAAAGTATTTCGGGGGCGAGACAGGACATTAATTTAAATACACAACTTACTAGCCAGTTAAAAAGCTTAACTGAAAAGCAGGGCTGTACACTCTTTATGACCCTACTGGCCGCCTTTAAAGTCTTACTTTATCGCTACACAGGACAGGAAGATATTTGTCTCGGTAGCCCTATCGCCAATCGGCAATATGAAGAAACAGAAAGCTTAATTGGCATGTTTGTTAACACGCTGGCTTTAAGAAGTCAGGTAGACGGTGAAGAATCATTTATCGCGTTCTTGGCTCAAGTACAAAACACGTGTTTAGACGCTTATGAGCATCAGGATACGCCTTTTGAGAAAATCGTCGATCTAGTACAGCCTGGACGTAATATGGCCGTTAGCCCTTTATATCAGGTCATGTTTATCTTACAAAATGCACCTGGAGAAGCGCTAGACGAACGAATTCATCCTTACGCTTTAGACGGCAACAATACCAGTAAGTTTGATGTTACGCTTGAACTGACGGAAACACCGAAAGGGATAGTTGGGATCATTGAATATAGTACCGCGTTGTTCAATTCTCAGACCATTGAGCGTTTAATCCAACATTTTATAGCCTTATGCCAGGCAATTTGCACCTCACCTACCGCTAAAATTAGCGAGCTTGAGTTTATCGGTGAAGTAGAAAAACAACAGTTATTGATAGATTACAATCAGACTCAGACTGATTATCCGCAAGACAAGTGTATTCATCAGGTATTTATGGATCAGGTTGCTATCAATCCCGACAAGATAGCGGTGGTGTATCAGGATGAGGTACTGAGTTTTCAACAGCTGTATGATAAAAGCCATGCGCTGGCCTTGTATCTACAATCATTAGGTGTGAAACCCGATAGTCTGGTGGGGCTGTGTGTGGAAAGATCTCTGGAGATGATGGTAGGGATTCTGGGAATACTGCAAGCCGGTGGGGCTTATGTACCACTGGATCCAGATCTTCCAGACGACAGATTGGTATATATGCTACAAGACACTCAGGCAAACATTGTACTGAGTCAAGAGAAGCTAACAGGTAAACTTAGTTCTTTGGCTATTCAGGACACGCAATTTATAAGGTTAGATGCGCAATGGTCAGAGATTAGCGAAAGCGCTGCTGACTTAAGACGTAAACAAGTTAAATTACAGCAAGAAGTTAAGCCTGAACATTTGGCTTATGTGATTTATACCTCGGGTTCTACCGGTCAGCCAAAGGGGGTAATGGTAGAACATAAATCGGTAAATAGACTCGTTATCAATACCAATTTTATTCATATTTCAAACAATGACACTTTCCTACAGTTTGCTTCTTTATCTTTTGATGCCGCAACTTTCGAAATCTGGGGGGCGTTATTAAACGGGGCTAAATTAGTCATCGCTCCTCATGGAAAAAACAGCATTGCTCAGGTCGGGGAATTGATTCAGACCAATAATATTAGCGTGTTATGGTTAACATCCGGGTTATTTCAATTAATCGTCAAAGACAGCATAGAACAATTATCAAATATTCGGGTATTGCTATCCGGAGGTGATGTTGTTCCCCTCGAATCGGCAAGAAGGTTTCTAGAGCATTATAAAAACGCCATTTTCATCAATGGTTACGGCCCAACTGAAAGCACAACCTTTACGACTTGTTATGTGTTATCTAAGGGAGTTGATGAGTCTCTACAATCATTACCCATCGGCACGCCTATAGCCAATACCCAAATCTACATTCTTGACCAACACAACAATCCACAACCAATAGGTGTGCCGGGTGAGCTGCATATTGCAGGAGATGGACTCGCCCGAGGTTATCTCAATCGTCCTGAACTCACAGAAGAGAAGTTTATTCCCAATCCTTTTAACACCAGTCTTTTTAATACCAATCCCTTCAGCACTAATCCATTAAATCGTAGCCCTCGTATGTATAAAAGTGGTGATCTGGTCCGCAGGGTGGGGGATATCAATATTGAATACCTGGGGAGAATAGACACGCAAGTTAAAATTCGAGGTTTTCGTATTGAATTGGGTGAGATTGAATCTCGACTTAACCAATATTCCGAGATTAAAGACAGTGCTGTTATTGCCTTGGGCAAGGAAGGTAATAAACAACTGATTGCCTATTATGTGGCTAGAGATACCCGGAGAGATCAAATTATTGATCTGGCGAGCGAAGATCTAAAAGTACACCTTCAGCAATTCCTGCCAGACTATATGTCGCCAGCGGTATTTGTCAGTCTTGAGGTTATTCCACTGACACCCAACGGTAAAGTTGATCGTCGTGCTCTGGAGAGCATGGATGTTAACCTGGAATCGAGTCAGGCCTATCTTGCTCCACGTAACGGGACGGAAGAACAGTTGGTGGCTATCTGGGCAGAAGTATTGGACTTAGCGCCAGAGAAGATAGGCGTTAATGATAGTTTTTTTGAGTTGGGTGGGCATTCGTTGTTAGCGACTCAATTGCTCTCCAGAGTGCGTAATCAGTTTGCTATGGACCTGCCGCTGAAAGCGTTGTTTGAACAAGCCAGTATCGCCGGTTTTGCGCCATTAATAATGAAAGCCGCAAGCAGTAAGTCACTAAGTAAACCCCAGTCTATTATTCACGTTAGTAGGATAGATGCGGATGGTCATTTTATTGAATCATTCCCCTTGAGCTATGCACAGGAACGATTATGGTTCATTGACCAATTAGAGCCTGATAGCGCTGGCTATAATATCCCCGGGGCCGTCACGATCAGTGGTGAGTTGGATAGTGATCATTTGGAGCTGGCTTTTAATTTGATAATAGCCCGCCATGAGAACTTACGCACCATCTTCCCCAGTCAGGAAGGGCAAGCTCGGCAAGTTATCCTTAATCGTTTGGACTTCCCTCTTGAACGCATTGATCTGAGTCATGAGAAAACCTCAGAAATTCGTCAGCAAAAGACGCAACAAATCTGCCGAAGTGAAGCTCAAACCCCCTTTGATTTAGCCCGCGGACCTTTGATAAGAGGCAAACTGATCAGGCTCACTGAGCAAGAACATATTTTAATGCTCAATATGCATCATATTATCAGTGACGGTTGGTCAATGGGTGTCATGGTCAAAGAGTTTAGCATGATTATGGATTGCCTGCGGCAAGGCCAAACCCCTGATCAAATCACGGATTTACCCTCATTACCTATTCAGTATCTGGATTACAGTGTTTGGCAAAGAAAATGGCTGGGAGAAAGCCGTTCAAGAGAAGAGGGAGCTGGACAAGGCAATTCTGGAAAAGAGACTTTGCTTGAGCAACAATTGGCCTATTGGCAGGAAAAACTGGCGGGTGTGCCTGAAAGCCTGGATTTGGCAACGGATTACCCCAGGCCAAGTGTCCAAAGCATGTCAGGGGCAGTGCAAACCTTTAATTTAGATACGCAACTCACCAATCAGTTAAAAAGCTTAGCAGAACAGCAGGGTTGTACACTCTTTATGACCCTGCTGGCCGCCTTTAAAGCATTGCTTTATCGCTATACAGGCCAAGAAGATATTTGTCTCGGTAGTCCAATCGCCAATCGGCAATATAAAGAGACAGAAAGCTTAATCGGCATGTTTGTTAACACGTTGGCTTTAAGAAGTCAGGTTGAGGGGGAAGCATCTTTTATCTCTCTTTTATCTCAGGTAAAAACCACCTGTTTAGACGCTTACGAGCATCAGGATACCCCTTTTGAGAAAATCGTCGATCTTGTGCAACCTGGGCGTAATATGGCCATTAGCCCCTTGTTCCAGGTGATGTTTATCTTACAAAATGCCCCGATGGAATCGACGGAACAGCATATTCAGCCTTATCCTCTAGATAATGATGTTAGTAAATTTGATCTCACAATCGAATTTACAGAAACCCGGGACGGACTAGCGGGGTCAATTGAATACAGAACCTCACTATATAAGCAACAGACCATTGAGCGTATGGCCCAGAATTTTATTTCCTTATGTCAGGCAATTTGCACCTCACCTACCGCTAAAATTAGCGAGCTTGAATTTATTAGTGAAGCAGAAAAACAACAGTTATTGATAGGCTACAACCAGACTCAAACTGATTATCCGCAAGACAAGTGTATTCATCAGGTGTTTATGGATCAGGTTGCCATCGGCCCTGACAAGATAGCGGTGGTGTATCAGGATCAGGCATTAAGTTATCAACAGCTGTATGACAAAAGCCATGCGCTGGCCTTGTATCTACAATCATTAGGTGTGAAACCCGATAGTCTGGTGGGACTGTGTGTGGAAAGATCCTTGGAAATGATGGTAGGGATTCTGGGAATACTGCAAGCCGGTGGGGCCTATGTGCCGCTGGATCCTGACTATCCCAAAGAAAGACTGTCCCATATGCTGCAAGACAGCCAAGCAGCCATTGTTCTGAGTCAAGAGAAGCTTAAGGATAAACTCAGTGCTTTAATTGCACAAGATACTCAACTTATTGCTTTAGATCAGCAATGGTCAGAGATTGACGAAAGCGCTGCTGACTTAAGACGTAAACAAGTCAAATTAAAGCAAGAAGTTAAGCCCCATCATCTGGCTTATGTGATTTATACCTCGGGCTCTACGGGTAAGTCAAAAGGGGTCGCAATTGAACATCACAGCCCTGTAGCACTCGTTTATTGGGCTGAGGGTGTATATAGCCGGAAAGAACTGAGAGGGGTGTTAGCATCTACCTCTATTAGTTTTGATTTATCTGTTTATGAAATATTTTTAACGCTTTCTAGAGGCGGAAAAGTCATTTTAGCTAGCAACATTTTGGGTTTGGCTGATCTTTCTAATAAAGAATCCATTACTTTAATTAACACGGTTCCTTCCGCCATGGAAGAGTTGCTCAGGTTAAAGGCAATCCCTGATTCTGTTGAAACGATAAACTTAGCAGGAGAGCCTCTTGCACCGGCATTGGTGGATAAAATCTATGCTAATAGCTTAGTTACTAAAGTGTATGATTTATATGGCCCGTCTGAAGATACAACGTATTCTACTTTTATTTTGAGGGAAAGAGACGCGCCTCAAACCATAGGCCGCCCAATTTCCAATACACAAGCCTACATCCTCGACCTATACAATAGGCCAGTTCCTAAAGGTGTACCCGGTGAGTTGCATCTTGCAGGAGAAGGTGTCGCCCGAGGTTATCTCAATCTCCCTAAACTCACTGATGAGAAGTTTATTCCCAATCCTTTCAATACTAATCCATCAAATCGTAGCTCTCGCATGTATAAAAGTGGTGACCTGGTCCGCTGGCGGGATGATGGCAATATTGAATACTTAGGGAGAATAGATAGTCAGGTTAAAATCCGCGGTTTTCGTATCGAAACGGGAGAGATTGAATCTCGACTCAAACAATATCCAGAGATAAAAGGCAGTGTTGTAATTGCCCAAGGCAAGGAAGGCAATAAACAACTGATTGCTTATTATGTGGCTAGAGATACCCAGGGAAATCAAATTATTGATCTGCCGAATGAAGCTCTAAAAGCACACCTTCAGCAATTCCTGCCAGACTATATGTTGCCAGCGGCATTTGTCAGTCTTGAGGTTATTCCACTGACACCCAACGGTAAAGTTGATCGTCGTGCTCTGGAGAGCATGGATGTTAACCTAGAATCCAGTCAGGCATATCTTGCCCCACGTAACGCGACGGAAGAGCAGTTGGTGGCTATCTGGGCAGAAGTCTTGGATTTAGCACCAGAGAAGATAGGGGTTAATGACAACTTCTTTGAGCTAGGTGGGCATTCCTTGTTAGCGACTCAATTGCTCTCCAGAGTGCGTAATCAGTTTGCTATCGAATTACCGCTGAAAGCGTTGTTTGAACAAGCCTGTATCGCCGGTTTTGCGCCATTAATAGTGAAAGCCGAAAGCAGTAAGTCATTAAGTAAAACCTCGTCTATTCTGCCCGTTAGTAGGACAGATGCGGATGGTCATTTTATTGAATCATTCCCCTTGAGCTATGCACAAGAACGATTATGGTTCATTGATCAACTTGAGCCTGATAGCGCTGGCTATAATATTCCTGGGGCCGTTACTATTAGCGGTGAGTTGGATAGTGATCATTTGGAGCAGGCCTTTAATTTGATAATCGCTCGCCATGAGAACTTACGCACTATCTTCCCCAGTCAGGAAGGGCAGGCTCGGCAAGTTATCCTTAATCGTTTGGACTTCCCCCTGGAGCGCATTGATTTGGGCCATTATCAAAGCGATGAAGACCGTCATGAGAAAGCCCGGCAGCTTTGTCAAACCGAAGCGGCAATGCCTTTTAATTTAGCCTGCGGCCCCTTGATAAGAGGCAAACTGATTAGACTCACTGAGCAAGAACATATTTTAATGCTCAATATGCATCACATTATCAGTGATGGTTGGTCCATGGGGGTTATGGTCAAAGAGTTTAGCTTGATCATGGATTGGCTACAGCAAGGTCAAAACCTTGATAAGAACCGGGATCTGGCTTCTGTACAAATTCCGAATTTACCCCCATTGCTTATCCAGTATCTGGATTACAGTGTTTGGCAAAGAAAATGGCTGGGAGAAAGCCGTTCAATAGAAGAGCGTTCAAGAGAAAACCATCCGGACCAAGGTAATTCCAGACAAGGAAATTCTGGAAAAGAGAGTCGGCTTGAGCAACAATTGGCCTACTGGCAAGAAAAGCTGGCGGGTGTGCCTGAAAGTCTTGATCTGGCGACGGATTACCCCAGACCGATTGTCCAAAGTATGTCAGGGGCCAGGCAGGTTATCCATTTAGATGCGCAACTCACTAGTCAGTTAAAAAGCTTAGCAGAACAACAGGGTTGTACACTCTTTATGACCCTGTTGGCCGTCTTTAAAGTATTGCTTTATCGGTACACAGGCCAAGAAGATATTTGTCTCGGTAGTCCTATCGCCAATCGGCAATATGGAGAAACAGAAAGCTTAATCGGCATGTTTGTTAATACACTGGCTTTAAGAAGTCAGATAGAAGATGAAGAATCATTTATCGCTTTTTTGGCTCAAGTACAAACCACGTGCTTAGACGCTTACGAGCATCAGGATACGCCTTTTGAGAAAATAGTCGATCTTGTGCAACCTGGACGTAATATGGCCATTAGCCCCTTATTCCAAGTGATGTTTATCTTACAAAATACCCCGATGGAATCGACCGAACAGCATATCCAGTCTTATCCTTTAGATAATGATATTAGTAAATTCGATCTCACTACTACATTTACAGAAACCCGAGAGGGATTAGAAGGGGTTATTGCATACAAGACAACATTGTATAAGTCTGAAACCATTGAGCGTATGGCTAAGAATTTTGTTGCTTTATGTCGGGCTATAATCAGCACTCCCACCGCGAAAATCTGCGATTTTGCGTTTATCGGCAAAACAGAAAAGCAGCAATTATTGATAGATTACAACCAGACTCAAGCTGACTATCCGCAAGACAAGTGTATTCATCAGCTGTTTATGGATCAGGTTGCCATCAATCCCGAGAAGATAGCGGTGGTGTATCAGGATGAGGTACTGAGTTATCAACAGTTGTATGACAAAAGCCATGCGCTGGCATTATATCTACAATCATTAGGTGTGAAACCCGAAAGTCTGGTGGGACTGTGTGTGGAAAGATCTCCGGAGATGATGGTAGGTATTCTGGGAATACTGCAAGCCGGTGGGGCCTATGTGCCGCTGGACCCAGACCTTCCGAGCGACAGACTGGAGTATATGCTGCAAGACTGTCGAGTCGATATTGTGCTGAGTCAAGAGAAGCTTAAAGGTAAACTCAGTACTTTAGTCGAGAATGAAACTAAGCTGATTACTTTAGATAAGCAATGGTCAGAGATTAGCGAAAGCGCTGCTGATTTAAGACGTAAACACGTTAAATTACAGCAAGAAGTTAAGCCTGAACATTTAGCTTATGTAATTTATACCTCGGGCTCTACAGGTCAACCAAAAGGTGTAATGATTGAGCACAAGATGGTCATTGATTACGCTTATTCTGTAGATAAGAAGATGGGGTTAGGTCAGTGTGAAACATTTGCTTCCTTGTCTACATTTTCCGCAGATCTGGGAAACACCACTTTATTTGTTCCTATGGTTTTTGGCAAAACGCTTCACTTGATGTCTAGTCGTTATGTGAATGACCCTATCATGTTCAAGCGTTATCTGGATAATCATCCTATTGATTGTCTGAAAATGACTCCGTCTCATTTTGAAATGTTCAAAATATCGGATACAGAAATTGTGACGGGAGAAAAAGTATTAATTTTTGCGGGAGAACCGCTGAGTAAGCAAGTTGTTGAAACGGTCAATACTTTAAAACCCGGTTGTAAAGTATTTAACAACTATGGGCCGACTGAGACAACGGTTGCGAAGCTATCAACGTCCGAATTAAATAGTCACGATATTTCCAGCGTTAATTTGGGGAAACCACTTAATAACACTCAACTTTATATTCTGGATCGAAATAACAAGCCCGTTCCTATGGGTGTACCCGGCGAATTACATATCGCGGGAGATGGCATCGCCAGAGGTTATTTAAATCGTCCTGAACTTACTGAAGAGAAGTTTATCCCGAACCCTTTTAACCCTCAGAGCAATAACTCTCAACCTTATAATTCTGGCCCTCGCATGTATAAAACCGGTGACTTAGTTCGCTGGTTGAGTGATGGTAATATTGAATATTTAGGGAGAATAGATACTCAGGTTAACATCCGAGGGTTCCGCATTGAAACGGGAGAGATTGAAGTTCAACTGAATCAACATCCCGAGATAAAAGACTGTGTTGTCATTGCCCAAAGTACTCAAAATAATTATTCGCAAGGTCATCATTCGCAGAGTAATAAGCAATTGATCGCCTATTATGTGGCTAGAGATTCTAAGAAAAATCAGACTATTCAGTTGACGAGCGATGATTTAAAAACTCACCTTCAACAAACCTTGCCAGAGTACATGCTACCGACAGCATTTGTTAGCCTTGAGGCAATTCCTCTAACGCCCAACCGAAAAGTTGATCGCCGCGCTTTAGAGAGCATGAACGTGAACCTGGAATCAAATCAAGCTTATCTTGGCCCACGCAACGCGACAGAAAAACAACTGGTTGCCATCTGGGCTGAAGTACTGGATTTAGCGCCAGAGAATATAGGGGTTAATGACGACTTCTTTGATCTAGGAGGACATTCGTTGTTAGCGGTAAGACTAATGGCAAAAATCAATTCTCAGTTCAAGCAATCATTACCCTTGGCTATCCTCTTTTCAGCCCGAAGTACAGCAACTTTAGCCAAATTGATTTTAAGTAAAAAAGAGGGTTCTTTTGATGTGCTGGTTCCCATACAAACTAAAGGTGATAAACCACCGATCTTTGCTGTACCTGGCGCTGGCGGAAATGTACTGTCCTTCCAGGCACTTGGTCAGGCTTTAGGCGATAAACAACCTTTTTATGGGTTACAGGCTGTTGGACTTGACGGTAAAACATCACCCTTGGATAGTGTTGAAAAAACAGCCAAAGAAAATGTCACCGCTATGCAATCGATACAACCTACAGGGCCCTATCATTTAATCGGACACTCTTATGGTGGTGCTGTTGCCTATGAAATGGCCAGAGTTTTACTGGAACAAAACGAAACAATAGCTTCTTTAATATTACTGGATTCTTTTGCACCATCAGTCATACAAAAACAAAAGTTGCCTGAAGAGAAGGGGATGTTTTTTGAGGTTTGTAGCACGCTGGCTAATCTGTATGGGCTCGATTTTGACTTAGATATTAAGCAGTTACAACAAATCTCTATGCACAATAGAAACGATGACATTGCTAATGTTTTTAATCGTCATGGCATAGATATTACAACAGAACAATTAACGACATTCTATAATGTATTTAAAGCAAACCGGGGCTGCTATCTTAGTTATAAACCATCTAAATTATCGCAAAAAATAGAAGTGTCTTTATACCGCGCCAGCGAAAATCATCAAGAAAGAGAGGCTATGCCTAATGATTATGGGTGGAGTGAATTGTTGCTCAAACCAATTCAAATATATGATGTTAACGCCAATCATTTTTCCATATTGGATAAAGATCATATCTTAAAAATAGCCAAAATGATGAGTGACTAGGGCACTGAGTGAGCTTCTTTATGCCACAATACGGGTAGGTGGAAGCTCCTTGACACTTCTTTCAGCATAGGTATCATTTTAACTTAAGCTAGAGTGTTTAAGTATCTGATATTTATACGCAGTCAGTTAACACTGAGTAAAAGGTATTGAAAAAGGTTGGAGAGAGTTAATTGTTATTATCATGCTTTATGAACCGTCAATACAGAAAAACGCTTTTTTCACCATTCACACGAATTAAAGATCACCTTGAATAAACCACGCATCCTGATTGTTGATGATCGACACGATATTTACTTAAGTACAAGTTTTGTACTGGAGGACAATGGTTATTGTCCGCTTGAAGCGAATAGCCCTGAACAGGCACGAGAAATCATTAAACAGCAAAATATTGATCTCATCTTGTTGGATATGAACTTTACGTTGGATACCACATCCGGTGAAGAAGGCATCACGTTTTTATCTTGGTTATCAAATTCGGCCTTTAACATTCCCGTGGTGGCGATGACCGCCTGGTCTAATGTGACGCTTGCCGTAAAAGCCATGAAATTAGGTGCAGGGGATTTCATTGAAAAACCCTGGAAAAATCAACGATTGCTGCAAATCATAAAACAACAACTTACCTTGTCGAGTTTGCTGGTTCAGAATCAGAAGTTGCAACAGCGGTTGGAGCTGCCTGTTCAACAAGATTATGTTTGGCGTTCTTCCAGTATGTTGCAACTATTGGAACAGATTAATAGTGTTGCAAGCACCGATGTGAATATTTTATTAACTGGAGATAATGGCACCGGTAAAAGTCTACTAGCCAAGACTATCCATTCATTATCTGATTATCGGTCAGGCCCTTTTATTTCCGTCAACATGGGGGCGATTTCAGAGAATTTGTTTGAAAGTGAAATGTTTGGCCATAAGAAGGGAGCTTTTACCGATGCCAAGAGCAATCGAATCGGTCGTTTCGAACTAGCAAATCAGGGCACTTTGTTTCTTGACGAAATTGCCAATATTCCATTGTCTCAACAAGCAAAGTTGTTGCGGGTTTTAGAGTCTGGGCAATATGAAGTATTGGGTTCAAGTCAAACACAACAGATGAATACTCGCATTATTAGTGCTTCAAATGGTGACTTGAATAATCTGATTACCAATGAGAAATTCCGCGAAGATTTATTTTATCGCCTAAATACGCTGGAGTTTAGAGTACCTTCTTTGCAGGAGCGTGAACTGGATATCATTCCGTTAGCGGAATATTTTATTGGCGTTTACACCCATAAATATCAGCGAGAGGCAATGACACTCAGTACACAAGCCCAAGAAGCTTTATGCGCCTATCACTGGCCCGGTAATATCCGTGAATTAAGCCATTTAATGGAGCGTACTGTACTGCTGGCACAAACCGCAGAACTATCAGACTGTGATTTGCCTCTGTCAGGGCAGCGTCCTAATGAAACCTTGACCATGATGACTCTGGAGCAAGCAGAAAGGAAACTGATTAAACAGGCATTGCTCACTAATGCAAATAATATTTCTAAGGCGGCGAAGCTGCTAGGTTTAACCAAGTCATCCTTGTATCGACGTTTGGAAAAATATGACGATATTCAAAGGTAAAACCATTGAGGGATTTATCACCTTTTGGCTGACTGTATTTGCTGCATTGTTTTTAATCCCGTTTCTCCTGCTACTGTGGTATTTAAGCCTCAGCATTTGGCCTATCGTACTAGCGACCTCGTTAGTGGCTGTTGTGTGGTTTACTGCGATTGTCAGCTTTCGCTCTAAAGTGATCTCAAGTTTTAGTCGCGCTTTACTACACTTAGAAGCCGTCAGGTTGGAAGACTATAAACAATATGCCAAACCCATTTTCCCCCGGGGTATTGTTGGTAAGTTTCATCAGCAATTGAGAGACTTTAGTGAAGATTTGTCGGAAAAAAAACAACGCTACGATCAACATGCATTTTTGGTTTATCAGTTAATTGATCAATTGGATACACCTGTTCTTGTGTTTAACCAGAAAGACCAGTTGACCTACGCTAATGGTGCCTTCATTCATCTTTATGATGGTCAACCATGGCAGATGTTTCGCCATGCATCACCTAAGTTACTGGGATTGGTTAAGCAGGGAAATGACTGGCAGTTACAGCATACAAATCAGCAAAAAAAACAACAATGGCAAATTAGCCAAAGCACCTTTATTGACGTTGGCGTTGCGCATCAGTTACTCGTATTTACTAATATCGAATCGGCACTCAGGGCGAGTCAGGTTAATGCTTGGCAGCAGATAATTAATGTAATGGGGCATGAGATTCGTAATTCTCTCACTCCGGTTTCCACCATTGCTGAGAGTTTATCTGAACGGACCGAGACCGCTCGGGACAAAGAAGCATTGGCCTTAATTTCTGAGCGCTGTCTTCATTTGCAGGACTTTATCAGCCGTTATGCTTCTCTCTCTCAGCGAATCAATTTAAATTATTTGCAAATCTCCGTTGCTCAATTGGCAAATAGACTCAAAGGTCTGTTAACCCATATTGAACTTGAAATCGTTGCAACGGCTCAGTGGGTTTGGGCCGATAAATCCATTTTGGAACAGGTGTTAATTAACCTAATCAAAAATGCCCACGAAGCAGGTGCCAAGAAGGTTGTTTTGGATTTTAGTGAAGATAACAGAAAGACAATCATCAGGGTGATAGACGATGGGCATGGATTTGCTAATATGGAAAATTTGTTTGTACCACTCTTTTCTACTAAACAAGATGGACAAGGAATAGGATTAAGTTTTTGCCGTAATATTATTGAGCAACATCAGGGAAGCATGACATTAGTTAATAATCGAATTCAAGGTGTTACTGTGACGATTACACTGCCGCTGGAGAACCCCAAAGTCCGATAACGGACGCTTTAATTCCGATTTCGGACGCTTTAAGTGAAAATCGATACAAAATTTTCAATATCTCTCTTAAATATATCGCTTTATTATTGGCTTTAAATTTGTTGTCAGAATCAAACGTTGATTATTTATGGCATCCCCAATGAATTTCAAATATATCAACAGTTCTTTGTTTCTGTCGGTTTCAATTGGTTTTAGAGGGCAAACGTTCGTTTGCCTTTGAACTATAAGTTTATAAATCAAATAATTCCGCTCTATAAGTTAGTAATTTTGGCATGTTATTAGCAATTGGATTGGTAGATTGATCGTAGGTCTGAATTAGGCCACAACGCATAAACAGGAAAAACAGGATGAACCATAGCATTTATCTCCTAAAACAGGCCTGGGCAGGCTTAAGTGCAAAAAAAGGCTTCTTAGTGACCGTTGTCACTACCTTAGGAATTACCTTAGGTGCCTTATTGTGCATTCTGACTTTAGCCTATGTGGTGATTGCCAAACCTTTGCCTTATCCAGAACAGGATAAGTTATATCAGTTGAATGCTACTCTTTTCGATAATAAAGAAGAAAAGGTTGTTAGTGCTTTTACTTACCCTGGCCTAATTCATTTGTTTGAAAATCAAACTCTGTTTAGTCAGGCAGCATTGGTTCATTATGGCGATGGGGTGCTAAGCTCACAACCTACACAGCCAACCGTTAAAACCACTTTTGTTACGCCAGGCTGGTTTACCCTATTGGGCAGCAAAATGGCTTTGGGGCGAGCTTTTGAACAGACAGAAGCGAAAGATAGTTATAATCCTGTGGCCATTTTAAGTTATGAAACTTGGCAAAATGAATTTAATAGCGATACCGATATATTGGATCGGACCGTCTCTTTTAACGGTATTAGTTTTCGAGTGGTTGGGGTGTTGGCTGAAGCCTTTATCGAACCAAAGCTTTTTGATACTGGCATAAACACCAATGTCTTTTTACCTTGGGATTACAATGATTCTGGAGAAGGTGAACGTGCAGGGTGGGGACAGATCAATAACCGACGCACTTTTGTCGGCAAGCTTGATAGTGAATTAAGTGCTACCCAAATTGAGCAAACGCTAACTACTCTGGTCAATAATACTTGGCAGCAAAATGTTGTCAGCGTTGCCTTCTTTAACGGCTGGTCGATAAAAATGGAATTACTGTCGTTTAAGGACGCTATTTTAGGCGACAGTAAAAATACGGTTTTATTGCTATTGGCTGGGGTAATAGGTTTAGTGTTGGTCGCCTGTGCCAATATCACCAATCTCTTTATGTCACGTGCTGCAGAACAACAACGTGAGTTAGCTATTCAGGCTGCTGTAGGGGCAACTAAAAGTCATTTGTTCCAAACGCTATTTGCCCAATCGGGATTAGTGGTTTTAATCTCTGTTCTGGTCGCGCTACTTATTGCCAGTGGCGGTTTTTGGGGATTACAACAGTATATGGCGCTGCGTATCCCTCGTGTTGATGAGCTAGCTATCAATAGCGTTACCCTCGGCGCTGCACTCCTTATTGCCCTGATGTTAGGCTTATTCTTTGCTCGCATTAGTGCCAATATGATTAATTATCGGGCATTGAATGCGACTTTGCAATCCAGCGGTAAAGGTACGGGTATTCAAGTTTCACAAAAAGTACGCCAATTACTGGTTATTTCTCAAGTCACTATTGTTACGCTCTTGGTCTTTATCAATATGGGTTTATTGAGAGATTCACTGAAAATTATCAGCCAGCCGCTGGGTTTTGAGACGGATAGCATTTCTACTCTTACCGTATCGTTCAGTTCATCCAGCGATCTATCTGATGAAGAGAAAAAGCCGCTTATGGTGGAACTTAAAGAAAAGTTAATGGCATTGCCTCAAATAGAAGATGTTTCACAAGCCATGCCTCCTTTTCCTCGATTTATCGATGGTCGCATTGTTTCTCAAGTGATTGAAGCGACTGAAGAATCTTTGGTAGTGAGCACCAGAGCGGTTGACCATCAATATTTTCAAATGCTCAATCACTTCTTAATTGAAGGTGATTTTTTTAGTGCAGCTGATATTAAAGACGAAAATAGGTTGATGGTTATCAATGATGTTTATGCGGCAAAATTGGCAGAGCAGGGCAGTGCAGTTGGTAGCAAAATAAAGATTAGAGACGACTTGTTTACGGTTGTGGGTGTGGTCAAAGGTGTGCAAATGCCAACTTCTACCGAAATCCCAATGCGTGCTTATACGGTAATATCAGAATCGGACCCCCAATTTATATTCAAACTGAAGCCTCAGCAAACGCTATCACGTGAATTGGCGGTATCGACGGTGCAAGGAGTAAGCAGTCAGCTCGAGCTAATGGAGTTGGAAGTACTGGGTGAGCAGAAAAATAAATTATTGTTTACTCAATTCACTACTGCAATCACTAGTGCTGTATTGGCATTATTGACCTTCTTATTAGCCACTATTGGTTTATACGGAATCCTTAACTATGCGACACAAGTCCGTCGATTTGAGTTGGGCACACGAATGGCCCTTGGAGCCAAGCGTATAGATGTAATTACTTTAATCATCAAAGATAATGCGAGCGGTGTTGGTATAGGTATGGTCATCAGTATTATTGTTTTACTGGGATTATCTATTGGCTTTTCAGAGGAATTAGCCAGCTATATTAATCCACAACTCATTACCCTATTTTCCATTACCCTAGTGTTGATTTGCATGATGGCGCTATTTGCTTGTTACTGGTCTCTAAGGAACATTATCAACTACCCAGCTATTCGCTCTTTGCGAGGCAGTTAATCATCCAAAGATTTAATTATCCTGAGATTTCATCATAGCAATTTTAAAAATAGATAGGATTTACGTTTAATGGATGTCATCAAAGAAAAAAAGAGTAAAAGTAAGATACTCGGAAATAGAAATCTGCTCATTGCAGCAACTGCTGCGCTAGTCCTCGTTTTACTTATTTGGACTATGCAAACGGCAGGTTCGGTTTCTGTATCCCGTAGCGACATTCTTATTGAGCGTGTTGAAAAAGGTGATCTTGAAGTTATTACCGAGGGATTTGGTATTTTAAACTCAAACAAACAACAACTCATCACTACGCTAACCCAGGCTACAGTTAAGGAAATTGTCTTGAAACCCGGGGCTCATGTGGAGGCTGAGAGTATCATTGTCCGTTTGGATAACCCTGAGTTAACACAAGAGGTGGAAAACGCAGAACAAGAATTAGCTCAGATCAGGGCTAATTTGCGTCAACTGAAATTGAATAATCAACGGGAAACTTTAAACGAAAGCGCTGATCTAGCGGAAATGACTGCACGTTATGAAACAGCAGTACTCCGTCGTCAGGCCGAAGAAAAACTGATAGTACAAGGCATTGTGTCACAACTGGCTTATCAGGAGTCGGTGTTGGAGGAACAGCAGCTGGCGAAACGCATTGCTATTTTGCAACAGCGAATTGAGCAGTTAACGTTGGTTCATAAAGAATCTGTGAACATTCAACAAGAGCGCCTCAAACAACAACAAGGCCAATTGAATATCAGGCAGTCCCGACTGGATGGATTGGTCGTCAAGGCAGGTTTTTCTGGCGTTTTGCAACGGCTTTCGGTTGAACTGGGACAAAGTTTGGTTGCAGGACAGGAAATTGCATTGATCGGTAGTGTTACCGATCTGATTGCTTTAATACGGGTACCGCAAAGCCAAGTACAACAGGTTAGTGTGGGCCAAACCGCGGTGGTCGATACCCGGCAAGATAAAATTACTGGTAGGGTAGTGCGAATTGATCCTATTGTGCAGGACAATACAGTTGAGGTTGAAATCTCACTTCCTGAAAAGCTGCCAGCCAGTGCTCGTCCACAACTGAACGTCGATGCAGTTATCATTGCTGATACTTTGAAGCAAATTGTTTACATCAAACGACCAGCTAACGTTAAAGCCTATAGCGAGATCTCGTTATATCGCTTGGATTCAGATGCTTCAACTGCACAATTACGGACTCTTAAATTGGGTCGACAAGCTGGCCGTTATATCGAAATCCTTTCAGGTGCTGAGGCTGATGATGTTTTTATCATTTCAGATTTACCTAATTTGAAAAGTACGGTATCGCAACTGACCATAAAATCTTAATTTAAATTATTTATAGCGCAGGAAAGTTTCATCATGAGCGAAATTAAAATACAAATGAAAAACATCAGTAAGGTTTTTGAAACTGATGATATGGAAACCCACGCATTAAAAGACATCAATTTGACGATTTCATCCGGTGACTATGTATCAATTTCCGGGCCTTCAGGTTGCGGTAAGTCGACTTTATTATCTCTTATTGGCCTATTGGATATGCCTTCTGGTGGCGAGTATATGGTTGAAGGTGTTGATGCTGCACACCTGTCTTTAGATGAAGCGGCGGAGCTTAGAAATAGTAAAATTGGTTTTATTTTTCAATCATTTAATCTTATTGATGAGCTATCTGTGTTTGACAACGTCGCGTTGCCTCTGCGCTACAAGAAAGAAAAACCTAATGCGGCTGAAATTGAAAAGCGTGTCACTGATTGTTTGGAAATGGTTAGCATGACTCATCGCATCCAACACAAACCTAATCAACTTTCAGGTGGTCAGCAACAACGTATTGCTATTGCTCGGGCTTTGGTGGCCGAACCGGCTTTATTGCTGGTAGATGAAGCTACCGGAAACTTGGATTCAAACAGCGGTGATCAAATCATGGATGTACTGGACCAGCTAAATCAAAATGGCACGACCATTTGCATGGTAACCCATGAATCACGTTATGCCGACAGAGCAGCTACTCAGTATAAATTGTTAGATGGTTCAATTCTGACAACTCCGGCGTAGTGCAAAGTCAAATAAACAGTACGGATTGCCACGGTTATTCTGTTCTTAAACAACTTAATAATGGCCTAAGAAAGACGCTTGGATCTGGAACACCGGCTAAATTGATGCAGGTTATTTGGCGGCTAAAGCCGCCTAGGCGTTATGTATTTCAGATTTGAATTCGCCAATTTAAATTGCACCACTCGCTATTTTGTCACCTTGCTATTATTATGTGTCGTTTAACGACCCTCTAAGAGCTCCCGATGCCTGCTTTAAAGCCGATTTTTTTGTTTTCAGATAGTCAAATGCTATTTTGGCAGAATGACGGTGAATTATTTTTAAAGACGATTTTAAATCATGTTTCATCCGATTCCCCCCGTGCTGCTTATATTGGCGTGTCCAATGGCGATGTGCCTGATTTCTATCAAATCTTTGTGGCCGGAATGAAAGGTATAGGAATTGAAAATTGTAAAATGATTTCAGCCAATTGTGGGGCCGAAGAGCTAGATTATTTGGAAAATGCCGACATTATCCTATTGGCAGGTGGAGATGTTGATAAAGGATGGGGAATATTAAAAGAAACTGGGATGCTGGACGTTATTCAAAATCGGTACCGTGATGGAGCAGTATTATTGGGTATTTCAGCAGGGGCGGTGCAGTTAGGGCAATTTTGGTTGAATGACGAATTTGACGAAGCAGAATTGCAAAAAATGGCACAATTATTACCGTTTTCTATTGATGCCCATGAAGAAGAAAATGATTGGGAGCGACTCAAAACGCTCATGCAGCAATTAGAAAATAGATATCGAGGAATTGGCCTTACAAAAGGTGCAGGTGTTATCTGTTATCCCAATCGACAAATACAGGCTATACGATACCCAATCGTTGAGCTTATCAATCAGGGAAATACCTTGATAATGTCCTCACTTGATCCCAAGGAAATGGATGAAACAGTCCTGCATTAAATCGAAATTAACAATGTCTTCTTTTTAAAGCTAAATTCAACTTTTCATACTGATTTTGTCAAGAATTCAGTACTGAAATATTCAACATTGTCTACAATAATTTCGCATAATCAATAAATCGAGTTATCATTCGCTAAAATATATATATATTGTCGACAATTGGCGATTGAGATGACAAGAGCAGAAGAACTTTTTTTTATTTTAAGGCAACAAATAGTTGAGGGAAATATTCCTCACGGAAGAAAAATTAGTGAACCGGAATTAGCGAGTCAATTTCAGGTTAGCAGAAGTACCTTACGTGATGCCTTAGCAAGATTGAAAAGTATTGGTCTTTTAAACAGTCAGCCTAATGTTGGATATAGCGTTATTTCTCTTTCCAGAGCACATCTTATGGAGATTTTCTTTGTTCGAGAGGCATTGGAAGGAATGGCATGCAGATTGGCTGCGACACACATCACAGAACAACAATTAGAGCATCTGCAGAAATTATTGCTTTCTCATGAACAGAATGCACAGTTAATAAGTGGTGAAGCCTATATTCAGGAAGAAAAGGATATGGATTTTCATTTTTTAATTGTACAGGCAAGCCACAACCCTATGTTGATCGATCTGTTGGGTGAGAAGCTATATTTTCTGGTGCGTATGTATCGATATCAGTTTGGAATGATTAGTGATCGCGCTAAACAAGCATTATTTGAGCACCAACATATAGTTCATGCACTGTCTGTTGGAGATGGTGAATTGGCTGAAATGTTAATGAGACGCCATATTTCATCATCCCGGGACAATGTTGAACGTAATTTGTTACTACGAGAAGGAGTGAATACATGAGTCATTCTGCTGGAATGCGATTTAGAGAAGCATTAAAAGAAAACTCTCCCTTGCAAATTGTAGGTACTATCAATGCGTATTGTGCAATTATGGCGGAACGTATTGGTCATAAAGCAATATACCTTTCTGGCGGCGGTGTGGCGAATGCTTCATATGGCTTACCAGATTTGGGAATGACATCGCTAAATGATGTTATTGCAGATGCCAACAGAATTACCTCGGTTACAGATTTACCATTGATGGTTGATATTGATACCGGGTGGGGTGGAGCCTTCAATATTGCCAAAACTGTGAAAGATATGATTAAGGCCGGCGTTGCGGCAGTACATATTGAAGATCAGGTTGCGCAAAAACGTTGCGGACATCGTCCAAATAAAGAAATAGTCAGTTCAGATGAGATGGTTGATCGTATTAAAGCTGCGGTTGATGCTCGAACGGATGACAATTTTTTTATAATGGCTCGTACTGATGCGTTTGCACAAGAAGGGTTAGATAAAGCAATCGAACGAGCGGCAGCTTATGTGGAGGCGGGTGCTGATGGTATCTTTGCTGAAGCAGTTCAAACAGAAGAGCATTATCGTCGCTTTACCAGTGCATTAGATGTTCCTATTTTGGCGAATATCACCGAGTTTGGGCAAACTGAATTGTGGAACAAAGATCAGTTGGCCGAATGGGGAGTCGATATGATTCTTTACCCATTAAGCGCTTTTCGTGCAATGAATAAGGCTGCTGAGTCGGTCTATCAAAATATCCTGGAAAAAGGTGATCAACGCGATGTCATTGATTTAATGCAAACGCGTATGGAACTGTACGATTATTTGAATTATCACACTTACGAGCAAAAATTAGATGCATTATTTGCTCATAATAAAAACTCTTAAACCTAATACTCATTTTTGGAGCAATTATGGCTGAAAAGACTTTATCAGGCGCAGGTTTGCGCGGCCAGGTAGCAGGCAAAACGGCTTTGTCTACCGTCGGAAAATCTGGCTCAGGTCTAACTTATCGTGGTTATGATGTGAAAGAACTGGCTGCTAAATGCCAGTTTGAAGAAGTAGCGTATCTTATTTTAAAAGGAAAGCTACCGAATAACTCAGAACTAGTTGAATACAAAGCCAAATTGAAAAATTTGCGGGCTTTACCTGACGCACTAAAATTAGTGTTGGAACAAATTCCAAAATCAGCTCACCCGATGGATGTAATGAGAACGGGTTGTTCAATGTTGGGAAATCTAGAAACAGAAGCTGATTTTTCTGAACAAGGTGATCAAGCAGATCGATTGCTTGCCATATTCCCTAGCATTATTTGTTACTGGTACAGGTTTAGTCATGATGGTGTGCGTATTGACACTAGCACTGACGACGACAGTATTGGTGGTCACTTCTTACATATGTTACATGGCAAGGTTCCATCTGAATTGCACGCGAAAGTGATGCATGTTTCGTTGATCCTATATGCAGAGCATGAATTCAATGCGTCTACTTTTACGGCACGTGTTTGTGCGTCAACGCTTTCTGATTTGCATTCTTGCGTTACCGGTGCAATTGGCTCTTTAAGAGGTCCTTTGCATGGCGGAGCAAACGAAGCTGCTATGGAATTGATTCAAAAATGGAATTCGGCCGATGAAGCTGAAGCCGGCATTATGGATATGCTAGCCAATAAAGCAAAAATCATGGGATTTGGTCATGCCATATACAGCGAATCTGATCCGCGTAATGGTATTATCAAGGCTTGGTCTGAAAAGTTAGCGAAAGAGGTTGGGGATGAGGTTTTGTACCCTGTATCTGTTCGTTGTGAGGAAGTCATGTGGCGTGAGAAAAAGTTATTCTGTAATGCTGATTTCTTCCACGCTAGCGCTTATAACTTTATGGGAATTCCAACGCCTTTATTCACTCCTATCTTTGTAATGTCACGTTTGACAGGATGGGCAGGGCACATATTTGAACAGCGAGCAGACAACCGAATTATTCGCCCATCGGCTGAATATACAGGTGAAGAGTTGCGATCTGTTGAATCAATTGAGAATCGTGCATAAGTTAAAAGACGTCTTGACGCTCTAATTAAATAGCGTAAAACGAAGATCGATACTATGAATAGTAGGTATTGGTCTTCGTTTTTTATTTGGTTTTCATTCTTAAATCGGGAGATGGTTAACAGGATCAATTTCATTGTGTGAGATGATGTTAATGATACTATCTGTTTCGGTCTTAATTGTTATAATTGCTAGTAACTATTAACAAAGGTAGGAATTCAATGAATATAGGGAAGTTTGTCAATTTACAGAGAATCTTACTTGTCTCTTGCTTATTGCTTCTAAGCCCCTTTATTGCCTCGGCCGATGAAAAGCAAACTATTATGGTTTCTGGCGAAGCACGCGTAACACAAACTCCAGATCGTTTTCATTTTACGGTCTCTCTTCAAGAAAAAGGTTTGCATGTTAGTAAACTGAATAAATCCATTTCTCATAAAAGTGAACTAATTGTCAAAAAGTTGTTGGATAGCGAAATTAAGGAAGAAGATATTCAAGCGCTTAATGTGCAATTAAATCCATGGTACGAATACATTAATAATCAGCGTGTTCATAAGGGGTTTGTCCTCACGCGCCAAATAAAAATAAAGGTTAAAGAAGTCGAAAAGTTTGACTATCTTATTGATGCTGTTATTAAAGCAGGCGCCACAGGAATTGATGGGTTCCATTATTCACTGGCTCAACCCAGAATGAGTTATTTGGACGCATTAGATTTAGCTGTTGTGGATGCTCGTTTGCGAGCTGAGCGACTGGCTTACAGTGTTGATGCCAAAGTAGGTAAGGTCATCAGTATTAGCGAGAGAGGTGCTTCTAGAAGCCCAGCGCCGATGCGAGAGAAATCATTAGCGATGGCTGAGTCTTCTGGTGGATTTATGCCAGGGCAAGTGGATGTTACGGCTTACGTTGAAGTTGTGTTTGAGTTGCAATATTAACAGTATGAAATTCAGGATAATATGCAATTAAAATTCCGCATTTTGTTCAAATTAGCCTGTTTACAGTTTTTGTGAATCTGCCAGAGAATGGCGAACGTGGTATTTAGAGTTTTATTATGTCTAAGAATAAAGAACAACTATACGAAGAATTAATTCAGGAAACTCAAGCTTTACTTGAGGGCGAAACGGATTTTATTGCTAATTTGGCCAATGTTAGTGCACTTGTTTGGAACAAGCTTCCACAAGTTAATTGGGCCGGCTTTTATCTTAGTAAAGGAAATGAATTGGTTTTAGGCCCTTTTCAAGGCAAACCTGCCTGTGTTCGCATACCAATCGGAAGAGGGGTTTGTGGAACCGCAGCTAAGACAATGAAAGTACAACTTGTTGAAGATGTGCACCAATTTGAGGGGCATATTGCTTGCGATCACGCCTCTAACTCTGAAATTGTCATACCGATTATCGTTAATAATGAAGTTAGAGGTGTTTTGGATGTTGATAGTCCAGATATCGCTCGCTTTGATAGTCAAGATTTAGCAGGTCTTCAAAGCGTGGTAAATATTGTGCAGGCGACTTTATCTTGAAGAATCTTATCGACATTCAGGTCGTTTTAGCAACATCTGCTGATATGGAATATTGGGAAGAACATGCTGAAGCAGCAGCAGATCGGTTAAATGATCAGCTTTTTATGCTTTATGAGCGTGCGCCCGATGATACACCGATAGAAAGATTAGAGCTTCAAATTCAGAAAATATGGGACGTTTGGCGAGAAGACGAGCATTTATTGGATATTGACACGCAAGATTTAAGTGATTGGGTTGACCATTTGCTAGCAACTTGGGATGATGCAAGTTCATTTGAACCTGATTAATGTTGAAATAAAACCAAATGGATAGTCCTGAAAAATTTTCCAGCAGTAAAGAAGTTATTGCCTTTCTGGCGGAGTCCTTTCCTCTTTGCTTTTCTCTAGAGGGAGAAGCGAAACCACTTAAGATAGGTATTTTTCAAGAGCTTGCAGAAGCTTTAAAAGAAGAGTTACGCTTAAGTAAGACTTTGTTACGCACATCTTTACGTCATTACACGAGCAGTTGGCGTTATCTCCATTCCGTGAAAGAAGGCTCATCACGTGTTGATTTACAAGGAAATGGTGTTGAAGTTGTTGAAAAAGAGCATGCAGATCATGCCTTGTTACAACTTAAAGAAAGTAAACAGAAAGCAGCGGAACGCAGAAAACAAGCTGCTCCGAAACAAAAAATTACCAAACCCCCGGGCAAAACCAAGCAAAATGAAGGCAAGCCCGCTAAACTAAATGGAACTTCTACTGCAAAACCAAAGCCCAACAGAGTGGTGCCTCAGAAATTAACGCCTGAGGACATAGTAAATGGAACCGAAGTTACTGTGAAAGTTGGTAGAGCACCAATGCCTGCAGTGATAACTGAGGTTGGAAAAGATGGTATTCAGGTGCAATTACAGTCTGGAATGCAAATTTGGGTTCAAGAAGATAAATTGCGCTTGGCTCGTTCTAAAAGGTCGTAATATGAATAAACTGCTTCGCATTTCTGCCATTTCTACTGCATTTATATTGAGTGTTGGAGTTGGTGCGGTCACTTCGGGAGATACTTCAGATTTGGTTTTACCCAAACTGGAGCAAGAATCTCAGCATTCTGTAGCTGCTAAACGAATATCCGCTCAGTTTCTTAGGACTCACTATAAAAAGATTAAACTAGACGATGCCTTTTCAGGCAATATTTTTGATCGATATATGCAGGCTTTAGATGCGAATAAGTCAGTGTTTATTCAAGCCGATATTGATGGATTACAGCAATATCGAAATGGCTTTGATGATGCCTTATTAAAAGGCAAGCTGAGTGATGCGTATAGCATATATCAGCTAAATTTGGAAAAACGCATTCAGCGATATGAATATGCATTGAAATTGCTTGAAGCCAAATTTGATTTTAATAAAGACGGTGAAAAGTATTACTACGATCGTGAAGATGCTGAATGGGCTCAAACAGAAGTTGATTTGGATGAGCTTTGGCGTCAGAGAGTCAAATATGATGCGCTAAATTTGAAGTTAGCCGGCAAGGAAGAAGAGAAAATCAAGGAGCTGTTGGAGAAACGATATAATCGTGCCATCAAGCGAATGACTCAAACGAAAAGTGAAGACGTTTTTCAAACAATAATGAATTCCTTTGCCCGCAGTATTGAGGCTCATACCAGTTATTTATCTCCACAAAGAGCGGACCGTTTCCAAATGGAGATGAACCTTTCTTTTGAAGGTATTGGTGCCGTGCTTCAGAGTGAAGATGATTTTACGGTTATTCGTAGTATTGTTCCTGGTGGTCCAGCAGATTTATCCAACAAAATTAAACCAAAAGATAAAATAATAGGTGTAGCTCAGTCAGATGAAGAGTTTATAGATGTTATTGGCTGGCGGTTGGATGAAGTTGTTGATTTAATAAAGGGTCCCAAAGGAACAGAGGTAAAATTACAAGTTATTAAACCAACAAAAGATGCTGGTGAACCGCAGATTGTAAGCTTAACTCGTGACAAAATTAAGCTTGAAGATCGCGCCGCTAAATCTGAAGTTATTATCCCGGAAGAAGGTGTACACAAGGGCAAAAAAGTTGGTGTCATCACAGTTCCTTCTTTTTACAATAATTTGCATGCCGATGTGAAAAAAGAAATCGGAAAACTTAAAGAGTCAGAAGTAGAAGGCATCATTGTTGATTTGAGAGGAAATGGCGGAGGTTCATTAACCGAAGCGAAATTGGTTTCTGGCCTATTCATTGAAAAAGGCCCGGTTGTACAAATTAGAGATAGTGCTGGCCGAATCAACGTTGAAAGCGATACCGACGGCGTAACGCATTACGAAGGCCCTCTTACCGTTCTTGTTGATCGTTATAGTGCTTCGGCCTCGGAGATCTTTGCTGCCGCAATGCAAGATTATGGGCGCGCTTTAATCGTAGGTGAGCAAACTTTTGGTAAGGGTACGGTTCAACAACATAGAGGATTAGGAAGAATCTATGATCTTTACGATAATCCATTAGGCTATGTTCAGTTTACAATTGCTAAATTTTACCGAATCAATGGGGGCAGCACTCAACATAAGGGCGTAATCCCAGATATCTTGTTGCCTTCTGCTATTGATGCAGCGGACTGGGGAGAAAGCCAAGCAGAAAGTGCTTTGCCTTGGGATAGTATCAAACGTGCATCTTATATGACATTTGGTTCAACGGATGATGCTGTCAAGCAGGTCGAAACATTACATAAGTCACGTATTGCAAAAGACCCTGAATTTGGTTACCTCAACATGGATATTGCTGAATACCAAAAAGTAAAAGATCGCATTTACATATCTTTAGTTGAGAAAGAGCGTCTTGCTGAAAAAGAAAAGCAAGAGAAAAAGGAATTGGAGCGAGCGAATTCCAGATTGAAGCGCTTAGGTAAAGAAGAGGTTGCTTCAATAGATGATTTACCAGAAGAAATGGAAGAGATTGATGCATTCTTACATGAAGCGGCTCAAATTACATTTGATGTCATTCAAACAGGTAAATACGCAATTAATACCTAGAAATATAACGGTTTGAAACAAAAAAGGACGAGCATTTACGCTAGTCCTTTTTTTGTGTGTGAAATATGCAACAACGTTTGTTGGGTTATATTTACCCAGATTGTAATCAGAACGTACCTAAATAACCTGAGATCTGCATAAACAACACCTTCCTGTACAGCTAAATCTGTGCCTCTCGGCGTTATGTTTGCTCTAAAGAGGCCCGATATTCATTCACAAACAAGCCTTGATAGACGCAGATTTATCAGCACGGAACCAAAAGTCAAAAGCACTGGATTGTTACTCTATGATTCAATGGTTAAAAGTCAAAATGCATTGCTAATTAACGGGGTGGATTCTTATCCTGAGTTCAGGTTAAATAACTTGAATTCCAGAGTTTAGGATAAGCCGTATGAAAAATAGTAGAAAAATTGTCCTGTGTAGGTTAATAACCCGTGACTTTACAATGAGTGGGCACAATTAATTTCAGTCTGGAACTGTTAAAAATACGTTAAATTGGGTAGCATCTTCGACCTAGAAATCATCCAAGCAATTACAATAATTAAAATGGGAAGTATTGAATGAATAATAGGGGAGAGTTTTCCTCCAGGTTAGGATTTATCTTAGCGGCTGCTGGTTCAGCTGTTGGTCTGGGCAATATTTGGGGATTCCCGACACAAGTGGCAAGTAATGGTGGTGCCGCTTTTGTACTTGTTTATCTAATTTTGGCATTCGTATTAGCCTATCCTGTCTTAATGGCTGAATTGGTTATAGGGAGGTCAACCCGTTCTAATACAGTTGATGCATTTCAGAAAATATCAGGTGCAAAATGGGCTCGCGGCGTTGGGATTTGGGGGTTTGTTACCGTCTCTCTTATTTTGTCTTTTTATGCCATTGTCGCTGGTTGGATGATTGCCTATTGCTTAAAAGCAGTAACCGATATTGCAGGATTAACTGATGTATCAGCTTGGTTAGTCGAATTCTCTACTCTTCGAAATACTCTGTTTAGCAGTGTTTTTATCATATTAACGGCCGGTATTGTCGTTGGTGGAGTAAGTAATGGTATCGAAAAGTGGTCGGTACGTTTAATGCCTACCTTGTTCGTTATCATAGGTATATTAATAGTTTATGTAGCATCTTTGGATGGTGCTAGCGAAGGTATGAAAGCCTACCTCTCACCTGACTTTTCAGTCATTTTTAATTCTGAGCTTCTCGTTAGTGCAATGGGACAAGCATTTTTCTCTATGTCCCTCGGGGTTGGGACTATGCTGGTTTATGCTTCTTATGTTAACGACAAAGAAAACCTTCCTGTGCTGGGGGCCTCGGTTGCCCTTGTTGATATTGGTGTCGCTATTCTTGCCGGTTTGCTCATTATCCCTGCCATGTATGTTGCGCAGCATAATGGCGTGCAAATATTCAGTGAATCAGGTGGGCTAATAGAAGGTGATCAACTTATTCTTACGGTACTGCCTGCAATGTTTGAAACCATGGGCGCTGTTGGAAATATAATTGCGTTTGCGTTTTTTGCTCTCATGGTAATTGCTTCATTAACCTCTTCAATTTCTATGCTGGAAGTGCCAGTCGCTTATGTTGTTGAAGATACAAGTTTGAACCGTAGTAAAGCGGTATGGTTGATTGCTTTAGTTATTCTTATTTTAAGTAGTGTTATTGCTATTAACTTCGACTCAATGTTTGGTTTAGTCGTTTCGATTACCACTGAATACAGCCAACCTTTACTAGGGTTAACCCTGTGTATATTTGTTGGATGGCTGTGGAATAGAAATAGCAAATTGAAAGAGTTGCAGAAAGGGTTCGAAACGGTAGAAAGCAGTCTGTTTTGGAAAATTTGGCCTTGGTACGTTAAATTTGTTTGTCCAATTATCATTTTGCTAATGTTTGTTAGAACATTGTAGCCTCAGGAATTCATTTCATCTCAGATACTGAACAAACGTGATATTTGCATTAGCAATTGTTACGTTTGTTTGTTCGGCAAATTAAGAAACTTGCCAAATAACAGAGTTCAAACACGATGACTAAAAATTATAAAGAACCTACGCTGATTGATTCACTTATTCCCATTCTGTTTTTAGTAGCATTGCTATCTTCTTCCGTATATTTGTTTGGAAATGATTCTTCAAGTGGTCCCAACCAGATAGCACTGTTGTTAGCTATGGGTGTTAGCGCACTGATTGGATTAAAGAATGGGTATAAATGGAGAGAAATTGAAGAAGGAATTGTTAAAGGCATAACCGTTTCATTGGGTGCAATTTTAATTCTGTTAGCAGTTGGTTCGCTTATTGGAACTTGGTTGTTATCTGGAACAGTACCCACGTTAATTTATTACGGATTACAATTGCTTAATCCTACATTCTTTTACACCGCTACCAGTATTATATGTGCGGTAGTCGCAATGAGTATCGGAAGTAGTTGGACAACAGCTGCAACGGTTGGTGTTGCATTGATGGGAGTTGCAAATGGCATGGGAATGTCTGAGGCAATTACTGCAGGTGCGGTTATTTCAGGTGCCTACTTTGGTGATAAAATCTCTCCGTTATCAGAAACAACCAACTTAGCGCCAGCTGTTGCGGGAACAGATCTTTTTGAGCATATACGCTATATGCTTTGGACCACCATTCCTAGCATGATAATTGCGCTTATTATTTTTACAATATTAGGTTTTAACACTGCCGCTGATGCATCCTCTGCTCGTATTGAAGAAATGCAAGTTTTACTACAACAAGAGTTTAATATTGCTTGGCCGATGCTTATCCCTTTATTCGTGTTGCTAACATTAGCGATTAAAAAAGTGCCGGCTTTCCCTGCGGTATCAATAGGCGCACTGCTTGGTGGTATTTGGGCGCTTATCTTTCAGCCTGATGTTATCGCTGATGCTGCTAGCCGTTCTGCTGTAGAAAGTTTAGGCGGCATAACCGTTATTTGGCAAACCCTATATGCCGGAGTTGAATTTAACACCAGTAATGCTGAATTAAATGATTTGTTAAGTGGTGGGGGCATGGCAAGCATGCTCAATACAATCTGGTTAATTATGTGTGCACTTACTTTTGGGTCTGTGTTGGAAAAAATAGGGCTATTAAAACGCGTGGTGAATGCCATCCTTACTGGCGCTACTTCAGCTGGTGATATGATTACGCGTACTATATTGACTTGCTTTGGGACAAACATCATTACGGCAGATCAATATATGTCGATTATTATGCCAGGTAGAATGTATAAAGAAGAATTTGCCAAACGCGGTTTACACCAATTAAATTTGTCTCGAAGCTTGGAAGATGGGGGAACATTAACTTCTCCCCTGATACCTTGGAATACTTGTGGTGCGTATATGCATAGCGTGTTAGCGGTACATCCCTTTGAGTATGCAATTTACGCGTTATTTAATTTGATCAATCCAATTTTAGCTATCATTTATGCAATAGTAGGAATTAAAATATTACGCATTGAGCCCCCGAAGTTGAAAGAAGTTGCGGGTAACGAAGCTTAATTGCGTCACGGATTGGATCTTCGTTGTAAATTGTAGGTGATTTTGGAGAGTTTTATGACTGATTTGCGTGTAACACCTGTTGCGAAAAAAAGGAGCGATTATCAACAACCTGATTTTTTAATAGATCAGGTTGATATGACATTTTGGTTGGAACCCAACGAAACCATCGTACTCACTCAAACCATAATTCGTCGCAACGGTGAGCATGACAGGGAATTAATATTAGACGGTGAACAACTTGAGTTGATTGATGTGCAACTTAATGCGCAGCCGTTTTCAGATTATGCCGTTGTTGATGGCAAATTGAAGTTAAACATTTCTGAACAAAACTTCACTCTAGAAATAAAAACTAAAATAGATCCGGCTAATAATACCAGCCTTGAAGGTTTGTATGCATCCAATGGCACTTTTTGCACACAATGCGAAGCCGAAGGCTTTCGCAAAATTACCTATTTTCTTGATAGACCCGATGTTTTAGCCACCTATAGTGTGACAATTCATGCTGATAAAGCACGTTTTCCTTTTCTGTTATCAAACGGAAATTGTCTCGGTAAGGGAGAGGGAGAGGGAGAGAATGGTACACATTGGGTTAAATGGCATGACCCGTTTAAGAAGCCATGCTATCTATTTGCATTAGTTGCGGGTGATTTCGATCTGGTAGAAGACCAGTTTATTACGTGTTCTGGTAAAGCAGTGCAGTTGCAGATCTTTGTAGATAAAGGTAATGCCTATCGTTCAGGGCACGCCTTAGATTCCTTAAAAAAGGCAATGCGATGGGACGAAGACGTCTTTGGGCTAGAATACGATCTGGACATCTTTATGATTGTCGCCGTTGATTTTTTCAACATGGGAGCGATGGAAAACAAAGGATTAAATGTATTTAACAGCAAGTGTGTATTGGCTGACCCAGAATCTGCAACGGATGAAGACTATTTTAATATTGAATCAATAGTTGCTCATGAATACTTTCATAATTGGACCGGAAATAGAGTGACATGCCGTGATTGGTTTCAATTAAGTTTGAAGGAAGGGTTAACGGTATTTCGTGACCAACAATTTAGTAGTGACATGTCTTCACCGGTAATCAATCGGATTCGCCAAGTAAAAGTAATGAGAGAGCATCAGTTTGCGGAAGACGCAGGTCCTATGTCTCATCCCATTCGTCCAGATGAAGTTATTGAAATGAATAACTTTTATACTGTGACAGTCTACGATAAGGGAGCTGAAGTAATTCGTATGCTTTATACCATGCTTGGAAAAGATGGTTTTAGAGCAGGTATGGATCTTTATTTTGCTCGTCACGATGGGCAGGCAGTAACTTGTGATGATTTTGTAGCGGCGTTACAGGATGCAACAAACGTTGATTTAAGCTTGTTTAAACGCTGGTACTCTCAATCAGGAACGCCGGAAGTGACTGTTTCAGAACAACACTCTGCTGAGGCGCAAACTTTTAAGTTAACGCTGAAACAAAATACACCGGCAACAGCTGATCAGAGTCAAAAGCAGGATTTGCATATACCCATTGATATGATGTTGTTGGCACCAAACGGTGAACCTGAGCCAATTGATGCAAATGGCAATGTATCAACGGTGTTAAATCTACAACAATCTGAGCAAACATTTGAGTTTTTTGGCATTGCTGAAAAACCGGTTGTAGACATTTTCAGAAGTTTTAGCGCCCCTGTAAAAGTTCAATATGAACAAAGCATTGAAGAATTGACAAGTATTGCCCTAAATGCGGAAGATAATTTTTCCCGATGGGAAGCCTGTCAAAAAATATACTCAGATGCTATTTTTGCCGGTAATGCCAATAACGGTAAAGTTCCAGAAGATAAAAAACAAAAAATCGTCGAAAATTTACGCTGTATGCTCCAGAATAAACCAAAAGATCTGGCATTATTGGCTGAATTATTGATTGTACCGACCTTTGACTCGCTCTCTCAAATGATGACATCAGTAAATGTTGATAGCTTGTTAACATCGCGTTTTGATTTACAAAACCATATAGCCTTAAATTTATCTAATGATTTGTTGAATGAATACCATGCATTGCCTTCTATACCATTTGAATATACACAAAATCAGGTAGCGAATAGGCAGTTCAAAAATATGTGTTTATATTATATTGCCCACACTGAACAGCATAAAGAATTGCTTTTTAAACAGTATCATTCAGCAGATAATATGACTGATTCTTTAGGGGTCTTAAGAGCAGCTCAAAAATATAATCTACCTGTTTTTGAAGAATTAATGGCTGACTTTGAGGCTAAATGGCGAGAAGATGTATTGGTATTGGATAAATGGTTTGCCTTGCATGCTGGACTCGAAGCGGAAGATATTTTAGCTCGCCTTTCACTGTTAACATCACACGCCCAATACAATACAAGTAATCCAAACCGAGTGAGAGCGGTTGTTGGCACCTTTGCTTTTTACAATACTGTTGGCTTTCACAAGTTAGATGGAAGTGGCTATAAGTTCCTTGCAGACTCTGTTATTCAATTAAATAAGATTAATCCTCAGGTAGCATCTAGAATAATTACACCCCTCAATCAGTGGAATCGTTATGTCGGTGATGAACGACAGGATTTGATGAAGGCGCAATTAATGAGAATAGCGAATGAGCCGGATTTAAGTCCGGATCTTTATGAAAAAGTAAGTAAAGCACTACATTTTTAATGAATAAGGAACTTTTAAGTGGCAACTTATCATTTCTTTTTAGATTTAAGCTATCCTCAATGTGAAAAACTATATGTTCCCGGAAATAATACCGCTTTAATTCGTGCAGAAAGTGGTGAGCGAGTTCAGTTGCCTACGTCTAATTTGCGACCGTTTGTTACTCGCACAGGAATAAAGGGAAGATTTCGACTTGTTACTGATGCCCAAAATAAAGTACAGTCGTTTGAAAAAATGAATTAAGTAAACGGAATTTAATAAGAACCGATTTGCCATTCATACCGTGTTAACTGGTAGGATTTGTTCTTGCGTATGCTTTAAAATGATGTAATTATTTTGTTAATCAAATTATGGGCGTAGGGTATTCGAGGGAGCCTGGCGCTTATCAAACCTGATAGAAAAAGAGATAACAGGTAGATTGTTATGAGGGCGATAGGTCCTTTGCTGCATCGCTTGTTACATCTTGTAAAAAGGTTTTAAAAATAAGAGCACACCAACCCATCCTGCAAAGACAGGGGAGAATTAAAAATATGAAAATAGGGTCACGTATCATCAAAAAGTCACCTCTAGCTATGGGTTTAGCAATAGCTTTATCCCTGAATGCGCCTGTACAGGCCGCAAGCTGGAGTAAAGGTGATTTGTCTGTCACGTTGGATTCCACTTTTTCCTTGGGAACGGGAATTCGTGTTGAAGGACGTGATTTCAACACAATTGGTAAAAGTAACTTGGGCAATCTCGATTGGACAGGTTACAACATGGTCACCAACAACATATACAGTGGTGAGGATATTTGGGCGTTAAACTCAGATACTGGTTCTTATTCTGCAAATGTTGACAACGGAAACCTTAACTTTGACAAAGGCGAGATGTTCTCTCTCTTGTTAAAAGGAACTCACGAATTAGAACTGAACTACAAAAACGTAGGCTTGTTTGTTCGTGGGATGTACTTTTACGACGCTAAACTTGAAAACGGCGAACGTAGCTGGACAAACCCGATTTCCAGCCAGCTATCTGGTTTAGATAGACCAAATGATCCTTGTGTGGATGACCGTGCAAGAGAAAATCTTTGTAAAGATTTTCGTTTATTAGATACCTTTGTTTATGCAGATTTTGATATAGGTGAAGTGCCAGTATCAATTCGTTTGGGTGATCAGGTGATCAGCTGGGGTGAAAGTACCTTTATTCAACATGGTATTAACACCATCAACCCTGTCGATGTTTCTAGAGCTAGAGCACCAGGTGCTGAGCTAAAAGAAGTATTTATTCCTGTAGGTACTTTATATGCTTCAATCGGTCTAACCGACACAATTGGTGTGGAAGCGTATTACCAATATGAGTACGAAAGAAGTATCTTGCCGGTTTCTGGCAGTTATTTCTCCACCAATGACTTTGCAGGTGATGGTGGTTATCTAAATAATATCCAATTAGCTTTTTCACGTAACCCGGATATTGACGCAGACTTTTTATTAAATTCTTTGAATGCCTTGGGTGATCAGATTCGTGGCGGTCTTGATCCAGCTACGGCGGGAGCAGCTTTACTTTCTCATGCAACTAAAGTGGCCGTTCGTCCATATGGTGATAGTTTCCATAATGATGCTGATGATCAGGGTCAATATGGTGTTAAAGTAAGTTACTTAGCTGAAGATTTGAATGATACTGAATTTGGTTTTTACCACATCAACTACCATTCCAAACGTCCTTTACTTTCTGGCTTAGCTGCTGACTATACAGCTTCTGGACTAGGGCAGGGTGTAACCTTCTTAGCCACTAATGAAATCACGTCTCATAATATTACTGATATTCTCGCGTTTCCGCAGGCATCAGCGTTCTATCCTGAAGATATTAAACTTTATGGCATGAGCTTCAATACTAATATTGGTGAAACATCTGTAGCGGGTGAAATTGCATTTCGTCAAGATGAACCAATTCAAGTTGATGATGTAGAAACGCTTTATGCTGCTTTCCCGGAACAGCTTGCAGCAGCTGGACTAAGACCTGATTTAGCTGGTATTTCTCAATATGACAGCTTTTTTGGTGTCACTCCTGGACCTCGTGATTTTATCAATGGTTATATTGAATTAGATACTGTTCAAGCACAGGTTACAGCTAGTCATGTTTTTGGCCCGTCACTAGGAACGGACAACCTAATCTTATTGGGTGAAGTCGGTTATGTGAAATTACAAGACATGCCTGACCCGTCAGAGTTAAGATTGGAAGTACCAGGTACTTTCCGTACGGCCTCTCTTCAGCCTCTAGTTGCTGCTGATGGTACTGTCATTAGTACTCGTGAAGGCTTGCATGTTGGCTTGTCAAATGGGCCAGAAACTGTAGGGCAGTTTGCTACCGATGATGCGTGGGGTTACCGTTTATTAGGTATCGCTGATTTTAATAACGTTATGTCGGGAATCAACTTACGTGTAAGGGCAACCTTTTCTCATGATGTTGATGGTTACACACCCAATCCAATGTTTCTTTTCTTTGAAGGTAGAAAATCATCCAGTATTGCATTCACGTTTGATTACTTAAGCAAGCTTTCCGCTACAGCATCGTACAATGCGTTCTGGGGTGGTGGGCAAGCAAATGGGTTGTCTGACCGTGACTTTATATCTTTCAATATTAAGTATTCTATATAGTTCTGGGGGAGAGAATTAGAATGAAAAAAATAGCCCTTGTTACCAGTGCTATCACTTTAGCGTTGAGCGTATCTCTTGCACACGCGAAGGTTTCAGAAGCAGAAGTAGCCAAACTCGGTACAACGCTAACGCCGCTTGGTGGTGAAAAGGCAGGCAATGCTGATGGAAGCATTCCGGCATGGGATGGTGGTATTACTACCCCTCCAGCTGGATACAAAGTCGGTGATTTCCATCCTGACCCTTTTCCAAATGATAAACCGTTATTTATGATCACAGGTCAAAACTACAAAGAACATGCTAAGTTCTTGTCTGATGGCCAGGTCAAATTATTTGAAACTTACCCAAGCACATTCCGTATGCCGGTATACCAATCGCGCAGAACTGCTTCTAATCCTGAATGGATTTATGAATCAGCTAAGGTGAATGCAGCTAATGCTGAATTGGTTAAGAGTGGAAACGGTGTAAAAAATGCTTCTAAGGCCATTCCTTTTCCAATTCCTCAAAATGGATTGGAAGCCGTTTGGAACCATTTGTTGCGCTATCGTGGACAAGCGGTAAAACGCTTTGGTGGACAAGCCGCACCAACGGCTGCTGGAGACTACACCGTCATTGGTTTCGATGATGTATTAATGGTTAAGTATTCTAATAAAGATGCAACACCGGCTACCTTGTTTGAAGAGAATATGTTGTTCAAATTCAAGCAGAAAGTTACTGTACCGGCACGTTTGGCAGGTACAGCGTTGTTGGTATTTGAAACAATGGATCAGGTTAAACAACCTCGTCAAGCTTGGACGTATAACACTGGACAACGCCGTGTAAGACGTGCACCTAACGTAGCATATGATGCACCAGGAACCGCTTCTGATGGTTTGAGAACGGCCGATGATCTTGATATGTTTAACGGTGCACCGGATCGCTATAACTGGGAGTTGAAAGGCAAAAAAGAGATGTACGTTGCCTATAACAACTACAAGTTACATAGCAACTCGGTTAAGTATTCCGATATTTTACAACCTGGACACATTGCTCCCGATCTAACACGCTATGAAAAGCATCGTGTATGGGTTGTTGAAGCTACGTTGAAAGATGGCTTGCGCCATGTATATTCCAAACGTGTATTCCACATCGATGAAGATAGTTGGCAGGTTCAAGTTGCTGATATGTATGATAATCGAGGTGAGTTATATCGTGTACATATTGCTTATGGCGTAAACTATTATGAAATTCCTACTCATTGGTCAACATTAGACGTAAATCACGATTTGAATGCGCGTCGTTATTTGGCTAATGGTTTGGACAACGAAGAAAAAATGTATGAGTTCGACTTAGAACTAAAAGACCTAGAATTTACTCCTCAAGCATTGAGAAGAGAAGGTCGTCGCTAGTTTTTATTAGTGAGTATTATTGATTCATTCATAAAAAACAGCGGCAAATGATTTAGGATTGTTTGTCGCTGTTGTTTTGTGGAAGAGTTGTTTAAGTAAAACCTGGTGGTTTATTAGCTTCTTGTATGGCGTGAAAGAAACATAGTAAACCCTTTATATGCCCTCTACATGCCAAGAAGTTATTGGATTAACATAATTCGGTCCGGATCAAGGATCCCTTTAGTTATTTATCTAATATGAAATTATCACATTTTGTAGCGGTATCATCTTATCTATCAGTGTCTTTGTACGCTGGAATGAACAACGCAAATGAACAAGACAATGTTCATGCGTTTATTGCACCATTGGCTTCTGAATCGCTATTGCTGGATATTGATAATGATTCTTCCAGAGTTATTGTCGTGGGAGAGCGGGGACATATTTTAATGTCTTCCGATGGTCAAAATTGGCAACAAAAATCGGTTCCGACACAATCTGTATTAAGCGGTGTTTATATCGCTGAGAATAGTTTGTGGGCTGTTGGCCATGACTCTGTGATCATTGGATCCCTCGACGATGGCGAAAGTTGGCAAGTTAAACAATATCTCCCCGAGTTAGAACGTCCTTTGCTTGATATCCACTTTAAGGATGAACAAAACGGTGTAGCAATTGGTGCTTACGGTGTGTTTTTCCGTACTGAAAATGGTGGCGAAACTTGGTTCCGAGAATATCATCCATCGTTTTTACATCCTGATGATCGCGAGTATGTCGAATCATTAAAGGATGAAGATCCTGAATTTTATCGCGAGGAAATGGCGTCAATATTGCCGCATTTAAATCGTCTGTCATACTCAAATAACCAATTATTTGTAGCCGGTGAAACCGGACTCATCGCATATAGTGATGATTATGGTAAAAACTGGAATCGGACTGAGACGGGTTACAACGGGTCTTTTTTTGATATCCAGGTTCTAGCTGATAAATCTGTTTTAGCATCTGGACTTCGTGGTTCTGTGTATCGCTCTGACGCTGCTATGACTAATTGGCAACGGATAGAAACTAAAACCACATCAACGTTCAATTCTATCGTACAGGTAGATGACAAAAATACCCTTTTGATTGGAAATAACGGGACTCAACTATGGATCTCGGATGATGGGGTAAAGCTAATGCAAACGGAAGATGGAAAGGCACTGGTTGCTGCCACTGTTTTTAATAACAAGTTAATTGCTGTTTCCGAAGTTGGGGTGAAGGAGCTGCCCTTAAACAATCAGGGTAACTAATGAATAAGATCATTGATCATTTTGAATCATTTGTATTTCGTAATCGCCTAGCGGTTATTTTTCTATTTTTTGTGACGACGGGTTTCTTATTATTTCAGGCCACCCAGCTAAAATTAGACGCTGCATTTACTAAAAATATTCCCCTTAATCATGAGTATATGCAGAATTATATGAAGCATAGAAAGGATTTTGGTGGTGCGAATAGCGTACTAGTTGCCTTTTGTGATAAAGAAAGTGATATTTTTAATGAAGACTTTTTTGTTAAATTAAAAGGTCTACATGATCAATTATTTTTTATTCCTGGCGTCGATCGTTCTCAGGTAAAGTCGCTTTATTCTTCTTCTACACGTTTCACTGAAATTGTTGAAGGTGGATTTGCCGGCGGACCTGTAATTCCTGCAGATTTCAATCCTGCGCACCCCGCTGCTTTAAAGCTGGTATCTGAGAATATTACTAAGGCCGGTATTGTCGGCCGTCAAGTATCCGATGACTTCAAGTGTGCAATGGTTAGTGCGCAATTGATGGAGTTGAACCCCAAAACAGGTGAGAAACTAAATACACTTAGGTTGGCTGAGCAACTGGAAAGTGAATTGCGAGGTAACTTCGAAGACGATAGAACCAGTGTACATATCATTGGTTTTACAAAAATGATTGGTGATGTAGCGAATGGCGCAAAAGATGTTGTGACGTTTTTTGCTATTGCTTTCGCTATAACAGCTGTAATGGTCTTTTTCTTTTCGCGTTCTTTAATGCTCACTGTTTTGCCTTTGTTGTGCTCTGTAATAGCCGTTGTGTGGCAGATGGGGTTACTCACTATTATTGGGTTTGGTTTAGATCCCATGTCTATTCTGGTCCCATTTTTGGTATTTGCTATTGGCGTTAGCCATGGTGTGCAAATGATCAATTCAGTCAGCAAAGAAGTTGTTAGGGGCAGTGATTGTAAGGAAGCCGCTAGAAAAGCTTTCAGAAGTCTATTAATCCCTGGTGGTATTGCACTGATTTCCGATACTGTTGGTTTTATGACTTTACTTGTTATTGATATCGGTATTATTAGGGAATTAGCGATAACGGCGAGTATGGGTGTTGCAGTAATCATTCTAACTAATTTGTTGCTGTTGCCGCTTTTAATGTCTTATCTAAAGCTGGGCGAAGGTTATAAAGCCAAAATGGCCACCAAAAATGATGATTTGGTCAACCGAATCTGGACCGGAATTGGAACTTGCGCAAGTAAAAAAACGTCAAAGTATATTCTTGTTGCCACGGCTGTGTTATTCGCATTTGGATGGTATCAATCAGAGAAAATGAAAATAGGGGATCTGCATGCCGGTGCACCTGCATTGCATGAATCGTCTCGCTATAATCAAGATACGTTCCTGATTACGGATAAATTTGAAATCACTGTTGACTATATTTCTGTATTAATTGAAGCAAAATCTGAAGCTTGTACTGATTTCGATATCATGAATGCTATTGATTCATTTCAGTGGAAAATGCGTAATGTTGAAGGTGTTCAGTCGGCTATTAGTCTCGCTTCAGTTTCAAAACGAGTAAATGCAGGCTATAACGAAGGCAACCCGAAATGGAAGGTTATACCGAGAAATCAGCAAACTTTGGTACAGGCCGTTGGTCGAGTCCCGACAACTTCTGGTTTGTTAAATAGCAACTGCTCAGTTATGCCAGTGATCTTATTTATGGAAGATCATAAAGCAGAAACTATTAATCGTGTCGTTGCTGCTGTTAAACAATATCGTGATGAGTTCTCAACGCCAGATTTAAGCTTTAAACTTGCTTCAGGGCCGGTTGGTGTAATGGCTGCTAAAAACGAAGCTGTTAGTGCTTCTCAAGCGCCAATGATGGTATATGTTTTTGGGGCCGTGGTATTACTTTGTTTAATTAGTTTTAAATCTATAAAGGCCACATTGTCGGTAATCATTCCCTTGTATGTAGTATCAATATTGGCACAAGGTCTAATGACATTTCTTGAGATTGGCCTTACGGTTTCAACATTACCGGTTATTGCACTAGGTGTTGGTATAGGCGTCGATTACGGTATTTATATTCTGTCTACAATGAATCAAAAGTTAAGAGAAGGTATGCCTTGTCGTTTAGCCTATATTGAGGCGTTAAAAGAACGGGGAAGTGCAGTATTGTTTACTGGTATTACTTTGGCCGTTGGCGTCAGTACTTGGGTTTTCTCTTCACTTAAGTTTCAAATGGACATGGGGATACTGCTTACCTTTATGTTTGTTGTGAACATGTTAGGTGCTATTCTGGTCTTACCAGCTCTGGCTGCATTATTCTGGAAAAAGCAGAACGAGTGCTAGTTATTTTAGGGGTAAATGGCCAATTTACCCCTAATTTTCCTAATTATTGAGAAAGAATAAACACCGAATTCTGCTTTTTTATTTATCTTGTTTGCATAATTATCCGTCACTCAAAATTTCCTCCAAATAATTGTTATTTCAAACAATTGTTAATAATTTAAAATGCTCTAGAATTAAGCCAAGACGATAGTGATCTAACGTCCAATTAATCTAATGTCTAAATGAACCGGTGTTTAATTGATCTCGTGTTTTACTACTCAGAACTTTGATTGATTAACCTCGTTTGGAAGGTTTACTAACAATAATAAATCGAAAGATGGATTTCTCTGTACCTAAAAGGCTATAACATGAAGGTTAAATCGAATCAGCACTCTGTTCTTTTGGAGAATGTGTACCAGTTTATTCGAAAGAAAGTTGACGGTTCCCAAGCTAAATTAGTGGAGCAATTTGCTCGCAACCTTTACCACAACATTCCAAAAGAAGATTTGGAACACCGAAACGACAGCGACTTATACGGTGCTGCGTTGAGTTTGTGGAATGAATTTATCAAGTTTGATGCAAGCAAACCTACGATTCAGGTTTTCAATCCCGATTTGGCTCGCAGTGGCTGGCAGTCTATGCATACCATTGTGGAGATTATTGTAGAAGATATGCCGTTCTTGGTTGATTCCGTTCGGATGACCTTAAATCGCTTAGGCATATCGGCACATTTGTTATTACATAGCCCAATTACCGTCAAACGTAATAAAGATCATGAATTGGTAAGCTTTGAAGCATCCGAAAGTAAAGTTAAGGGTGTGAGTAGAAATACCGTCTTTTTAATTGAAATTGATCGTCAAACAAATAAAAACGCACTAAATGCATTGGTTGCCGAACTACACTCTGTAGTTGATGAAGTTTCACTTGCTGTTACTGATTGGAAACCAATGCGAGAAGCGCTAAATAGCGTTATCGATAAATGTGATAATTCTGATTTGCCTTGTGATGAAGAACGTAAGAAACAAGTAACCAAATTTTTAAATTGGGTCAGAAACCATAATTTTACCTTAATGGGATACCGACATTACTCGGCTACTGCAATCGAAGGTGATTATCAGTGGAATCCTGATAATGATTCTAGTTTGGGGTTAATGAAAAACTCCACTAGTGAACGCCCTAGATTGTTATCGCACCTTCCATTATCGGCCAGAGAAACGGCGCTAAACTCAGACCCTATTATTTTAACCAAAACCAATACAAGATCCCGGGTTCATCGTCCTGCTTATATGGATTACATTGGGATCAAGAGCTATGACAAAAATGGTACGGTAGTAGCGGAAGATCGTTTTATCGGTCTTTATTCGGCTTCATTTTACAATAGTAGTGTTACCCAGTTACCTGTATTGCAATACAAAATTGAACGGGTTTGCCATCAAACCGGTTTTGATAAAGGTTCGCATGCATACAAAGCCGTGCTAAATATTTTGGAAACCTACCCAAGAGATGAGTTACTGCAAGGTACTGATGAAGAATTACTTGGCATCGTGCTTGGAATTTTTCAGATGCAAGAACGGGGCATCTCTCGTTTATTTGTGCGCAAAGATTTATTTGGACGCTTTTACTCTTGCATGGTGTTTGTTCCAAGAGAGAGATACAACACCAAGTTACGTAAAGACACCCAAGAGTTATTGCAAAAGTCCTTTAGTAGCGATGAAGAAGTGGAGTTTACCACTTACTTTTCTGAATCTGTGTACGCTCGAACGCAGTACATGGTTCGAGTAGAAAACAACAGTGCGGAAATTAATGTGAAGGAAATCGAGAACAATATCGTAGAGCTGACGAAAAGTTGGAGCGATAAGCTGTCTAGCGCTATTAGAGCGTCTCATGGCGAAGCAAAAGGTAAAGCTTTCGAGGAAAAGTACGCGAACGCGTTTGCACCTAGCTATAAAGAACGCAATTTACCAAGTGTCACCGTTGTTGATATTGAAAAACTCGAATTACTGGACGAAAACCATACTCTGGACATGTTGTTTTATCGTCCACAAGAAGAAAGAACGGATAGCCAATCCGTTCGATTAAAACTTTTTCATAAAAATGAGCCAATTCACTTGTCAGCTGTTTTACCCATGCTGGAAAACTTTGGTTTAAGAGTTATCGATGAAAGCCCATACCAAGTAAAAAGCAGTGATGGCGAGATCAATTGGATTATGGATTTTTCCATGTTGCATAGCACTGGTGGCAGCTTGAATATGACCACCGCTATGAAGTTATTCCAAGAGGCTTTCTCCCATGTTTGGTACCGGAAACTAGAAGATGATGGTTTTAACCGATTGGTTCTTGGGGCTGGATTAACAGGGCGTCAGGTTACTATATTACGCTCTTACGCAAAATATATGCGTCAAACAGGTAGCTCGTTTAGTAATGACTATATTGCTAATACTCTTGATCGCTATCCCAATATTGCAATTTTAATAGTGGATCTGTTTAAACACCGGTTTGATCCAAAAATAAAACAAAGCGAAGAAATTCAAAATGATTTGGTTGGCCAAATTAAGCAATGTCTTGAACTGGTTGCCAACCTAGATGACGACCGCATTATTCGTCGTTATTTAGATATGATTTTAGCAACGTTTCGTACCAACTTTTATCAAAAAGGCGAAGATAGGCAAGCTAAACCTTATATTTCCTTCAAGTTTCAGCCGAAATTAATTCCGGAAATGCCACTTCCACTTCCCAAGTACGAGATTTTCGTTTATTCACCAAGGGTTGAAGGTGTACATCTGCGTGGTGGGAAGGTTGCTCGTGGTGGTTTGCGTTGGTCTGACCGTCAAGAAGACTTTAGAACCGAAGTATTGGGCCTGGTTAAGGCACAACAGGTTAAAAACACGGTTATCGTTCCTGTAGGAGCTAAAGGCGGCTTTGTTTGTAAACAACAGCACGAAAAAGTAGGGCGAGATGAAATCTTTGAAGAAGGTAAATCTTGTTACAGAATATTTATTCGAAGTTTACTCGATATTACGGATAACATTATTGATGGCAAAGTCATTCATCCGGCGGATGTTGTACGTCATGATGATGATGACCCTTATTTAGTTGTTGCCGCAGATAAAGGAACCGCCACTTTTTCGGATATCGCAAATTCTATTTCAAGTGAATACAACTTCTGGTTAGGTGATGCCTTTGCATCTGGGGGCAGTGTTGGTTATGACCATAAAGGAATGGGAATAACTGCACGAGGCGCTTGGGAGAGTGTAAAACGGCATTTTCGTGAAATGGATGTCGATTGTCAAACCACTGATTTTACCTGTATGGCCGTTGGTGATATGGCCGGCGATGTGTTTGGGAATGGTATGTTACTGTCAGAACATACTCGATTGATTATGGCCTTTAATCATCTCCATATTTTCTTCGATCCAAATCCGGACGCAAAAAAATCACATGTAGAGCGTAAACGATTATTCGAGAATCCGTCTTTATCTTGGGATGACTATAGTAAACCTTTGATATCCAAAGGTGGTGGCGTTTTCTCAAGAGCTTCCAAATCAATTGACCTCTCACCTGAAATGAAGAAATGGCTGGGTACCCGCCAATCTTCAATGACGCCAAACGAACTCATTCATAACGCGTTAAAAATGCAGGTTGACCTATTCTGGAATGGCGGCATTGGAACGTACATCAAAGGCGGTAAGGAAACTCACGCTGATTGTGGTGATAGAGCCAACGATGATGTTCGTGTAAATGGTTCCGAGGTGAAAGCGAAAGTTATCGGAGAAGGCGGTAATCTGGGTGTTACCCAGCTTGGTCGAGTTGAATATGCGAGTTGTGGCGGTCGAGCTAATACCGATTTTATTGATAACGTTGGTGGTGTTGATTGCTCGGATAATGAAGTTAACATTAAAATTCTATTGAATTCACTTGTTAACGCTGGTGATCTGACAACTAAGCAGCGCAATAAATTGTTGTTTGACATGACAGATGATGTTGCAGAATTGGTGTTGCAAGATTGTTATCGTCAAACCCAGTCAATCTCTATTACCAATTTTAATGGTCCCGGCTCGTTAAAAGAGCAAATTCGCTTTATCCATGCATTGGAAAGGGAAGGGTACTTAAATCGTGAACTGGAATTTATTCCTTCAGACGATGAATTGTCGGAAAGACTCGCAATGGGCCGAGGTTTAACTCGACCAGAGTTGTCGGTATTAATTGCCTACGGCAAAATGGTGTTAAAAGAAAAATTAAACATTCCTGAAATTACTAACAATGCATTTCATGGACAATTATTAATCACTGCTTTCCCTAAAGTATTGCAGGAAAGATTTGCTAATAGTATGGAAGATCATCCATTACGGGCTGAAATTATTGCCACGAAATTAGCAAATAACATGATTAATGATATGGGCTTGAATTTCTTGTTTAGAATGCAGGAAGAAACTGGTGCATCAGTATCTGAAATTGCCAATGCTTATATCGTAGTAAAAGGTATTTTCAATAAGCAAGAATTATGGGAAGCCATTGAAAAACTGGACAACAAGGTTTCAGCTAATGTCCAGCTAGACATGCAAATTACGTTACGTAGAACATTAAGACGTGCTTCCAGATGGTATATGCGCCATGGTAAAAAAGGCGAGGATATTCAATCATGTATTGAATTCTATAGCCCTGCGTTAGATGATCTAAATCGCAATCTGCAAAAATATTTGGTTCCTGAAGAATACGATGAGATGGAAGCCAAAGTGTTGGCGCTATCCAATAAAAATGTGCCTCAGGGTATCGCTTACCAAGTGTCTAGTTTAAGTAACTTGTTCCCATGTATGGATCTTGCTCAAGTAGCGGCAACCGAAGAAAGAGATATCGCTTTAATTTCGCGTTTATATTTCTTGCTAGGTTCCAAATTAGAACTGCACTGGTTTTTGGAACAGATTAATAATCAATCTGTTGCTAATCACTGGCAGGCAATGGCCAGAGCAGCTTATCGTGAAGAACTAGATTGGCAGCAACGTTCACTAACTACCGTAATTCTTAGTTGGGATAAGAAAGGCAATAACGCTGACAAGATTTTGGATAAATGGATTGACGAGCAGCAGCACTTACTTGAACGTTGGTATCATATGATGGCAGAGTTTAAAACCAGCAAAACTCACGAATTTGCAAAATTCTCAGTTGCACTTAGGGAACTGATGTTGTTAAGCTTAAATTGTGGGTAAGTAACCCAAGGGAGTATTTGTTTAGAGTTCAAGATTGAACATTAGATAAAAGCGTTCCCTTATAGTTAATCTAAGCCTGGCAAAATGCCGGGCTTTTTTATAGTAGGAAAAACTTAGATGTATGGATTGGCCCAGACCGCCTTATTTCAGCTTGATGCGGAATTGAGTCACGAATTGACGATGTGGTTCCTAAAAAATAGTCAAGATAACTTTCTCCGTTCGTTTTATGCTCAAAATATTCCTAATAATCCGGTTGAAGTCTTCGGGCTACAATTCCCGAACCCTGTTGGGTTAGCTGCTGGATTGGATAAAAATGGAGAGTGTATTAATGCTTTCGACGCAATGGGATTTGGATTTGTTGAAGTAGGAACGGTGACACCCAAGCCACAAGCAGGGAACGATAAACCCAGACTATTCAGGATTAAAGATGCAAAGGGCATTATTAATCGAATGGGGTTTAACAATAAAGGTGTGGATTACTTGATTGATCAGGTTAAGCAATCAAGTTTTAACGGCGTGTTAGGCATTAATATTGGTAAGAATAAAGTCACCCCCGAAGAACACGCGCTGGATGATTACTTACATTGTTTAGAAAAGGTTTACCCTCACGCCAGTTATATAACGGTTAATATTTCTTCACCCAATACACCTGGCTTAAGAAACCTTCAATATGGTGAAGCGCTAGATAAGTTATTGGATGGTTTGAAGCAAGGACAAACCAAACTAACAGATCAGCATGGGAAGAAAGTACCGTTGCTCGTTAAAATTGCTCCTGACCTTTCTGTCGAGGAAATTCAATCTATCTCTGATTCGTTAAGACGTGCCGAAATTGAAGGGGTGATTGCAACCAATACCACTATTTCCAGAGACGATGTTGAAGGATTGCAGCACTCGAAGGAAGCCGGAGGTTTATCGGGTTTGCCCTTACAAGAAAAAAGCTTACAGGTGACTAAAACCCTAGCAGATGCTTTAAAGGGTGAATTGCCTATTGTATCCGTGGGGGGGATCGATTCTGTAGAATCAGCACAGGCTCGGTTAGATGCGGGTGCTAGTTTAGTACAAATATATTCATCATTTATCTATCAAGGCCCGGAATTAGTGGATACTCTGGTCAGAGGAATAAAATAACTAGCTTTGGACCTCTTTAGGGTAAATATAACACTGAGAGGCATAGATTTAGTGGTGCTGGAAGGTGTTGCTTATCCCAAGTTCAGTTAACTAGAGTGGAGGCAACCCTATGATCCGTTCCCCTTTGCCAAACTGGCAATGGCGATATCTTCCTAAAAATGATTGTCTGGCGTTGGAATTAGCGTCAGATGATATATTTATGACTGCCTATCAATCTAAACAACTCACAATAAAGCCAGAGTTTTGTCAAACAATCACGCTGGAACAAGCTGCTGAGTATCATGGGTTTGCTGAAAAGTTATGTCATGCATTTCCTAAAATATCAGAACCGGTGATATTCCAAATGGTGATACATGCAGTAGCTGCTAAAAACTTTCACAAAGTCATTGCTAATAAAAGCTGGTTGTTCAAAACCATTGATGACGCGTTGCCAATAACACCGGTTGTTTCATTGCAAACGGAAATAGATAACGGAATTGGGTTGGTATTAGAAATTGAAGCTGGGTTTGCAACCCTTATGCTGCTTTCAGAACAACTGGAAATTCCGGACCATAAAGGGTTTAAGCAATGTAGTCTGATCAAAACTAATGTTAATACTTTGCACTACTTTAGTTAACCTCAATACGACAATACCTTTCTTGTACCACCTCTCCAATAGCACTCAATGTAGCCAATTTGAACTCAATGTATAGGCTTTTTCATTCTACGAAAATGTAGGGGGAGAAGGTCATTTCATTTTCCTGAACTCAGGTTGCATTAGGTAAAATATTTGGTTTTCGTTTTTTCTTGGGTGATATACAATACGCGCCGCTCTTGTGTAGTGGTGGACGTCTTTTTGTCTAAATGTTTCTGCAACAATATTTTTTCAAGTATATGTTTTTTAAAAATATATCAGTATTAAGTATTGTTAATTAAGATATTTAGAAATGATGTAGAGATAAAAATTGCAACATGACGGTTTAAATGTTTACCTCCATGTGGTGTTTATAACACCATGTAATCTATTTAAATTGGCCATGGTGTTTTGCAAATTAAAGCCATTGGGGAATGGAGATGTACTCGCGATTGAAAAAATTTCTTGTATTTAGTATTACGACATTATTTTGTGCTTTTAATGCATTTTCTCAAACACCGATAATCACTAACGATCTCCCTTCCCAAAGTAAGCTTGGCGAGCAGTTTTGTTTTGATACCCTCTTTTCCAATACCGGCTCCCCCGGTTTTGGCCCTTACTATCGTGTATTTTTACCACCCGAGATAACCTTTGATTCGGCATCGATGTTTGGTTCAGGTATTACCCTAACCAATGTCGGTACATTTCCTGTTGGCGGAACACTTACAGACCCTATTACCGAAAGTGCAGTCTCTGGAATACAAGACAATGATTACTATCATGTTATTCTCCCTCTTGGTTCCGTCGTCGCCGGTGGACCAGACCTTAAGTCCACAATTTGCCTTTCTATGGATGCCAATGCGCAACTAAACACCGCACTTACTGTAGGGTTTCAACCTGTTTACCAGTTTGGAGATACTGCAACAGGTGAAAACGGTTTTACAGAAGGGACTTTGAATGATGCGCAAATTACCCCATCGCTATTTATTTTTTCTGCTTTAGCAACGCCACCTGAAAGTGAACGTGTACCTGGTCTGGCATTTCCTGTTGGGTTTAATTTTTCAATTGATGTTGCCAATACCAAAATCATTGAAACTCCGAGCATGGCAGACACACTGGATAACGCGTTACAATATTCTGGAAGCGCAACGGCAACGGGTGGTACAGGGTGTCTGGTCACAAGTGAACCATCTCTTGCTGTCCCCGGAGGGGGATTTCAAGCAAGTTGCACCAGTATCACAGGTACAACGAGTGCTTCAGACGCGAGCTTTTCCTATACTGCTTATGTCACAGATATATTAGATGAAACGACCTGTGCCGTACAAAGTATCAGTAACAACAGCACAATGGATGCCAATTTTTCCAGTGCGCCTCTTAATCAGGCAAATGACACCACAAGTTTTACCGCTAAACACCTAGCCATTCAACAATCTAGCAGTACATCAAGCAATATCCCCGGTGCAACGGTAACGATCACCAACAATATTCAAGTGTCTTCATTTGCCACAGTGAATAGTTTAGTCGTAACAGATACTTTAGGTGATGGTTTAACCTTTGGTGCTCATTCCAGTTTAACCGTCGCGGGTAGCGGAGAGACCATTACGCCAAATATTACCGCTAATGGCGATGGTAGTTACACGGTGGTTTATGATATTCACAATATGACCGGGAATCTTTCCCCAAGTACAGTAATCGTCATTGAGTATACGGCATCACTTGATGAAGATTTTAATGCCGCGCCTGATCCGATACTGGCAAGTGATAGAATCGCAACATCCACCGTAGCAAATTACAGTCTCGTTGCGGGTGCCAGCGGTTGTAATGATACGTCTTCATCAGGAGTGACCGTCAGTAATGTTGCTTCCAGTAAAAGCATTGTAAACGGGCAGCCACAGTACCTGCCCGGGGATACCGCCACTTTCAGGTTCGAATTAACAGTGCCCTCGGGTGATACTGAATCTATTGTTTTTCAAGACTTTTTGCCACTTCCCGTCTTTGATGTATCCGATATAAATACGACCTTTGGTAATGACATTACGCTTGCAGCTACCGATACTGCGGGATTAACACCTAACAGCATTACCACTGACGCTGCCACCAACTCCATTACGATCAATTGGCCAAATTTAGATGTGGATGCGTCCACTTCACGCATTATTGCGGTGGATTTAGATGTTACCGTTGTTGATGAACCTTTTGCTGATAATTTATTCTTGACCAACCTTCTACAGGTTTCAACCAATAACAGTAGCGGACAAACCCAATCTTCAATTTCAAATGCACAGATTACAACCCGAGCGCCGGATTTGAATGTGACGCTCGGTATGTCGTCTTCGGACAACCCTGACGCGATTATTGCGCCTGCCGCATCAACATTGCCAGTAGACGGTGACATATCAACGACGGACGCAAGTGATACCAATACTTTCGTACTCACCATTGAAAATACGGGTGGTGCCAGTGCCACAGATGTTATTGCTACGGTAGCGAATATTACTGGAATGAGTTCAGCCAGTTTGATCTCTGTTTTAGATGGAAATGGCAGTAATATCACTACTTCTGGAACGTTGGAAAGCGGGCTAATCTTAAATGGTACATTAGCTGTCAACGACGGTTCGCAAGGAGCACCATTTACCAACGACACCGCGATAATTACATTTACTCGAACCCTTGATTCAAACGTCAACCCTAGAGAAGAACTTACTACCACTGCCAGTGTTGTTTGGGCAAGCAGCTCCGGTGCCGCTAAATTTCCGGCCAAAACAGATAACAGCCTATCCGTTATTGATGCTCCAAAAATCAATTCCAGCATAAACAGTATATCGCCGGGGGCGGAGGCTCCCAATCTGGTTGTTGGTGATACTGTCAGTTATTCGAATACAATCACTTTGAGTGAGGGACAAACGGAAAACCTTCAGGTTTCGTTTGAATTACCTATTGGACTGGAATACAGCAATGCCAGTGATACCTATGATTTAACCGGCTTTGTAGGAACGATAGATGCCTCACCAACAGTCGTAGTAACCGGTGCTATTTCGACAGGACAAACGGTCACTTTTACGTTTGATAGTCCCACGACCACTATTGTCACTGGCGATAATAACCGTACCAACAATAGCTTTATTTTATCCTTTGATGCAGTGGTAGACGATGATGTTAATAACGCCGCTACGTCATCACTTCAAGACAAGACATTATCTGGGTCGGTAACTTTTACCGGATTTACAGGTGCTCAAATCTCAGATTCAGTGTCGGGCAACTTTGCTGAGCACGATCTTAATGTGACGACCAGTGTGTCACCTAACAGTAACCTTGATGCCGGGGATACAGTTACCATGAGTGTAACTGTTACCAATAATGGTACTGCGCCTGCCTACGATATAGTGATTACCGATGTTATTAATAGCGGTAGCCAAAACCTTTTGAATCTAGCGTCTATTGCCGAAGGGACGACACCAGCGGGGTATACGTTTAGCTATAGCAACCCAACCCTAACCATTACGGCTAATAATAGTACCTCTTTAGCAGCGGGGGCTTCCGTAACTTTTACCTATACCGGCACAGTATTAAGTACCGTAATAACAGGTAGTAGTTACAGTCTAGATGTCGATGCTTCTGGCTCTAGTCAGGAGGGAGTAACGGCAAGAGAACGTTCAAAGTCAAAAAACCATGCTATTTCAGCAGTCATAAATGCGTTATCTGTTGAAATCGCCCTTTCTACCTCAAGTGAATCTTGGACATCAGATGTTAATCCTATTAAGGCCGCTATTGGTGAAATCTTAACTTATACTTTCACGATTACAATTCCAGAAGGCGTGTCTAAAGAAACCGGAACCGACGATATTTTGGAAGTAGACCTCCCCGATGGCTACCGATCCATTGATGGTTCGGCCACAATGAGGGGAACCATGAGTACCAGCATTGATGGAAGTAACTCAGGCCTTGTAAGTTCCACAGATACGTCTATTACACCAACAAAAACGGGACAGACGTTAGGGTTTGATTTAGGCGATATCACTAACAATGACGATGACGTAGATGATGAAAAAATTATTATTACGTTTAACGTTTTGGTGCTTAATACCACGGATAATAACCGTAACGACAGCAAAACCATTGTAGGAAAAGTCAATTACAATAATGCGGCTGGCAACCCTCAGTCTGTCACTGCCAGTGAATCATCCACCATTGTCGAAAGTGACATGGGGCTTAATAAGGATGCCACTCCAGCCTCCGTATCGGGGGGAGATAACGTCACGTTTACCCTTACGGCAACCAATCAGGCCGGCACAAATGTTTCTAGAGCATGGGATTGGAGTATTGAAGATAATGTACCTGCTCGATTCAATTCACTTTCTCTTAGCTCCGCGACTTTGTCACGGGGCAGCACCGATATTTCATCTTGTGCCAGTTTTACTGGAAATCAACTTGCCGTTGACAGTAGTTGCCTATCTGCTTCAGAACGTTATTTAGCAGCCAATGACACGCTGACCGTTGTATACACAGGCACGGTAGACAGCAATATTGGATTTGAAGAAGTCGTTACCAATACCGCCGAAATGCAAGTGACCTCTTTGCCCGGTACAAAAGGGACCGGGTCGGTAACCCCCGGAGCCTCGGGATCTGATACCGGGGAACGCACTGGTTCAGGCAATACTAATGATTCCGGACAATCGGTTAATGATCTAGTAGTCACCGCCAGTGCATCGGTTACGTCTGATGCGCCAACACTCTCAGTCACTTCTTCTGGCGCAAAGTTTCCAGTGGGGAGCACCAATATTGATATCACTGGCAGCCTTTCTATTCCCGTTGGAACCACAAATAACTTTGTATATACCCTGACGCTTCCCACGGGATTTAGTTACGATGGCTCTGCCATTGCTTTTAACGGTTTGGGATCGTTAACAACGAGTAAAAACCCCACTACCACGCCGGCGACCGGGCAATCAGCTTATACCTTTGATTTTGGCACTATTACCAATTCAACACTAAATGCGGTTAATTTAACCATTGTGTTATCAGGGCAGGTAGATAATCTCTTATCGAATCAAAATAGTACCTCTTTGCGCTTTGATGGTGCGGTGACATATCAAAATATCGGTAGTGCGTTGACTGACAGCAATTCTATTTTGGTAATAGAACCCAACTTGACGATCACTCAAGCAGTGACTTCGGGGGCGACTGGCAGTGCTGCTGGGGATAGTGTCTCCTATAGCACAACCATTCAAAATACTTCCAATGAAGCCACTGCATATGGCGTGAATATAATTAATATCGTGCCCGCAGAGTTTTTATTCGCTAATCCTGCATTGGTTTTCACTTCGCTAGCCATTGATAACGATGCGAATGCTGTTGTTCGCAGTGACAATGCAGCTCCCCTTGTCGTAGGGGATTTTAATGTGACGACAACGACCAATACAAACGATACCTTGAATGCACAAGTGTTCGACTTACCCCCTCTCAGTACACTAACCATGACTTACGATTTGACACTGAATGATGATGCCACTGCTGGACAGGTGCTGAGCAACATTGTTTCTGCGGGTTACAATAGCTTGGCAGGCGGTTCGGGACGAAGTGGAAGTAGTGCAAGTAGTGACGATGACAATGATGCTGATTTAAATAACTATAACGAGTCCCAAAGCAGTAACGTAACAGTTGATTCTTCACTTGCCATACAAAATAGCCTCAATGTTGTTCATACCGATGAAAATTTTGCGATTGGCGATACCATTACCTATAACGTCAGGGTTGATTTAATTCAGGGAAACAGCGAATCCATTACTGTAGTGACTCAATTGCCTGATGGTATAAGTTTAGTCTCCAGCAATATTGTTGCGGGGAATAATATTAGCTACACCGGGGCAGGGACTATCGCAGAGGCTCCTGCTGGCACCTTGACCGCAAATTTTGGCACGGTAACCAATGCCGCGGATGCTAACAATGGGAACGATTTCTTTATTTTGGAAATTTTAACCTTATTGGACGATGTAGTAAGCAACACTACTAATGATGTTTTGACAACGTCCGCCAGTGTGAGTAGCAGCATATCATCGGTGGGTCCGAATACTCAGAATATTACCGTGGTTGAGCCTAATTTAACGGCCACCATTACCCCAGATAAATCCAGCGCAAGTTTGGGCGATACAGTCACTCTGGCAGTTAATGTCGGACATAACGTTAGTAATTCAGACGCCTTTGACACCCATTTTACGCTCAACATTCCTGCGGGTTTAACCTATGTGGCTAATAGTCATTCAGGGCAGGGCACAGTGGATGATTCAAATACGGCGGCACTCCTCGTTGATTTGAGCGTTATAACGGTATCTGACGTAAGCAAGAGTTTCACGGTTCAAGTGGTCGTTGATAATGATGTTAACGTGAACGATACGCTTGCGGTCAATATTAATAACGGAAGTTATACCAGTCAAAGTGGCACCCCCAGTGTTGAGCGAACCTATAGTTTTAATGCCAGTGCCAATATTACGGGTGACACCAGCGCGTTTATTCAAGTCGATCAGGCCCTTGTACTTATTATTGATAACGATAGTAATGGCCTACTGGATAGCGGTGATATTATTGAAGTAACTTCCACCATTACGAATACCGGGGGTAATACAACCAATGTTATCTTTAGTGAGCTTACGCCTTTAAATACGACCTATGTAAGCAGTTCATTATCTTCAACCACTGGCGCAATCAACGATAGTAATACCAGTAGTCTCTTAGTTGATATTGGTGCTTTGAATACCAACGATACCGTGGTTGTTATATTCAGAGTGAGGGTAGACAATAATTTACCAGCCGGTTTAATCATTTATGCTCAAGGGCAGGTCGATTCAGATGACACCGTAACAGAGCTTAGCGATGCTGATGGCTATGATAACAACGGCGATCAACCCAATAAAATACGTGTTGGCAATCTAAATATCGGCGTAGATAAACTCTACGCATTACAATCGGTATCACTGATTAATGATGCAGATAGCGATGAAAATGTCAGTCCTGGAGACACCCTGACAATTCATTATTCGGTTGAAAATTTAGGAACCTCAACACTTAATAATGTTAGCGTTACCGAAACACTTCCAACCGGACTCAGCTACGTAGCGGCCTCGGCAGCCATATCTAGTGCAGGCAATAGCGTGTCAGTCGTGGGCGGTGTTTTGAATGCATCGATCTTAGATCTAATCGCATTTCAAAATGAACAAATCACAATACAGGTCACTATTGATGCGCCGTTGTTTAATTCAGATACAAACGCCAATGTAGAAATCTTTAGTCTGCAAGCCAATATTTCCAGTGACGAGAGCGGGGGAAGCCTTTCTGACAGTAATGGGTTGGTAGCTGATGGAAACCAGACTCTCGAAATTATTGCTACCAATAACGCTAGCGGTGTAGCGCAACTAGAAGGCTTGTTAAATTGGTCGCTGATTGGTGATGTTGATGACGACGGTGATGTTGATGACTCAGATACAATTTTACTGACAGCAAGAGTCATTAATTCCGGTAGCGCTGTGGCAAATAACGTGCAATATAACCTTAACTTACCGGGCAACGCCTCTTTGGTTAGCAACTCGGTATCGACGAGCCAAGGGGCAGTCAGCAGCGAATCCCCGATTTCTGTGAATCTGGGTAATCTTTCCGTGAACGAGGTTGCGATTATCCAGGTCAGGATGACAGTCGATAATACGGTTAGTCATGGCGATGTCCTAAGTGTCCAAGGCGTGCTTACCTCAGACAATGCCGCTACGGTCAATACAGATGATAATGGGAATGATGCGGATGGTATTAACCCGACCATTATTCCGATTAATACAGGATCGGTATTCGATTCAAATGTCAGTTTATCTTTTGCAAATATTTCAGATAATACCCTGACTAATTCCCGCCGCTTTGTTAAGTCTCAAGTGGTAAAAATGTCCTTAACGGCCAGCTTTACCGAGGCAGTGACTAAAAATGCTGTATTTTCACTTACGCTCCCTACTGGTTTTACTTACAAAAATAACAGCGCGACCCTGAGCAGACTTTTTAATACCGGACTAACCAGCAGCGTTAACCCGGGCAATATTAACCAGACAAGCTCCGCAAATGATACCGATGTTAGTGGTTTAATCAGTATTAATGGCAGCGTTGTCAGTTTATCAATGGGAGATGTGATTAATTCTGACAATGACTCAGGAGACGAGAGTTACACATTTGCTATTCAGATAGATACAAGTGCTCTGGCATCGCCAGCCATTACCTTTGCGTTCCCGGGAGAAAATAGCTACCGAAATGTACTTGGCAATAGGCTAAGTGATAGTAGCAGTTTGGATATCTTTTTGTTTAATGAAAACCCGGTGGCAAATGATGATACAGAATCGGGTACGGAAGACATCCCCATTACCAATATTGATGTACTTAGTAATGATACTGATCACGAAAATAACACGTTAACAGTCACCTCTGCCAGCGCCACCGACGGCTCCGTTAGCGTTAACGGTGACAACACCCTCAACTACATTCCCAATGCGAACTATTCAGGTACCGATACTATTACGTACTCCATTAGTGATGGTAAGGGCGGCACAGATACTGGCATCGTTACAGTGACTCTAACGCCGGTCAATGATCTTCCAATTGCGATTACAGATAGTGCATCAGGTACTCAAGATTCAACAATTAATAGCATCAATGTATTGGCGAATGATACCGATGCAGATAATGATACCTTGCAAGTAACCTTTGCTTCTGCAACCAATGGAACCGTCACTATCAATGGTGGTAATACGCTTAGATATTTACCTGGAGACGGCTTTTTTGGTATTGATAATATTAGTTATACCGTCAGCGATGGAAATGGGGGAACGGATAACGGCACCGTTGTTATTACGGTAACCAAGAACAATAGCGCTCCGGTGGCCAATGATGATATTGAAACCGGAAGTGAAGATACGCCGGCGAACATTAACGTATTAAACAATGATACCGATGTAGACGATGACAGTTTGTCTGTTACATCTGCAAGTGCGCAGAACGGCACGGTCAGTATCAACACAGATAACACACTCACTTATACACCTAATGCAGATTTTAACGGAACGGACACCATTACTTATGCGATTAGCGATGGAGAAGACGGTTCAGATAGCGCGTCGGTCACAATTACCGTTACCCCCGTTAATGATGCACCCGTGGCAAACCCTGATTCTGCCAATGTAACAGAGGGGAGCGTCAGCAACAGCATCAATGTACTCAATAACGACAGCGACATTGATGGAGATACTCTCGAAATCATTCGGGTATCGGCCATTAATGGTGTAGTGACTATCGGTGAAGGTGGCAGCATAAATTACACCCCTAACAACAACTTTTCAGGGGCGGATACCATCACTTATGCCATCGAAGATGGTAAGGGAGAAACGGCACAGAGTACGGTCACCGTTACCGTTGAACCATTAAGCAATGCCCCGACAGCGGTAGACGACAGCAGTCAGGTGAATGAAGATGAAACGGTAATATTAAAGCCGTTAGATAACGATAGCGATCCTGATGGCGACAAGCTAATGGTAACCTCTGCGCAGAGTGAACAAGGGCCGGTTGTTATTAATTCCGATGGCACCTTGTTGTTTACCCCAAACGCGAATATTAACGGTGCAGCAAGCATTCGCTATACCATTAATGACGGCCATGGCAAAACCGACTCAGCTATTATTTCAGTAACGATAAACCCTGTCGCTGATGCGCCGCAGGCCAATGATGATATTGGCAGTGTCGGCGAGCTTGGCAATGAAACATTTTCCGTACTGGATAATGATACCGATGCAGACGGGGACACGCTTGTGATTACCCAGGCTTCTTCACTTGAAGGCTCCGTAGTCATTAATGATGATGGCACACTTACCTTTACCCCAATTGATGGCTTTAATGGTACTGCCATGATTTCCTACAGTATCAGTGACGGCAATGGCGGATCCGACAGTGCAACGGTAACAGTAACCGTTAACGTTGATAATAATGTGCCTGTTGCCAATCCGGATACGGCGGAAGTAATAGAAGACAGCCAACGTAATATTATCAACGTGTTAAACAACGATACGGATGCCGATGGAGATGAATTGTCTATCCGTCGTGCAACGGCTCTCAATGGCACCATTACGATTAATGCAGATGGCACGCTTAATTACACCCCTTCCGAAAACTTCTTTGGTACGGATACCATTACCTACACTTTGGTTGACAACAATGGTGGGGTTGCAACAGGCACCGTTTCGGTTCAAGTAAATGCCGTTAATGATAACCCACAGGCCAATGATGACATTGGTAGCGTGGGCGAGGCTGGAAGTGCAATTTTCACTGTACTCAATAATGATACGGATGTTGATGGTGATACATTAACAATTACACAGGCTTCCTCTCCTGATGGCACTGTGGTTATTAATGAAGATGGCACATTGAGCTTCACACCCCTAGACAGCTTTAACGGTAACACTACCATTACCTACACGGTTAGCGACGGCAATGGCGGTGAAGATATTTCCACAGTCACGGTAACGATAAACTCGAATAATAACCTGCCAGAAGCCAATGCAGACTCTGCTTCTGTGAGCGAAGATAGCCGTAGCAATAGCATTGATATCTTAAACAACGACACCGATGCAGATGGAGACCGACTGCGTATCACCCAAGTGTTGGCTGAAAGGGGCACGGTTACGATCAATGATGATGGCACCATTAGTTATACACCGGATGAAAACTTTTTCGGTATCGATACAATCACTTATACCCTCAGTGACGGCAATGGTGGCACCGATACAGCGACATTAACCGTGACCGTTGAACCTATAAATGATCCCCCTGTTGCGGAAGATGATCTCGGCGAAACCAGAGCAGGTACATCGCTCGTTCTTAATGTACTTGCCAATGATTCCGATCCCGAAAACGATACACTCATCATCACCAATGCAGTGACCGATTCAGGCAGTGTCATCATTAATGATAATCACACGCTGACTTTTATACCGGAAGCTGACTTCGTTGGTATTGTGAATCTTACTTATACAATATCGGATAACAAAGGTGGGGTAGCATCAGCAAATGTTAGTGTGACCATATTCAACAGCAACCGTCCTCCAGTTATCGAACCGTTTGAGATATTTACTCAAATAGGTGTGGCAGTGAATATTAATGTTATGGACCGCGCATCGGATCCCGATATTGAACCTTTAATAATCAGTTCTGCCGAGGCGGATACGGGTAGGGTTTCAATTAATGATGACGGCACGATAACGTTTACACCAGAACCTAACTTTCTGGGAGTCGCTACAATTCAGGTTTGCGTACAAGATCCGAGTAAGCTCGAGGCTTGTGCTCCCTTTACCGTCAATGTTGTAGAAGATAATCAACCACCCCAAGTGAGAAGTTTTAACTTGGAGGTTGAAGAAGACAAATCATTAGCTATCGACTTAACCGGGTTTGATCCTGAAAATGCTGACTTAATTTATCGTCAATTGACTGACCCGAACGGCAGCATTAGGGGGGATTACCCAAGAGTCACTTATGTGCCACCAGAGAACTTCAACGGCGCAACAAGCTTTACTTACCAAGCGAACGATGGCGTACTGGACTCCAATGTTGCTACCGTGAATATAACAGTTGTACCAAAGAATGATGGGCCAATCGCTGTTGATGACATTACCACCGTTCAGTTTGCCCAACCAGTTAGCATACTACCCCTAGAAAATGACTCGCATCCTGATGGTGATACGCTTTCGTTAGTGGGAGCCACAAGCGATATAGGCACAATTAGTATTCAAGGTAATACGGTGATTTACACACCACCGAATGGGTTCGTGGGAGAGGCCGAATTACAGTACACCGTCATGGATTCTGATGGTGATATTACCAGAGCTTTCATCACGGTCGTTGTACTTGTTGATGAAGCAACATTGTTCCCGGTGATCCGTTTACCAGATAATGTTTTTATTGATGCAGACGCTTTGTTTACCAAGATTGATCTTGGCGTCGCTTCAGCGATAGATCGCTTTGGTAATCCTTTACCTGTATCCACGGTGGATGGCATTATTTTTTATAAGCCAGGCAATAATACGGCTTTTTGGACCGCAACCGACACCGATGGTAGAACCAGTATTGCCAGTCAAAAAGTGCGCGTTAGGCCGCTTATTTCAATTGATAAAGACCAAGATATACTTGAAGGTCATACCGTCATCGTCGGTGTTCATCTAAATGGTGCGTCACCCAATTATCCATTGGGGGTTCCTTATACCGTATCTGGTTCAGCAGGCAGTGAAGACCATAATCTAACCTCTGGAACGTTGGTATTTGAGTCCGGTACGGATGCGACGATTGAATTTGAGGTGTTTGGCGATCGGTTATTCGAAGGACAAGAAACCATTGTTATTGAAATTTCTGATGTCGTAAACCGAGGCAATAAATTCCGTCACCTCATTACAATCAATGAAGAAAATGTCGATCCTGACGTAGTACTTTTTGCTCGTCAAAATGATGAAGAGAGAATCGTGGTAGACGTGAACGCGGGTTTAGTCACTATCTTCAGCGAAATCACCCATCCCGATCCTGAAAATCAGTTTAACTACGAATGGCAAAGCCTTGATGCCAACATTTCTGATTTGGATAACGCCCTAGAAACGTTTACATTCGATCCGGCAGGAATGGAGCTAGGGGTTTACCGAATATTCCTTGAAGCGACAGATGCCAACGATAGTCGCTTTAACGATAACGAGACCTTATACATTCAATTAAGTGACCGTTTACCCCAGCTTGATGATGATACTGATACTGACGGAGACGGTATTCCAGACTCAGTCGAAGGTTTAAAAGACTCTGATGGTGACGGAATTTTTGATTTTAATGACAGTATTTCCGAATGCAATGTTATTCCGGGTGAGGCGGATTTCACTAATGGATTTTTATTAGAAGGTGACCCCGGTGTTTGTTTGCGTTTAGGTAACTTTTCTATTGAGGGTGAAAAAGGTGGGGCGAGAATCACCGACGGAGATATTAATACCAATAACAACCTGGCACCAGATGTAGACGCTGTTAATGTGGGTGGAAACTTCGATTTCATTGCCTACGGATTACCTGCCGCCGGGCAAACGCAGAAAATCGTAATTCCTTTATTAAATCCAATTCCAGAAGGAGCTGTTTATCGAAAATACTCTCCTGAATTTGGTTGGGGAATGTTTATTTTAACGGCCCAAGATAAAGTGTGGTCATCGCCGGGTGAACCCGGGTTTTGTTTCCCGCCAGGTGGCGATATCTGGGTTGAAGGATTGGTTGAAGGGTATTGGTGTGTTCAGGTAGAAATCACCGATGGCGGTCCAAATGATGCGGACGGTGTGGTCAATGGAACTGTTGTTGATCCCGGTGGTGTCTCGGTATTGATAAATGAAAGCAATAATCAACAACCGATTGCTCAGGACGATTTTGCAACACTGATAGTCAATTCCACGATCACAATCGATGCACTTGAGAATGATAGCGACCCAGACGGAAATAGTTTGAAAATAACATCGGCAGATCCAGGACTTGGTTTCGCCGAAATAAAAAACAACAAAATAGAATTTACCCCACCAGAAAACTACATTGGTGATATTCAAATTCCCTATGGATTATCCGATAACAACGGAGGGGCGGCCCGAGCAAACGTCTTTATATCCGTCACCGTAGAAAATAGGCCGCCAGAAGCAATAGATGATGTTTCTGAAGCGATTGCGGGTGTTGAAACCTTAATTGACGTTACAAGTAATGATTCAGATCCGGAAAACGACCACTTTTCCGTAGTATCAGTGAATGCGACTAACGGCACCGCTGCAATCATTGACGAAAACACGTTATCTTTCACCCCGGATATTAACTTTTCAGGCACTACCATCATTATTTATCAGATAAGAGATATAAATGGGGGAATTGATGAAGGTGTCGTGACCGTTGTCGTGGCATCGGGTGCAATAGAAACACGTATCGAGAATTCAGGAGGCGGGGGCGGAACAGTATTTTGGTTATTATTGTTATGCTCTGGCGCTTTGGTGTCTCGTCGTTGGACAATCAGAAGGTAATTACAAATGAAAATAAGTCACTTATTAGCCTATTCAGCCCTATTTTTTGTTCTTCTCATTAGCACAAGGGCTAATGCACAAGCAGGCACTATAATAGAGCAGAACAATGATCAAACGCTTTTTAATCGTTGTTTAGCAAATAGAGATTGCATGTTTGAGCAATGGTTTTTAACGGCATCGGTTGGTATTGCCAGTGGCGATGTAACTGATCAGGATATTCTCTCTGCCGCAAATGAAGCAGGGTTTGATGCTTTTGACATAGAGATAGACGACACCCGTAGCGCCTATAAAATCAATTTAGGTGTTTATTTAGCGCCCAAATGGACAGCAGAGATCGGATATGTCGATTTAGGCGAAGTGAAAACGGCATTCTCGGCAATAACTAATCAGCCCGATGAGTTCTTTGCACAGACAAATAATATCCATCCTACTTCAGCAGATGGCTATACGCTGGCAGCAAACTACACCATATTTTCCAGTGATCGCTGGCAAACCAATATCAAAGCCGGCGTATTTCTATGGCAGGCAGATTATAGTTCTTTAGATGTTTTCAATAATTTGTCAGTAAACAATACCTCTGATGATGAAGGCGAAGACATTTTTTATGGGGTTAGCCTGAGCTATTTTGTTAGTAACAATTTCGATGTTCAGCTTGGATTAGAGCAATATCATTTTGATTCTGAAAAAGCGAACCTTCTGGCAATTGGAATGAAGTACTACTTTTAGTTGCACTAAATAGCGGTGCTTAATAGTCCGTCACCTACAGAGATTTATCGCAAACTCGCCGTAAATACTTCCATGTAGGCTCCACAGCCGCTTCCCTGCGGCAGAGGCTTTGCTCTTAATTCTCCATAGGTGGCTGATAGTTTGGAGCCGTTATTTAACACTTTGGCGCAGGATTGCAGGGCAACTGCGAATCACATAGCCTGCGCAAAACTTGGGGCCACGATCAGCGCTATCATCAACGCACCACTCCTCATGAAAGCCTTTGGTCACACAGCACCGAACATCAAACCCTTGAATATCTATGCGTCTTACCATTTGAAATCCACGATTTGTACCAGACAATAGAATTGTGAATTAATTCTCTTAAAAGTTGCATAGGATAAAAAACAAACCTATTATTTGTTGGCTTTTTAAGGGAAGTAAAATATAAAGACCTTTTGTGGTTTAATTATTTCAAAAAATATTTCTCAATCGTTCGGTTTTGTCTATTCACGCCGAGAGATAATAACTTTATGTCCGTTTTGCCTCCAAAGAGGGCTTCTGTACTCTGAAGCTAAATAACTGTTCCAGGGTCTCCTAAATCCCACCATATATATATGGTTTAGAGTCTGTGTTTGAGGTAAGGCGCCAGACTAGATTAACAATACTAAAAGTAGTAAGTCCTTGTGGGGCGTCACATTAAGTGGGGTGATTCACAGTTAGAAACTACTACTTAGTGGGGCAATTTCTATTAAGAAGGAAAAATATAGTGAATAACGTATTAGAGCTTAAGACTGTTAACCAATTACAAGAGTTTAGCTTTTATGTTCCTTCGTACCAACGAGGCTATAGGTGGACTGAGAAAGAGGTCATCGAACTGTTAGAGGATATATCAAATTTTAATCCAAGACTAGTAGGCGATAGTGATGAAAAAACTTGGTATTGTCTTCAGCCAATAGTTTTAAAAATAACGACTGACGGTTCATATGAAATCATTGATGGTCAGCAAAGGCTAACAACAATCTATTTGATTTTATATTACTTAAATCAAGATTTTGTAGAAGCAAAAAGAGATAAGCTGTTTCGAATTCATTATGAAACTCGCGGCAGGTCGGAGACATTTCTATCATCGCTTCATAACATTAGAAATGAAGAAGATAATATTGATTTCCACTTCATAGCTAATGCGTACAAAAACATAGGTGAATGGTTTTCAGCGAAAGGGCATGGCTTTGACATAGGCGACTTTAGATCTAAATTTAAGTTTCATTCAAAAGTCATTTGGTATCTAAGTGCTGAAGATGATTCTATCGCAATATTCACTAGGATTAACATCGGGAAAATACCGCTGACAAATTCTGAACTAATTAAAGCTTTATTTTTAAATAGCTCCAATTTTAGTAAGGATGAAAAAACTAGGCTTAGGCAACTTGAAATATCTACTGAATGGGATCAAATGGAGCAATCTCTTCAAAATGACAAGTTTTGGTATTTCATTACGCAAAAAAAACTTGCCACAAATAGAATTGAGCTGCTTTTTGAACTACTTAATGAAGAGCCGGATTTAGATGATAATTACTCAACATTTAGGTTTTTTTATAAAAAGTTTAAGTCTAATAACAATGGTAGGCTAGAAGAAAACTGGAGCGAAATTAAGAAACTGTTTCAACGCTTTAATGAGTGGTTTAATGAAAGGGATCTTTACCATAAAATAGGCTACTTGGTAAGTGTTGAGGCAATTAAGCTGAAAGAACTGTATCAGCAATCCATTACAATGAGTAAAACGGAATTCAGGATACATCTTGATGTTCTAATAAAAAATCAATTAAAAAATATAGATATTAACACGCTACAATATTCAGACGGGAAGAATGTGAAAAGTGTTCTTTTGCTATATAACATACTTACAATGTTAACCAGTGGAAAAGATAGCTCTTATTTTCCTTTTGATTTGTTTAAAAAAGAAAAGTGGGATATCGAGCATATAGCTTCTATTAAAGACCGGCAACCAGATAAAAACAAGGAACAGTGGCTAGATGATGCAAAGATATTTATAGACAAGTCAAAAAATGATGCAAAATCTCTTATAAAAAGAATAGAAAAATTTAAAGGTGACAATTCAGAATTCTCAAGTCTTTTTGAAGCCATAGTCACACACTTTAATTCAGACCTTAACGAAGAAGACGATATAAATGATCTTTCTAATTTGACACTTTTGGACAGTGAAACAAATAGAGGATACAAGAACTCAGTTTTCCCAATAAAGAGAAAAATAATAATCGATAGAGATAAGCAAGGCGTATTCATCCCTGTTTGCACTAAAAATGTCTTCTTGAAATATTTTAGCGATTACCCACCAAGAATTTCATTTTGGTCAGAGGAGGATAGAAATAACTATGAAGCAGACCTATACAATGTCTTAACGTCCTATCTTAATAAGAAAGAGAGTTCTTTGTGATGAATGCAGAATATAAAGGCGAAATACATAGTTTCTATAGCCTAATAAGCGAGTTTAAAATTGAGATTCCTATCATTCAAAGGGACTATGCTCAAGGGCGAGAGGATGTTGGAGAAATTAGAAGAAATTTTCTTCAAGCACTAAAGGATAGCTTTTCTGAAAAAAAGGGAATCATGCTTGATTTTATATATGGAAGTCGCGTTGATGACGCTTTTCAGCCACTTGATGGGCAACAGCGATTAACAACTCTTTTTCTTCTATATCTATATGCTTTTAAAAAAGATGGAAAAGATCATGATTTTCTAAATAAATTTAGTTATGAAACTAGGATATCTTCCCGGGATTTTTGCGCTGCTTTGGTAAAAAATGATATAGATTTTAAACAGGAAAGAAAATTAAGCGAAACCATTATTGACTCGCCGTGGTTTTTCCTTTCTTGGAAGAAAGACTCTACAATCGATGCGATGCTACGCACCCTTGATGATATCAATAATTACTTTAAGGGCGTAGATAATATATCTAATAATTTGTCGTCTATTTCGGACTGCTTCATAAAATTTTATTGTGTAGAGTTAGAGAATATTGGCCTAACAGATGATTTATACATAAAAATGAATGCTCGGGGAAAGCTATTAACTGCTTTTGAGAATTTTAAAGCAAGCTTTCAAAAACGAATAAATCAAAATCAGTGGGAAAGTGAAACTAATCTTGAGAGTTCATTCGCAGATAAAATTGACACAACATGGACGGATTTTTTTTGGGATAATTTTAGGAAAAATAATAAAATTGATGATGCTTTTATAAATTATTTTTCAACGATGGCAATGATTAGGCAATCTGTAAACAGAGATAGGAGCGACCCAGAGGAGGATAGAGTAAGCATTATTAAAAAGCTCAACGATGATGCCGCTAATATTAAAACTAGATATTTTGAAAAATCAGATTTTGATTACCTAGTTAGTTGTTTGGAGTTATACAGTGAGCGTTACAGCGAAATCAAATCAATCAGTCTGGATTTGCCGTTCTGGCGCCATGGAACGACTCAAGCATTTATCAATGAAGTAGTTGAAGGCGGAGCGTCTTATACTCAAAAGGTGCTTTATTTCGCCCAAACAGAATATTTTTTGAGAGTGGATGTAGTGAATAAGGAGAAATATTTAGATTGGATGCGGGTCGTAAGAAATATTGTATCTAGGGGGGATGTAGATAAAACAGGGAAGAGACCAGATATTATTAGGAGTCAACAAACATTTGACGGTGTTGTGAATTTGATTTCAGAAATGGCTTCTGGCTGTAATGATATTCTTTCTTTCTTAAGCTCCGATGTTACGTTTAAGTCAACGTTCGCCAAGGATCAGGTGGAAGAAGAAAGAATTAAAGTGAAACTTACAGGTGATAATTTACAACGCAAACGAAATCTCCGTAAATTAGAAGACATTGACTTACTTAGAGGTCGAATTGATTTTATACTTTATTGCATTGATTTTGATAGAAAAACACAAGATATCAATGATGACTTGCTTGGACGCATCACCACAGTGATGGTGGCAAACTTCAAAAACGATATGGATGTGCAAGATGATTTGCGGAGAGCACTTCTTACGGTCGAAGTTAATGGGAACTATGAGTTTTATGGTTATTGGTGGTCGTCATGGAGTGTCATAAAAAGTAATAAACGTTGTTTAATTGATAAATTTAGAGAAATTGAATATTTTATTTATTCTGATTACAAGGAATATTTTAAAAAGCTAATTTTAGACCTCGCTAATGGCAATACTCTAAAGGAACTGGCTTATGATTTCGTTGCTCCGCGTGAATTCCCTAACTGGAAACTTCGACTAATAAAAGAAGTTGAATTATTAAATGATAAGTGTAAATCAAACTATATTGCTATTCCTGAAGATAATAGCTGCTGCTATCTTCTAAAAAGTAAGCGTCCAAGAGATGAAGATGGCTGCGAAAGAGTCGAGTAACATTACTGATTTAGAAGATAATGTCCGCTTTGTGCCGAAAGCAGTCAAAGGATATTCTAACAATTATCTATGGGCATCAACATCTTTAGCGCCTCTTCGAAGAAGGGGCGTGACTCTCAACAAAGTTAGCTTATCAATTGAGCGATAATATCCCCACAATCTGCGCGGCGCTTGCTCTTTGCCAAGCTGTGAAGTGGCAAAGCTTTTCAATTGCCCTGCATTGCTTTCGTTATGAACTTTCAAACAAGTGGCAACGCTTGTTGGACGATTAAATATTATACTTGAGACTGGAAATCAGTTGGTTTTTTGATCCTGTTAAGTCTCTTGTTAAGTCTCTTGTAATGTAAGCGGCCATTTTAGGCCGTCTGTTTTTTCCTCCTGACAACCATTATCTTTGTGCCATTGAAATTTAATCCAACAGGATATACCGATGGCAAGAACACGACGAACCGCACAACAATGGCAGGGCTTTGTTGATAAATGGCAGCAAGGAAATTTATCCATAACAGAGTTTTGTGAGCAGGAAGGATTAGCTCAGTCCAATTTCTATCAGTGGAAAAAGAAACTGCTGGGCAATCGTTCGGTGCAGCAGAGTGAGCAAACTGATGTATCTTCCTGGCTGCAACTTCCGCAAACCAATACAGGCAATGTTGATGCTGGCTGGGATATGGAATTATCTCTGCCCGGCGGTGTGGTGCTTCGCATGCGTCAGGCAAGCTGATGTTTGCCGTTTCTTCTGGCCATATCTGGCTATACATTCCCCCTACTGATATGCGCAAACAGTTTGACGGGTTAGTGGCGTTGGTTCAGGGAACTTGGGCATGCGGGCCAACAAGGGCGATTGGTTCGTGTTTGTTAACAAACGCCGTACCCAAATGAAGGTATTGTATTACCACCAGGGCGGGTACTGTTTATGGAGCAAAAGACTGGAAAAAGGCACCTATGCTAAAGTCGCTCATAGCGAGGATTCGCTGGCATTAAACGGGGCGCAATTGCAGTGCTTAATTGATGGGATTCACTGGCAAAAAGATAAACAAAACAGGCGATTTACCTAGCTGAAATTGTTATAATTTCGGCTATGGAAACGTCCTCCAATACCGCACAAATTATAGCGCAACAGCAGCAACAAAATGCTTTGTTGGAAACGCGTGTCGCTGAATTGGAACACCAGCTCGACTGGTTCAAACGCCAGTTGTTTGGGCGCAAATCAGAGAAACAAATAATCGACAACCCGCAACAAGGCGGGTTGTTTGATAGTGCTCCAATACCTCCTTCGTCACCGCCCGCAACAACCGAAGTTAAAAGCCATCAACGCAAATCGAACAAGCAGCGCAGTGACGAGAATGTGAATGACACTGGTTTGCGCTTTGAAGAGTCAGTTCCCCAACAGATTATTGACTTGGCCGCTCCTGAGCTTGAAGGCGAGAATGCCGACCAGTATGAAGTGATTGATTACAAAGAAACCTGCCGACTGGCTCAACAACCGGGCAGTTATGTTGTTCTGAGGTATCGCCGTCCGGTTTTACGTCATAAAGCCTTACAAACACTGACCACTTCACCTGCCCCTGCCAATGTACTGGAAGGCTGTTATGTCGATGTCTCATTATTGGCTGGATTGATGGTCGATAAAGCGGTTTACCACTTACCTTTGTATCGCCAGCATCAACGCATGCTCGATTCTGGTATCACAGTGAGTCGCGCATCATTAACCAACTGGATAATGAAAGCCATTGAGTTGCTTCGTCCCATTTATCGAGCCATGTATAAGCACATTCTACTCAGTAAAGTATTGGCTATGGATGAGGTGCCCATTAAGGCGGGCAGAAAAGCCAAAGGAAAAATGAAGCAAACCTACTATTGGCCCATCTATGGTGAAGATGATGAAGTTGCCTTTACCTGGAGTTCCGGCCGGGGAATGCGACATGCCAAAGAGCAACTAAAAGATTTCAAGGGTATCTTGCTTACTGATGGCTATCCAACCTATGAAAGAACCGTGGCCGCGCTTAACAAGCATGAGCTAAAGGTAGAGCATGCCAGTTGCTGGGTGCATAACCGAAGGTATTACGAAAAGGCACTAAAGGCGGAGCCCGAAGCGGCACAACAGGCACTGGATATCATTGCCACGTTGTACCGCCACGAAAGAGAAATTCGAGACAAACAACTTGATGCTGATACCATCATGGAATATCGCCAACAGCACTGCGAGCCGTTGGTGCAGGAATTCTTTAAATTTGTTTACTCGCAACGCCAAAATCCAGGCTTGTTACCGAAAAACCCTCTATCAAAAGCCTTGTTCTATTCCAGTGAAAGAGAAGCACAACTCAAAGTGTTCCTGGCTAATCCCAATGTTCCAATGGACACCAATCATTTGGAAAGAGCTTTGCGTGTTATTCCCATGGGTAGAAAAAATTATTTATTTTGCTGGAGCGAATTAGGCGCAGAACAGCTGGGCATTCTGCAAAGTTTAATGGTGACCTGCCGCCTGCATGACATCAATCCCTATACTTATTTGGTGGACGTATTACAACGTGTTAGCCTGCATCCTGCTAAAGATGTGCTCGACTTGACGCCACGCCTATGGAAGGAGCGGTTTGCATTAGCACCACTAAAATCGGATGTCAGCCCATTACACAGCAAAGAGCATCAGAATGGATATTAATGACTTATCAATTGAGCAGTTATATGAACTAAACGAAAAAATATGCCAACGCATTGATGAGCTGCGAGTAAGGCAGGATCGTGAAGCGCTTGCCAGATTACGACCCGGAATGAAGGTACAATTTAACAATGATGGTAGTGTAATGTCAGGGACCCTTATTAAACGAAATCGCAAAACCGTCCTGATTGCATCAGAAGATGGTAGCAATCAGTGGAAAGTACCCGCTGGATTAGTTAAGCCAATCGAGCAATAAGTCAAACGCCAAGTATTTAATCTGTCAATGACGGCCTAAAATGGCCGCTTACCTTGTAATGACTTTTGCTTTAGGGCTGCTTGTTTTTGCTTTGCTGTATTGATAACGCTCAGAATATTTAAAGTATTGGGGTGTGTATCTCCAAACCTTAGTGTCGAAATACTGAGTGCGTTATTAAAGCTGTTTATTGCCTTGGCATAACTTCCTTTATTTAGCCAGGCATGACCCAATTTGTAATGACCTTCGACAATATTAGGGTGAGTTTTTCCGAAGCTTTCAATATCTTTTGTTAGGGCTTTAGTGAAGTGCTCAATAGCCTTGTCGTACTTTCCCATTGCTTGCAGTGTACTACCAAGATTGCTGTATACTGCAATGACGGAAAAATCTTCTGTGTCCCTTTGGTTATCAGCATTTAAAGCTAATTCAAATTGCTCTAAAGCCTTGTGGTAGTCTTCTTTGTTAAACCAAATTAATCCGATATTATTTCTGTCTCTGTTCACATGTGGGTGAGTGTTTCTGAAGTGTTTTAAATCAATAATAAGTGCGGATTTAAGGTATTGCAGTGCTTTATCTGGTTCATTGTTGTCTAGCCACGCCATTGCTAGATAATTGTAAATTGTTGCGATTTCATAATGTTGCTCGTCATAAAGTTGGACATTGATATCCAAAGCTTGTTCGAAATGGTAGATGGCCTGTTCGAAGTTTCCTCTGGATTGTAATATTTTGCCGAGATTGGCGTAGTCTCTGGAGACAACAGGGTGGTATTTGCCAAAAGTCTGCACTCCACTTTTCAAGGAGCGTTTGTAGTAATTAATTGCTTTATCGTAATCGCCAACGGCATTCCATGCATTACCCAAATTATTGCAAAGTGTAATGATGTCTGGGGATGTCTCTTGTGTATCCTCGCTATCTTGAAGGTAAGAGCTGGTAACCAGTTTTTCTCCGGCGGCTTCTATCCAGGATTCGCTAAGGTTGTTGCATGAAGAAGGGGCGTTAACATAGGGTTCTTCCTGTCGTTGCATCACTATTTCCAGAGCCTGCTCAAAATAGTTTATGGCTCTGTTATAGTTTTTCAATTTTGTATTGATTAATCCGGCCTGATTAAGGTGTTGGGGATTATTAGGTTGGAAAAGTGCCGCCTTTTCGTAATTTTTTTGGGCATCAACGAATTTACGTTTTAGTTCTTTAATACTGCCTCGTTCGTAATAAGTTGCTCCCAGCTTTTGTTCTTCTATCAAAACTATTTCATGGTGACTGTCTACAAGCCGCTCTGCTTCAATTAGCCTACCATCCCGAACCAGAATTTTGATTTCTTCGGAAATGGATTCATCAATCAACAATGCTTTTATTCTGCGTTTGGATTGTTCAACTTGTTCGGATAAATCAGAAATTGTACTGTTTTTCAGGTCAATCTGACTGAGCAGGTTATGCAGTAGTCGTTGCTTGGAAGCGTGACTTTCTGAAAATTCGTCTAGCTGACTCAGTAGGGCTTCATAGTGTTCTTTCGACAGACCTTCGTATACTTGAACATCGCCAATTCCGGTATGAACTATTCCGGTACTCTCATCATTATTGGTTTGAGACACCGCAGGAATATCCGGTTCGAGATAAACAAGAGCCAAAGCAATAATGCCGCCAATAACAGCACTGCCAACGCCAACCATAATCTCGTGGCGTTGCAGAAACCCTTCATCAGGTGTTTCTGGTTCAATAACGTCTATTTCTGTTTCTGCTTCTGTTTCCGGATTTTTCATGGTGATAATTACGTGTTATTGAGTTGAGTTTAAATTAAGGTTCTGTTTGGCCCAGTCGAGATTATCGTTAATGGTTAGGGTGGTGGGGTGGTTATTCCCCAAACCTTTTCTCGAAATAGTTAAAGCTTGTTCAAAATAGGTCACCGCCTTTTGGTAATCCCCTTTTTCCTGCCAAGACATGCCAAGATTATTGCTAAAGGTTGCCACTTTGGGGTGAGTTTTGTTTGCCGTGTCAGAAGCATTGAAAGAGGCCAATTCAAAGTAACGAATGGCTTTGTCTAGTTCGCCTTTGCCATACCATACCGAACCAAGATTATTGTGGCGATTAGCCACTTTGGGGTGGGTTTCTCCCAATGTTTGTAGATCACTTTTAAGGGCTTTTTCAAGGTATTCTATGGCTTTGTCTAGTTCTCCTTTGGCCCAAAAGGCATTGCCCAGATTGTTGCGTCGAATGGCTACTTCAGGATGACTTTCTCCATAGGTGTTTAAATCACTTTCTAGTGCTAGTTCAAAATAATGAATGGCTTTGTCGAAGAACCCTTTTGCTTGCCAGGAAATTCCTAGATTGTTGCGATAGGTAGCAATGCTTGGCGCGTCTTGATCAAAGGTTTTTAAGTCACTTTTCAATGCTTGTTCAAAATAGTAAATAGCTCGCTCATGGTCATTTTTAGCTTGCCAGGCTAACCCCATATTATTGTGATAACGCGCGATATTTGGGTGTTGCTTGCCGTAGGTTTTTAAATCACTTACTAGCGCTTGTTGGTAGTAACTAATGGACTTATCAAAATCGCCTTTAGCGAACCAGGCTTCTCCTAAATGGTTGCGAGTTGTTGCTATTGAGGGATGATCCTCGGCAACCTGATGTAAATCTATTTCCAGCGCTTGTTCAAAGAAATGGATTGCCTGGTTATAATTCCCTAATAAGGTATTGGCTATTCCAGCTTCTCGTAAGTAGCTAATATTTTCCGGTTGCAGTAATGACGCTCGGGTGTAGCTTTCCTTAGCTTGTTGGTATTTAAGGCTAAGTTCCTTGATATTACCCCGCTCAAAATAGGCGCTAGCGACCATAGACTCCTTATTTTTTAATATGACTTCATAATGGCGATCGATACGGTTTTCTGCTTCTTCTATGTGATCTTCTTTAATTAATTGTTTGGTATCTTTAGAAATGGCTGTATCTGTCAGTAGAGCCTTAATACTCTCTTTGTTGTGGGATATTTGTTGGTTTAATTGGGCAATGGAATCATCTTTAATCTTTATGTGTTGATGTAAGTTTTTTAATATCAGTTGCTGTTGCTCTTCCTGCTTGGAAAAATCCTCCAGTTGACGCAGTAGTGCTTCATATTTGCGCTTGGAGATCTTTTCAAATACCTGAATGTCGTTCCTTTCGTTCTTATGCTCAGCCCAAAAAAAGGCAAAGTAATCCGATTCGATAGCAACCAAAAGTAGGGAAAACAAACCGGCCAACAAGACACCACCAATACCAGACCATAGAACATGGCGTTTTATAACACTCTCTTTGGTTGGTTCTATGTTTGTCACGATGGCACCAATGTTTTTTTGTTAGTGCTCATTTGTTAGTGTTCATTGGTTATTCGTCAAGGGCTTGTTCTAATTGCACGGTGTTTTGCTGTTGTTGGGCGGAAGCCAGGTTTTCCTGAATAGATAGAGTTCTAGGATGATTTTCGCCTAGTTGTTCCAAAGCAATCGGGAGTGCTTGTTGGTATAGATTGATGGCTTTATCGAGATTTCCTTTGGCCTGCCAGGTTTCGCCAAGATTACTGCGGAATATAGCAACTTGTATATGTTCTTCATTGGAGGACTTAAGGATGCTTTGTATTGCCCTGTCATAATACTTAATGGCTTTGTCGTAGTTGCCTTTATCATGCCAGGCTTTTCCAATATTGTTGCGATCGTTCGCAACATAGGGATGGTCGTCACCAAAATTTTTGACGTCATTTTTAAGTGTTAACTCATAGTGAGTAATAGCTTTACTGTATTCGCCTTTTTTGTGCCATGCCATACCAAGATTAAGGCCGAATGCGGCAACATGAGGGTGGTCTTTTCCAAGGATTTTAAGGTTGCTTTCTAGCGCCGGTTCTAAATAGTCTATAGCTCTGTCGTAGTCGCCGTTATTGAGCCATGTTAACCCCAAATTACTTCGATTTCTGGCAACTTCTGGGTGATCTTCACCAAAGGCATTTAGGTTGCTTTCCAGGGCTCTTTCAAAATAGGTAATAGCTTTTTCGTATTCGCCTTTATCGCTCCAGGCTGCCCCAATATTATTGCGATTTACAGCAACTTCAGGATGATCTTCACCTAGCGTTGTGAGATTACTTTCCAGTGCTTTTTCATAATAAAAAATCGCTTTGTTGTAATCGTTCTTTTCATACCATGCTAAGCCGAGATTATTGCGGTTTTTGGCAACCTCCATGTGGTCTTCGCCATGGTTTTTTAGGTTACTCTGTAGTGCCATTTCGTAATAGGATATTGCTTTGTCGTATACCCCTTTTTCGCGCCAAGCTTCACCCAGTGCGTCGTTGTTTCTGGCGATATCAGGATGGTCTGTATTAAGGGTTTTGAGGTCAGCATCTAAGGCTTGTTCATGAAATTCAATTGCAGTATCGTAATTTCCCAGTGTGTAGTTTATTTTTCCAGCTTGATGAACATACTGAGTGTTCTGCGGTTGTATTAATGCGGCACGTTCAAAATTTTCCCTTGCTTCTTCGTATTTCAGATTTAATTCCTTCACGCTGCCTCGTTGATAATAGGCGGAGGCTATTTCCGCTTCCTTGCTTTGCACTGCATCCTCATAATGTTGATCAACCAAACGTTCTGCTTCATCCAAGCGACCATCACTTACCAGCTGTTTTATTTCTTCCGATATAGAATTATCTTTGAGTATGGTTTTAATTCTTACTTGAGCTTGTGCTACTTGTTCTGTGAGCTTATCAATAGTCGTGGTTTTCAGGTTAATTTCATCCAGTAAATTGGCAAGCAATCGTTCCCGTTTGCCCTTGTCTAAAGAAAAGCTTTGTAGCTGTTGCATTAGAATGTCGTATTGGATGTCGGAGAGTCCTTCAAAGGTTCTGACTTCTCCATAACCGTTGTGGATGATACCGGTACTGTCACCATTATTGGTTTGGATGATTTGTGGTTGATCCTTATCCAGTAATATAAAAAGCAAACTGAAAACACCTGCAACAACAACTCCGCCAAGACCGGACAGAATTTCATGCCGTTTTAGAAAGCTTTCTTTGGGTGGTTGCTTTTGGCTTGTCATGGATGTTTCCTTTTTCATTCATTTTTTTAGGTGTTTCGGACGACCGTTGCATTTTGCATCGAGAATATTTTGTTTGTAATTTCATCGGGTCGGGTAGGGAGTAAGTCGATGTCATTATTGATTTGGATAACCTTGGGTAACTTTAGGTTGGCCATTTTGTCTTAAGCAAGGCTGTGACTGCGTATGTCAGCAATAGTGACACCAATGACGCTGGATAAGATTTAATGCCGTTGTAGATATTCTGTTAAGGTTCGCTACTCATATCCGTTTATAATTTTACGATCTTTACTCAATTACTTAAAAGTATCTTTAAGGCTATATTTATACCCTATGCGGGCGCTATTTCAAGTTATTTTAATCTCATAGTGTGGGAGACGATATTTAGCTTAAGACGACTCTTATAATGAATTAGACCCGGGAGTGAGATAAATCCTTTTTTGTTTTAATCAATTGCCGTTTTACTCATAATGGCAACTGATAATGCACGAATAAGGGTTTGAAATGTCTGGTGCTTGATTAACCGTCGCTTCGAAAATGTTCGACAGCGTGGTTGCCCGGCGCGTATAATGCCGCTCCGCTTATCAATCGAATTATTATGCATCGCTTTCTTATTACAACATCCAAAGGATTGGAACAGTTATTACAACAAGAGATTCAGCAACTACTGCCTGAGTTAGAAACGAAAAATCGTCCAGGTCAGGTTTTATTTGAAGCTGAACTTGTTGATGCTTATACCGTGTGCTTATGGTCCCGCTTGGCTAACCGTGTGTTACTGCATTTAAATAGTGGTAAAGGCGAAACGGGTGATGAGTTATATGAGTTAGCTAATCAAATCAATTGGTCCCAGCATTTCTCTCCAGATCAAAGCTTTAGCGTCGATTTTGTCGGTTCCAGCAACGCAATTAACAACACTCAATTTGGCGCAATTCGCATCAAGGATGCCATTGTTGATCATTTCAATGACCTGTTTGATACTCGCCCTAACGTAGAAAAGCAATTTCCAGATTTACGCTTTCATGGTCGTTTGAATAAAGATGGCATGGGTGTTTATTTGGATTTGTCTGGTAGCAGCTTGCATCAACGAGGTTATCGTGAGCAGGCTGGTGAGGCACCGGTTAAAGAAAACCTCGCCTTTGCATTGCTTATGCGCAGTGGTTGGGTGAAAGCTATAGACGAAGGTGGCGAAGCGCCAGTATTCGACCCTATGTGTGGTTCTGGCACCATTCTTATTGAAGCGGCGCAGTATGCATCAAAAATAGCACCAGGCGTACAAAGACAACATTGGGGCTTCTCCCATTGGAAAGGGCATGATGTGCCTTTGTGGTTTGGATTGTTAGACAAAGCAAAAGAAAAACAGCAAAAGCCATCAATGGAATTTGTTGGTACCGACATTGATAGCAGAGTATTAAAGATAGCCCGCAGTAATGCTCGAAAAGCAGGGGTTGAATCCTGTATTCAATTCGAATGTGCGGATGCGTCTCAATATAGCAAAGAATTTTCTTCACCCGGCTATATAGTCAGTAACATACCTTATGGTGAACGTTTGGGTGAGTTAACTCAGCTATTACCATTGTTCAAAGCTTGGGGATTTCATTTAAAACAGCATTTTAAAGACTGGCATATGTCATTGCTAACCAGCCATCGAGATATGTTGAGACAACTGAGATTAGTTGCAGCAAAAGAGTATCGGTTTATTAACGGTACTATTGAATGCCAGTTGGTTAATTTCAATCTAGATGAAAAAAATTGTCATATTGCCGATAGAGAACAATCAAGCCATTCGGATTTTGCTAACCGTTTACGCAAAAATCTTAGCAAACTTAAAAAGTGGGTTAAAACTCAAAATATTGATTGTTATCGAATTTATGATGCCGATTTACCAGAATATAACGTCGCAATTGATAAGTACGGCGATTGGGTTGTGGTACAAGAATATGCTGCACCTAAGGACATCCCTGAACATAAAACCATTAGCCGCTTGCAAGAAGTACTCATTGCGGTTCCTGAAGTGTTAGGTATTGAGCCAAATCATTTGGTTTTAAAAACCCGACAAGTTCAAAAAGGGAAAGCCCAATACGAGCGATTAGCCACAGACAATAATGAAATGGTTATTCACGAAAATGGCGCTAAGTTTGGCGTTAATCTACATGACTATTTGGATACCGGATTATTTTTGGATCATCGCGAAACTCGACAGCGAGTGCGAGAACTTAGTAAAGACAAAAAAGTACTAAACTTGTTTGCTTATACCGGTTCGGTATCGGTGTTTGCTGCGTTAGGCGGTGCTCAATCGGTAACGACCGTTGATATGTCAAATACCTATATTAATTGGGCTAAGCGCAATTTCTCTCTAAATAATCTTAGTGGGGCATATCAATACCAGTTTATAAAAGCGGATTGCTTAACGTGGATCCGCGATTGTGACGTTAAGTACGATTTAATCTTTGTTGACCCACCTTCTTTTTCCAATTCCAAAAGTATGCAAGGTTCTTGGGATGTGCAACGTGACCATTTAGGCTTTTTAAAGATGGTAAGAAACTGTCTTGCGCCAGGTGGTTCGATTATTTTTTCCAATAATTTACGTCAGTTTAAATTGGCCCCTGAATTAGCGGAAGAAACAAAACTTAGCATTACAGATATTAGCGCTGAAACGGTTCCATTCGATTTTAAGCGAAATCAAAAAATTCATCATTGCTGGATAATGCAAGATGCTTGATTTGACCCTGTATTCAGGTTCTGAGTGCTGCTTGTGTGATCTGGCAAAATCCTTGTTAGAGAATGTGATGAAGCAACGCCCTCATGAATTGACCACAATAGATGTTAAAGCTGAACGCCAGTATTTCCATCAATATGGTGCTCGAATCCCGGTATTGTTGAGGAATGACAATAATCAGGAATTGGAATGGCCATTCGATAAAACCCAATTGGTTGAATTTTTAAGATGACCCGATTACTGCAACTCAAAGAAGCTTGCTTGGCTTATGGCGTGCAACTGCTGGACAACGCCGATTTATTGGTAAATAAAGGCGAGCGCTTATGTTTGGTGGGCCGTAATGGCACCGGAAAATCCACTTTAATTAAAGTGGTGGCGGGTGAAGTAACTCTCGATGATGGCATGCGCATTATCGATAATGGCGTACGTATTTCCACATTACCTCAAGACCCACCAGTTACTAGCGAAATTAGTGTGTTCGATTACGTTGCCCAGGGATTAGCAGAGGTGGGTGATTATTTGAAAGAATATCATCATCTAATCGCTAATTTAACCGAGGAGCAAGACGATAGAGCCATGTCTAGAATGGAATTTTTGCAAAAGCAATTAGATCATTTAGATGGCTGGCAATTTGAGCAACGCATAGAACAAGTGCTAACTCAGTTACAGTTGCCAGGAGAGCAGTTGCTTTCAGAATTATCCGGTGGTTGGCGACGTAAAGCTGCATTGGCTAAAGCATTGGTGGTAGCGCCTGATATTTTGCTTTTGGATGAGCCAACTAACCACTTAGATGTAAGAATGATTGAGTGGTTAGAAAAACAGTTGATCGAATTCAAAGGGGCTATCGTTTTTGTTAGTCACGATCGTGCTTTTATTCGCCGCGTAGCAACTCGTATAGTTGATTTAGACCGAGGGAAGCTAGTCAGCTACCCGGGAAATTATGCCGAATATTTAGAGAAAAAAGCCAAAGATCTGGAAGTAGAAGATCAACAAAATAAATTGTTTGATAAAAGGCTTAGCCAAGAAGAAACTTGGATAAGACAAGGCATTAAAGCCCGTCGCACTCGCAACGAAGGCCGGGTTAGAGCATTGAAGGATCTGCGAAAAGAGCATGCTCAACGTCGTAACAAGCTGGGAACCACTAAAGTCACACTTCAAGATGGTGGACAGTCAGGTAAATTAGTCTTTGAAGTTAAAGATTTATGTTACAGCATAGAAGATCAAACCATTGTTAAAGATTTAACAGCAGCGGTGTTACGAGGTGAAAGATTAGCCTTTGTCGGTTCCAATGGTTGCGGTAAAACAACGCTGATTCGATTGCTTCTTGAAAAGTTAAAGCCTCAGTCTGGAACCGTAAAAACGGGGACCAATTTACAGGTTGCTTATTTTGATCAGCACAGAGAACAGCTTGACCCACAAAAGACCGTAATTGATGTGGTGGCAGACGGTAAGAGAGAAATCGATATTAATGGTAGAAGTCGCCATGTTATTAGCTATTTGCAGGATTTTTTGTTTACACCGGATCGTGCAAACTCTCCCGTTAAAGCGTTATCTGGCGGTGAAAAAAATCGATTGTTGCTAGCGAGATTGTTATCAAAGCCTAGCAACTTACTCATAATGGATGAACCAACCAACGACTTGGATGTAGAAACGTTGGAAATGTTAGAAGATACCTTGATGCAATATCCCGGTACATTGCTGTTAGTTAGCCATGACAGGGAATTTGTAGATAATGTTGTTACTCGTAGTTTGTACTTTGAAGGTAATGGTGTTGTTCGCGATTTTGTTGGCGGATATCAGGATATTTTTCAGTGGTACGAAGAAAATCGAAAAAAGCAGGTAGAATCTGAAACTAAACCTAATATTCAGAGTCCTAAGCCCGATGCTTCTTCTAAGAGTAAGAAAAAGTTATCATATAAATTGCAGTTGGAGTTGGAATCTTTGCCCGTGACCATCGATGAACTGGAAAATAAGGTCGAGACAGCCCAATTAGCAGTAAACGATCCCGAATTTTTCAAGCAGGGCGCTGACAAGTCCAATCAAGCATTACAAAAAATATCAGAATTACAAACAGAATTAGAGCAAGCTTACGCCCGTTGGGATGAGCTTGAAAGTAAGATATAGGAATTATAAAAAGACATGAGACAGGTTAGGTTAGCGTTAGTGGCAGCATGTCTGTCAGGTATTTTTAGTCATTCAGTACATGCGGCAGTATATGAAGTCGTTGAGATACCAACACAAAATATTGCGTTGAACAGCTTTGCTGCGTCAATCAATGATACAGGTGATATTGCTTTAGTTACGACAGGTGTTTTTAATCCGCCAATAGATTTGAGTTTATTAGATTTTGAAAGTGAAATCTTAATAAATGGCCTTACTGATTTGGAAGGTGCACAAAATGGTAACTTCAATGCTGAGGATTTAACTTTTATCAGCTCGTTTATTGCTGGTCAAGTTAGTAATACTGGGCAACAAATTGCTAGCTCTCAGAGTTACCTTGCTAATGCAGGTACCTTAAGCGGTGATGATATTGTCTTTATTCCTGCATTTGATGAAGTTGATCCTGATTTAAATAGCTTCACTCGTAGCATTGATACACGAGTTCGGGAAGTGAACAATCAAGGTGTAATGGTTGGAACCAGTGAAGGTAAATTCGGTAAAGTGGTTTATACCAACGAAGCTGAAACGGAAATCACTTATACATTGCAGTCATTTGGTCAGCGTGGGTTTGTTTCTATCGGTGGCACAAACTACGGACTCGAACCCGGGGTTGAAACAGTAGGTGCCATTTCAGAAGGATTTGATGTTAATAACAACCTGTTGGTTGCAGGTTATGAAACGCTGGATCCAACCGAAGCTCGTGTAACTGCCGAAGCAAACTGTCAGGATGATGAAGTTCGTGGAGACATCCCAGTTGAATTGTGCCTACAAAACCTAATTAATGCAGGTGTATTGAGTGCATTTCAACTTAGGGGCGCGTTATGGCAATTCAATGAACAAGGAGAAGTATTAAGTAAGGAAAGCTTAGGTTTACACATTACGCCTGAAGAAGATGATACACGGGTTCATATAAGTCGTGCTTTATCAGTTAACGACAATGGTGTTGCGGTAGGAGAGGCTACAGACTTTTATCAAGATGATGAAGACCGCCCCCGCACTTTTGCAGCCATATTTCAGAACGGTGAAGTAACTGGATTTACTGATCACGAAGAGTATTTTAATAGTATTGCTATTGCTATTAATAACAATAACCTTGTTATTGGGCAAGCCACTAAGAATATCAGTGGTTTTTCTAGAACCAAGTTTTTTATCTACGATATTGATTCTGAAACAACCACTTTCCCAGAAGATTTTTTCCCGGGTTCTGCAAGTGTCGCTAGAGCAATCAATGAAAATAATCTTGTAGTGGGTGAAGGGGAGGTTGATGCCTCTTTTAACGTTCCACGCCGAGGTCATGGTTTTTTGTATGACATTGAAGCGGGTACATTTCAGGATTTGAATGATCTAGTGTCCTGCACCAGCCCATACACCATAGTGCAGGCGAACAGTATAAACAGTAGCAATCAAATTGCTGCAACCGCTATCGTTCATCGTCAAGTCTTTGATATTTTAGGTGAGGGAAGAGTGGATGATAATGGCGACCCAGTCACTGAAGATTTGATTGTAAGTGTGTTACTTGATCCAGTAACTAATGGTCAAATTGATGACTGTAATGGCGAAGAACCACCGCCTGAAGAAGAGAATCAAGAAAGAAGTAGTGGTAGCTTTGCTTGGTTTTCCCTGTTCATCGGTATGATGGTGATAGTACGTCGTAGATTTCAAAAGTAATTACAACAAAAGTAAATATAGAGACATTCATTCCAGAAACCCTTATCTCTAATTAGCATCTCTCTGGCGTATAATGCTGATTCTATGCGCCTAATATAGGCGATGGTGATATTTTGGGTTTCTGAAATGAAACTATATTTTTAACTTTTAATTTATATTTAAATTAGGTTTTACCTAGACCCAAACTTCTATCTTCCATCGCCGCTCTCCAACCTCCTAACCAATGCGATCGAGCATTAATGGCTTGAAACGGACAATATTCTTTAGAGCGACCTATAATTCCTGCTTGATATCCTTTCGCATGTGCGCGAGAAAGTTTGTCTCTTTTTTGTCTTTTCATTTTCACCTCTACAAGTCTAAAGATGTGTGCTCACAATGTTGCGAACACAATTAAGAGATAGTGGAATAAGGGCAGAGATTCAATGCCTTTGGGAAAAAAAATATGTTGACATTTTATAACTGAATAAAAAAAAAGGTTTTTTACCGTTAAATTTATTTATTATATTTGTAACTGTTTTTATTCCATGTGCATATAAGGCTGGTAATGATTAAAAAATGTGCTAAGAACAACAGTCACTTGCAGTTTTTTAATGTTCCAGATCAATTATGGGGTAAAAATGCTCTCGAAATCACATGTTTCAGTTTTACAATGATTTCTAATGGTGAGTGTTGTTCAAATTTAGCTTGGGGAATGGTTATCGTCAAAAAAACATAAAGATTAACTGATATTTTGATTGAGATTTTAACCCCACAAAGTGAGGTTAAAATAATTTCAGCGTACACTTGTTTTTAAAATGCACTGGTATCCTGAAATAGCCCAACCTTTAAGCCATTGGCTCTGTAAATTGGCTTACCATCAACTTCAATAACAGCGTCGGCGATCCCCATAAAGAGCTTTCTTTTAATTACTCTTGTCATATTGATTTTATAGGTTACTTTTTTGGCCATTGGTAATATTTGCCCGGAAAACTTAACGTCACCAACACCTAGTGCTCTCCCTTTTCCTGTGCCGCCGCACCAGCCTAGAAAGAAACCTACTAATTGCCACATTGCATCAAGCCCCAAGCACCCTGGCATGACAGGATCACCAGGGAAGTGACAGTCAAAAAACCAAAGGTCTGGAGTAATGTCTAACTCTGCTTCAATATAGCCTTTATCTTTATCGCCACCGTTTTCTGTAATTGTTATGATTCTATCCATCATCAGCATATTTGGGGCAGGAAGCTGGCTATTGCCAAGACCAAAAAGCTCACCTCGGCTACAGGACAACAATTCTTCTTTAGAGTAGCTGCTTTTTTGTTCAAACATAGTGTACTAATCAAATAATAAATAAGAGGAACCATTAATTTAGCGAACACTTGTAAGCTTAACAACTCCGAGCAGCATATTTTCAGAAAATAATGCAAAATAACGGCGTAATGTTGATTTTTGGAGTTGGTTTTTACTCGTGATTATTTCTTTTATGTAATTAGATAGAAGATAAGCAACAACAAAGTTCGCTGTTGATTTTGAAATGATTTTGAAATGACTAAGTGCACGTTGCTTTTTTGTACTTAAATTTTGTGCTTAACACACATACTTAAATTGAGGCGCAGATTTAGCTTTGCCGAAAGTTTTTACTTATTCAGAGTCCGAGTTATTTAGATTACTACTTTGTATAGCTTTGCCTTGAATCAATAACATACAGATTAATGCTCAACGGCTCTTGATTTCAGTCGGTAATAAATTACGGTTTAGAAACGGGTGCGTTACACTAGGCCTTAGAATAAATGTTATTTGAAACGTCAGTGTAAAGTAGCTAAATAAGATGATTTTTTAAGTGACAATAAAAATATAAGATAAAAAAGAATTTCGAATAATTTAAATATGGCTGCGGATAGATGAGCGATAAAAATAAGGCAAATGCTGAAAAACAAAAAAGATATCGAGAACGGCAAAAAAAACAAGGCTATAAACAAATACGAGGCTACGTTGACGTTCAAGCTCAAGATTGTTATCAAAAAATAAGTGAGATAACAGGTTGGACGGACAGCGAAATAATGAGTAACTCACTCAAGATTACCTTTGCAGCTTACAAATGTGGGCAAATAAAGTTGTTAAATGCTTGGTTAACGGAAAACATGCCAAAAGAAGCCGATGAGTTAAAAAATCCGAATGAGAACAATAACCTATGAAAATTCCACTACATCAATATGAAGAAAGTGCCAGTAGAATCGGAATGGGGTGCATGGAGTTTGGTGGGGGATGGGATAGCAACCCCATAAACCAAGACAACATAAAGCAAATGAATGACGCTATTGACACTGCCATTGAGTCAGGTATTAATTTTTTTGATCATGCTGACATTTACAAGATGGGTAAAGCTGAGCAAGTTTTTGGCAAAATAATGAAAGATCGACCTGAATTAAGGCAGAGTATTGTTATTCAGTCTAAATGTGGGATCCGACTGGAAGACGAGCACGCGCGAGGTAGATACGACTTTTCCGCAGATTGGATTAGAACCTCAGTTGACAATATCCTTAAGCGTCTAGAGATTGAGCAGCTTGATGTATTGCTATTGCATCGACCTGATCCTCTGATGCAACCAGAAGAAGTCGCTAAAGTGTTTTGTGAATTATTTGAAAGCGGCAAGGTGAAACATTTTGGTGTGTCTAATATGCACCATTATCAAATGCAATATTTACAACATCACCTGAAATACCCACTTGTTGTGAATCAATTGCAAATGAGCTTACTCAACCATCATTGGATTGATGAAGGTTTGAATGCCGGAGTCAGTGGGCCAAGTACGGCACAATTTGCACCGGGTATTATTGAATACGCCAAATTACAAAACGTACAACTCCAAGCGTGGGGATGTTTAGCTCAAGGTTTGTTTTCAGGGAAAGATTTATCAGGGCAATCGGAGCAAGTTATTAAAACTGCGGATTTGGTTAGTCGCTTTGCCGCTGAGTATCAAACCACAAAAGAAGCGATTGTATTGGGATGGTTAATGCGTCATCCCGCAGGTATTCAGCCAATTATTGGTACAACTAACTTGACGCGAATTCGGGCTTGCAGTGAAGCAAAGAATTTACTGCTAAATCGAATACATTGGTACGAGCTTTTTGTTTCCATTCGAGGTTCAGCTGTATCCTAGTCCAAATATTTTCACCTCTATAAAAATATAGCTATCGTTTTGGTAGCTATATTGCTCTCAAGGTCATTTTATTTATCCAATCTTGTTACAGAATGTAATTGATTCTTTACTATTTACACTCAATTTCGTTCATTTAATGTCCAGACCGAGAGTCATCTAAAGAGCGTGCATATCAGTTATCCTTTTGATTATTAAGTAATATATTTTAATTTGTTAGGGTTTGTACAGTTAAAGTGTTAGTTGAATTAGATGGGTAAGAAAACAATCCGAAAAAAGCTTGCATTATTTCTTGTTTTAGTACTTAATCAATATGCACACGGTAAGAAAAAGAACCGGTGTTAATCGATAAGCCGTTAATTGCAGGGCAATGTACTCAACAATTAACTAATTGATTTAATCTCCTTAAACAAGAGAAATAATAATATGAAATTGACAAAAAACAATGTGTTCGTAGGAATCGGTGTTTCAGCTTTAACGCTAGTTGCTTCTAGTGTAATGGCTGCTGCTCCACAACAAGCAGCATCTTTTGATGCACCACAATTAAAATTAGTTAGCCAAGCTAACAAAGCCGAAGACGGCACTGGTCGTTACATCATCGTATTTAATGATGATGCAAGTGTTGCTTCTGGTGAAGCACGCAACGGTCAAGAAGTTGCGATGATGCAAGATGGCGTTTTAAATGCTAAAGCGGCTGATTCTCTAATTTCTCGTGCTGGCGGTAAATTTGTTAAGTCTCTTGGCAAGCAACCAATGGTTGTTGCTAACTTAAGCAAAAAAGCTTACAACAACTTAGTTAATTCTAGAGGTGTTCAATCTATCTCTGTTGATGCTAAGCGTTATTTGTTAGCCCAATCTGAGCCTTTCGGTATCGGAATGGTTCAAGCAAACCAGTTAACTCAATCAAACAAAACTGCACGTAAAGTGTGTGTTATTGATACTGGTTATGATGCAGGTCACGAAGATTTGCCAACTGATGCTACTGGTACTGCTAACACTTCTGCAGTTGGCGCATGGAACAACGATGGCCACGGTCATGGTTCTCACGTATCTGGTACTATCGCTGGTTTAGACAACAACGTTGGTGTTGTTGGTGTATATCCTGATGTTGACCTACACATGGTTAAAATCTTCGACGATTCTGGTAGCTGGACTTCTTCTTCAGACCTTATCGTAGCTATTCAACAGTGTGCCGATGCTGGCTCAAACGTTGTTAGTATGAGTTTAGGTGGTGGTTCTTCTTCTGCTGCTGAAGAAACTGCAATGAATAACTTCGTAAGCAACGGTTTATTACTAATCGCCGCTGCGGGTAACGATGGTAACAGTACTATGTCTTACCCTGCATCTTATGATGCGGTAATGTCAGTTGCTGCTGTTGATTCTGCTGAAAGTGTTGCTTCTTTCTCACAATACAACACCCAAGTTGAAATTGCTGCACCTGGTGTAGCGGTTAACTCTACTCTTCCTGGTGACACTTATGCTGCTTGGAACGGTACTTCAATGGCGACTCCACACGTTTCTGGTGTAGCTGCATTGGTATGGTCTTTCCATCAATCATGTACTGGCGAAAACATTCGTAAGGCAATGAACGATAGTGCGAAAGACAAAGGTGCTGCTGGCCGTGATAACTTCTACGGTAACGGTATTGTTAAAGCATTAGACGCTAAAAACTACCTAGATACATTCGGCTGTGCTGGCGACCCTAATGGTGGCGGCGGTGGCGGCGGTGGCGGTGGTGTAGACCCCGTAACTGGCCAATTAACCAACCTTTCTGGTGCTCGAAATGCTTGGGACCGTTACACTTGGGATATTCCTGCTGGTGTAGCAGTGATGAATGTTAGCATCTCTGGTGGTTCTGGTGACGCTGATTTGTATACTCGCTTCGGTTCTCAGCCTTCGACTTCTAACTATGATTGTCGTCCATACAGTGCTGGTAACAACGAATCTTGTACTGAAAACAATCCAGCTTCTGGAACATGGCACATCGGTATTCGCGGATATAGCGCATACAGTGGTGTAACTATGGATTATAGCTACGAATAAGCTGTAATTTAATAGAATCCATTATTGAGCCCGTTGCTATGCAACGGGCTTTTTTCGTTCTAGCTAGGTATAGGAGAGTTATCTACTTCAAACTGTTTATGCACGTTCACAAACTCCAATATATTCAATTAATAGCGTTTAAAGACTTCACATTTAGAATAAACCTCTATTTCTAGAGACCTTCAATATCCAACAGTCAGTTTCAAAACCATCCAAGAAAGACCAATGCTGTCAATTCAATGAACCTACGCCTTTTAATGTAATGCTATTGGGATATGTAGCTTAAATAGAGCCATTAGAAGCGAGCAAAAATGGAAGCTACAAGCAACGAAAGACTGAGCTGAAAGAAATGCTCTGATTTTGTTTAAACGTTATGGATATTGACGGCAGGAAGAAGCTCATAACAAATATTTTTAATGCCTGTAAGGTGTAACAATTTCTCTAGCTTTGAGGTTTACATATAGGCTTGCCATTCGTGCAACTGTTACTTTTACATAGTAGTCATAATGAATTAACAGAAAGTAATAATTCTGCGGAGTGAAATAGGTGTGTAGATGAAAAACTAGGTGTGACTAGCGAAAATGCTTAGTCACACATGTTTTTATATTTGAGTCGGAAAGTGTTACCAGAGTTTATTATTGATTAGAAAACTGTTGATACCAAATCCCAATAGTTTGCCTTTCTTCTTCAGTCATGTTGGATTTGTTTAAGAATGGCATATCTTTGGTTTGTGCTGTTCTGATCGCAATTTGCGGTGCCCATTGCTGAATTTGTTGCCAGTTATCTAGTTTTACACCCAACGGGGCTATTTTAAATATATCGTCTGTTGGTGTGGCTGAATGACAGGCTACACAATGTTTATCAATCAAGGATTCTACTTGAGTTTGACTTACCATCGGGGAATCTTCAGCGGATGTCGCGGCAGAATTGTTAGCTGGCCATGAAACCCATAATGCAATCGCAAGAAAGCCTGCAGCGCCCGTGACCAATATCATTGGTTGCTTAACGCCACGATGCTTAAGATTAAAGTAGTGTCTTACCCAAGCTAATACAATGCTCATCAGTACTAAAACTAACCAGTTCTGGGGGTGTTGATAGGTCATAGGATAATGATTACTGATCATTATGAAGAGTAAGGGCAGAGTCAGATAATTATTATGCACGGAACGAAGCTTGGCACCGGCCCCCCAAGAGGGATCGATATCGCCTTTACTGGCTACTGCCGCCACCATTTTCCGTTGTCCCGGGATAATGTTGATAAACACATTGCCGGCCATAATAGTTCCAATTAGCGCGCCTATATGAATATAAGCGCCACGACTACTAAATAACTGTGTGGCTAACCAAGCTGAAAATGACAAGAAAGAGATGAGAAAGACTGCAAATAGAATTTGAGACTTGGCCAGTGGCGATCTGCATGCTATTTCGTATATTGCCATGCCGCCAAAAATAAACGCTACGCCATAGGTAATGGCTTGGGCAGGTGTTAAGGCCATAATATTAGGATCGATCAGATAAGCTGAAGCCCCAAGATAATAAACCAGCGCTAGCAGCAACATACCACTTAGCCAGCTTGTATAGGCTTCCCATTTAAACCAATGCAAGGGTTCGGGCATTGTTTCAGGCCCGTATTTATATTTGCCGATTTCGTAAAACCCGCCACCATGAACGGCCCACAAATCGCCTTTAATACCTTTGTCGGCTTTCCATTTAGGTGGCTCTTTCAGATTGTTATCGAGCCATATGAAGTAAAATGAGGCCCCGATCCAGGCAACGCCTGCAACCACATGGAACCAACGAACAGCTAGTGAAATCCAATCAAGCCAAGGCATCGGTATTCACCTCCCAATGACTCGGTCTTTGATAGACAGCTTTACCAGCTATCCAGGTACTTTGTATGCTGCGTTCATCACCAAGCATACTCAGTGCGAATATTGTATCTTGCGGTGTGTTTTCTCTAGAATTCATGCGTAAGTGAGTCAATTCGTTAAAGTGTGGATCTAAAAGAGTAAAATCCGCATAGGTGCCTATGTTTAGGTTGCCTATGGAATCATCTAAGGATAAGGCTTTGGCTGAACCTTGGGTCATCATATATAAGCCTTTAAAAGGGTGGAGCTTAGTGTTTTGTAATTGGCAGACCTTGTAAGCTTCACCTTGGGTTCTTAGCATATTAAAGCTGTCACCGGCACCTACATCGGAAGCCAGTGTTATGGGTACTTTGTATTGCTCAGCCTTGTTTATATCGAATAAACCACTGCCCAAGAACATGTTTGAACGTGGGCAAAAAGCGATAATTGCTTGAGTTTCACCCAATCGCTGCCAAGTGCGTTCTTCTAGGTGAATGCAGTGCCCAAATATAGTTCGGTTGTTCACTAAGCCATATTGGTCATACACATCCAAGTAATCTTTTGCATCTGGAAATAATGATTTAACCCATTCAATTTCATCAATATTTTCGCTTAAATGGGTTTGAATGTATACATCGCTGTAAGTTTTTGCCAATTGTCCGAGTCGAGTCATTTGTTCTGGGGAACTGGTTGGAGCAAACCTTGGCGTAATGGCATATTTTAAGCGACCTTTATTGTGCCACTTATTAATCAACTCTTCCGATTCTTGTTCGGCTTGTTCAGGCGTATCTTGTAGCCATTCTGGGCTATTTCTGTCCATGCACGTTTTGCCCGTAATAAGCAGCATGTTTTTCTCATAAGCTGCTTCAAATAAAGCATCGGCTGAACATTGATGAACCGTTGAATAGGCAAGGGCGGTTGTTGTGCCGTTACTCCACAATTGCTTTAGAAATTTATTGGCTAGAAGCTTTGAATATTCTGGATTTTCAAATTTCCTTTCTGTTGGAAAGGTGTAGTTTTGCAACCACTCCAACAATTGTTCTCCATAACTGGCGATCATTTCAGTTTGAGGAAAATGTAAATGTGTATCAATAAGCCCTGGAATAAGCAGCTTACCCCGTTGATCTTGGGTCGAAATGCCAGGGTATTTTGATAACAGGGACGTCGCTTCGCCGATATCCTTGATACGTTCCTGTTCAATAACGATTAGACCATCGGTCCAATAGTTAAAGTCTGTTTCTGGGGAGTGCGTGGTTTCTGGAAAGTGCAAGATACTCGCACGGATTGCAAAAGCGGCAGTCATTTACTAGCTCCCTCGATAACTGCTAAATCCATAGGGTGAAATAAGTAATGGCACATGGTAGTGGCCACCGTTTTCTTTTAATTCGAAATGAATATCAACGAATGGGTAAAAGCTCTCTCCATGATGTTTATTCAAATATTCAGCTGTCTCGAATCGCAAGCAGTAAATACCAGCTTGAAATGTAATATCCTTCCAATTTTTACAGCGACCATCAGCATCTGTTTCGGATTCAACTTGTTCACCAGATGGGGTGGTTAAGAGAAGTCGCATTTTGCTTGCCGGTTTGCCTTTTGTGGTATCCAAAACATGGCTCGATAAGCTGATCATAAATTCTTCTCCAATCTTAACAGGGTAATTTTAATTTGTTCTTGGGCGGCATTATGAATTTCTTCAGTTTTAGTATTCGGTATACGAGCCTTAAGTGCTTCTAAGATGGTTAAAGCGCTGAGACCGGTTGCACAAATAATAAAAATAAACCCATTCTGCTCTAGATATTGATGATTTAGCGCATGTAATTCCTGAAGCGTACTGTCATCAGCATTAGACGCACCTTGTTGCTCATGAGATGCCATGTTTTGGGTATTGGCAAATTTGGCTTTTAGAGAGTCTACGTTGCCAATCATTGGGTGAGCTTCAAATGCTTCAAGAAAATCCGTTTCCTTCATGGATCCCCACAGCGTTTTTGCTGTAATTTTTAATTCATCCAAGCTGGAATAGGGCCGTTTGTTTGTCATACTTTGGCACCAATTACGGGCAGCACAAGCTGTTTGAAACCATGCAAGGGATTCGTGTTCTGAAAGGTGGTTAAGTTGTTCTAAGTTCATAAAGTCTATTTGGTTTCGGTTTCAAGCAACTTAGAAGCAGACCACAAGGCTTTTTTCTCATTTTGAGGTTGTGATTGATTCAACTGCTGTTCGTTTGCTTGCAACATTTGGGTTAATTGTGACGCAATGGAAATAGCAACCTCGATAGGTCGTTTTCCTGAAATGTTGAGATCCCCAACGGGTGATACTAATTTTTGTATTTGTTGTTCACTGAGGTCTCGGTGTTCAAGTCGTTTTTGAAAGCGTCGTGCTTTGGTGTCTGATCCAATCATGCCGACAAAATCGAAGCTGTTTAGTGTTAACGCTTTCAATACCAAATCAAAGTCTAATTGATGATTATGGGTCATAACCAAAATCCAGTTACGGGTAGGCAAATTGGATAATTCGTAAACGGGCTCGTCCGTAAGAATGCAGTTTACGTTTTTGGGAACTTGTTTTGGAAACAGATTATCTCTGTTATCTATCCAGGATATTTGCAATGGCAACTGAGCAACAATTGGAATTAAGGCATTGGCCACATGGCCTGCGCCAAATATTGTTAAATGCTGAGTATGTTGAGTAAGAACTTCGTATAAAACACGTACTGCGCCACCACAACATTGACCTAATGCGCTGTCGAATGACAGTGACTCAATATGTTGGCAGGTTCTACCCTCTACAAGCATTCTTTTTGCGTTACGCGTAACAATGTGCTCAAGATGCCCGCCGCCAATGGTGTCGTAGCATGTATCGTCGGTAATCACCATTTTGGTGCCGGTGTCTCTTGGTGTTGAACCAACAGTTCCTAATACCGTTATTAAGACATAACTTTTGCCGGAATGCTGGCAATAATGGAGCGCATCAAACCAAGATTTTGGGTTTATCACCTTTATATCTCCCGCATTGATTCAATAGCCATTAACACGGCTTCAGGCGTTGCTGGAGTGTTTAATTCTGGGTCAATTTGGTAATCTTGTAAGGAACTAATTGCATCTTTAATGGCGCTCCAAACACTAATTGCAAGCATAAATGGCGGCTCACCAACGGCTTTTGAATGATAGATAGTGTGCTCAGGATTAGGTTGAGTAAATAGCTCTACTTCCATTTCTGGGGTGTCGCCAATGGAAGGGATTTTATAAGTCGCAGGGCTATTACTTAACAATTTTCCCTTGTCATCCCATACTAATTCTTCCGTTGTTAACCAACCCATTCCTTGAATAAATCCACCTTCAATTTGACCAATATCGATGGCCGCATTTATGCTATTGCCCACATCATGCAGGATATCCACGTGGTTGATTTTGTATTCACCGGTTAAGGTATCAATAGTGACTTCTGTTACCGCTGCGCCATTGGCAAAATAGAAAAATGGACGGCCTTTACCGGTATTCCTATCATAATGAATTTTTGGTGTTTGATAGAAACCACTTGCTGATAACTGAATTCTTTCAAAGTAGGCTTCTTGAACCAATTCTGAAAAGCCAATTGAAAAGTTACCTGCCAACACCTGTTCTTTCTCGAAAACAACTTCGTCTGCTTTACATCCCCATTTTTTTGAGGCGCATTCAGATAGTCGTAGCTTTAATATTTCGCAGGCGTTTTGTACTGCTTTGCCATTTAAATCTGTTCCACTAGAGGCTGCTGTAGGGGATGTATTGGGTACTTTATCGGTGCGGGTAGCAGTCACTTCTATTTGCTCAACAGATACGCCGAATTCAAGGGCGGCAATTTGTTGTATTTTGGTATGTAACCCTTGGCCCATTTCAGTGCCGCCATGATTAACCTGAATGCTACCATCGGTATAAATGTGAACTAACGCACCAGCTTGATTCAGGTGCTTTGCGGTAAAGGAAATACCGAATTTTACCGGTGTAAGTGCCAAGCCTTTTTTGATTATGCTGTTTCGTTTGTTAAAGGCTTTTATTTCTTCTCTACGATTCCAATAATTAGACTTGGTTTCTAAACGGGTAATGATATCGGCTATTGTAAAATGCTCGACCTTCATGCCGTATTGGGTTGTGTCTCTACCATTTTCGGCATTGTATAAATTGAGTTTTCGAATTGTTAAAGGGTCTTTTCCTAATCGACGGGCCAATTTATCAATTATTGCTTCGGCTACTATCATGCCTTGAGGGCCGCCGAATCCGCGAAAAGCGGTGTGGGAAACCTGATTAGTGCGACAACGGTGTCCCTCAACTAAACAGTCACCAAGAAAGTAAGCATTGTCACAATGAAACATTGCTCTATCAACAATAGCGTCAGACAGGTCTGGAGAATGACCGCAGTTACCATTAATGACTATTCGAGCACCTTGAATTAAGCCGTTGCTGTCTGCGCCAACTTCAAAATGGTTTTCAAACGGATGGCGCTTTCCTGTAGCAGACATATCTTGAGAACGAGGCAATCTTAATTTAACTGCGCATTTATTTCGTGTTGCTAATACTGCTGCAATACAAGCCCACTGCGCTGCTTGGGTTTCTTTTCCGCCAAACGCACCACCCATACGTCGAATTTCTACTGTTACTTTGTGTAACTTAATATCAAGTACTTCTGCAATAAGCTTTTGAACTTCACTAGGATGTTGTGTGGAACTGTAAACCGTGATGTTGCCATTTTCGCCATATATGGCGAGTGCCGCTTGTCCTTCTAGATAAAAATGCTCTTGGCCGCCAATATTTAGCGTGCCTTTTACAATTACCTCACTTGTTTCCAACGCATCTGCATAGTTCCCACGTTTCATCGTGTGCATTGGGCGCACAAAATTTTCTGACTCATGTGATTTTTCAATGCTTAAGCAGGGTGTTTGCTCATCTATTCGTACTTTTCCGAGTAGGGCTGCTTGTCTTGCATGCCGAGGGTTATCGGCTAAGACCGCATATATCGGCTGACCGTGAAATAAAACCTTGGTATTAGCAAGTATGGGATCGCCTTTAAAAACGGGACCAATATCTGTTTCACCGGGAATGTCAGCCACGGTGATAACATCTACCACACCTTTGGCATTTTTAACGTCGTTTAAGTCAAGGTCGGTAATTGTTCCAAATGTATGATTGCTTACGCCAAGTGCCACATATTTTAAGTTTGCAGGCTCTGGCATATCGTCAATATAGAGTGCTGAGCCAGAAACATGTTGTATTGCACTTTCGTGAGCAATCGCCATTTTATTTGTCATAGACTCATTTGGGGTACTCGATGATTGAGGATTAATGAGTTTTCGCATTATGATACTCTGCTGATGAAGTTCGAAGGGATCGCGTTAGTTTCTAGCCAAAAACGTTGCCACAGATTACCTAGTAATTTTTTTCTGTAATCTGCACTGGCGCGAACGTCCGAAATAGGGGAAAAGGCCTTGTTGATGATAGAACCGCCTTTTTGGAAGGTGGTTTGTTCTGACCACTTTAATCCGACTAATTCTAGTTCTAATTGCTCTAAATACACTGGAGTCGCGGCAACGCCACCAAACCCACAAGTAATAGATTCTATTAGGCCATCCTTTAAACGTAAGCTAAACACGCAGCAGAGGGTGGAAATATCATCTTCATACCGTTTACTTACTTTATAAGCTCGTAGTTGAGTGTCGGGCTTTTTATAAGGAATAAAAACAGAATCAATCCACTCATGTGAATACATTTGAGTTTTTCGATAGCCAACAAAAAAATCTCGCGCTGGAACAGTCCGCTGGGTAATGCCATCATCCAAATTTATGCTAGCACCCAATGCAATAAGAAAAGGCGGGGTGTCTCCAATTGGAGAGGCATTTGCAACATTTCCGCCCATTGTTCCCTGATTACGGACGGGTAGGGAACCTAAGCGTGATACGAGTTCTTCCAGTTCAGGAAAATGATTGAGCAAACTTGTTTGCATTTTTTGATAGGTAACAGCTGCACCTATTAATAAGCCGTTAGCTTGTTCTTCAATTCGTTTTAATTCTTGTACATTGCCTAAATAAATCACGCTGTCAAAATCTTGGTACTGCTGCGTGCTTTCCAGTGCGATATCTGTTCCCCCAGCAACAAGCGTTGCATCAGGATTTTTTAAACGAATATTACCTAGCTCTACTATAGAGTCTGGAACAAAAATACCGGATATGTCACCTTTTGATTTAAGTGTTTGCAAGGTGCTTACGGTGTTGGGTTCTTGTTGCGCGAATTTGTCTGGTTCATATTGACTACAGGCTTCAATGGCAGCATCAATTATTGGACGATAGCCAGTGCAACGGCATAAATTTCCCGACAGTGCAGTTTCAACTTCAGACTTGTTAACTGCCTGTTTTTGTTGATATTGAGCAAAAATAGACATGACAAAGCCAGGCGTACAGAACCCACACTGAGAACCATGATGTTTCACCATGGCTTGTTGCACTGGGTGCAAGTTTGCATCGTCCGCAAGATATTCAACAGTAATTAATTGTTTACCGTGCAGAGTTGGGATGAAGGTGATACAACTGTTAATACTGCGGTATTCGAGTTTGTCTGATGTTGAATCATATTCTACTAATACGACTGTACAAGCGCCGCAATCACCTGACGCACAACCTTCCTTAGTGCCTGTAAGGTTTTGTTGTTCTCTTAAAAATTCCAAAACGGTTAAGTTCGGGCGTGCTTTTTCAAGGTGAACCGGCTTGTCATTAAGCAAAAAACTAATCATGTTTTGTAGCAGTATCCGGAAAATTAAAATTAGAAGTTGACCATTTGGTCAATATATTTATATTTATACTATATAGCAAGCGATAAAGACTATTTTGTCGTGAAATTAATTTCTAAAAGTTTAATCTGATTTCAAGCTAAATTTGTTTTAAGCTTTTAAAATCAACAGGCTCAAGTCTTATACGGGTAATGATAAAATGAGCGGTTCTGATATAAGAACAATAAATTGCGATAAAATTTTGAATTCAGCGACTCGAATTTTTGCTCAGGTGGGGTTTGCCGGCACCCGAGTACAAAGTATCGCTGATGATTGTGGCTTACCTAAAGCCAATATATTGTACTATTTCAAATCCAAAATGACTTTATACCAAGCGGTGCTAAATCAAATCATTACGCTTTGGAATTCTTTATTTGATAAAGCGACCGTAGATGATGATCCGGCTATTGTATTGAGCGACTATATTCGAGAGAAAATGGCCATGTCGCGGTTACGCCCAAATGCCTCTAGGGTTTTTGCCTTGGAAATTATTAGTGGTGCGCCTATTTTAAAACCGTTTCTTGAAAATGAATTGGCAGAATGGTTTCAATCACGTGTTGATTTAATCGATGCTTGGATAGAGCAAGGCAAAATGAAACCCGTTAATCCTCGGTTTTTGTTATTTAACATTTGGTCTTCAACTCAACATTACGCCGATTTTAGCGCGCAAATAATAGGCTTAAACAAACAACCTATGAGTGAGCAGGATTATCAAGAAGCCACAGAGTACTTGATTGAAATAATCCTAAATGGTTGTGGGCTAACGCCGCCATGATCATCATTCGACTTTATTACGTTATAAACGCTTTCACTAAGGAATAAACTTTGAGTCATTACCCTCGCGATCTCATTGGCTACGCCAACAATCCTCCACAAGCTAATTGGCCTAATTCAGCCCGAATAGCTGTAAATTTTGTATTGAACTATGAAGAAGGAGGTGAGAATTGTGTCTTGCATGGTGATTCTCATTCAGAAGTTTTTCTGTCGGAAATCATAGGCGCTCAAGCTTACAAAGATAGACATTTAACTATGGAGTCTGTTTATGAATATGGTTCACGAGCAGGCTTCTGGCGATTACATAGGATGCTTCAACAGTATCAAATCCCTGTTACGGTATTTGGCGTCACCATGGCAATGGAACGTCATCCTCAAATTGTTGAAGCAATGCTCAAAGCGGGGTGGGAGATAGCTAGCCATGCAATGCGTTGGATTCATTTTCAAGATATGCCTGAAGCACAGGAACGAGAATTAATTGAAGCCAGTATTGAACTGCATCAGCAATTGACAGGTACTAAACCCGCCGGTTGGTACACAGGTAGAACTAGCCCAAACACATTAAAACTAATCGCTGAACGAGACGATATTCTGTATTGCGCAGATTCTTATGCGGATGATCTACCCTATTATGACCAGCACTATTCCAAGCCTTTGCTCATGGTGCCATATACCCTTGATTCAAATGACATGCGCTTTGCTACCCCTCAAGGATTCAATACTGGGCAAGACTTTTTTACCTATTTAAAAGATACCTTTGATGAGCTTTATTTTGAAGGGAGAGATTGCCCCAAAATGATGTCCATTGGATTACATTGTCGGTTAGCCGGAAGGCCTGGGAGAATTGCGGGGTTACGTCGGTTTATTGAATACGTTAAGAGCCATGAAGATGTGTGGTTATGTACTCGTGAGCAAATTGCCAACCATTGGGTAAGCAAACATCCATTTACGCCAGGTTAGGTAATAAGCCTGAATTCAGGTTCATGAATACTTTTATGGATGCTCTTTAGCGAGTAATGTAATGAATTGCTCTAAAACATGTAAACTTGCTTCAATATCATCAATTTTTATTGATTCGTCAGGATGATGGCTAATACCACCTTTACAACGAGTGAACAGCATTGCCATGGGGCATATATTCGCTATTTCCATGGCATCGTGACCAGCTCCAGATACCAGAGTTAAAGGACTAACCCCTGTATTTTCGACGGCTTGCCTTAATAAGTGTTTTAATTTTTCATCACAAGCCACAGATGATGCTGAATGAGTTTGTTTCCAGTTTACAGATACGTCATTGTTTGTTGCAATGTTATTCAGTTCTGACTCAATTTCAGCTAGCGCAGCTTCCCTTAGTTCATCTTTCTCTGCTCGAATATCCAGTGAAAATTCGGTAGTTTGTGAAATAACGTTAACGGCATTTGGATAATTATTAACTCGGCCAATGGTGGCTACAATGCCATGTGCTTTTGCGATTGTTGTAATGGCGGTTACCATTTGACTAAATGTCACAATAGCGTCTTTTCGCATCGACATGGGAACAGTGCCAGCGTGACCAGCTTTGCCTTTTATTGTAAGCATAAAGCGTTTCGCTCCCGCAATAGAAGAGACAATTCCTACGGGTAATGCTTTTTGTTCAAGCACGGGGCCTTGCTCAATATGCACTTCTAGAAAACCTAGCAACTTGTCGCTTTTTCTCGATGCTAAATGGGCTTGATCAATATCGAGTTCGAAAGAATGCATGGCTTCTTGCATCGAAATGCCGTCGCTATCTCTTAATCTTGACCATGTTGGATCCCAATTTCCACTGACGGCTCGGCTACCAATTAATGTTGTGCCAAAGCGAGTGCCTTCTTCGTCTCCAAAGCCAACAATATCGATGTTAAAGCCTAACTTGATAGCATTCTCATTCAGCAGTTTGACTAACGCTATTGAAATTAAAACACCCAAAATACCGTCATATATTCCGCCATTGGGAACGGTATCTAAATGGCTACCCATCAGGAGCGTTGGAGCATTGTCATTTGAACTGGGAAAGCGACCCCATTGATTTCCGGCTTGATCTTGCCAGGTTTCCATACCTGCATCTTGCATCCAGCTAGAAACTTGATGATTGGCTTGTTTGTGTTCTTGGCTAAGAAAGCGCCTATCCATCATGTTGTTTGATTGACTATACTGCGCCAAATGTTCGCACTGCTCATATACCTTATTCGCAAGGACGTTAATGTTGGACATGTTTAGATCACTCTTAATAAAAATGGATTAGGTTAAAAATAACGATTAATTAAGTACTTATATAGAAAGTACAATTAAAGAAAACCATCATAGAGAAGCATTAAGAAAGCACTCATAAAATACCGACAAATGCGTAATATATAAATTATAGCTACTCAGTTGATGCATACCAATTATTGGATTATTTATACGACATAACTGAACTGGAAAGTTACTCTAGTACTTAAGAGTAGTGGCTTAAATTTAACTTGTTTATTGTTTAATTTACTCGGGCCAAAGTCCGGCTAAATAAACAGTTGAGACAACATTCTAAGTCCCGTCATAAGTAACAGTACTGCAAAAATCTTCTTTAGCATATCGCTATTTAGTTTGCTTGCCAATTTGGCACCTATTGGAGCGAATCCAACCGTTAGCGGAACAATGCAGGCTAGCCCTACAAAGTTAATTAAGCCAAATGTACCAAAAGGTGCATCAGCAGGCGTAGTGCCAATAATAAACATGGTAATTGCTCCCGGTAACGACACCGCCAAGCCAATTGCAGCAGCGGTTCCAACCGCTCTTTGGGCTGTATAATTGCATGTGGTTAAAACTGGTATTGAAATAGTACCGCCACCTATGCCAACCATAGAGCTGATAAAACCGATAAAAGACGCTATTAATCTTTGTGCTAATAAGCTCGGTAATCCCTTTCTTGAGCCTAACTGATGGCTTCGAAATAGCATGTTTAATGACGATAAAACAGCCAAGACCCCGAAAAGCAAGGTAAACCAAATTCCAGAAATCTGTGTCACTAACCAACTTCCTGCCAGAACGCCAACACAAATGGCCGGAAGCCAGCGCCAAAAGAGTTCAAAATCCACATTGCCACGTTGATGATGAGAACGAATAGAGCTGATAGATGTTGGTACGATAGTCGCCAGAGAAGTGGCTGTTGCGATAATCATGGCGCTGTCGGGGGATACACCAATATTCTGAAAGATAAAAAATAACACTGGCACGATGATAATGCCGCCGCCCACACCTAGTAACCCAGCTAATAAACCAGCAAAAACCCCAGCGCCAGCTAATGATAAAAGAATAGGAATAAAATCGGTGCTCATTTAAATGCTCGAATTAGTGTTCGTGAAAACGGATTAGATAATAGGAGGATAACTGCCGCGCTGATTATTCCACAGCTTTGTGGGGTAGGGCAAAGTTCTACGATGATATTCACTATTAATAAATGGAATAGGTTTTTTTTACCAGCCTGAAATCAAGAGTAAAGTGATATGAATGTTCGTTTTGCAAACGTCTTCTATCAGGTACAATCCTTTTAATTAACAGTCCAACTGATCCTATAACCGTGATGAATAAAAACGTTGTCGTGCTAACCGGCGCGGGCATTTCAGCCGATTCAGGCTTAAAAACATTTAGAGATAACGATGGACTTTGGGAAAACCACCGGGTTGAAGACGTAGCCACTCCCGAAGCTTTTGAGCGCAACCCCGAATTAGTCTATCGTTTTTACAATGAGCGCAGACGTCAACTTTTATCCGGCGTTGAACCCAATAGTGCACATCATGCTTTAGCTAAATTGGAATCACATTTAGGTGATAAGTTTTTGTTGGTCACTCAAAATGTGGATGACCTGCATGAAAGAGCCGGATCCGAACGAGTATTGCATATGCACGGGGAGTTGCTCAGTGGGTTTTGCTGTCATTCTAAAAAACGTTTCGAATTAAAAACGGATATTGACATGACTAGCCGTTGCGATTGTTGCCAACCAAGTCAAAGGGTGCGACCAGACATTGTTTGGTTTGGTGAGATGCCTTATTACATGGATGAAATTGGAAATGCGTTGAGGAATTCCGATATTTTCATCTCTATTGGCACCTCGGGTAATGTTTATCCTGCCGCAGGATTTGTTCAAGAAGCTAATATTCACGGCGCACAAACCATAGAGCTTAATCTGGAACCAAGTGAAAACGATAACTTATTTCAAGAAGCCTATTATGGTAGGGCTGGTGAAGTGGTTCCTAAGTTTGTCGAAAAACTATTGTCAGAGTAATTAAATGTTGTTGATACAAAATTATTGGATGGAATTTTTTACTATTGCCACAGTGCATTTGCTAGCAGTGGCCAGTCCAGGGCCAGATTTTGCTGTGGTATTAAAGCACAGCATTAGTTTTGGAAGACGAGCGGCAGTTTTGACCAGTATTGGAGTTGGGCTAGGGATTTTGGTTCATGTCGCTTATTCACTTTTGGGCATTGGTCTTCTAATCAAAACAACCCCTTGGATTTTTAATTTATTTAGTTATGTGGCTGCGGGTTATCTGGCTTACCTAGGTTGGGGGGCAATACGAAGTCAACCCAGTAATAATCAAAGTGTTAATGTAGAAAGTTCTGATTCAGAAGGCTCGAATACAAAAAGTATCAATGAACAAACCATTGAAATAACAATGTCAGATAAAAAAGCATTTTGGATTGGGCTGTTAACCAATGGGCTAAACCCGAAGGCTACCGTGTTTTTTCTCTCTCTTTTTGCCGTGGTGGTTTCAGCTCAAACGCCTAATTCCGTGAAATTATTTTATGGCCTCTATTTAGCTGTGGCTACAGGTATTTGGTTTTGCATGTTGTCTTATGTTTTAAGTTCTAAGAATATTCGTGCATTTATTCAACGAAAATCTTATTGGTTCGATAGAGTTATGGGCGCTATTTTAATTTTATTAGCTGTAAAACTCGTCACTTCTGGTGCATTGTAATTTTATGTTAATTATCATGCTTTAGAACCGCTTCAATCCAGTGTTAAAGGCGTCATGGTTGGCCCATTTTATATATCTTTGAGACAACCTCTTTTTCTCAACTGATTTATTTCAATTAGGCTAATTTAACTTCGAATGAGCAGTACCTGCTAGTACGCATTTGGATTAATGTGCACTTGGGTAATTGTATCGGGTATAAGGTACGTGTCTGTTTTCTTCCAATGTAAATTTAGGTTGGATAAACGTTACCAAATCCACTAACTCTTGCACCTTCATTGTATCGTTAAAATTTGGCATTTGCGCATACGCCATTTCATCAGGACGTACGGTATATCTTTTGGATATTTTGTGGCTTGGATTAATAATGGATGTAAGTAACTCGGCATAAGTTTTAACGCTCGATACGTCGCCACCCAATTGAACTGGCGGCTGAAGTTCATGATCTTCAGTGTTGTTGTCATAATTGAGCAATAGGTGGCAGGAGTTACATTTATACTTAATAAAGACGAGTTCCCCTTTTTCAGGATCCCCTTCAGGTAAACTAAATCCCCATGGTGCTTCGGGGCCCTTATAGCATCCAAATAAAAGACTGCTAACCAATAATGCAAAAATAATTCTCATAGCAAACACCTTCTCAGATTCTCAGGTTTTATCTATTGTTATCAGCTTAGTATGGATCAAAGGAATTAGTAGGAATTGATGAAGATCAATGGATTGGATTTTCAGGTTGTTATTAAAAATGAGCAATTACCATGCTTCATAAATTAAATACAAAAAAAGCCCCTAAAAGTAGGGGCAAGGGGGAACTTCGCTGCAAAAAGCGAAACATGTTACTTAACTAAATTGTGTCATTTTCACCTCAAGGCGTAGGGGGGATACGACAAGTGGTGATGCTTTAACTAACCTCAGTTCCGGATAAGCAATACCCTCCAGCACAGCTAAATACGCACCTCTCATCGTTATGTTTGTTCTAAAGAGCCCCGATATTCATTCACAAACAAGCCTTGATAGTCGCGTATTTTTCAGCACTGGACCGAAAACAACCTTCATTTGTTATTTAACTCTCTGTTTTGAAAGAAATATGTAATTTCCCATCAATATAAAATGATATCTCTTACCCCGAACTGAGGTTAACTAATTTTCTAAAACGGTAAGAAATAATTAGTGTTTAACGTCAATTTCTCCAACGCCTACATCAATTTCGATATCGTATTCGCCTTTGCCATCCCATTCTAGAGAACCACTTACCAATCCGCTTTTAACTCTTGCGCCTTTAAATCCATCTAAATCCACTTCGCCAACGCCAGCATCCAGTTCAATATGATGGTAATCATTGGTTGCTAATTCTAGATCGACTTCGCCAACACCCACGTCTATATTCACGTTTTTATAAAGGTCTTCTAAATCGACTTCACCCACGCCAACATCAAGGTCCAAATTGGCAGATTGGGGAATACTGATAGTCCACTTCTGCACACTTTTATCTACGTCTACTTCAAGATAGACATCTTTGCCATCGACTCGGTATTCTAATTCAGCGTGTTCAATATCGTCTCCGCTAAACCAACCATCATTTTGAGGCTTAACGACGATTTTCAATTCAATTTCATCTTTATCGTGGGTAACAAGATCGATTTCACCCACAGGAACGTTGATATGAATATTACTATCTGAAGAAATGCTTCTACTCTCATTAATTGTAATAGCGTCTTCAGCGAAAGCAGTTGATGAAATAAGAGTCGTTAGTCCGATTGCAATAAGTGATCTTTTCATTGATTTTTCCTTAATTCTTTATGCTTTGGCGATTGCTTTATCAAAAATGCCTAGCGAAGTTAATTTGAGTAAACGGTTTGTTCCATTCTTACTGTCAAAAGGCAATAAGAGTGCCAGAAGCTAACCTGTTGAAATACCGAAGAAATATCACATTTCAAATAATGACTGATAAAAGGCTGTGGTTAATGCGACTAACAGTTGGCTATTTAAGTGATATATTAATTTTTTACGCCACCTTCTGTAGGTAAGCGTCATATTTCTACTTAAAAGCCTTAGCAATTATTTGTCGTCAAATAGTTAAGCCAAGGTAGCCAATAACTTGGTATTACAGGATAATAGTCGCCAGATGTACTAGAAAGGTTTAAATGCGAGTGGAAAATAACAAATTTACTATTGGAGGAAATATAGAATCAGCATTGAAAGGAGAGTATCAACTGGATGTGAAAGAGATTTTGCAAGAGGGCTGGATGCTTACCAAGCAAGGGAAATCGATTATATTGCAAGGGTTGCTGTTAGTTTTTTCAATTGGCATTGCAACGTTTACCTTTATATTTCATTGGCTCGGTATCCAAAACCTTGACGAGATATCGCCCGGATTCAGGATGTTGATTGATTTGTCGTTTACCATTTTGCTTTCGCCTTTTCTTGCTGCGCTAGTGATGATTGGTATAAGCAATAGTATTAGAGCGGTGTCTAAACCCGCATTTATCTTTCATTTTATTCCCAAAACGTTAATTCTAAGCCTTGCTGCCATTTTGGTTTCGGCTATAGTGCAATTGGGCTTTATCCTTTTTATCATTCCTGGAATATATTTATTGGTTGCGACCAGTTTCACTATTCCTTTGGTCTTGGATAAAGGTTTAACACCGGCTAAGGCAATGATAACGTCAGTTAAAGTAACAACGTTTAATTGGTTTGATTTTGCCAAAATATTTGGCTTTTTTGCGCTGTTGAGTATTTTGTGTCTTGTCACATTTGGAGTCGCATTGTTTTGGGTTGCACCCTATTATTACAATGTGAAGGGAATACTCTACAGAGACGTTTTTGGGGTTGAAGTAAACGTTATGCCACTTGATAGAGAAAAATTACAGTCAGATAACATTTTCCATGCATAAATCTATTCGAACAAGACTTTGGGTTGGAACCGTCACATTCATTGCAGTGTTGGCGTTTTTTTATCCATTTATTCTTCCACCATCAAAGGTGGTGGAACCCGGGGCGGAAGTTGAGAATACGGAATACCCTATCCCCGATTTTTCCCAATATCAAAGAGTGACAGATAAGAAAAAGGCATTCTTTGAGTATTTGAAGCCCGAAATTGAAAAGCAAAATCAAAATATTTTGATGCAAAGAAGCACATTGCTGATGTTGCGTGAAAAAGTGAGCGACGGTGAAATTATCAGCGCTTCGCAACTACAAAGCTTAAACGAGATTTGTACCACCTATAGAGTAGAATGCGCCGATTTAACAAAGGATGTTTTCAGCGAATTATTGTTAAAAGTGGATATCATTCCATTCGAATTAGTTTTGGTGCAAGCAGCAAATGAATCTGCTTGGGGAACATCCCGATTTGCTCGGCAAGGATATAACTTCTTCGGTTTATGGTGTTTTAGGACCGGGTGTGGCTTTGTGCCACGACAACGTGATGCTGGTACTCATCACGAAGTGGCAAAATTTAGTAGTCTTGAACAGGGAGTTAGTCGCTATTTAAACAATTTAAATCGCCATTATGCCTATCAAGAATTGCGAGTTATTCGGGCTACTCTTCGAGATACCCAGCAGCCCGTAACAGCAGAAGCATTAATGGATGGCTTGTTAAGTTATTCAGAACGTGGACAGGCTTATATTGAAGAGTTACAGGCCATGATAAGAGTTAATAGGAAGTATATGTAGTGATGTTATTTAGAGCGTTCGTGTTAAGCCTTTTTGTAGCATGCCTATTTACTTTTAATAGCGCTATTGCCAATACCAATAGTACGACTGAAATAGAATATAAAGTTTTTTACAGTCATCTTAGAAAGTTAAACTTAGAAGAGCATTCGGCATTGCAGTTTGCTTTCGGTTTTCAGCACCACAACAGCAACGAGTTGTGCAAACTTACCAATGTACTTATACATACGCCTAAAATAGACATACCGGTCGATATCTCAACGCTTAATCGCTTTTCATTACCAAAAGAAAGAGCGTTGAAGTTAGCAGAAGCAAAAATTCAAATTACATTCCTATCCGAAGATCCTAATGATTGCGATATGTCGGTATTGTTACAGATTAAACCTGAAATACTGGGAGAAAGTATCACCGCTAGTAATTTGCGCCTTGCAAATACCCAGTTTAAGGCGTTTTTTGAAACAGGATTACTTTCGCTTTTAATGCCCGAAACAAAGGGAATTAAACTGCATCTGAAAAGGAATGCTTCAGTAGAAGACACCCCGCTAAAACTTGGAAAGGGGGCACATATTAAGGACGATCTCTTATATCTTGAAAGTACTTGGATTGAACATAATCAACAGGCCATTCCAAACCTAGGCATATCCCACATTACCGCTTGGATAGAATCAAGCGAGTAATTAGCTCGAAATAGCGTTAACTCAGGTTAACTAAAAGAGAAGAAGCCTCTTTAAACATGCGTAACATCGATAATAAGCGATTCATCAATATTAGTTGAAGACACCTGTTCGCTTGTAAACTCGTATTCTTGTCTGGATTCAGTTCTATCTATTGGCAACGTATTAAAGTTAAACAACGTTGAGTCTGCAAGCTGGCTGGGACTGATATTTTGTGTTGATTTAAAAATGCTTTCTACTCGTCCAGGCGTTTGCTTATCCCACATCGCTAACATTGCTTTAATGTTTTGCCGTTGCAGGTTTTCTTGAGAACCACAAAGATTGCAGGGAATGATTGGATATTGGCGTTCTTCTGCAAAGCTAATTAAATCGTTTTCACGACAATAGGATAGGGGGCGAATAACCACATTTCGCTTATCATCTGAGCGCAATTTAGGTGGCATAGCTTTCATTTTTGAGCCATGAAACATATTTAAAAACAGCGTTTCAACAATATCATCCATATGATGACCAAGCGCAATTTTGGTTGCCCCTATTTTCTCTGCAAAGGAATACAAGGTTCCCCGGCGTAAGCGAGAACATAAACCACAGGTTGTTTTACCCTCAGGCACCTTGGCTTTAACGACAGAATAGGTATCTTTATCAACAATATAATAGGGTATATCAAGAGATTCAAAATACTCTGGTAACACATGAGCCGGAAATCCAGGCTGTTTCTGATCTAAGTTCACTGCAATAACATCAAAGTTCACCGGGGCCGACTTTTTTAAGCCCAACAAAATATCTAGCATAGCGAACGAGTCTTTGCCGCCACTTATGGCAGCCATGATCACATCATTTTCTTCGATCATATTGTAATCAGCGATTGCCTTACCTACCTTTCCACGCAAGCGTTTCAGTATTTTTTCTTCGCTGTGTTTTTGCTTATTAGTCACTTAACCAAACCAGACCACTATTTCAAAATTGTCGCGATTATACGTGTTTTTGGAAGATGAGTTAAAGTTTCGATGATGAAATTTTGTAAGTCGCTTTTAGCATGTGAGTAACGATGATAATGCTTTATGGATCTGGTCGCCTTTGAAAGAAAAGATTAAAATGGTTAGAAGAATAAAGCCAATAAGTATCTCACTTTCGCAAAGTTTAATTCGCACCTTTCACAGGCTGATTCATATCAAATGATTGATATTGTTAATGATAAAATACAGCCTATGATTTACCAAATTCTCTATAAACCACAAGCTGCACTTTCCTTACTTTTACTTTCAATTGAATAGTGGTAATCACGTTTAAGCCGTAGCTATTATTAAAAAAACAAGAATTATAAGAGGATATGGAATGTATCAAGTTTTTGGGATATTGCATGAACCTCATCGAAAACCAGAAAGATCTTGAAGCCTCGCGCCGGGAATGTTTCGGTGAGACCTATATCCAACACACACCTTGGATTCCAGATGGGGTAGATGTGGTGTTAGGTATTTTAGCCACCAGATTTGAGAAATATCCAGACTTTGCCATGGAAATTAAACGCTCTGCTGTCGATGGTGATTTAGATTGGATGCAAAAAGGACGCCGGAAGTTCTTGGTAACGCTGTTATCAATATATTTCGTATGAAAGATGGAAAGTTTGTCGAACATTGGAATGTGGGGCAGGCTGTACCTGAGAAATCAGCAAACGATAATACAATGTTCTAATAATGTGTATAAAACGGCATAGCAAGTCATTCAAAAGAACGAACACAGTTAGTTTCTGTTCCTTCGCCGCTTATTTTCACCAACAAATTTTCACTTCTTAATGAGGCGTTATGAGTACTACCTATGAGCATTAATCTCCGACCGCTTACTAAACATGACGCTAACTATTTAAAGGTTATTGATCTTTATAAAGAAGCGTTTCCGGAAGCTCAACGTATACCAACATGGCTTCTGCGATATAAGCTGAGAAACGGGAAGGTCGGTTTTAGCGTTATTTATGCCCATGATACTTGGATTGGCCTTATCTATATTACTGAATATAAAGACATTATTTTCATACAAACTTTGGCTATATCGAAATCCTACCGCTCAGGCGGCTACGGAAGCAAGGTAATGGATTTAATGAAAGATACCCATGCTGGAAAAAGAATCGTATTGAATATTGAAGAGCTTGATAAGGAGGCAGAAAACTACCAACAGAGGGTGAAACGTAAAGCATTTTATGAAAAAAATGGATTCAGTTCCTCTGGGTATATTGTAAAAGAGCCCAGAGAACAACTTGAGATGCTGATACTTGGCGGAAGTATCAGTAAAGAAGAGATAGAAGTCATTTACAGGAACCTCTTTGGTAGCATTATAAGTTTGTTTCTTAAGCCTAAAGTCATAAAAATATGAGGCGACACTTTTGCTACTTACCTCGTAACAAGTTGTTAATAAAAGACAAAACAGTTGGCTTTTGTTCCTTCGTCGCTTATTTTAGCCAACTATTACTTGGCCCTTATTGGGTTTATTAAATACCAGCTACGGAGATGATTATGAAAACAATGACATGTAAGCAACTTGGGGGAGCGTGTGATGAACAATTCCAAGCAAATACTTTCGAAGAAATAGCAGAATTAAGCAAGTTGCATGGAATGGAAATGTTTCAAAAACAAGACACTGCTCACCTTGAAGCAATGAACAAAATGCAACAAATGATGCAAAAACCTCAAGCAATGCAAGACTGGTTTCAAAGTAAGAAAAATGAATTTAACGCCTTACCTGAAGATTAGGCCGTTATCTATTTTCAACAAAAAATTGGCGCAATAAACGCCTAATCAGTAGTAGCTCAAACCAGATATGCCAGTTACCCGTTTTTGAAAGGTGTTGTTCTGTTTAGGTTCGAATAATAGTGGGCCGACAATGCTGAATTTCTTAGCTGTACGGCCCTACAACGTTAATGTTGAGTGCTTCATCGATTGGATTTAATCACCACTTTAATTCTTTATTGCCGCCACGGTGCGTCTGAATATTAGTGCAGCCTTTTTTATGAGGTTCATCGATTGCCAGATTTGCGTGGCAGTGGGAACAGAAATCCATACTGGATTGTTGTCCTGAACTGCTACACATAGGGCATTTTTCGGAACGATTTTTCATTCCTGAACCATTACAATATTGGCAGGGGTTTTTCATATATAACTCCTTATATTGGGCAAGAGCCTAATCTCTTTTTCGTTTTTCTCTGCCCATTTTACCATCAACATAGTCCTGCCAGTCCTTACCGGTCATGTCTTTGGAATCTTGTTCAGGAGGCGGCCTGTTTTGCTCTCGATCTCTTACACCTCTTTTATAAGGGTCATGTCGGTAAATGTCTTCTTGATGGTTACAATCTTTTGAATCAGCCATTTTGAATGCCTTCCTTTAAATATTAAACCTATAATTCAGGTGTTAACTGTTTTTCCATAGAAAACAGAATTTCCTAACCTTCATTAAGAATAATAAACTTTCCGTTAGTTTACTAATTTGATGTAGCTCAAATTAATGAAACAAAGGAAAGTCGTTAAAAGGCGGGGGGATTTGGGGGATTATGTTGAGACTGTAACTAATTTTGTGGTGCGACACGAAGTTGCTTCTGTAATTGGCTCGCTCAATAAATGTTGATGACGAGTCCTATTGTCTCACCATTGGTTCCCTACTCAATTGTGCGTGGTTGCTAACGACTGGGTGCAAAGCATTGAGGACAACGTAACGGCTAGAGTTTTTCTCGTAGGCACATCCGTGAGGATTTGTGCTGAATCTGCCAGGGATAATGGTAAGGTCACATAAGTGAATTCTGGTAAGCACCGTAATTGTTATGGTGCCAAAGTGGCTGAAAGGCTCTGACCAAAACGATAAGTGACCCAGTATACCGCTCACAGATGGGGTATCGTGAGTGATGAATAACCAATGTAAACAGACGCCCTGCTAAGTGGAAATAAAATTAGCCAGGGACAAGTAAAAGCCAACTAAGAGGATGTAAATAGGATTGTGTAACTGCAAATTTTGAGTAACCTAATCAAAGGTAAAATAATGAGCAGAACAATGGAACAAACCAAACTCCAGGCATTAGCAGAAGAACTTGCCAAAGATTTAAAAACCCCAGAAGATTTGAGTGCGCTTAGCGCTCAATTGACTAAATTAACTGTTGAGGCTGCTTTGAAGGCCGAAATAAGTCATCACTTAGGCTACGATAAAAATCACACTGAGGGGCATCACAGTGGCAATAGTCGTAATGGTTATTCCACTAAAATATTAAAAGGTGATCACGGTGAGATTGAGCTTCAAACACCTCGTGATCGCGCTGCCAGTTTTGAACCTCAATTAGTCAAGAAAGGGCAAACACGGATCACCGGTATGGATGATCAAATACTGAGCCTGTATGCAAAGGGAATGAGTACCCGTGATATCGTCGCAGCCTTTGATGAAATGTACGGTGCTGAGATATCAGCAGGACTGGTATCGCAAGTCACCAATGCAGTAATAGAACAGGTCATAGAATGGCAGAGCAGGCCGCTTGATGCTGTCTATCCTATCGTTTACATGGACTGTATTGTGTTGAAAATCCGCCAAGACAAACGGGTCATCAACAAAGCCATTTATCTGGTTTTGGGGATCAATACAGCAGGTCACAAAGAATTGCTGGGAATGTGGATATCAGAAAATGAGGGAGCTAAGTTTTGGCTTTCCGTCCTAACCGACCTGAAAAATCGAGGTGTAAAACATATATTGATCACCTGCGTAGATGGCTTGAAAGGCTTTCCTGACGCGATTAGTGCGACTTATCCAGATGCAAAGATCCAATTGTGTATCGTCCATATGGTACGTAATTCGTTAAAATTTGTTCCTTGGAAAGACTACAAAAAAGTTACCGCCGATTTGAAACGTATTTATCAGTCTACAACAGAGCAAGAAGCGAGTATGGAACTGGATAATTTCACCGAAAAATGGGACGAGAAATATCCTCAAATAGGTAAATCCTGGCGTACCCACTGGCCTAACTTGATCACCATTTTTGATTACCCTGCAGATATTCGTAAGGTGATTTATACGACTAATGCGATAGAATCGTTAAACAGTGTGATCCGCAAATCGGTGAAGACACGTAAAGTATTTCCCAGTGATGATGCGGCTTTAAAAGTGATATTTTTAGCGATTGAATCCGCTTCAAAAAAGTGGACTATGCCAATCAGGGATTGGAAACCTGCATTGAATCGTTTTATGATTGAGTTTGAGGAACAGTTAGCTCCTCATATTTAAACGGGCAGTTACACAGTTAGTTTTACATCCTCCCAACTAATTTTGTCTGTTTAAGCAACTTGTTATAATTATGTTCCGTAAATTAATTCAAACATATCTATTTCAGTATCAAAGTCTGTTTCTTCATGTAGGTCACCTTCATCCATTGGATTTATAATACTATCCATATTTAGAAATGATACATCAGCACTTTTCAGTTTTTTGAAGTACTGATCATTATCAATTACATCAATACCATTTTGGTTTGTAAGCCAGCCTCTTTTTTCTGCTTCGTAACAAAGCATCCAAGAAGAATCATAAAGACCATCATTGGTAATAATTGTCTCCCAATGATTGGTGTCTAATCTTCCTGTATAAATTTCTTTTTCTCTGGCTGTCAGTACAGATAGAATTGCCATAGAGTCATTCAAATTTGATAAGCCTGTTATTTCCTCATTGATAGTAATACCTAATTGGCTTATTACCCAAAATGACCAACAAATTTCATAACCAAAGTTATTATCAATCCCTTTTTTTGCAACTTTTAAAAAAGCTGTTTTAATATTTTTCAAATTTAACGGGTAACCATAAGATTTATAAGAGATAAGTATTCTAGATACTACGGTGATTGACTTAGGTTCACAGATGCTAATTTGTAATAAAATAGATTCTAATATTTTCCAATTATCTTCATGTATTTTAATTGGCATTACTTTTGTCAAAAAGTAATGGAATGAGTTTTCTTGTGGGTGATTTTTACGAACATCGATTGCAATATTATATAGGTGGATGATATCTAACTTTTGTTCCGGTGGATTCTTTCTAATTTTATAGTGCCTAATAGTTTGCAACTGAAGACTTTCTATTGGTACTGGCATAGCCTCAATACTAGACTTATTTTCATTGGTGGTTAATTCAAATTCACTAAGTGCTCTATTTATTTTTAAAGCTAAATTTTCTGCTTCTGATGAACTATCAGCAAAAAAGAAAAAATCATCAATAAATCTAATGCCATTAAGTTCTGGTTCAGAAGCTTGAATTGATCGATCAAGTGCAACACCTACCAACTCTGAAATTACTCTTGAAGCGTCTGGTCCAATTGGAATGCCTAGAGTTTGACCATCTTGCATATTTCTAACTAAGCGATCTAGTTCATTTCCCCACAAGTTATCCGTTCTATCTCTCTTAGATACATCTTTAGTATGAATAGCCCAAGGAATACTATGTGTGTATATCGTATTATAAAATTTTGATACGTCAGCTGTTAATAAAAAACGAGATGAATACCCTTTAGTTATTTGTTCTTGCATTACTTGTTCGAAGTTATATTCATTTACTATAGCTCTACTGCTATCATCCTTGGATATAGCTTTACTCATAGAGATTTTACTAACGTCATAAAACCTTTCTATTTCCCGAGAATGTTTAACAAGAAATTTAACAAGCATCGAATAATGTTTAGGGTTAGGCATAGTAATGCTTCGTCTAAAACCTGCACTTTTGGGGATACTAGTTTTAGTTGGTCGGCTGACTTTTGGTTCTGATTTCAATATGTCATCGTTGTAATTGATAGTATCTAATAAATCAGATGAATCAAATAAACTAGGGAATTCTTTCGGGAGAAAACCTTTAGTAAGAAAATCCTTTAACTTCAAAATCATTACTCCTTTAGGTGCGCAACATGTATTAAAAAATCAAAATAAATATAACGATGTATTACTGAAAATTCGTGGTATATTCGTTTTTGTTTCATTCCTGATTTTCCAGTGATTATTTATTTTTCGAATAGTAGCAACAGAATAGCCAATATTACTAGCCTTTTGTTCAATTTGATAACCAAAAGCACCCGAAAGATCTACTCAACGCCTAGACTGTGCAATTACTTAATCATCTTGACATGAACCGACTAATTGGTGCTGCTTGGTAGTATTTATTTGCTTCCACTATTCGCTGTGAATATCCTCTCGATAGATAAATGTGTCGGCATTACATTCATTAAACAACTTACAGAAAAAATTTTCGCACCATCGAAAGAAAAAAGTTAAGACAGATGAGCAATAAGTAAATAAATAGTACATATTCCTATCTGAATAGTGGGTTGGTTATTATGAAACAGGGCGGGATCCTAACTTTTTGATATAAAAATGCGTTTATTGATCATGTATAGATATATGGAGATAATACAATCCTACTTTGAGGTTGAGGGAGAAAAATGTGCTTAAGTCATATTCTATTTATTTTATTATTTCACTAGCGATATATTCTTTTTTTGCAACAGCTCACAATGATCCATTGGAATTATGCTACCCTCTTGAGCACGGTGAAAATGGATTTGGTTCAAGTAATTTTAAATACCTATCTCAATTAATTATTGGGGTTGATTGGTATTTGGATGTTTATATAACCAATGTTGGGGTTGAAACGGTTAATGTTAAAGTTTTTATGAATAAATCAGATGGAACTGAATACATACCTTCTACCATTGAAAATTATGATCAATTTAACGATGAAAACTCGCCAAATAATTATTTATCTGGGGGGGGGCTATTTTACGACCCGGGCATACGGGTTCCGTAAGATATCGAAATACATCAGTCATCGGTTCAATAAGCGGAAAAGTTTTCTGGCAGGCGGATTCTTGTCTTGAAGAAGCATTAGTTGTATCTATTCGTAATCAATATTTAAGGCCTTCGGTTTATGATCAAGGTTTATTAATGCTTAACGGAGGAAACCCTTTTTAAACTTCAAATGTATACTGGATTCTGCGGTCTTTTAAATGATTCAAATTAGCTGGCTTTAATTTTTGCATATAGTTGGCCTGATACTAAAAATACCAACGCAATTCCTAAACTAATAAATTTTGCAGAAGCAAAGTAATATGCCGTTAGGGGCCATATTTCATTTTGTGAGCCTAATAGTACTTGGATAAGGCCGAAGTTTTCGATCATATCCAAAATACCAACGATGGGAAAAGCATAGGCTACAGACCTTATTGTTTTGCCGAATCTGGGATTTGTTAGGGATACTTTTTCTGATGTTATTAGAAGGAAAATGACGGCCATTGTGGAGTAAATGAGAATATATAAGTAGTCTAGGCCCAAGCTAATACCGGTTGCCGATTTTCCGGTATCTCCCCATGCCGTCATCGCTGCATTTGCCGCATCAATGGTTTTGATGAATTCAAATGAAATGATCCCATAGGGTGTAGTGTCATTTTGCATGAAACTATCAATGGCTCCCATGCTTAGGCTAGAGATAATAAATAGGGCTACTGTTACTACTAATATTTTATTTCTGTTCATTTTGAATCATCTATTCAGTATTTAGTATGGTCGTTTGTCATTTGAAATCGACTTAACGACTTATTGTTTTTGTGCCATTGCTACCCATATATTCGAGCTGCGTGAAGAGCAAGGCCTGTGCCCACGCTCCCAAATTTATCGCCTTCTATGATGTCTGCGTTCGTAAATGGAGAAAGTAGCATCTCTTTGGCTTGTACTACGGAACTAGTGCCGCCAGTAATAAAAACAGTTCCAATTTGGTCGGCTTTAAGCCCAGCCGCAGAAACACAGCTTTCCATGCATTTTTTCATTCCATGGCATTCATTACTTATAGCTTGATCATGTTCCAATCTGGTAATGGATGTTTCAAGATTGGATTCTACAAAATCAAAGTCTAATGTGGCATTCGATGCCTGAGATAGCAATATTTTAGCCGTTTCTACTTCCAATGCGACTTGATGTCCACGCCTGCTTTCAATCACTCTTAATAATCGCTCTACCAGTGGTTTTTCTTTTGAATTGCCTAACATCCGACGAACCTCATTAATCGATTTTCGTTGGTACAATTCATTAATTCGAGGCCAAGTGGCAAGGTTGTTGAAATGCTCTGCTGGTAATTCTAAATCGGGGTTATGTATATCCATCGTTTCGTAACCAAACAATGGCATTACTTTTTTTAGGCTAAGTCTTTTATCAAGATCAACCCCACCAATATGGACACCCTTGGTAGATAGAATATCATTTTTGCGGTCTGCTGTTGATGCCCCAGGATGCAAACGTATCGTCGTGAAATCGGCTGTACCAGCGCCTAAATCAATAATAAGCGCTAATTTTTCGTCGGTGATTGTACTTTCATAGGCTAATGCTGCTGCAATGGGTTCGAATTGGAATTCGATATCGGTAAACCCACATTGTCTGGCAGCATTTTCCAATGTTTCTTGCGCTGTTTTGTCTCTCTCTTCATCTCCGTCAACAAAGTGAACAGGGCGGCCTAAGACAAGTTGAGACAATTCACAATTGCTGTGTGTTTCTGCTCTTGTTTTAAGTTCGTTAAGATACAGTGAAATAAGGTGTTCGAACTCTAAATGCCTGCCGCTCAACGATGTGCCAGCGAGATTAGTTCCAAGTATACTTTTTAAAGCACGAAAGAACCGACCTTCGTCACCATCCATATACCGGTCGATAGCTTCTCTACCAAAATAAGTGCGTCGGTCTTCATTATCAAAGAATATTGTTGATGGCATATCCATTTTGCCCCCTTCAAGGGTGGCCAATTGTACGCCATTTGGTTCTTTGAAATATCCAATCGTGGAGTTGGATGTGCCAAAATCTATACCGCAGAAATTCGTATTACTCATAGGTTTTCAGTTATCAATTTAGTTGAGATGTAAAATATTTCAAACATACGAACACCAAAGAGTAGGGGATTCGTATGGAGAGTTGACTTAATAATATTCATTATTTGCGGGCCAAGGTAAGTAATCGGGTAAAACGGTTTTTATCGTTAAATGTTATCCAAAAACGCTGCAAGTATGTCCCTATACGCTCGAACTTTTCATCCTTGAAAAGTATGTTTTGGCGAACATTTACCAATAATTCCTCTTTCAAGTGTTGTTGGTGAAAAAATAAACACTCATGTTGTTGCCTTGGTTCGCGGGTGGAATATTTGGGTTTGGATTCATGTATTTTCATAACAATAAATCCGGCATTATTTATCTAAGGCGAGATTATGCCTTCATCAAAATAATTGTCTACCTTGTAATAAGTTCTGTTGCTTATTATTTAAATTCTGAGGTTAACGTATGAGCTTCGTGAGTTTACCTGCGGATTAAAAAGGGGCGATCAAGTCGCCCCTAAGGTTAATGTAAAAACACAAAAATGCTTATACAGCCTAGAAAGTATAGCTGTATTCAACACCATACATGCGTGGCAAGCCTGGATTGGCTATAGGGGAACCTACGGCCATTGCTTGTCCGCCGATACCTAATAGATAATCTTCATCAAACAGGTTTCTAGCAAATATCGATAGTTCATAGTTGCCATCATTTGGGAAGTAGCTAATGCGTAAATTGGCTAACCCATAGGAGGCGACTTTATTATCTGCCGTTAAACCTTCAACTTGGCTTGGATCATAAGGCAATGTAGGCAAGGTTGGGCCGTCAATATCTTGCTGCCGCTCACTGCTATACGCATAATCAATGTGCCAACTGATATCACCTTGTTCTAATTCGGTTAGGTAATCAAAGGCAATGTTATATTGGGTTTTTGGCATGCCTGAAATGGGTTGGCCTATTAAGTCTTCAACCTGTAGGCCTTGCTCTTGTTCTTCTAATTCCCAAGGGAAAAACCCCCATTTTGTGTATTCAGTATCCAAATAGCTGTAGTTGGCTGAAACCAATAGGGCATCTGTTGCTTGCCATTTAACTTCTAATTCTAACCCTTGGCCTTCGGCATCTACATTTCGAAGGTTGTAGGTAGGTACACTGCCTGCTGGGCCGTCTAGCTCATGATTTTGTAAATCCGTGTAGTCATAGGAATAGAAAGCGGCATTAATGCGAAGCTGATTGTCTAACCAAGATGATTTAACACCCAGTTCAATGTTTTCAACGGTTTCTTCATCTACTGGAGGTGCGGCACCTAAAGTATTAAATCCACCGGCTTTAAAGCCTTCTGAATAACTTGCATAGGTCATCAAATCATCGGTCCACTGATAATCTAATACCAAGCGGGGGGTTAGTTTGCTCCAGCTATTGTTTTGGGTAACATCGGTAGGCACGGAGAATGCGATGCCTACTGGTACATTTTCATAACCAGCAAATGGGATTATGATTTCGTTTTGATATTGAGTGAAGATATCAAAGGTTTTTTCATCCCGTGTATAACGAAGGCCCACGGTTAAATCTAATTTATCCGTAACGGCATAGGTTAAGTCACCGTATGCGGCGTAGCTTTCGATATCGTTTTTATTGCTTGTGGTTTCGGCATAAGGACGATTGTAATTTGCAGCAACAATCAAGCCTAATACTTGTTCGACACTAAAAATAGTCTCATTGGCTATGCCACCCAATGTAGCTGGGGGAATCAAGGTCAAGAATAGACCAGCCATACCCAATCCCTGAGGAATGTTAGGTATTGTTGAAGGATCGAGTCCTGCGTTGGTTAGTGCAAAGCCATCAAAGGTTTGAAATTTGAAGCGGGCGTGTGTGTCTTGTGAGATGTCTTCTTGGAAGTAAGTCGCGCCTACGGTCCACTTTAAAGATTCTGACTGACCGGTTAATCGAAACTCTTGGCTAATTTGATCTTGCTTCTCATCTAAAACACTAACAAAAAACGCACGGTCGAATGCGCTGCCGTCATCTTCCATACCGTTGTAACGTGTAAATTCACGATATGCAGTAATTGAGGTAAAGGTAACGTCACCGAAATGCCAATTGAATTCTGCTGATAAGCCTTTAACGTCTCGGGCTTCATATACATCTTCACCTGCGTCAGTTTCTGCTGGACCAAAAGGGTCTCCTGAACCATAACCTGTATTTAGAGTTAATGCAGGTCTGGAATCTTGATTTAGCTTAGAGATATCAGCACGAAAAACGGCATCAAAGTCGTCATACTCGGCAAATACGCTTGCTCGAACTCCCCAGTCATGTTCAGTACCTAAGTCAGCTCTGCCGACGGCATCTACATAACCATCACGGTTATTGACTGTGTATGAGCCTCGGAAGGCCCAATTATCGTTAATAGGGAAGTTGACCAAGCCTTCAAACTTGCGTTTGTAATAATTACCCAAGGTAAAGCGTACATTCGCTTCGTAATCATCTATAGGGCTTTTGGTTATTATGTTGACTGCGCCGGCGGCTGAGTTACGACCAAATAAGGTTCCTTGCGGTCCTTTTAATACTTCTACTCGTTCAACATCATTGAAATTAAGGTTTGAAGTACCACGTCTTCCTATATAAACCCCATCAATATAAACTGCGACAGCTGGATCAAGGCCGATACCAAAGTCATTTGTTGTAATTCCGCGTACTGTCCAAGAGCTTTGGGTAGCGGTGGCATTGTTGGATTCAAACCCGGGGGTGTATAGACCTAAATCATTTAAGTCTCCTGCGCCAATTTTACGAATGGCATCTTCTGAAAAAGCACTAATGGCAATGGGTACTTCTTGAAGGTTTTCGCTCCGCTTTTGAGCGGTTACATTAATGATTTCAATTCCACTGTAAGCTTCTTGATCTTGTTCGTTTGGATCTTGCTGGTTTGAGTCGGGAGCTTGAGCCAATGAAATTGATGAAAATGCTAGTCCGGTGATTGCGATCGCTATTTTTGTACGTACAAAGCGACTCTCTATACTGCTATAAGTCATGTTGCATCCAATATGGTGTGTTGTGTGTGTTTGAGTGATTGAATTTGGTGATTAGATAAGTACACCGACCAGTGAAAATAATCAACCTCATTTGTTGCAAAATTGTAAAAAAGCACATATTTTCAGGTGAAATATTATTGTCATTCTGTGAATATTTATTAATTGCATTTAGAATAACCATCCTAATATACGAAAGTATATCTGTTACAAATTGCGACTGGGTGAAATAGTTTCTCGTGAAATCGTGTCTGTCTAAATCGAATTTTATTGTCTTTTCATTATCGGAGAATTACGTTGGATAAAAAGCAAATTATCAATAGTACCTTAGCAAGTGTATTGGCTCTTTCTGCAGTAACTATGGGTGCTCAAGCGGTTCCGGATCAGCCAGAAGCGTGGGAAAAGTGTGCTGGTGTTGCCAAGGCCGGTCAAAATGATTGTGGTGCTTTAAATGGTTCTCACGGATGCTCTGGACAAGCTAAGTTGGATAACGATGACAATGAGTGGGTATATGTTCCAAAAGGAACCTGTACAAAAATCACTGGCGGCGTTGTTAAAAAAGTAAAACCAGCTAAAAAATCCTAAGAAAAACATTAAGAAGAAATAATGGCATTTTCTCAAATTAGGAGTGCAGGTGTAGGCTTGCGCTCTTTGCATATTATTCAAATCTTAAATGAAAAGCCTAATATTCCCTGGTTTGAAATACTAACGGACAATCATTTAGTTAGTGATGGTCTCATTCCTCATCAATTAGAATTAATACGCAAAGATTACCCGGTTGCAATGCATTGTGTTGGCATGTCATTGGGATCTGCCGACGGTATTGATATTGCTTATCTTAAAAAGATTCAGGTATTAGCTGAAAGATTTGAAATTGAGCATATTTCCGATCACATTAGCTTTAGTAATTTACACGGCGAGTATTCCCACGATTTACTTCCATTACCTTACACAGAAGAAGCACTTGATGTGTTAGCGCAAAACATAACTCGAGCGCAGGATTTGCTAGGAAAGCGAATTCTAGTAGAAAACCCTTCGTGTTATATCGCTTTTGAACATTCAACCATGACGGAATATGAATTCATCAATGAACTGCTTAAACGAGCGGATTGTGACCTACTGTTAGATGTTAATAATGCATACGTGAATCAATTTAATTTAGGCTGGGACGCAACCACATTGATTGACAATTTACCTTTAGACCGCATAAAAGAAATCCATTTGGCTGGCCATACTAATTATGGCGATTATGTTGTTGATACCCACAGCGACAAAGTATGCTCTGAAGTGTGGGCGCTTTACGAAATGTTAATTAAGCGCAAAAACATTCCAACCCAAATAGAGTGGGATAGTTTGATTCCTGAGTTTGAAGTGCTTGAGGCCGAAGCGAATAAAGCGCAAGAAATCATCGCCAAATATCACGTAGCTGAGGTTAAAAATGGTTGATGTTATTCCATTAGCAACATTGCAGCGTCAGTTGATGGCAAGTTTAAAGTCAAACTCCCTTGAAGATTGCACTTCCCTGTTATCTGGTGAATACGACAAGCTAACTCGCTTGGGGGTTTACTACAACAATGTTAAGGGCGGTAAAGCTAACGCCTTATCGAATGCTTATCCTGTATGTTTTCAAATTCTTGGCGAAGCGTGTTTTAACGCCGTTGCTTCAGAGTTTGCCGAAGAGAACCAATCTATACATCATGATTTAAATCTTTTCGGCGCAAACTTTTTTCAGCATCTGGCTGACCTAGTTGAAAAGCACGAGGCTTTTTCTCACTTTCCTTACCTTCCTGATCTCGCGTTATTTGAATGGGCATATCACACTGCCTACTATGCGGAACAAAAGGTTTCTACGAATGGCTCAAATACATCAGAGCTGCCAGCGTGTTTCGCCCATTATAGTGTTGCGCTGATGACGTCTACTTTTCCAATTAATGTTATTTGGCAAAACAATCGAGATGGGGAAGGGGAACAAGCAATATCAGTCGATGCTGACCATTACTATTTTGCTATCTATCGACAGCAGTTTTGGCCAAAGGTCGTGCCTCTTTGTGCTAAAGAATATGAGTTTATGCAAGCTTGTGTAGATGGAATATCACTAGAGGCATTGGTGGATAGGTTTGGAGATAAGGTAACTGAACTGGTGCCCCAGTTTCTTCAAAATGGCATGTTGTTGATAGAACAATAACAAAAGTAGCTGTCTATTTAAGATAGCTTGGTAAATCATGAGTTCACCGACAAGGTTTAAAACGTTTATTTAAACATTTTGCCGATGAACTCAAAGTCTAATATGGTTTTAGACTCTACTCTCGTTTACTCTGATGTAACCGGTGAAACAAATCCTTCAGGTTTCAACGCTAGAATATCGCAATCCAACATATCAATAACATGCTCAGCTGTGTTGCCTATTAAAGCTGCAGATATGCCTTGACGACCGATAGTGCCGATAATAACCAACTCGGCATCAATACTTTTTGCAACGGCTGGAATAACATCTTCTGGCAAACCTTCTCTAACATGACAATTTTCCAGCGCTACCTGAAATTCTTGAGCATGAGAACTCATACATTTGTCGTGATATGCCTTCACCGATTCGTTGTAGCCTTGGGGATCAAATTCAGGAATTTCTATGGCAATGTTTACCGGCGTTCCTGGATAGGAATTAACAAGGTGAACATTGGCTTTTAAGTAAGAAGCCATTTCGTGAGCGGTTTTAGTTACACGATCATTTAGCGATTGATGTGCTTCATCTTCAGTACCTACATTAACGGCCGCCAAAATTTGACCATTCGATGGCCAACCATGTTCTTTTACTAATAAAACCGAAGTAGGGGCTTTACGCAATAAATGCCAATCAGTTGGGGTAAAGATCACCGATTTGAGCGTATCGTGATTTTGCGTACCTTTTACAATTAGATCGTATTGATTTTCCAGGCACTCAACAATAATGCCTTCGTACGGACGGTTATGCCAAACTACTTTTAATTCAATTGGTACTTCGGTAGTACCTTGTTTTTCTTTTACGATGCTGCCTAACCATTCAACTTTATCGTCAATCATTGCTTGGCGCATTGTTTCGCGCTCATCAACGGATAACATGGTCGTCATTTCATAAGAGAAATCATAAATAGTAAGAAATGCCGTTACGTTTCCATCTGTTTTTTCTGCCAACTCTATGGCTCGGTCCAGTGATTTTTGCTTTTGAATCGCTGGATCAACTACTGCTAGAACCTTTTTAAAATCACCCATGTACGCATACCTTCTTCTATGATAACAACAAAATATATATAAATAGCATAGCCACTTAGACGAGAAATTGCCTTGTTCAAGATCAAATTTTTAAAAAATGAGAGTTTGATAACTACTGTATCGGTGCCGAGCAAGTGTGTCGTTTAGAACCCATACGTTCTTCAAGCTTGGAATGATCGAGTATATGAATTAGCTTGCCACTAACGGCAATCAAATCTTCCTTTTGAAAACGAGTTAGTAAGCGACTAATGGTTTCAACCGTGAGTCCTAAATAATTGCCTATTTCACCACGTGTCATGGTAAATCTAAATTCATTGGCAGAAAATCCACGATCATGGAATCGATTAGAAAGGGTGTTTATGAAAGAAGCTAGCCGCTCCTCTGCTGTGCGCTTATTGAGAAGCATGAACATTTCTTGGTCTTGATGAATTTCATTACTCATCAAACGCATAATTTGTTGTCTCAGTTTCGGGAACTCACCGGAAAGCTCATCAAGGGTTAGATAGGGGATCTCACAAACCATGGATGTTTCAAGGGCTTGCGCAAAACTAAGATGAGATTGTTGAACTAAACCATCAAAACCAATAATTTCACCAGGAAGGTGAAAGGCGGTGATTTGTTCTTCACCATCTTGGGATACGGTAAAGGTTTTAAATGAACCTGAACGAACAGCGTAAAGTGCCGTCATGGGATCACCGGCAGTAAATAAACGTTCATTTCTTTGAATAGGGCGTTTCCGCTGAATAATGTCATCAAGCTTGTTCAGTTCTTGACTATTCAAATTAAATGGCAGACAAAGCTGGCTAAAACTGCAGTTTTGGCAATGAATTGAAAAACCGTTTTGGTTGGCCATGCTAAATTCCTGATTAACTTCTAAGGTAACTATAAAATAATTGGCAGAGATTTGGAAATATTAAAAAGCCCAAACAAGCACATTAATATTGCCATTAGTTGTTTTGTTTGAGGCTTTTTTAATAATGATGTGAGTTGGGTTGCAGAGTATGCGGTTAGTAGCATAGATGGTAATGTTCCTAAACCAAAAAATAGCATAATAAGTGCACCGTTGTAGGCCGATTGACTGGCTAAGCTCCAAGTTAGTGCTGAATAAACCAAACCACAGGGCAGCCAACCCCAAATAATGCCATAGGGAAGGGCGTGAAATGGCGTTTTAAAGGGCATGAATTTTTTTGAAACTGGAGCAATAAATCGCCATAAGCTCGAACCTACTCGTTCCAGCTGGCCCAAAATCGGCCACCAATTGCCAATATAAGCTGCAATAAGTAGCAAAAAAATACCGCTCAATAGATTCAGCCAAGCTACCCCACTACTTAACTGATGAGTAAGAATATGACTAAGTGCTCCGGTTATTGCACCGGCAATCATGTAACTCAAAATACGCCCTAGGTTATAGGCGCTAATAAAAGGAAGCTTATTGCTTTTTTTGGGAATGGCCAAAGATAATCCCGCAGTTACACCACCGCACATCGATACGCAATGAACACTACCAGCAAGACCAATAAAAAATGCGGCTATTAGATCGGACATCATATTAAGCGTCTTTTGAAATGGGAAAACATAGTTGAGATCATAGTAAAAGCATTATGGAACATTTAAACAAGGCTGAATCAATATTATTCCGGGGGATTATTATCGTCGGCATCATTTGAAGATGGCTTTTTTACCGATTTATCTTTCACGTCTTCATCGAATAAAATGCTATAGCCTTGTCGATCTAAATCGTTGAATTGATCACTTTTTACTGCCCAGAAAAAAACGGCAATCGCAATCATAATAATGATAATTGCTAAGGGGATAAGTACATAGATAATGCTCATATCGACATTCTACAGTTGTTTTGGCGTTAACGCATTGATTGTGTTGTGCTGCCTTGGTTGAGCGGCATGTTTAACAGACAATAATCGGGTTGAATTGAATACTACTATTATTGAGCTTAATGACATGCCGATAACAGCCATCCAAGGAGCTAACAATCCCATAACGGCAAGGGGCAAAGCACAAGTATTGTAACCCAGTGCCCATAAAATATTGGCTCTGATCGTTGTTCGGGTTTTTCTAGCAAGGGTAAATAACACTTTAAGCGTATTAATATTGTCTCTTAACATTAATACATCGGCGGCGTTTTTAGCGAGGTCAGTTGCTTTATTAACGGCTATTGAGATATCAGCTTGCGCTAGTACTGGGCCGTCGTTAATACCATCGCCTATCATTAGCACCCGCTTTCCGGATGCTTGTAACGCTTTAATATAATTAAGTTTATCCTCAGGTAAACATCGAGATTGCCATTCATTGATATGTAAAGTTTGTGCAACTGAGGCAACGTTGTTTTCAGCATCGCCACTCAATATGATTTGACTCAGAGAGGCTGATTTACGCATGGTTGATTGGTAATCGGACAAAAATTGGGTAAATTCAAGCACACCTTCCGATAATCTATCTTGTAAGGAAAATGAAGCCATCAATTTATTATCACAAGTTAAAAATACATTGTGTAATTGACTGCCTTCAGGAAGTGCAATACCAATGTATTGAGGTGATCCTATTTTGTAATGCTTGCCGGCGATAATTCCTTTTATACCAGCTCCCACGGAAACTTGTACTTCACTAACATGGGCTAATTGAGTGTGGTCAGATAAAAAAGCCTGCGCCAAAGGGTGCTCTGAATGTGATTCTAAACTGGCTGCTATTTGTAGAATTTCATTGTTTTCAAGTTCACTGTGGTTGTCCCAATTGGCAATGCTGAACTTTCCTTCGGTTAACGTCCCGGTTTTATCAAATATTACGGTGTCTATTTCAGATAGGTTTTCCAAAAAATCTGCTGACTTAAGAATGATATTGTTTTGCTTTAGCTTAGCCATTGCCGCTGTTAAAGCGGTAGGCGTTGCTAAGCCCAGTGCACAGGGGCAAGTGGCAACCAAAACCGCAACGGCATAGAGCATCGCTTGTTCGTTACCTAACGCAGACCAGACTAAATAAGTGCATGCTGCTGTTAGCAAAACGGTATAAATAAAATATCGTGCGATTTTGTCTACCAATATCGCTATTTTGGGTTTCTGGCTTAATGCTAATTCTTGTAATCGGCTAATTTCCTGAATAACCGACTGTTGCAGGCTTTTTTCAACCTCTAATTCTAATGTGCTGCTCTGGTTAATCGTACCGCCGAATACTTGATCGCCTATTTGTTTTAATAGAGGGCGAAACTCGCCGCTTAGCATGGATTCATCCACTTCACTGAATCCACTCATCACTTTTGCATCGACAGGTATCGTTTCCCCAGGTTTAACCCGGACGGTATTGCCTGCTTTCAAAGAGCGGGCTAATGCTTGCTGCTCTTGGCCTTCTATTATTAATCTGGCGGTTACGGGGATGTGTTGATTAGCGTTCGCCGCTATTGTGGCCGCTTTGTGTCGGCTTTGATGTTCTAAATACCGACTAATTAACAACAAGAAAATAAACATACACACTGATTCAAAATAGACTGAACCAGTATTGGTCACGGTTGCATAACTGCTGGATCCGAAAATAATTAAGATTGCGATACTTATAGGCACATCCATATTGACTTCTTTTATGGCTAATGCGTTTAATGCTCGGCTGAAAAACTCGGCGCCGGAATAAAACACCACAGGCACCGACAACAACATACTAACCCAATGGAAAAAACGTTGTGTTTGAATGTCAATGTCGCCGAACACTCCGAAATACAGGCCAAATGCAAACATCATAACTTGCATTGTTAATAGCCCTGACAATCCCAGTTTTTTTAAGAATTGCTTTGAATCCGTTTTGAATTGTTGTTCATGAATGTCTGCTTGAAACGGAGCTGCTTGGTAACCAATGGCCGAGATGCATTTGATAATATCGCTCAGTTTTGCGATTTGATTATCCCAGACTACTGTTGCTCTATTGGCACCTACGTCAACACCAATCCGTTGAATTCCTGCCAGTTGCAGGCACTGTTTCTCAATTAGCCAAGCGCATGCTGCGCATTTAATACCGCCAATGGTGAGTTGAATAGTGCTTAGGTTGCCATTATCTACAACAATTTCATTGCGTAAAACAGGGTTATCATAGAGATTAAGTCGATCTTCTAATTCGCTTTCATCCGACGCTTTTTCTGCCGGCTCGCTACGGAAACGGTAGTAGTCTTCTAAGCCATTTTCAACCACGGCTTGAGCTACTGCACGGCAACCAGGACAACAAAAACGGCGCTTTTCACCTAGTAAGTTGAATTCAATTTTTGGACTAGAGGGAATAGGCTCGGCACAATGAAAACAAGTAGAAGTATCGACGCTCATCAGGGCTCAAAAACAATCGGTTCTAATTGAGGAACATTAACGGTTTGTTGTACTCGCCATTCTTTATGGTGTGGCCAAAGTGTAATTAGCCATTTACCCACAATTGGTTTGTCTAAAGTGGCGAAATACAAGCTTTCTTGGCTGTTTAATTTGGTTTTATGGGTTAGCAGTAACGTAAAATCTTGAGTTGATAGGGTGGGGTGAAAAAAATCTAAAATTAAAGCCGCTTTGTCTTCGGGTTCACCACCTTTGAAAGTTAATTCGACAGCATCATCGGTGATATTGAGTAGAGTGGAAATCCCTAACTGTTTAGCATATACCGTTTTGTTTAAGTTTATATTGATGGCTTTACCTTCCTTGTAATAATCATCTTTAACTAAAGAGTCTTGGGTATTAATCGCCAGCCATAGCAGGGTAAATCCCACCAGAATCGTGACAATGGGAACAATAATTAAAAACCATGGCCAAAATTGCTTGTGCCAAGGTGGAGGAGGTTGTTCGTTTAGCATCATTGTGAGCAGATTACAGAAGTGAATTGATTAAAATCTAAAGCGATTATAAAAGTAAGCCCCGCATTTTTATACGGGGCTGACTACTCTTTTAATTTTTGTGAGATAAGCTATAAATATACGCTGCAACAACGTGAACTTTATCTTCTCCCAGTCGATCTTTGAATGGTGGCATAATGCCATTTCGGCCATCCGTGAGGGTTTCAGATACTGCTTTTTCACTGCCGCCGTATAACCAAATATTATCGGCAAGGTTTGGTGCACCTAACATTTGATTACCAGTACCATCAGCACCATGACAACCGGCGCAAGTTGCAAAACGAGCTTGGCCTTTTTCTACAAGCTCAGCATCGACTTGGCGACCACTTAAACTAAATGTATATGCCATAACTTCTTTAATGCCTTGGTCACCCATAGAAGCCCAACCAGGCATTTGTCCGCTACGTCCACCTAATAGGGTTTCCTTAATCTTCTCTGGCGAGCCGCCATAAAGCCAATCGTTATCGCTTAGATTCGGAAAGCCTCTTTGTCCTCTCGCGTCAGAACCGTGACATTGAGCGCAATTATGTAAAAACAAACGCTGTCCGACTTTCATCGCTTGAGGGTCATTGATTAATTCAGGAATTGGCGTACCAGCATAGGCATGGAAAATCGGGTCGAATTTTTCTTCTGCATGACGCATTTCACGGTCATACATAACAATTTCGCCATTTTCTTTTGCTTTAATTGTCGCCGCTCTAGATTCTGCCAGAGACAATATTCCTTGATTAGAACTCTTCCAACCTAGCAAGCCTTCGAAATTACCGAGCCCCGGATAAAGGGCTAAATAAAGTAAACCCCAGATTGAGGTGGCATAAAATAAAACGGTCCACCATTTTGGAAGAGGGTTGTTAATTTCGACAATGCCATCAAATTCATGATGCATATGCTCGCCTTCTTCCACGCCGGTTTTGTTTTTTAAGCACCAACGAAGTAATAAAAAGCACCCCATTATTGTGCCTAAACTAATGAGGCTGATCCAAATGCTCCAAAAACTACTCATTTAGCGATGACTCCCGTTTTTTTCTGTTGCAGCTTTTTTCTTAGAAGGCTCGTCGTCAAAAACCAAATTGGCGGCTTCGTCGAAACCTGCCTTAGATTTTTTACTGAATGCCCAAGCTACAATGCCAATAAAAAATACAAATACTAATACCGTGAAAATACTGCCTATTGTAGCGTAATCCCAATTCATTTCAGTGCCGTACCCAGTGATTGTAGATATGAAATAATGGCTTGCATTTCAGTCTTACCTTCAACAGCAGCTTTAGCACCTTCAATGTCTTCATCGGTATAAGGCACGCCAAAAGAACGAAATACTTCCAATTTTTTGGCAGTTAACTCACCCGTTAGCTTATTTTCCTCAAGCCATGGGTAGGCTGGCATATTTGATTCAGGCACTACCGCTCTAGGGTCCATTAAGTGAACTGAGTGCCAATCATCACTATAACGACCGCCAACACGAGCTAAGTCAGGACCAGTACGTTTCGAACCCCATAAAAATGGGTGTTCCCATACCGATTCCCCAGCTACTGAGTAGTGGCCATACCGCTCTGTTTCTGCACGGAAAGGACGTATCATTTGACTGTGGCAGCCAGCACATCCTTCACGGATATAGATATCTCGACCTTCCATTTGCAGCGCTGTATAAGGTTTTAAACCGTCAACTGGCGTCATAGTTTGTTGTTGATACATTAATGGTGCAATCTCAACCATTGCACCAAAGCTAATGGCTATCAAAATGAATATGGCGAGAAGACCCGTATTTTTTTCTACTATTTCATGTACGTTTTTCATCAGGTCTATTCCTTATACCGGTTGAGCTTCTACAGGTTTTTCTTCATCTGTTTCTTTTGGCGCGACAATGGTTTTGTAGCAGTTGTACGCCATAATAAACATGCCGATTACAATGAATACACCACCGAGGAAGCGCATAAAGTAATAGGGCATAGAAGCTTCAACACTTTCAACAAAGCTGTAGGTTAATGTGCCGTCTGCATTGATCGCACGCCACATCAAACCTTGCATGATACCGGAAATCCACATGGCAACGATATACAGCACTACACCAATAGTCGTGAGCCAAAAGTGAATATTAATAAGGCGAATACTATGCATTTTAGGTTGACCAAATAGAATTGGAATAAGGTGATAAATAGAACCGATAGAAACCATGGCAACCCAACCTAATGCGCCGGAATGCACATGTCCGATACCCCAGTCAGTGTAATGTGACAAAGCGTTAACCGTTTTGATCGACATCATAGGGCCTTCAAACGTAGACATGCCGTAGAAGGAAAGCGAGACAATAAGGAATCTTAAAATAGGATCGGAACGTAGTTTATGCCATGCGCCGGAAAGCGTCATGATACCGTTAATCATCCCACCCCAAGAAGGTACAAACAAAATTACAGACATCACCATACCCAAGGACTGAGTCCAATCGGGAAGGGCGGTATAATGTAAGTGATGAGGACCGGCCCAAATATAAAGGGAAATTAAAGCCCAGAAGTGAACTACGGATAATCGATATGAATAAACGGGGCGTTCTGCTTGTTTAGGCACAAAATAGTACATCATGCCCAAGAAGCCAGCGGTAAGAAAGAAGCCTACAGCATTATGCCCGTACCACCATTGCATCATCGCATCGACAGCCCCGGCATATATTGAATAGGACTTCATCAGTGATACTGGTATAGCCATACTATTACCAATATGTAACACGGCAACCGTAATGATAAAGGCTCCAAAGAACCAATTAGCTACGTAGATATGAGATACGCGCCTAATGATAAGTGTGCCAAAGAAGTTAATTAAATAGGCAACCCACACCACAGTAATAAGAATATCAATTGGCCATTCCAATTCGGCATATTCTTTTGAAGTGGTGTATCCAAGAGGGAGTGATACCGCCGCCGCTACAATAACGGCTTGCCAACCCCAAAAAGTAAAGGAGGCCAACTTGTTGCTAAATAAATGCGTTCGGCAAGTACGTTGCACAACGTAATAAGACGTTGCAAATAACGCGCAACCACCAAAAGCAAAAATTACCGCATTGGTATGTAATGGTCGTAACCGAGAATAGGTTAGCCAAGGTGTATCAAAGTTTAACTCGGGCCAAATTAACTGAGCAGCGAGCAATACGCCGACGCCCATACCAACAATGCCCCATACGACAGTCATTACTGCAAATTGTCGAACAACTTTATAGTTGTAATTTGGGAGTGTGTGACTCATTTCACTCATTTTTGGAGTTCTTCCGCTAGTTACTATGTTTTAATGAGGTTATTTTTGTAGTACTTAATTGCAAATGCTACTTAACGTTTTGTTAACAAAACTTATCTAATGCTTTTAACATTATCTGAAGTAATTAAATTCATTATAGAATTTAAGCTTAGATAATAAGACAAGCATAGCCTGACTTTTTAATAAATGTTAGTCAACTTTTCGATAAATGCTGTAAACAAAATCGCGCTGATGATACGGTTTTTCTACTGAAAATAACAGTGGCTTGTAGGTTAACTTGATCTTGATCAATAAATATCAAGGGTGGGGGATTTAGATAGCCTATTGGAGGTGATTTATTGTGCAAAAAAAGCCTATGGTTTCGATACTTTTATTACTCTCGTTAGTCACAGTAGTATTCTTTTTTGATATTAGTAAGTGGTTGTTTAGTGGTAATTACATTACTCACGGGACAAAAATATGTTTAGACGGAAATGCCTGTAAGAATAAAGCTGAATTACAGGTTGAATTCGCTCAATTTCCAGTGGTAGTCGAAGAAGAAATTAGAGCCAATTTGTCTCTTAAATCCGGCTGGAAACTAAAAAGGGGATGGGTTGAGGGCGTGAATATGTATATGGGAAAAACTCAAGTCATCATCGAAAAGCAAACAGGCACCAATGATGGTTTTGATATTTTGTTTTTCTTAGGAAGTTGCAGCGAACCCAATATGCATTGGAGACTAATGACAGAATGGCAGAATTCAAATTTAATAAATGAAAATGGCCAAACTGTCACTGCTTCCTATGATTTTTATACGTCTCGTTAGTCAATGGATTAATTGGAGTAGGTGCTTTACCTATTACTAAATTAGTCCAGAGCTAAGCGAACCTACATTTGAGATTGCAGGTAATTACTTAATCCTAATTTTTTAATCAAGCCTAATTGGCGCTCTAGCCAATAAGCATGGTCCATTTCTGTTTCATCAATAAGTGTGTTCAACATATTGCGTGAAACGAAATCCTGCTCTTGCTCACATAATGCAATGGTGTCTTTCAACAAAGTATCGACAAGGTATTCAACCTTAAGGTCATTTTCCAACATGCTTGGAACATCCTTTCCAATCATTAGAGGATCGCGCTGGCTGAGGTCTGGTGTACCTTCCAAAAACAGGATCCTTTCAATCAACAAAGAAGCGTGTTGTTTTTCGTCATCGAACTCATGATCTATACGTTCGAACAGCTTATTAAGGCCCCAATCTTGATACATTCTGGAATGGATAAAATATTGATCCATTGCCGTGAGTTCATTGCGTAATAGACTATTTAAAGCATCAATTATATTTTGTTTGCCTTGCATTTTATTCATCCCCTAATTGAGATTGGAGGTATTTTTCGATACCCATATTTTCAATTTGATAAAATTGGGTTTCTAGCCAATCTATATGTTCTTCTTCTTGCTCTAGTAGCTCTACCAATAATTCTCTGGTAACAAAATCTTTTTCTTGTTCACAGGCTGCAATGGCTTGTTTAAGCTTAGGAAGTTGAGCAAGCTCAAAATCCAAATCACACTTCAACATTTCATCGGTATCTTCACCAATTTGCAATTTACCTAAATTTTGCAAGTTGGGTAATCCTTCCAAAAACAGGATTCTTTCCATCAAACGATCAGCTTGTTTCATATCTAAAATGGATTTTTTGTAGCAACTGCTGTTCAATTTAGAGAGTCCCCAGTTTTTATACATGCGTGCATGCAGAAAAAACTGATTGATGGATGTGAGTTCTTGCGTCAACACTTCATTTAGTAAAGTAATGATGCTCGTGTTACCTTGCATAGGTTTTTCGCTCATAGCTAGTTGGTCTTTGCGAGGAAGTATAGAACGAATCTTGATCTATATCAAAAAATATTTAATAAAAACAATAAGATAACAACGATAACGATTCTTGTTTAGACCATTATTATCACTAGCAACAATTAGTCCTAACTTGTTTTTAATTAACGATGTAAAGTGGGTAAGTCATTCTTAAAAATAGAATTTTTATTGGTAATTGTGAAAATAAACGAGAATAATTTAGCTGGGATGTTAAGCAATTTGGTTCAAACTAATGATTAAGAATATTATTATCGCAACAGTTCTCATCGCTGCGGGTTATATTGCGGCAGTCTTTTTTCCTATGCCTGAATCCATAAAACAAGATTTTAATAGTTTAGTGGGGAAAGCAAGCTCGGAAGTTCAAGATGCCAAGCAAGGTTTAGAAAAAGAGGCTGGTGAAGCAGTAGGAAAAGTAGACGGCCAGATTGATGCTGCATCGGGAGACTTAAAAGAGAGTGCAACAGCAGAAAGCCAGGGCACTGGGGGTAAAGAAAGCGCTGAAGATGAACAAAAATATTTCACGCAATCAGATTTATTGTTTAACTCCCATGCGCTTAATGAAAAAGCCACTATCATTTTAGGCACATTTCCAAATGAGCAAGTAGCAGATGAAGAAATTGCCTCATTAAATTTGAAAGAGCCTACCAATAAATTTCCTTTTAAATCGCCTACAGGTACGAAAGTGACACTGGTTACTATAGGGGAGTTCGAATTAGAAGGTGAAGCTTATAAAGCCAAACTAGCATTAGAATCCAAACACGATCTTAATTTGTTAATTGTAAAATTTCCTACCAAAGAAGAAGCTCCACCTAAAGCTGATGAAGAGATAGTTGACGCTGTCATAGAAGCGTTAAAGGGATCTAAGCAATAGTTCACTACGACCTAGATTTCCCCTCTTATTTTAACAATTGAGCTGCGACTTTATGAATCTTGTTGACGCAATTGCGTTGCGATGGTTTTTACTCGCTCCCAACTGCTACTAATGTCTTCCCAAGTGCACTGCATATGACCAATTGACCACCGAATTACACTTTGGTTGTCAATAACCGTTCGCGTTAAATAGGTGTATCCGTCATCATTAATTGCTTTAACCAAGGCATCATTAAATTCATTGCTATCAGTGGCCCTAAAAGTAAACAATGCATAGCGAGGTGCAGTGAACACTTCAAAACTCTCGGTCTCGGAAACAATTTCAGCCAGTTGTTGCGCCCATTGAATATCTCTTCTAAGTCTTTGCTGTATAGATTCAATTCCCTGACCACGTAGCACAAACCATACTCTTAGTGCTCGCATTCTTCTGCCTAACTGAATTCCCCAATCACGATAATCGGTTACACCTTCATTTGAACGTAAATATTCCGGCAGAATGGTTAATGTACGTATGAGTGAGTCTTTGTCTTTAACAAAATGTGCTGAACAATCGAATTGAATGCCCATCCATTTGTGGGGGTTGAATACGTAACTATCTGCTAATTCGATACCTTGCATATAGTTTCGATATTCAGGTAATACCATTGCGTTACCCGCATAAGCTGCATCTATATGTAAATAGAGGTTTTCTTTTTGGGATATTTTTCCTATGGCTTGGATATCATCCGACGCACCCATGCCAGTTGTTCCTATACAAGCGACAATTCCAGCGGGTATAAAACCATTTTCACGATCTTCATTTATGGCTTTTTGTAATGAAAGGACATCCATACCATGTTGTTTATCTACGTCAATAAAATGAATGTGTTGATTACCTAATCCGGCAATCTTAACGTCTTTTTCTATTGATGAGTGGGATTCACGTGTCATGTAAAACTTAAGAGGGGAATGGGAATAGAGTCCTTCGGCATTTGATTGCCATTGAGTTGCCTTTTCTCGGGCAACTAATAAAGCGCATAAAGTGGCATTAGATGCAGTGTCTTGAATTACGCCGTCCCATTCTTCCGGAATTGCTACCATTTTGCCTAGCCAGGAAACGACTTTTTCTTCCAGTTCAGTGGCTGCGGGAGAGCTTTCCCATATCATGCCATTAACATTAAGTGCAGACATCAACATTTCAGCCAGTTGGCTTTCAGGGGCACAGTTTCCAGGGAAGTAGGCGAAAAAACGCGGATGTTGCCAGTGGGTTATGCCCGGTATAATGATATCTTTAAAGTCGGAAAATATATTTTCAAATGGTTCTCCTGAAATAGGAGCTTCATCGGCAATCTGAGCACTGATTTGACCAGGAGTAACTTGTGAGCGAACAGGGTATTGTCGCGTGTTTTCCATATAATCTGCAATCCAGTCCACGAGCTCATGAGCGTGTTTGCGAAATTCATTGTTCTTCATTTTCTCTCCTGGATGATATTTATATTAATTTTTTAAAAAAAGTTCGCGCAAGATAAAATCCTATCTAACCAACGCTCTTGTATAAGCCATAATCCACTATACCGACGCAGTGTTTTCTAATCCGAATAAACCGGTTGTGGCGGAAGTAATGGTAACTAAGTCTTGAGGTGAGATTTCAATTTCTACTCCTGCTGTACCACCGCCAACAAGAATGCTGGAATGTGATAATAGATTCCTATCTACTGCGATTGCGCAGGAAGCGCCAAGGGGTGATACCCCTAAAGGCGGATAATCTAACACCGTTGCTAATTCTTCTTTTGTTGCAAATTGCAGGCGTGAAATTGATAGTTCTTCAGCAATTACTTTCAACTTTGCTTTTGCCAAGACTGAACATACCAGGCAGATGTACGTTGATTGTCCAGATCTTAGAAAAAGTGTTTTCGTTATTCGATCTATGTGGAATCCCAAATACGTAGAAAAATCCAGTGGAGACTCAATCGTTTTATTTGATTCACTGTGTTTACGTATTTTAAAACGGATACCTGAGTCAACTAAATGCTTTTTAACTCTAAAGTGCATCTTCTAAAGTCTCTTCTTTTTCCTTTTTAACTTGTTTTTCTAATTCTTCTGGAAACTTCTCATAATAATAAGGTAAATATTCTGGTTCTTTTTCTATGAAAACCAAATCACTTTTTACCATAGTTCTAACGACGAGCAATGGCTCTGGGCATCTTAATGGATAGAATTTGTTATTTCTTATTCCTGTTTCTGGGCAGGTTAAATAAAACTGTCCAATCATCATCCCTTTCTTAACATATGTTGACTTCAACATCGATTGTACATTTTCAATTAACTCGTAGCCCTCTTTTGAATTGAGATTAGGGAATGATGTAATAACGGCAATGTACTCAACCAGCTCCGGTTGTTGTTCCACAAGCTCTACGAACTTCCTTTGGCTCTCAAGAGCTTTATCTATAATGCTTCCTACTGTTTTGAAGTCACCTTGGGCAACCGTCATAACGATTGAACTTTGCGTTAATCCAAATTGTGTATTGGGGCATACGACACCACTTCTACCAATCATAGGGCTTCTTCTGCACAAGAATTTGTGCACCCAGCTTGAGACTGATTTGAACGATTCTTTATATGCCTTATCTTCAATTTCATTGGAAAACAATTCAATTTCATCAACATTATAAGGGATAGAATGGAACATGATGCCTCCTAGTTTGGTTTAGGTAATTGATGGGTAATATATCTTACCCTGAAGGTATGGTAAATAAAATAAATAAACAAATGTGAGATAATTTGTTATCGAGGAAAATAAATAATATTAGCAACGCGTTGCTGACTTGCTTTTTAATGGTTAATAATTTACTTGCGAATTATTGTCGTGTGTTAAATGAATGCAGAATTAGTGTGTGTTAAATAAATGCAGGGATAATGTTATTATTATGTTGCTGTGAAATTTTTGTGAGAGACGGCGGTAATATAAAACCGAATTTAAATTAAAGTAATTATTAAAATCGTTTTGTTGAACGCTTTTGGCTCTTACATTTTTAGTCCGGTGCGTTGATACCGTTTAATGTGTTTGATTTTAAAGCAGTTTGTATGGATTTTTATAAGGAAAAGAAGGTGTTGTATAGTGGCCCTAAGGAAGTAGGCTCTAGTGATAGAACATTCCATTTTTAATTTTTATTTTTCATTTCTTAGCATTGGGTCAGCAAGAAAATCTGCTATTGTTGGTTTTTGGCGAACTAACGTCTGCATCGACCAATATACTTACCAAAAAGATCAACAAATCCTAGTTAATGAGTCCTTTTCGTTCTTGCTTGTTGCGTATAATATACTTACCTGAAAGCATTGTTCTTGATATTATTACCCGTCACTTATCATAGCTGTATATAGCATCTTAGGATCTATTCTAAATTGCATAGCCAATAAAAACTGGTTTTGGCAATGTATGGTTAAGCCTTCGCTACCTAATTTTGGACATACCAATATAACTTTTTAGCCCTATGGGGGAACGGATGGAAACATCAACAAATGCAGTGCAATTAGAATATGGCATTTATAGCTCAGCTGACGAAAAAGACGTTGTTCAATTACTAAGTAAGGTATTCACAAAGCATGATCCTATGGCTGTGGCACTTGACTTGAAGCCCCAGGAATTTGAAACACTATTTAAGTGGTTAAGCCCTAAAGTCGCTGACGAAGGATTGACGACGGTTGCGCGTCGAACAGACAATCGTAAAGTCGTTGCTGTTATGTTTGTTGAAGATTCCGGTACTGAACCACCCCAGGGCATAGAGCAATTGAGTTCGAGGTTCGAGCCTATATTTGAATATCTTGGTGATATTGAAGAAGAATATCTAGGTGGGCGGGAACATGAGCCGGGCGTGACCGCTCATCTTTTTTTCTGTGGTGTTGACGACGAATTTGCGGGGCAGGGTGTTGCCCAAAAACTTGCGGATAACGGGCTTCGACACATTTTTGATCAGGGATATCAATTTATTGTTGCAGAAGGAACTAGCAAAAAATCGCAGTATGTTTCTAGAAAAATGGGTTTTGTTGATAAGGTTCAACGTCCTTATGCCGAGTTTGAATTTGGTGGGAAAAAGGTTTTTGAATCAATTGCCGATGAAGGGGGCGTAGTTCTAATGGAATTATCCAGCAGCGCTTTTGTATGACTGTTCGACTGAAGGTTCAGGAAACGATTGTTATACTGAATTATTGGCTTACCGTAGTTTTGTCAAAAGACTAATAGAAATCGGTTTGTCATTCTTACCTGCTGTGGCTAGTGTGTAGATACTGGCCCATTCGGTATCATATAAGTATCAACTTCATCGTAGGTTATAGGGACGAGAAGTCGCGTTTTCTATCTTCATTTTGTTTTTACAATTGTCCCAATTAAAAAGCAGCACTTCCAGAATAGGAAGCACTGCTGATTAGAGCTATTTAAATATTAGTAACGCACAACACGAATAGTGAAGCTCTCCGGTTCTGGTAAGCCAAACAAGGGCGTGCCCAATTGTCCGTCGTTGACGAATAGGAAGTTACGCACTTCAATGAAGCTACTGAGATCAAGGGTCGCCAAACTAGTCGGGTACATGCTTGGATCTGCCGGAATTACATTTTCTGCGATACCACCACCTTCACCATCAAGGGTAATGCGCAATACAGTATTAGCATTGGAGGTGGAAAACAGTGTGTTATTGCCTGCAAAGGTTAAGCCGTCTCCTGCAATAAGTGCTTCGCCGGTCAGATTAACAACCGACTGACTACCAGCACTGCCGTTCTCATTGATGGTAATTTGCAGAAGTGCGTTATCCACACCACCATGGGCATAAACATTGTTGGCATCATCTAGAACCACGCCACCGAGGAATACAAAATTAGTATCCGCCCACACGTTTACCTGATTGGTAACAACATCATATTTTAAGATACGAGGGTTGGAAAAATCAGTGATATAGGCATTTCCATCGGCATCTAAAGTAACAGCATTTCCTTCAGCTCCGTCGGGTAAGGCTACGCTAGTAACTAACTCACCTGTACTTACATTGTAAATATCAAGCTGCCCTGCGCCAGGTATCGTGTTATTCAAAGGATCTGCGAAATACGCTTGAAAGTCTTCTACTGGTCCATTCTTGATAGAATATAATTGGTTGCTAGCTGCATGGTAGGCTAGTCCCCAACCTGTCATATCAGCTTCCGGGGCAGGAGAAAATACAGAAGACGTACCAAGTTTATAGTTGGTCGTAAGAATTTCACCGGTGGTAAAGTTGGAAGTAAATAGCGTGGTCGTGCCCACAATTGCCAAGCCTTCCATAAAGGCATTACCTTCTATTGTAATGGTATCTGGCACTTGTAAGTTATTTACCCAAAAACTAAAGGTAGAAAATCCCCAAATACCATCTGTTGGGTAATTAGGGTAGGCCGCTGCCAGTCCTGAAGTAAAATCAGGAAGTGTGCCTGCGGCTGCAAATTGTTCTAATACTTCTCCAAAATACACAATGTTTTCAGCGATTACTGAATCGGCATCGCCAACTCCGCCATGTCCAGTAAGTACATAGTCATAATCACCGTAATCAACGGTAAAGCTCGCCAAGTCTTGCAACCATTGCTCAACGCTACCTTGGCCAATAAAGGCATGCTCTTCAATAAATAATAAATCATTTACAAATACCATTCCGGATTCAGCACCAAAATCTATAATGGCATTTTCAGCGGATTCGGTATTAAGTGAGCGATCCACATTAAAGGTTACCCCTGCCATGGTATTCTCGCCCAGCGGCAATGCATTAATATTAGGAAACGCAGGTACAAAGAAGGATGGGATACCAAATTCTAGGATTGCAGCTGTAATTGGTGTGGCGAAGTAGGGGGTATCCGGGAATATAGAATTACCACCAACATGATCGGGATGCGCATGTGAAATTATAATTCCTTCAACGGGCTTACCAATAGCATCGGTAATGGCTTTAATATCAGTTCCGATGCCGGGGTCAGTGCCTAAATCCATAATAAATACGGCATCGCTCCCCTCGACAACATACACAGAGTAGGCGGAAACATGTAACTCAGTGACGGTAGCAACATAAGCATGCATGGTGAAATCTGGCCCAGCAATTTGAGATATTGTACCAAATTGTAATTCAATATTTAGCTCTGGCGGTATACCGTTAGTTGGGTCAGTGTCGTCTGGGTCGGTATTATTTAGGACGAAATTTGCGGGCTGCTCACCTTGGCAAAAAGTTTGAGGTCCATTGGACGCTCCCAAACCATCACCATCGTTGTCGGCAAAGTAGCTACCGGCATTACAGTCAGTATTGCCTTCAAGGCAGCCTGTTAGACCAAAAACAACAGCAGATGCTAAGCCAATTAAGCGAAAGCTATTCAACATTAAGTTCTCCAAGTAAATTATAGCGCTCGCAAGATTAGCATATATATTTATCCATACAACAAACTTCCCTTTAAGGTTAAAAATATATTCTGTTTATGAGGTTGCTTTCTGTTCCGCTTAGGGGGGAAGGATTCTAGAGTACGACTCTTATCTTAGTGGGAAGAGTTGTAACTGTCAGAGGTGCATTCTATGTCGTTAAGCTACAAACGCTTCTACAAGTTATAGAAAGATGGGGCGTGATGTCGCGTTTTACATCTTTATTTTTGCTTTTATGATTGTTCCACTTTTGCCATTAATAATAGACTTTATTGGGTTGAGCACTTCGCCGCTTCCAATGATGGTATCAACCCCAACAGCCCCCAAACTTTTGGCGGCTTTTAGTTTAGTGAACATGCCGCCAGTTCCCATATTTGTTGAGCTTTCTCCACCGAATAGTGCAATGGCTTCGTCGATATTTTCAATTTCATTAATTAAGTATGCCGTTTTATCTATCTTCGGATTTGCAGAATATACACCCTCAACATCACTCAGGAGAATGACTGTGTCGCATTGCAATTGACGGGCAACTTCAGACGCGAGAAAGTCATTATCGTATTGTTGCATAATAGGAATATTTTCATTGATGTAGGGAATTATCCCGTGAGTTAACATCTCATTTAATGTGTTAAGTATGGTCGGAGAGGACGTATTCTCAGGTGTTAATAATAGCTGACCTAAAATGGCACCTTGCTTTTGAACCGCCGACGCCCACGCACTTGAAATACCAATTTGACCACAGGCACCAGTGAGTTGTTGGTTATTCTGGATTAGGTCTTGTTTTGGGCCAGACATGCATACTCTTCCCCAAGAAAGTGCGCCGGAACTCATCAAAATAACGTCTTTATTGAGCTCCTCCCGCAACCAGAAAATATCTTCCACAATAGAGCTAATGCGATCGTTAAATAAGCGTTGATTGCTTTCATCAACAATAGAAGACGATCCAATTTTAATTACAATTCGATTCATGGTTTTAGTCTGCAAATGGCCCAATTAGGCTAAATAATATTGGATTAATTTAATGAGAAGCAACTCGATTTTAGATAATAAGTGTAGGTGCACCTAATTGGTAGAAGCTTAATTGACTGAAACAATAAAAATTAAAAAGACCTAAGCCTACCTTGTAAGGCGTGGGATTTCTGCCAACCGGCTTGGGCTGGGCTTTTAACAAAACACACAATTAAACTGGCGGAACCGACACTACCATAATAAAAAGTGGCATCTGCATCGGCTTTGGAATTGACGAGAAACCAACGACTGTCATCAAATGCCAAGCCTCGATTTCCGACGATATACACGCACAAAT
>CALNXX010000002.1:0-329773 GCA_942490545.1 uncultured Gammaproteobacteria bacterium | reverse complement strand
CACTGTCTGGTCTTGATTCAGCTGATGAAGAATGCGCATCAAAGGTAAGGGTTAACGAATCGCTCGCTATCCATTCGATGTTAAACCCAACGGATTTATTTTCATTTACAACGGCAAAATCACCCGCCCCCATTGACAGGTCGGCAGGGTTACCGGAACTATCCTCGCTGTAAACCAAAGGTGAAGAGATGGGACCGTCTGTCCACTCACCGGTTGATGGCCCAAAATTAAACCATGCCGACAAATCATTAAACTGAGTTTCTACTTCATTTTTAGCATAGGTGTAGTCCAATGTTGCGGTTAAGGTATCGATTGGACGATATTGCAACGTTAGCTGACCGTTTACTCTGGTCCGTTGCACTTCTTCAAATTTGTAACCTAAACTCTGTGGTACAGAATAAATGCTATCTTCAGAAGGACGATTGATATGGCCGGAATTAGGCCCATCCGGTATACCACCCCAATCAGCGGTTCCAGCACCCCAATCCTGATCCGTAATACCGGAAAATGAGCGCCATCCAGTTCCAACATTTGCTTGTTGATTACCACTTTCACGCTTTTGATAACTACCCGAAATGGCCACACCAAAGCGGTCATCATCAAAAGTATTACTGTATAAACCCGAAAGCTCAGGCGTTAATCCCGAATCTACATCACTGGAAGTATCCAGTACGCCTTTGGCACCAAACGTTGCATTAAGTCCGGGACTCTGCAACGGCTTAGTGGTAAGAATATTAATGGTTGAACCGATACCACCCGTTGAAATATGTGCTTTACCCGTTTTGTATATTTCAACCCCGGCAACACCTTCTGAAGCAAGGTTTCCAAAGTCATAGGAACGTGATGAAGATGCATTGGTGGCTTCCAAAGAAGACGCTGGCATCTGCCTTCCATTCAATGTGATAAGGTTAAAGTCTGGACCAAACCCACGCACAGTAACCTTACTGCCTTCTCCATTTTGGCGGTCTATCGAAACCCCGGTCACTCGTTGTAGAGATTCCGCAAGATTGGTATCTGGAAACTTACCCATATCCTCGGCAGATATGGCTTCCATTACCCCTTTGTAATCGCGTTTAATCTCCATTGATTTAATTAAACTGCCTCGGATACCCGAAACACTAATAACTTCAACCTCATCAGATGATGCCGCTGCTTCTTGTGCAACAACAGAGGAAGCATTTGTTGCTCCCAGTAGCATAGCGATAGCAATTGCTAACGGCTTTTTATTCAGTCCAGTGTTTTGAATAGGTGTGTTCTTCACAGTAACCTCAACGGCAATTTAATTGTTTGTACAGCAACAAGAAGGTGAATTAAACAGCGATTATCAAATTAATGAAACTTAAATGTAAACGCTTTCATTCATGCTAATAATATAACCCTATTGAGTCAACAAAAAATTAACATGTGTACAATATCTCACCACATTAATTTCACCTGTTTTCACTCAACACATTGTTTATATGTAAAAAATACTGGAAAGAAACAATTTAGTGCAGGTAAACTATTTTCCGAACGAATGCAAAACCGAATTTACACTTTTGACTTTCGGCATAAGGCCCAATATGCTCGGGAAAGTTATAAGACCGAAGTAAGTAAAAGGAAAAGCTTGTGTCATCTTCAGTAAATCATCACGTTTTCATTCCAGAGCATATCCACAACCTCGCCGATTTTATGGTTGAAAGTTTTAAAACTTATGCTGAAAAACCCGCTTATACCTGTTTAGGGCAAACGTTAAGTTTCGCCGAAATCGATGAAAAGTCCCAAGCTTTAGCCTGCTGGTTGCAACAGGAATCAGGGTTGAATGCGGGAGATAGAGTTGCCATTCAATTACCCAATTTAAATCAATATCCGATAGTAGCATTTGCGATATTGAGAGCCGGTATGATCATCGTTAATACCAACCCCCTCTATACACCGGCAGAAATGCAACATCAGTTTAAAAACTCGGGGGCCAAGTGCATTATTATTTTGCAAGATTTGCTACCGAAACTTGAGGCGATATTAGACAGCTCCTTTATCGAAAAAGTGGTAGTAACCGGTCCGGCAGATTTAATTACTGGCACCACTGAAAACATAGGCCCAAATCAAATCGGCTTCACTCAAACTCTTGAGGCCGGAAAAGCATTAACATTGCAACCGATACAATCCAAGTTAGATGATATTGCGCTACTACAATACACAGGTGGTACAACAGGCGTTTCCAAAGGTGCCTGCATTACTCATCGTAATGTTATTGCCAATGCCCAACAAACCCTAGACCGATTAAGTAGCTATTGTGGCAAAGGCATTGATACCTACATATGCCCGCTCCCGCTTTATCACTCTTATGCCTTTACCGTAAATATGATTATGTATGCCAGCAACGGTAATCAAAACATATTGATTCCCAATCCCCGAGATATCGATAGCTTTGTGGACGCCTTAAAAGGCGTTAAATTTACTGGGTTTGCCGGCCTTAACACCTTATTTGTCGCCCTCTGTCAGCACCCTGAATTTCAAAAACTAGACTTCAGTCAGTTAAGACTTACCACGTCTGGCGGTACAACATTAACCAGTGCCACAGCCGACCTTTGGTTCAACACCACTGGCTGCACAATTTCAGAAGGTTATGGCTTGTCGGAAACGGGACCTGTTCTCAATTTTAACGACCCTGCCAATGTTATTGTAGGTACAGTTGGACGCCCGGTAATGGATACTGAAATTGCATTGTGGGATCCGAACGATCAACCTGTTAATGACGGAGAAGAAGGACAAGTTGTCGCCCGAGGGCCGCAAATTATGCAGGGCTACTGGAATATGCCCGAAGAAACCGACAAAGTATTAACCAAAGATGGGTGGTTTAAAACCGGCGATATTGGTGCTTTACAGGAAAACGATGTTTTAAAAATTGTGGATAGATTAAAAGACATGATCATCGTTTCAGGCTTTAATGTTTATCCCAATCAGGTGGAAGATATACTCACTAATCACCCCAAGATTCTAGAGGCCGCTGTAGTCGGTAAATCCGACGGTAAATCAGGGGAGCGTGTATGCGCTTATATCACCGTTACCGGACCCATTGATATTGACGAAGTGACTGCATACAGCAAGCAATACCTTACCGGCTACAAAGTACCAAAAGAAATAACCGTGCTGAGTGAATTACCCAAATCGACCGTAGGTAAAATACTGCGCAGAGAATTAAGAGACCAGCAGTAAATCTCAATTTAAAACTAGGGTCTGACATAAACAGGCCCTTAGTACAGGATTGAAAAATTTCTGTTTTACATTTTATTCACATCTCTTATGATTAAGAAATTTACTTAACCTGAACTCTGGATACTACCCATGCCTGAAGCCGCTGCCTCTTCCAAAGGTGCCCGTGTCAACATCCCAAGTGGATTGAACACCCTTGCCGATTTATTGGAAAACAGTTTTGAAAAGTTTGCCGATAGCCGCTCATATACTTGTGGAAACCTAACATTGAGTTTTGCCGAGATTGAACAGAAATCTCGCGCATTGGCATGTTGGTTACAGCATGAATCTGGCTTACAAGCTGGGGACCGAGTCGCAATACAATTGCCGAATCTAATTCAATATCCTATTGCCGCTTATGCAGTACTTCGAGCGGGTATGGTAATTGTTAATACTAACCCCATGTACACACCACCTGAAATGCAACATCAGTTCAAAAATTCAGGCGCTAAAGCGGTCATCATTCTGCAAGAACACCTGCCTAAATTACAAAGCATTCAGGACAAAACCGATATACAGAAGGTGGTTGTTACTGATATCAATGATTTGGAAACCGGTGAAACCCAAAATATACAAAACGGACACGTTGGCTTTACCCAAGCAATTGACTCCGGCAAATCACTCACCCTTGCACCGCGTACAGCCCAATTAGGCGACATTTGTTTACTGCAATATACGGGAGGCACAACCGGTGTATCCAAAGGCGCGGCTTTAAGTCACCGCAACCTACTCGCTAACGCATTGCAATTTGTTGATCGCGCAAGCGCTAAATGTGGTGAAGGAACAGAAGTCTATATTTGCCCACTTCCGGTGTACCATATTTACGCCTTTCTAGTGAATTTGGTTGTTCAAACGAGTAGAGGTAATCAAAATATATTGATCGCCAACCCACGTGACATGGACTCTTTTGTCGATGCCATGAAAGGCGTTCGATTTACCAGTATGGCGGGCATAAACACGCTATTCGTAGGTTTATGCCAAAATCCAGATTTTAAAGCGCTCGACTTCTCAGGGCTTAAACTAACTATATCTGGCGGTTCCACGCTAACCAGCACCACAGCGGATCTCTGGAAAAGCGTTACTGGCTGTACCATTACCGAAGCATATGGTTTGTCTGAAACCTCGCCAGTACTAACGTTTAATATTCCCGGCGAAGAAGAAATTGGTTCCGTTGGTTACCCATTACTTGAAACCGAAATTCAGTTCTGGGACGACAACGACAAGCCGGTTGCAGATGGCGAGGAAGGCCAATTGGTCGCTCGTGGTCCGCAAGTAATGCAAGGCTATTGGGAAATGCCAGCCGAATCCGAAAAAGTATTAACCCCAGAAGGCTGGTTTAAAACCGGCGATGTGGGTAAGCGCTTAGAAAGTGGCGTAGTAAAAATTGTTGATCGCTTAAAAGACATGATTATTGTCTCTGGATTTAATGTCTACCCCAATCAAATTGAAGATGTACTAACGCAACACCCGAAAGTATTAGAAGCAGCTGTAATAGGCGAGCCAGACGATAAAACCGGGGAAAAAGTGTGTGCCTATATCACGGTAACCGAAGCTGTCGATACCGACGACGTTATTACTTTTTGTAAAGCGCAATTAACCGGTTACAAAATTCCGAAAAAGGTCACTGTTTTAGACGAACTGCCTAAATCCACTGTAGGTAAAATTCTTAGAAGAGAACTACGTCCTAAATAACCACATTGGCCCACAAGAATTTTAGCGTTAAATTCTTGTGGGCTACTCACGCATACTTTCTCACCTAACATTTCATAGCTTAACTCACCCATAAATCCCTAATAAACAAGGAACTTAAGGATTTCTTAAGTTTTTTTTACCAAGATGAGCCTAAGTTTGTTGGTTGTGTAGTTAGAGAAACCATTTCCCGGCGCTTAACAAGAACATGATGTATCCTGTAAATAGCGAATCTGAAATCAAGATAGTTTTAAGAACGGCAACTCACATACTTAATGTGAGTTCACACAAAGCGAATAAAAAGAGCAATACGCAATGAGAATCTTACTGGTTGAAGACGATCAACAATTAGCAGATGGTTTAAAACAGTCATTAAGCCATGAAGGTTTTACCGTTAATCACGCTACCCATGGCAGCAGCGCCATCGCAAGCATAACCGCAGGAGACTGCGATATGGTTATTCTCGATTTGGGTTTGCCTGATATGAATGGATTAACCGTGCTTAAGACCGTCCGACAAAACAGACTATCACTACCCGTTCTCATTCTGACTGCCCGCGACTCAATTGATGAAAAGATAAAAGGATTAGACACCGGGGCAGACGATTATTTAATAAAGCCCTTTGAAATGCCTGAACTTCTAGCCCGATTAAGAGTGATTGAAAGAAGACTGGGAACCGCCGAACAATCTGTCATATCCGTAAATAATGTGACAATAGACATCGCCTCGCACAATGTCACTGTAGACAACGAAGCTGTAGAGTTTTCAAAGAAAGATTATATCGTTTTGCGTGCCTTGATGGAAAATGCCGGTCGTGTGTTGTCCAAAGATACTCTGGAATCACGCCTTTATGAGTGGGGGGAGGAGATCGCAAGTAACGCCATTGAGGTGCGCATTCACCATTTACGACGTAAACTACCTAAAGACTTCATTAAAACGATTCATGGCGTAGGGTACACCATTAAAAAAACATGACCTCTATAACACGCTTTCTCGTTATTATTATTATTGCCGTATTGACCCTGATCACATTCTCAGCAGCCATTCGCGGTTATAAAGTAAGTATGGAAAAAGCTTCTACACTTTTTGATCATGATCTCACCTCCCTGGCTGATACCATTGGGGCAGTAGAAAACTATCCTGAAACCGTTACCTTAAGTAACCAAAGCCACCTTGCCTTTCAAATCTGGCGGAAGGATGCGCTGTTAACCCACACCCAAAATACTCCCATCACGACAATTGCGCCTTTCGTTGATGGCTTCAGTGAACAAAATTTTGGTGGTCAACGCTGGCGTGTGCTGGCTCAATTTAACGATAAAAAACAACATTGGATATTGATTGCTCAATCCTTAGGCGACCGTTTTCACGTTGCTGAACAGCTTATTATCGCTTCCATGACCCCGCTTATCATTAGCATTCCGATAATAGCGCTTCTGGTTTTGTTCTTAGTCAAAACGGGGCTTCGTCCGCTCAACAACTTATCTAAATTATTAGATAGAAAGGCATCCGACGACTACAGGGAAGTTAATTTTAAAACGGCTCCCATCGAACTAAACCAAGTTATTTTAACTTTAAACTCTTTACTGCATCGCTTAGGCGCGGCATTTCAGCGAGAACGTCGATTTGCCTCCGACGCAGCCCATGAACTGCGCACTCCTCTTAGCGTATTAAAAGTTTCATTACATAACTTGGGACTAGCGCTAAAAGAACAGAATTTAGATATTGCCCAAACCCAAGCATTAGATCAGGGTGTTGAACGCATGGGCCATGTTATTGAGCAAATCTTAATGCTTAATCGCACCAACCCTGAATTGTACCAACAACGATTCAAACCCATCAATTTGGATGCGCTCATTCGGCAACAGGTAGGCGACATTTATCCTCGATTAGAAGAAAAAGACCAGCAAATCGCACTGCATGGTAACAATATTAGCGTATTGGGAGATGAAGGCGCGTTAGGTATTTTAATCTTTAATTTGTTAAATAACTGCCATAAATACATTCCTAATAGTGCTAGTATCGAAATTCACACACAGCATGAGAATAATCAAAATATTTTAATCATTGAAGACAGCGGAGAAGGCATTCCTTCAGAAGAAAGAGAAAAAGTCTTTCAGCGTTTTTACCGTATCGGTGGTGATCACCATGCATCCAACGAACCTGGCTGCGGACTTGGCTTAGCCATCGTTAAACAAATTGTCGAATTGCACAATGCCGACATTCAACTGTTAGAATCTGAATCATTACATGGGCTAAAAGTCGTTATTTCCTTTCCAGCTTTATCTGGAGAACAAGCAATATGAAAATTCGCTGTTCTCTTGCAGTCCACCTATCACTGTTCTTGATGCTTATACCATTTACAGCATTGTCTGCACCGCCCGAATTTACCTTAAGAATCAAAGATCACTTGTTCTATCCAACCGAGATGAAAGTGCCAGCCGACATCAAATTCAAATTAATTATAGAAAATCAGGACAACGCACCTGAAGAATTTGATAGCTTCGATCTCAATCGAGAAAAGGTCATTTTTGGTGGACGAAAAGCCACATTGTTTATTGGTCCGCTAGAAGCAGGAGAATATCAATATTTTGGCGAATACAACCCGAATACCGCTCGCGGAAAAATAATTGCAGTGGACGCTAAAGACCTCCCAGCTCAAGACAATACCGCAGGGGGGAAAGATGTTAATTAACACGGTTGTTTTATTCCTAAGTGACGCCCTGCCCATCTTCATTTTAATGGCGCTGTTATTTAATACGGTACGAAGCTCAATCAATTACTTAACCTTGCTTACATTAAGTGTGGTCTTAGGTGCCGTGCTCTCTATTATACTAATGCAAGTTGTGCAGATTACTGCCGACATTTGGGAAGGAATAGGCAATGAATTATTATTCTCCTTCCTATTAATCTGTTTTTACATTGCTGCTGTACTTCATATCAATATTAAAACCACCAATTCCCGTTATTTATGCGCGTTGCTCATTCTTACTATGTTGTCTATCAGCATCAGTTTAAATGGTGCCAGTTTATACACTTATCTTTATAGTTTTTGGTCTCGGGGGGCTGGAAACGTACTGGTGCTAGGTACGCTATTAGGCATAGGCATTAGCGTTTGTGTTGCCATTATATTGTTTTATTGCACTCAATGGGCAACAAGCCTGCTCCCCAAAGCGGCCAGATGGGTGCTCGCATTGCATGTTGCCGGACAAATGAATCAAATTTTAATTTATCTTGAACAAATTGGTTGGTTATCCAGTAACAAACCGCTTTGGAATACCCATTGGTTCATTTCAGAACGCTCTGAAATTGGACATTTTATGACTGCCTTTATAGGCTACAGAGAATCCCCTTCTCTACTGTACATTGGTATGTACGTTATATGGGTACTCATTCCCATGTTGTGGATGCACTTTCGTTCAACCCCCTTCTCAAAAATATCAACTCAATTAAACAGGAGTACGTCATCATGATCAGTATTAGACGTTTTCTGACCACGCTTTTTCTGTATAGCTTAATGTCTTTACCGGGATACGCCGACAATGCCGTTGTCGATAAAGTGTATCACCCCTATGTAATGCCAAATGAGCAAGAATTTGAATGGCGATTTGTGTCGCGGGAGCTAGGTGATCGCAATGTACTCACCCAAAGAGTGGGTTACGGATATGCGGTTAGGGAAGATCTATCCATTGAAGTGTACTTAATTGGAGAACGCGATAATGAAGACAACTTTGGCTTACAAGCATACGAAGTAGAAGCACGTTGGATGCTCACCGAGCAAGGCCAATACTGGGCCGATTGGGGCTTGCTATTTGAATTAGAAAAAGAACACCAAAAAGACAACTGGGAGTTTTCCACCGCATTATTATTTGAAAAAGAAATCGGAAGAACCAGCCTAACCGTCAACCTATTCGCCGAATACGAATGGGGTAATAGCATCAGTAACGAATTTGAATCAGAAGTAAGAATTAATTACCGCTACCGATGGAAGTCCGCCTTTCAACCCGCCATAGAACTCTACAGTGGCAAAGGCATTTTCGGCATCGGACCCGCCATCATGGGCCTATATCGATACGAAAAACAAAAGCAACTAAAATGGGAGCTAGGCTTCATTACAGGCCTAAATGGCAATGACAAAAACCACTCATTACGCTTTGCACTAGAGTGGGAGTTTTAACATTAACATGCTGAAATTATCATCTGTACTGGGCTACTCTTTGTTGTTGAATATTAGGCTTAATACTACAGCTTAATATCGAGCAACCCACTACTTAATGCTTTACTAAGCTTGCTCTAAAGCCTGTTCAATATCAGCGATAATATCGTCAATATGTTCGATACCTACAGAAATTCTGACTAAATCTTCGGAAACTCCTGCTGACTTAAGCTCTTCCGCATTGAGTTGCCTATGGGTAGTTGAAGCGGGATGACATGCCAACGATTTAGCATCACCGATATTAACTAAGCGTAAGATCATATTAAGAGCATCGATAAATCTTCCGCCGGCTTCGCTCCCACCTTTGATACCGAAACTCAATATGCCCGAAGCTTTGCCATTGGTCATTTTTTGACAGATTGCGTTATAAGGGCTTTCAGGTAGCGCGGCATAATTTACCCAGCTCACTTTTTCATGAGAGTTGAGATATTCAGCTACTTTAAGTGCATTTTCACAGTGACGTTCCATACGCAAGCATAATGTTTCTAACCCTTGCATGATCAAAAAAGAGCTGTGTGGTGATAGCGCTGCTCCTGTATTTCTAAGCGGAACGACTCGGCAACGACCAATGTATGCGGCTGCGCCTAAAGCTTCGGTATAAACAACATTATGATAAGAAGGATCAGGCTCGTTTAACATTGGGAACCTGCCTTTATTGGCAACCCAATCAAACTTGCCAGAATCGACAATTATTCCACCGATACAGGTTCCATGACCGCCAATGTATTTGGTCAATGAATGAATAACAATGTCGGCTCCGTGTTCAAATGGGCGGCACAAAGCTGGACTAGCAACGGTATTATCGACGATTAATGGCACACCATGTTTGTGTGCGATTTTGGCTAATTCATCCAAATCAATGACGTTACCCGCAGGGTTACCAATTGACTCGCAAAATACCGCTTTAGTATTTTCATCAATCAATTGATCGAACGTCGATAAATCATTCCCTGAAGCGAATTTCACATTTACACCTTGCCTGGGCAACGTATGTGCGAATAAATTATAAGTGCCACCATATAACTGGCTAGTACTAACGATATTGTCCCCCACCGATGTAATTGCTTGAATCGCGTAGGTAATGGCAGCCATGCCTGAGGCAACGGCTAAACCCGCAATGCCACCTTCCATTTGTGAAACTCTTTGCTCCAATACATCGGTGGTTGGATTCATGATCCGAGTGTAAATATTTCCAGGGACTTTTAGATCAAATAAATCTGCGCCATGTTGAGTGCTGTCAAAAGTAAATGACGTCGTTTGATAAATGGGGGTTGTTGCGGCCTTAGTTGTCGCTTCGGAGTCATATCCGTGATGTAAGGCAAGAGAAGCAAGTTTCATAAAAATTCCTAGTGGTGGTTAGTGTAGCTGGCATTAACTTATCTGAATGTCGGGAAGATTTAAATAACATCGGGTAGAGAATGGTCTTAAATATTTGTATTGGGAAATAATTTTGGGCACTCGACCTGAGTCAGAGAAATATATCTACCCGCCACAAGCTTTGGCGCAAAGAAAATGAGCGTGGGGTACTTCTTAATATTCTATAACAAAGAAATTATATTGTGGTGTAAGTTCGCTAGGATGAACGTGTTATCAATAAACCCGTCGTCTTAGCGTTAAGTGTTAAGTGTTAATACCGATGTTCATAAAGAATTGACGGACATATGGATACGTCTTAATGGTTTTACTCAATAACCTTTGCATGAAACTCTGTACCTGATCCACGAAGTACTCCAAAACCCAAATTGGAGAAACGTTCCAGACGGATATCTCCTGCCGAATACAAATTAAAAATACTATGGTGAGCTTAGTGCGTTGCTTCGTCGTGAAAAACGCTATCACGGTCAATTGTCTGAATGGCGAAAAGAGTATGCTAACAAAGGACTCAAAGGATTGGATAAATCATTGCCGGCCCCCGCTTCAAAACTGACTCAAGAGCAAAACGCATTGCAAAATCGACAACTTACTTCCAAGAGGCATGACATGTTATTTGTTAATGGATCATAGAAGGAGGACATATTTCTTTTGAAATCTGCCCTCCCTTTTCAGCAAAGCTGACTTTATGACTCTACAATTTAAGGACGACTTTCACACTTCCGTCAACACTGGCACTGTCTACAAAGCCGATTTTATCTGGCTCGCTGGCAACCATTTTAAGCACCTCAGCGTTACTGCCCGCCTTTTTAGGCGGCGCCCCTTTACCGGTAAAAATCAACTTGGACCAATAAGCTTTGAGTTGATTGGAAGAGCGATCGAGAACCTTTTCATTAAACTCAGTGACCACTGCACTCTTGTCATCTTGCCCAACCGGCACTGCTCGAGAACCATCAGGGAATTTGGATTTCTTTCCAAGAAAAATGCGTTTAATTTCGTCTGCACTCAGAGCATTAGCATTGGCCGGATTAACAACAACAGAAATTTCCGCCATTGCAGCGCTGGAAATCAGAGTTAAAGCCAAGCTTAAGTGCAACAATATTTTGCTTTTATAATTAATCATGACTGAATCCCCTTAAAACACCACATCAACACCGAAACTTACTAATGTTCCGTCTTCAAACCCACTTTCCTGCCCGGAGAATAGAGGGTCTGCTACATCGATATCTATTTGCGACACTTCAACTTTTAACGCCACACCTGCTTCAAGCTCATATCGAACGCCTGCAGTGATAGCCGTGGTTTTATTGTTTGCAAAGAAGCTGTCTAAAGCACCGTGTAGAGCATCCAGTTGAGGATCTACTCCCGTTGGAATCGTATTCGCACTAAATTCTGGATCGTCCTCCTGAACCGAATACGTTAAGTGAACAATAATGTCATCAAAACGTCTACCGGCCATGACTAACCAACCTTCATCATTAATCGCAAGTGAAGGGTCATCCCAACCTATCGTTGTATATTCCATGTTTAAAAGCCAATTTTCGTAGTCAATGAAAGCACCAAGCTCAACAAAGTATCCCACATTTTCTTGACTTGGATCTAAATTGGTCACAGCCTGCGTTAGCCCCAAAGCTGTTAATGTTTGAAAAAACCCTGTTAACGCCGTAGGTATTTCCTGAATGACATTTGCTTGCAAATAAGCAGCTCTTAAAGTGAGCCAATCATTTCCAATTGTTAAATTTGCCCCCCAAAAATCATCCAACCTTAATTCCAAGTTATCGTCACCCAAATTTTCACTATAATTGCCATAAAAAGCTTGCCAAGTCGCCGACCAATCGCCGTGGTTAGTCCTATATAAAGTATCAATGCCCTCAAAGTAGGTGAGATCATTTATACGATAGACCTCAAGAGGGGGACGGACCCAAGGATAAGCATATCCCACTTCCAAAAACTCAGAATAGTAGAAGAAAGGCGCTCTAATTCTACCAATACGGATGTCCCAATCATCATTTACTGCGTAAGTCATAAAAGCTAGCGCAGCTTCAATATCATAGTCTTCCGAACCTTTTGCAGTTAATTGAGCGGTAACACTGATTTTTTCACTCAGTTCACTGCCAATTTGAATACCTACCATGGTGTCCGGTGAAAACGATATTTCATTGTCATACCCTGCATATTGGTAGGTGTCTTCACTAAATTTGCCACCCGCAAAGGATGCGAACCCATTAAATGTAAAGTCGGCGTTGGCATATGAGGCAAAGCCCATACTCGCCAGCAACCAAACCTTCAAGAAGGATTTTTTACTTTTAATCATGTGTTATTCCCGTTATTGCTCTTATGAAGTTTAATTGGGTACTACGCTTTAAACCCACTCGTTAATCTCTGAAGCCTATCCGCCATAACTGCTAACTCATGTGCAACATCCACCAAGTCAGCCGCTGTGTTGTTAGTCGCTTCAGTAGATGTACCAATTTGCTCTACAGAACCAACGATATTTTTTGCCACCACAGATTGCTGTTCGGTTGCCGCGGCAATTGTCATCGTCATGCTGTTTATATTTTCAATAGTCGCCTCCAAAGACTTCAGGGCTTGTCCAGCAGTACTTGCCTTATCAACACTACTGCCTACCATTTTTGTTCCGGAGTTCATGGTGGCAACTGCGGTTCGGGAAGCGGATTGTAATTTCTCGATGGTTGCCTGGATTTCTTCAGTAGAGGTTTGGGTACGGGAAGCCAAAGTGCGGACTTCATCAGCTACAACAGCGAATCCTCGTCCCTGTTCCCCGGCTCTAGCAGCCTCGATAGCCGCATTTAATGCCAACAAATTTGTTTGCTCTGCGATGCTGCGTATCACATTCAGTACATCACTGACTTGCTCAACGTCTTGCTCTAACTTGTAAATGACATCTGCAGCCTCACTGATCTTGGATGCAAGTTCATTAATTGAATAGATAGCATCTTCGACTACAGCAGCCCCTTCTTTGGTTAGGTCTGCGGCATTGCTTACTGAATCAGCAGTTTGGGAAGCGCTTTGCGCAATGTCCTGCACGGCACCATTCATTTCAGTTACCGAATGAATCGTTTCTCTAGCACTCTTTTGCTGCTCGCCTGTTGTTTTACTTGTTTCGTCCGCCGAGCTTTTAACGGTTGCAGCTGTTGTAGATAATGGCAGAGAGATATCCAAAACATCTCGTATAGTGACTTGTAACTTGGCAACAAACGTATTGAACCTTTCAACTAATTCACCAATTTCATCATTTTTGTTGGTTTGTAATCTAACCGTTAAATCACCATCACCTTCAGCTATATCTTTTAATGAATTAATAACCTCCATTAAGGACGAATGGATACCTTTACTAATCGGAATGGCAATAACAAACAACAAAGCAATTGTAACAACCCCCATTCCAATACCAATAGTCACTAAACTATAGCTATCTTTTTTTGCCGTATTAATTAGCTCTTCGAATTCTTTATTCCTCGCAGAATTGAATCCATTCAATTCACTTTTCAATTCAGTTAATGTTGATTTCAAGTCCTCAGCCTTTTGCGGAAGAAGGCTATAATCAATAGACTGTTCCACCATCCCTTCTGCCAACTCATTACCTTGATTAAAATAACGAGAAAACAACTCTGAAATTTTTAAAACTTCTTTATCGTTTTTGCTACTTACACCTGACATCTTGGACAATTCATCTTCAATTTTTAATTTTAACTGCCCTGCTTTGATTAATGGATCCTCATCCCCCGTAGTAACTGCCGAATTAAATGCCACCTCTACTTTTTCAATATCATTTGACAATTCAGAAGTCATTTGAACCAATGGAAACTGTATGTTTTGCGCATCCTCCAGCAGTTCAGCATTGAGTGAGGCTGTGACTGTTGTTAAAACTAAATAAATAGCGAAACCAACCGTTCCAACAATTGGAATTAATAATATTTTAGCTCTTATTGAGAACCCTTTAGTTTTCATATAGCCTACCAAATCACCTTAAAATAAAATTTAATTAATTTAAAAACCAATTACAAAACACCCTTAAAAGGAAGAAAAAAAACCACTACCAACAAACAAAACCATACAATAATCTATAGCAAACTTTAAAATAAAAACAAAAAACAAGTTACTAAAAAACCACAAATGAGTAAAACAACTGATTTTTTTCATATCCAATGCCATAAACACAAAAGAGGGTAATTAACATTCCGAACAAAACAGAAAATTAACAAATAAGAATCAACAGACACCAAAAGCCAGGCTGAATTATTAATTTATAAAAAGCAAAACATCCAGATTAGTTGATTAGTAAAGAGGAATTTTGAGTATGTGAAAAACTAGAAAAGTGGAATTCTGTTAAATGAAATAACAGGAAGTAAGTATGCCGATATTAGAAAAACCAATCGAACAATTAAATATTACGATTCACTAAAAGATATTCTAAGCGGATAAAAATTATTAGAAAGCTTACTAAGAAATAACAGAAAGAGTTCTGAAAGCTGAAATGGAACAACACCTTAGTTATTCCAGAAATGTTCCTGCCTGAAAAGTATCGATGATTTTTGCAAGGGTAAATTCCCCAAATCTATCCGTAGTGTTCATGGCTACATTGAATTTAAAGTTCCCCGAAACAGCAGCTTTAAACCACAGCGAGTGAAAAATGCGAAAGAGCTCAACGGGTTGGATTATTTCCTCATATGCCTGAAGCATGACAACTCGGTATATTCAAGCTCACTTCGAAAAGGTCTATAGTATTGAGATTTCTGCCACCTCCATCTCTCAGGCAACCAAGGCAGCAATAAGCCAAAAAGCGCCCTCCGGATGCAATTTATCCCATTGTGTGTTTGGATTACTTGTTAACCTCAGATCGGGATTATGGGGTAGTTCAGAACAAATCGGTGTACTTGGCACTGGGTATCAAACACAGATGGAGAAAAGGAATTACTGGGTTTGTGGAAGGAGTTAGCATGCTAAATGATTAACTTTTATTTTGATGAATTGTTAATCTAAAGACTAGCCTTACTTATTTTGAAGCCTATGGTTTTGTTGGTAGCAGAAAACGACACCCAATTATTGAATGCCGTTTCATTTTAATAAGAAGAAGTTATAAGGCTCAAGAAACCTGCTTTACACGTAGTTCTTTGGGGATGGCAAATTCAATGTTCTCTTCTCTGCCAATGGTTTCTATCACATTCTTTGCGCCCATTTCGACAAGCTTATTAACAACGCCTTGAACCAATACCTCTGGCGCAGATGCACCGGCTGTAACGCCAACGTTTTTTACGCCATCAAGCCAATCCATCTGAATTGCTTCACAATCGTCGATTAAGTAAGACCTTGTACCAATTTTTTCGGCCAGCTCTTTTAAACGATTAGAGTTAGAGCTGTTTTTGGCACCTACCACCAGCATTAAATCACAGCCGTTGGCTAATTCACGCACTGAGTCTTGCCGATTTTGTGTGGCATAACAAATATCATCTTTTCGAGGCCCTTCAATTTTCGAAAACTTGGCTCTCAGGGCATCAATAATATCTGCGGTATCATCAACTGATAAGGTAGTCTGACTGCAATAATATAATTCTTCTGGGTTTTTAACGCTTAATTTGGCCACATCATCGACAGATTCCACCAAATAAATACCACCGTTATCATTATCATATTGCCCCATAGTACCTTCCACTTCAGGATGACCTTGATGTCCGATCAATATGCATTCCACGGCTCTTTTACTGGCTCGACTCACTTCCATATGAACCTTGGTAACTAATGGGCAAGTGGCATCAAATACTCTCAGGCCTCTAGCTTGTGCATTTTTGCGTACTTGTTGAGAAACACCATGAGCAGAAAAAATCACAATATTGTCATCCGGTACTTCGTGCAGTTCATCTACAAACACGGCACCTCTGGCTCGTAACCCTTCAACAACAAATTTGTTATGTACTACTTCGTGACGAACATAAATAGGGGCAGAAAACAGTTCCAGCGCTTTTTCAACAATGGTAATTGCGCGATCGACACCAGCACAAAAACCTCTGGGATTTGCAAGATGAATAAGCATGTTAGGTTGATACTCCAAAACTATTTAACGTCTAGAATTTCCACATCGAAGATAACGGTTTGTCCCGCCAATGGATGATTAAAATCCACTGTAACGGAATCACCAATTACTTCTCTAATAATCCCCGGAATTTCACCGCCACCAGGTTGAGAAAAACCGATGATCATCCCAGGTTCAGCCGGCGTTTCCGAATCAAACTTAGCTCGATCCATATGATGAATATTGTCAGGGTTGGGCATACCAAATGCGTCTTCCGGTTCCAAGGTGAAAGATTTTTTATCTCCCACAACAAGTCCCAATAAACACATTTCAAAGCTAGGCGTTAAACTGCCATCACCTATGGTTAGTTTAGCCGGTTTATTGTGTACACGAGTGCTATCCGCAGCCGATCCATCTGCCAGTTTTAAATCAAAATGCAGTACAACTTCACTATTGCTGCCAATTACTACTTTATTCGTCATAATTCTCTTTCTTAAGGCTTTCTTTAATATCGTCTTCTTTGATGGGATCAGGGTTTTTAAAGGCATCAATAATCAGGACAGCAGCCCCTAGAAATATTGCACTATCGGCTATATTAAAAGCTGGCCAATGCCACCCTTGATAATAGAAGTCTAAAAAATCGATTACATAACCATAAGTAAGTCGATCAAACAAATTCCCTATGGCCCCCCCTAAAATAAGGGAAAAGGCGATAGGTAACAGCACTTGTTCTTTTTTAGTTTGCTTCAACCACCAAAGAATTAATCCGCTCACAAACACGGCAATCAATGTAAAAAACCACCGCTGCCAACCACCTGCATCGCTTAAAAAACTAAAAGCGGCACCGTAGTTATGAACATAGGTTAAATTAAAAAACGGCATGATTTGGATTGATTGATACAATTCCATATCAGCCACCACCATTGACTTGGTGATCAGATCAGCAATAAAGGCGATGACTGCTATCCACAACCAACGCATTCCAGTTTCTTTGAAAAGCCTAAGCATAACGGCGTGACTCACCCTCACCTTCAACGTTGTCGACACAACGCAGGCATAAATCGTCATAAGTACTATTTGCACCCACATCTTCACGATGATGCCAGCAACGTGCACATTTGCTGCCCGGAGCCTTATCAAGTGTAAGTGTTAAATTTTCCATTTCCGTTTTAATTGCATTATCAGGCGCTTCTGACAAAGGTTTAACCTCTGCCAAAGAAGTTAATAATACAAAGCGCAGCTCATCTTCTAACTTAGCAATTTTTTGAGCCAGATCGTCAGATGCATATAACGTCATCGACGCGTCCAAAGAGCTACCTATGGTTTTGTCTCGGCGAGCTTGCTCTAGGGCGCGATTTACTTCTGTTTTCACCGCTAGAATTTGCTGCCAATAATCGTTATCAAAGTCTGAATTTGCCTGTGCGATATCTAAACCGTCATACCACTCTCCGGTAAATACAAATTCGTCTCGTTTACCTGGCATTGCTTGCCAAATTTCCTGAGCCGTAAAGCTGGTAATTGGCGCAATCCATCTAACTAATGCTTCTACAATATGGTACAACGCGGTTTGGCATGAGCGACGTGCTTGGCTATCAGTTTTGGCGGTATACTGACGATCTTTGATAACATCCAGATAAAAGCTGCCCAATTCAATTGAACAAAAGTGCATCATTTTTTGCGTTACAGTGATCAAATCATAAGACTCGTAAGCCGCAATGATTTCTTCCTGTATTTCTTTTGCTCGCTGCACAGCCCAACTGTCCAACGCAACCATATCTTTGCCATCCAGCAGATCCGTTTCCGGATTAAACCCATTAAGATTTGCTAACAAAAAGCGGGAAGTATTGCGTACGCGGCGATAAGTATCTGCTGCACGTTTCAAGATTTCATCAGAAACTGCAATTTCACCGCTATAGTCTGTGGATGCAACCCATAGGCGTAAAATATCAGCCCCGAGTTTATTAACCACTTCCTGCGGTGATACGGTATTTCCCAAGGACTTAGACATCTTGCGACCATGGGCGTCAACGGTAAACCCGTGAGTTAGCACTTCTTTATAAGGAGGAGCGCCTTTACCGGCAATAGAACTCATTAAAGAAGACATAAACCAACCACGATGTTGATCTGAACCTTCTAAATACAAATCTGCTGACGCAGGAATGTCATCTCGGCGATCAACTACAAAAGAATGGGTTACACCAGAATCGAACCAAACATCTAACGTATCCGTTACCTTGTTGTAATTTGGCGCGTCGTCACCGATTAATTCAGCCGCATCCAGATCCCACCAGGCATCGATACCTTTTTGCTCAACCTTCAACGCCACCTTTTCAATTAACTCGGCAGTATTGGGGTGAAGTTCATCTGTATCTTTATGAATAAATAAGGCAATAGGCACGCCCCAAGTCCGCTGGCGAGAAATACACCAATCTGGACGTCCTTCAACCATGCCTTCAATTCGGCCTTGGCCCCAATCAGGGATCCATTTGGTATCTTTAATCGCTGCTAAAGACTGTTGGCGTAAACCCTTTTTATCCATGCTAATAAACCACTGTGGGGTGGCACGGAAAATAATAGGTGATTTATGACGCCAGCAATGAGGATAACTATGTTCATATGATACATGATTCAACAAGTTACCTGATTCTTGAATGACTTCAATAATATGGTTACTTGCCTTAAATATATGCTCACCAGTAAAAAACTCAGTGCCTTCTTTATAGACGCCATTGGCACCTACAGGACTGGAAACATCAATGCCATATTTTTTACCAGCATTGAAATCATCTACACCGTGGGCAGGAGCGATATGTACACAACCCGTACCCGAGTCCGTTGTAACATAATCCCCCAGAACAATAGGCACTTCGTAATCATTAAAAGGGTGATGCAAGCGCATGTGCAATAAATCGGAACCATCGGCTTGAGCCAATTCTGAATAGCTTTCTATTCCATAACGAGACATGCAATCATCGATTAAGTCAGTGGCGACAACCAATCTCGTTTTTTTACCGTCTTTTTCAACTTGTACCAATGAGTATCTGATGATCTCATTCACACACACGGCTCTGTTTGCCGGAACCGTCCAAGGCGTAGTGGTCCAGATAACAATAGATATCTGACCTTCACCAAAGTTATTTTGACCCGCTTCAGTACTTTGAAAGGCACTTAAAAATTGTGCTTCATCCAGAACTGGAAAACCCACATCAATGGCAGGTGAAAATTTGTCTTTATATTCAACTTCGGCTTCAGCCAAAGCGGAACCACAATCGGTACACCAATGAACAGGTTTAAATCCTTTTTCCATATGGCCAGATTCAACAACTTTACCGAAGTAACGAATGATGTCGGCTTCAGACTGGAAGTCCATGGTTTTATAAGGCTTATCCCAAGTTCCCAAAATGCCTAATCGAACGAAATCATCCTTTTGAAGTTTAATTTGTTTTTCGGCATATTCACGACACTTTTGGCGAAACTCGGCAACCGAGACTTTTCGGCCCGGTTTACCCACTTTCTTTTCAACCATCAGCTCAATAGGCAGACCATGGCAATCCCAGCCAGGTACATAAGGAGAATCGAACCCAGATAAGGTCTTGGATTTAATAATAATATCTTTGAGGACTTTATTGACTGCATGGCCAATGTGAATCACACCATTGGCATAAGGAGGGCCATCATGCAAAATAAAAGGCTTGTTGCCTTTTTTAGCGTCACGAATTTTTTCGTACAAACCTTGCTCAGTCCATTGTTTGAGCATTTTGGGCTCTTTTTGAGCCAAATTGCCCCGCATAGGAAATTCTGTTTCCGGTAAGTTTAAGGTGTGTTTGTAGTCGCTCATTTATCCTCAAATCCAAAACTAAATAATCAATTTATAACTGCATAAGCAGTAACTAACGATTTAGGCTGACCAATTTTCTGTCAACCAGCTTTTTGCAGCTTGTGCATCCAAACCAATTTGTATTCTTAACGCGTCAAAAGATTCAAATTTTCTTTCATCTCTAATTTTATGGTGCAATTCTACCACTAGGCTTTTGCCATAAAGCATTTCATCAAAATCAAAAATGTGCACCTCTAACTGTGGCTTAATACCTTTCACAGTTGGGCGATGTCCAATGTTTGCAACGCCAAAAAAATAACTTTCATTTGTATCCGCTGAGTTTCGAGTAACGTGTTCACACAATATTCGAACTACCACTGCAAATACGCCGGTAACTGGCGTGTTGCATCTCAGCAAAGGTAAATTAGCGGTGGGAAAACCGATACTACGACCGCGCTTTTCACCATGAATAACTTTACCACTAATGCTATAAGGCCTGCCCAAATAGGCTTCAGCCTTTTTCAAATCTGCATTTTGCAACGCTTCTCTAATAGTAGAAGAACTTACTCTGGCGTCACGTAATACTAAACTGCGGGTATCCACCACATCGAACTCAAAACGATGTCCGGCGATTTTTAACATTTCAAAGTCGCCTACCCGGCCTTTTCCAAAACGAAAATCGTCACCAACCACCAAATATTTAACACCAAGCCTTTTAACCAATATATTTTCAATAAAATATTCAGCACTTTGATTGGCAAATTTTCGATCAAACTTGACGCAAATTAATCGATCCACGCCCAACGCTTGCAATAATGTATATTTTTCTCGTAAGCGCGTTAACCGGGCCGGAGCAGTGTCTGGCGAAAACAACTCTTCTGGTTGCGGCTCAAATACCATCACCGTCGCTGGCACATTTAACTCTCGGGCCTTACTAATCACCTGTTTTAATACCGCTTGGTGTCCCAGATGTACGCCATCAAACTTTCCAATGGTAAGCACACAGCCATTATGACGACCATTTAGATTATGTAATCCTCGAACCAGCTCCAAGCGAAACCTCTTACAATTATTGAAAACCAAATCCAGATGATTGGTTAGCACTTCACAGGATTGAAACGACAAAATTTCGCCAATTTACCGCAAAAGCCGACGGATTATAACCAACCTTGTACTTAGATACAGCCTGCTTTGCTAGTAAATATTGAATTTACCCACAAAGTAACATAGTTTTGGTCTCAAACTCGCCCGTCAATCTGTTGATGGCAACGGTTTTTTTTAATATCACAACGATGGAACACCCCAGATTATGACTATTAGAATAATTATCACACTTTGCCTTTGGTTAGGCATGCAACAGCTAAGCCTTGCCGCGACAGCAGGCGCTAAAGCACCAGAAAGACAACGAGGAGAAGGCCCTTACAGCAGGCTAATATTAAGAGGCGGAATACTCGTCAGTGGCGAAGGCGCTCCTGCCCAAGGTCCGGTTGATATCGTTATCGAAAATGATCGCATTATTGATATTAAGAGTGTAGGCAACCCTGGTGTTCCGATTAAATCGAAAGGCCGTCCAAAAGCAGGAAAAAACGATAAAGAAATTGATGTTACCGGACATTACATTTTGCCCGGGTTTGTGGATATGCATGGCCACATTGGCGCGTCCGCAGATAACATTCCGGCTGAATACGTATTTAAATTATGGCTAGGTCACGGTATTACCACAGTTAGAGAGCCTGGTTCTTTCGCAGGTATTGACTGGACATTAGATCATGTGGCTAGAGCAAATAATAATACCATTGCTGCACCACGAATCATTCCTTACTTGGGATTTGGCATGGGTAGTGAGGAAACCATCTACACGCCAGAACAAGCCAGAAAGTGGATCCAATGGGCGAAAAAGAAAGGATTTGAAGGCGTTAAGTTATTTGGTGCTACCCCTAAAATAATGAAGGCGGCGTTGGACGAAGCCAAAAAACAAGGGTTGGGTACCGCAATGCATCACGCCCAGTTAAATGTGGTAAAAACCAACGCATTAGATTCTGCCCGGTTGGGATTAACAACCATGGAACATTGGTATGGACTGCCAGAAGCCCTTTTTGACAAGCAACGTATTCAAGATTACCCCCCAGAATATAACTATAACAATGAGCAAGACCGCTTTGGCGCAGCAGGAAGGCTGTGGCAACAAGCAGCCAAACCGGGAAGTGAAAAGTGGAATGCGGTTAGAGATGAATTGATAGGATTAGACTTCACAATTAATCCAACGCTCACCATTTATGAAGCCAGCCGTGACCTAATGCGCGAACGGAATGCCGATTGGCACAAAGAATACACATTACCCACACTTTGGAAATTCTTCACACCCAGCCGTTATGCCCATGGCTCCTATTGGTTCGACTGGACAACAGATGACGAAATAGCTTGGAAGCAGAATTTCCAACACTGGATGACATTCCTAAATGATTATAAAAACCACGGTGGTAGAGTCACCACAGGTTCCGATTCGGGTTACATATATAAAATTTATGGCTTCGGGTATATCCGTGAACTGGAGCTATTGAGAGAAGCTGGATTTAACGCCTTGGAAGTCATTCAAGCCGCCACACTTAACGGCGCAGAAGCACTAAATATGCAAGATGAAATTGGCTCGATTGTTCCGGGTAAAAAAGCCGATTTAGTCATAGTTGAAGAAAACCCGTTAAGAAACTTTAAAGTGCTTTACGGAACAGGCCACTATCGATTGGATGAGAACAACCAACCTGTAAGAGTGGGTGGTGTAAAATACACCATAAAAGACGGCATAGTTTACGATGCCAAACAACTATTAGCAGACGTAAGAAAAATGGTCGCAAAAGAACAGCAAAGTAAATAAATTTAGCCCGTAGAAATACGGGTTACTGTTCTTTCAATTTTTCAATCATTTTTGCCGAGTTGTATCAGCATCTTATAAAGTGGAGCATGAGAACTGTAGCGAACTACATAATCATGCCCCACCTTTTACCAAGCTACATAAAACCCAATGCCATTGGCTACCCAATATCCCATACACTCGTTGTATAAAGCGACACTCTTGTTACTAAGCTCTATGCCCTTCCAGTATTAGCCTTCCTACTAGATTCTCTGCTCTACAACAAGCTTATTGTAGAGCCTCCATTAACAAGCTTTCACGGTCAGGCCCCAAAAATCGAATCAACGTATCATGATCTGGATTCCAGAACACTCAATGTTTAAATCGTTTTCCTTTCACTTTATAGGAAACCCTAAAAACACATTTTGAAAAGATTCAAACACCAACTTTAGCTTTACAAATAACCACGATAAAATTTAACCTTCAACGTAACACAGTAAAAATAGATATAGATATTTTTTAGTTACCACATACAAATATATGTGATTTTTTACTTTCCATATTGGTTAATATCATTTATAAGAAGTGGGAAAATTGCGATCTGCTTTTCCTGTCCATTACCATATTACAAACCTTAGAATCCACAATTTACGAAATGGGAGGAATCTCTTGTTCTTCAAGAAAAAAAAGGTTTACAAGATAAAATTTAATGATGCCACTTATGATGGAAAAGAAAATAAAACAATCCTTGATTCTTTGCTAAAAGGAGGCGCTGACATTAGATATAATTGTGGCTCAGGAACATGTGAGCAATGCCAAATCGAAGTCCTGTCTGGCAATGTTGAAAGTGATTTGGAAAGTAATAAATTTCTCTCGTGTCAGTGCTATCCAACGTCCGACATAGAAATTGCTCAACATTAAATTTCTGCATTTTTATTGTGCTTTTCTAAAGTAATAAGGTGATTTATGAAATTGACTCAAGATCAAAGTCAAATGGTGAGGAAATCCTATGGCAATTCATTCCTGCCTTCCAGGTTTGTGACTTGGCTTACTGGCAAACCGCTTTCAGGACAGAAACCCCTGTTTCGCCTACACTGGAGCGCATACGTCCTTGTTGTTCTCGGAATATTCTTTGGCTCTTTAACCTTGGGCTTTTACAATCAGTATCAAGATATATCTGTATTCTTAACGATTTTATCTTGGGTAGGTCTGGTATTTTCTTCAAGAAGAATGGCAGCAGTAATACTACACCAAAGTGTCCATGATAGATTGAGTGGCAATTCAAAATTTGACAAGTTAATTGGCGATTTTGTGACATCTTTGATGCTCACTCAAGACTACGATTCTTATAAAGTCGATCATTGTGATATTCATCATGCTCCCCGCACATTTGCAACAAAATATGATCCAATAGTTAAATTCTTCTCCGTTTTTGGCATAGATTTAGGAAGAGAAAAAGGCACTTTATATCGCAATTTCTTTATCAGCCTATTTTCGCCACTATTCCACCTGTCCTTTTTCATCACTAGGCTTCGCTATAATATAAACCCCAAAAGAACATTTAAAAGTATATTCTCAATTTCTTACATTGCCTTACTGGTATATTTAGCTTCCTTATCACCCAATATTTTAACTTGTTTATTCCTAGTGTTTATTTTTCCACTGGTTTTTCTTTATCAAATAAGCGCCTTTATAGAAATCTGCAGTGAGCATGCATGGTTCGATAATGATGTGAAAGATAAAGACGAGCTACAGAATGAACAATACTTTTACGCGAATATTTCTTGGGGAAGGTTTTGCGGCTCAGAATACAAACAAGGTATGTCAATAATAGGAAAATTCATGTGGTATGTTGAACAGTTATTTTTCCACTTACCAGTAAGGATGTTCATTTTGGTAGGCGACTTACCACAACACGATTACCATCACAGAAAACCTCTTTCCTTTAACTGGGTAGACGCAAAATATAACCGTGAGTTGGCAGCAAATAACCTCGCAGATGAAGAACCACCTTATTATGATATATGGGGGCTGAACAATGCTGTAAAGCATGTGTTCAATGTCATAGCGAAAAAATCAGAAAGCTATATCTTAAAATTCAATGGATATGCCAAGTAAGCTTCAGATTGCGTCATAGACATGACGACAGGTAGCTTGGCTCTAAGCTTGTGCTACCTGATTGCTTTGATAATTTATTCTTCGATACAACGCTTTTCAGTTGAATTCAAGTATTGAGATCTCCACTTTTCTAGTAGTCATTGGAAATCTCATTACGTTCATGTTTTAAATTTGAGGAAAGGTCATATCTATTTTTCAAACCGCCTTACCCCTTCACGTCTGCCTGTGCATCTGCAATCACCCCGCCGAGAAGAAGTATAATAAATGCTTTGAACTCCTATTTTCTCGCTAATAGATGAACCGTACTAGTTGAACGCTCCAAAAATGCGCCTTCACAGTAGGCAAAGTAATATAACCACAAGCGCTTAAACGTATCGTCATAGCCTAAATGAACAAGCTCTGACCATGATGACAAGAAATTCTTACGCCAATCTGCCAGTGTTTTAGCGTAGTCTAGTCCGATATCATCCAATGATTCCATTACTAATGAACTATGCTCGGTGATATGTTGAGACAAGGTGTTAATTGACGGTAAAAAACCGCCAGGAAAAATATAGCGCTGAATGAAATCGACATTATTCCTGTAATAGTCAAAACGCTGATCGGCAATCGTTATTGATTGAAGAAGCAATTTTCCGCCCTCTTTCAACCTATCATTACATTGCTTAAAGAAAGCCGGCAAATACTCGTAACCAACCGCTTCAATCATTTCAATAGAAACAACTTTGTCAAAAGTTCCGGTGAGTTCACGATAGTCTTTTTTAAGTAACGTAACTTTTTCACCAAGATTTAGCTCTTCAATGCGTTTTTTAGCGTAATCAAATTGTGCATCGGAGATAGTTGTTGTCGTCACTTTGCAGCCATAATTTTGTGCCGCATATACTGCCAACCCTCCCCATCCGGTGCCTATTTCCAGTAAGTGGTCGTTTTCACACAGAGACAGTTTTTCACAAATTGTCTTTAACTTATGCTGTTGTGCTTCATTTAAGCTTGAAGTTTCAGTGGGATATATTGCAGACGAATACATCATCGAAGGATCTAGAAACCGCGTATAAAGTTCATTGCTCAAATCATAATGGGCCAAAATATTACGTTTAGAGCCTGATTGCGTATTTCTATTTTTCCAATGACCAATGGCATTTTTAACTTTATTTAACCAAGATTTACTTTTCTCTAATGAGTCTGTTTGCTGCTGAGCTATAGCAAATACCCTAATTACATTGGTTAAGTTTGGGCTGCTCCATTTACCATCAATAAAGGCTTCAGCGGCACCAATACTGCCGCCTTTAACGAAATCGCGGTAAACACTAATGTCATGAACAATCAGTTTTGCTTTAAGCTCGGCATTATCTGACTGTTCTGGGAAGAAGTGATGGGTTGAGTTTTCTACAACCTCTAGTTGTCCGCCTGTGAGCTTTGTGAAAACAGAATGGACTAATGCTCGACAACGCTTATCTATCCAGTTCGCCGTTTTTAACAAGTTAATATTGTCAATTTGTTCCATGTTTTATTCCTATGATAAATAGCCTCACCTGTCGAGATGATTAGCTCACTTTCAGGTATCCGATAAATGGAATTCGCTTAATAAAAAGTTTGAGTGCTTGCCAATAAATACTGACGACTACCTGAACTGTCATGAATGGGAATTGACACCAAATGCCCAGTAAAGCGCTTTTAGAAAAAGGCCTTCTCTTCATTATCAAGCAAGCATCAAATAACTTTTCAATGTGTCCGTTACTTCCATCAGTTCGTTTATTTTCTATCTTTACCAACAACTTCTCATCAACTCGAGTTGGTGGCTTTATATGCCAGAAGTAACTCATGTCTAAATCCATAAAGGGCGACACTTGAAACACTTTCTTGGTTATTTGTTCATCACCTTTGTTTAATAAATCGACCAAATAGTAATGACGTTCATTCCAAGGCGTGTTGCTCACTTCAGCAAGCATTTGCGTGCAGTTATCATCTTTGTCATAACAAAAATAGAAATTTGCTGGACTAAAATAGATGCCAAAGCACCTCACTTGAACCAGCATCACGATTCTACTTATGTCGTTATGACCTTTTAATTGCTGCACTTTGTTACTAATACGTTGAGATAAAGAGAATTGTTCACCTCTTAAATAATCTTTTTCAAAAAAACGTAATGGGTGATACCAAGAAAAACCAAATACACCTTTACTGCCCTTTTTGTTTTCTACGTCAGAAACGTCAAGAGCAAGCATGTACAAACGATAATTAAAGCTGTGCTTTTTGGGGCTAAAGCGTCGATGAATGATATTGCCTACATAAATATGACTTTTACAAAAGGACATTGCCTTACCTGTGGAAATCCTTTTTTTATCGAACATATCTAGAACTTGTTAGCTTGTTGATCAAGCAAGCAATCAAATCGCCTAGCAACTTCAACCGCACTTCTTACGCCATCTTCATGGAAGCCATTGTGCCAATACGCACCAGCAAAATGGGTGTGATTAAGACCACAGATTAGGTGCCTTTGCTTTTGGGATTTTATTGAAGCGGCAGAAAATATTGGATGATGGTAGGTAAATTCTTTTAATATCGCTTTGGGATCGATATCTTTCTTTTGGTTAAGCGTGACACAAAAAGTATGCTTGCTTGTTAGTCCCTGCAATATGTTCATGTTATAGGTAACACTTGCGGCTTTAGTGCGATCTTCACTCAACTGATAATTCCAACTTGCCCAAGCTTTTCTGCGTTTAGGGAGTAGGTTTCTATCGGTATGCAGTATCACTGAATTTTTGCTGTATGGCATGGCTGACAAAACCGACACTTCATCTATTGAAGCATCATTGAGTAACGCAAGCGCTTCGTCTGAATGGCAAGCTATAACAACTTCATCAAACATTTCACTGGGTGCGTCATTAAAATGTAAATGTACCTTTTGGGTACTACGTGTAATGCCTTTGATATCTGAATTTAATTTAATATTTTGCTTAAATGGTTCACACAAAGGAGCCAAATAACTGCGTGAACCTTGGGGAATAACATACCACTGCGGCCTGTCAGCAATATTTAATAAGCCATGATTATGGAAAAACTGAACAAAGAACCTAAACTCGAAATCTTCCATCTGGGCCAGAGAACTTGACCAAATTGCAGCGCCCATTGGCAAGATATAATGCTCTGCAAAAAAATCGCTGAATTTATTGTCTCTTAAGAAAGCACCTAAGGTATAACCGTCCTTATAATCTTGCTGCTCAAATACTTTTTTACACGACTTGTTAAACCTTAAAATTTCTTTAACCAGAAACCAAAATTTTGGTCTTAAAATATTTCTGCGTTGAGCAAATAAGGTATTAAGATTGTGCCCGTTATATTCCATACCCGTTTGACAATTATGTACGGAAAAACTCATTTCTGTTGCTTGTTTGCTCATTCCTATTTCACAAAGAAGGGCTAAAAAATTCGGATAGGTCTTGTCGTTAAAAACAATAAAACCAGTATCAATAGAAAATTTCTCTCCCTCTTTTTCTATATCAACTGTTGCCGTATGTCCGCCAATTCTATCGTTTTTCTCAAACACAGTGACATGGTGCTTTTTTGAAAGTAAATAAGCGGCAGTAAGGCCTGATACCCCGGAACCAACAATAGCAATATGCTTCATGCGCTATGCTTCCTTAAAATAAGTGACTGCCATAATGAAGAAGGTAACAACGACAATAATTTTAATAATAACGTTAGCCTTTTGGGGAAATGAAGGTAGTTTATTTTTGCGTGAACACCTTTAAAAATACGTTGCGCAGCCTCTTCGCTGGTGAGCAAAAAAGGCATTGAGAAATCATTCTTATCAGTTAACGGTGTCTTAATAAAACCAGGGTGAACTAAGGTGACACCGATATCATTCCGGACTAAATCAAGCCGTAAACTATTGGCTAAATAATCCATGCCCGCTTTCGATGCACCGTAGGCCTCGCTACGCGGAAAAGGCAGTATTGTTGCACTAGAACTAACGAAGACAACTTGCCCACCGCTTTTAACCTTAGGCAACAAGTATTGTAATAACCACCCCAATGACATTAAATTTATTGCAATAACATCAGCAAAGAGTCCGCCATCAAACTGTTTGGCATCATTGATATAACGGCAATTTCCAGCATTTAAAATTAAAATATCAAGCTCATCGACAACCTGTGCATTGGCTTCAATTTCTTCTTGCTTGGTTATGTCGAATAAACAAGTTTGATGGGCTTTGTTTTCGATAGCTGAAAGTTGGCTTTTGTTGCGACCGCAGGCGATAACTTTATAGCCGTTGTTGTTATATTCGTCGAACAATGCGGCGCCAATACCCGACGTTGCTCCAGTGATTAAAACGGTTTTAGAAGACATTATTTCGCCGCCTTAGACTTTATCCAACGAATTAACCTGCCAAGTACCGGTAACTGCTCATAAAGCATGGCGCCCAAATCAAGGTAATCCCGGTGGTAAATGACCTTGTCTTCCTTACCTCGTATATGTGAGCTTCCAAAAATAGTCACACTTCTGCCACTATTGAGTTTGGGATGCTGATAAATCATTTTCCAGTAGATGGCAGCCTGTGAATCTTGCCTGATGACTTGTTCGATGATGAATTCGCATGAAACTAAGTTTTGATATAAATTTTCAAAATACAGATTTAAATTATTGAAGCCTTCAATATTATGAATAGGGTCAACAAAAATGACGTCTCTGTGATAAATACTACCCAGTAACTCAAGGTTATTTTTTGACAATTGCTGATAAACCCTAACAAAATTATCAAGCCACAGAGGCGAGTCGTTCGAGATGTTTCTTTTCACATCATCTTGCATTTCATTAACCTTAGTGAAAATTTACACATATAAAAATCGAAGCGAGTATCGTAACCATATACGCATACCAACAGGTTGCTAACCAAGCGCATAATATTTGTATAAGGTTTACGCCTTTAGCCCTGCCTCCATAAATTCATGATCACGGGCTAGCCAATATTAAGCCTACACTCACCAATAAACTGATGAGTAAAATGAATTGTCTTATCAGAAACATTTTGAAGCTTTGGTATATATTTACGTTTGAAGATGACATTAGGATCAAATCTTTTGCACTACATTACTAACGCCCAAAGCCCATTCTATTCAGTGTAGCTTTATTGGCTTATTTAGGCGTAAAACTCACAACAATTATCAACACTGTTGGAACCCGTTGATGTTTCGAAGTCAATTTTTAAGCAGTCTGTAGGTAGTTAACGCGAATACCAGACAGAGGCAATTACGCCTCTTGAATGAATGGCGTGCTAAAGCCTAATTTAATAGATAAAAGCACCGATAGGGTTAAGTAACTTGTTTATACCTTGAGTGAAACGCAAAGCATCATTGGCTACCGTGAAGCACAAACAGCCTTTGGTAGAAATGGGTTGATGTTGATGTGAACCATCCAGCATGATGAAATCACCTTTTACATACTCTCCATTTTCATCATGAAATGAACCCGCTAACAATACCGTCAATTCAAAGCCTTTGTGAGTATGCTCTGGCACGCCGCCGCCAGGTTCGATATGTAATAAGCTAGTATGGATTTCATTTTCATTAAGCTGTACACGCGTTCGAGCCAATTTACCAAATTGAGCGGTTTTACCTAACGCCATATTATTTAAGGCCGTTGGCAAAGTGTAACGCATGTTTTTAAACTCAATGGTTTTCTCAATTTTAGTGTCTTCAGAATCAATCTCACTCGACGCAGTAATGTTTTCAATCATGCTGTCAAAATCGATAGAAATATCACTCTCTAACGCTTTCCCATCACCAGCGAATCTCTCTGTATCATCTTCTTCAAAATTTGCTTCCGCTAATTGTTCGGTTAATTGAACAATTTTTTGTTGGCAAACAGGACACATATCAACATGAATGGCTATACCAGCAGATAAGGAAGCAGATAAATCACCTTTAACAAAAGACTGAATTAACTCAAATGTAGGATGATGTTTAATCATGACTTTCTCCCAGCTGAACTTTTACTTTGGCTAACGCTAAACGCAAACGAGATTTAATAGTACCCAAGGGTAAGTTGAGATGTTCAGCAAGTTGCTCTTGAGACATTTCCATTAAATAAAACCCTTTTACCACCTGCTGCTGATTATCTGGAAGCTTTTCTATGGCGCTCAATAATTGCTTATTTTCAAGATGATCATCAAAGGTTTCAGCTTCTGTTTGGGTACTTTCCACGATGGGCCAAATATCATCACTCAAGTTGACTTCTTTATTACCCTTACTCTTTCTTAGTAAGTCAAACGTGACGTTGCGCATTACGGTATAAACCCAAGTTGTTACCGCCCCTTTATTTTCATTAAAAAGATGCGCTTTGCGCCAAACATTACTCATGCTTTCTTGAATAACTTCACCCGTGAGCGTTTCATTGGAAAGTTTACTTTGTGTTATACGTTGAATTTTTGGCGCGAAAAATTTAAATAAATGCGTAAATGCTTGCTTATCTCTAGTGTTAGCAACCGCTTTAAGCCACTGACAAAGCTGAGCATGATCTATTTCATCTGACATATTGCTAGGTTTTACCGTTGTCTTTTGGGTTAGCAAATTTTTTTGCAAAGCTTCCATCATAGCTTCTCTTATCAGAACATATAAAGTAAATACGCCAAGCCAAACAAAAAGATCACATTTTAATGAAGTTATTTAACTTGAACTCTGGATAAGAAATATCGTTAATGACTTATAATAAACACCTTTTCTCTTTAAAATCATGATATTAAGTTTTTTCATTATCTTGATTTGCTTCAGTACTGAAAAATTCGCGGCTATCAAGGCTTGTTTGTGAATGAATATCGGGACTCTTTAAAGCAAACGTAACGCAAAGAGACGCGAATTTAGCTGTGCTGGAAGGTGTTTCCTTACCCAGAATTCAGGTTATTTATGAATAATGGATTGGACTAAATCTTTAGCTTGCTCATAGCTATGTTTAAAGATAAAAGCATTTTTAGCTTCTTGATGAATCGGAAGTAACTCTAACCACCTGGAAACAACCCAAGTAGGGTCATCTATTCGTTTCTCAGAGTATAGTTCATTAAGTATGCTGTTATTTTTAAAAACCTTAGAGAGCGATTTGGATAATTCATCAATTGGTGGTTCTGCTTTCTTTTTTGGCCAATGTTCAAGATAAGTCACATTGCCAAAATGCAATTTATCGGTATCTGCATTAAAAGACGTAACTTCAACGAGTGATTCACATTTCACATCAACTTCCAACACGCCAACCTTATCTTGATGAAAATCAATAATTTTAACCCAACTTCCCCACATAACGGTTGGCGTATGCTCTTTGTTGTCATTAAACCAAATAACGAACCCTTGCCCTTGCGACGCTATACTTATCATCTTTAAATAACGAGGTTCAAATATTCTTAAACGCGATATTCCTTCGGGCAACAGAAATACAGTTAGAGGGAAGATGGGCAAATGTAACTTTTGATTCATCATTAACATTTCACGTTTTTAGTCATATAACGACATACGTTAAAAAACAAAATATCGATCATGCTTAAAACCTAAAAATCCTAATAGCAGGCATAAAAAACTCAGGTTCTAATTGATAGAAAAAGACGTGCATTTCTGGAAAGGCGTTTCTTTATCGAAAAGTATGGTGACATCAGCAACATTAACGCCAAATTTTGACATTGACGTTTTATTTATCACGCGGTAATCATCAATTTGATACATCCAGTCATCCATGGATACCTCATATGTTTTATCTTCAACTTTAAGGAGTAAGTCGTACTTAAATTGAAATGCAAACCCTTGGTGGGCCCCTTTTGCAGTTCCGATAACGTCTTCAGCCAAACCTAAATATGTACCATCAGCGCTTTTTGTTAATTGCCAATTTCGATAGCTAACTTCACCGTCTTTAAAATAAAACGTTTCAGCTAAAACCCCTTTGTTACCTTGCCATGTTCCCTTTATCTCGACACAAAACCTCCTGTTTACCTTGTTGCTATAATCTTGAACCATTCCCCAAGCGATCACATCTCCTGAAAAATAGTCTTTGATATCAAAAGGGGTTTTCTCTTGTTGATAATCCGTTAAGCCAACGGAACAGCTAGTAAGAACAAACGTCGCAATAACTGCGGATATAAGGGTAATAGCTTTATTCATCTGTATTCTCGCCTAGTAGCTGTGCACGTAATTCCGGTTGACTTGTGTTTTTGGCCAACCATATATCAAGAAATATTCGACCGAATGACGGTGAATCGATACTACCGATGTAATTCTGATTGAAATAAAAGTGGCTACTCTGACTATGAATATGCAAGGACAATGTATCCCCTTTAACAATGTCAGGCCAAATACGCTTCAATTTGGGCAAAAAGTCTTGATAACTTTCAATGGAAACGCCTATGTTTTGCCATTGCTCCTCTGTGCGTTGAATCAGGTCATCCCTTGAAATATCCGCAAAATAGTTAATTTCATATATAAGTTGTTCTTTTTGAGCATTTATAGGGTATTTCCCGGAAGTGGTAAGCAACTTACTTTTATAAATATCCCAGAATAGAACAGAGAATGTAGCTTCACCAATGGGCTGGAATTTGTTTTTATTAACAATGGTTGTTAAATTTTTAGGAAATTCACTTATGTCAGGAGCTTCTGATGCAAACAGCACCATAGGTAATAACAAGGCGAAATAAACGACTGATTTAAACACAGAGCGATTCCTCACTTACAAAATAGGCCTTCAAATTAAAGAATATAATGAAGAGAAAAGACCAGATTAATCCCAAAATTAGATACGTTTGAAAGAGTGATTGACCAAATTCTACCGCTCCAACCTGATTACCTGCGATATAACTTAAAGGCGCAAACAGCCCCGCTGCTATTTGGAACCATATCGAACGACCTAAAAACTTCAAGCTATGACAAAGTGTTGCTGAGAAACACCCCCAAAGCGTTATCAACCAAAAAGGAAGCGACGTTTCACCTGAAAAAATGAAGACATTAAAGTACTGCAACAGTGAATCAACCAAAAGCCCCAAGGAGCATACGACCATCATTAATAGGGGTTCTTTACCATTTTTAGATAAAAATGATAAATGCAAAAGCAGGAGTAAAATGGCAATTGGAATAAAGCTATTCCCAAAATATACCAGACCAAACCATGAGAGATTAAAACCGATAATATTTTTCAAAATATCAACTAATGAGCTTCGTTAGTTAAGATACGTATAAAAAGTAAATAAGGTTTAATTCGTTTGAAAAAATACGGGAATATAGCGATAGGGCTAGACTGATGCTTCTCGCGACTATTTTAGTATTGCTGACTCAAGCTATAAAAGGTTTTGAATTACCGGTTCATATGCAGGGAAAATTCGGATTATAATGAGAAGCATCAACATTCTATGCGCTATCCGGCTTCAACTATAACGGTTGTTTGGCGTTCGACTTTGTAGACTTGATGCCACTAAAAACGATGAACCCAATTAAAGCGACACTCACAAATACCAACATCGTTCCCCAAGCAGAAACAATCCCGGTATAGTCCGCAACAAAGCCGATGAATGTTGTACACAACACAACAAACATCAAACCAAGCAATTCAAAAGCGCCGCTGATCCGCCCAATTTTGTCTTTTGGTACATAGTCCATCAGGAATGCTAATCTTTCGATACGCACCATGGAATGGCTCATCGAAAATAACACCAAACAAAAGTATGTTACCCAAATATTTGGAAACAGCATAATTACAATGCTAGCCAATAAATAACCCAAAAAACCGCATAGAATTATGATTTCCTTGCTTCTTTTCTGCTTGTGCAGATAGTTGCTAACAAAAGGTGAAAGCAACGACCCCGCTCCAAAAACAAACCCCATAACGGCATAAGCATCGCCGTCTAACTGTAAGAATTGTTCAATGTGAGCAGGGTGGATAGCATTCTGAGACAAAACAAGTACATAAGGGGCAAGCGAAAGCGCCATAATACTGAAAAAAGAGGGGTGCTCTTTAAAATAAGTGTAACTCTGCACAATTGACCTGAATGCATTTTCAGTGTTCGCTTTCAGGTGCTTTTGTTCGGCACTAAGTTGTGGCAGCGGAATCAGCCCAAGTAATCCCGCAGCAGCTACAAACAACAGAATGTCAGCAATAAGAATATGCACTAAACCAATAGAATCAATTAGCACCGCAACAATAACACCAGAGATTAAGGTGATACTTTGGCGCAGTATCTCCAAATGACGACTAATCATTTTAAAGTGCTCTGAAGACACCAAACTTTGCGCTATTGCCAACCTGGACATTTGATCGGCAAGTCGAATAACAACAGACGTTATAGTAATCACGATAATAAAGAATATCGTTTGAATTTCTTGTGCAATAAAAATGAGTGCAATGCCCTGAATGAGCAAACCAAAAATATAGAACCTCTGTAGCATTACTCGATGGTGAAATTTGTCTAACCATACTGACAATTGAGGTAATACCAGAAATGAGATCAAGTATGATGCTGCGGTTAGTGCGCCAATAAGCGATGAGCTTTGATAGGTTTCAATCAATACCCAATTGACCATCACTAGCAACATTCCGGTGCCAATTCCGGAAAATAGAGTCGCAATATACAATGCCGACAAGTTCTTTTTCATGATGTGGGGTTACCTGAATCGACAGTTGCATAAAATGTTTCGAGTATATTAGCAAGCTGATTGGGCCTTTCTAGCGGCAGCATATGACCGCAACTCTCAACTATTCTTAATTGGCATTTTGGCATGGCGTCAGCCATCTTATTCAGTAAATCCGGCTTAACAAAATTATCCTCTTCAGCGCCAATTAGTAACACTGGAAAATCCACGTCGGGCAACTGACTTATAAGGGATTTTCGATAGCTCGTTTCCTGCATTTGAAATATTAGGGTTTCTTTACCTAAATCTCTGTCCATCGCACGTATGGTTTCAATTATTCCGTTGTTGTTAACATGCTTAGGATGAATAAACTGCTTTAACCTTTGCTCCGACATTCCCTTATATTCATTTTCTCGTAACCAGTGAATGTACTTTTCCCTTAATGACATTTCTGCATCTGTTAACCCGTCAGCGGAGGCGCAAATCATCACCAGGCTGCTCACGCGCTGAGGGTATTTCAACCCAAACTCCAAGGCCAAATATCCACCCATAGAGAATCCAATGATATTGGCCTGTTCAGGCACCTCTCGAAAAATACGGTCGTGCATATCCGCAACGTTTTTGCTTTTTTCTATGGCAATATGGTGTAAATCCATCTGAGGACTTAGGGCATCAGACAGCCTTCCCCACAAGCGTTCATCGCACATAGTCCCAGGAAACATATGCAGTGTATTTATTTCATTCATTTGCTGTCTTTTTTAGCGAATAGGGGGAACAGGAAGCTGAAATGTAAAAACCGGCGTAACCTGCCCAAACAGTTCAATTTCGAAACCTCGTTCCTCTGAGATAAGCATATTTACACCAACCATACCGGGACGTTCTAAAACCTCGCCTTGCAACACTTTAATTTGCTCAGGGAGTTGTTGTTTAGATTCTTGGCACATTAGTTCAACAACAGCTGCAAGTGCAGCTGATGAGTTGCCATTTACCGGATCTTCGTTAATCCCAATAACAGGTGCAAACATACGACCGGTTAAAATATTACCATTTACACCAGTACTATTGATACCTGCACTGGTAAAGAAAAATGAGCCCGATATTTGCTCAGCAATTTGAAATTGCTTTAAAGTTGAATAGTCAGGCTGCAATTCGTATAAAACACCCATAGAAGAAACTTGCACCAACAAACGTTTTTTACCGGCTTTATTACGAACAATGAACACGCCTTCGATATTTTCAGATTGAAGTTGTGAGAATGACTCAATGATTCTTGCAGCAGTAATATGTGTGCTTCGTTCAGCCATTAATGGCGCTGTAGAAATTCTATAATTCGTGTATGGGTTAGCATTTCCACAGGAATTATTATTTGGATCTATATCTTCATTTAAAAGCGGATTTGAATACTTTCTGGAGTTATGAGTTGAACAATCGACATGACAATTCACATCGCCAGCAGCAGTTTTAAACGTCCAGTTTTTGCCAGTATTCAGTTTATCTATCACATAAGCTGCGGCTATAGTCCCGTGTCCGCAAGACGGTACTTCTTCCTGCGGCGTAAAAAAACGCAAGCTTATGTTGTCGTTATCACGATGAACAAATATGGTCTCTGGCGTATTACATTCTTGTGCAATACGTTGCATTTGCTCTGAATCCAACCCTTCACTTTGCGCAACCACTGTTGCCGGGTTTCCAGAAAACGGTTTATCGGTAAAAACATTCAGATGATAAGCATCTAACATTGTTTGGTCATTTGTTTCAAATCGTGACATTTTGGACTCTTGAATTCAGGCATTTTCAATTCAGATATTAAATAATTTCAGCATCGGACATATTTCAATGACGCCTACCTAACGCAAAGACCGCTAAATCAAAACCACCTCTCCGTCTTCCGCTAGCATTTCAGCTCCACGAATCACAATACTCAACTCAACATTTAAGTCGGCTTCAACCAACACATAATTCGGGTTGTCGTTATTAACGACTTTTATCGACGTTTTTATCGCACGATTGTTTTCGCCGATCTGATAAACAAATTTTTCATTCTGACGCAATACCACCGCATCTCTTGGTATTTTCCACACCCTTTTATGCCCATTGGTATTAAATTTGACAGAAACAGAAGAGCCGATAGGAATATTTAATTCCGGGGCCAATATGCGCACTTCAACCATACGGGAAAGCGCATCACCCACCATCACGACTGATTTAATCTCGCCCACAACAGAACGACCAGCACCGATCACTTTCACAGTAGTAATATCAGGCTGAATAACGCCAATGTGCTCAACGGGTAACTTAGCGCTGATCTCCGGGTGATGAATATCAACAATTGTGAGCATTTTCTCCCCTTTTTCCAAATATGCACCAGACACTTTATGCCTAAGTACAATTTGTCCATCAAAGGGGGCAACAATTCTGTTCCGTCTGACATTAAGTTGAAACAGCCTTTCATCCACCCGTGCTTTTTCTAATGAATGAGTGAGAGACGCCAACTTACGTTTGGCATTATCCAAATCTTGCTCAGACGTGCTGCGTTGGTCAGACAGCTTTTCCAATCTGCGTCTTTCTCTTTCAGAAAAAGTGATATCAGATTGCATCTGTTCCATTCTGATTCTATGGCTTTGTAAAATCAGTACATGCTCTTCTGCATCCAATTCTGCAACCAGTTCATTTTTCTTAACCACTTTACCGACTTCAGCAACCCAACTGACCTTCCCCTCAATTTCAGTTGCCAACTCCACTTCTCGCAAACTGACCACTTCAGCAATAGCTTTAACTTCCTGAAACAAATCAGCCTTCTCAATTTGACCCACTTTCACGGGTTGAGCTGCCTGAGCTATCATTGACATCAAACTGATAATTAGCAAACTACCACTCAAAACCTTATGCATGACTTGCTTCCTCTTTTACTAATTCTTGAACGGGTATTGCTCTCTTAAATAAAGTCAGCAAAATACAGGGAATAAAAATCAATGTGAAAAACATGCTCAACGTCATACCGCCAACCACCACGGCAGCTAGCCCTCGATAAATTTCAGAACCAGTTCCTGGATTGAGAAGCAACGGAAGCATGCCGAAGATACTCGTCAATGTACTAATAAGAATAGGCCGCAATCTTATTCGAACAGCACCATAAACAGACTCCGTTACTGTATGTCCACTAGCAAGCAATTCGTTATTGGCAGAAACCAAAAGAATCGCATTGTTCACGACTAAGCCCATCAAAATGATAAAACCAATTAAGGTTAATAAATCCAAACTCTGGTCAATAAACAAGTTAAGTATAAATAACGCCAACACCCCACCAGCAGAAGCCAGAGGCAGAGTCATTGTAATAATAAAGCTATCTTTTACCGAACCAAACATGGCAGCCATAATCAAAAACAATAACAGTACGGCGCTGATAAATAAGGTAATTAAATTAAATATCGCCTGATTGAGTTTGTTAGATGAACTCCCCATCAAGATATCGCTATGCTCCGGCATCAATTTATCGATACTCGGAATCAATTCTTGCACTTTGTTGATGGCTTCACCCAAAGTCATATTTTTAGGAGGAATGATTGCCAAAGACACTGCCCGCTGCTGATTTACTCGGAGCAATTGAGTAGGCGATGTAGTCTCAACAATATCAACAAGACTCCCCAACTCCATAGTTGCACCGTTTGATGCCATTACTGGCGTAGCGTTAATTTCCGTTGGGGATGCCATTTCAGGTGATTTAATCAATTTATCAATCCGAGTCTTACCGGTAAAATGCTCACCAATATACAAACCATCACCCAATATTTGCAGGGTGTTTCTTAAATCCTTGTAGGTCCAACCTGCTTCACCCAATCTTTCATTACGAACAGTAAAACGCAGTTCCGGCTGACGTGATGATAACGAAGGTGAAGGCCTAACTACTGCGCCTGGCAAATGCTCTTTTATAAGCGGTATAACTTTGCCCACACTGGCATAGAGTTCATCAAGAGAATCCGATCTTAAATGGATAGTAAAAGCCCGGTTTCCACCAAATCTCCCCGTAATCGAGCCTTGAGAACTAAACGCTCTGGTATCTGGAAAGTTGGCTGTAATTTCATCTTTAATTAACGCTTTAAGTTCATCAATTCGCCCCTGATCTTCGACACGAGTCGCCATTGACATAATGCCGGGCGACACCGCTATGTAATAATTTTTGAGCTTAAGGTCTTTTTCGCCCTTTAAATAGGGTTCTAACCTTTCAGCCATAGGAATCGCTATTTCTTTTTCAATAAAATCTAAATGCGCACCTGGCGGAAAACGCATAAAAGTATCGATAGAATCCTTACGTAATGGAGGCAGATAATCCAAGTTTGGCAGCATTAAAACAGCCATAATCACAGGCCCTGCTACCAAAACAGTAAGCCACCCTACTCGTTTTTTAGCCGTAGACGTTGTGGCCTTAACCCAGCTTTCTAATGTTAAAACCAGTTTTTGGGGTTTTCCCCCCATCCCTTTTTGATTGCTAAATTGGTTTTCGCTCTGAGCCATACTGGGTAAAACAAACTTGCAAATAGCCGGAATGAGATACAAAGCAACAAGCAATGACATGCAAACCGAGGCGGTAATGGTAATGGCCAAATCCGTGAACAACTGCGCTTCATTGTCAGAGGTAAGTGCAATAGGAAGGAAGATTGCAATGGTAGTCAAAGTTGAAGTAAACAAAGCCGGTGCGACTTTTTTGGTTCCTTGGATACAAGCCTCTATCGTCGCTTTACCTCTTTCCTTTTGTTGCACAATACTTTCCAGTACAACAATGGCTGCGTCCATAACCAACCCAGTTGCCAAGGCAATTCCTGCCAACGCGATGACATTTAATGTTCTATCAAAAATCGCTAAAAATATGAGGGTAACAATTAACGACGTGGGCACGCTAATTGATACTACCAACGTCGTCCGCCAGCTTCTAAAAAAGAGATATAAAATAGAGATGGCAATCAAAATACCAATGACAACATTTGAAAACACCATGCCCAAAGCACGTTTAATGAATACGGCGGGATTAAACGATTTCTCTATCTTTAAATTATGTTGAGCCAATAGCCCATTATTGAGATTTTCAATTTCTTCAGTAACCTGAGCTAACGTGGACAGTACATCGGCATTAGCACCTCGGGTCAAACGTAGTCCGATAGCGGGCTCACCATTATAAATAGCAAAACTTTCTCTTTTTCCTCGGGCTATCTTCACTTCGGCAATATCTTTTAATCGCACTGGACGACCATTTCTCCAATGCAAAATCACTTCTTTCAGTGATTCAATATCATCAGCTCCGGTTAACCGTATTAAAAAGTTCTTTCGGCCAACATCCACACTTCCACCGGTAATATCCTGATAGCTACTCAAAATGCCCGGTATGTCAGACAAACTGACAGACAGCCCTGCGGCCTTCTCCGGGTTAATTGTTATTTGTAATTGTTCTTCTGCACCAATAAAGGTTTGCACGCCACCAACACCAGGTATGGATTCCATACGGGATTTAACTTGATGATCAATAACATATTGATAATCGTCTATGGGAATTTGAGGAGCGTTTTCATTACCTTCGTCGTTTTGCACTTGACGTATAAAGAGGAATACGAGGGATTCAGCAGACGAAAATGATTTCACTTCAGGAGGAAGCGCATCTTCCGGGAATTCTTTTACATTATTTAACCTGCTTAAGACCTGGATTAAAGTTTCATTTTTATCTACGTTACTGGATACCGATAGGTCTATTCGCCCTCGCCCTTGATAAGCTTTGCTGGTCATCTCAATTAAACCAGGAATATCCCGTAAAACGCGTTCCTGATTTTCCAAGATGCTGGATTCAACTTCATATGGGGAAGCAGACCGCCATTTAGTTTCAACTCTTAATACAGTATTTGACGTATCTGGTAATAATTTTAACGGGAGGAAATTCAGGCTAAGAAGCCCTAATATTACAGCTACAATAGTAACAACAAATACAACACCCGATTTGTTAACGTTATTGGCAATTGAACTCATTAATTTTGCATTCCAAATTACTCACTTTCCCAACTTTTTATTCTCTCGCCCATTCTCGTTATTGAGCTGTCTTTTTAATTTCTTACAATGGCGATAACTCTACATCACCATAAATCTGACATTGACAAGCCAATCGTGCATTGCTTTGTTCGTACCCCAGAGAATTTAAAAATGTTTTTTCTTTGTCTGCAGCAGGAGACAGATTTTCTTCTCCAGCAATCACCTCCACAACACACATGCCACAAACCCCTTGGCGGCAACCAAAGGATAATCCGGTAGCACCAAATTCTTCCGCGTCAGATAAATGAGATTTATTGGGCAGGCTGATTTCTTCCCCAGAAGCTTCAATCGTGAGTTTGTGCATAATGCCTTTTCTTATTGTAAAACGGCAACTGTCGTTGCCGTTGGGTTTTTTATTTTAAAACAAATAGTTAATAGCTTTCTACTAACTATTTATTAGCTATGCAGCAACTTGTTTATTCTCAATAGTGGCTTCATACAACTCGCGAAAATACATCGCCAAGATATTTTGAATATCATCAAAATAACGTTCAACTTTAACCACATCTTCTTCGGACAAAATCAAATAACGCATAATGCGCCACATTTCACCAACATGATCATCTTCAATATCAGTATTGATATGAGCTAGTTGACCTTTAATTTTGTCACTACCGACTGACTCTTTCATCGCCTCAACTTGCTTAGGTGTTAATTTGGAAGTGGTGTACTCAACCAAATAGCTAGATGCCACAACGCCTAATGGGCTTTCATGCTCAGTAAGAAAATAGAAAAAACCTTGTAGCAAACGGGTTGCCAAGAAAGGTTCTGTTGCTAAAATTTCTTCTTCAGTAACATTGATTGATTTGCAATCTTGGCTATAGAAAGTGTCATGAACCATTTCTTCTGACTGATATTCAGCGTATAGCTGTGCTGCTTCAGGAGAAATTTTTGTGATCGCATGTAATGCTTTACAATGAGCAACACGGCTTAAGCGGATACGCCACACATGCTCAATAGTATGACGGCGGTACCAAGCACTGTTGATGTCTTTTGACTCTAAATGATCAGCATAAGGAACGCTTTCTTTCCACTCAGCCATTTTCATATCTAGGTAGCTGTCTAGACGCTTTCGAACCGCTTCACCGTCCGCAAGGTTGTAAAATGGCTTTGGTCTATTAATACCACAACTGTGTACTCTATTCATTTCGTCTCCTTAACAACTTCATTTGTTTTCAATGTACGGACCTGTGCAAAAAACAGGTAATATATTCAGATGAATGGCATACTTTTACGCTCTAAAACGCCAAGCTGACCACTCACTTATATCATTCTAAAAAATAATGCTCATGAAAAACTTAGCTTATGGCGTTATGCCTCAAGCTCTTCATATTCTTCTTGCTCTTCATACTCGACAATCAAACCATCATCCAACATGTCAGGATAAGTATTGAGCGCGTTATCCAACTCTTCCATTTGCACTTTCCAGAGCGCATTTAATATAAAAATTCCTCGCTCAGACTCAGCCAAACGTGTACCGGGGCGAACAGGAATGTCACAGATATCAGGTTTAATTTTTAAATTGCTAACCGAGACTTCCTGAATGGTTTTCCCCGGTTCTCCATACCGACTCATAAACACAGATCCGTGTTTTATGTCATTATGCTTTCTGCGGTAACTTTCTCTTAATGTCTCTAATTTGTTCACTAGCAACTGTCGTTCTTGAGCTTCTACCTGACAAAGTATTTTCACCCATAGCCCAAGAACAGATTCGCCCTCGGTAAACACTTCAACGGATTGATTAATCAAAGCACCACCCATACGAGTGTTAACCTCAATGATTTCCCAATGATTCTTAACTTTGTCAAATCGCGTTTCTATGTGGTAAACGCCTTGATCAAGTTGGAGTTCTTTAAGACAACTAGCAACAAACTCTTCACCTGCAAGCTGTTCTGCATCTGAAAGGTGAACAGCAGGCAATGAGTTACTCACTTCTAAAGTGATGTTTTGAGACTCGTCAATGTATTTGGCGTGTACACCTATGACATAGCATTCATTGTCGATAACAATGGTTTCGAAACTATATTCGTCACCCGTTATGTAGGTTTCAGCGATAAACCCAAATTGACCATTAAATATGGCAGAGAACTGAGCATCAGATTGCATCTGACCTTGTAATTGCTCAATACGATCAAAATCGACGCTAGGTGTTAGTTTAAAACAGGCAAAAGAGCCCGCCCCTCTACGAGGCTTAATAAACATTTCTGCGCCAGACTGTTGTAGATTTTCCAGCCTGTTCTGATCCAGCTCGAAACAGTCCACAGTACTTAAGTTTGCTTCCCCTAGCATCCTCCGACATATGAACTTGTCCATACATTCGGCCAAATGCTCTGGCAATGCATCCAATCCACTTAACGTTTTGTTAGCTTCGGCCATGATCAAACGGTAAGCTTCAAACGTTGCTAGTACGTTAACGACATCGTATTTCTTTTGAGCTTCACTCAAGGTTTTTTCAACATGCTCTCCACGAATATACGGATCATCAGCTAACCAAATTTGGTCACAATGACTGCGCAACAACTCAAAATCGTTTTCATTTTTATATTGCGACGATAACACCAAACAACTTACACCCAAGTCATCAAGGTATTCACGCAGTAACTTAATATAGGACCGCCCCTGATGGGCCAAAATTAACAGTGCTTTGTTTTTCATACTGCTTCCTTAACTGGTGCGGATTCAATGCCAAAATCAGCCAGCAATTTCTCCGTATCTTTAACCAACTGATCATAATTGGTGTTAGAAAGCAGAAAACGGCCAGATTGAAGCGCGCAATAGCCACCTTCTTCAACTAATACATCCCCTACATCAGGAACAAACTGTCGATAAATGGAATCGAGGCTTGTTCCAGCATCGAAACTTTGCGTTACTTTACGAGGCAAATTTTCAGGCAAACCAAAAATCATCCAGGAGCCGTATTTATTCCAGTCATAACGCGGTCGAATTGAAGTTTCACCTGTCAATATTAGGTTTATCCAATGCTCAAAAGGATTCACCCCCAAAACATCAACTAACATATCAGGTATATCAACGCCAGAAACACGAGCAGCGACTTCAAGAAAAACGATTTCATTGTCCTTAGTAACAAATAACTCTAGGTGAAATGGACAACGTTTAAAGTTTAATGCGCTTAAGCTTTGTTGGGTAAAAGCTTCAATACCTTTGTATTCATCACTGTCATAGTGAGCCATAACGCCCCCTAAGGGCGAATTATGATCAAATTCAATGCAGGTATTAATGTATCGGCAAGCAGTGCAAAACAGCATTTTGCCATTCTTATCGACTAGACCGTCTACGTGATAAATATCGCCTTCAATAAACTCTTCAATTTCCCATTCGTAATGACTTTCAGCCAGAGTTGCTATTTTGTCTTGTAATTGTTGCTGATTATCAACACGAGACACGCCGATGCTGGAAGCCCCGTCTACGGGCTTGATAATGACAGGAAATCCAATTTTACTAATAAGTTTATTGGCAACTTCATTTGATAACGCTTTAGGTAAGCGTGCAAATTGAGGAACCCTAATGCCCTTTTCCTGTAGCCGTGTTTTCATTAACACTTTATCTTTTACCAGCTGAGTTTCCTCAATCCCGGGGCCAGGAATATCAAACCGTTGTCTTAATTGACTGGCAACCACAAGTAGATTTTCGGAGAAGGCTATAATGCGATCTATAGGGCCTTTATCTGAAATAATTTTAGTGCAAATCCCTTCCAAATCATCGAACCCAAACCTATTATCAACTTCATAAAGATCGTAACTACCCGGCTCAGCAGTGACAGCCAATTTACCTCTAGCATCAACAATATAGGTGACATCATGCTGCTCGTGACAAATATGCTTTTCGTAGCAAATAGTCTCGAAGTCCCATCTTTTTGTACCTGGAAACTTCCAAAATTTGTTTATGATGACAATGTTCACAAATATTCCTCAAACCAAACTCAAATTAATGTTTTAAGAACTTCAATCAGCTTTTTATTATCTGATTGTTTAGAAACGGAAATTCTCAAATAATCAGGCATATTAAACGCCGTCATAGGCCTCACAATAAATCCTTTATACATCAGATCTTTTGTAAGCGATGAACGCTCAGCGCCCACATGTACCAATACGAAATTACCTTCGCCTTCAATGCACTTTAGTCCCAACTCGCTAATACCCGACTGTAATTGCTCACGCCCGGTTACTACCTGCTGTTGTATCTCATCAAAGTACGGCTTGTCGGACAACGCAGCCAAAGCGGCGGCGACTCCCACTCCCGAGACAGGGAAAGGTCGTTGAATTCTGGATAACCAGCTAATTAATGCTTCATTGGCAATGCCGTAACCGACCCGCAATCCAGCTAACCCATAGGCTTTTGAAAACGTTCTGGTAATGAGCAAATTGGGATATTGATGAATAAGCTGGATACTCTTTTGTGCAAGATCACCGGATGTAAACTCAATATAAGCTTGATCCAAGATAACCAAAGTACGAGACGGAGCAGAATCCAGCAGCTTATGAAGTTTATTCAAATCAAGAGATTTGCCAGCCATATTAGTAGGAGAATCTATAACCATAACGGCTGTATTTTCATCGCAGCTATTAATCAATACCTCTACGTCATGCCCAAAATCATCATCGCTAGCAACTTGATTGATTTTTAATCCGCATGCTGCCGCAAGCAATGAATAAGCACTGTAACCATATTTAGAACATAATAAGGTTTTATTCTCTTGCGCCACCAAACGACAGGCAAGTTCAACCACATCAATTGACCCATTGCCTAGCATTAGTTGAGATGGTTGCACACCGAGATGCTCTGACAAGGCAGAGCTTAATTCGAAATAATCAGGGTAAAGATGGCCATTCACCCCAGAATTAGCAATAGCCTCTAATACTTTAGGGGAAGGAGTTATAGGCGATTCATTGCTATTAAACTTATAAACTTCGTCTAACGAAAAATCTCGCTTTAACTGTGCTGAAGTCATTCCAGCTTTATAAGGGGTTAACCCTCCAATATCGGGGGCAACTAGCTCAGACCAGTTCATTGTTTATGCTCCTGAAAAAAAGACGACTTGAATCGCAAATATATTATTAATCAACTGCATACCCTGTGGTTTTCATGGTATCGACTTCTTTTTTCAAATGAGAACCTTCTTGTACTTCATAAATTGAACCAAATTCTTTCTCAGCCAATGGAAGATAATGAGTACCCTGTTCAACTCTAGCGACAGTTGAACGATTGCCACGCAACAAAACGGTGCCAGCTTCGTTATGAGAAGCGTGGGGACCAAAATAAATTGGGAATGAGTCAGCAGCGCGATATGCAGGTAAAAATGCTCTTCTTGGCTGATCAGACATATTTTTCTCAGATGCGTGCAAAGTCATGCAATGTAAGAAAATTACGCTTCCAGCAGGAACAATCAATTCCTTCGCGTTGTTTTCCTGAACATCAGACACTCGCCCTCTAAAATAACCATCGACGTAGTGATTAACCAAACCCAATTTATGAGAGCCGGGCACTACTCTTAGGGGACCATTATCTGCAGTCACATCATCAAGCATGATCAAGGCGGTAAGTAGGTCTGAATTAGTGTGAGGGTAATAAGAAAAGTCTTGATGCCATTCAATAACACTTCCGACTTTTGGCCCTTTCATATTCAATTTGCTGTAATGAAACAGGATATTTTCACCAATTAATGCTTGAATAGGATCGAGCAATTTGTCGCACTTGGTCATATCCCAAAAAGTACTGTGCTTTTTAGTCGGAGACCAAATTCTACGAATGGTTTGCTTATCTGCCGGCTCGATTTCATAGTTACTTTGAGAGTCTTCCCCGGTAGTCAATTCTTCTATTGCATCAAGGGCTTGTTTAACCTCTGACTTATCGAATAATCCTTCTATAACCAAGTAACCATTGTCTTGGTAGAACTGTATATCTTGTTCTGTAATCATTGTGCAAATATCTCTTTTTCAATTCGTTATATTGATGAAATGAATCCGCCGTCAACTCGCAAACAATTGCCTGTGATATAAGATGCAGGAGCACTTGCCAGAAAAGTCGCTGCGCTCGCAAATTCTTCCACCGTGCCATACCGTTGCATTGGAATACTGGATTGGCTTTTCGAAACGACCTGCTCTAAAGATTCATTGTTTCTACTTGCTCGCGCGATATCTATCTCGTCGAGACGTTCGGTTTTTATTTTTCCGGGAATAAGGGTATTAATCGTTACCCCATATTTAGCCACTTCATTGGATAAACTCTTATTCCAATTCACCAAACCACTACGCAAGGTATTGGAAACAACCAAATCAGATAAGGGTTGAACAACCCCCGATGAGGTTATGGTAATAACGCGGCCCCACTCTCTTTTCATCATGGGTACCACCAGCTTGCGAGTAATTTCAATACAAGGCGTTATCATTGAATCAAATTGCTTACGATATACTTCCGCTTCAGTGCCAAGCGCGGTTCCAGGGGCTGGCCCTCCAGTCACACACACCAAAATATCAATATCGATATTTAGTTTTTCGACTTCGGCCAATATCTTTGCAACAGCATCCGGCTCACCCATGTCCTGTTGCAAATATCCGACATCAACTAAATGCAATGAATTCAATTCCGAGGAAAGAGCATCCAAACGCTGAAGATTCCTTGCTACCAAAAGCAAATTAACCCCTTCTGCGGCCAGAGAATTGGCAATTCCTCTACCAATTCCTCGACTAGCACCCAGTACCAATGCGGTTTTACCTGCTATACCTAAATCCATATTTGTTTTCGCTATGCCTCTTTAAGCGCAGCATCTTCTTCAAAAGTGACGCCTAATTTTGAAAATTCAGAGAAAAAGTCTGGGAATGAACAGATAACGTCTGCGTAACCATCAATAAAGTTACTATTTTTGCAGCGTAATGAAGCAGCGAAAAGTGACATGAAAATTCTATGGTCGCCCCAACTTGAAAGCTCTAAATCACCTTCGTAGCTGCCTTTGCCATGAATTTCAAAACCATCATAAACGCCGTCTCGAAATAACGGTTCAATATCAACACCCAGCTTTTGCAATTCGCTAACAATGGCCTTAATTCTTGGGGATTTGTGAAGACGTGTAATGGAACCGCCAATCACTCTGAATGTGCCTTTTACGTACATACCAATGACAGCTAAGGTAGGAACGATATTGGGATAATCACTGGCATCGAATTCAAAATCACCTTCTAAAGCGTCTTTGTCGTTAATGATCGTTAATTGCGCCTTTTCATCATTAAATTCCAATTTGAGGCCCAACTCCTGAATCACGCTTAAAACCGCTCTTTCACCCTGCAAACTGCCGCTTTTCATGTTATTGAGGATCATGTTTCCTTTGAACATTGTTGCCGCTGCAATAATGTAGGACGAAGATGTATAATCACCGCTAATATGGTATTCAGATGCTTGGTATTCACCTGGGTAAACAACAATACAAGCCATGTCTTCAGACACTTCCAACTTAATGCCTGCCATTTGCATAGCATCTACTGTTTGACGAATATAAGACTTAGAAAGAATTTCACCTTCAATAATAATTTCAGTCGGTTCCTGAGCCATTGGCGCAGCCAACATAACCGCAGTAATAAATTGCGAACTAACATTTCCAGGAATAACGCAACGTCCACCACGCATTCCATTCCCCCAATTCACAACGGGTGCTTTGTGCTCGTCGGCAATACAATGAATGTTCGCGCCCAGCGTTTGCAAAGCATCAAATAACGGCTTCATTACTCGACCACGCAAAATGGCGTCGCCAGTAATGACCGCAGGAGTCGTAGAGAAACAAGTAAGCGCCGTGAACACTCTAAATACCAATCCTGAACCCAAGGCATCAATAACTTTATTGCTGGTATTAATTTCGTTTCCAACACCTTCGATTTCTAAAAAACCATCCTTCTCGATGATCTTGGCACCTACATTTTTGCAGGCTTCCTTCATCGTAGTGGTTTCAAGACAACGCAAATCGTTGTAAATAATTGACTTACCTTTCGCAAGTGTTGCTGCGATGATTGCTCGTTGAGTCTCAGGTTTCGACGATGGTATGGTCGCGAGCTCTCCGATTGAACGGACCGGGTTTACTTGAAGTAACATCTGATATTCCTTTTAAATAAATCGAATTGATGGCTCTTATTGATACAGAGCCACTATTTAAATATTGAAATAAAGCGAATTCTTTTACTATTAAGCGACGCGCTCTACCTGCTTCGAACTTTGAAATGCTGCTAAGGCATCTACAATCTTGTCCGCACCATGATGAATAACATCAGCGACAGGTAAACCAACTTGCTTTTCTAACTGTTCCGCATATTGGTCGGCTTGCTCTTTGCTTAAATGAGAACAGTTGAGACTTATAGCAACAACTTTGGCGGGTCTGATACACGCTGCCAATTGTTCATATAGCTGCACTAATTCCTGTATGGAACGCAAAGGAATATGTGGCCAATTTTTATGATGGTTTAAATCTGCCTGATGGCACAGGACAAGCGCTTCTGGCATCGCACCATGAAGCAGGCCAAGTGTTACACCACTATAAGCAGGGTGGGATATTGAACCTTGTCCTTCAACGACGACCCAATCATTATTCTTAGCGGTTTCTTGAACCAATTGTTCAGTGGCCCCTGCAATAAAATCAGCAGGTACTGCATCAACAGCTACGCCGCTACCAGTAATATACATACCACTTTGACCGGTCGCAGCCACGCCAGCTTTGTAACCTCTAGTATTAGCTGATTTCGCAATTTCTAAACTTGTCGTCTTTTTTCCAACGCGGCAATCACTGCCAACGGTGTGAATTACATAGGTTGAAGAAGATTCTAATTCCTCAACATTATTAACACTGGTTCTTAAATCCTTTGGAGGCTCTTTTGAATCCCATATTTCACAATTATTATCAGCAGCAATTCGAGATAACTCTGCATCATTGCCTATTCTAAAATGCAACCCACTAACAACATGAATCCCATTTAAAAGGGCAAACTTTATGGTTTGGCGCCAACTTTCGGGTAGAGTATTTGAATACGTGCCCATGCCGATTAATAACACATCCGGTTCAAATTTAAGGCATTCCTGTATCGAGTCCACAATAGGAATTTCATTTCCATAGCCTAAAACTTCATTCACAAACCTTTGACTTTTTGAACTATCAATTACTGCTACACAGTCCTCTGGTTTATAGCGAATGAAACTAGCACAAACCTTACTCGTCATTACACCGAGATTACCCTCGGCCAGCATTATAACCTTTTTATTAAAAAGTAAATTCATCTCTAAAACACTTCCTTTTTAACTTACAACCGAAATCACAAAAGACCAAAACAAAACACCGGAAAGCCAATTTTTTTCACGAAAAAATCAAAAAAAAGCCTATTTACTTTACATGTCACAAAGCAGACAAAAACACCTATACATTTGTTTTATAACGTTTTTATTTAAAATAAAACAAATCCAACAAACGTGAAATAAAAACGAGCAACAACTTATCCATTAACAAAATCAGCGCCATTAGATACTATATTATTTTTATTTTCAACTCAGAGAATGTAATATTTTTTAATCAATAAATTTTTACATATTGAAACATGGTTGCGTTTTTAACCGGATTACAAGGGATATTAAAAGACCTCTAACCAGCCAAAATGAGAAAGGATTTGGTAAGTACAAATTGATTTATTCAAATAATCCCACAAAAAAGACCTTTTAATATCCCAATCTGAATTGTGTATAAATATCAATATTGAAATAACTTCAAAAAAATGGATTGTTAAACGTAATACTCACACTTTTATCAAAATATTCACTATGTGAAGATTATTCTTACGGATATGTGTTGTATTTGTTTAAAAAACCTTTGAGGGAAAGGATTTGATTTATCAATGAACGAGAAATAACTTAGCGGCAAAATTAAATGTCTATTTAATAACCGTTGGAATTTTTGTTGGAATTGGTAAAAGTTATGATTTTTTTAGATTAGGTATAAAATATAAATAACTAAAAACTCATCTCGACTGAAATGGGCTCTCCATTTATTGTAATACGTTTTAGAAATGATTTTAAAATAAGGAATGTTAATATTCGCCTGATACAGATAGCCGATTATTGGCTGCTTCACTCTCTTTACCAAGCAACAAAATAAATTGAGCCATTTTCAAAACTAGCATTTCTCTACAAGCTCACCTTTAACGATTTAGAACCCGGGGCCGCCTTAAAACAATAAAGAAAATCTGTTTAGATAGAACAAATCCTTATCCAGCACACATTAATACCAATTAGCTGGATAGATCTTCCTTATCTCATTGATATCAAACCCTCGATTGCTCAAGAAATTACAACGTTTAATATAATCCTTTTGATCTTTCGGCTGGGAGTCACCAAACTTGCGAATTGCCACGTTTTTTGCCAATTCCATCCAATCTACATCTAGGTCGCTAAGTATTTGATCGACCCCTACTGACTCAATACCTCTACTGCGGCATTCTCTTATAATGTATTGGAAGCCATATCCTCGATCAATACGGCGCTTAATAAGTTGCATAGCAAAACGGCTATCTGATTGCCAACCTTTATCCCTGTAAGTTGACAAAACGCTGAGGCAAATCGGTTCGGAATAACCTTTTTGTGCAAGTTTGAGAATTAATTCATTGAATCCATGCTCTCTTTGTGCAAGATAGCGGACAATGCTTTGCCGGATCTGCTGTTCTTCCCTTGAAGTATTTATTTCAGGTGTCTGCTCTTTGTTGTTTGTATCCATTCAGACTAATTCACCATTTATTTAACAGATTTGAATTTATTTATGCCACTAACCATCAAGTTTATCAAAAATATTTGTAAAATCACGCCCCAGCAATGGCAGCGTCTAGTTAAATCTGACTACCCATTTATTCAATATGGCTTTTTGTCTCTGATGGAAAGCTCTGGTGCCGTAGGTTACGACAGCGGTTGGACTCCAAATCATCTTTGTGTCTACGATAACGACATTTTAGTTGCAGCCATGCCTTTATATATAAAAACCAATTGGTGTGGGGAGTATGTTTTTGATTGGGCATGGGAAGAAGCTTATTCACGATATGGCTTTCCATACTACCCAAAACTAACCGCCTGCATTCCATTTACCCCCGCCACTGGACCACGTTTATTAAGTTTGAATGAGCCAACCGCCGAATTAGTTAACGCAATAGTCATTGCACTCGAAAAACACTGCCAACAGGAACACTACTCTTCAACACACTTACTTTTTCCTGAGCAAACCTTGTCGGAACAATTTTTGGCCCATAATTGGCAACAGCGTAAAAGCGTTCAGTTTATTTGGCACAACAAAGGCTTTAACAGCTTCGATGATTTTCTAACGACGTTCACGTCTCGTAAAAGGAAAAATCTAAAGAAGGAACGCAATAAACTGCTGAATCCAGATTTCAAAATTGAAAGGATTTCTGGAAATGATTTAAACGAGGAGCATTTATCATTCTTTTACCGCTGCTACCAACAAACTTACATTAAACGCAGTGGGCACATTGGGTATTTAAGCGAATCCTTTTTTGCGGGTTTGCTGGAAACATGTAGAGATGACCTGATGCTGGTTGTCGCTACAATTCAAGAGCAACCTGTAGCAGGTGCCTTGTATTTTAAAGATTCTGATACTTTATATGGCCGATACTGGGGCTCATTGGTAGATGTCAGTGGCCTGCATTTTGAGTGTTGTTATTATCAAGGCATTGAATATTGCATTGAACAAAACATTTCAAAATTCAATCCAGGAACACAAGGCGAACACAAAATTCAACGTGGCTTCGAACCAACTTATTGCTATTCAAATCACTGGTTGAAAGAACCTGCTTTTCAGCATGCTATAGCCAATTTTATTGAAGAAGATAATACCCATATAGAAGAATATAAAAAACAAGCGGAAACGCTGCTTCCATTCAAAGAACAGGACTAACCCGATATAGCCCAACCAGTGACAGTAAACTTTTATTACTCCGAAGTGTTGGCTCGGCTCTTGGGCTAGCTGATCTTTCGAGATCAGTAAACCCAAGTTCGAATTGATACTTCGACCAAATTCAATTTGCTTTTAATATGCTTAGGGTCAATTCTTTAATAGCAACCAACACCGCCCCTAATAAAAACCCTAAAATCAGGTTCATAACTGGCAATGCTATAACGTCCAGAACGGAACCGACTATGGCAATCGCACTGAGCAACAACTCTACTTCATGGAATAACTCACTAATTGCATGAATAGAATGAGAGATGATTCCTGCCCCAACCAAAAACATGGCAATTGTGCCAGCAACGGAGAGAAATTTCATAAATCGGGGCGCAAATCCAATCATAAATTGCCCCAATCCACGTTTAAACTTTCCGGTGAAATTGTCGGATTCATCTTTGATCAGTAATAGTCCACCATCGTCAATTTTAACGATGCCAGCCACCAAACCATATACTCCAACGGACATTGCAAATGAAATAATGGCCAAGGCTATAAATTGATTTATTAGAGGTTGCCCAGCTACCGTACCCAAGGCTAAAACGATAACCTCAAGACTTAAAATAAGATCCGTCAGTATAGCTGACTTAATTTTTTGTTGTTCGAACTCCTGCATGTCCACATGTTCATTGGCCACAGACTCCAATAAATTGTGGTGTTCTTGTTCGACTTCTTTTTTATGTGCAATGGTATGCCAGATTTTCTCGGTGCCTTCAAAACACAAATAAGCACCACCCAACATTAATAAGGGCATGATAACAATAGGAAGGAAGTAGCTAAGCAACAAGGCAATTGGCACTAAGATAACTTTGTTCAGCAATGCGCCTTTAAACACCGCCCAAACAACCGGTAGCTCTCGACTAGCTCTAATTTCACCAGATAACTTCTCAGCATTCACTGCCAAGTCATCCCCTAAAACAGGAGCGGTTTTCTTTGCTGCAAGCTTTGTAATTACAGCAACGTCATCCAATAATGTCGCAATATCATCCAATAATGCGAGTAACCCTGTCGCGGCCATGATGGCTCCTTTGCATGCAAAATTTATTATTTAAGCTATCACTATTGTAATAACAATTTATCTGGAACTGAATTTAATTCAAGCACCTATTGTTTAAGTAACCTGAGTTCGAGATAAGTAATAACTTTATCTCAAAGCGAGCTTATGTATTTTTCTTCGAGTATTCACTAATAGGTTTTCTAGACTTAAACACAAAGCATTCCATTCAAGACTACCACTGAATTTAGTCATCTTAATGATAGGTTTGATTTCATCTGTATTAAAGAACATATTTTCTAAAGCAAGAGAATCAAGTTCTCCTCCTCACAAACGTTAAATTTTTATATTTTTAATATACGTTTTTAATATAAAAAATCCCATTTAATTAACAAGTTAACTTCGGAGCAGGTAAGTGAATTTAGGCAAAAATGACATTTTTATTCTAATTATCAACAATTTGAAAAAAAGCAGTTCCGACTATCGCATTCATTCATGATGTCTTAGCGCCTTAACGGTAAAAAATCTTACTTCTTATTACATCAAAGTATTGGCTGCCCCTCCTTTCATGCGGTAATATTTTTTCCGCCTATTTATAAAAGGTACACTTTAATAATAAAATTCTTGCAAAATTCTGAGTTGGCTTGGTTTAGCCGAACAATAATAAGAATTTGGTTTTCAGGAAAATCTCGCTAAACGCAACATTTTGGTTTACCGCAAGGCACTCCATTGGTTCAGTAATTTTGCAGCCAACATCAAGGTGGTCTACTAACATGTCATTTACTAAATCTTTAGTATCAACCAAGACAGCATTAGGCGTATGTCTAGCGCTAGGTACTCTTGGCTCGCTCCATGCCTCGGCAAGTACTATGGATATTTCTTCGCAACAACCTGCTGCGGTAAATCAAATAAACCCTTTGAATGAAGGGAAAAAGCCTTCATTCAGTACCAAGGAAAAATCGACTTACCTCGTAAGACTTATGGCTCCTTCCGTTGCCGCCTATAACGGTGGTATTTCGGGTATGCCTGGTACAAGTCTTAAATCAACGGGTGGAAACAAGCTTGATACTCGAGCGCCATCTGTAGCAACTTACCGCACCTTTCTTGAAAGACAACAAACCGGTGTTAAGAACTCCGTTCAGGCAAGCATTGGGCGCACTGTTGACGTTAAATATCAATACAGTCATGTTTTCAATGGCATGGCTATGGAGTTAACTGAACAAGAAGCGAAGCAAATTGAACGTCTTCCTGGCGTATTAAACATCGAAAAAGAAAGATTCGAGCAAATCAACACTGATGCTGGTCCAGCATGGATCGGCGCTAAAGATTTCTGGAATCTGGACAAGCGAGGGCTTAAAGGCAATGCCGGAGAAGGTTTAGTTATTGCAGTACTCGATACTGGTATCAATCACGACCATGCTTCCTTTGCAGATATTGGCGGCGACGGATATGACCATACAAACCCTCTAGGAAGCGGTAACTACCTTCCCGGTAGTTTTTGTGACACGACTGATGAAACTTTCTGTAATGACAAGTTGATCGGTGCCTGGAATATGGTTAATTCCAGTGAAGACCCTAGATCTCCTGAAGATTCAGATGGACACGGTAGCCATACCGCAAGCACGGCTGCAGGTAACGTGGTAAAAGGCGCTACATTAAGAGGCCCAACAACGGATCTGGTTCGCGAAGTCTCAGGCGTTGCACCCCATGCCAATATCATCGCGTATGATGTTTGTATTGATAACTGCCCAGGCTCTGCGCTGTTAGCAGCAATTGAGCAAGTGGTCATTGATGCATCTGCTCTACCAAATGGTATCCATGCCCTTAATTACTCAATTTCTGGCGGTGATGACCCATACAATAGTGCGACTGAATTAGGTTTCCTAAATGCAACGGCGGCTGGTATTTATGTTGCCGTTTCTGCGGGTAACGATGGCCCTGGAGCTGGAACCAGTGACCATGCATCACCATGGGTTTCCACAACAGCCGCACTAACTCATAACCGCACATTAACTAACTCCGTAGTGACAATGTCTAGTGACAGTGCCGCTTTAGCTGATATTAGCGGTAAAGGCTTCACTGCTCCTTACGGACCAGCGCCAATTGTATATGCCGGTGACTTCCCTACTGCTAATGGTTCATCTAACGATACTAACTCTGCACAATGTCTTGAACCATTTCCTGCCGGGCACTTTAACGGCGAAATTGTTATTTGTGATCGTGGAACCATTGCCCGTGTAGCTAAGGGTGAGAACGTTTTAGCCGGTGGGGCCGGTGGTTTGGTTTTAGCTAACGCTGAAGCGAATGGTGATTCGTTAAGTGGTGATGCTCACTTCTTACCTGCCGTTCATGTTAGTTTTAACGACGGTCAAATAATAAAGGATTGGGTAGCGAATAACGCCAATACAGCTGGAAGCATTGCGGGTGCGCAAACCGTTATTGATGATAGCCTAGGTGATATTACCGCAAGCTTTAGTTCTCGCGGTCCTGTTTCTAAAGTTGATGTCATCAAGCCGGATATCGGTGGCCCTGGTGTTGATATATTTGCCGCGGTAAATAGCTCAGCTAATACTAGTGGCGATGAGTTTGGTTTCCTTTCTGGTACGTCCATGTCTAGCCCACATAATGCGGGTGCTGGTGCGTTAGTTGCCGGTTCAACTGACTGGACACCTTACGAAATTAAATCTGCCATTATGTTGACGTCTAAAGACAAAAACGTATTTAAAGAAGATGGCGTTACAAAAGCCGACCCTTTTGATACTGGTGCTGGGCGTATTGACCTAACTAAAGTACTTCAGTCAGGTTTGGTACTTGATGAAACGCCTGCAAACTTCCTTGCTGCAAATCCAGAGACTGGCGGCGATCCTAAAACATTGAACATCGCTAGTATGCAAGATAGTTCTTGTGTTGAAGGATGTAGTTTTACCAGAACAGTAACTAACCGCTCAGGTAATTGGGGCGTATGGACAATGTTTGGTTATCCAAAAGCTCAGGGTATGAATATTTGGGTTGACCCATTTGTACTTGTTCTTGGTGATGGCGAAAGTGCGGATGTCAAAGTAACGGTAGATACAGCTTTTGCTGATGCAAACTGGAATTTTGGTGACGTGGAAATTATTCCATTAATGGGTAACTTAGCTAAGTTGCATATGCCTGTTGCCGCATTTGGTGCAAAATCCTCTTCTGCGTTTCTTGATAACAGCGTAGATAAAGCAGAAGTTCGCAAAGGTGATGTACAAACCTACACAATTAACCTTAGCAATGGCCCTCTTGACGGTGATATTGAACTATCAAGTAAAATGCCTCGCGGTTTAGAGTACGTTGAAGGTTCTGCAACCCAATCCGTAACTGGCGGTTCAAGTGTTGCTGATTTTGCATTTGATGGTGATTCTTTCAACTGGAGTGGTAGCCTAGATAAGTCCGCAATCAATTTAGGACCTTCAGCTACTTCACCAGCAGGATACTTACCTCTTGCAGCATTAGGCATTCAACCATCAGCTTGCCCAGCAAACTGTGATGATGGCGCGGTCATTTTTAATGTCGCTCCATTTAGCTACAATGGTGACACTTATTCATCCGTAATATTCTCGATGAATGGTGTACTAGAAGTAGGAACTGAAAGCGGCGTAGCTGTTTCAGCGACCAACTCACAATTGCCAAGCCCTTCCGTTCCTAACAACATGCTTGCACCGCTTTGGACCGATTTGGATTTAAGTTCTGGTGGTAATTTCTATGTTGCAACATTGACAGATGGCGTCACTAGCTGGAACATATTTGAATGGGCCAACGCGCCTCGTTTTGGTACTGATCCAAGTGATCCTGCTAACACTCATAGCTTCCAAATTTGGATTCAAGCAGATGATTCCAATAACGTTTGGTACACCTATGGTTCTCAAGGCGATCTAACGGGTGTTAACGCTACTGTTGGTATTGAGAATGAATCAGGTACAACTGGTTCAACTGCATACTTCAATGGAACAGGTACTTTACCTGCAGCAGGCACGGAATTGAAAGCTGAAAATGTACTTGGTGGTCAAGCATCATTTACATTCCAAGCTGAAGTTAAGAAGTGTCGTTTCTTCGGTGGAATGGTTAGCCGAGTAGATGTAAGCAGTGCGGGTAATACTGAAAGCGCTATTGCCACTTCTAAATGTACATTTAAATAATTGGCCTTAACCTCTTTTAAACGACTTTTTAACCTTTAGATTAAATACTCGATTAAAAGAAACACAACAAAAAGCCCGGCAGCAATACCGGGCTTTTTTAAACAGATTTTAAGAATCTAGCTTCTTAATCCAGTATTCTAAAGTAACTTATCTAACTTTGCGTTAACTTCAGCGACAGGAATGCTTGCGTCAATCTTGTGATATTGGCAACGTTGTTCAGAAGCTTCTTTCAAATAATAATCGACTAATGGTTTAGTTTGCTCGTGATAAACCGCTAACCGTTTTCTAACGGTATCTTCTTGATCATCAGGCCGAACAACTAAATCTTCACCGGATTCATTGTCTTTGCCTTCAACCTCTGGTGGATTGTATTCGATATGATAAACGCGTCCAGACCCCGGATGGACTCTTCGCCCCGCCATACGATGAACGATAATTTCATCATCAATATCAAACTCAATTACATGATCCACATCTATGCCATTTTCTTTCATTGCATCAGCTTGAGGGATCGTGCGGGGAAAGCCATCTAACAAAAATCCTTTTTCACAATCAGCTTGCGCTACACGCTCTTTAACCAAGCCAATAATGAGTTCATCTGACACCAACTTTCCTTCGTCCATGATTTTTTTGGCTTCCAAACCCAATTCTGTTCCTGCGCTAATAGCGGCTCTAAGCATATCCCCGGTAGAAATTTGAGGGATGCCATATTTACCCATTAGATACTGAGCCTGAGTGCCTTTTCCGGCACCTGGCGCCCCAAGAAGAATAATGCGCATAGTTTAGTTTCTCCCAAGTATTTTAATGACATCTTTCACTAGAATACTTTAGCTTAATCGCGTAAATGGTTTATAGGTATTGGACTTCAGTCCTAGGGCCGTTTGCCCTAGCCACAAATGCAGCCATATTTAGATCAAGCATTCACTTTAGAATAACTGGGGACAGAGTCAATATGGGGAAGCAAAAAAACCAACGAATTTTTACTTTCCTGCATAAAATTAGATCCAGATCCAATTTAGCGTCATATTTCAGAACTGTCCCCGAAGCTTTATTTGCTTCTAAAACTCAGTCTATTTTGCTAGTTTCATCAATAAGCTATTCAAGTTTTGCACGAAACTAGCAGGATCTTTTAGATTGCCTTGCTCAGATAATGCAGCTTGGTCCAGTAGTACTTTTGCCCATTTTGAAAATTGTTCTTCATCTTGGACATCTGCCAGTATTTTAACCAAATCATGCTCTGGGTTTAATTCCAGATTATATTTGATCTCAGGTACTTCCTGTCCCGCAGACATCATCATTTTGCGCATTTGTGTACTCATGCCAAATTCTTCAGCCACAACACAAGCTGGTGAATCTGTTAAGCGGTGAGTAAATTTAACACTATTGACTTCATCACCAAGCACCGTTTTCACGCGCTCAGCTAATCCTTCCACTTCTTTTTCAGCGTCTTCATGAGCTTTCTTGCTTTCTTCATCATCAAGATCGCCCAAATCCAATGCACCACGAGCAACAGATTGCAGCTGTTTTTCGTCGAAATCAGTAAGGTGTGACATTAACCACTCGTCAACACGATCAAACATCAACAAAACTTCAATGCCTTTCTTACGGAAGATTTCCAAATGAGGACTGTTTTTAGCGGCTTGGTAGCTGTCAGCACTGGTAAAGTAGATTTTATCCTGACCTTCCTTCATACGACCAATGTAGTCTTCAAGAGAGACTGTTTGCGCTTCAGAATCGCTGTTTGTAGAAGCGAAACGCAACAACTTAGCTATTTTGTCTTTATTGGTAGCGTCTTCAGCTGGTCCTTCTTTGATCACATTTCCAAATTCTGCCCAGAAGCCTTGATACTTTTCAGGATCATTGCTTGCCATTCCATTTAGCATTTGTAGTACGCGTTTAGTACAACCTTGACGCAAGGTTTGGGTAATCTTGTTGTCTTGCAAAAGTTCACGAGATACGTTTAATGGCAGATCATTAGAATCTAACAATCCTTTTACGAATCTGAGGTAGTTCGGCATAAATTGCTGCGCATCATCCATAATGAATACACGTTGCACATACAATTTCAAACCGTGATTTTGGTCACGATTCCACATATCAAAAGGTGCTTTAGCTGGAATATATAACAAGCTGGTATATTCCGTTTTTCCTTCTACGCGATTATGACTCCATTGCAGAGGCTCACCGAAGTCATGAGAAATATGTTTGTAGAATTCGTTGTATTCTTCTTCGCTAATGTCTGATTTATCGCGGGTCCACAATGCAGTTGCTTTATTTACGTTTTCCCATTCACCAGGGATAGCTTCTACTTTTTCTCCGTCTTCCCCTTCACTTTCGGGTACGCCATCTTTCCACATTTTAACAGGAATAGAGATGTGCTCAGAGTATTTACCTATAATGCTACGTAACTTCCATTCATCCAGGAATTCATTTTCATCTGAACGTACGTGCAATGTAATTTCAGTTCCGCGCTCCGCCTTATCGATTTTGCTTACGGAAAACTCACCCTCACCTTCAGATTCCCATTCAACACCATTTTCAATGGCATCGCCTGCACGACGCGTTTTTACTGTTACCTTATCTGCAACAATAAATGCAGAATAAAAACCAACACCAAACTGACCAATAAGCTGAGAATCACTTGCCTGATCACCAGAAAGCTTGCTGAAAAACTCGGCAGTACCCGACTTCGCTATCGTTCCAAGATTGTCGATAACCTCATCATGGGTCATACCAATACCGTTGTCAGAAATAGTAACGGTGCCAGCTTCTTTATCAACACTCAATTTAACGTGTAAATCACCGTCGCTTTCATATAGCGAATCATCAGATAACGCTTTAAAACGAAGTTTATCTGCTGCATCAGCGGCATTTGATACCAATTCACGTAGAAAAATCTCTTTGTTTGAATAAAGAGAATGGATCATTAAATTCAGAAGTTGTTTAACTTCCGTTTGAAAACCGTGAGTTTCTTTTTGGGCAATTTCAGCCATATTCAAGCAGCTCCTAATTCATATCCGCAATTAAGTTTGGTGGTACTGTTTATCTGGACTAATTCCAAGCATAGGACCGGTTGATCTATTGCAATTACCGTATTTATTAACTCATGTTCTTTAACATTGCCCGACGTAATTTGTTTCATTCCAATTTGAGATGGAAACAAAAACACCTTGGGACAGAACAGAGTTTAAATGCGACAGATCAACAAATCCTAATACAAACAGCATCTAATCAACGTCAAAAATTGGGGCAAATGTGACAAATTCAACAACGAATTTAAGGATATTTACTAAGAAACCTGAGCTATGGATAAGCAAGAGCTTCCTGCACAGCTAAATTTGCGCCTCTCAGCATCATATTTGTTCTAAAGAGGCCCGAGAATTCAGGCCAAGAAATTCTAAAATTGTTGCCTACCTTGAAAGGCATGGCTCAATGTACTGCCGTCTATATATTCCAACTCACCGCCCATTGGCACGCCTCTGGCGATTCGGGTTGCCTTGATATTGCTTGATTTGCAAAGGTCACTTAGAAAGTGCGCAGTAGCCTCACCTTCAACTGTAAAGTTGGTAGCAAGTATGACTTCAGAAATCTCATGCTCTTGCAATAACTCAGTAAGCTCCGGGATGCCAATTTCATTTGGCCCAATGCCATCTATTGGTGACAAGTGCCCCATCAATACAAAGTATTTGCCTTTGAATTCTGAAGATTGCTCAATAGCAATTACATCTTGCGGAGATTCAACCACGCATAAAATACCGTTTTCGGAACGTGAGGGATTGCTGCAAATATCGCACAAAGCAGCCTCCGTAAAATTGCGGCACTGTGAGCAATGTCGAACATGCTCCATTGCATCGTGAATGGCTTTGCTTAGCTTTAATGCTCCTTCACGATTGCGTTCCAATAATTGAAACGCCATTCGTTGCGCACTTTTTGCCCCTACGCCAGGCAAACACTTAAAATGAGTAATTAACTCATCAATCAATGGGCTAAATTTCATTCATGCTCACAGTATTTTAATTACATTGGAAATTTAAAGCCTGGAGGCATTGGCATACCACCAGTAAGTTGCGACATTTTATCCTGATTGGTTTCTTGTACTTTACGTACCGAATCATTCACTGCTGCAGCGAACAAATCTTCCAGCATTTCCTTATCTTCTGACATTAAGCTTTCATCTATCTCAACTTTTCGCACATTGTGATTGCCAGTCATGGTTATTTTAACCAAACCCGCTCCAGATTCACCAATCACTTCCATATCAGCTAATTCTTCCTGGGCTTTTTGCATACGCTCCTGCATTTGCTGAGCCTGCTTCATGATATTACCCATTCCACCTTTAAACATAAGTTTTCTCTCTTATCTTGGTTTAATACTGTCGTTAATTATTTTAGCGTCAAACTCTGCGCATAAAAGCTGCACTTCAGGATCTTCGACAATCACTTTTTGAGCATGGTTCAAGCGCATTTTATTAATAGCTTGCTGCACTGCGTATGGAGTATCTGCGACGTCGCCCAATTGAATTTCCACTTCCACCTTCTGTTGCAACGTTTCACTTAATGATTCCGTTAAGGAGGCTTTGGTGGTGGGGCCCAATAGATGTTTTTTATCTTGCCCAAGCGTCAGTACTATTTGTTCAGCATTCTTTTTATACATACTGTGGATTGCGACTTGCTTAGTTAATCCAGGAAGCCCCATTTCTTCGATTAACTGACTCCAGGTATCTAACTGAGACGCTTTTTCCACTTTTTTGCCATTCGACAAACGATACGGAATGTCAAAATCGACATCTTCATTAACATCAACGGTATTACTAGTGGTTGATTGCTCTAAAGTTGATGCTTCTTGAATCGATTGTTCATTATCCAATAACTCAATAGGGAGACTATTAGTATCCACTACCGAAGATTTCTTTTTATCATCCCCACCAAAGGATTCCCTTGAAGATGATTCTACATCGACAGTTGGTGCTTCTTCGTTATAGTCTGGTGGAGAAAATTCAAAATTGGATGAAAAGTCCTGATTATTCGTGGCTGGTTCTAATAAATCCAACGAACCCGGCCTGTCGTTCCCCCCCTGAGTTTCCTCTTGGGAAAAACATTCAGGCTGAACATTTTGGGATTTGGTATGCACTAGGTTTTGAGTAGGTGCTTCCTCTTGAAGAGGAGCATTGTACTGTTCAATTTTCTGGTCTGTAGATGTCACCAATCGTGAAGGTGATTCCTTTGCCTCTTCAGGTGCCGAACGAGCACCACTAACCAGCCGAGGTGAGCTGCTATCGTCATCCTGCTCAACGTCTTCGCTGATAGTTTGTTTAATTTGTGAACGTAGCGCCAATAGCTCTTCTGTTTTCAGAAATCCTGGCTCTGGCTCTGGCTCTGGCTCTGGCTCTGGCTCTGGCTCTGGCTCTGGCTCTGGCTCTGCAGAATGTTCCATTGGAAAACCGGCTTGAGCAACATATTCCTCACTAGCTTCAAATTCAGCTACTGAGTTCCCATCGAAAAATTGGTTATATTGACTATTTTCAACATTACCTAACTCTGTTGCTGTCATCTCTTCAGCTTGTTGAATTAAACTTTCTTGCTCTGCATTGAGGTGTCCAACTTCCAGCTCATCTGGTAATTCAGAATTAATCACCTCACTGGCATCTACTTGCAATTGTTTCTCAACAACCTCAACTTGTGCAGCTGCTTCATTTGACGTTACAGGGGAAATCGCCTCCGGCTTATACTCACTGACAATATCAATGTTTTTTTCAGGGGCAGCTGGTAACTGAGCAACACTGACAGTATTGCTAAATGCGTTAACGGGTGCATTGGATATTAGCTCGCTTAAAGATTTACTTTCTAATGGTAAACTGCTCGGCGTGAACGCTAACATTCTTAGCAAAGTCATTTCCAAACCAACCCTTGGCTCCACAGAAAAAGGTAAATCCTTTCGTCCCTGAAGTGCTATTTGATATAACAGTTGAATATGCTCTGGTGGAACCGCTTTTGCTAAGGTAAATACAGCTTTTGCAGCATGAGTTTCCAATTTACATGCCTCTGGCACAAATTGCGTCAACGCAACTTGATGCAGGTAACTCATAATTTCAGCCAAAACTTGACTATAGTCAGGGGCTTGAACCGACAAATCTTCCACTAACTGCATCGTGGTGTGTTTGTCTTTTTTAAGAATGGCGTTCAACAATTTCAATACGACATTACGATCTAACAAACCAAGCATATCGGCTACCACCTTAGCAGTAACATTTCCATTACCTTGGGCAATAGCTTGGTCAGTTAAACTTAATGAGTCCCGCATGCTTCCTTGAGCTGCCCTAGCAATTTCTTGCAAACCAGAAGCCTCAACCGGAATGTTTTCTTTTTGTAATATAAATTGAAGCTGCTTTAAAATCTGTTCACGGGTCAAGGCCTTTAGAGTGAACTGTAAACAGCGAGACAAAATTGTTATCGGTAATTTTTGGGGATCCGTTGTGGCGAGTAAAAATTTAACGTGGGGTGGTGGTTCTTCCAAGGTTTTCAGCAGTGCGTTAAAACTGTGTTTGGACAACATGTGTACTTCGTCTATTAAATACACTTTGTACTCACCTCTTGTAGGCTTGTACTGTACGTTGTCTAACAAATCCCTTGTATCTTCAACCTTGGTTCTGGAAGCAGCATCTATTTCTAACAGATCAACAAAGTTACCTTGCTCTATTTCTTGGCACGTACTACAACGACCACAAGGCTGGGAACCCATTCCTTCATCACAATTTAAGCTTTTTGCGAATATACGAGCAATTGTGGTTTTACCCACACCTCTAGTGCCAGTAAACAAGTAAGCATGATGCAGCCGATTATTATCCAACGCATTGGAAATCGCTGCGACTACGTGTTCCTGTCCGACTAATTCAGAAAAAGAATTGGGTCGCCATTTACGAGCGAGTACTTGATAACTCATTGCTCAATTATTCCCCTTCAAATTGGCAAATTGATTGACACTCTATACCTTCTGCGACTAGTCGTTCTATACCACCTAAATCAGGTAAAGAAACGACAAACCCGGCATGGGATACTATTCCACCAAGTTGTCTTATTAACTTAGCTGTAGCTAGCATTGTTCCCCCGGTTGCCAAAAGGTCATCAATCATTAATACATGATCGCCTTTAAATATTGAATCATCATGCATTTCCAAAGTATCTGTTCCGTACTCCAACTCATAACTTTCCGAAATGACTTTTCCAGGAAGTTTGTTAGATTTACGAACGGGAATAAACCCGATACCCAGTTCTATAGCAAGTGGCGCACCAAATATAAATCCCCTAGCTTCTGTTCCTACAACATGATCGAAGGACAAACCGGAATAGAACTCTGCAAGTAATTCAATTGTCCTTCTAAAAGCCACCTTGTCGCGCATCAGACTAGTAACATCGCGAAACAGTATCCCCGGTTTGGGGTAATCAGGTATGGTGTTAATTGCTGCTTTGATATCTACGGGAGTCACACTTTGCCTCTTGCAAGTTTGTGAGTGCTATCGAGCGATAATGAATGACTATCTAAAAAAATAAGTTAACCAACCCATAATGACATGCATCAACGGCATAGCCAAAAGCACAACAAGTGCAACTAGAAAATAGGTCGCATTAAAAGGATCGTAAGACTCCTTGGTCTGTTCATTGTTATGCATTGATACGTTCTCCAAATTTAGGCAGAAATACGACTCTGCTGAATACTACTCTAAAGAGCGCAATGGTAATGCAATTGTGGTAATGAGGCAATGACACAGCCAGCGACATATTCGGTTTGGCAAAGATTATTGGCTGGGGAGTTCTTTAGGGGTTAATCCGCAGGCAATAATATTTCTGCTGAGAGCATTTGCGTAACTATTTGTTGCGCTCCTGCAAAAATTTGCTCTCTTGGTACCTGAGGCATTTCAGAGCACATGTTATCAATCAGCTTGCCGATTTTGATGCCCTCGCTTGATTTCACATTATTTAACAGGTGTGCAGTAATCGCATTAATCTCAGTAAAGTTGACTTCGTCTTCCTGATTTCTATGCACAACTAGATAGGTTGGTGATTCGCTTTCTTTTGGTTGAAAATCTATGGAAATTTGATGCACTGGAAAGGAATAACTCAACAACTCAACCAGTTCAGACAACATGACTTTTTCAACTTGTTGTTTTCCATCCCAAACATGAATAGGATTATCTTGTTTTCGAATACTTAAAGCCAATTCAATCCACTCATAGTGCGCTAATTCCATCATGAATAAAGGATCGGATTTGACTCGTTCATACTCATTGCTAAGGTATTCAACAAATTCTTTACTAATATCGACAAAATAAGGAGAACGGCAAGTATGCGTTGAGAAAAAGCCACGGGCTATCTTTGACCACGAGTCATCAGCATACAACGACTTTAATACCGGAAAACCCGATTCAAGAAACCCTAGAATGTTATTAAAAAACAAATCTCTATATATGCCTAATCGGCGATCTTCTAAACCGTCAACTGGAGCATTGTTCTCTGGGTCCCGAATGTGATCGGCAAACTGGTTCTGAATAGCATGCATCGACAACATTTAGGCTCTCCTTTCTTCTCTAAGTTTATAGGTTCGCTGAGTTTTCTTAATCCGTTTTACTTCTTTTAGCAATTTTGCCATTGATGGAATATTGAAATCACGCTCGAGTAGAGTTGGAAAAACGCCGTGTATTGCATAGGCTTTTTCTAAAAGTTTCCACACAGGCTCGATAACATCTGAACCATGAGTATCAACGACTAAATCCTTAGCTTCATTGTAGTGCCCTGCAATATGGCCATAGGCTATTTTCTCGGATGGTAATGCTGCTAAGAAGGTCTCTGCGTCATATTTATGATTGATTGAATTAACATAGATATTGTTCACATCCAGCAGCAGTAAACAGCCTGACTCTTCCAATATGGCGTTAGTAAACTCAATCTCCGTGAGTTCTTGGCCTGGTGCGGCATAGTAAGAAACGTTTTCTAATATCAAGGGCCGCTCTATAATATCCTGCACTTGCTTTACTCGTTCCGAAACAAAACGAACCGCTTCTTGCGTAAATGGAATAGGCATAAGATCATACAAGTGACCTTGCCCAGAACAATAACTCAAATGTTCACTGTAGTGCTGTATGTTGTGCTCATTTAAAAAGTGCTTAACTTCCTTTACAAAATTAACATCGATAGGCTCAGGGCTACCAATCGACAAAGATAGGCCATGTGTGACGAAGTTAGCCGATTTAGTAAATTTAGAAAGTGTTTTATGATATTTACCGCCCAACGGGATCCAGTTTTCTGGTGCTATCTCCCAAAAATCGACCTCACTTGGCAGTTTTCCATTAAACTTAGGGCCGTCTAATTCTGGGAGCATTTCTCTTCTTAGCCCCAGCCCTACACCTTCTATCTTTTTCATAAGCGGACACCTTAAATAATAAAGGCCGGATAAACCGGCCTAAAATCGACAATCTTCTATACTACTTTGAAACTAGGCTTGGCCGCCGCATTTACCTTCGCCGCACTTACCTTCTTTAGCTGCTTTTTTGCCGCCACATTTGCCTTCGCCGCATTTGCCTTCTTTACCGGCTTTTTTGCCACCGCATTTGCCTTCGCCGCATTTGCCTTCTTTACCGGCTTTTTTGCCACCGCATTTGCCTTCGCCGCATTTGCCTTCTTTACCGGCTTTTTTGCCGCCGCATTTGCCTTCGCCACATTTTCCTTCTTTAGCTGCTTTTTTGCCGCCACATTTGCCTTCGCCGCATTTGCCTTCTTTACCAGCTTTTTTGCCACCACATTTGCCTTCGCCGCATTTGCCTTCTTTACCAGCTTTTTTGCCACCGCATTTGCCTTCGCCGCATTTGCCTTCTTTGCCAGCTTCTTTTCCAGCTTTCTTGCCGCCGCATTTGCCTTCACCGCATTTGCCTTCGCCAGCTTCCTGCATATACCCAGAATCTAAAGTATTCATTGTAAACGGATTAGCATTTGCTTCTACAGACATGGTGGCCAAAGAGCCTAATACAACTGCTCCCAAAGCTGAAGCGATATTCGATTTCTTAACCTGTTTCATATTAAATTCCTAATAATAAAGTTACGAGAGTCATGTTTAGTATTACGCTCAATATGGCGTGTTCAAGTTTATAGACCTCAAGTACTATTGTTTTATTTCATAGAGAAAATCACAAATGTTCATAATTCGAGTACTTTCATCATTCAGGGCTCATAGACAAAATAAATAATGCCAACTCCCAGCGATAATAATACTAGCAAATGTCGCAACAAAATCTATCCAATAATAAACTTTTAACACACTTTAAATAAATTCATATTCTAAATTGTTAATTGCTAGCTTTGATTTCAAATAATTAACAAGCCAAAGTACATTCAAATACATGTAGCTGTTGAGAAATATCAAATAGTTATAATCAATCAATATTTATAACGCTAACCATGCAGGATTGCGTTGCTAGCGCTAAGGCTGCAAGTCATCTACCTCACTCATAAACTAAGAAACAATCCTGATTAGAATTAAACAAGTTAATAATTATTTTTATCTAACATAAATAATTGTCGTAGTTATTAATTGTTATTTATATTTAATAGACAAAATTAAAATTATCGAATTAACGGTTAATTAAACGACCAGATTTTGACAACCTATGTCTGCATATGAAAACCAATTATAACAAGTTAAAAATACACAAATTAAGTTTGAATATTAATAACTTTTCGAAATTCTAAATTATGTAACTAGAAGTAAATTGAAAGAGTTTGAGAGTTGCTTTAAAGAAGTGTGAGTAATTGCGACTAACGATATAATTCACTTGAAATAAAAATGCCGCTCATCTTAAGTGAGCGGCATTTTCTTTATCGGTTTTTAGATCCGAATTAAATCTTTATACCACGATTTTTGGCTTTTTCCTTAATATATGGTTCCCAAGCTTTCGCACTTCTGGAAGTTCTTTTGTCCTTACCAGCTACTTTCATATGCCTATAAGCTTGCTTGAACTTACCTTGATAGAAATAAGCTTCCATCATGGCCATATTAACAGACCCAGTTTTCTTTGAACCTTCGTCCAAAGCTTTCTGGAGTGCCTTAATCGCTTCCGAATATTTCTCAGCACCGAGTAATAAAGTACCTTGCTTACGGTAATGTTCAGGATCTGAACTTAACTTTGCAGCTTCACCATAATAATAGGCAGATTTTACGTACTCTTTTGCTCTGTGGAATGAGTTTGCGATTCTTGCCAGATTAGTCGCATCCTTCTTCAACAGGCCGGACTTTGTATACTTCTCATGAAGTATTGCCGACGTATACGGAATTTCATTAGTCGCATACAATTGAACCAACGCATTTATCTCAGAAGATTTCGATAAAAAACCTTGATTATAGGCTAATTCAAAAGTAGCCAAGGCGTTCTTATAGTTCTCGACTAACATGTAGAAGAAACCAAGTTGTGTCCACCACTGCTTATTGTCTGGAAACAAGTTAACTAGTGTTTCTGCGACTTTAATAGTTTGTGGATACATCTTACGCTCATAATAAGAAGTCATCTTCAGAACGTAAGGGTTCTTATTTGGCTTCTCATATAAGGCAATTGCTTTATCAGAAGGCGCAATCATTTTAGCTAATTGCTTCGTTTCATAAAATGCCTGTGCCTGACGAGTATAAATGTCAGGATCTTCTTTACAGGTAAATTTCATCCACTCGCCATACCACTTGATTGCATCTTTATACTGCTTTTCCTGCATATTCAAGTCGCCAATCAATCTTAACGTAATAGCGTGTTCGCCATCATTAAGATTTTCGCCACTTACAGATCTCAGCAAATAGTCGAGAGCATTCTTGGCCTGACCTTCTTTAGCGGCTAACAAATTCCCGATAAAACGCTCAACATAAGCCTTGTCAAAACCATCGGAAGCATCGATATCTTTTAAAATTTCGACGGCTTCATCGACCAAGTCATTATTATAGGCTTCAAAAGCTCTCTGAACTTTTTTACCTACTCGTTGACCTGGTATTTTCGTTGGTCCTTTCTTGTAGCCCGAACAAACAACTGGAGCAGCTGATTGTGCATAAGCCATATTTACCGACAAGGCACCAAGTACGATTAAAGACGAGGACAAGTATTTAACTATCGTTTTCATTAACCAGCCTCCAATTTAAAGTCTAATTGGACTTTCATGCCGAACTGTTTAACCGGCTTGCCTTCAACAATTTGAGGTTTGTATTTCCACTTCCCTAAAGCACGCTTGGCTTCCCGGTCGAAGACACGTTTAGGATCAGCCTCTATAACTTCAACCTCTTCCACACCACCCACTTCATTAATGGTGAAAGATAACCTTACCCAACCTTCTTTTCCATCACGTGCTGCTTGAATTGGATAACGAGGTTCAATCCTAACGATTGGAGTCGCTTCACCATCTCTTTGCAACGCACCAGGGGAACCAATATCAATTGAATTTCCACCCAGATCTACGCCTGGCATATTGAAGGATACGGCACCGGCATCCGGCTCAGCAGACTCAGGTTCCTGAGGTTCAACCTTAGGAGGCTGCTGTGGCGGTGGTGGTGGTGGCGGTGGAACACGTTGGCGTACCTCAGTGTCCTGATCCGGCTCATCCATCACTATATCAATTACCGGTGTTGGTGGCACTTCATCAGCTGGTCGCTGTGAATTAGCAATCAGCTTCGCCATCAATACAAATAAGGCAAAAGTTACTGCGGCACCTAATAATATAGAACCTATTAGACGTCCCATATTAACCACCTTTTGCTGCGATCGAGATCCTAGAAATACCGGCCGCTTTAACTTGATCCATCACTTTAACAACTTTTCCATGTTCAGCTTTTTCGTCGGCCTGAATAATAACAACTTCAGTTGGTTGCTCAGCGAGCATACGCTCTATGTTCGCACGAACACGTTCAACGTCAACTTCTCGCTTATCCATCCAAACATCCCCATTTTCGGTAATAGCAATGAAGATGTTGGCTGATTTTTGCTTGGTAGCATTACTTGCATCAGGTTTATTTACTTCAATACCTGCCTCTTTCACAAAAGAGGTAGTTACGATAAAGAAGATAAGCATGATAAAGACAATGTCGAGCATCGGTGTCATATCGATGCTTGCATCTTCTTCTTCTGCACGATGTTTACGAGCCATATAAAAATCTCTCTAGTGATGAGGCAAACTGTCAACTAATTTTTCTTTGGCCATCTTGACCTTGGATTCCAGCCGTGTGCTGAAAAACAAACCGGACAAGGCTGCAACCATTCCTGCCATTGTAGGAATAGTCGCCATTGATATACCCGCCGCCATTAGACGTGGATTACCAGTACCCTGGGTCGCCATAGTTTCGAATACGGTAATCATTCCCGTAACAGTCCCTAGCAACCCAATCAAGGGGCACATTGCAACCAAAGTTTTAATTAACAGTACACGCTCACTTAACTTGTCGGACGCTTGAGAAATCCAGGCGTCACGGATTCTATGCGCATACCAAGATTTGGTATCTTTACGGCCTTCCCAATCAGAAATGATCTTACTTTGCAATTTGGGGAAAACAGTATTTAGAAACCAAAAGCGCTCAATCATAAAGATCCACATGAGGAAGAGCGCAAATGCGACAACGTATAATACATCGCCGCCAGTAGCGATAAAATCCCTGACAGATTCCCATAGTTCTATCAGGAATAACATCTTAAGCTTTCTCCCCTTCTGCTCTAGCCGCTACAATTCCGGCAGCCTGTTCATCCAGAATATGAACGATAGACTTACTACGGCCTGCAACAATGCTATGCAATAGAATAAGAGGTAAGGCTGCAATAATACCTTGAGCCGTTGTTACCAACGCCATCGAAATACTACCGGCCATAATTCTTGGGTCACCTGTACCGAACAATGTAATTTGTTGGAAGGTAGCAATCATACCAATTACCGTTCCTAACAAACCAAGTAACGGTGCGATAGCAGCCAAGATTTTAATCAGATTAATTCCACTTTCAATGGAAGGTAATTCACGCAGAATGGCTTCATCAAGTTTCAATTCCAAACTTTCATTATCTGCATTTTTATTTTCTTCGTAAACCGTTAGGATTCTGCCCAATGGGTTAGAAGTAGAAGGATTACCAGGGTTGTTCAACTGTCTTCTGATTCCACCGCCCATGATAGTCAATCGAATAATCTTATAGAAAGCGATTATTAAACCAATTCCAAGCATAACGGTAATAACATAACCAGGTAAACCACCTGCATGATATCTTTCTATCAGCGTTGCTTTCGCTGTTAACAAACTCAATATTTGACCTTGAGAGGGGTCAATATAGATAGGTTGAAAACCTGCTGTTGAAGATGTGAAATCAGTCGCTGAACCTACCATGTAGCCATCTGGTTGACGACCCAAAGGTTGTACTTGGCTCAAATCATCTTTATAAGCAAGGTAGCCTTGACTACTTACCAAGTTGAAAGTACCAATTCTTACAACTTCTTGCTGTTCAGAGCCACCATTAAGACTAACAACTTCAGTGGTGAAACGAGAAACCTGTCCAGACTGAGTCATTTCAGTTTGTAGTGCAAACCAAAGGTCTTCTAACTCTTTAATGTTAGGTAATCCTTTAGATTCGTTTGACATTCTTTCAAGAAAGTCAGCACGTCCAGGATATTCCGCACTTACAATAGAAGTAGAGATACGGCCGTAAGCCTCAGCAGAAGCTTGACGTACAACACCGAACATTTCACCCAAAGTTCCCACAGCATTTTTAAGCTCAACTTCTTTGTTAGCTAATGTTGTTTCGTTTTGAGCAAATTGCTCTTTCAAACGCTCACCGCGAGCGGTTTCGGCTTTTAGAGCTGCTCTAGCTTTTCTTAGAAGTGCTTGCTTATCCGCTCTGGCAGCTTTGAACTCTGCTTCACGTTTTTGATTTACTCGTGCTTCGGAAACACGATTACTCTTAACTTCTTTAAGAAGTGCATCCAGTGAATCTGCCGCCTGCGCCGACATAGACGTTAAAGCTACAGCTCCACTGACTAATAGTAGTTTAAACAAATTCTTCATAGTCAATTACTCCGCAGCTCGGATTGGCATCTTGATTAGATTAACTGGAACGATCTTGCGTGCCATCTTGACGGATTCAACGACAGCCCCCAAGTATTCACCACCCAGTTCTTCCCAGCTTCTAGAATCATTGTCCCATACCCAAGAACTCTTCTGATCAAGAGACAACGCAACCATTGCCGTGCGACCCAAGTTGAAGAAATCTACAGCTATAGCTGTGCCATTGTAAGTTAACTCACCTTGATACGCTCGAATGCTGGAGCCATACTCAAGTTCAATTTGATAGGCTTCAAGAACCTGTCTAAATTGCTCTGAAGTAGATACATTAGAGTTAGACATTAAGTCACGAAGACGGGCTACTCTAGCTTGTCTTTCTTCAAGGTTAATAGGTACATCAAGCTCAATGAATTGCTCAAGTGCTCCAATCATCTTGTACATTAATGGTACAACGCCACGTTTTACACCTTCAATGCCATTAATTTGACGCTGCAAATCGTCAATACCGGCTTGTTGGTCCGCAACCAATCTTGCGACATGGTCGTTATATACCTTGAGGTTCTCTGTTTCATCAAGAACTTGGCGATAATCCACCAATAAATCTTGAGTTTGCTCATACAGATTGTTAATACGCTTTTGGGATTTAACCGCAGCGGCGTGATTCTTCGCTTCCTCTTTTTGCAGGTTGACGAGAGGATCTGCAGAGACTGCGGGGCTGCTACTCAGGGCAAAGACACCCACAATTGTAGAAGCAATAATATTTCTCTTGCTCATCTTGGACATAGTTCCCAACCAATTGTCTAGTTTTGAATCCTCGTTTGGCATCCATTAGCCGTTAACAAGGGACGATTAAAACGTTTGTAATATTTATTGGTTTCAGTGCCCTCCGACCAATAGAGGTCAGACACTGGAACCCGGGGATATTCACACGGATGGAGTTATCAAGTCAAGCCGAGAAAGGCCACATAACTTTTACCGGAATAATAATTTTAGAACATTTTCGCAAAAAATCCCCTCAAGTTCGGTGCATTTTGTGCCAGTTTATAAAATTCCGTCGTTTATCGAATTGAATCATTTACTTATGAAATAGTAACTTTTGCACCCATCACCAGATTGTTATTTATACAAATCCTAGAAAATGAATTTTTATGCACCTTTTAAGATGCTAAATTTTTGGGTAAACATATCACGCAATACTTGCGTTTATATCAAAACCAGGCAATGGCAAACCCTTTTTAATTACCTCAGTAAATGATCCCCTAGCAGAAAATGAACTGTACTAAAGTATTAAGACGATTTTACTGATGCTGTATGTAACTTTCCTATTCATACCTCTAATGCTGTATTTAATTTCCCAGATTAAATTTGCTTATCAAGATTGAGTTAAACCAAGTTATTGAACAAAATCGCGTGCAATATTACAACCAAGAAAACATAAGAATATTGCATATGTTGATTGAAAATAGGGCCACAATAGGAATACTTTTACAGTGGAGCATAGATGATAGTGCAAATGATGGAGGATCGGGGTGCTATAGCGTATTGAGCTCTCGTAAGCATATCTGAAACTAGATAAAAGTACTTTAACCGTTAAGCGGACTTAATAACCTCGTGGACCAAATCAACAGCCTGAAACTAAAGAACAACACCGCATTGCTTAAACCAACAAATGTGTGTTTAGAATTTACCAATCTGGAATGGGGATAAAAATTAGTCGTTCACTTATCAAGTCTTATTAATTCTTATTGTATAGGGATCGAATGACGTAGCATAAGACAACAAATAGATTATTTCTCAAGCTTTCTGAGGTGTAATATCCAACCTATTTTATCGCTGTCATCATTTACTTCACTAGGGATAGCCACGGGATTGCCTTGAATCGTTCGAACATCCCACCTCAATTCACAAGAAGACCCTAATAGCTTATTAGCTTTTTCTTGGATAGATTCAATATTCGAATGCGAAAGAGCAGAATCTGTCATAGATTCCATCCTGTTAGAATAGGCTTCCATTTCGTATTCAGTGTTATTCAACCATGTAATTACATCACTCCCAGCATAAGAATGAATTTGGTTGAACATATGTCCTAGCTCTGAATAAATTTGATATAAGTAGCCACCACCAGCGTTTGCTCCAAATTCATCAAAAACGGTTTTGCAGCTTGAGACAGCAATGGAAAATTTCCTATCAGCATCAACAAATGCTTGTTTATCCAACCGGTTGGACACAACTTCATCTGCCACAGAAAAAACATTTCTTGCCTGGTCTAGTATACCTGACGCCAGAAAAGCCCTTGTTGATAGAAAGTTTTCCCTACATTCATTGTAAATGGAACCGTGTTTCATGTGGCTAACAGAAATAAAACTGCCACTATTTTTTACTGTTTCAAAGGCAGAAATGAACGCCTCCTCACCAGAATATTCGATACCAAATTGGCTGACTATGACATCAAACGAACGGGCTTGAAATGGAAGTCTTAAAGAATCACAGCAAACAGGTTTTAGGCCTTCAACTCTTCTTCCGGATTCAATACAAGCACTGCTGGAATAATCAGCAGCATAGAGCTTAATATTTTTCCCCAATGAAACGCCTGAAAGATAACGAGAAATTTCGCTTATTAATGCTCCATCACCAGCAGCAATATCTAGAATCCGAGCTTCCTTATGCAGATCCACCAATACACAATCAAACAATTGTTTCCATTGGCTTCTCAGAATATCGGTTTGCACACCAAAACAAGGCATTTCGGTATTTTTACCTGTATTACGCCAGAAATTATCCCAGCTTGGCGCGCTCATTTAGAATGCTCTCCAAATAATCATTCTGCAGATAGACTCAAATCTAAATCATCAATAAACTCAGCATAATGCTGTGCTTGCCCATTAAGATTTTCTATTTTATCTCGTACTTGCAGCGCACTAAATGTGGTGAACTTTTGACGACTCAGTCCCTCCTCAAAATTTTCGTGAGAAATTTCAAGGTTAAGCTTTGCTAATAACGTTCCAATGGCAGCATTTGGATCTGCGACCATATCCTCATAAGTCATAGTAACAAGAAGAGAGTTTGACTGTTTCCAAGTAGAAATAAACTTACGATAAATTTCATACTGGTGTGCAATATCTTTCAATGAGGTAGCAAATGACCATAAGTGACTAAATTCATGTCGATATATAGACAGCATAGTTTCCATTGGCTCTCTTTCGAGGTTTACAATAAGCGCTTTTGGAAATAAAACAGTGATTAACCCAATTGTCATGTAGTTACTGGGATTTTTATCAATAAAGTAGCTTTCAGATGCGGCAGAGCCCTGCCCCCTAGAAATAAAATCAGCACGAAATGTCTTTAGTACATCTAATATAGATTCTTGGGGAATTGAACCATTTAAAATGCTATGCATTAGATTAGGCAACTCAATCCGCTCTCCAGTCTTTGTTATTTGAGGGTGCGTTGAAAGCAACCCCTCTAATAAGGTCGTACCTGAGCGAGGCATTCCCAAAACAAATATGGGAGCGTAGTCGTCATTTATATGGATAAACTCTTTCTGTAAACCTTTTAAAGTATTAAAAAACTGGTCTACAACATTTTCATAAAACTGATTTGCACTATCCAGTTCATAAACAGCACCTCGCCCAGTATTTTTTTCTGCTCGAAGCTTATTTGCCATTTGATAGTAGTGAGAAGCCTCTTTATAATTTTGTTTGGCATGGTAATGGTGAGCCAAAACAAAGGCCATGCTGTCGCTCTCAGCATTGTTATCTTGAACATATTTTCGCAACTTCTCACATTGCACCTTAGTGATTTTTTTTGGTGCTACCCGTGCCAATTGTGAATAAATAGGAAAATAATCCGGAAAGCTTTTCAGGCTTTGCTTACATATGAAAATAGCTCGATCGCTATCACCACTAAATATTGCCAGTTGGGCCTGTGCATTTAATAAACCAGGCGTTTTAACATCAGCCTGCACAGCTTTTTCTATTGCCCATTCAGCTTTTTCCAACTCAAGTGAAGCTACACATAACTCCGCATATTTGGCAGAATCTTCTTTTCGTTTTTCCTTATCTTCACCGCTCAGTATTGGCAAATCGAGAATTTTCTCAAATATTGTAATCGCATCATGCTGCTTCCCTATTTCAAATTTAGCGGATGCCAAATAACGATATCCATCTGTATCATTATTATAAAATGCTAACCATTTTTTCGCAGCCTCAACTAAACTCTGCCATTGACGTGTTGAATCCAACAACCAACACAATGCAAACCAATAGGTTCTCTCGGACTGAGCTTTTTGTTCATAAGTAGTCAAATAATCAATGGCTTTATTAAGCTGCTTCTGACCAACCAATAACTGCGATAATGAAATCAGTGTTTTGAAGTTATAATTTGCCTGTAATAGATTCTCGAGTCCAATAATGGCGTATTCGGTATTTCCGGCTTGCATTGCAGCTTTATATAAACATTGCCAAACAGGAAGATACGCGGAACTCTTATCGATATTTCCAACTAAGATTTCACACGCAACTATTGGTTGCTTATTCCGAATAAAATGGTCAGCTAAGTTCAACCAAAATCCTTCGGTTTCAGGTTCCAAATCCACCGCTTGCCTAAGAAAAACTTCTGCCTCAAGGCTATTTCCTTGAAGTGACAAAACACTGCCTTTGAGGCTTATTGCCTCAGCATTATCTGGTTCACTTAGTAGTGCTTCATTGTATAATTGGAGTGCGGTTTTGTAATCGCCTTTCTGATGAGCATTGAAACCCAAATCTATTTTATTATTTTGCAAGCTAGTCATTTTGAAAGCACTAAAACCTAAACATCACTTTATAGTGATAATTGAATGGAAAATCATATGGATTATCTAAATATTAATTTAGATAAATGTTTGAAAGGGAGTATACATTCGAGTCGCTTAGGACTCCAGAAAGAAACCGGGATCAGTTCTCCCGGTTTTTAACAAATGCTAGCCACTATTGGATGTAAAAGCACGTCTTTGCATATGCTCAACCAGCCCTTTGGAGGCTTCAGCTTCTCTACGTCGCTGCTCGGCTGTCTTGCATATTCTTTTTGCTAATCGTGTACCTGTAATAGCTTCTCTTTTACAAACCAATCCTGTTTTCGCGACTGATTCTTTAGATACACAATCTTCTCCATTTTCTTCATTTTTCTTCATGCATTTCGAAATTTTTTCTTTATTATCTTTTACTTCAGCGGTATTTACATTTGGTGTACTTGCGCCACACGCACTTAACAAAAGACCTGTACACATAATCAAGCTGATTTTATTCAACATAACTAACTCCAAAAAGGTTATGAGACTGTCATCCTCTCCTTTCTAATGCTAGAAATCAATAGTGAACTTATCTTCTAATTAACTAATTTAGTTTCAACATAATTCAACTTGTTACCATAAGCTACAATATGAAAAATCTAAATCAATCAAAGCTTAGTAACATAGAATTTCAAATTATCATTTCAACTTATGACTTGAATTCGGGCTTTAATTTTTCAAAAACACATAAAAAAAGCCAGCTTAATGCTGGCTTTTTTAAATGACTATACAGTCAAATTAGAACGATACATTTACACCCATAAAGATGTAACGACCAAGCATATCGTAGTTAGGATATGCGTTACCATTAGCCGAACCAGCAGGAGCATTAGGTAGCAAAGGTGGCTCTTTATCAAATACGTTGTTAATACCAAAACGCAATTGAGTTGTATCAAGTACGTTCCAAGTAGCAGCTAAATCAAGATAAGCTTGGCTATCTAGCGTAGTTGGCCCATCAATACGGTTTTCATTTCCGTTTGAAAAGTCAGCTTCAGTAACTTCGTCAATATAACGAACTGTACCAGTAATAGTTGCATCCCATGGAGTTACCCATGATGCACGAAGGTTAGTACGTAATTCAGGAGTAGGTGGTCCACAAGTTCCACGGTCCCAAGTTCCGGCACAATCTTGAACGCCAGCACCTGGTACGTTTTCTTGATCCCACTTGGTCAAATAAGTACCAACCAAACTAAGTTTCAACTCACCCATATCTGCCAAGCCAAGCTCGTAAGATACGTCGAAGTCAATACCAGAAGTTTCGAAGAAACCGATGTTAATATCAGTCGAAGTAATAAAGCTTCCTTGGTTAATCCATAGGTCGCCCGCTGCGCCACGATTGATGCGAGAACACGATTCTGGATCGTTTTCTACTCCGCAACGTCTTAAAATTTCGCTCTCAGGAATACTACTGATTGCATCGACAACTTCAATATTGAACCAATCTAAAGCGATGTTTAGGTTAGGCACCGCGCTTGGAGCCAAAACTACACCAAATGAAATCGTATCAGACTCTTCAGGTCTCAAATCAGCATTACCACCAGAAACACTATTGTACTGACCAGCAGGATTCCCAGAAATGTTACCGTATTGTGAAGCAGTCACACCCGTACGAGCACATTCTTCAACGCTAAATGTTGGACTTGCTCCAGCACATGGATCACTATTCAAGTTGAATAAGCCCAAAGATTGTGGACGGAACAACTCACGAACATTACCTGCGCGTACAGCACGTTGGAAACTTGAACGGATACGAACGTCATCGTTAACATTCCAGTCCAGGCCTACTTTATAGGTATCTGTAGACTTATCCGTTGAGTAATCAGAATAGCGATATGCCAATTCCAAGTTCATCTGCTCAGCAAAAGCTTGGCCTTCAAAGATAGGAATCAAGACTTCACCGAAAACTTCTTCGACGTCAAATCCACCTTCAACAGCAGCCGTTGGACCACCTTGACCAGCACCATCACCAGTTTGGAAACCTGTGTCTGGGCGGAATACCAACTTCTCAGTACGACGCTCTAAACCAAATACCACATTAACACCAGTAGAGGTACCAGGAACCATGATGCCAGCATCAGTTAAGTCACCGGTTACATAACCACTGATTTGCAATGAAGTGGTTTCACCAGTTGCAAACAAAGGAAGGGAAATGTAGTTCAATGCAGCGTCGGTAACGCCACCTGTTTGGAATACATTCCAAGGCACACAATTAGCATCAACAGGAGGAGCACCAGTTGTAGGATCAGGCAACGCTGAACGACAAGCGGCTGCTCCATCAGGACCGGCAATTACATCAAATGCACGGCCAACACGAATTGATGACAAGTCATTTTGATAAACTTGAGACATAACAACACGGCTGAAGTTACTAAATACGTCATATGACCAAGAATCATTGATAATACCACGAACGCCTAAAACGCCACGATAAGCAGTATGCCTCAAATCATCAGAACGATTTGCGCCTTCAACATTACGACGACCAACAAATGCAGTTACGAATTCGTCTTCACCAAGACCATTCGCACCACAAATTGAATCAAATTGTTGTTGAGAAAGAAGTGGGTTACCACAGAACAAAGAACTGGTTACAAAGAATGCACCTGAAGGAGCAATCTGAGCAAAACTTCTATCGTCCATGAACATAGTTTCAGCATATACGTCGGCATGTTCATTGATTTCATAGTGACCAAATGCGCCTAAAGTATAGCGTTGATCAGGACGTTGGAAGTGATTACCTGGAGCATAGTTATACGTTAAACCGTTACGAGGAACGAACTCATTACCTTGAACGATGAAATCGAAAGAAGTACCACCAGCACCTGCATTGATACCAAAGTCAGTGATACGACCTTCTGGAAGAGTTGTAGAACCGCCACAAGCGAAACTTGAAGGATCATTTCCACCCAATGCACAGTTACTGTAGTCACGGCTACCTTGCAAAATTGGGTCAATGTTACGATAAGTTGCATACATGGTTACGTTACCGCGACCATCAGCTGTGTTACTTCCCATTAATAAAGAGAAATCGCGAGTATTACCGTCAGTAACGTTGCCAGTAGGAGCATTGTAGTTACTATCAGCGTTTACTTGCTGTATATAAGCATTATCGTTGTCATGCTGATAAAAGCTGTATTGGAAATCCATGTCGATGCCTTCAAAATCATTTTTCATGATGAAGTTGACAACACCGCCGATAGCGTCAGAACCGTAGGTTGCTGATGCACCACCCGTTAGTACTTCTACACGCTCAACCATCGCAGCTGGAATTTGGTTAATATCGGAACCGATACCACCAGCTTGTGGAGAACCTGAAGGCATACGTCGACCATTAATAAGTACTAATGTTCTTTCTGAACCTAAGTTACGCAAATTTACAGTTGCTGTACCGGTTGAACCGTTTGCAATGTTAGATGTTTGCGCGGCGAAAATTGAAGGCATATCATTAAGTAAATCTTCAATTCTGGTGATACCACTGATAGCAATGTCTTCAGCAGTGATTTCAGTAACCGGACTGGAACTAACCATATTAGCACGTTGAATACGTGAACCTGTTACGGAAATCTTTTCAACATCACCCTCTTCTTCTTGGGCTATGACGTTTGCTGATAAAGCTGCAGCAGAGGCTGCACCAAAAGCAATAGCTAGTCGGACCGACTTAGCCAGTTTTGAGTTTGTATACATGTGTTGTCTCCCTGGAGCACTCGTTCTTATTGTGTTTTTTAAATCACCAATTAACTCATAAAGGTGACTTTTTATTCGTTCAAGGTAGAAACCTCGACCTGAATCATACAACCAAGGCGGAACTTTGGTCAACAAAATAGGTCTGAGACTAATCTTCCTCTAGAAATTAACAAAATATTAATAATTTACAAGTGTAATTATTAATATACATGCTTTGTTATTACTTATGACTTGCAAGAGAAAAACCTAATGATTTCCTCACATTAGCTGGAAGTGCAGGCAATGATGATTTCGCTAAAATAAATGTCGCCATGTTGAAAAAATCTTTATAGATCCGATTTGATTCGGTCGTTTTTTTCAAGTAGTCGTGCCCTGAAGACCCACCAGTGCCTATTTTTGTTCCCAACATTCTTTGAACCATCATGGCATGCTTATACCGCCAGATAGTCATCTTCTCATCCATTTCCGATAATTGATGAATAAACTGACAAGGTAAATTAAAAATGGGCTCTTCAGAATATTGCTGAATAAATAACGCAGACATTACCGCTTTTTGAGACATTCTAAACTGACCAGATTCTTTTACTTGTTCATATTTTTCACTGTCCAATAACGCATCAAACGACTTCGATGTCGCTTGTAATTCAGCGAGTTCTTTTTCTCTCTCGGATTCACTGAGCATTTGATTATTAATAATGATATTCCGGTCACTTTGTAGCATTTCATTTGTGGCATTTCGATAATGCTGCCAAAAATCAAAATTCTCGAATTTTAAAAACGGCATTCTTTCCAGCCATTTCTCTACCAATTCAAATAAACTCGGTTGTGATTCCAGCTTCTCTAGAGACTCTCTATGCTCAGGTTTTAATCGCATATAAAAAGACTGCTTATCAAAATCAATTCGGTATTGATGTTTCAACCCCAGGCTAATCTCAAGAATCTTAAATTGAATGCTCTGAAAGCCAGAAGCAGGAACCAGGTAATCTCTAAACCCCAAAAATTGTTGAGGCGTCATAGTTTCCATAATCGCTATTTGATCATTTAAAAGTTTTTGAATGGCTAAGACGCGTTTCAAACGATGCACAACGATTGTTAACTGTTCAGCCTTTACCTCGCATTGAGCGAAAATATCAATAACCGAACTTAACTCATGTAATATCTGTTTAAACCACAATTCGTACACTTGATGTACTACAATAAATAACATCTCTTCATGAGCAGGGTCAGTGTACTTACTAGACTCAAGAGATTGTGCAGATAAAAGTTTATCGAGCTGTAAATATTCGCCATAGTAAACAGGTTGCGTATTTTTTTTCATGTCCTTTCCAGTTCATATTGTGTTAGGGAATCGCATCCCATAAGCTATAACAAAGATTACCAAAGTCTGGAGGCTGCATGAAATTAGATGACGACGTTCACAACTATTATGAACATTTAGTTTTGGAGCGGATTGGGAAGCTAGGTTTACAAAAAGCTAAAAATGGAGACTATTTGGCTGATTTGTGTTGTATGGCACTTAATCAAGTACCACCAAAATATATTCGTTATGAAGTCGATATGGCATTTTTTCTTAGTGGTATAGAGCGAGAGAAAATGGAAAAAGAGGTTGCCGAGGCAATTGAGAAATCAATGAAAGTGTTAGACGCCAGGTAGCGTCTGCACTTCAATTCAACCTAAAGGTGAATATTAATACGATTCATATTTTTTAGATTGGAATGGCGAGGTGCTTGGGTGGCGGCCCAATCAGCCACATCCCGGCACATGAGTCACTCGCTACGGCTGCTCCCTTCCGGGTCTGACCGAGTTCACCAGCTATCATTGCGAGAGGACCAAAAGGACCACCATTGAAAAGCGACTTAAGTTTTATATACTCAACTTAGGCGGCGGGCATTATGCACAAAGCCAACCTCATATGCAATGGACTTATTACTTATTAAAGCGTTCTTCAGCAATTTTGTTGGCAACAATGTTTGTTGCTTGCCCTAACTCTTCGGCTCTTGTATAAATTTCGCTCAAAGTATCACCAATCAAATCCAAATGAGCCCTTAAATCATCTGAACTGCCATCTTGGGTTTGGTGATATATATCAATAATTCCACCTGCATTAATAACATAATCTGGCGCATACAAAATCCCCTTATTCCGTAATTTCAGCCCAAGCTTTTCATGGGCTAATTGATTATTGGAAGCACCGGCGATTACCTTGGCTTTAATCAGAGGTAGCGTCTTTTCATTAATAATCGCTCCAAGAGCACATGGAGCAAATACATCCACGTCTAATCCAAAGATATCGTCTGGCTTAACAATGGTTGCACCCAACTCAGATTCAGCTTTAACCAATTGCTCTGGAAAGATATCGGTAACAAACAACTCTGCCCCCGCATCTTTTAGGTGTTTAGCCAAGCGGTAGCCGACATGACCAAGCCCTTGAATCGCAACTTTCAAACCACTTAAATCTGTATTGAACGCATGCTTTACCGTCGTTTTCAAACCTACAAATACGCCATATGCAGTACCTGGTGCAGGGTTGCCATCTGCAGGACTGCCATCGTAGGTGAATTTTGCTTTAATGCCAGAAACATGGTCCGTACGTTTTGCCGTTTCATACAAATCACTAACACTTACACCTGAATCTTCAGCTGTAATGTAATCACCACCTAATTTTTCAATAAAGTCACCAAGCGCTAAAAACATTTCACGACTTTTCTGAGTTCGAGGATCGCCGAGAATAACCGCTTTCCCCCCACCCTGCTTTAAATTTGCCATTGCAGCTTTATATGTCATGCCTTTTGATAAGCGCAATACATCCGTAAGTGCCTCGTCACTATTCGCATAAGGAAACATTCTGCATCCACCAAGAGAGGGGCCTAAATTGGTATTATGTACCGCAATAATGGCCTTTAATCCTGATTTTTCATCATTACAAAACACGACTTCTTTGTGCTGATCAAATTCATGATGTTCAAATAACGACATAGCTCGTAGAGTTCCATTGTTTTTATATTGCCTCGATCTTACCTCAAATTTTTCTAAGGCAAGATGCTTCAACTGATTAAACCCTTCGCTTAATCATCGTCAAGGTGTAATCTTTTGATTCCAAAGTATACCGCTTATACAGATTCTCCTTCATTCTACGAACTTTCAATAAGCAAAGGTTATGCTTCGTGCTCTTATTCTCAACCCATATGTACTATATAATGGCCCATGAATCTTTGATAAAAAGATGTTTATTACGAGAATACGGGTAAATTCCCAAGAATCCGACAGACAAATGTTGGTTGGCCACTAAGGTTATATTATAGTTTGCCCTGGCAAGCCATCCGTTAGAACTTGCGGATTAATGAGACATACAAGAATAATAATATGAAACTAGATAAATTCGACAAAGAAATCCTTAGGGTTCTACAAAAGGATGCCACGATATCAATGGCCGAATTGAGCCAACGGGTAGGTCTTTCCCATACTCCATGCTGGCGTAGGGTGAAGAAGCTTGAAAAGCTGGAGATTATTAAACAAAAAGTAACCATTCTTGATCATAAAAAATTGAATTTGGGAGTGAGTGTATTTATTTATGTCTCCATAAAAAATCATGACAGTGTTTCACTCACCGCTTTTGAAAAAGCCGTTCAGGATATCAACGAAATTGTAGAATGCCATACAACAAGCGGAGACAAAGATTATCTACTAAAAGTTATTGTTGAAAGCGTTGAGGAATACGAGAAACTGCTTAAAGCAAAACTAACACAGTTGCCCTGCGTTGATCACATCAGCTCTACATTCGCTCTAAAACAAGTCAAAAACACGACTGAATTGCCGCTATAAAGATTAGGCGGGTAAGCTTAAAGTAAGCTCACCTGCTACTCTCCTAGCTCATATTAACTTGCATCAGGCTGATTTTCCGGTATCGCATCAACAAATTCCGGCAAGCTATTACTATTTTCAACCACTCGCTGAATATTCGGATATTCAGATAATTCAATGTTAAATCGTTTAGCATTATAAGCTTGCGGCACTAGGCAAACATCAGCTAAAGAAATTGAATCCCCAACACAATACTTACCAGAAACTTGAGTTAAACGCTGTTCCAAAGCATCAAAGCCTATGCGGATCCAATGCTGTGCCCATTCTGTTTTTTTAGCTGCCTCAACACCTAAGTCATCCACTATATAATTAAGCACCCTTAAATTTGCAATAGGTTGAATATCACAACCTACATCATAAGCAATTGTCCTTATTAACGCTTTATTAGCTGCATTGCCACTCACTAGAGGCAAGGTATCTGGATAAGCCTCATCCAAATATTCAATAATAGCCATCGATTGATTAAGCGTAAGATTGTTCTTTTCATCAACCAAAGTGGGAACTAAACGCGCGGGATTAACCGATTGGTATTCCGAGGAATGTTGTTCACCGCCCTGCTTTACTAAATGTACAGGCACATATTCGTAATTTATACCTTTGATATTTAAAGCAATTCTCACCCGATAACTGGCCGACGAACGCCAATAGCTAAATAATTTCATTTGAATAGATTTCCCGAATGTCTTTGCTCTTTACAAGAGTCTAGATTGTGGAGATTTGAGACGAAAAAATCAATGACTTGAAAAGAGAGAAAAAAGAGCGGTAAGGGAAGTATGACCAATTTAAAAATGCTCACACTTCCCTGAATTTAACTCAATCTAATTATTAAGACTTGAGCACTGTTTGCTCAATTGAGCCAAAAATAGAAAATCCTGCGGTATCCAACATATCAATTTTGATACTATCGCCAAACTTCATAAATTGTGTCGTTGGTTTTCCATCACGAATGGTCTCGATCATTCTAACTTCAGCAATGCAAGAATACCCTACCCCACCTTCTTCAATGGACGTACCATATTCAGTTCCTTGCTTATTCGAAACAGTTCCCGAACCAATAATGGCACCAGCTCCTAAATTTCTCGATTTAGCTGCGTGTGCAACCAGCTGGGCAAAATTAAAAGTCATATCTTGACCAGCTTCAGGCTTTCCAAACTCTTTGCCGTTATACTTAGATAAAAGCGGCAAATGAACTTTAGTACCTTGCCATTTCTCTCCCAGCTCATCAGGAGTAACCGCTACAGGAGAAAATGCACTTGCAGGTTTGGATTGAAAAAAACCAAATCCTTTTGCTAATTCACCAGGAATTAACCCTCGCAAAGATACATCATTAACAAGCATCAATAAGCGTATGTGACCAGCTGCATTTTCAGAAGAAACGCCCATAGGAACGTCATCAGTAACAACTGCGACTTCGCCTTCAAAATCTATTCCCCATTCATCACTAGGCAAAAATACATCATCACAAGGACCAATAAAGTCATCGGAACCACCTTGATACATAAGAGGATCAGTCCAAAAGCTTTCCGGAATTTCAGCACCTCGTGCCTTTCTAACTAATTCCACATGATTAACGTAGGCACTACCATCAGCCCACTGATAAGCGCGAGGAAATGGCGACTCGCATAGAGCCGAATCGAAATCAATAGAATCCGCCATAGTCTCGCGATTGATTTGTGCATAAACGTCTTGTAATGCATTTTCAACACTCGACCAATTATCAATAGCAGCTTGCATGGTGGCAGCGATGTGGGGGACAGGCAGGGCTTTTTCCAAATTTTTGCTGACGACGACTAATTGCCCATCTCTAGTGCCATTTTTTAATGTTGCTAGCTTCATTTATACTTTGCCTTATTTGTTAGTTTGTTGCTTCTATGGCGAAATATTATCTATTCACAAAATAGCAAAAAGCGAGGATGTCACCATACCTCGCTCTCTTTCTAATTTTGATGTGTATTATTCGGAAATTACACCACGACGTATTTGATCAAGTTCAATGGATTCGAACAACGCCTTAAAATTACCCTCACCAAAGCCTTCATTGCCTTTACGTTGGATTATTTCAAAGAACACTGGACCAATGACAGTATCAGTAAAAATTTGCAATAAAATACCATCTTTTTCTGGTGCACCATCAATAAGAATACTTAATTCTTTTAGTAAATCAGTATCTTCGCCGTGCCCCTTAACTCTGTCATTTACTTGTTCATAGTAAGTGTCCGGAGTACTCATAAACTTCAAACCTCGCCCTTTGAGGTTACGCACCGTTTCATAAATATCATTGGTCGATAGCGCAATATGTTGAATACCTTCACCGTTATAAGCTTTAAGATATTCTTCAATTTGAGATTTGTCATCCGAAGATTCATTGATCGGAATTCTAATTTTCCCGCATGGACCGGTCATAGCCTTACTAACTAAACCGGTAAGCTTGCCTTCAATATCAAAGTATCTAATTTCCCTAAAATTACCGATTCTCTCATAAAAATCAGACCATACTTTCATGTTGCCACGTTGTACGTTATGAGTAAGATGATCCAAAGTGATCAATCCAGCATCGGACGCCTTAAGTCTATCTTCCCAATCAGGGTAGAAAGTGAAATCTACTTCATAGATGCTGCTACCTTTGTAACGGTCAACAAAATACAGGGTGCTTTCGCCAATACCATAAATAGCCGGAATGTTTAATTCCATTGCTCCAAGATTACCGACAAAATGTTTGCCACCGTTATCTAATGCATGCTGCAAAGCTGCATTGGCATCTTTCACTCGAAAAGCCATACCACATACACTTGGACCATGAACTCTTGCAAACTCTGCAGCTTGACAAGAAGGTTCAGCATTCACGATGAAATTAACGTCACCTTGTTTATACAGCCAAACTTTTTTTGAGCGATGCTTAGCAATTTCAGCAAAACCCAATGATACGAATAAATCTTTAAGATCCTGAATACCCTTTTCATCAGCAGCGGTATATTCAACAAATTCAAAACCGTCAGTACCTAACGGATTATATGATTGTTCTGTACTCATTAATTAAATCTCTAACAACGGATTAACATTTGAATGAATCATAGCTTCAAATGTTTTAATGAAATAGCATCAAAAATGAATCTATAACCTGAAGGAAGCAAATTAGACTTGTACAAAATAATTTACAAATTGAGATTTAGTGAAAATCAGGCTGCAAGGCCTGATTTTCATAGATGAAGATGTAAAGAATCGGTTACTATGTGTGTAATCAAACTTTTACAGTCTTGCGGTTAATGCCATATTCTCGCAATTTATTTGCAATAGCGGTATGACTAAGACCCAGCTTTTTCGCCAATTGACGTGTACTTGGATAAGAAGGGTACATTCTTCTGAGCAAATCGCGTTCAAAACGTTTTACTTCTTGTTCCAATGTGCCCTCAAAATCTTCAGAAATATAGTTGATTGTACCGGCACAAGACGGCAACTGAATATGCTCTTTACTCAACTCCTTTCCATCTAAAAGAGATAATGCTCGATAAAGTGCATTTTCTAACTGGCGAATATTGCCCGGCCACGGATAATTAGTTAAAAAATCCACACAGGACTTATTGAGCTTTGGTGGCCGCCGTCCTAACTTCGCAGAGTTTTGCTTAATCACATCTTCAGCCAAAGCGATAATATCTTGCTTACGTTCACGCAATGCAGGTAAAACTAAGCTTAAAACATTCAATCGATAATATAGATCTTCCCTAAACAATCCATCAGCAACCATTTGCCCCAAGTCTTTTTGAGTAGAGCAAATAATCCGAACATCCGTTTCCACTTCTTTTTCGTCACCAATACGACGAAAACTTCCATCTTGAATGACTCTCAGCAATTTAACCTGCAAATGGGGTGACATATCGCCAACTTCATCTAGGAATAATGTCCCACCTTTCGCTTGTTCAAAGAGACCAGATTTAAAATCTTGTCCGCCAAAGGCACCCGGGCCGTAACCGAATAATTCTGTTTCCGCTACATTATCAGGAATGGCTGCACAGTTGAGAGCCAAAAATGGCGCGCTTTCACGCCGACTAGCATAATGGCAGGCTTTAGCTACCAACTCTTTACCCGTTCCGGTTTCGCCAAAGACTAATATCGGCGCATCCAATTCAGCCATCTTCTTGGCCTCTCGAATCACCCTTTTCATACTAGGGCTATTTGCTTGGATATGGGTAAACCCATCCTCTGAGCTTTGATGAAACACATGTAATTGCTGTCCCAGTCTAAACTCCGATTTAAGCATAATTACGGCACCGGCCAGCACTTGCTTTTCACCTGATTCAGCAACCTGAATAGGTAACATATCAGCGACATAGTCCTGTTCTAGAAATTTAATTCTGTGGGTTTCCGTTAATATCGTTTTGCTACTCAGCCACTTAGAAAAATTGAACCCTTTGACGATGTCACCGATTTCTTTCCCTTGTAGATCTTCATCGCCTAATTCCAGACTAGATGTTACCGCTTCATTTACTAAAAGAATACGGCCTTTGGTATCAATGGAAAAAACCGGATCCGGTAAAATTTCAAGTAATGCACGAAGTTCCTTTTTCTCCCTTTCAATCGGCATAAACGGAATAGTTTTAACATCATCAACCCCACTCAACTTTCGGATCTCGGGCATTAGATGCTGAAATTCTTCGAACTCTATATTTGGAAAGCTAAGAAATATTTTTCCTGAGCTATCAACTTCGATACCTCGCAAATCAATATTATATTTTACTAGAATATCTAGTACGTCTTGCGCAATGCCCAATCTATCTTGGCAAATTATCTCCAGTCTCATTTGGATTCCTGAACATAATGAAATGTAAACAATTTAATACAATTTAACCCAGATCGTCTCTAGAGCAAAGCAAAACTGTTGGTCTCCCCCCCTTTTTGGTGCAAATTTGCAAACAAATTGCAAAAAGGAAGGGTTCTGAGAAATGAATAGTGCGAATCTATCACCCAAAGGCAGGGTTATTAGGACTCCACATCCATGTGGTGCCTTATGGGTAAATAAATGGGTTAACTTGCCGCTTTAATTTTAGGTGGGTAAAGTGGTTTATGAAGTCCTAATGCCCTTGCTTCTTTTACTTTTGCCAATAAATCCATCTCAGCAAATTCATAAAGTTGGTCCATCTTATCCAACACAAAATACGCTGGCTGCATAATATCTATGCGATAAGGAGTCCGCATAACGTCTACAACATCTAACGAAGTGCGACGCACTGTCGTTTCTTCTATGGCAGCAATAGTTTCACCGGGAGAAGATAAAATCCCCCCCCCATAAATACGCAAACCTTCGGCATGCTGCAATAAGCCAAATTCAACGGTGAACCAATACAATCGGGCCAAAAACACACGATCCTCTTTGCTAGCTCCATACCCAATACGACCATATGTGTGGGTAAAATGAGCAAAAGCAGGATTAGTTAGTAAAGGGCAATGACCAAAAATCTCGTGGAATATATCCGGCTCTTGTAAATATTCAAACTCTTCCTTAGTTCGAATAAAGGTCGCCACTGGAAATTGCTTATTTGCAAGTAGCCTAAAAAACTCATCAAAATTTATCAAAGCAGGAACTTGAGCTACCTGCCAACCGGTCGTGTCGCCCAGCACTTCATTGACTTGATTTAATTGCGGTACATTATCTTTCGAAAGGTTTAGCAGATCTAATCCATGCGTGAATTCATCACATGCTCGGCCTTCCAAAAGATCAAGCTGTCTCTCACTCAGTTTCCGCCAAGTATCATTATCATCAGCAGGCCAATTTATGACACCATTCTCGTCGGGTTGTCTCGAAATATACTTGGATTGCTTTGCCATTTTTCTCACTCAATCTCAGTCTCGAACACCATGACTTACACTCAAACTCTACACATTACTATCTGAGTTTTTGGGGAAGGTAAATCGTCGTTTTTTGTTGAAATTAGTCTACTGGAAATGCATGGCGGTGAAAGCTTTGACTTGCTGAAAGCAAGTGTTATATTTGTATCGATTTCGTTACAAGCAAATCATTAACAACTGAAATATAAAGACATTACCAACCAAAACATTCACAAAATCAGCGCAGGACACACAAAAAAAGCAGCCAGCTAGCTGCTCTTTTTAAATACAATTTGATAAGGTGGAACGTACCTGTTTATAACTTACTGAACTCTCGATTTAACTGAAACTCAGAAGACGTTACATAGCTTTCCATTTTACGTAATCTTCCTTCTAGTACATTGAAACTCTTATCAATATCTTGGAAAGCCTGAATAGGTGGCTCCCCTGCTTGCCAAACTCGAGATTTAACTTCTACTTTAGCCTCAGTTTCTGTATTAAATGGCCATTCAGTTTTAACACCTTTTTGGCTTTTTGAATGAGACTTTGAAGACATTGGCTTTTTGTCTAAAATAAACCAGGCAACAACATAACCAACGAAGAAAAAACTACCTCCAGTAAGTAAAAAGCCTGAAACAAAAATAATTCTAACTAACCATAATTCCCAACCAAAGTATTCAGCCAACCCAGCACATACTCCAGCAACCCTTCCTTTTTCTTGGTCTCGATATAGTTCGCGTTTTATATTCATGCTTTCTTTCTCCATTCAGGTGACTCTGCATCTAAGATTGCTTCCAATGTTTGAATGCGTTCAGCCATCGTTTCTGCAGATTTAGCCAAGTCATTTAAAGCAAGTACCTGGTCTTCCGAAAATCCCTTACTTATCTGCCTTTTACTTCGATAATGCAGCACCAACCATATAGGCGCAACGATGACTAAAAATACAATTATTGGTGCTATAATCAGGCCAATTAATTCTTCCACCTTAAAATCCTCTCTTGTTGTATTTTTTTTGAAAATGAATAGTTAGCTTACTTTTTGGAAGCTTTCTTGCTTCCACCTTGAACTTTCTTTTTCAAAGCTTCTAATTCATTCTCAACATTGCCTCCATCTTCAAGTTCTGCAAACTGCTGGGCTAAAGATTGTTTGCCCAAATCGTAAGACTCCACTTGAGATTCCAATGCATCAATTTTACGCTCATATTGCTCAAAACGCCCAATAGCATCATCTACTTTATTATCATCTAAGCGTTTTTTCACTTCTAAACGAGTGCTCGCCGTTTTCTGACGCATCAAAATTGCTTTCTGTCGATTTTTAGCGTCTGCGAGTTTATCCTGCAATTGACCGATTTCGCCCTGCAATTTACCTATTTGTTCATTGACAAGATTTAATTCGTGCTCAAGCGCATCAGCGTTATCAGTACTTTTCTGCTTTTCAAGTAATGCGGCGCGAGCCAAATCTTCACGATCTTTGCTTAAAGCTAACTCTGCTTTACTTTCCCAATCGTCAGATTCCTGTTTCAACTTATTAATTTGCTTGGTTAATTCCTTTTTATTAGCCAGCGTTTTTGCGGAAGCTGAACGTACCTCAACAAGTGTATCTTCCATTTCTTGAATAATGAGTCGGACCATTTTTTCTGGGTCTTCGGCTTTGTCCAACAAAGAGTTGATGTTGGCGTTAATAATATCTGTAAAACGTGAGAAAATTCCCATATTCTAATACCTCATGTTTGTTAAGTTCGGGTATCGAGGTGATGCCTGGTTTAAATAATCATTTTCATAAACTCATTCAATTTGCAGGCCAATCTAAAGGCAAACGTAACTACATGATAAATAAAGTTAAATTTTTATCTATGTTTTTTCATGAGAGTGGAATATTATTAACTAAGGCCACAAATTAGTGAAATTTACTAATTTTTGAGGATTTTAATGAGTCGGTTTCGCCAGCAAGATAATTTAATTGGACAAGCAAATAGTTTTCTTGAAATTCTTGAGAAAGTTTCACAAATTGCTCCTCTTAATAAACCCGTTTTAATCATCGGTGAACGTGGTACTGGTAAAGAGCTTATTGCCGCTCGATTGCATTACCTTTCAAAGCGGTGGGAACAAAGCTATTTAAAGCTTAACTGTGCCGCCTTAAATGAAAACCTATTGGAATCCGAGCTGTTTGGATACGAATCTGGTGCTTTTACAGGAGCAAGTAAGCGTCGTGAAGGACGATTCGAAACCGCTCATAATGGCACCTTGTTTTTAGATGAGTTAGCTAACACTTCGGGATTAATTCAAGAAAAACTCTTGCGAGTAATCGAATACGGTGAATTTGAAAGAGTTGGTGGTTCTAGGCCTGTTAAGGTCGATGTAAGATTAGTCGCTGCAACTAACGAAGATCTTCCGTCATTAGCCGATCAAGGGGAGTTTAGAGCCGACTTACTAGACCGTTTGGCCTTTGATGTTATAACTCTCCCGCCTTTGCGCGAAAGAAAAGATGATATTTTGGTTCTAGCCGAACATTTTGCTATCAATATGGCCCGTGAAATGGAAATGGAATTATTCAGTGGCTTTACCGAAAAGGCAAAACAAACACTGCTAGAGTATTATTGGCCTGGAAATGTACGAGAATTAAAAAACGTCGTTGAAAGAGCAGTATATCGGTGTAATAACCCTTATTTGCCGGTGCATGAAGTTGTCCTTGACCCGTTTGAGTCAATCTACCGCCCGAAAACCACCACAAGAACAAAAGATAGGCGCGCAGACAACCTGAATCCACCTGATATAGAACAGCATTCTGTAGCAGAATCGGCCCCTCTAACTAAACCCACAGATAAAACACCCGAAATGACATTTTCTTTTCCTGTAGATTTAAAGAAAAGTAGTCAGGAATTTGAAATCGATTTAATAAAGAAAGCATTGGAAGACAGCCAATACAACCAAAAGCGTACCGCCGAAAAATTAATGGTAACCTATCACCAACTTCGCGGTTATTTAAAAAAGTACAATTTGCTGGATCAAGCTGAAAATGCAGAATATTGAGTTTAGCATTTCAAGACTCAAATCCTTCCTATTCACTATACTGGTTAGTTTCGCTCTTGCCAGTTGTACCGATATTATTCAAGTAAACCCGAAACAGAAAGGTATTATTTACTGTTCGGAAGGCAACCCTTCAACATTTAATCCACAACTCGCTACATCAGGTACTACGGCCGATGCCGCCTCTTATCAAATTTATGATCGTCTTTTAGAGTTCGATCCTGTCACCAACAAAATAGTACCGGGCTTGGCTTCCAGCTGGTTAGTTAGCGAGGATGGGCTGGTATATACGTTTCAGCTACGTAAAGAAGTGAAGTTTCATTCTAATGATGAATTCAGTCCTATTCGAAATTTTAACGCCGATGACGTAATTTTCAGCATGAATAGATGGCGCTCTTGGGAACATCCCTATCATGACGTTTCTGGTGGCAACTACCCCTATTTTGCCAGTCTGGAATTAGATACCGTCATTGATGAAATTAAGCGAGTCAACGGATATCGAATTGAAATTAGCTTAAACAAACCTGATAGTTCATTTCTTGCCAATCTTGCTACTGATTTCGCCATTGTATTATCAGCCGAATATGGCGACTTCTTACTACAACAAGGTACGCCTGAACTAATTGACGAACGTCCCATTGGCACTGGCCCGTTTCAATTCGAAAGGCACAGAAAAGATCGCTACATTAGATACACTAGAAACCCCGATTATTGGCGTAGAATTCCTGTCGCGGAACAACTTATCTTCGATATAACGCCATCTAGCTCGTTGCGCTTAGCCAAATTGATGACCGGTGAATGTGATGTCATCTCACTTCCTGCACACAGCGAACTGGATATTATTAGGGAAAAAAGCAATTTAGTATTAGATGAAAAACCTGGACTGAACGTTGGTTTCTGGGCATTTAATACCTCCCGCGACCCCTTTGACAATATAGAAGTTCGTAAAGCATTGGCCATGGCAATCGACAAGTCAGCACTGTTAGAAGCCGTGTATTTTGGAAGCGCAGTACAAGCAAATGGCATAGTTCCCCCCTCTTCATGGGCTCATCAAAGTGATTTACAAAGCACCAGTTACAACCCTGTTCTAGCAAAAGAATTGCTTAAGAAAAATGGCATTCAAGAAGGGTTTACTATGGATATATGGGCTATGCCTGTTGAACGTACATATAATCCAAACGCACAAATGATGGCGGAACTCATTCAAGGTTTTTTGAAGGAAGTTGGCGTTAATGTGAATATTGTTAGTTTTGAATGGAATTCTTTTCGTCGAAGATTGGCCGAAGGAAACTATGATTCCATTCTAATAGGCTGGTCAGCGGACAATGGCGACCCAGATAATTTCTACAGGCCCTTACTAAGCTGCGCTTCCATTGATTCGGGTACAAATCGTGCCAAATGGTGTTCTCCACAATTTGATGAACTAATTAACGAAGCATTAACTTATAGCGACGAAAATACACGCTCAGCACTTTACCAAACAGCGAATGCCATTATAGCGGATCAAATTCCATTAGTTCCCATAGCGCATGCCTATCAATATCAGGCCTATCGCGATGATGTGAAAGATTTGGTTATCAACCCATTCGGTGGTATTCGATTTGGCGGAGTATATAAAGCCCAATGATCACCTATATTTTACGCCGAATGAACCTGTTATTGCTTACATTACTTATACTAGCATTGGCATCCTATTGGCTAGTTCATGTTTTTCCCGGTGATCAAGTAACCAACCTTTCAGGGATAAACTACAGCACAGCGGAACAAAAAGCGGATTTAGATGAGTATTATCATATTGAAAAAAGCCACTTAAATCAGTTCATCAGATATTTAGAACTGTTATGGGAAGGTGATTGGGGAAGAAGTTTTGTTTCTGGTGAGCCACTATTTGAGGAAATAAAAACATTTTTGCCAGCCAGCATTGAATTAGGTTCATACGCTCTGTTGATATCACTAACTTTAGGTATTCCATTAGGATTATGGGCTGGATTGAAACATGGAAAAATGACTGACTACAGCATCCTATCTATGAGTTTAATTGGTTATTCCATACCCATATTTTGGTTAGCCCTGTTGCTTATACTGGTATTCTCATTACAACTTGGGTGGTTCCCTATTTCCGGTAGAATTAGTTTACTCTACGATATACCAGAAAATTCCGGATTCATTTTATATGATGTGCTCAATTCAGATATTCCCAATAAAAAAGACGCACTATTAAACGCCCTAATCCACATGTTACTGCCGACAATATCCATCTCAATAGTAACTAGCACCATCATTATGCGCACAACTCGACGCTCAGTTGTAGAGGTTATGTCTAGCGACTATATTAGAGCTGCATATGCCAAAGGCCTTAGCAGTAAGCAAGTATTGTTCAAACATGGGCTACGTAATGCCCTACTGCCAATCATGCCACAGGTCGCAATGCAGTTTACGACCCTATTGACCAATGCAATGATTGTAGAAACCATATTTTCATGGCCTGGAATTGGAAATTGGTTGATTCAGGCAATTTATCAGGAGGACTACCCTGCAATTAGGGCTGGCATGCTTGCTGTATCTTGTCTCGTTGTTGTCTTTACCGTAATAATAGACATTACGCATAAGTTAATTGACCCCAAGAGGATGTACTACAAACGTGTTAAAAACTAGCTTGTATCAGGAAGAAATTCATCCTTCCCCTCTACGGCAAACATGGCTGGAGTTTAGCAAAAGCCATATAGCGTTTTTTGGGTTGTGCTGCTTTTTGTTCTTTGTTTTTCTCATTATTGTGGGTCCTGTAGTTGTTCCTTATTCCCCCCTTCAACAAAACATCGACGCATTACTCATTCCGCCAGCTTGGGCACCAAATGGTGGAATTGATTACATGCTGGGTACAGATGCTTTGGGTAGAGATGTCTTAACGCGAATGATATACGGTAGCCGGGTAACATTTGGCATCAGTCTATTTTTAGTTATCGTATCCATGTTGGTGGGCGTACTTATTGGTGCCTTTGCGGGCATGAGCAGAGGTGTTCAAAGCAGCGTTTTAAATCACCTTCTTGATTCAATAATGGCGATCCCAACGTTACTCATCGCCATTATAATTGTCGCAATTTTAGGACCCGGACTCGTTAACTCAATGTGGGCGATTACACTAGCTTTAATCCCACAATTCATTCATTACACACGAGATGCGGTTAGAGACGAGCTAGAAAAACCCTACGTTACCGCAACACGACTTGATGGCGCTTCTAAAATTCATGTATTTGTTTACACCGTCTTACCCAACATAATTGAAATGCTTGTCGTTCAAGGGACCCAAGCACTGTCAATTGCCATTCTTGATATAAGTGCTCTTGGATTTCTCAATCTTGGTGTTCAAGCCCCAAGTGCTGAACTAGGCGCTATGTTGTCGGAAGGTTTGGATATAGCTTATATAGCCCCATGGAGTATTGCCGTACCTGGTGCTGCCATTTTCTTAATGATATTGTCTATCAATCTGGTAGGAGACGGGTTACGTTCAGCATTACATAATAGGTTGCTACACTAATGCCCTTACTGGATATCAAAAACCTTACGTTGGAAATACAAACAACCAGCGGCTGGGTTAAGGCACTAGATAAAATCAATTTAAGCATTGATGCGAAGGAAGTTAGAGCGCTGGTAGGTGAATCTGGTTCCGGTAAAAGCCTTATCGTAAAATCAATTGTAGGTGCACTTAATGAAGGTTGGCGCCTGGCAGCTGATCGCCTAAATTGGCGAGGCAAAGATCTCATCATGCTTTCGCCCGAAGAGCGTCGACAAATTACCCGTGAAGACATTGCCGTTATTTTTCAAAATCCGGCAAAATCTCTTGATCCTACTGCCACTTTAGGAGAACAACTTGAAGAAGCCATACCTAATCATTTAATTGGAAAAGGCTGGTTTTGGGAAAGAAAACAAAAGCGCAATCAAATTGTTGCAGCCCAACTACACAAAGTAGGAATAAAAGAACATGACGCGTGTATGGCCAGTTTCCCCCATCAAATTCCTGAGGATATCTGCCAAAAATTCATGATTGCCATGGCATTGGCTTCGGAGCCAACTCTACTGATTGCAGATGACCCGACTATGGGTATGGAAACCACCACCAAGATTCAGATTCTCAAATTATTAACCCGATTAAATAAAACCAAAGATCTCAGTATTTTGTTTGTCAGCCATGACCTCTTGGCTATTTCAAGTATTGCAGAAACCATGACGGTTTTATATTGCGGCCAAACGGTCGAAAGTGGTCGCTTAATGCAACTAAGAAAGCGTCCACTTCACCCTTACACAAAAGCGTTATTAGATAGCGCACCCAGCTTTAGAAAAGACTTACAACCAAAAGCTGAATTAAACGCTTTAGAAGGAACGATACCTACTTTGCAACATCTTCCGGCAGGTTGTCGCTTAGGCCCAAGGTGCCCTCGAGCACAAAAAGAATGTGTAAAAATTCCCCCAGTCAGGTACATTCAAAATCACCATTACAGCTGTCACTTTCCCCTGCATCGAAATAAATAGGAATACATAATTGACTCCGGTACTTTCAGTAAAGCAGCTTTATTATAAACGTAAAACCAAAAGAGGTTGGCGGCAAGCTGAGGTAGACCAATTCATTGTTGGTCCAATAAACTTTGAAATTAACCCGGGTGAAACCATTGCTGTTATTGGTGACAATGGTTCGGGTAAATCAACCATCGCAAATTTGCTTGTTGGGGTGGAAAACCCAGATTCAGGCAGTATTTTATTAAACGGTCAAAAGCTACAACGCAATAACATGAAACAACGTAGCTTAAATATAAGAATGATATTTCAACACGCCCGAGAGTCATTAAACCCCGCAGTAACGGTAGGAAACATACTAGAAGAGCCGTTAAAACTAAATACCAACTTGAGCTCTCGGGAAAGACAGAAGAAAATAACGGAAACACTTAAACAAGTTGGATTATTAGCAGAACACTCTCACTTTTATCGGCATATGCTTTCCGATGGACAAAGCCAACGTGTAGCATTAGCAAGAGCATTAATACTCAATCCTCAGGTTATTGTCGCCGATGAACCCTTCGCAGCTTTAGATCCCTCGGTAAGGTCCCAAATGGTTAACCTGCTAATGCAATTGCAAAAAAAGTTGGGGATTAGTTTTATTTTTATTTCCCATAACTTAGGAATTGTTAGGCATATTAGCGACCGTATTTTGGTCGTGAAAAATGGGAAAATTATAGAGTCTGGCAAAACTGACGTCATATTCAACTGGCCAAAGACTGAATACACCAGTCGTTTAATCAATGCCTTCAAAGCATTAGTGGATAACCGCGTTTTTTAAATCTAACAAACCTTAACTCTGGATAAGCAACATCTCCCAGAACAGCTAAATTTGCAGCCATAAAAAAACCGACAATATCAAAAATAATAAAGCCGGTTTTTCTCATAAAACGAATTAAATAACTAATTCTGTTTTAAGTATTCAATTTTTGCTTGCTCTTTCAGAGCCGATAACATCTGCTCGAAATTGCTGCCGCCTTGTTGCATAGCCAATCGTTGACCAAAACTACTCAATTCGTTCGGGTCGAGATTCTCTGCCTGATTAACCTTTTGTAACTCAATCAAAGCAATATCGCCATTTGAAAGCTCAACAACGTCAAATTTATCAGATGTAGACAACTTGAATAACGCCGTTGTTAAATTGCCTTCCATCACTCCTGAGCTTCTCCCAACACCTGCATGCACTTCCCACGCCAGTGTGCGCTCACTCATCATCGCTTCCGCATCTTCGGAGTTTAATATCGCTTCCTTCAAACTATTAACCCAATTTTTAGTCGCTTCTACAGCCTTTTGATTAACCAATTCCGCGTCTATTGATTCTTTAACTTCATCAAGGCTTTGAGTGCGTCTTGGTTTGTGATCAACTACCCGTACCACCACAATATGATCTGTCCCGACGCTTAATACTTCACTATTTACTTTATCCGCAATCGCATCTTCTGAAAAAACCATCTCCAACACAGCACCAAATGATAAATCAGCAGGGGAAGTGGTATGGCTAAAAAAGTCAGTCGTTTGAACTGAAGTATTGGCAGCTAGGGCTACTTCATCAAGCGAATCGGGAACTTCAAATGCTAACTCTTCCATTTGCGTCTGAATCTCGTAAAACTGTTCAGCCGCTTTCTCTTTTTCCAATTCCGTTTTAATTTCAGCCTGAACATCGGCTAATTCTTTGATTTCCGCTTGCTTTAATTCAGTCAACTTAATGATGTGAAAGCCGAATTCACTTTTCACAACATCAGATAATTGGCCAACAGAAGTGAGTGCATAAGTAGCCTCTTCAAAAGCAGGGTCCATTTGGCCTTTTTCGATCCATTCCAAATCACCACCATTTTCACCGCTAAAGGTATCAGCAGAGTTTTCTTTCGCCAAGGCAGCAAAATCGGCACCAGTGCGCGCAATATCTAACAAGCCTTGAGCTTCAGCCAAACTCGCATCTTCATCATCTTGAATGTCAATCAAAATATGCGATACCCGTCTTTGCTCTTCGGAGCGATAGCGACTCAGGTTGTCCTCATAAGATTTTTCAACTTCTTCCTTCGACACTTCAATTAAAGGCATCAAATTAGCGGCTTTTAGTTCCACATATTCAACTTTCACCATTTCTTCAGTATCAAAGTTGGCAATATGTGTGCTGTAGTACGTTTGTCTTTCATCGTCAGTAATTTCAATATCATTACTAAACAATTCTTTTGAAACCTTTACAAATCGCGCATCACGGGTTTGTTTTTGTAGTTTAACCGCATTATTTGCTTCACTAGGCAATGCGAACTCGCTGGTCAAAACAGCCTCTGAAATCTGTCTACGAGTTAAATCGCCACGCATTAAATTACGAAAATCGTGCACTTGAAGGCCTGATTGTCTGATCATTAGCAAAAAACGCTCATTATCAAACTGCCCACCTAGTTGAAAAGCAGGAGTGTCAAATATAGCTTGCTTCAATTCGTTATCACTTACGCGTAAGCCAACATCTGCAACAAGTTGGTCTAACAATTTCTCGCTTACCAATCGCTCTGTAATTTGTTTACGAAAATTGCTCATATATTCTGGATTAGAGGCCAATTGAGAAAACATCTCTCCAAGCTGGGCTTCCATTCTTGAGCGTTCGTTTTGGTAAGCTCTTTCAACCGCTGACTCTGGTATTTCTTCACCATTGACAACGACGGCCGCAACATCACCACCAGCATTTATGTAGCTTCCCACTCCCGCAAAAGCAAAGCTCAGGATTACCAACCCAAGTACCACTTTAGCAAAGATACCGGATGCTCCCTCTCTCATTTTATCCAACATTGTATTTAATACTCTCCAACTAATGTCCCAACTTGTTTTTAATAGAAGCTGTCTTTAACACTAACAACTCACTCTGTTTGGAACCTGAGGTTAATTTAAAATTTGACCGAGTAAAAATATTGCCTGCAATTACCCGTTTGGCAGAGAATCCAAATGCGCGCCTCAACACGCCAACGATAATTTTTATTTGAACTACCGGGGATTTTCTTCGACCCGGCACCTTACCACCAAGCTAATTTTCGACGCAACATTATAGACTAATTATTGGGTAGGTAATACTGGCATTTATTAATCTCTTGGCAGAATCATTAGGGCCTGTTGATCTTTCTTGCTCAAACTTTGCAACAGCCTGTAGATTATTGATACAAGGTAGAGGGCCGATGTTATGTAGTAACCTACATAATTAGACTCTAACATCGTAGAAATGGCACACAGACGCTTTCATCTCTATAACAAAAGGGGGACGTCATACACAGGTTTTATTATTTATTGCAGAGTTGTGATGGGTAAGGGTGGTGTTCGTGGTTATTTTTGTGACAGCTTAAAAATCACACATAAAATGAATTTCGGTTTGGTTCGAATTAAAACAAATAACAGTCAGTCATAAGATTTTATTACGCCAAAAAAATTACAGTGACAACGCTACCTATTAATCTCTCATCACCATAAAAAAAAAGCCCCTGCAATGCAGAGGCTTTCAAAATCCAGAATAAACTAAGAAACCTTAGTTACAAGCTTCTTTCAATGCTTTACCGGCTTTGAAAGAAGGTACCTTAGCTGCTGCAATTTGGATCGTCTCACCAGTCTGAGGGTTACGACCAGTGCGAGCTGAACGCTCACGAACAGAGAAAGTGCCGAAGCCGACTAATGCAACCTGGTCATCTTTTTTCAAAGCGTCAGTAACTGACTCAGTGAATGCATCTAAAGCACGACTGGCAGAAGCCTTGGAAATATCAGCACTTGCAGCAATCGCATCGATAAGTTGAGCTTTGTTCACAATATCATCCCCTTCAATTGTTATTATTAATTGTTCCGCATCTATAATGTTGCAGGAAACGTTATAGCAAGCTTGAAATTGAACTTCAAGCGATGTTTAACAATTATTTAAAAAGTTACTCGAATCACCGTCATCCCTTTATTAATAAGGCTTCCAGCAAGTCTGTTCCTAAGGCTACCATAACTTTTCAGTTTGGGAAGCCTTTTGTTATCAAATTATTTAAAAAAACGGCCATGGGTTGGTACTTTTGCCCATTTTTACTAAAAAAACAGCAAAAAACCAATATATTCCATACCTAACTAGCCAATTCTATACCTTCCGGGATGTCTTGAAGTGCGATCTTCAACACATCATCAATCCACTGAACAGGGTGAATGCTAAGGTCTCGCTTCACATTTTCAGGAATTTCTTCCAAATCTCGTTCGTTATCTTTTGGTATAACTACTGTCTTAATTCCGCCTCGGTGAGCAGCCAGTAATTTTTCTTTTAATCCACCAATAGCAAGAACTTCTCCACGAAGGGTAATTTCACCTGTCATCGCCACATCACATTTAACTGGATTACCCGTTAAACTGGACACCAATGCAGTGCACATAGCAATACCAGCACTTGGGCCATCTTTAGGTGTTGCACCCTCAGGAACATGCACGTGGATATCACGTTTTTCGTAGAAATCACCATTAATTCGTAATTTGTCCGCTCGACTGCGAACAACAGTCATTGCAGTTTTGATGGATTCCAACATAACGTCGCCCAAAGACCCGGTAAATGTTGTTTTCCCCTTTCCAGGAACAGACGTCGTTTCAATTGTTAATAAATCGCCACCGACTTGCGTCCAAGCCAAGCCTGTAACTTGGCCAATCTGGTTGTTCTTGTCAGCCTTACCGTAATCAAAACGTTGTACGCCAAGGTAATCTTTTAAATTATCTTGATCGACTACAACATTGCTACAGTCTTTTTCAGACAAAATACTTTTCACTGCTTTGCGGCAAATCTTGGAAATTTCTCGCTCCAAGCTTCTTACACCAGCTTCGCGAGTATAGTAACGAATAACACCGATAATAGCTGATTCGTCAATTCGTAACTCGCCATCTTTAAGACCGTTTCTAGACATTTGTTTCTTGATTAAATGGCCAGTCGCAATGTTTAGTTTTTCGTCTTCGGTATAACCCGCTAATCGAATAACTTCCATTCTATCCAACAACGGTGCAGGAATATTCATACTATTAGAAGTAGCAACAAACATGACATCGGATAAATCGTAATCAACTTCTAAGTAATGATCACTAAAGCTATTATTTTGCTCCGGATCCAGTACTTCCAATAAAGCAGATGCTGGGTCACCGCGCATATCTGAAGACATCTTGTCTATCTCATCCAACAAAAATAGTGGATTTTTGACTTCGACTTTAGACATCTTCTGTATTAGTTTTCCGGGTAACGAACCTATATAAGTTCTGCGATGGCCTCTAATTTCAGCTTCATCTCTCACCCCGCCCAAAGCCATCCGTATATATTTACGGCCCGTGGCTCTAGCAATCGACTGCCCAAGAGAAGTTTTACCCACACCAGGAGGTCCAACCAAACAAAGAATCGGACCCTTTAATTTTTTAACGCGTTGTTGAACTGCTAAATATTCAACAATGCGTTCTTTTACTTTTTCTAAGCCGAAATGATCAGCATCCAATATTTCCTGAGCGCGAACCAAATCTTTTTTAACTTTACTTCGCTTGAACCAAGGAACATTAACTAGCCAATCTATGTAACTACGAACTACCGTGGCTTCGGCAGACATAGGAGACATCATTTTTAATTTATTCAGCTCCGCTGTCGCTTTCTCTTTTGCCTCTTCCGGCATCTTAGCTTCGTCGATTCTTTTGGTCAGCGTTTCAAATTCATCTGGCGTTTCATCCAGTTCGCCCAATTCCTTTTGAATGGCTTTCATTTGCTCATTCAAATAATACTCACGCTGACTTTTTTCCATTTGCTTCTTAACGCGAGTACGAATTTTCTTTTCAACCTGGAGCAGGTCAATTTCACTTTCCATTAGCGCCATCAAGTACTCTAAACGCTCAGAGACATTATGCATCTCAAGTACTTTTTGTTTTTCCGCTAATTTAAGTGGCATGTGCGCAGCCATGGTATCAGCCAATCTCGCAGCTTCTTCAATACCATTAAGCGAGGTCAATACTTCAGGCGGTACCTTTTTATTGAGCTTAACGTAGCCCTCAAACTGAGAAATCGCAGATCGAATCATGACTTCTTGTTCGGCTTCAGGTAATTCCGTATCTTCATTGCGAACTACATCGGCAATATAATAATCATCTGTTTGCACATACTTTTCTATTGAGCCGCGCTGATTACCCTCGACCAGTACTTTTACCGTACCATCCGGAAGTTTGAGCAACTGTAATAACGTTGCAATTGTGCCAACTGAATAGATATCTTCAATTTTTGGATCATCAACCCCAGCATCTTTCTGAGCGACCAAAAATATCTGCTTATCTTTATCCATTGCAGCTTCTAAGCAGCGAATAGACATTTCGCGCCCTACAAATAAGGGAATGACCATATGCGGATATACAACAACATCTCGCAACGCCAACACCGGCATTTCAATGCTGGTTAGCTTTTCTTCACTCATTTTCATTCTCTTTACAGTCGTTCAAATCATTTAAGATTGAATATGGGGTTAGCCATTGAAAGATCAAATGCTGATTGGAATTTATCTTTCGTTTTTTATTATCATAAGCACTTGTTAAGCAATAAAAAAGGCCCTGAGGGCCTTTTAAAACATACTTAAATTTATTCAGAAGCGACTTTTTTCTCAGCAACATTATCGTAGATAAGAATTGGTTTGGATTCGCCAGTGACCACCGTTTCATCTACAACAACTTTGCTAACGTTTTCCATTGCGGGTAACTCATACATGGTATCTAGCAAAATAGACTCAACAATAGAACGTAATCCACGCGCTCCAGTCTTTCTTACCATCGCTTTTTGAGCAATAGCATGTAATGCATCTTCACGGAATTCCAGCTCTACGCCTTCCAGCGAAAATAAAGCAGCGTACTGTTTGGTAAGTGCATTTTTCGGTTCTTGTAAAATCCGAATCAACGCATCTTCAGACAATTCTTCCAAACTCGTAACAACAGGCAAACGTCCAATAAACTCAGGAATTAAGCCATATTTAATCAAATCACCAGGCTCAACTTTCTGAAACAATTTACTTAACGTGTCTTTGTTGTCATCGCTTTTAACTTCAGCGCCAAATCCGATTCCGGTGCCAGTGCTTGCTCGCTGTTCAATAATTTTATCTAAACCGGCAAATGCACCACCACAAACAAATAGAATCTTCGAGGTATCAACCTGCAAAAATTCCTGTTGCGGGTGTTTACGCCCACCTTGTGGAGGCACGGAAGCAATCGTTCCTTCAACCAATTTCAATAAAGCTTGTTGAACACCTTCACCAGACACATCTCTAGTGATGGAAGGATTGTCAGACTTACGTGAAATTTTATCAATTTCGTCAATGTAAACAATACCACGTTGCGCTTTCTCAACGTCATAATCACATTTTTGAAGTAATTTTTGGATGATGTTTTCAACATCTTCACCCACATAACCAGCTTCGGTCAATGTGGTGGCATCTGCCATTGTAAATGGTACATCTAGCAGGCGAGCCAATGTTTCTGCCAATAGGGTCTTACCAGAACCTGTAGGACCAATTAGTAAGATATTACTCTTACCTAGCTCAACACCGTTGTGAACATCACCATTACGTAAACGTTTGTAGTGGTTGTATACCGCCACTGACAATACTTTTTTCGCATATTCTTGACCAATGACATAATCGTCGAGATGACCATGAATTTCGGTTGGTTTTGGTAATGCGTTTTCTTTTTTCTTTGGAGAGATTTCTTTAATCTCTTCACGAATAATATCGTTGCAAAGCTCTACGCACTCGTCGCAGATAAAAACGGAAGGTCCAGCGATTAACTTGCGTACCTCATGTTGGCTTTTGCCACAAAAGGAGCAATACAGTAATTTATTATCGCCGTCTCCACCTTGTTGCTCACTCATTTAATACCCACCTCTGCATTGGTTTGAGCTGCCTCGCTAAGATTAGCGTCTGACCTTACACCTTGGCATTCAATAAACTATTGATGACTACATCCATTTAGACACATGTATGCGCCAAATTTGTTCACTATGAATGCATATAAGGGCGATTTTGAATAATCCAACATCTGTAACAAATTAAGCAGCCCCATAATCTAACTCTATAGGCTGTTTGAAAAAATTCCAAGTTACTTCAAAATCGACCTTTCACCGAAACTAACCTTAGTCCTTCGGATGTGCATCAAGACGGCTAGATAAAACTTGATCAACCAAGCCGTATTCTTTAGCCAAATCAGCACTTAAGAAATTATCACGGTCGGTATCTTTTACCACCCGTTCATAATCTTGACCGGTATGATCGGCCAATAATCTATTTAACTTTTCTTTAATCGCCAATGTTTCTTTAGCATGAATTTCAATATCAGAGGCTTGTCCCTGATAGCCACTCAAAGGCTGATGAATCATAACACGAGAGTTTTGCAGGCAATAACGTTTGCCTTTAGCGCCCCCGGACAGCAAGAAAGCACCCATGCTCGCCGCTTGACCAATACAAACTGTACTGACATCAGGCTTAATGAAATTCATTGTATCGTAGATAGCCATGCCTGCAGTAACAGAGCCACCAGGAGAGTTGATATACAAGAAGATATCTTTCTCCGGGTTTTCAGCTTCTAAAAATAACAACTGTGCGACAATCAAATTAGCCATGTGATCTTCTACTTGGCCAACTAAAAAAACTACATTTTCTTTTAATAAACGAGAGTATATATCGTAAGAGCGCTCCCCTTTCGAGGTTTGCTCGACAACCATTGGAACTAAGGCATCTTGTACATCAGGAATGGAATTAAACATAGTTTGAAGTCTTTTTTAAATAAAAAAATGCTCAGAATATACTGAGCATTTAAGCAGGATGAATACTGTAAAGTCAATCCAATACAAACAAATTAAGCTTGTTTGTTCATGATCTCTTCAAAGTTTTTACTAACTTCTTTAACGTCAGCTTGGGCAACAATTGCATCAATGGCTTGATCTTCCAAAGCCAAATTTTCCATTTGCTGCATTAACTCTTTGTTAGTCTTGTAATACTCTACCACTTCTTTTGGGTCTTCATAGGCAGAGGCAGAGGTTTCAATCATGCTATGAACACGAGATTCCTCAACTTTCAATTCACTTGAATTGATTACTTCACCTAACAATAGCCCAACAGAAACACGACGGCGAGCATTTTCATCAAACAAATCATCAGGCAACTCAGGCATATTGCCTTGAGCAGCTTGCTCACCAAATCTTTGTAACGATTGTTGACGTAAAGCATCAATTTCTTGTTTTACCAATGCTGCTGGCAAATCAAGGGGATTCTTTTCAATCAAACCAGCAATCACTTGCTCTTTGATCTTTGCTTTTACTGTTTGATCAAGCTCTCTTTGCATATTGCGTTTAACTTCATCACGCAATTTTTCCAGATCGCCATCATCAACACCAAACAATGTCGCAAATTCATCGTTTAATTCTGGTAACTCAAGCTCTTCAACTTTCTTCAAGTTGATTTCAAACTTCGCTTCTTTACCTTTAAGTTTTTCCGCATGGTAATCGTCTGGGAAAGTAACTTCAATTGTGAATTCTTCACCGGCTTTTTTACCTAAAATAGGTTCTTCAAAGCCTGGAATCATTTTGCCTTTACCCATCTCCAACGCGAAATCTTCAGCTTTGCCGCCTTCAAATTCTTCGCCGTCAACCGATCCAACAAAGTCCATAGTTACCTTGTCATCTTCTTTGGCTTCCCGGTCTACTTCTGCCCATGTAGCGTGTTGCTTACGTAGGGTTTCCATCATTCCAGCCAAATCATCATCGTTAATTTCGACAACAGGTTTTTCAATCTCGATCTTATCCAGATCTTTGACTTCAATCTCTGGGTACACTTCAAAAGCAGCAACAAATTCCAAATCTTGGCCATCTTCATCTTTCTTTAATTCGAAAGAAGGCATGCCAGCCGGATTCAACTTTTCTTGAGTGATAGCATCGTAGAAGTTACGTTGCATTACTTCACCAGCAATTTCCTGACGGACAGCTGTGCCGTAACGCTTTTTGATAACTGAAACAGGTACTTTACCAGGACGAAAACCGTTAATTCGTTGGGTTTTAGCCAACTGTTGTAAACGGGATTTAACAGCAGTATCTACTGTATCTGCTGGTACGGTAATAGTAAGGCGGCGTTCTAAGCCCTCATGTGCCTCAACTGAAACTTGCATTCTTTTACCTCAACTTTAGTGCCGCAGCACTTCTAAAAATTGTTTCCAGTTTCACACCAACTTCTAATCAAATCGGCCAAAAGGCAACCTAATGTCAATTTACCTTGGAAACTGGGCACATTACCTGACAAAAAAGACGCAGTAGTATACCGACAGGTTATGACTGAGTCGAGGGCTAAAATACAGGTTATATGCCCTAGTCGCTCGAAAATTTACGAATCACGGCACCATAATCTCACAAAGGCCTGATAAACAACCGGTAAAATGAACTCTCAATTGGCAATACGACTTATTTATTCAATGCCATAAGGCATTTAAATTAATAACTTAGATTCAAATTGTAAGTGCATAAAAAGAAATAAATTATGAATTAATTAAAAATGAAGCTTAATAGAGAAATTTAATCAAGATGTGGATATTGGGAAATTAAGAATGAACTGAGGAAATGGGGTGGACGATGGGGCTTGAACCCACGACAACCGGAATCACAATCCGGGGCTCTACCAACTGAGCTACGCCCACCACTGGACTTATCGTTCGATGAATTCGATTTGTTCAATCACTAGCAAATCGTTATTTTTTGTAACTGGCGCGTCCGGCAGGATTCGAACCTGCGACCCACGGCTTAGAAGGCCGTTGCTCTATCCGGCTGAGCTACGGACGCATCGAAACTAACCGGCTATAATCGCAAACAGTGAAGTTAGAATAAAATCTGAAATCACTAAGCTGCTACCTTGCTGCTTTAACTATCCCTATTGCGCTTTGCCGCTACAAAAAATTACGTTTGATGTGTACTCAACGAGTAATCGAACTCTTTAGAAAAGTGGTCGGTGAGACAGGATTTGAACCTGCGACCCCTTGGACCCAAACCAAGTGCGCTACCAAGCTGCGCTACTCACCGACTTTACTACCTTTTCCTTAGCCACTAATTTGCTCAGTGGCTACGGGATGCGGATAATACTGACTTGGTACTATGTCGTCAAATACTTTTTCTCATTCTTTTATCGTCTGCTTGTTTTTAACGCAAAGATGCTAATTTTTGACCCATTTGTATCAAACCAAGCTAATTATGAAGATAATGTAAAATCTAGGCGTTTTTCTTTTTTCTTAAAGAAAGCTGTGCTCTTTGTTTTACTCCAATAACAAATTCATGAATCAAATTGCTTCTATGAATTGCCTCTCTTGTTCACTTCATGAGAAAATGCCTGCCTACATGGCCACAACTGCGAAGATAAATGACTGCACAAATCATCGATGGTAAAAAAATTGCAAAACTTTTAAGAGAAGAAGTTGCCGAACAGGTCTCTTCTATCGTTTCATCGGGTAAACGTCCACCGGGCTTAGCGGTAATATTCGTAGGTAGTGATGCCGCATCACAGGTGTATGTTAAGAATAAACGTAAAGCCTGTGAGGAAGTGGGCTTTTTGGAGCGTGCATACGACTTAGCTTCAACCACCACTCAACAAGAATTAGTTTCTCTCATAGAAAAACTAAACCACGATCCCGAAATTGATGGCATTTTGGTACAGCTTCCTTTGCCTGCGGGATTAGATGCCAGTGAAATACTGGAAAAAATCCATCCCAATAAGGATGTTGACGGATTCCACCCCTACAATATTGGTCGCCTCGCCCAACGCATGCCTTCTTTAAGGCCCTGCACGCCTAAAGGCATCATGACCATGTTCGAGTCAACCAAACGCCCTTTAAAGGGGTTAGACGCTGTTATTGTGGGTTCATCAAATATTGTTGGACGACCCATGGCACTGGAACTGCTATTAGCGGGTTGCACAACTACCGTTTGTCATAAATACACTAAAGATTTACTGAGCCATGTTCATCGCGCTGATTTACTGGTTGTTGCTGTAGGTAAACCAGAATTCATTCCTGGCTCGTGGATAAAAGAAGGTTCTATTGTGATTGATGTTGGTATTAACCGTACCGAAACCGGCAAACTCACAGGCGATATTGAATTTGATGCGGCAAAGGAAAGAGCTGGCTGGATATCTCCTGTTCCTGGTGGCGTTGGCCCAATGACAGTAGCAAGCTTAATAGAAAACACCCTGGAAGCTTACGTTAAATATCATTCCTAGCGTGAACAATGGAATAGATACTGATTTGATGCACTGATAAAAAAGCAGTGCTCTTAATTAAAAAAAAGCTGTAGCCCTAAAAGGCACAGCTTTTTCAAACTAAAACAGAATATTTATTAACGAATACGCATTTAGTAACGAACTCTAGTGCAATATTTCCTGCTCAGAAATGTCTAAATCAGACTTGGGTTCAGCCAATAAATCATCCATAGACTTATTAAACTGATTCACTGCAAAGCCAGTCACAACATACTGCCACTGAGTCCAGTAATCATTGCTCCCATCTTTAAAGAATCGTATATAGAATTTATTTTCTAACCCTCGTAATTCCATATTTACTAGTGAATCGTCCTTTAATGTAATAACAAAACGACTTTGAACCAAAGACTTAGACCACTGCTCTTCGTTAATTTCAGTCAATGCATCAAAATTCAACGTTATCAAACTACTCACTACGCTATCTAATACGGTGTCGTATTTTAAAGCTCTACCTTCAGGAATATTTTGCAGAATAAACGATTCGCTTCCCTCGTCACTCTTGGAAATTGTCCACTCATTATCTCCCAATGAAGACACCGTTTGAACATCATCCAAGGCGATGTTCAAAATGGGTTGCAACAACCAGTCGGCATCATTCACAGGAACGCTTAAAGGATTACTTAACAACCATGACTGCTCTTGCTCAACCACACGAACATAAGAACCGCCGCTTGATGATGTGCGCCCAACCAAAAGCTGAGCCACTAACTCACTTTTAATAAGCACATCTAATTGGGTAGATTGGGAATTTTCAGATTTCAAATCCTCAACACCCAAACGGGCATAGTTTTCCTGCTTTCGCGTTTTAGGCTCTGCTTTTTTAGCCTGTACCAAATTTCCCATTAAATCCGCTAGTTTTTCGGTATCAACAGGATAATTTTGATAATTTTCAGCTAGCCATTGCCCTTCCACGTACTTAGCATCCAGCAATACACCTTGCGCATTTTTAACAATCACTCGATCAACATCCGAACCTTGCTGTTGCAAACGCTCAAACATATAACCTGAATGGGTATCCGTAGATTTACTTTCCGGCTGAAAAATAACACCAAGTGCTACGGCAATCAAAACCAGAACCAACAAAGGCAAAATAGATTTATTCATAATAACGTCCCCTATTTCACTATCGGTTAGCTCTAATACGCAAAGCGCGAGCAGCGAACATTAACAAAAGCACCAGTAATATTGGCATTACCCCAATATTAATAAACTTGATCATGCTTCCTAAGCGTTCAATATCTTTGTCTAATCGATGACGCACTTCTCTTAATTCCTTGCGGATATCAATGCGTTGTTGGTTAAAATCATCAATTGCTTGGCGTTGCTCTTTGGTTAAAACCAAATTTCCGCTCTCTGCATTTTGTGATTCCAATTCCCCCAACGTCTGCTCGGTCTCAACTAATTGCTGTTCCAGTAATTGCTCTTGTTCCCGGAACTTCATTTCTGCCAATACCGTTAGCTCTTGAACCCGTGTGAAGGGTCTGGAATAAGTACCGCGGCTACGAATACTAATAAGCGCATTACTCCCTCCCATATTCTCCACAGCATTGGTTAATAGCGCCCCGTTATCCGCAAAAGGCGTGAAAATAGTCTGACCAAAGAAATTAGCCTGAGTAACCCAAAGTCTGTCAGCCAAAACATCGGTATCGGCAACAACAATGACATTAATTTCAGCTTCCCCAATATGGTCGCTCTTGTCTGTGCCTCCGCCAACTGCATCAATACCGCTTTCAAAGGCAGACTTGGCAATACCGGAATAGCGCGCAGCAAGCACATAATTGGTTTGCGCTTGCCCCATCAAACCGGGCAACTCTTGAGGATCCCGCGTCATGGCATACTCCATACTACTCACCGAACTACTAAATTCAGATGACTTCACCAAAGTAATCATACTTAACTGGCTATCGTCTGTTTTATCCAAGGTGCCAAACGATGCGCCGTTGATAACGTCCAAACTAGAGGTGACAACATCATCCTCATCCAGAAGTGAACGGTCTAATCCAATTACGCCAACATGCTTAACCACGCCGGTTTGAGTTCGTAATTCCAACCCACTCGCGGCGTCCAATAGCACGTTTTCTAAATCAGCTTTAATGCCCCAGGATTCAAATAAATTGCCAACATCTGATGGGTTTGCCCCCATGCCACTGGCTGCACTCATAGGGTTGGATTCGTGATGAGGATCAACAAATGCCACCAACTTGCCGCCACCCAACACAAATTGGTCAATGGCAAAACGCATTGGCTCAGACAAATCTTTAGGGTGAACCAACAGCAATACATCAATACCAGAAGGGATCTTGCTTGTATCTGGCCCAATAGATTGCACTTCATACAATTCTTGCAATTGAGAATAAAAACGCCAAGGCGGATCAAACTGCCCTGTCATAGGGTTTTGTCCCCCAGCCATATTGATTCCAGAAAGCACGCCTACCGTCAAAGGGTCAGGAGAGCTTAGCTGATAAACCAACTGGCTAATGTCATATTCCAGAAAACGCTCTTTTTGTGGGTCAAAGAAAGGAATTTGCAACTCATCATCCAATGCATTGCGACCAGCCAATCCGAAATATATCGCATCCGATGAACTGCTCAACGCAGCCCCGGTTAAACCAAACTCTACGGCTTGATCTTCCGCTTCAGAAAATGGCTCAGGGTCGATTAAATGCAGCTTTAACAACCCGTTTGAGGCAGACTCATATTCCTGCAACAAACTTTGCACACGGTTGGCGTAATTTCTTAAGGTTGTTAGCCCTTCAGACGACTTATCCGAAAAGAACAAATACAAATGAATGGGTTCATCTATTTGCTGCAAAATTTCTCTACTGCCATCCGACAGGGAATACACCTCATCTTCAGTCAAATCAAATCGAGCAGACTGAAACAGCTGGTTGTTTAACATCACCAAAGCGAAAAACAGCACAACCAACAAAAGCATAGAGATAGGATTAGAAAAAGTATTTTTCATCGCACTAATCCGCCTTTTTCTGTTCAATAATCAACAAACCGGCATATAACCAAATGCCAATAACAATCACAAAATAACCGACGTTATTTAACGCGATAACGCCCTTAGCCATATTCTCAAAGTGAGTCATAAAACTAAACGAAGCCAAGGTGTCTAATAAAACACTGGGCAACCAACCTTTAAAGGCATCTAACACCACGTTAGAACCGCTAAGCACAAACAAAAAGCACACCACTACCGCTAATATAAACGCCACAACCTGACTTTTTGTTAAAGCAGACATACATATTCCAATGGATAAAAACGCCCCAGCCATTAACCAGCTACCGATATAAGCGGCCAAAATAATGCCGTTATCCGGGTCACCTAAAAAGTTCACCGTTAGCCACAAAGGAAACGTTAAAATAAGCGATAAGCCCAAAACAGCCCATGCCGCAAAGAACTTGCCCAACATCGCTTCTAAGGCAGTAATGGGTAAGGTCATTAACAACTCGATACTGCCGCTTTTGCGCTCTTCAGACCATGTGCGCATCGCCATTGCAGGCACCAAAAACAAATATAACCAAGGATGAAAGTTAAAAAATGACAATAAGTCAGCTTGCCCGCGCTCGTACAAACCACCAACGTAAAAGGTGAACACGCCAGACAGCATTAAAAAGATAAAAATGAACACGTAAGCAACCGGCGTAGCAAAAAAGCTAGCGAACTCACGTCGAAAAAGAATACCCACATTTCCCATTACGCTGCCTCCTCTTCCGTTAACTCTCTGAACACGTCATCTAAACGTCCTTGCTCAACAAAAATCGTTTTGGCTAAAATCTGCTTACTTTGCAAAAACTGCGTTGCGCTTTGCAGCAACGAAGGAGAGTCGCTATCGCTTTGGCTGGCGGGTATCAAGGTTACAACCTTATTGTCGGTATCCACCTCCACTTTTTCTACACCCTGAATTTCCTGCATTAGGCTTTCGGCGGGTAAGTCATCAAACTGTATGCTCACGGCTTGGTAATACTTAGAACGTTGCTGCAAGGCCAAGGGCGTGCTGTCAAACAACATTTTCCCCGCGGCAATAATCATGGCGCGGTTACACACAGCCGTGACCTCTTCCAATATGTGAGTTGAAATAATCACAATTTTGTCTTTAGAAAGGTTCTTAATAAGTTCACGAACCTGATGCTTTTGGTTTGGATCCAAACCGTCGGTGGGTTCATCTAAGATCAATATCTCGGGATCATGCAATATTGCTTGGGCTAACCCTACCCTTCTTTTAAAGCCTTTGGACAAGTTATCGATAGGTTTGTCTAACACGCTTTGTAACTGCACTTGATCAACCACTTCATTAATTCTTAATTGTTTATTCTCGCGCGTTAAGCCGCGAATATCGGCCACAAAATTAAGCATTTGAATAGGTGTCATATCACCATAAGCAGGCGCACCTTCTGGCAAGTAACCTATGCGTTTTTGAATATTTTGACGGGAATCTTGCATCGCCATATTGGCAATACGAATTTCCCCGGAATCCGGGTCTAAAAAACCGGTTAACATTTTCATGGTGGTCGATTTACCCGCGCCATTTGGCCCAAGAAAACCGACTACATCACCCGGTTTAACCTGAAAGGAAAGGTTATCAACGGCAATAAAATCGCCAAATGTTTTTCTTATATTGGTTGCTGAGATCATGGTTATCCTCATATGATCAAAGTAATTCACCTAAAACGAAACGTACATACAATACTTACATCGCCAAATAATATATAAATGACGCTGCCAAATATGGTGATTTGAGAGTCAATTTCAAGCAATTTAGTTCAATGAATTCACGATAAAATTTAAAACCGGAGAGAGTTAGTTGGAAATTACTCCTATTGGATATATCAGTACACCTTACAAAGAAAAGTTCGCCATTCCAAGACAACCGGGTTTAGTAAAAGCGGCAAAAGGGATCATTCAACTCGATCCTGAATTTGCAGATATTAACGCTTTTCGCGGTATAGAGCAGTTTAGTCATTTATGGCTCATATTTCAGTTTAATCATGTGCCAACAGGGAAATGGAGTCCATTAGTGCGCCCGCCCCGCTTAGGTGGTAACGAAAAATTAGGCGTATTTGCCACACGCAGTACGCACCGCCCAAGCAATATGGGGCTGTCGGTCGTGCAATTCGAAAAAGTAGAAAACAAGAACGGCAAAGTGTTGGTTCATGTAGCCGGCGTTGATTTAATGGACGGCACGCCCATTTTAGATATTAAACCTTACATCGCTTATGTAGACGCCATACCCGAAGCCAAAAGCGGGTTTGCCGGCGAAGCGCCCGCAGCAATATCGGTTGTGTTTTCAATTACCGCACAGCAAGCATTGGAACAATACAAAAAACAGTCCCCCGATTTAGAGCAACTAATAAAAGAAACATTAGCGCTAAACCCTGCCCCGGCTTACCACAATGATCAAAATAAAAATGCAGACAGAATTTATGGCGTGAGAATATATGAGTTAAATGTGACGTGGAAAATAAAAGAAAACCAGATTGAAGTAAGTAACATTGAAAAGCGCTTATAACGCTATAAGAAAAACCAAAGCACTTCTTGTCCGATAAAATACAAACACTCAAACAAGAGGTGTCTTTGGTAACTAAATTAAAAACCCCAGCCCTACATCAAGCCAGGTGAAAGACTAAACAAAGTAATTAATATTACTCGAGCCGAAATTTTTAAGGTTGGGGAATATCTCCTTAAGTATGGCATCGTCATTAACACCATACCACTTGGCAAGGGCAGCAAACATCTGCTCATTAGACGTGGTAGGAACCAAACTGGTCAATGGTGTTTGAAAAGGCATATCACCATATATACGCCCCCCAGCAACAGCCCCACCTAATATCAATTGATGGCCTGCCCAGCCATGATCCGTTCCATCTCCATTCGGTCGAAGTGTTCTTCCAAAGTCAGACATAGTAAATGCTGTAACATTGTTGTCTAACCCCTTCTCAACGGTATAATTATAAAAACTGGCCATCGCATCACTGGTCATACCCATTAAATTTGGGTGACTAGCATTTTGGCCATTATGTGTATCAAACCCACCAAGTCCCACAAAAAACATCTGCCGACGTAACCCCTTACTGCGTCCAATTTCCATTAATTTAGAAACCGCTTTTAACTGCTGCGCCAAGGGAATATCAGGGAACACCGTTACACTTTCAGGTACAGCCGCCAACTGTTGCCCAAGCGCCTGATTATTGTCCACCGCATTATTGTGTATTTCACTAAAAGCAGACATCAATATATGATCACTTGGTGCGGTTTTGCGCAACTCATTAATCGCGTTTCTTCGGATCCAACCAGTATGCCCATGCTCTAAATAGTTCGTTGAAATTTCTCCGCTAACGGGAATACTATAAGAATTATGAAACGCGCCAGTTTGCCAAAAATTAGAGCCCACCAAACTAATACTGCGCATAAAATCATTGCTATTACTTGCAGGCCCTAGCAATGTATCTAATACGCGGCCTCCCCAACCTGAACTTTTTTGAGCAAGATCCGCCCCTCTCATCCAGTTAACTTGTGAAGCATCATGCGCAAACAACCCTTTAGGTCGAGATATAAAAGGGAGTTCTTGCCCTGCGCTATCCAAAATGGGTTCGACCAATGCACCAACATTGCCCTGAATAGCCAACTTTCCGCTATCAAATAACGTTTTAAGGGCTCCCATTTCAACATCAAACCCCAAGCCACCTTCAAAACTCTGTCCTAAAGGATTAACTTCCAGGCCAACTGGGCGAGCCAATGTTCCTCGAACACTTTCATAATCGCTTCGCGCTTTTCCAGTTAATGGAGTGAACATATTGTGGGAATCATTACCACCGAATAAAAACACACATACCAATGCTTTGTAGTCATTCTGATCACCTACTGCCGCATTTACCATTTGCATAGCTGACGAAGTATAAGCAAGAGCACCCGTACCACCGATTAACGCATTACGCATAAATTGACGGCGATTCATCGTTAATTTTTTCATTTCATCACCTCACACATTAGCGTTGAATAATAAATTCGGGGCTAGTAAATAACATCATCATGACATCCCCTATGGCATTAGCATCTAAATAGCGGTTTTTCCTCGTCCCATTACGGTTGGTATCGAAGGCCCTTGTCGTATTGATGATATATTTAATTTGAGTACGCAAAGCATTAGACATCAGCCCTTGTGTAAACATTAAATCCAGATGATCAACAAGCGCATCTATACCTTCTGCCCGTGAAGTCGCATTATCAATAATGTTAACCAAAGGGCCATAAGCAGAAAACACCTCAGAACGTTTTGTCACATTAGCGTAAACAAAGTTAAGCCTGTTAAGCAGCTTATCCTCAGGTAACATTTCAAATACTGGTGAAGTAATTGTTGTACCGGCAAGAGCAGGTGGTAACGGTAGTAAGGTAGATGCAGACTCTAATTGCGAAACCGGCTCATTCACTTGCGGCCCGGTATTATACTTCTGCAACAACGTAGGATGTGTATAGTCAAAGTGGTAATAATTAAACACCGTGGGTGCCATCATAGGGGCTTGTTGAAAATTTTCGGCTAAAAAATGAAAGCCTTTTACAGGCGTACTAAAGACATCATTAACCTCCAACGCCCGAAAAACATGGGTTACAGTGAGAAGTGGTTCACGTAGCTTTCCAAAAACATTGGCAAGCTCCGATAAATGACCGTTACGCGCCTCATCATCGAGTAATATTGATTTAGCAACAGCGGCTAAATCCCCCTTAATGCCACTTCCATTATTATTAAACACTTTTGACACACGCTCTATGTACGCGGGGGATGGATTGGATGTTACTAACATTTGGATTAAACGTTTACTTACAAAAGGCGCAACATTAGGATGTAAAAAGACATCATTCAAAGCGGCATGAATATCCACTGCAACACTTGCAGGATTAGCCGGAAGCACACTGCTAAACAACTGTTTTTCGGTAAGATCATGCTCATTATGGTTAGCCGACATTGGCCTGTCGTAATCACCAAATCGGGGATCACATCTACCGGACTTACACAAACCCGTAAAAACCTTAGCAAAAGATTTAATGTGCTGTTGAGTATAAGCTTCAATAGGTTGCCCATTACTATCTAGCTTAAAAGAACCATCTAAGTTTAATAAATAAAGCCCTACCGACATCAATTGTAAAAGCTCTCTAGCGTAGTTTTCGTCGGCTTCCTTAACACCATTAACATCCGCTTTATTATTTGGAGAATAAGTAAGGTACGCCCCCATTACCGGATGCATGGTGACATTAAACATTAGGTCGCGATAATTGCCTAACGCACCATCAACTAACGTGTCGTAGTAATTCACAAATCCAATTTGATGGTTATGCAAATTAGACGTTCCAACCTGAGACACCACAAAAATCTGACTAAGTGCAAACGCCATTCGCTGGCGTAACTGATCATCCGCATTCAAGGCCGCTTTAAACCACCCCGAGTTACGTCTAACGGTTGTTCGCATGTAGTCAAAGTTTTCAGGAAAATATGAGCGATGCAATGTTACAGGTAATGCTAACTGTGCATCTACCCACTGCTCTGCTGTCATCGTTTTGAGCCGAGATACTTCAGTAGGGGTGGGTCCAAATGTACCCTGCTGCAATAACCTTACGGCTTCAACAGGTTCCATCGAATAAGCCGAGCATGCTACAAACATACTGGCAAGAAAAGGGAGGCGTATTTTACCACCCAGTTTAAAGACTAAGTAAAGCCGTGCAAAACTGAATTGTAAATGTGCTAGGCCATTTACAAGTTTCAATATAAAACTTGTCACAGGTTAATCCTCTCATTATTAAAGCTTTACCATGTTAAGTAATGCTAATAAAAATTACCGTTTCAGTAATGCACGTATAGTATGCTTTTGAATAAGAACTCGGCCTCATAAAAGTCGTAATAAGGATAAAAAACCTAATTATAAAAAGTGATTTTATATTCACAAACAAAGGCTTAGATTAAAACAAGGGATGGGTAAAATTACTTCATGGAGCGTGTGATTTTCATTCAGAATGAGAAAAGCATTTAGCGTTTTATTAGTGCCCACCGACTTCGATCATGGGCCGGATGGCAAGTGAGAATAGCCGAAGCTCCTATGGCGAGAGTGTCCATAAAAGGAGCCTGACCAATAAAAAGGACTGACTCCTTTGCTTCCTTTCATGTCTTTATTAGCACTATAGCTATTACTACACGGCGCTAAGTAACTGCACTAATGATCTGCAATATGCCAGAACTAAAATCCTCCTTGAGTTCATCCTGACGAAATTGTAATTCCTCTGCCGACTTAAGTAGCGACCGCTTGAGAGGATCGGTAGTGATCACAGCGGTGCCGCCTTTTTCACAAGAGCATTGCACCATAATCGAAACCTCAGTGCCCGGCGTAAATACATCATTAAACGCCGTAAAACCTAGGCTTCCCGTATTTAACAACCCCGATTCAGCCACCCGTAATCGAACAAACTGAATCGCATCCGGAGACGTGTCAACAACACCCGAAAGCGGATCAGAAGTAGAAGAATGAGATTGCCCAATGCCTGACTCTTTACCAGAATCAGCAACAGAAGAACGACAAGAATCACATAAATGATCGATAGTGCTAGCATTGCCAGCCTTAGAATGTGTACCATCACACATAGTTGGTTTACCTCTAGGTAGGTAGAACAATTAGCTGGGTTATTGGGTTGCACCCCAATAGCTCAGCGCCAGCGCCTTCTAAAAGACACAAAAACATACACACCTTCCTTCCTCATTGCTATTAAAGCGAATAAAAACAAAGAGAAAAAGAAAGGGCATGAGACATAATACTAACCTTTACAGGGGAAGAAATCGACCTTAAAAACAAAAAAGGATGGAACAAAAAGGACTGAGGATATATACATAGGTTATAGATGGGTTGAGTTTAGAGATTCAGGTAGACACTGGAATTATTAAACCACTACAAATATTGAATGAGCAATTAATGGACATATCTACATAATCAAACTTAAAGTTAAACTTAGAATAGCATCCCCTCATAATTCTACTGAATATAGTGCATCAAATTCTGAATCGATTTCGAAGCCCCAATCCAATAAAAAAAATAAAAAATAATGACACAATGTTTTGAAAGCCTATAGATATATATACAAAAACAAGAGGTTCACAAAAATATCTACTAATTACTTCTTCTCTGATCTGTTTAGAAATGGGTATAAAAGGAAGGGGATTATACAATGTAAACGCAGTAATGTTTGCCCAGTCAATGAACGTGAAATCAGAATTCTCACTTGCTAAATAACGATACAATGGTAGGAAAGAAAGCCAAGAAACAACAAGTCCTGTGACAGGACGAAATATAGACTGCCCATAGTTACATATAGCCGAATATAACAAGTCGAGAATTGAACCTAACCAACTTAATCCTCTATCTTTACGCCATCTTCTGGCCCTCATTTCATCAGCATGAAATTTCAGAGCTGCTTCATGATGTCTGTTACTTTCGGCAATTTGCTTAAGCTTCCTTAATCTCTCAATATCTTTTTTATCTGTAGATATTAAAGCTCCTAAATGTTTCCAACTTCTACTTCCTCGTTTCAGTTTAATTTCTAGAGTTTGCAATTCAATAGGGTGTTTAACACTTGTTTCAGTTAAATCTGGAATGCAACCCAATGATGTGTTTTGTAATGATAAAACACCATCAACAAAAGCCCCTCGAAGAGAAAACTTCATTACGTTACCACCACCTAAATTAGACAAGGATAGCTTCCCTAGCAATCTAATATAATCAAATTTACACTCTCCATCCCCTAGGTTAGATTTGTTGAAATTTAAGTCTCCATCGCCAAATTCCGATTCACTAAAATCTAAATTACCTTTACCAAAAACACTCTCATTAAAATCAACATTTCCTTTTCCAAAAACAGAATTTCTAAAGCTTACATGCCCATCTAAAAACTCAGAGTTACTGAAACATACATCTCCTGTTCCGAATTTAACACGTTCAAAAAGTACATTACCTTTTTTAAAGGTTGTATCAATAAAGCTTAGGTTACCGGTTCCAAATTTAGCATCATTAAAATAAACAGGTCCTTCACCAAAATACGAACCTTTAAAGTATGTTGCTCCATCTTCGAATTTAGTCTCACTAAAATCCACATATCCTGTAGCAAAAAGAACGTTTGAGAAATACCTATTTCCAATATCAAATGTACTTCTGGAAAAACTAACATTTCCCTTACTAAATTTTGCTCCCCTAAAATCTAATATACCTTTGCCAAAGTTTACGGAAGTAAACGAAACTTCCCCATCAATGAAAGTAACATTAGAAAAATCGACTTTTTTATCACCAAATTTTACCAGTGAAAAATCCACATTCCCTACGCCGAAGTTAGCATTAGAAAAGCTAACATGCCGATTACCAAAATCACAACTATTAAAAAACACCCCACCAATTCCAAATTTGCTATATTCAAAATATACTTCACTTTCACTTTCTTCAAAAACAGCATCACTAAAATCAACTTTTCCATCGCCGAATACTACCAATGAAAAATCAACGGTTTTCCTTCCAAATTTTACTTTTGTAAAACTAACATCACCCAACTCAAAACTAGAATGTGAAAAGAACACTTCACTTTGACTGAAAATAACTTCACTAAAATCTACTTTTCCTTCACCAAAAATAACTGATGAAAAATCCACACGCCCTTCTCTAAAATGAGAAAGTGAAAAGTTTACCCCTCCTTTTCCAAATGCAACTTTTGTAAAGCTAACATCGCCGACACCAAAACTTGAATGTGAAAAAACCACTTCACTTTCATTAAATACAGCATCACTGAAATCGACACTACCGCCACCAAAATGGGTCGTTGAAAAATCAACCTTACCACTACCAAACTTAACTTTTGAAAAATTTACATGACCTCCTTTTAAGTTTGAATTACTAAAATCCATCTTTCCATTAGGAAATTTAAAATTGGAAAAATCAATTTCAAAATCTTTTCTGAAATATTCAAAGTTAACTTCAGAAAAACACACATCACAATTAGGATTATCTACCACCCATTCATTCCAACTCATTACTCCTTTCTGCCACAGCCGTATAGCCTCAAGATTATATAGAGTATTTTGTTTATAATGTTCCTGCACAAACTCCCTATCTATCATCATAAAGTTCTTTTTATAGTTAATGGTAATAATTTAACACAAGGGAATTTATTCGGGCAACACCATTCACTCTGAAACAAAAATAAATACCGGAGATCAGGACCGAAGGACGGGATCAGGGACAGCCATCCGAAAAAAGCTTCAAATAATAAAAACCCAAACACAGAAAATATGCTCAGCTTTTTGTTTTTATAAAACGAGAGCAAGGACATATATGGACACTCCCGTGTTGTCAACGCACGGTTGCTCTTTTCATGCTGCTCAGCAGCTTGAAGTCTTGTTTCTTTCTTGTTCCAGCTCGTCTAATCGTTGAAGTAGGTATAAAAGTGGCTTAGTTCTGACATATATTCAGGCTCTTAATAGAAATAGTTTAATTATTTCAGGCCTCTGATGAACTCCGTACCTTATCGCCTTTTCATTCACCCATGCGGGTTATTATCCGTGCCCTAGTCTGGCTTTGATGAGGTAGGGTAGACCGTTTTCTTCATCATTTATGACTAAGCTGGTTGGATAAAAAAAGGGTTATCCCGAATCTAACCTTCCACAACAGCCACACAGGCTTAAAGCCTTTGTCCTCGACGGATTTGAGTGAGACCGGGATAACGTAAACTGTTTCATATTATACGCTAACTTGTGTATTCGTTTGAGCTTGGTAATGCTCTTGACGAGAGAGAAGTATCCACATAAGTCGAGCAAGGCGATGGGCCACAGCCACCGCAACTTGATTAAAAGGTTTACTGAGGCGAAGTTTCATCGCCCACACCGATAATGGGTCGTTACTTTTAGCAAAAATAACGGACAGCCATCCGAAAAAAGCTTCAAATAATAAAAACCCAAACACAGAAAATATGCTTAGCTTTTCGTTTTTATAGGCTGATTTTCTTAAGCACTAACGGAATGAAGTTAAAATAATAAGAATTGGCCGATTTATGGACGAAATGAAGCCTCAAAGTTACTCTGATTTAGGTGGGCTTTATTATAGGAATTAATTTAAGCGATTTTGAGTAGCTTCTTAGTAAAGAAAAAACAGGACAGCCATCCGAAAAAAACTTCAAATAATAAAAACCCAAACACAGAAAATATGCTTAGCTTTTTGTTTTTATAGGCTGATTTTCTTAAGCGCTAACGGAATGAAGTCAAAATAATAAGAATTGGCCGATTTATGGACGAAATGAAGCCTCAAAGTTACTCTGATTTAGGGGGGGGTTATTATAGGGATTAATTTAAGCGATTTTGAGTAGCTTTTTAGCAGCAGATATCCCGGACATGCGCTTGCAATTAGTATTCGCTTTAAATGCCCTAAGGAAAGATTCAGTACCAACAGCATGACAAAAGTGTTGTTCAAATTCGGCTGTAAGTGTTATCCAACTGGACTCTTCAATACCGATGCGTTCAAGAATAGAGGGCTGGCTAGGTTCGATATAACCAGATTTGTCTTCCCTGATGATTCTTCCGGTCAAATCTACCAGCTGAATATAATCTTTAAGAACAAACGGTAACCCTTTGGGTATGTCTTTCCAGAGATTGCCCACAAATGGCATTAGTGTTTGAGGTTGAGTGTGATGTTTAGCCGATTCAACTCGATGAAAGAGACTGGTGTGCTCAGACTTATCTGGGGTTTTTGCCATATTGGCACGAACCGGGTTTAAATCGACATAAGCCATGCAGGCCATTAAGGCTGATTCATCTAACAATGCCTGACACTTAAAACGACCAGTACAGTTGTCTTCCTTATTTGCTGCCCTGGCAATATTTTCGTTTAAACAACGCATAAACCAGCTGATATCAAACAATCGTTGACAGGAAATGCTTAATTAAGGGATGGTTTATTCTGTATGTCCTTGATTTAATAACCGTGCCTTGCTGTAACCTTTGACATCCTGCTCTAATCGATCCACAATTCAAATGTAGTCAGTGGCGGTAGGAGCACCCCACGTAAAAAACTGAAGCATCCAAACAGAACGTTGTGGCGGTAGGAGCACCCCACGTAAAAAACTGAAGCATCCAAACAGAATGGACTACCGAAAGCCTCCGTAAGGAGGTTTTTTCGTTTTAGGGATATGGATTGATGCAATTAAAAAAATTAGATAACGCCTTTTATACTGAGCATTCTCACTTAAAAGAAGCATTGGATAACCGCAACGGTAACTGGATTCAAGGTAAAGTCCGTGGGTACGGTATTGTCATTATTACAATAAACAGCTTATCCTTTGCTATTCCTCTTCGCTCAAATATCAAACACAAATCATCATACATTACCGTAAGATCCAATCAGAAAAACATTGAGGGTAAAGGACTCGATTTTACTAAAGCACTTTTGATCACTAGCCTCAAATATATATCAAATCTACCCTTCAAAATATCATCGAGTGAGCATCGAAAACTAGCGAATAAAGAGCACTACATTACAAGTAAGTTTGAAAAATATGTTTCAAGATACATTACTGCAATTCAAAACTCTGATGAAAACATTCTCAAAAGCATTAATTACCGTTTTTCAACCCTTTGTAACTACCATAAAGAGCTAGGTCTCGAATAAAACTAACAAGGACAACCAACTAAAAATGGATAAGTCTCAAGGGGTATAAAACCTGATGGCTAAACCTTTCACTGTCTGTTAGCCGGAGAGGCATCGCTCTGCGTCCATTTGTTGATTGGGAATACCAATTATGTCGATACTTTGTTCTTCAATAAGGTAGAAAATCAAATGTTCCTGACAAGGAAAACAATAATAACCCGCAGCAATGTCTTGTCGGAGTTTTCCCATTTTTGGATTTTCTCTTAATTTTCGAAACTTGTCGTAAATCCCAGCGATATATTTGTCAGCTTGAACTTCATTCCAATGTTCAACTGTGTAGAACCAAATATTACGCATGTCTTCTTTGGCTCTGGGCGTAATATTAATCTTTTTGAGCGTTTCGTTCCGTTTTGAATTCACTGAGCATTTCTTCCATGGTCTCATTAACAAATTCACCGCGCGTGGCCTGACTCGATCCTTCGGTAAGGTGTTGGCGCAGAGTTTCAAGCTTGGTATTCCGTTCTTCCAAGGTTCGTAAGGCATCCCGCACAAGTTCGCTGGCAGAACCATAACGACCGCTTGAGACTTGATTCTTAATAAAAACTTCCCAATGTTCGCCTAAAGATAAACTGGTAGTGGCCATGTTTAGCATTCTTTAATTATTCATATTTAATATTATTGAATATAGCGTATGAGCACTGTTTTTCAAAATACCAATTGAAATAGGCGAGAAGAATACAAAGATTTCCACTCAAAAGTTTCGACTCTAACTTCTTTATAAACAGACGGCATCCATCAATGCCTAAGTACTCGATTTAAGCAGCTATTCATGGTTATCACGACTTTTGCTATTAATATTTTTCATTCTCTAATGCCATTCCCATCGGTAAGGGATTTATAAACGCAAGATTTTACTATCTGGCATCCCCTCTCGAACCTGTTAGAATACGCAACAATTTTGCCCTAATGACGGATAAACGGAATGCGCACTAGCCAATACTTGCTTGCCACGCTAAAAGAAACGCCCGCTGATGCAGAAGTCATCAGCCACCAATTAATGCTTCGTGCCGGACTGGTACGCAAACTCGCTTCAGGTTTATACAACTGGCTGCCATCAGGACTAAGAGTACTTAATAAAGTTGCTCAAATTGTTCGTGAAGAGATGGAAAGAGCAGGTTCAATCGAAATATTAATGCCTGTTGTGCAACCTGCCGACTTATGGCATGAGTCAGGCCGCTGGGAAGAGTATGGCCCTGAACTTTTGAGAATAAAAGATCGCCATAATCGTGATTTTGCATTGGGTCCAACTCACGAAGAAGTTGTCACCGATTTAGTAAAAAGAGAAGTAACCAGCTATAAACAGTTACCGTTAAATCTTTTTCAAATTCAAACCAAATTCCGTGACGAAATACGCCCTCGCTTTGGTGTAATGCGCGGCCGTGAATTTACCATGAAAGATGCTTATTCCTTTCATTTGGGACAAGACAGCCTGCAAAACACTTATCAAGATATGTACGATGCCTACTGCCGTATTTTCGACCGTATCGGCTTAGAATATCGTGCTGTTATCGCCGACACGGGCTCTATAGGTGGCAGCGCATCTCACGAATTCCATGTACTAGCGGAATCAGGCGAAGATGATATTGCCTTTAGCACCGAGTCAGATTACGCAGCCAATGTAGAAATGGCCGAAGCTCTTCCAATGGCGCCGTCATCTATATTAAATGCAAGCGCTCAAGAAAAAGTCGCCACTCCCAATGTGGGCACCATTGCTGAGGTGTGTGAACATTTTAACGTGCAATCCGACGTTGTCGTAAAAACCATTGTTGTATTGGGTGAAGCGACTGAAGACAACAGTGAACAAACCTTTGTTGCTTTAGTTGTTCGCGGTGATCACGAATTAAATGCAATTAAAGCGGAAAAATTGCCGGGTGTATATTCCCCTTTAACAATGGCAAGTGACGAACAACTGGCCTCTATTGGGCTTTCCGCCGGATCAATTGGGCCATTGAATCTTTCCATGCCTGTTGTTATTGATCGCAGTGCCGCCGAATTGAAGCAATTTATCTGCGGTGCCAATGAAAATGACTATCACCTTTCCGGTGCCTCTTGGGCAGATGACGTTGAGCACAATATCGTTGATATTCGTAACGTTATTGCCGGTGATGCATCCCCTGATGGAAAAGGCAATTTAGATATAAAACGCGGTATTGAAGTTGGACATATTTTTCAACTTGGTAAAAAATACAGTGATGCCATGCAATGTGGTGTATTGAATGAAAACGGCAAGAACGAAACCTTACATATGGGATGTTATGGCATTGGGGTATCTCGAATCGTTGCCGCAGCCATTGAGCAAAACCACGACAAATACGGCATCATTTGGCCAGACACAATCGCCCCATTTAAAGTCGCCGTGATTCCAATGAACATGCACAAGTCTCACCGCGTGAAAGAAGTTGCCGAAAAACTCTATGCGCAACTTCAACAAGCTGGAATCGAAGTATTGTTTGATGATAGAAAAGAGCGTCCTGGTGTCATGTTTGCAGACATGGAACTACTGGGTGTTCCTCACTCTATTATTATAGGCGAGCGCAACCTCGACGAAGAAAACGTCGAATATAAAAACCGTCGTAGCGGTGAAAAAGAACTGCTTAATATTTCCAACGTATTGGAATTCTTGCAAAGCAAATAAAAGCAGATTAGGGTTAATCCTATTAGGGCATTTTGCAAAGAATCTGAAAAAGAATCATGCAAAATGTCCTACACTTATTTTTGTTTATTGTATCCCTTATTATTAGTAGGGAATAAGTTAAGGAATGGGTTGCAGTGGAGCAAAACAAAACCTCGTCAAAATCATACTTTTCTCAAAAGGTATTGCGACACGTTGGAAAATCACTATTCAAATATGCTTCATTCGTTTTATTCAGTACTTCCATGGCCGTTCAAGCGGCAGATTCCCCTTCTGAAAAATTACTTTCCTTACATAATTTACTGAAAAATAAAGAATATTCTGAAGCATTTAGCCTATCGAAGGTTCTTCTAGAAGAACATGGTGGCGAGCCTATATTTGACTTTTATGCGGGTACGGCTGCCTACCATAGTGGTCACTTTCAAGAAGCCATGTTCGCTTTTGAAAGAGTCATGTTTAATCGCCCTGCGCATATGCAAGCAAGATTACTGTTAGCATTTAGTTATTTTAGAGTAAAAAACTACGGTGCCGCCAAAGTCGAACTCAATGGGTTATTAAAAAAATCAGATCAAATTGAACCCAAAAACATAAAAAGAATCAAAGATTATCTTGCTCAAATAAAGGAATCCGAACAAAAAGCCATTCGAGATTCTTCATTCAAAGTAAGCTTAGGCGTTGGGTACGATTCCAATGTTAATAGCGGAACCGCCACTGACTCGATTTTTTTCCCCTCATTGGGAGACTTCATTATCATCACTGAAGGCGTCGAAAAAGAAGATGCCTTAGCCGATGTATCGCTAACCTATCGCCTCCAAGAAAAGCTCAGCCAAAAGAGCAGTTATACATTGCAGGCAAATTTTAGCCATCTGTATCATCAAGACAATTCTGAATTTGACCGCAGCGTGATGAATTTTAGCGGGGGCTACACCGGCATGTGGCAAAGTATGAAGTACAACGTAACCGGCTACGTACAGCCGATGCTGTTAAATGACAAATTCTACCGCACCGCTTATGGATTGATGACTGATGGTAGTTGGCAATTGGGTGATAAATGGTTGTGGACACTCGGCCTAAATACAGCACACATCAATAATAATACCCAAGATACTCAAGATATGCGCAGAGTAGGCATTTCTACAAAAATAACTTACTTAGATACCCACCCACAAATCTTAGAAATCTTCTTTACCGACGATGATGCCGACAAAAAAGAAGGTGAACACAATGGTAAAGACTACTATGGGTTTGCCTATACCTATTTACTCCTATATTCCAACCAGTTGAATTTTGCGCTGCGACTAAATGCCGATAAAGTCGAATATGACAAAATCCATCCAACCTTTTTAGACATTCGAAAAGATGACACGGTCTCCGCAACACTAACGACAAACTACCAATTTAATACCGAATGGCAATTTTCAACTATGCTGAGATACAGTGATAAAAACAGTAATCTAGAAATTTATGAATATGATCGAGCTGAATTTAAGCTTTCCGCTTCTCGCATATTCTAATGTTGATTTGATTTTTAGATAGCCCTTCTCAATAGCGTTTTGATTACCGTTTAATTTCAATATTGACTTTGAAGACTGTGAACTAGTTCACAGGAATAAGCATTGAGCACTCAGGTATTATTAATTAGACTAACGTATAGCATGTTAAACCTAATTAATCAGTGCTGTTCATATTTGAATATTTGTCATTTAATTTTTATATAAAACAGCCTAAAGTTGTAAGAGTTATCGGATGCTTGTGCAAGACCAGCAAAAATGGAATTTTACTAAATTGAATATAACTTCACTTGCATCCGTTTTTACCCATGTTTCGAGGAAACGATACATCAGCGCAATTAAAACTATGTATTCGTTATGTTGAAGGAAACAAAAATGAAAATGCTAACTAGCGCAATAACAATGTTAACTTTTAGCATGTTTTGCACCACAACTTATGCAATCGAGACTGCCGGTAAAACAATGGTAGTAAAAGGCAACGTTCAAGCCTTTGAAACCGAAAATGACAAACGCCGATTAAAACGCCGCGCCCCCATTTTTAATGTTGATACGGTAACCACCGAAAACAACAGCAAAGCACAGTTTCGCATGACTGATGGCACTCTTTTAGCCATCAAAGAATCCTCAACTCTTCTCATATCTGAATTTAACTATGTACCTGGAAACGAAGGCAACTCTGCGGTAATTGAATTAGTGGAAGGCGGGCTGCGTTCGGTAACCGGTGCGATTAAATCCAATAACGGCAGTTATCAACTTAAAACGCCCGTCGGTTCTATTGGTATTCGAGGCACCCACTTTGAAATTGAGCTGGTTGATGGCGAGATGTTTTTGGCCGTTTGGGATGGTGCAATCGACCTAACGGTTGATACCGGAACAGGGACTGATACGGTCTCGTTTGGCGAAGGCGAAGACTTCTCCTTTGGCGTTGTGAACGAAGAAGGGGAAGTCACCCAACTTCTTGAAGCACCGGAAAACTTCGATCAAGGGCACAGCGAAGGAAATGACGACGAACAGGGTGGTGACGAGTCCAATGGCAATGGTTCTGGAAACAGCGGCTCTGACGATGGCGAACCTAATAATGGTAATCCAAACGATGATCCGTCGGGTTCACCTGACGGTTCTAATCCTGATGGAAACCCTGGCAACACACCTAATGACGATTCAAATCCAGATGGAGATGACGGACCATTAGGTGATGATGGACCACTAGGTGATGATGGCGTTCTCGCAGGTACAAATACTGATAACCTTCCCTTTGAAGACACTTTAGGGGATGGCGAGGGAGACATAACAGAAGAGCTTATTGAGGAAACCATCGAAGAAAATGACTTGGCCGACGCCGATATTATTGCCAACCGAACCGGACAATTTACTTACGGTCAAGTAGTCGATTCCTCAATCTCATCCTCTGCCGGAAGTGCCAGTAATCTTCAAATTAGCATGACCATAGACTTTGACAATGGCTTTATACCCGACGGCACCTTATCTTTCACCGATAACGGTGGCGAATGGTTTGCCGCATTCAATGGTGTTATAGACGTAAATGAACTGTTATTGGGTGTTAATTTCGCGACCCACGGTAATGAACTCGCCGACGGCTCAATCGATGCCTTTTTTGCCAATGACGGCGACAGAATTTCAGGTAGTTTCAACCTCTTTGAAGTAAACAATACTAATGTGACAGCCAATGGTCGATTTCAAATTGAATAAACGGTTAAATTCCAACGCTGCTTAAGCAATTGGGATCTAAACGGTGAAACAAATACGTATTTGAATGTATTTTACTGATTTTTAATGAAACCAAGGAAAATAGGATGATTTGTTCTACAACTTAATTATGTAGAACAAAACCTCGTTTCTGGAGTAAAGAAATGAATAGCTTGCGGACACCTCAAATTGCTAACCAAAAACCATGCACTCTATGGCAAAGAATGTGGCGTAATATTTGGCTAAAAATAAGGAACACTGCGCAGCAATTAAAGCTTCCTCAAGTTTTACCTTGTCTACTATTTCTCACTGTTTTTTCTACACATCAAGCGTTTGCGGTGCCATCCGGCTCTATTCTGCATCCAAGAAACAATCAAACTTACAATAGCAATCTGGTTCTATTTTTTAATGTTAGCGACACCGCTAATCTCAGTGCTGTTGGATTACAATTTGGAGACAATGGCAATAATGTCACTTTCTGCAATGGAAATTGCAACAATCGCTACAGAGGCTTTCGCAGCGGTGTTAACCCAATAAACTTTGGCCTAAACCCAGGCAGCAACACTATTCGATTATGGGCTAATACGCCTGACAACATAATTGATACGGCAACCTTCAATTGGCAACCACGAGAAGTCACCGGTATTTCATCTCAAAGAGCATTAGGGCAAATCACGTTAAATTGGTCCGCTCTTTCAGGCTATCGCCGTTACAATTTATATATCGCCAGCGAACAAGGCGTTACCCCACAGAATTTTTCGAGCCTTAATGGGGGCCGCGCTTTTCGGGCGTTATCCAATACCAGCCAAGTCGTGCCCAATCTGGAAAATGATATCAGCTATTACGTCCGAATCACGGGAATTGATGCCAGTGGAGAAAGCGCCTTTAGCCGAGAAATTGCCATTCCCGCCCTTAACAATGCATTACCCGTTGCCGTTAATGATAGTTTCACAATAAACGAAGACCAAACGCTTCGAAACACAGTCATGAGCAATGACTTTGATCCAGATAACCAAGGTGGAAACACGCCTCAACAAACCCTAGTTGCCAGTGTAATAGAGCCACCGAGCAATGGCACGGTTACCCTACAATCCAGCGGCACATTTGTTTATACTCCTAGAGCCAATTTTAATGGATCAGACTCTTTCATTTATCAAATTAAAGACGATTTAGAGGGCATTGCTGAGGCCAACGTAATTATTACGATTCGTGCCGTTAATGACGCCCCCGTTGCGGTAAACGACAGCTATAACGTTAATGAAGATAACCAACTTATTGTGCCCGCAAGCGGATTATTGAGTAATGATACCGACATTGATAACGATACCCTTAGTGTTAATCCGGTTGCCCGGGTCGCACCGCAATTTGGGCAATTGGCAATAGCAAGTAATGGGGGTTTTACCTACACTCCCGATAACAACTTTTCAGGGACGGATACCTTTGTTTATGCGTTAAACGACGGTTCCGTAAACCCTTTACCTACCGCTCAAGTAACCATTAATGTAGCAGCGGTTAATGACCCACCCGCAGCCCAAAACGACAACTTTGTTAGCGACGAAGACAGCACCGTTCAAGGCAACGTGTTAAACAATGATGTCGATGCAGACATTGGCAACGGCGATAAAACCGCCGAGCTAGCCGTTAGTCAACTCACCTCCCCCACCAATGGCACCTTAAACCTTAACGCTCAAGGGGAATTTACTTACGTTCCCAATAGCAACTTTTTTGGAAACGATGGCTTTAATTACCGTATAACCGATTCAGCTGGAGCAACGTCAGATGCTCAGGTCTCTTTTACCATTAACTCAGTTAATGATACGCCTACAGCAGAAGATGATATCTATTCAATTAATGAAGATGAAACCCTATCAGTGCCTGCTAGTACGGGCATTTTGGCCAATGATTCAGACCCTGACCTAGACGACTCTCTGAGCTTTTCTGAACTATCAAACTCACCTTTACATGGCACAGTAAATATTGCCGCAGACGGTTCTTTTAACTATACGCCATTAGCCAATTTTAATGGTTTAGACAGTTTCACATACATAGCCAAAGACGATGCTGGCGCAACCGCAACAGGCACGGTAGAAATCACCGTATTCCCGATTCCTGATGCCCCCATTATTGAAAATGAAAGTGCAGAAGCTATCTCAGGCGAAGCCGTTGAAATAGATGTTTTATCTAACGACATCAACTTAGATGGCGAAAACTCGGAATTAACACTCATCAGTGCCAGCGCACTTAATGGCACCGTCGCAATCAGCCAATCGGGAAAATCTATAGCCTACACCGCCAATAGTGAATTTGAAGGTACCGACACTATTTCGTACTCCGTTCAACATACACCTCAAAACACAGATACAGGCGAAAAAGGACTTATTAGCAGCGGCACCGTTACGGTAACCGTATTGCTACCCAACGACCCACCCATCGCCAATGAGGACTCTATCTCATTAGAAGAAGACGCCACGGCCACCATCAATGTTCTTGGCAATGACACCGACCCTGATAACGACCCATTAACGGTTATTGAAGCAATAGCCAGCTCGGGCACTGTCACAATTAATGCTGACAACACCTTGGAATACGCACCGGAAGCCAATTTTCATGGCAATGTAACCATTAACTACAGCATTAAAGATTCACGAGACCACGTAGCAAGTTCTCTCGTAAATATTACTATCACCCCGGTAAATGACGCGCCAGTGGTAAATGATGACGATGCCACCACCTTAGAAGATACCGCCGTCACAATTAATATATTGAGTAACGATATTGATGTTGATAATGATTCATTAACCATAACCTCATTAGTCGCCACCAATGGGAACGCAGAAACAACGTCCGATCAACAGGTCATATATACACCGACTGAAAACTTCAATGGCGAAGGAACAATTAATTATATCGTGTCTGATGGGCAAGGCGGTATAGCTTCAGGCAAAGTAACAATCACCATTACCCCGGTTAATGATCCCCCTGTAGCCAATGCCGATACCGAATCGACCATAGAAAACGTGGCCATTACCATTTCGCCATTATCCAATGATTCTGATGTTGAAAATGATCCACTATCAATTGGTTCTGCAACTGTGGATATAGGCTCCGTTTCTTTATCCGGGAACACACAAATTATCTACACGCCACCGTCGGTATACCAAGGAACAGCGCAAATAAACTATTCAGCCATTGACGGTAACGGAGGCACAGCAGGGGGAATTATCACCGTCACGGTTATCGCCAGTAATCAATCGCCCTCAGTCACCGCCGACAGTTATGTCATAAACAGTATTAATGCATTAGTGAGCGTTCCTGCTTCAGTGGGTGTGCTGGAGAACGATTCCGACCCTGAAGGCGTTACGCTTACGGCTTCGGTACTTTCCTCTCCTGCCAATGCTTCGAGCTTTACTTTAAACTCAGATGGCTCTTTTAATTATCAACATGACAACAGCAACAATTTTTCCGACAGCTTCAGTTACCAAGCCTCTGATGGTGTAAATGTTTCGTCTACTTCTGTTTCCCTAACCATTCACAAACCCAATCACGTCCCGCGTATATGCAATGTACCGCCGACTCAGGCCACCCTGAATAAAGCCTATTCTTACACCATTGAAGCCCAAGATGGAGACGAAGACTCACTAACTTACAGCGCTAGCAATTTACCAGCCTGGCTTTCAATTAACACCGCCACGGGTTTAATTTCAGGCACACCTACAGGCTCCGATAGCAGTGCAAGCGGCATAGTATTGAAGGCAACCGATAATATTAACACTTCCAAAGACTACACCTTCTCGATCAACTTGCAGAATGAGTTTGGTAGCAGTAACGCTGCCACCGTCAATATTGGCGCCCCAGACGATAAAGTTGAAGCCATCGCACTAGACAACTACGGACGTATCGTTGCTGTCGGACAAAGTAACGAAGACTTTGCAGTTGTGCGCCTACTCCCAGACGGCACACTTGACACTTCCTTTAGTACAGACGGCATCCAAGTGATTGATTTTGGCTCCACCGATTATGCTTACGGCGTTGCCATAGACAAAGAAAACAACATCATCGTAATTGGTCAAACAAACGATTCAACCAACGGTGATACCGAGATTGGCATTGCCAAATTATTGTCTGACGGCAATTTGGACACCAGTTTTGGGGGCGGTGATGGAAAGTTTGAAGTTGATATCGGCGCCAACACACCAGACTACGCTCATGATGTTGTCATTCATGACAACACAGACATTACCGTTGTAGGGCATTATTTCAATGGTTCAGATAAAGACATTATTGCTATTCAATTAATGGCCAGCGGCACACTCGACACAACATTTGGCACCAACGGAAAACTCATTTATTCCAGTGCCAACGACCAATTGGCACATTCCGTTATTAAAGATGAAGAAGACCGGCTATACATTGGTGGCACCCACCACAACGGCACCGACGATGACTTTTTAATTGCCCGCATCGACCTGGATTCTGACAGCAATGGTGTAGAAGATGGCGCATGGGATACTAGCTTCGACACCGATGGTATATTTACTCACGATGCTGAAAGTACGGAACAAGGCAAAGACATTAGCTTTGATGCCGATGGCAATTTAGTAATTGTTGGCCGCCACAACAATAACTTTGGAATTTACAATTTTACTACGGCACCCGCTTTAAACACCGCTGGCTTCAATAACCCAAATGGTTTCTTAGTGCATGACATAACAGGATCAGCATTAGATGTTGCCACTCAAGTTATTCGTGATAACAACAGCAACTTGTATGTTTTTGGTAAAGCTGACGACGATATTGGCATTATCAAAGTAAAAGCAGACGGAACGTTAGATTCAAATTTTGCAGGCAGTGGTGAGTTAATCGTACCCATCACGAGTAGTGGAACAACGAATGTTTCAGGCATGCTTAATGGCAATGGCCAGCTTCTTTATGCCGATTCAGATACCACCAATAACGAAATGCTGTTTTTCCAAAAAGATGACATTTCTAACACCAGCTTCCCCACTTGTGACATCGCTAGCACCACTCGCGATGGCGCAGCAACGAATACAACAGATGTCATCGTAAAAGTGGTTGAAGGCGCAATCAGCGAGTTTTACGCCGTAGGTTACGGTAAACCTAACGCAACCGATCCTGAAGATTTGCTTATATTCAAACTTAGTAGCAACAACAGTACTGTGAGTGAATTTGGTAAGGCGGGTTATTTACGCTATAAGGCTGGCGCGTCATTTATTACAAAATCCGCAGTCACAACCTCTTCTCAAGATCTAATCGTGACGGGATACTACAATAGCAACCAAATCAGAACGCTCAAATTCAATGTGTCCGGTAACCTTGATGGCTCATTCGCAGCCAGCGGCATCCAAGACTTTGGTGGCACCCATGATGCCGTAGCCTTTGGCTCAGAAATCGATGCCAGCGACAGTATCATTATTGCATCCACCATTTTTGATTCCACGCCCATAGTCAGACTATTTAAACTCGACAGCGCAGGAAATCTGGATGCCAGTTTCGGCTCATCTGGCATAGCAGATTATACTGGAGCAACAGGTAAAGACATGGCCGTAACACCAGATGGCTCCATGTACATAGCCGGGATTCAAGATGGCTCAAACTATCCTGCCATTATTAAATTCTTGGCCAATGGCTCCATTGATACCAGTTTTGGTGCATCGGGGATCATGACCTTTATGACAACCAACATGGAATCCATTACAGCACTAACCGATAACACTATTGTGTTCTTAATGAATGATGGTGGTCCAGTACTGAAGAAAATAAATAGCAGCGGCGATATCGTGAACAACTTTGGCACTTCTGGCGTTCTAAACCTTAGCCCTTATTTAATCAGTACTAATAACAGTATTGATTCAGATTCGAATAACAAAATATACATCCAGCTAGACAACGCCAGCGCTGACCCCGTGTTACTTAAAATAGACAGCAATGGCAAATGGGACAAAGCCTTCTTGAACGCAGGCCAAGCAACATTAACGTCGGAGATCTCAGGATGGGCCAATATCAAAGGCTTTGCATTTGAAGACACTAACCAATTTGCTATTTTTGGCGAAACGGGGGGCGATTTCGCTTTAGCACATATGGATACAAACGGCACCATGATTAACGGCGAATCGGCATTGTATTTCGACTTTGGGTTTGGTGAGCATGGCTACGCAATCGACTTAGACCGAAAAGGCCGAATTGTGGTTGCAGGCAGCAGCTACGATCCCGATAACTTTGACGATGACCAAGCCATTGCTCGATTCCTCACAAGCGGCGCAGTAGACACGTCTTTTGACGGCAGCGATGGTATTCATATTGAAGCAGGAACCGACACCGAGCTATTCACAGGTCTTAGCATCAACACTCAATCCCAAGCCACGCTTTCAGGCGTTGATGCAGAAGATACTGTTGTTGGTTTATTGCAGCCAAACTCCACCACGGTAGAGGGTGAATTTAACTCTGCGACCTATTTAGTTAATTCCAGCGCCAGCAATGATACTTCTATTACACACTACGTTGATGACCAAGGCATCATTTGGCTAGCAGGTAGCAAAGACAACAAGGGCCGAATAGAAACCATCGAAAAAGGCGGAGTTCTGCAAGGCATGTTTGCCGAATCACCAGGCTATGTAAATTATGAACTAGACTTACTCGCAGATAGCAAATTGACAGGCCTTATCGGCACATCAGATGGCATGTTTGTGGCTGTTGGCGAAATAAGAGGCTCTGCCGAGTTTGATGCCATTATCGTTAAGTTTGATAAATCCGGCTTACTTGACACCAGCTTTGACTCCGACGGCATTGTATATATTGGTGTCGATGATAATTTAGATAATTCACTCAATGATGTCACATTAGATGCCACAGGCAATATCCTTGCTGTTGGTGAAAAAAATCACGACATGTATATGTTGAGAATGTCTAACAGCGGCGTGTTAATAAACAGCCACGTTGTTTCAAATTCTGATGATGAATTAGCCGTTGCAGTAGAACTTGATAAATTCGGTGCTATATTTGTGGCGGGACATTCTGACCATGGCTTTAGTTTGTATCGATTCAAATCAGATTGGACTCAACTCACGGTTTTTCCAACCCGAGAAGTGGGTGAAGCACTCAAAGCTAGAGACATCGTTATTGATTCTATTGGAAATGTATATTTAACAGGAAGTGCTCAAATTGAACAGGAATGGGATATTTTTGTACTTAAGTATCCAAGTGCAGTAGGATCATATTAAGGATTGAGAAAACAAATGCCCAAATTTGAACACTGCGCACCCAAATTGCTTACGCGAGATGAGTTGTGTGTAATCAACTTTGATATTTGTCACATTTATTGATAATAAAAATATGAAATTAACGTTTCACGGAGTACGTGGTTCCATACCTTCACCGGGACCAGATTACATAAAATATGGCGGCAATACTGCATGCATTCATATTGAGCTGAATAATGGAACCGACCTGATATTAGATGCAGGCACCGGCATAAAAAGTGTTGGCCAAAAACTGGCTGCAAAAAACAACGACATATACTTGTTGTTAAGCCACAACCATTGGGATCATATTCAAGGATTTCCTTTTTTTATTCCCATTTACCAACCGGGCAGAAATGTTTTTATTACGCCAGGTAAAACCTCGCAAGAAGATAACGACGCGGTTTTGAGACAAATGAGTGGCACCTATTTCCCGGTAAATTACCACTCTCTACAATCCAACATTGAAATAACACCTATTCCCGCAGACGTCGATTCATGGGAGTTACAAGGCGCCACTATTACTCGTCGTTCCATGAATCATCCCGGCAGTGGCAGCTCTTATTTAATTGAGGCTGACGGTGTAAAAATAGCTTACATTACAGACAATGAATTATACCCACCATATCAAAAGCAAACCGATTTTCTGCAATGGGTAGCGTTTGCCGACAGGGCAGATTTAATTATTCACGATGCCCAATATATGTTGTCGGACATGCCCGGAAAATCTGGATGGGGACACTCCGTTGCAGAAGAAGCTGTTAAGCTGGCTATGGCCTGTCGCGCTAAACGCTTGGCATTATATAGCCACGATCACATTCGCACTGACAAAGAAATCGACATTGTAGAACAACACTGTCAGGAAGTAATCGAGATTGCAGAAATGGATGTGCAAATGTTTGCTGCGGCAGAAGGTTTGTCCATTGATTTTGATCAGGAATGAAAAAGCTAACACTTCTTCAACAACATTACCGCTCTACCTTAGTGGGTATTGCCATAGCCGTTTTAGTATTACTAATGCAGTTTGGCCAAATAAATATCATTCATCAGGTAATGGAACGTGCAGAAGGTATTATTTACGATCTTAGGCTTAAAGGTGCATTAACAAACAGAATGCCAGGCTTGGCTGATATTCTTATTGTTGATTTGGATGAGCACACTATGGCCGAAATTGGTTGGCCTTGGCCACGAGCTAAATTAGGTCAACTAGTTGAAAACCTTGCCAACGCCGGTGTTGTCGTTATCGCTTTCGACATCATTTTTGCAGAGCCAGAGCGCAACCCGGCCCAAGAAGTACTGCATCAATTACAAACGCAACACGCCCCTCAAAAGAACCTTGTTACAATCGTCGATAAAATGGTTGAAACAATGGATGGCGACAAACAATTTATTAAAAGCTTCGCCGCTACTGATGTTTTACTCGGTTATATACTGCAAGGTGATGGAGTCGAACGAGGGCAACTTCCCACCCAAGTTGTAGCAAGTAACAGCCCTATTGATAACAAACTATTGGTGGGGGAATACTCAGGTTTTGTCACCAGTTTACCCAAACTCCATGCTAACTCCGCAGGAGAAGGATTCATCAATTCCTCTCCTGACCCGGATGGTTTTCTACGTAAAAGTGCCTTGTTATATCGATATCAAAATAAACTTTTTCCAAGCTTAGCGTTGGAAGCAGCTCGCCTTTATGCTCTTGCCGACCAAATTTCAGTTAAAACCAAACCCGCCGGAATATTTAACAACATTGAAGGTGTAGTGGTTGGAAACGAACTTATCCCCACCGATGCGGAAGGACGAGTGTTAATCCCCTATCGTGGACAACAACGCAGTTTTCCCTATATCTCCGCAATAGACATTCTCAACAACAATTTCGATAAGGATGCATTTGAAGGCGCAATTGTACTTGTGGGCACATCAGCGATTGGTTTAGCCGACCTTCGAGCCACCCCAATGGGCGTTCAATACCCCGGCGTGGAAGTTCATGCCAATGTTCTGGAAGGAATACTCACTCCCAGTCTGTTAAAATACCGTCCCGATTGGTGGGAAGCCGCCATTGCCCTTTACCTGAGTATTCTGGGATTATTTTTAGCGATATTGCTACCTCGATTAGGCCCCTTTTGGATGGCACTTACCGGCTTGTTTGCATTAGTTGGAACTGTATCCAGTAATTTATGGCTATGGACAGAGGCGAATATGGCCTTACCCTTAGTCTCTTCAGTTTTAATGATTATTTTTCTGGTTGCTTACAATATTGGTACAGGTTTTTTCTCTGAGTCTAGACAACGACAACAAATTAAGTCCATTTTCAATCAATATGTGCCACCCGCTCATATTGATAAAATGCTCGAGTCTCCAGACAATGTGTCGATGGAAGGGGAAAGAAAAGAATTAACAGTTTTGTTTTCAGATATCCGTAGTTTTACAACCATCTCGGAAAGCCTCACTGCAAACCATTTAAAACAACTACTTAATCGCTATTTTAATCCCATAACGGAAACTATATTTACTCATCAAGGAACCATAGACAAATATGTTGGCGATATGGTGATGGCTTTTTGGGGCGCGCCTCTAGATGACGAAAAGCACGCCGAACATGCAGTGATCACCGCCTTGGATATGTTAAAAATAACCGCTCAACTAAGGCAAGCATTTAAAGCAGATGGATTGCCTGAAATTTATGTTGGAGTGGGCATTAATACCGGTGAAATGAATGTTGGCGATATGGGTTCAACCTTTAGACGAGCCTATACTGTGTTAGGCGATGCGGTTAATTTGGGTTCTCGCTTGGAAGGATTAACCAAATTCTATGGCGTAGAATGCTTAGTTAGCGAGGCGACGGCTGCGCAATGTCCTAATATTCAATTTAGAACCATCGACAAAGTTAAAGTAAAAGGCAAAAACACAGCGGTAACCATTCTAGAGCCACTGGATCCTGCCTTAACGAATGAAGACAAGCTTGAGCAAGTTAAGCAGTATCAACAAGCTTACTCTCACTATCTTCAACAAGAATGGGACCAAGCCGAGTCCATTTTTTCTACTCTGCAAACGCAAAAACATGAGCACCTATACCAAATATATTTGGAACGTATCGAACAGTTAAAGCAACAAACATTACCAAACGATTGGGATGGTAGTTTTACCCATACCAATAAGTAGGAGAGCCCCTATGGAAGTTGATAAAGTCCTCGCCGAATTAGTTAACATTAGTATTTCTCTTTCATCGGAAAAAGACACCACCCTGCTACTGGAAAAAATCCTGTTAGCAGCGAAACGCTTATCACATGCGGATGGCGGGACAATTTATGGACCAACCGAAGATAATAAACTGCGCTTCGATACCCTATTCAACGACACCATGAATATGTTTATGGGTGGCTCATCTGACACAGAAATCCCATTTGAACCCATTCCGATATTTATTGAAGACAAAATAAACACCAGCGCTTTAGTTGCCCATGCCGCCGGTACAGGCAAAGTGATTAATATTGAAGATGCCTACAATGTTACCGAATACGACCTGTCTGGTCCTCGTAAAATGGACGCCCAAACGGGATACCACACCCAATCGGTTCTCACCATTCCCATGACCAATCATGAAGGCGATTTAAACGGTGTGCTGCAATTAATCAACGCACAAAGCAATGGTAAGGTCATTCCTTTCAGCAAAAACATAGAGCAATCCATACGCGCGTTGGCTTCGCTCGCGGCAATGGCGTTAACAAACCGACAACTAATCGACAACATGGAACAGCTGTTTCAGTCTTTTACGCGCCTTATCGCAAAAGCCATCGATGAAAAGTCCCCCTATACCGGCGGGCACTGTCGCCGGGTACCAGAATTAACCATGATGATTGCCAATGCCGTCCATGATCATGCACAAGGCCCACTGGCGGATTTTGAGATGACCGATGCCGATCGAAACGAGCTAAGCATTGCAGGATGGCTTCACGACTGCGGTAAAATTGCCACTCCCGAATACGTCATGGACAAATCCAGCAAATTGGAAGCCGTCTATGATCGTATCGGGCTTGTCACAACCCGTTTCGAATTAGCGATCAATCAGGTAAAACTGGATTATTTGCAGAGAATGCAAAACCTTTCCGATACATCCGAAAAAGCGCATTTGCAAACTGAACTCGATAACAAAATTATTGAACTACAAGAAGCCCGAGATTTTGTAGAAAGAACCAATATTGGTGGTGAGTTCATGACCACAGACGATCAACAACGCATTGTCGAAATAAGCAATTTGTGCAAGGTCGAAATCAACGGCACGGAACATCCCTTATTAACCGAGGAAGAAGTTTATAACCTGCAAGTTGCTCGTGGCACGCTAAACAATGAAGAGCGTGCAGTGATTAATCGCCATATGGACATAACCATTGAAATGCTGGAATCGCTCCCCTTTCCAAAGCACCTACAACGCGTGCCGGAATTTGCAGGAGGCCATCACGAAAAAATGGATGGAACCGGATATCCCAAAGGCTTAACCAAGGAACAAATGTCTGTTCCAGCCCGAATGATGGCGATTGCTGATATCTTTGAAGCACTTACTGCATCCGACAGACCATACAAACCCGGTAAAAAAATTAGCGAATGTCTTCGAATTATGGGATTTATGTGTAAGGATAAGCATATAGATACAGACCTGTTCAAAATTTTCGTCGATCAAGGGGTTTACCTTGATTACGCTGAGAAATTTTTAAGTGATGCTCAGATAGACGAAATTAAAATTGAAAACATACCTGGTTACTGCGACATAATTTAATTGGGGACTATTAGGGAATTACTTAGGACACTATGCAAACGACTCGGCAAGAGACCAAGCAGGAAACTAAGCAAGATCATAATATTGCATTACTGCTAACCGGCGGTGGCGCAAGAGCAGCTTATCAAGTGGGCGTACTCAAAGCCATGACAAGCCTGTTTCCCCGCAACCATAAAATCCCTTTTCCAATACTATGTGGTACGTCAGCTGGTGCTATCAACGCCACGGCATTAGCTTGCTATGCATCTTGTTATCACTTAGGCGTAAGAAAACTGGAGTGGGTATGGAAGAACTTCCATACTGAGCAGGTTTATGTTGCCAATATGGGCGGCACGCTTAAACACATGGCCCAGAATTACTTCTCAAAATTTCAATCCGATGACATACCAAAATCACAAGGAAGCCTGCTAGATAATCGCCCATTAAGAAGACTACTGCGTTACATGCTTGACTTTAAACGCATTGATCGCAATATACACAGCCAGCACCTACGTGCCATTAGTGTGACGGTTTCGAGTTACAGTACTCACGATTCAGTCAGTTATTTTCAAGGTCAAGAAGATCAATTTCGCTGGCAAAGGCAAAAACGTCGTGGCGAGCTTTGCAGTCTGGATATTGATCATTTAATGGCGTCATCTTCTATACCTATCGTTTTCCCCGTTGTTCAATTGGGAGAAGACTATGTAGGTGACGGTTCCATTCACCAACTATCTCCCCTAAGCACCCCTATTCATTTGGGAGCGGAAAAAGTACTGGTAGTGGGTGTAGGGCAGCGGGACAAATCTCAATTTAACCCCTCTTATAATTTTCCACGCAGCGCAACGGTGGCTGGTCATTTATTGGATACGCTTTTTGCTGACACACTTGATGCCGATATTGAAAGATTAGAACGTATAAACCAAACACTCTCGCTATTGAACGAAGAGCAATTAAAGCAAACGGATCTAAAACAGATTGACTGCATGGTAATAAAACCATCACAAGATCTACAGGCTATTGCCCGCAAACATTTTCATAACCTACCCAGTGGTATTCGCACCTTATTAAAAATTATTGGCGTAACGGAGCATTCAGAATCAAGCTTACCCAGCTATCTTCTTTTTGAAGGGTCTTATTGCCAAGAACTTATCGAACTTGGCTACAAAGACGGTATGGAACGCAAAGAACAACTTCGCGATTTTTTGGAAATTGAATAGACACTATCTTCAAACCATAAGAATACCCACATTCATGAGGTTTATGAGCTATCTATCAAGCCTTTATGCTAAAGCACATTGTCTTGATGGATGCAGATAAACAATGGCGTTCCGATTTTACTGTAATCCAACTTATACTCTTTACCATTTAGAGTTTGAATAAACAGCAGTGTTTTCTCATCGCTAAAAACGTCTGTACTTGTTATATCAATTAACTCTAAATCCATTAACTTGGCGTCTCTTCTTCCTTCTGGCACAGGCCCAGTGTACTCTTTGATTCCCCGATGGGTCACAATCACCAGCGGATTGTCTTCTCCATTCACGACCAATAAATCCAATTTACGCATTTTATGGATAATTGTATTTTTCCCACTTAATAAATAAGGCTTTTCTGTCATGTGTTCCTCCATACCAATGCATGCCAGTGTAAAATTAATTGCTAGAGGGATTTAATTTTAAAAACCTCTAATAAATAGTAGACCAGATTTTAAAATTTGATCCACTTTATTCAAAATCGGAATCTATTCACATTTGATAACGAACAGTTTTTCCATTTTTAAGAGGGAATTCGGATTACAAACTTACCTAATTTTGAAATCATACATTAACCAAATTAAAACCATTAATGCCTTTTCAATTAATCAGTTTTAAAAATTCAATATACTACTTAATATTCGAATATTTTTATTATTAATGGAAATAAAAACCAATCTCATTTGCTTTAATTTCTTTATTAAACCTTCTAAACCCCTCAAAACAAAACAATAAAAACCAATTTAAAACATACACATAACCAAATTAAACCTTACAAGCAACGATTAACAATCAGGAATTAACTCTGCAAAGCTCTTTAAGCATATAATTTAAATCAACTTTTATTGAAATCTAAAGAAGAAAAGCGTCTAGAAGCCTTAATAATTGCTTAATAAGTTATTGTTTAACTAGTAGCCAATGATTAAGTAGGAATAGAACACCGGTTTATGTCCGACCTAACCATTTAACTAAGCGCTTGGGAAGTTGCAAACATTAGAACGGTATAAATAGAATTAATACCAGTGAATGCATACCAAACGGCCTTAAATAAAATGGTTAGCAAGATAAAATAAATCTTATATTTATTCATGTTTCAATATATATACGTGGTGGTGAATTATGATGCGGAATAAAATTAAAAACTGTTTTAATCCCAAGCGAAAGCTTCAAGGTATCAATCAAAAAGATAATCAAAAACAACGTTTTAGTGGGTTGTTCAGTTCAGCAATTTTAGCATGCCAACTGTTAACCCTTTCGGCAGTAGCAACAGCTTCTTCAGATATTCCGCAACCCGTTGCCGGAAATACATCTGAATCGGTTATTGTTGATTTTAATGCTGACTCCAACGGCGATATTCTGTATCGAGACAGAACAGACAATAGCTGGACAATGATGCAGTTAAACGGCACTACCGTTGCCGATACCAGCATTGTTAGTGGAATGGCAAGCATTGAATCCTGGAAATTTAGCGGAAGTGGTGATTTTAACGGAGATGGTACTAGCGATATATTAATTCGTAACGACCATTCAGGAAAATGGTACGCCTACAACTTATCTGGCAGTCAGGTTATTAGTAAAGGCTACGTATCCTTAAGCAATAACACTGATGATGAAGTTCAAGCTGTTGCCGACTTTAACAATGATGGCTTTTCTGATGTATTAACAAGAAATGACGATTCTAAAGAGTGGACGCTTAATCTGCTAAAAAACAGAACCGTACAAAACCAAATATCACTGCCTTTAGCTAGCTCATCTTCATGGAAAATTGTAGGCGCTCGTGATTTCGACGGTAATGGCAGCCCCGATATTCTAATTAGAAATGAAGATTCCGGAACGTGGTATATCTATTTATATTCCGACACCACTATTATCGACCGTGGTTATGTATCCCTACTTCCCACCGATGACGATCAAGAAGTACAAGCTGTTGGCGATTTCAATGGCGACGGTAAGCACGATGTATTATTACGTCATGAAGACACTTACCAATGGTCAATTGCTTATATGGACGGTAAAACGCCTGCTTCAATCTCAAGCATTGATGTTTCAACCGTATCTTCTTGGAAATTTAACGCCGCTAACGATTTAAATGGCGACGGCATAACCGATATAACCATCCGCAATCAAAAAAGTGGACAGCTTTATGCATACTTATTAGGCGCCAATGGCACCACTATAGGGAAGAGCAATGTCGGTTCACCACTACCTTTATCTTTAAAAGCGCAATCATTGAATGATTGGCACTCAGACGATGATGATGACAACTGCAGCAACGACAGCGATGACGATGACTGCACCAATGACGACGATGATGACGACAACTGCAGCAACGACAGCGATGACGATGACTGCACCAATGACGATGAAGATGACGACAACTGCAGCAACGACAGCGATGACGATGACTGCACCAATGACGACGATGATGATGACAATTGCAGCAACGACAGCGATGACGATAACTGCACCAATGACGACGATGATGACAATTGCAGCAACGACAGCGATGACGATAACTGCAGCAATGATGATGACGATGACGACAACTGCAGCAACGACAGCGATGACGATAACTGCACCAATGACGACGATGATGATGACAATTGCAGCAACGACAGTGATGACGATAACTGCACCAATGACGACGATGATGACAATTGCAGCAACGACAGCGATGACGATAACTGCACCAATGACGACGATGATGACAATTGCAGCAACGACAGCGATGACGATAACTGCACCAATGACGACGATGATGACAATTGCAGCAACGACAGCGATGACGATAACTGCAGCAATGATGATGACGATGAAGACGAAGACGAAGATGAAGATGAAGATGAAGATGAAGATGATGATGATGATGATGATGATGATGATGATGATGACAATAATTAATATCGAGTAAATCTACGTAATAAATTACGTTTGTTATCCAAAACTAAAAATTACCAAAGGCGGCTTGCTACAAGCCGCCTTTTTAATTATTGCGACATATTCAACATACTCTCGAATTCAACCCACAATAAAAAACTCAATTGAAGCCATGTTCGTTCAGCCAAATGCCCCTGTAATACTTACCAACACACCCCAATACACCCAGAGCCATTTTAACGAATGCACACCAATAGAAATTTGGGACAGGGTTGATGTGTTTAAAGCGGATACCAATCCTGTCGGTATTATGTGGAATGATGTGGATTTAACAGGCGTGGAAATGGCGATATAAAGATCGCCCAACATTTACCATCAAAGTTTAAAAGGATCAATGACCGTCCATGGACAGGTGCGTTTTATGTGGCGTTTTTGGTAGAAATCAAAAAGAAATGAGGCTGATTTTTAAGAAATCTAGAAAAAACCAACCTTGAGAAATACTACCCGTTATCTGATGGACGATTGGACGGGGCAGACATTTCAAAACGATACAACTACAGACGATCTAACTTCGAGGATGTAAAACTAACTGTGTAACTGCCCGTTTAAATATGAGGAGCTAACTGTTCCTCAAACTCAATCATAAAACGATTCAATGCAGGTTTCCAATCCCTGATTGGCATAGTCCACTTTTTTGAAGCGGATTCAATCGCTAAAAATATCACTTTTAAAGCCGCATCATCACTGGGAAATACTTTACGTGTCTTCACCGATTTGCGGATCACACTGTTTAACGATTCTATCGCATTAGTCGTATAAATCACCTTACGAATATCTGCAGGGTAATCAAAAATGGTGATCAAGTTAGGCCAGTGGGTACGCCAGGATTTACCTATTTGAGGATATTTCTCGTCCCATTTTTCGGTGAAATTATCCAGTTCCATACTCGCTTCTTGCTCTGTTGTAGACTGATAAATACGTTTCAAATCGGCGGTAACTTTTTTGTAGTCTTTCCAAGGAACAAATTTTAACGAATTACGTACCATATGGACGATACACAATTGGATCTTTGCATCTGGATAAGTCGCACTAATCGCGTCAGGAAAGCCTTTCAAGCCATCTACGCAGGTGATCAATATATGTTTTACACCTCGATTTTTCAGGTCGGTCAGGACGGAAAGCCAAAACTTAGCTCCCTCATTTTCTGATATCCACATTCCCAGCAATTCTTTGTGACCTGCTGTATTGATCCCCAAAACCAGATAAATGGCTTTGTTGATGACCCGTTTGTCTTGGCGGATTTTCAACACAATACAGTCCATGTAAACGATAGGATAGACAGCATCAAGCGGCCTGCTCTGCCATTCTATGACCTGTTCTATTACTGCATTGGTGACTTGCGATACCAGTCCTGCTGATATCTCAGCACCGTACATTTCATCAAAGGCTGCGACGATATCACGGGTACTCATTCCCTTTGCATACAGGCTCAGTATTTGATCATCCATACCGGTGATCCGTGTTTGCCCTTTCTTGACTAATTGAGGTTCAAAACTGGCAGCGCGATCACGAGGTGTTTGAAGCTCAATCTCACCGTGATCACCTTTTAATATTTTAGTGGAATAACCATTACGACTATTGCCACTGTGATGCCCCTCAGTGTGATTTTTATCGTAGCCTAAGTGATGACTTATTTCGGCCTTCAAAGCAGCCTCAACAGTTAATTTAGTCAATTGAGCGCTAAGCGCACTCAAATCTTCTGGGGTTTTTAAATCTTTGGCAAGTTCTTCTGCTAATGCCTGGAGTTTGGTTTGTTCCATTGTTCTGCTCATTATTTTACCTTTGATTAGGTTACTCAAAATTTGCAGTTACACAATCCTATTTACATCCTCTAAACTACATATTAGTTAAGCTTCTAATCTTCTTCGCGAACACCTTCATTTCACTTTTACTAAAACCTGTTACTGATTCCAACTCTCCTTGAAACAAATTTTTATTAACAGATGCTTCATGAGCCAACATACTTAAAACAAACAACTCATTTGGAGTGAAAAGTCCTCCACAATAGGTCTCTTTAACTGCTGACGCCAAGTGTAATGAAATACTCACAGGGTTATTTGAAGTGATAACAATCTCTCCGCCTTCCTCCAATGAATGCAATGCTTCTTTCATGTTATTTGCTAGTAGATCATCTATATTTTTCAATATTAAATGCCTTAAATCATTTTAAGTATAAGTAAATCTTCAAACCGACTTGAAAAATATCACCCGCCACCTAGTGAAGATATAGACGGGACACGCACAAAATAGGAGGATTTTACCTATTGGACAAACTGCTCAAAAAAACAATCAATAACTTCGTTTGACCATTCTAAACCTTTGCTACGTAAAAGATTAAAATACTGAAAAGAGTTAGTATTTTCTTTTTCTAACGCCATATCGTCAATAAATAAGGGAATACCTTCAGAAAATCCCCATGCCACCCAAAATTCAGAAAATAGTATTAAGTTACCTTCGAAGTTACTGTCAAAACTTTCTAATCTAATCTTTAAAGAAATGGCTTGCAAAAAAGCCATTGAATTGGCTTCTGAATTAGTGGAAAATTTTGATAGTTCAATGAGTATTGTCCTTATTTCTTGAAAATCATCTTTTGAATCGAGTAAAGCAACTACAAAAGGTAATTTTTGATCATCTATTTTAATTCTAGAAATAGCTTCACTAGCAAGTTTATTTAGATAGTACTTATCCAGATCATTTCTTAAGCTAGTTTTATTCTCCCAAACAAGCAACAAGGAAAGCCAATCAAAACTGCCTTTTTTCTGCATAAAATCAAATACATTACGGGCGGTCATATCAACTAATTTTCGATATGCCATATTATGCTTCTCGACCGATTAGACGAAGGAAATTCTCATATGCACCGAGTTCAGATTCAGATACTCGTCTGAACAGATCATTTTCGCTTAAGACTTTATGCATAATAGTAAACTCCCCTTCTTCTACTATAGAAACGAAATTGGGGCCCAAATGATGATCTACTATCGCCACATCTTTTTCATCAAACACAACAAAACCATTTCGCGATAGCGGGGAACATACAAAACTCACCCTCTCACCACTAACATAGATAGCATAAACGTACAAAACTTCACTCAATCGTTCGTCATTATATTTATTACATTTAATTTTCATGGCTTTTTCTCATCAACGATAGTCCTCACTGGTACATGAGAACTTGAAAATTCGGGTGAATCAAATTTCACATCATATGCCTTGCCCGTCCGGCTATTATACTGGTAATGAATAACGATAGTATTCCCACTTGGTAAAGTGTGGGTTTTTTGCTTTTTTTGCCACCCTTGGCTCTTTGGAAATCTAGGGTCTGAGTTCCCCACCCTTAAATTTTCTCCAGAAGCCGGTGTATCAATCACATCGTCCCAAAGCAATTCTTCCTTATAATTCCTAGGGGATGTCGCCTGATCAAGTCTAGCTGTTGATATTGTGTCATAATTAACTGATGAGTTCTGAGGATCGGCCCCTCCATATGGAGTACCAGCTTCATTATCCCCGCCCCCGACCCCATCTCCAGGATTTGCCTCTGTTTCATTATCTAAATTATTATTACTATCTCCTCCCCCTTCTTACCTAATACCTTAATCCCGGTAATAGTTTCCAATACAAGCCCTGCAAAGATGATAGCCGCACGTCCGCCGCCCTGCATATCACGATTAAAGTCAGAATCATTATGTTCAGACTCCTGTGCCAAATCTTCCTCATATTCGTCTTGAGAAGTCCTTGCACCAAAGGCTCCTAATACATTAGCAAGCGCCTCGGCTTTATTCTCCATTTCTTCCAAGACCTTTTTACCCGCCTCGGTTTGGCTAAGCTCATCAACGACCACACCTATTAATATTTGGGCGGCTCCTCCGGCCACTTGCTGAGCTATTTCCAAAAGCTCCCCTGCTGCGCCTTCTGTTGCCATTGCAACAGCTTCACTCATGGTATTTAGACCATCCAATAACTCCGTTGATAAGGGCAAGCTACCGTCTGATGTAATGAGAATATTAGTAATCTGACCATTTTCATCAACTCGAAACTCCACTGCATCTGCTAGCTGTTCTTTTAATAACTCTGGGTTGGCTTCAACTAATTGGGCAATACCCGCCAAGGCTTCGAAGTGCTCCTGAGTCTCCTCCATTTCCAAAAATGCTATTAAGTCTTCGAGGTTTTCTCCATTCGCCAATTTTTCATTAAGCAATAAATCAATTGCCGGAAAAACAGTTTCTATAGTCTGCTCATCGGTGCTACTGAATAAATCAGCAATTCCATCAAGAACGTCTCCTAACGCTTCACCGGCAACGTCATGGATTGTTTCCAAGTCGTCCTTAATCTGCTCACGCCCATCTTCGGTAAACAATCTGTGATCGATGGTGGCATCCACACTCATGCCGGTGTCGGTGTTGTAAAGCTCGTTGGTGATGTTGTCGGTGTCGCGGTTGATAGCATCTAGGTCTTCACTATCGGCTTCGTTATTAACAATTACCGTACCCTGCCCAATGGTCGCGAGCGTATTCCCACCACTGGCTTGTGTACTAGTGCTAATGCTCACATTACTGCTGTTGACCGATAAGGAAGTGCCACTATCATTTGGGTTAGCGGGGGCATTTGAAGAGGAGTCATTGGAATTGGCGGCATCACTAATGCCCACATTGGTGCTAAAGGAAAGCGCTGTTTGGGTGTCGAAGCTACGGTTATTCAGGTCTGTGAAGGATAATGTGTCGGTGGTTAGGTTTAGATTGCCTAGGTCATTGCCGTTTTCATCCAAGGTAGCAATCAACGCCCCTTTGATATCGGTGTTACCTGCTACATTAATGTTGGCTTCGTTACCGGCGGTTAAGGTGGTTAAGACCGTTTCTTTAGTCATGTAACGGCCATTAGCCACATTTAGGCCGCCATTGGCGCTAGAGACTTCCCCATTGGTGCTACCAAGGTTTTGCGCACTGTTAGCAAGGCTATCGCCGCTCATACCTTCACCACTGCCAAAACCAATACCCGCACTTATCCCAAATGAATGGTTACTACCACTGGTGCGGTTTTGTTTGGACTCAACCTGTAAATCGCCACCTACAGTCAAATTAAGGTTGCTGCTTGCATCCACATTGGCACCAATAAACGACGCATCATTGGCGGTGGTGATGTTGATGTTCTCGGCACTTAAAATACTATTGTTGTAAGTGGTGGCCTTATCCTCACTGCGGCTTTGCCCATAGCTCGCGTTAACAGACGGACCTCCTGCTGTGCCATAAAAGGTTTGCTGAATACTGATAGATGCATCTTGAGTCTCAACCGTTTGCTCAAAGGTGTCACGACTGGCCAGCACATCTAAATTACCAGTGGCAATGGTTAAATCGTTATTGGCAAGTAAAGTGCTGCCCTGAATGAGCGTATTACCACTTTGACCAAACTCGGTTGCATCGTTAAAACCGGTGGCAATAGTAATATCCGCACCGCTAATAAAAGAGCCAACAGATGTGGTTTCTTCGGTATGAGTTTGGGTTTGAGTGGCACTTACGTCCAGTTGTATACCGGCATCAAACCCCAGAAAACCAGAACTATTAATGGCGGCTGCCGACTGCTGCATTGCCAACGTGGTTTTGGAAGCCAGATTAACCGTCGCCAGCGCTATTCCGGTTTGATACCATTTCTCATCGTCTTGCAGGTCATTAACCAGCTCCTGTAAATCCGCAATGTCGTTGTAATCGACGCCGGGCTTACCGGAATCATAGTCCGCTTTCAGTTGAGCCAATGTGCCTTCCAACTGGTCCAGCTCTTTTTTATACTTGCGGTAATCCTGGTTGGCTTGTTTTAACTGGTCTTTAGCATCGTCCACAGCCAAAATGGCTTTGCCCGCTTCAACATAGTTGTTCTGCACAACAACGCTTAATTCGGCTTCGCCGTGGGTTTCATCCACATCTTGCACAAAGGTATTGGTGGCTTCTTTTACGGTAATATCATTGCCAGCGAGTAAACCCATTCCGCCTTCGCCATTATCATCGGCATCAGCGATGATGTTAGAGCCTTCAATCAGGATATCGCCCACCGAATCCAGTACCACATTTCCGTTGGCATTCAGGTTTGAACTGCGGTGCGTTGTTTCATCGGTGGTGGCTTCCACTTCGTCATAAGAGGCAGAAGCGATGGTGGCATTAATTTTTCCATCTTCAACTTTAATGAAGTCGGTTGGGTTCATGCTCAGCACGTCACCCAATCCAACGTTCACTTCTTTGTCGTAGCTATACTCATAAGTGCCTTCCTGCGCGGCACGGACTTCAATATCGCCAATGTCCGTGCTTAGTGCCAGATTACCGCCAGCATTCAGGTCGGAGCCTACAACTAATGCACTACCCGTATTAATGTTGATATTGCCACCGGCATTTATTAAGGATGAATCTGCCGTGATAGTCGTGGTGCTATTGATGTGGTTCGCATTTGAATCGGCGTACACCAATGGAAGTCTGGAATGGAATTAATGTTTTTACGAAAGGTTATAAACATTGTTACCATTATGAAAAATGGGATGGATTACTAACAGTCGTGGAAATGATACTTTAACAATCATCCAGCATCCAGACTTGAAAACAGAGAGGATGAATGACCGTCCATGCATTGATGTGTTTAACCGAAAATTATTGAGTGTTTTTCGTACATGATTTTAAAGGTAAGCTGATACTCTTATTTTAGATTTGAAATTTTGGAAGGAATGAAAGAAATTGAAGGCTTATTTTTAAACAATCATCTAAAAAACAGCCTTGATAAATATTACCCATCATCTGGTGGACGTTTGGACGGGGCATCTTTTTTGTTCATTTTCATTGCCTATCCTTAAACTCTTTATAGAGTAAGTGGTGATAGGCAGTTACACAAAATTAGTTACAGTCTCCCTAAATATGATAAAAATTTACTCCAAAACTCTTCATCATATTGTTGGTCATTTTCCAGATTTAGGAAAACTCCCATTTTCAGTACAAAACCTTTGTTAGCACTGTTCATTTTTATATTCTTTTCGATATAGTCTAACATTAGATATTCAAAAGCATACTCACATTCATCATGTTCCACATAATGACTAATCCAATCTATGCTTTCTTTTGATAATTCGTTATGATTCTGCTTTAACTCCGTTGTTATAAAATCACATATTACTTCATAATTAATATCTATTTCACTCATGGTTTAGTCTTTACCTTAGGTGGATTTTTTCTTTCTTCAACTGGATATGAAGAAGATATCTTTCCTGATTTTTTGTGAGTTTCAGGAAAGAAGGTTACACGTAGCTTGATACCGTCACGAATAGCCTCTTTAAAAGGGGTGCCCCGAGGATCAAACTTTAATTCTACATTGGGGTCTGTTGCAATATCAGACACATTATGAATAATTCGCTCATCACTCCAGTTTTTAGGAAATTCTGTTTTGTTAGGCTTTCCTGAACCGTGTTTATGATTCGCTAAAATATGTCCCCCTCTTCCCTCTGTTAAATCTACATAGTCAGGAATTTCATTCAAAGGTATCTTGGCACCTTCGACGCTATAGTAAAAATCATTTTCACCATTTCCAATATTATCATCCAACTGCTCTCCCGCAGCATCAACGGTTTCCTTTATGCCCTTTTTAACCAACAATCCACTACCGAGACTTGCTAGTTCTCCAACCGTTTCCAATGTTTGAGTTAGACTATCCGCTCCAAATTGTAATGCAGTGTCACTATCTCCTAGTAACTCTGCTACAAATTGTTGGTCGCTCAATGTACCCAAACTATCGGTATAAAAAAGCGTGTCCATAGGATTTAATATGGCATCAACGGTATCTGACCATATGGCATCTACCGTATTACCTGCCAACCCAAGAGGATCTGTTGTAATAGCACCATATAGGGCTAATGTTCCATCATAAATATTTTCGCCAGCCGCTATTCCAGAATCAACTAAGCCAATTTCTATAGGGAGCACACCGTTTTCAGTGGCATAGGCGGTATAAATACCCAAACCATCTTCGTTTTGATAAAAAGCTTCTGATAATGCAACTTCACGAGAATTGATAAAGGGGTTATTGAATGTATCTTCATCATTAGCTTCGAATGCTTTGCTGCTTTCAGTATCTAGCAACACATCCATCAGTTCACGCCCCATCGGGCTTTCAGATACATCACCTATATTCGCGGCTATTTCAGCTAGCGCTTCCCTCGCTCTCGGGTTTTCTTCTATGTGATCTTGCTCTGACCATGTTTTGTCAACTTGTAGTAATGCCTGTTGAACAAGCTCTTTTCTAGCCTCTTCTTCCGTTATTCCATTTGCTTCAGCATAAGCTGGCGCTCCATCCAGTATTGCTCTGGCCTCAGCAGTATATAGCTGACGATTATCCACCGCCGCATTACCCACGGTATTGGCGATTTCAGTTCCAGCTCTTACGGCATTGCTGTTTTGCAATGAGGAATTAAAACTGCTGCCGCCGGTGCTGTCTAAATCGCCACCGGCGGCTTGGTTAACACGGTCAGCCAGCTGCTCGCCAAAAGCATTGGCTAATGCTTCTTGCGCATCATCGTTGGTATCACCTTGCTGTAAGGTTTGGGTTTCTAATACTTCATGACCCAATGTATCTATCATGTCGGTTTTAGTGACGTCGTCCGTGGCGTCAATGAAAATATCACCATAGTTGTCATTGGTTTCATCGACAACCACACCGCCTTTTACATCCGTCAGTAACGTGTCTTGCAGACCATTGGCCGTGGTTGCATCGCCGTCATATAGGTTGATATCTGATAACTCAAGACCAAACTTGCCTTGTGCCAATGCTCCCAGCTCTTGTATTGCTACTGCGTACTGGTCCCCGTCTCCGCTTTTTAAGCCTTCCAGAATATGGGCGTTTTCAGGATTACTCAGCAAGTCATTTTTAAGCTGCGTACCCATGGCGTTATTGTGTAACGCACTCCAAAAATTAAGTAACCCGAGTGCATCATCTTCATTTAGTGTTTGTGCTGCATTAAAGATATCCTCACCAAATTCATAGCTATCAACAAAATCCTTTTTAATCTGCTCACGCCCATCTTCGGTAAACAATCGATGGTCGATGGTGGCATCAACACTCATGCCGGTGTCGGTGTTGTAAAGCTCGTTGGTGATGTTGTCGGTGTCGCGGTTGATAGCATCTAGGTCTTCACTATCGGCTTCGTTATTAACAATTACCGTACCCTGCCCAATGGTCGCGAGCGTATTCCCACCACTGGCTTGTGTACTAGTGCTAATGCTCACATTACTGCTGTTGACCGATAAGGAAGTGCCACTATCATTTGGGTTAGTTGAGGTATTGGAAGCGGGGTCATTGGGATTGGCGGCATCACTAACACCCACATTGGTACTAAATGAAAGGGCCGTTTGGGTATCGAAGCTGCGGTTATTCAGGTCTGTGAAGGATAAGGTATCCGTGGTCAGATTCAAATTGCCCAGGTCATTACCGTCTTCATCCAGTGTGGCTATTAACGCCCCTTTAATGTCGGTATTGCCTACCCCACCGGGTCAACATTTAATTGTGATCTGAGATTTTTAAAATTGATGTGACTTTTTGGTAGGAATTAAAAAGGAGTGAGGCTGATTTTTAAGAGATCTTGAAAAAACAGCCTTGAGAAATATTACCCGTTATTTAGTGGACGTTTGGATGGGAGAGGAGACACAAACAATTTAAACTTATTCCAAAAATCTCCATCAAAAAAACTATCCTGCTCTAAGCCAAGTTCTCTCGCAAGTTTAAAATAGGTTTCCTTTTCATTTTTATTTATATCAGCCTTTAGTTTCATTAGTTCGATAAACAAGCCCTCAAAAGCCATTTCATATTCGCTGTGCTCTAAATAGTGATGAATAGCCTCCACAGATTCGGAATCAAGCCGCCCAATAAATTTGTTCAATAAAACACGAATCAATTCTTCAACCTTCAACCAATATTCTTTTTTTGATGTATCAATCATAAATTAAACCTATGGATTAGCTGACACGTTTATAGGGTATGCTGTCGAAATTTGCCCCGCATACTTAGGATGATTATCCGGATAAAAGCCCACCCTTATTTCTACACCATCTCTCACACCTATTACATATGGAGAGTCCCATTTGCCAACCCCTTTAGTTGCCCCAGAGTCCGTCGCTATATCTGAAACATGCTGTAATATTTGGTCATCATTCCAATTAGCTGGAAACTCCGTTTTTCCAGGTTTACCTGCTCCAGCCCTATGACGATTCAATATATGCTCTTTTCGATGTTCTGTTAAATCTACAAAGTCAGCAACATTATTTGATCCACCAACTTTTCCAGCAATTACTCCACCACCAATACCAAGCAATATGTCTAAGCCAAATGAAGCGCCATTTTGCATTGATGTAGAATGTCCCTGACCATCCTCCCATACTAAATATTCCTGTTGTTTTTCACCATCAATTCCTTGAACAGCTCCTGCAACTAGAGTACTTAAACGTTGATTAACATCGGAAATTACATCACCAAAAGCAGTATCAACAGCTATTTCTTTACCTACTTCAAACGCTGTACGTACCACGCCACCCGTTAACATTCCCACCGCTAACATCGCAGCTTGAGCCTCTTCCGCAGGTAAAGTGGAAACAAACTGCTGAACATCATCCAGTCCTTGAAATACATTTTCCACAGAAGTTAATTGCTTCCCTTCGGTTATAACAATTCTAAGTGGCTCACCGGGAATTTGTTCCGGCTGGAGAGCTGCGTCATAAGTAGATTCATTAACCAACTGAACTTCATCGAAATGAGTTTCAACACTAACATCTTCACCGTTTGATAGAATTTGACCTACTACGGCATAAAAGTCTGGATTAGTTAATAAATTCTTTGCAACTTCCGGATCTACACCATTAGCGATCAATGCATCCAATGTCGCTTCTGCATTACCTTTTAAATGTTCTGCAATTATTGGGTCGTCTACGTCATAAAGGAATTGTGTAATATCTGTGAAGCCAAGTTCATTGGCGATGTCACCTAAAGCCTCTTGGGTTGTTTCAATATCCTCACCAATCTGCTCACGCCCATCTTCGGTAAACAATCTGTGGTCGATGGTTGCATCCACACTCATCCCGGTGTCGGTGTTGTAGAGTTCGTTAGTAACGCTATCTACATCACGGTTAATAGCATCAAGGTTTTCACTATCATCCTCGTTATTTACCGTTACGGTTTCCTGCCCGATGGTGGCTAGCGTATTGCCACCACTGGCTTGTGTACTGGTGCTAATACTGACATTACTGCTGTTGACCGATAGTGAGGTGCCACTATCATTTGGGTTAGCAGAGGTATTGGAAGCGGGGTCGTTGGGATTGGCGGCATCACTAATACCCACATTGGTACTAAATGAAAGCGCAGTTTGGGTATCGAAGCTGCGATTATTCAGGTCTGTGAAGGATAAGGTATCCGTAGTCAGATTCAAATTGCCTAGGTCATTGCCGTTTTCATCCAAGGTAGCAATCAACGCCCCTTTGATATCGGTGTTACCTGCTACATTAATGTTGGCTTCGTTACCGGCGGTTAAGGTGGTTAAGACCGTTTCTTTAGTCATGTAACGGCCATTAGCCACATTTAGGCCGCCATTGGCGCTAGAGACTTCCCCATTGGTGCTACCAAGGTTTTGCGCACTGTTAGCAAGGCTATCGCCGCTCATACCTTCACCACTGCCAAAACCAATACCCGCACTTATCCCAAATGAATGGTTACTACCACTGGTGCGGTTTTGTTTGGATTCGACTTGTAAGTCGCCACCTACGCTCAAATTAAGGTTGCTGCTTGCATCCACATTGGCACCAATAAACGACGCATCATTGGCGGTGGTGATGTTGATGTTCTCGGCACTTAAAATACTATTGTTGTAAGTGGTGGCCTTATCCTCACTGTGGCTTTGTCCGTAACTGCCGTTAACCGTTGGCCCACCTGCTGCGCCATAAACCGTTTGAGAAATGCTAATAGACGCATCTTGAGTTTCTACCGTTTGCTCAAAGGTATCTCGACTGGCCAGCACATCAAGATTTCCTGTCGCAATGGTTAAATCGTTATTGGCAAGTAAAGTGCTGCCCTGAATGAGCGTATTACCACTTTGACCAAACTCGGTTGCATCGTTAAAACCGGTGGCAATAGTAATATCCGCACCGCTAATAAAAGAGCCAACAGATGTGGTTTCTTCGGTATGAGTTTGGGTTTGAGTGGCACTTACGTCCAGTTGTATACCGGCATCAAACCCCAGAAAACCAGAACTATTAATGGCGGCTGCCGACTGCTGCATTGCCAACGTGGTTTTAGAAGCAAGATTAACCGTCGCCAGCGCTATTCCGGTTTGATACCACTCCTCATCGTCTTGCAGGTCATTAACCAGCTCCTGTAAATCCGCAATGTCGTTGTAATCGACGCCGGGCTTACCGGAATCATAGTCCGCTTTCAGTTGAGCCAATGTGCCTTCCAACTGGTCCAGCTCTTTTTTATACTTACGGTAATCCTGGTTAGCTTGTTTTAACTGGTCTTTAGCATCATCAATGGCCAGAATAGCTTTACCTGCTTCAACATAGTTGTTCTGTACAACAACACTTAATTCGGCTTCACCGTGGGTTTCATCCACATCCTGCACAAAGGTATTGGTGGCTTCTTTTACGGTAATATCATTGCCAGCGAGCAAGCCCACTCCGCCTTCGCCATTGTCATCTGCATCGGCAATGATGTTGGAGCCTTCAATTAGAATATCGCCGACCGAATCCAGTACCACATTTCCGTTGGCGTTCAGATTTGAACTGCGGTGCGTTGTTTCATCGGTGGTGGCTTCCACTTCGTCATAAGAGGCAGAAGCGATGGTGGCATTAATTTTTCCATCTTCAACTTTAATGAAGTCGGTTGGGTTCATGCTCAGCACATCGCCCAACCCAACGTTCACCTCTTTGTCGTAGCTATACTCATATGTACCTTCCTGAGCTGCTCGGATTTCAATATCACCGATGTCTGTACTCACCGCCAGATTGCCGCCGGCATTCAGGTCGGAGCCGACAACTAATGCACTGCCAGTATTAATGTTGATATTGCCATTAGCATTGATTAAGGATGAATCTGCCGTGATAGTCGTGGTGCTGTTGATGCTTTCTTTTAAAGAATACAAGCTACCACCAGAGAACAAGCCGCCACTCTTACGCATTTTGTCGATTTGCTGGATTTCTTCTCCAGATGCAATCACCAATTCATCAAACACACTAAGGCTAACATCACCTGCGGCCTGTAAATCACTGGCCAGAATGGTGGCATCATCTGCTGCCACTATCGTTAAGCTGCCTTCACTGTTCCCATTACCAGCACCCGCGATAAGTGTTGAGCCACTGAGCTTTTGCGTGGCCTCTGCATCCATTTGCTCCTTACTGCTCAAGCCCCCAAATTTAGACTTAAACTTATATTCCATTTCATAATCGGTATAGGCTTGCGCTTCAATGTTCACGTTGTTACCAGCAATCACCATGTTGCCGTCAGCCTGTAAATTCCCTCCAATAATATTCACATCACCGGATTGTTGAGTCGCAATGCCATTTTCTGTTTTAGCCGCATTTAATAAAATATCACCACCGGCCAATAAGGTAGAGCCTTGAACCGTGTCATGATGGTTTTCTTTAATGGTCACTTTTTTGGAGAGAAATCCTTTTTTAGTGCGCTTGCTAGCAGATGCATGGGTTTCTATCACGGCATTCAGATTTAACGCATTACCTGCTGATAGTCCTATATCACCATTGGCAATAAATTCAGCGCCTTGAGATTCCAAGTTATTCCCGGCAGATACCGCTAAGTTCCCACCTGAAATTAAACGAGTGACATCCCAAGTTGTGTCATAAGATTTGTCGTACCCGCCTTTAAAATATTGCTCACGGTTAGTGGTGTTTTCTATAGCGCCCAGAATGACGTCATTGCCCGCAAAAAGATTAATATTGCCTGCGGCGCTCAATTCACTGCCAGTCAAATCAATGTTATTACCGGCATTCATGCTCAAGCTATTTTGGGATATCAGGTTAGCGCCTTGTCCACCCCAGGCGCCTTCAGAAAGGTAATCACCTTGACTATTGGTGCCACTGAAGCTGTAGTTGTATTGCTCACGACGATTAATAATGTCGCCTCCCGCTTCCAGAGCAACATCAACGCCTGCAATGGTGGAGCCGGACGCATTGAGCAAATCATTCCCAGCACCGATCCCCAAAAATCCACCAGAAATAATATCTGAATTATTCGTAAAATCGCCATTAGTGGAGCCGAGCAATAAAGAATTCCCCGCTAGAATGTCGGCGTTATTGGTAAAGTCGCCACCCGATGATAGTTGTAATGAATCAAAGCCTGTCAGTAATCCATCATTGATAAATTCACCACCAATATCCAAAGCAAGGTTATCCGCCTCCAAAGACAAGGTATTGGTGAAATCATTACCTATTTGCAGCCCTATATTCTGGCTATCAATAAAAGTCGCACCGGTATAGTTCAGTGACTCGTCGGTACGCAATATAACGGCATTATTCGCCGCAATACCCGCATCAATGTTGATATCCCCTTCACTGGTGATATCGATGCGACTTATTAAATTGACATATTGGGAACACGAGTATTATTATTTAATACAATTTCAAAGAGGTGGATCATGCAAAGAAATACCAGCGTTACTTTAGGTAAGCACTATGGGCAATTTATTGACACAAAAGTGCAACAAGGTCGCTTTGAATCGACAAGTGAAGCCGTTAGAGCGGGCCTTCGATTATTAGAAGAGCAGGAAACCAAATTAGATTTACTTAGAAATAAACTTGAAGTTGGCGAAGCGCAGCTCGATCAAGGTGAAGGCGTTGACGGTGATCAATTTATGCAAGACCTCATAGGATAATGGCGGCATATCGACTTTCCCCGGCAGCACAAAAAAGTCTAAAAAAAATCAGAGCCTATTCCCTAGAAAACTTTGGAACAGAAAGAACCAAACTCTATCTTCAAGACCTACGGGACAGAATGAAGACACTTGCAAGGACCCCAAACAAAGGTTTAATTAGGGAAGATCTGAAAGTCGGACATCACAGTGACTTTGTGGGCTCACATACCATTTACTATAGAATCCTCCCATCTCATATCGAAATTATAGATGTCTTACATCAATCAATGGATCCCTCCAAAAATATCGTTAACTAATTGTTTCTGAGCTAGTGCTTTTAACCCTCTACCTTTTTGGAAATCGGCATGCTGTTGTTGCTGTTAATCGTTTCGATTTTACTTTGGTTGACGATATGGATTTTGATGAGATGGACAGGCAATGCAAAACAAACTATTGATTGCCGTAAGGGTTTTATACCCAAAACCACAAATGCAGAGATAAGATCCAATAAAAATCCTGAATGGGTGAAGAGCAAGGTAATTTATCTTAAAGCCCTTAACCCCAACTTAGGATGCAGAAAAATTGCAGAACTGTTTAACCGAATTCATTTGGTGAAAGATGCCGAGACTGTCAGTAAATCCTATGTTTACTTGCAGCTCAAAACCCATCAATATCAGTGGCGATACTTGCGCAAAAAACTCAAACACAAACGCCCAGCATTTGTTCCCATTAACACCTGTTGGGGCATAGATTTAACCACGGTCACCGATATTAATTTGGTACAGCACACTTTGCTTGCTGTGGTGGATTATGGCTCTCGCCGATGCCTATGTTTATCGCCTATCAACAGCAAACATTCTATTGTTTTGCTCATTCACCTGTTTAAGCTATTTGCTCAATTTGGCAACCCCAAACGGATTAAAACCGATAATGAAGCTGTGTTTAAATCGCTGTTATTTCGAAGCGTGATAAAACTTGCAGGCATGAAACAACAATTCTCTGAAGTTGCTTGCCCTTGGCAGAATGGACGAATAGAGAGAATGATTGGTACTTTTAAAGAGCGCATCAACAAACTGGCAGTGAGAGACCAAAAACAGCTTAATCTCCTACTTCCCGATTATATTCACTGGTACAACATGATTCGTCCTCATAGCCATTTGGACGGGCGCACGCCGATGGAAGTTTGGGACAAGGTAGATGTATTTACGAAGGGATATAAACAAGCCACACATTATGAAAAATGGAGAGGCTTGTTAACAGATGTGGAATTGATACTGTAACCGCCTTTCAAAAGCAGTCGTCCAGTATCAAGATTTAAACACCAAGTGGATGAATAACCGTCCATGGGTTGGTGTATTCAATGGAAATTTTTTGAGTGTTTTTTGTACAGGACTTTAAAAGTGATCTGTGATTTTTAAATTAGATTTGAAAATTTTGGCGGGAATTAGAGAAATTGAAGGCTGATTCTTAATCACTGATATTAAAAACAACCTTGAGAAATATTATCCGTCATCTAATGGCCGTGTGGACGAGGCAGAATGGGGCAACGGAACAGGTAATTTTTCGTCAGGAAACAGCACATTCCAAACCCTTTCAATAATAAATCCTTTTGCGTCATTTTCATCCACTGCACAATAAGCTTCTAAACATTCTTCTTCCAAAAATTCAACTAATGAAATGTCCGGCTCCTCTAAGAGACTCAATATTTCTTTTTTAATTGCTAATCGGCCTTCTCCCTGAACACCTTGCGTTAAAATGCTATTTTCGGTCATTTCATCAAAGGCATAATCTGCAGAATAAATTGGCAAAATATTTTTCAAAATCGTGTAATTCAACTTTATTCTCCTGTTGCTGGAAATATAGTGATTGTTTCCCACTTACCTGTAACTGCGCTTTTCTGCCAAGTCCCTTGAATACTTCGAAGATTATCCACTTTCTCTGGCGCACCTTGAAGCTCAGGTCTTAATCTACTGGTCGATATTCTCTTGTACCCTCTACCTAAATCCACACCAAAATCACCAATTTCTTCAGGCTTAATTGTTATTAATGTTACACCAGGTTGTAGATTATCTAATTTATTTTTAAATACATCACTTTCACGGGCCATTTGATCAGCTTGCTTCAAAAGTTCATCTGAATGAAATGCGGATGACAATGGAGGAATAATTGGCAACCCTGTTCTACGATCAATCTTAACGTGACCATCAGGCGCTTCCCCGGTCAATGCTCTTTGCATTAATTTTTCGTCTGTAACATCTCCACCATGCCTTTCAAATGAATGAGCATTTCCGTGACTGGTTAATAATAAATGGGCTTCTGAATCGCTACCATAGATTACATTCTTCCCATCAACATACTTGTCCAAAGCCTTTGTCAGGTATTTACCACCCACTTTAGCGGTAAGAGACTCCAATGCCAGAACGCCGGCGCCAATAGTCGCATCAGCTAATGGATTGTTGTCTCCTTCATGTGTTTCCAGTGTAAATGAATTGGCTGTCGCCAGACCTTCTGTAGGTTGGTAAGTGCCAAACAGAGTGTCAATACCCGCATCGACTTCTTGCCCACTTAGTACCGTAATCGCACCACCGGCGGGAATAAGCGCACAGCCCACAACACTTGGAGCACATGTTAATACGCCACCCACTGCCAAAGTAGCACCACCAAACATACCTAGCGCACCACCGACGGCCTGAACAGCGCCCCCGGTTCGAGTTAGTGCTTCATCATTTTGTGATAACACGTCATTGAAAGTATCTAGCAATCCATGCTCAAATTCACCCGCAGTCTCTTCTCCAAGTATACTCCCTAGCGTAACACCGTCACTGTTAAGAGATTCTCCTTGCGCTTGTAAGGCCGCAAATACGGAGTGATTTGGGTCATCTTCTGGAATATGCTCTGAACACTTCACTGCCGCACACGCTAAAGCATCCAGCTCTGCTTTTGCCTGCACTTTTTCCTGAGCACTTAAATCCAGATTTCCATTAATAATGTCACGCACATTATCAAGTACCTCAGCCTGATTGCGGGTAATACGTTTGTTATCCACCGCCGCATTACCCACGGTATTGGCTATGTCCGTTCCGGCTCTTACGGCATTGCTGCTTTGCAATGAGGAATTAAAACTGCTGCCTCCGGTGCTGTCCAAATCGCCACCGGCGGCTTGATTAACACGGTCAGCCAGTTGCTCTCCAAAAGCATTGGCTAATGCTTCTTGCGCATCATCGTTGGTATCACCTAGCTGTAAGGTTTGGGTTTCTAATACTTCATGACCCAATGTGTCTATCATGTCTGTTTTAGTGACATCATCTGTGGCATCAATGAAAATATCACCATAGTTGTCATTGGTTTCGTCAACAACCACACCACCTTTTACATCCGTCAGTAACGTGTCCTGAAGGCCATTAGCCGTGGTTCCATCACCGTCATAGAGGTTGATATCTGATAACTCAAGACCAAACTTACCTTGTGCCAATGCTCCCAGCTCTTGTATTGCTACTGCGTACTGGTCCCCGTCTCCGCTTTTTAGGCCTTCCAGAATATGGGCGTTTTCAGGGTTTCTCAGCAAGTCATTTTTAAGCTGGGTTCCCATGGCGTTATTGTGTAACGCACTCCAAAAATTAAGTAAACCGAGTGCATCATCTTCATTTAGTGTTTGTGCCGCATTAAAGATATCCTCACCAAATTCATAGCTATCAACAAAATCCTTTTTAATCTGCTCGCGCCCATCTTCGGTAAACAATCGATGGTCGATGGTTGCATCCACACTCATGCCGGTGTCGGTGTTGTAAAGCTCGTTGGTGACGTTATCTGTGTCTCGATTAATAGCATCCAGGTTTTCACTGTCGGCTTCGTTATTAACAATTACCGTACCTTGCCCGATGGTTGCTAACGTATTCCCACCACTGGCTTGTGTACTGGTGCTAATGCTCACATTACTGCTGTTGACCGATAGTGAGGTGCCACTATCATTTGGATTGGCGGGGGCATTTGAAGAGGAGTCATTGGAATTGGCGGCATCACTAATACCCACGTTAGTACTAATTGAAAGTGCCGTTTGGGTGTCGAAGCTACGGTTATTCAGGTCTGTGAAGGATAAGGTGTCGGTGGTTAGGTTTAGATTGCCTAGGTCATTGCCGTTTTCATCCAAGGTAGCAATCAACGCGCCCTTAATGTCTGTGTTGCCTGCTACATTAATGTTGGCTTCGTTACCGGCGGTTAAGGTGGTTAAGACCGTTTCTTTGGTCATGTAACGACCATTGGCCACATTTAGGCCGCCATTGGCGCTAGAGACTTCCCCATTGGTGCTACCAAGGTTTTGCGCACTGTTAGCAAGGCTATCGCCGCTCATACCTTCACCACTGCCAAAACCAATACCCGCACTTATCCCAAATGAATGGTTACTACCACTGGTGCGGTTTTGTTTGGATTCGACTTGTAAGTCGCCACCTACGCTCAAATTAAGGTTGCTGCTTGCATCCACATTGGCACCAATAAACGACGCATCATTGGCGGTGGTGATGTTGATGTTCTCGGCACTTAAAATACTATTGTTGTAAGTGGTGGCCTTATCCTCACTGTGGCTTTGTCCGTAGCTCGCGTTAACAGTTGGTCCACCTGCTTAAGCTATTTGCTCAATTTGGCAAACCCAAACGGATTAAAACCGATAATGAAGCTGTGTTTAAATCGCTATTATTTCGAAGCGTGATAAAACTTACAGTGAGAGATCAAAAACAGCTTAATCTCCTACTTCCCGATTATACTCACTGGTACAAGATGATTCGTCCTCATAGCCATTTGGACGGGAGCACGCCGATGGAAGTTTGGGACAAGGTAGATGTATTTACGAAGGGATACAAACAAGCCACACATTATGAAAAATGGGGAGGCTTGTTAACAGGTGTGGAATTGATACTGTAGCCGCCTTTCAAAAGCAGTCGTCCAGCATCAAGATTTAAACACCAAGTGGATGAATGACCGTCCACGTACATAGATTGATGAATCCAATGGTAAATTATCGAATGCTTATCATGCAGAATTTTAAAGAGAAGATGAGGTTTTTATCTTAGATTTTAAAAATATGGTAGGGATGAAAAAATTGAAGGCTGTTTTTTAAGCGTGCACCTAAAAAACAGCCTTGAGAAATATTACCCATCATCTATCGGACGTTTGGACGGGGCAGCGGACACATTAAGGTAAATAATCCCAGTCAATAGAATCGTCCGCCAACAAAGCTTCTAACCAATCTTTTCTAGAGCAATATAGTCTTCCATAATCGTTTCCGGGGAAATCCACAAAAAAGTTCATATCTATCTTTTTTAGTTGCTTAAGCAAGCCCTTTTCTTGAAATTTTTCAAATACAAAATAACTAGGAGGAAGTTTATTCATCTGAATACATCTAATGCCTGCTGTTTGAATAAATTCTTCATTTTTCAAAAGCTCTAAGAACTCATCAGTTGATACTACAAAATCAAGCTTGACATCCATACTTCTTACTTTAACTTTGCGTGATAAATTACTTTGAGTTAAAGGTAAAGTTAGATCAAACCACGGGCTCTCCTTTATTTCTGAATCATACCTTTGATCCCTTATAAAATGTCCTACAACCCATACGTACTTAAACTTTTTATCAATCAGTCTCTTAATAAACTTCGAACTAGGGAAATCTAAATACGTAAAGAATACATCTTCATTGAGTTCTTGAATTTGATTTAATTGCTCACGAACAAATTTAGTCATCTAATCACCATAATTATGATGTTGCTTTAACTTATCAGAATTACCAGATAACCTACTCTTAACAACATCTCTAATATTTTTTCCAGAGTTAACTTCCTTCATTATTTCACTAGAATTTAATACGCCAGAATTAAAATGATATCCTTGGCTACCACCATCTGGATATACGATAGGGTTATCCTCTCTAATAGCCACGTATTCACCATTACTATTTTTATATACGTTAACAGGTAACATCCCACCTGTATTCCTGTCTTCAACGAAAACTGTAAATTCAGGTTGCTGCTGAGTTGGAACGCCTAGCGAATCTTTAGCTTTATTAAATGCCTCATCCCTAGTCTTTGAAACTGAATCATAGCTACTTCCAAACTCTCCATTCCCATTCTCACTTAAATAAACAAGAGGGTCCTCTAACCCATCTCCGGCAGGATATTCCGTATTCGAGGTTTCATCAAGTAACCCTCCCTCCAAGATAGTAGAAGCGTCAATGTTCTCTATTGCTTCAATGCCGATATAAAGTGGAGATTCCAGATTTGTACCCGTTGTTTCAGTATCTGCTAAAATTGGGGTTACTATGGGGTTTTCCAGTACAGAGGTATCAACAACATCGTCTGTTGCTAATAGGTTTGTCACTAAAACCGAAACCTCCGGTGACATGAGATTTTGTAAGGATTGGTATTCTGATTGCAACACCGCCACTGCTTGCGTATCACCTGAGTCCCGGGCAACGGCCATCTGCTGAGTAAGCACTGCGATTTGGTCGATAAACGCATTGGCATGTTGCTCTTGAGGCGTTCCATGAATTGCTGTTTCCATCGTGATGGAAAATGCTTCTATGAAATCACCCGCGTTTTCCATGATATTTTCAGCAAAGTTATCTAATCCAGATGCAATGACTTCGTTATGATTAGCGCCACCGGAAGCATTAATTTGATTCAGATGGTCCATCGTACCACCGGCTACTACTGTGGTGCCGCCAGCAACTCCAGCAGCCGGGGTAATAGGCGGAAGCAGAATATTAAACGCCAAATCATCCGGGTTTTCAGACTTAAATGTTTTGGTATTATCTCTGACCAAATCAATATTACGTCTAACCTCTTCTGTAGATGTTCCCCAACTATGATTGTTTGTTGCATCTAAATCTCCATGCTCTTCCTGCGCAAAATTAAACGACAGGTAATCTTCAGTCGCTTCCCCCATTAACTCGGCATACCCTTCCAGATTTTCTTCGCCCTGAACAGTCACTGCAATGTCACCATTTTCATGTTGAACATGGTGAGCTATTTCATGGCCTATCGTGCTAGCAGCGTCAGCAGAGGTTTCGTTAACCGCATCATTTACATACAGGTTATTAGTTTCAGTTGATAAAGCTCCCCCAAACCTTGGGTCAGTAGCCACCAATACTTTAGCTTCTACCAATGAAACACCCAATTGTGTCGCAATAGAATTTGCCAGTGCGGTATAAGCCGCCTGTTTTTGTTCCGGTGTAGCATCGCTATTAGTTAATGTTGCAACATGCGTTTCATTATTTGGGTTTGTTGAAAAGTTTTTGGTTGCTGTGAAATAGTCCTGTTTATTCTGAATATGGTCTCCCATAGACTGCTCACCATCGCCATCACCAAACAGGGAAACCTCTTCTTCCGTTATCACATCGGCAATAGATTCCGCCAGAATTTCAGTACGCTTGAAGTCTTCCTTAATATCCTTCCGCCCATCTTCGGTAAACAACCGGTGGTCGATGGTTGCATCAACACTCATGCCGGTGTCGGTGTTGTAAAGCTCGTTGGTGATGTTGTCGGTGTCGCGGTTGATAGCATCAAGGTTTTCACTGTCGGCTTCGTTATTAACAATTACCGTACCCTGCCCAATGGTCGCGAGCGTATTCCCACCACTGGCTTGTGTACTAGTGCTAATGCTCACATTACTGCTGTTGACCGATAAGGAAGTGCCACTATCATTTGGGTTAGCGGGGGCATTTGAAGAGGAGTCATTGGAATTGGCGGCATCACTAATGCCCACATTGGTGCTAAAGGAAAGCGCTGTTTGGGTGTCGAAGCTACGGTTATTCAGGTCTGTGAAGGATAATGTGTCGGTGGTTAGGTTTAGATTGCCTAGGTCATTGCCGTTTTCATCCAAGGTAGCAATCAACGCCCCTTTGATATCGGTGTTACCTGCTACATTAATGTTGGCTTCGTTACCGGCGGTTAAGGTGGTTAAGACCGTTTCTTTAGTCATGTAACGGCCATTAGCCACATTTAGGCCGCCATTGGCGCTAGAGACTTCCCCATTGGTGCTACCAAGGTTTTGCGCACTGTTAGCAAGGCTATCGCCGCTCATACCTTCACCACTGCCAAAACCAATACCCGCACTTATCCCAAATGAATGGTTACTACCACTGGTGCGGTTTTGTTTGGACTCAACCTGTAAATCGCCACCTACAGTCAAATTAAGGTTGCTGCTTGCATCCACATTGGCACCAATAAACGACGCATCATTGGCGGTGGTGATGTTGATGTTCTCGGCACTTAAAATACTATTGTTGTAAGTGGTGGCCTTATCCTCACTGCGGCTTTGCCCATAGCTCGCGTTAACAGACGGACCTCCTGCTGTGCCATAAAAGGTTTGCTGAATACTGATAGATGCATCTTGAGTCTCAACCGTTTGCTCAAAGGTGTCACGACTGGCCAGCACATCTAAATTACCAGTGGCAATGGTTAAATCGTTATTGGCAAGTAAAGTGCTGCCCTGAATGAGCGTATTACCACTTTGACCAAACTCGGTTGCATCGTTAAAACCGGTGGCAATAGTAATATCCGCACCGCTAATAAAAGAGCCAACAGATGTGGTTTCTTCGGTATGAGTTTGGGTTTGAGTGGCACTTACGTCCAGTTGTATACCGGCATCAAACCCCAGAAAACCAGAACTATTAATGGCGGCTGCCGACTGCTGCATTGCCAACGTGGTTTTGGAAGCCAGATTAACCGTCGCCAGCGCTATTCCGGTTTGATACCATTTCTCATCGTCTTGCAGGTCATTAACCAGCTCCTGCAAATCCGCAATGTCGTTGTAATCAACACCGGGCTTACCGGAATCATAGTCCGCTTTCAGTTGAGCCAATGTACCTTCAAGCTGGTCCAGCTCTTTTTTATACTTGCGGTAATCCTGGTTGGCTTGTTTTAACTGGTCTTTAGCATCATCAATGGCCAGAATAGCTTTACCTGCTTCAACATAGTTGTTCTGCACAACAACGCTTAATTCGGCTTCGCCGTGGGTTTCATCCACATCCTGCACAAAGGTATTGGTGGCTTCTTTTACGGTAATACCATTGCCAGCGAGCAAGCCCACTCCGCCTTCGCCATTGTCATCTGCATCGGCGATGATGTTAGAGCCTTCAATCAGGATATCGCCCACCGAATCCAGTACCACATTTCCGTTGGCATTCAGGTTTGAACTGCGGTGCGTTGTTTCATCGGTGGTGGCTTCCACTTCGTCATAAGAGGCAGAAGCGATGGTGGCATTAATTTTTCCATCTTCAACTTTAATGAAGTCGGTTGGGTTCATGCTCAGCACGTCACCCAATCCAACGTTCACTTCTTTGTCGTAGCTATACTCATAAGTGCCTTCCTGAGCCGCTCGGATTTCAATATCACCGATGTCTGTACTCACCGCCAGATTGCCGCCGGCATTCAGGTCGGAGCCAACAACTAATGCACTCCCCGTATTAATGTTGATATTGCCACCGGCATTGATTAAGGATGAATCTGCCGTGATAGTTGTGGTGCTATTGATGCTTTCTTTTAAAGAGTACAAGCTGCCGCCAGAGAACAAACCGCCACTCTTACGCATTTTGTCGATTTGCTGGATTTCTTCTCCAGATGCAATCACCAATTCATCAAACACACTAAGGTTAACATCACCCGCGGCCTGTAAATCACTGGCCAGAATGGTGGCATCATCTGCTGCCACTATCGTTAAGCTGCCTTCACTGTTCCCATTACCAGCACCCGCGATAAGTGTTGAGCCACTGAGTTTTTGAGTGGCCTCTGCATCCATTTGCTCCTTGCTGCTTAAGCCTCCAAATTTGGACTTAAACTTATATTCCATTTCATAATCTGTGTAGGCTTGGGCTTCAATGTTCACATTGTTGCCGGCAATCACCATGTTGCCGTCAGCCTGTAGGTTCCCTCCAATAATATTTACATCACCGGATTGTTGCGTTGCAATTCCATTTTCTGTTTTAGCAGCATTCAATAAAATATCACCGCCGGCCAATAAGGTAGAGCCTTGAACCGTGTCATGATGACTTTCTTTTATGGTGACTTTTTTGGAGAGAAAGCCTTTCTTAGTGCGTTTGCTAGCCGATGCATGGGTTTCTATCACGGCATCCAGATTTAACTCATTGCCCGCTGATAGCCCTATATCACCATTGGCAATAAACTCGGCACCTTGAGATTCCAGATTATTTCCGGCTGATACCGTTAAGTTTCCACCTGAAATTAAGCGGGTTACATCCCACGTTGTGTCATAGGATTTGTCGTACCCACCTTTGAAATGTTGCTCACGGTTAGTGGTGTTTTCAATTGCGCCTAAAATGACATCATTGCCAGCAAAAATACTGATATTGCCTGCTGCACTTAATTCACTGCCGGTCAAATCAACGTTATTACCGGCATTCATGCTCAGGCTATTTTGGGATATCAAGTTGGCGCCCTGCCCACCCCAAGCCCCTTCCATGAGGTAATCGCCTTGGCTATTGGTGCCACTGAAGCTGTAGTTGTATTGCTCACGGCGATTTATAATGTCGCCTCCGGCTTCCAGAGCAACATCAACTCCGGCAATGGTCGAACCGGACGTATTGAACAAGTCATTTCCAGCACTAATACCAAGAAATCCACCAGAAATAATATCTGAGTTATTCGTAAAATCGCCGTTAGCTGAGCCTAGCAATAAAGAGTTGCCCGCTAGAATATCGGCGTTATTGGTAAAATCACCACCTGATGAAACTTGCAATGAATCAAAGCCTGTGAGCAACCCATCATTGATAAATTCACCACCAATATCCAAAGCAAGGTTATCCGCTTCCAAAAACAAGGTGTTGGTGAAGTCATTACCTATTTGTAGCCCTATATTCTGGCTATCAATAAAGGTGGCCCCGGTATAATTGAGTGACTCTTCAGTGCGCAATACAACCGCATTATTCGCCGCAATACCCGCATCAATATTGATATCCCCTTCACTGGTGATATCGATGGTATCGCCTGCACCAATGGTCACACCATCAGCCAGTAGGTCGTTTTGGCTAATGGCACCATAAAGTACATGTTGACCAAAGCGAATAAAGTCTTCGTTGAATCCCAGCTCTCCAGTTAATACTGCGACTTGTTCATCTGTCATGAAGATGTTTTGAGCAACTTCTACATCGCCATCGGTTAGGCCAATGCTTTCTAGTGTGAATGCCGTAGGGGCTGTATTTTCCGCTCCGGTTCCATTATTTGTAGATGCGGATTGTTGATTTAAGTTGTCCTGCCGATCTTCCATGTCGTTTAGTGTTGCTTCGGCTGCATGGTCAGCTTGAGCAATGAAATCCGGGTTGTCTAAGTTGTCAGTGAGAGGTTCTTGTAAAAACTCATCTCGAGTTTCAGTGGCGTAATTTACATTGGGGGGTGGACTGCTCCCATCTATTGAAATATTTGGCGCATTCCCGCCATTAACACCATCTGCGTTTAAGCCACCTTCTATTGTATTGGTTTCGCCTTCAAACAAATGAATGGCTAGTTCAGGAGTGGTTGGCTGTAATATACCGTCTATTGGTCCCGGCAATAAACCATCATTCTGGCTATCGTCTGCCGGTGGAACAATAATGCCTGGTGTTGTGTATTTATCATCGCCATTGTTCAGGTTGGTGGATGCCCCACCAGTAACAGGCTGAACAGCAACTAAAGTTGGGGGACCAGTGACTATTTGAGGTTTAGTCGTCCCCCCATCATCTTCTGGTCCTTGTACAATACCACCGGAGAAAATTGCAGGTCTGCCGTCTACCGTGGTTTGATAAGTATCATCATTGGCTGACTTTTGCGTTATTCCAGTATTGTCTACGATTACCTGAGTGGCCACCGGTATATCGGACACAATAACTACATCTCCAATGGTCTTTTCATGTGGGCCCGCGACCGTACCGGTTTGACGTACAACACTGGCATTAACCAACAAAGGCGCTTCACTAACAACCTGGTTGTTAACTTCACTGCCATTAGCTTGCACATCAAGTGCTAGATTTCCCGAAATGACTGCTAACCCAGAACCGGTGCCATTGCGATTTGCACCAGGTGAGCCATCTACAGTGAGCGATTGCGGTGTTTCGGGAACTAAAATGGGGTTCTTTATCACGCCATGAGCATTTCCCCCCGATACAGAACCACCATTAACTACGGCCGCAGTAACTAATGTTGCCTCGGTATTGATAGAGGTTTCCAAGGATGTAACGGTATTATTGGTTCCACTCTGGGTATTCGCAACTGTTTGGCTACCCGTGGTTATTCCACCTGTATTCTGAGCAACGACCGAGGTGACTGCAGAAGCATTGGCACTCCCCGTACCTGAACCTGACGTTGTGCCCGCGCTAGCACCTATGCTGCCATCGGCAGTGGCATTACTAGCCGTAACGGATACGTTTACACCACTAGCATTGCCACTCACATTTAGGTTTTGGCCAGCAGTACTTAACGCATTGCCATTTGTGCCACTGACGGATGCATTTTGAGCAGAGCTTCCTGAAACAGAGTTACCTCGATTGGCAGAACCAGCACTACCGCTTGCAGCTGTACCTGCGGTAGAACCACTAGCACCAAGGGGATTAGCGTCGTTTGATTGCAAACCTGTTACGTTGCCAATAATGCTGCCACCAGCGGCGATCGTACCGTGTGCACTACCCGCAAAAGTGGTTTCATGAGAGCTTCCTTCAACGGTGGAGGTAGACGTTATCTCTCCAGGCTCAGCACACCCGTTTTTGCCTCCTCCCCATGCTTGCAGACAATCCCAGAAATATTTTTCCTTAATGGTCTCAACATCTGTTTCGTTGCGATTTTGGATGGAGTTATTGGTTAAATTACCCGAAACATAAAGATTACCACCCGCTGAGATCGTACTGTAATTATTGGTTGTATTACCGTTTAGCCTTAACGTATTCCCGGCAGCAATAACGCCAGCAGAGCCTGTGGCTGTGGCATTGTAAACGGTTGTAGTGCGTACTTCTTTGGTGCGATACCAAATGCTTCCTCCTCCAGCCAATCTATCAACCGGTTTATAAAACAATCCCTCTCCATCAGTATATTCTACAGTAGTGCTAGAACCGCCTTGACTAAAGCTGGTTGAACCGCTGCGGTTGTTTCGAATGGTTCCGCTAAGGGTAAGGTTCCCGGCTGCTGAAATTTTACCTGCATTATTGGTAATGGTTCCGCCATTTATAGTTGCGTTACCACTTGAATAAACACTACTGCTATTCGTTAACGAGCCATCTATGCTCATGTTGGATGCGGCATAAAGTAGATTGGTATTGTTAACGTTAGTGTTGATATCTAGATTCGTACCGGCAACTGTGCCGCTGTTTGTTAACGTGCCGCCATTTATGGTAAGCGTGCTATTACTACTTAAGATGCCGCTATTAGATAAATTACCACTGAAGTTAAGGTTGTTATTTCCGCCTGAGCGAATATCACTGGTGTTGGATAAACTAGTGCCAGATAGCCCTAATGAACCAGAGGCTCGAATATTGCCTCGGTTCGTCACTGCCCCACCGGTACTTATATCAACATTCCCTGTAGAAGAAATAAATTCTCCCGAGTTAACAGTTAACCCACCGCCTAGATTGACATCAACATTTCCACCAGCAATGCTCCCTACGCTTAAAGAGCCAGATGTAATACCAACAGTCCCTGCAGATTGAATATTCCCGGAAGTATTATTGACTGAATTGGCATTAATCGTGGTCGATGATGCCCCAGAAATAGAGCCTGTATTAGTTAAGGTCCCCGTTACACTCATATTAGCCGCACCACTTAGGCTTCCAACAATATTTGAATTACTCATGCTGGAAGCAGCTATGGTGAGGTTATTTTTAGCCGTGATTTGACCTGCATTCACCAGACTACTACCGGCATTGAGATTGACCGCACCGTTGGAACCAATTTTACTGCTGGCGCCATCGGATTGAACGCTGCTGGCGGTAATGGCCAATAGCCCCGTTCCTACAAGTTCAATCCCACCATTACGATTATTAATCGCTCCGGTATTTAATGTGAGATTAGCGCCATCCGATGCAATTTTACCGCCGGTGTTCGTCACACTACCACCAGTTCGAAGCTGGCTACTCCCACCGCCGAAACCAATAATGTTGCCATTATTGTTTTGAACGCTTGTACCAATATTCAGATCAAAACCATTACCTTGAATGTATCCATTAGCATTATTTAAAGCCGCTCCCGTACTGACATTAACAGCCCCATTGCTTAGCACCAATCCGCTGCTATTTGCTAAATTAGTTCGGGCATTTATCGCCAAACTCCCGGTACTGGACAGTTTAATCGTGCCACCATTGTTATTAATATCACCAGAGCTAGTGGCAACGCTTAATCCGTTGCCCAAAGATTGAATGGTGCCGTTAGAGTTATCAATGCTAGTGGCATTAATGCTTGCTGCGCCAGTACCCGTAGAGGTAATTGTACCGTTGTCGTTAGCCAAAAACCCTGAGGTGATATTCAGGTTTTGTCCCTGAATAGTACCACTGCTGTTAGTGACAGTTCCCGAAGTGTTAATGCCAAGGGTGCCATCAGCAAGCAACTGCCCACCTTGATTATTTACGGCACTGTTAATTTGCAAATTCCCTTCGGTGTAAAGTTGGCTATTGGCATTGGTAAAGGTGCCAGAACTGTTAATCACCATTCCAGTTTGAGCATAAACACCACCCGCCCCAGCAACACTCCCCATTAACGTTGCAGTGCCTGCGGTAGCAATAGTTCCGCCAGCCACATTAACACTGCCTTTATCGCCTAATGTTAGAGAACCGGTACCGGCATGAGTAATGGTTCCACTGTTGGTGATGCTGCCACCAAAGGACATGTTGCCACCCGTATTGTATATGGCACCGGCGTTATTCAACTGGTTAACATTTAAAGCCATTGCACTGGCACCCGTTCCAGCCGAAATCAATACGCCACCGGCATTATTGTTAAACGTGGTGCCGGTATAGGTTCCGTTCATGCTTTCTATACGACCGGTATTGGTCAATGTACCAAACCCACCAATATTAAGGGTTTCGGACGACACATTACCGCTATTAGTAAGGGTTCCAGCATTTAATGTGGCGCTATCAGCACCGTATAATGTGCCGCTATTGGACAGGGTTAAAGCATCGATACTCAACACACCAACACCGGCGCTGTTAGCAATAATATTCCCGCTATTACTAACCGTTTTGCCGCTCGCATTTACAGCAATATTTTTTGCAACCAAGAGTCCGCTGGCGGTATTGGTTAATCCGCCATTGACTGTTAATAAGTTTACGGCTTGTAAATTAGCGCTATTGGTTACTCCGCTAGCAGTAATTTGCAAATTTCCCGCCGAAGCAATGGTGCCATCATTATTAAGGATGCCAGATTGACCAACAGAAAACGTACCAGCGCCTTGATGAATAAGTGATCCATTGGTGTTGGACAACCCATTTAAGGCAAGACTCCAATTGCGTGCATTAGAACCAATCATGCCATTGTTGTTGGTAATGGAAGAAAGACCGCTTAGCGCGAGTGAATTGTCGGATGTACTTGAAGAGTAAAGGGTTCCAGAAGTATTGTTTAGAGCAGAACCGCTAAGAGCAACAACACCGCCAGTAATAACACCATTGCCAGTATTGGTAATAGTTTGAGTGGCATTAATCGTTAAATTACCGCCCTGCAACGCACCATTATTATTGTTAACGTTGGTAGCACTAATAATGGCACTATTGTCCACCTGTACAATGCCACCATCGTTATTGAGCAGGGCTCCAGCAGCAATAATCGCGTCGCCATTACTGCCCAACGTACCGCCATTATTATCAACGCCATTGGCGTTAATATTTAACTGGCTTCCTTGTGCGAAAATGACCCCTGATGCGTTATTCAAGTCACCACTGGTGCCAACCGTTAGATTGCCCCCCGACACAAGATTACCATTGCTGTTATTTATGGAGCTGCCATTAACATTTAAATGACTGCCAGCTTCAATTTTACCGGCGCTATTGCTGATGTTTCCGGCGTTAATGTTAGATTGCCCCGTCGCGAACAAAGTACCACTGTCGTTATTCAGGTTACCGCTATCAAAATCTAACGCACCTTTGGTGTAAACCAATCCATTGTTATTACTAAAAGCACCACTTTGCTGAATATTGAGCGACCCTGTTCCATGATGGCGAATTTGTCCGCCAGCATTGCTCAAACTGCCTACATTGGCCAGATTCAAATTCTGACTATGAGACTCAATAACACCACCAGTATTGTTGGTAAGAGTGCCATTAACATTCAAGCTTAAGGCATTACCACTGCTACCTTTTCCAAGTAATAATCCCCCGGTATTATTCAACCCATTGGCTGAAATACTCAAATTATTGGCTTGCAGAGAACCACCGCGATTACTAATACTGCCAGCGTTGATGGTCGCGCTATTGGCAGACACAACACCGTTATCGTTACTCAAACTAGTTAAAGACAAACTTACATTGCCAGCGGTATCAATAACGCCACTGTTATTGTTCAGAGTAGAAAAGCCGGTTAGTGTTAAGTTACCTGCTCCCAAGTGCTTTATGGTGCCCGATTGGTTCCCAAGGCTATTGCCACGAACATTCATGTTGCTAGCGGTGGTTGCCATTACCCCACCAGCACTATTGTTAATAGAGCCATTAATATTGACATCAAATTGATTGCCCGATGAACTCAATTTGCCGCTCTGGTTATTTAAACCATTCGCACTAATAGCCAAACCATTGCCAGCATGAATATTACCGCCAACATTGTTGATGGTGGATTGCGTTAAAGCGACATTATTACTGGCTTGAATAACCCCAGATTGGTTAGAAAGCGAACCAGTACTGCTAATATTGCCTCTACTAAGTAATGCGCCACCATCATTATCAACATTAGTGACATTTAACGTACCATTGCTAAGCAGAATAACTTCGCCGTTGGTATTGTTTAAAGCCGTAGCCAAGTTTAACGAACTGCCACTACTTTGAATTGTGCCGCCTTGATTACTAATACCATTCGCGGTATTGATCACCAGTGATTCGCCGCTTGTGCTCTTAGCCTCAATATATCCGCTGTTATTATTAAAATTATTAGTATTAACCGTAACTAAATTGCCGCTCATCGCGCCAGAATTGTTAAAACTGGTAGCCGTTAAATTCAGTACACCGCCTTGCACTTTGCCACTATTATTGAATGTAGACGCATTCAGCTTTAATACGCTGTTAGCACCTATTTCACCAGAACTGGTTAATGTGTCAGCATTTAAGGTCATTTGTGCAGCTCCGTTTTGCAGCAACACTCCTGAACCATTATTTAAATTGGCAGCACTGAGTTCAAACGTGCCAGAATCGTTATAGATAAGACCGCTATCGTTCTGCAAGCCACTGATTAACTCAACAGAAAGACCTTGCCCCGCGATCACGCGGCCATTTTGGTTATCCAGGGTATCCGCATTAATAGCTAAACCACCTTCTGCCAATAAGCGTCCATTGGCATTGTTAATGGCATAAGGCGTGTTGATATCTAATGCGCCCGTTGCTTGAATAGCACCATTTTGATTATTTAGCGCAACACCGGCTATTTGACCTTGTAAGTCCAACACTACATTCCCGGCACTGCCGATAAAACCATTTTGGTTATTGAGTTGGTTATTAAGTTGAGAGACGCGTAATTCACCATCCCCCATATGGCGCAATACACCGCTTTGATTATTGATATTTTGATTATCGATATGCCAGTTGGTGCTATGTACTTCCAGCTGACCACCCGCACTATTGTCAAAGCTGTTTTGCAGATTGAGCGTAAAGTTATTGCCTGCTGACAATACCAACCCGCCCTGATTACTCATGTTGTTCACATTGAGTACCATGCTATTAGCACTTTCTATTTTACCGGTATTATTGTTAACAATTTGGCCGGTAATATTCGTGTTATTGGCGCTAATCAAAGCCCCGCCATTATTAATAATGTTATTCACGTTCAGGTTTAACGTGCTTTGAGAGGTTAAGCTGCCTGCCACGCTACTGTATTGTTGAGCCGTGACATCTAATTCTCCCTGAGCCGAAATCAAACCGCCATTGTTCACTATTTGCTGTGCTGCAATTGAGACATTGTCAGCGCTGCTAGCGATGGTGCCAGAGGTATTTAATATATTCTCAGCCACGGAAATATTGGTGATGTTACCTTGAGAACTCACTGTTCCTGATTGGTTATCCAGCGTTTGCAAATTAAGGCTTAGATCCCCCCCATTGCGCAGCACACCATTTGTGTTGGTAAGCACTTGCCCGGTAATTGATAAATCGTTATTAGCTTGAATTAAGCCATTGCTGTTGTCCAAGTGCCCACTTTGCACAAGCAAATTATTTTCAGCGTGTATAAACCCAGATTGATTGGTTAGCGCATCAAAACTGAGTACACCTGTTCCCGCGTGGATAATTTTCCCATTACTGTTATTAACAGACTCAGTAAAAATTAAATCGGTGCCGTGGCTTTGTATCGTTCCAGAATTAACAATGCCCGCAACCGTATTGATTTTAAGCGATTGATCGGCTGTATCCGTTGCCAATAACAGCCCCTGATTATTGAAATTGCTGGTCGTAATCAGCATTTGACCCGCTTGCATGATGCCGCTATTAGTGAGGGTTTCAGTCCCCACGTTAATGGCGTTGGCACCAATGGTTCCTTGATTGTTCAATGCATTGGCTGAAATAGACAATTGCTCTTCAGCTCGTATGACACCGTTTACGCCTGAAATCGTACCTGTTGCCGTTACCGTCAGGTCGTTGTTGCTCAACTGGCTAATAAGGCCATCATCATTTATCAAGTCTCCCGCATTAATTTCTGCGGTCGAACCGGTGGTAAGAATCGCGCCTTGATTGTTATCAAGCGTGGTGTTTGCGGTTAAATCCAAATAACTATTGGCGGAAATTAAACCATTAGCGTTGGTAAGCGTATTGGTGTTAAGTATCAACTTGTCGGCACGAATATCACCGGCATTATTGTTAAGTTGCAGGGTATCGATGGCCGTTTGGCTAGCAAGAATTTCACCACTGGCGTTGTTCAAGCTACCGGTTTGTAAATTAATATTGTTGGCACCCAATAAACCGGCGTTATTATTGATGGACTGAGTAGCGTTAACCGTCAATGTGCCATTATCAAATACCGCAATGTCACCCGCTTGGTTAATTAGGTCTTGCACTTGAATTAGCGCAGAATTTTCTGCCTGTATATTGCCACTTGTATTGTTCAATGAAACGGCAGCAACACTCAATGAACCGTCGGTTCGAATTAATCCGTTTACATTGCGCAGTTCATTCAAGGTATCCAAATTCAACACGCCTGTGCCGGCATGGATAATATTGCCGTTTTCGTTATTGAGCGCTAAATTAGCTAATGAGAAGTTTTCGCCATAACTGGCTAATATTCCGGTATTGGTTATCTGATTTGCATTGATAACAAGACTTTCACCACCAACTCCTGTGCTACCTGTTGCAGCTAACAACCCACTGTTATTAATGCTATTGATGTTGATGGCGGCGTTAATCGCTGCCACATCACCGCTATTAGTTAATGTATCGCCCTGAAAGGTTAATACCGCGGCATCTATCTCACCCTGATTGTTAATCGCTGTGCTGACGATATCGATATTTTGCGCCGCAATGCTGCCATTATTAGTTAAAGATTGAGCGTTAATATCCAAACCGCTATTAGACAATATTTGCCCATTAAGGGTGTTATCTAAATTAGTGCTGGTAAGTACTAGATGATCCGTTCCTTCATGCTTAATAACACCAGCTTGATTGTTAATTTCAGCGGTTGTAATTTGTGCGCGCTCACCCGCACCATAAATAGTCCCAGTGCTGTTATCTATGAGCGTTGTAGCATTGATATTTAAACTAGTTCCAGTATTACCATTGGCAATAATGGCACCGTTTTGATTACCTAAAATATTGCTCGTGATTTGCAGGTTATTATCAGCCAGTAATACACCATCGGTATTAATAATGGTCTGCACGTTTGCACTAAGATTATCTGTTAGAATCCGACCCACTTGGTTATCTAACGTACCGGCACTCAAATCTAAAGAGCCTGCGGTATAAACCAATCCGGATTGGTTTTGCAGTGTATTTAACGCTTCAATGGTGAGTACACCGGTTCCAAAATGCAAAATATCGCCGCCATTGTTATCAAGCGTTAATTGCTGCAATGTAAAGTGTTCACCGCTACTGACAACTGAACCTGTATTGGTGACAGTATTGGCATCAATTATTAGCGATTCACCCACGCTATTAGCCGCTGCAATGCGCCCAGCATTATTTAACGAATCTAATGTGAGCTGTACATTCTGCCCTTCAATAATCCCAGTATTATCAAGCTGCTGTGCTGCAAGATTTACCATCTCAGAAATTAAGCTGCCAGAATTGGTGACCTCGTTGGCGAGAATACTGTTGTTTGTAGCTGACAATGCACCGGCATTAGTCAAGTCAGTAGCTGAAATAACAAGGCTGTTGTTGCTTGTTATGCTGCCCACAGCTTCATTGTTCAATGTGGCCGCGTTAATACTGAGTGTATTAGCTCCTGTATGCTCTATTTGTCCGCTATTATTCAGCACTGAAGCGGTTATGACTGCATTTTCGCCTGCGGCGTAAATGACACTCTGGTTGTCCAAGGTATCGGTTACATTAAGCGCTAATCTTTCACCGTTAGTACCAAAAGCAGCTATTTGACCGCCATTAATATTGCTTAAATTGGTCCCATGAATATTGATGCTTTCAGCAGATATATCGCCTTGATCATTGGTTATAGTTGCCGCTGTTAGATCTAAACTTCCTTCGCTTAATAAAAGACCTTCATTGCTCAAGGTTGTGGCATTTAAGGTTAGTGCTGATTCCGTTTGCATTGCCCCAGTATTGATAATGGTCGCGCTAGTAATGGTCGTCGTATCACTTTCTATGCCGCCGGCATTCGTTAAGGTTTGGCTGTTCAGCAATAGAGCATTGGCTTGCAACAAAGCGTTGCTCTGGTTATTCAAAGTGCTGGTGATGATATTCACGCTATCACCAGCAATCACACCATCAGATTGAATATCGGTGCTGGTAATGGCAAGGTTCCCCGTTGCGGATAGCTGACCAGCATCAGTATTGTCGATATTTGTTATATTTAGCGCGCTATTTTGTGCCGCTATTTGGCCTTGTTGGTTTATTAGGGATTGAGCATCTATGGTTAGATCACCAGCAATAGTAATATCACCATCGCTATTATTAATTTGTGTTGCGGTAATGTGGGCTATACCACTATTTCCCTCAATAACGCCGGTGGTGTTATTCAGTGTATTTTGAACATTAATGGTTAACCCATCGGTGCCTAGTGTTCGAATATCGCCTTGAATATTACTTAGTTCAACAGCATCAATTTGCAACGTGCCGGTGGTTTCAAGCTGGCCATTGTCATTCGTTAATGTATCAGCTGTTAATTCTAAAAAACCATCAGCAGATAGCTGCCCAGAATTAATTACCGCATCGGCAGTAATAACGGTATTTTGTGCATTAATAGCCCCTTCATTCACTAAGCTACTTGCAACCACATTTAGGTCACCCGCCACGATATTGGCCTGGGCTTGGTTGTTGATTTGGGTTGCCGTCAGGTTCATTGTGCTTTGACTGCTGATCAGGCTATTGGATGTGAGATTGTCTGCGTTAATGGTAACGACACCATTACCGATTATTGACCCCGTTCCAGAATGCTCAATAATGTGTGAATCTAATAGTAAAACGCCCGTGCCAGCATGCTGAATGGTGCCATTTAGGTTAGATATTTGATTTGCCGTTAGGGTCGCATTTTCACCGCCACCGTATATCAATCCATCAGTATTATTGACCAAGCCCGTAATTTGCAGCGTTAAATTGCTACCCGTTTCGCCCACGGCTGCAATTTGTCCTGAAGTGTTATTCAATGTCGCCGCATCAAGAGCAATTTGAGCGGCTTCAATGTTGCCGTTTTGATTGTCAATCAAGTTAGTCACAACCAATTGCAGCAATTGCTCGCCAAGTAGCGCTACTTCACCATTAACATTGCTAAACTCATCCAAACTTATTTGAGCCGCGCCTGCAATTTGGAGCAATCCGCTTTGATTATTGAAACTATCTGCCAGCATATTTAACTGACCACTGGTAATAAGCGTACCCGCTACATTTTGTATTTCTCCTAATGCTTCAAGAGTGAGTATTCCAGTTCCAAAGTGCAGCAAACTACCGCCATTATTATCAATGGTGATATTTTGCAGGGCTAAGTCTTGCCCGTTACTGACAATCGTGCCGGTATTAATCAGGCTATCAACATTAAAGTTCAAGCTTTCCTGTTGTGTACCGTTTATTGCCAATACGCCACTATTGTTCATTGATGAGATATTTAACGTAGCCGTTTCAGCACCAAAATTGCCTGAATTGACAAGCTGGTCATGATTTAGGATCAAATCTTGGTTTGAGGCCACATCCCCACTATTGCTAAACTGTGAAAACGTGGCTGCGATGTTGTTCGCACTTATACTACCGGCATTGGTTAGTGTGGTGCCGGCAAGTGAAAGTGTGCCGTTAGCGCTAATGCTACCAGCTCCCAAATTATCCAATTGCGCAGAATTGATGGCTAGCTCGCCAGTCCCAGCCAAATTAATAACGCCATCAGAGTTGTTCAACAATGGTGTATTGATATTGCCTGATTCGCCCGCGCCCAAGATTTGTCCTTGGTTATTGTTTAGTGAGGTACCAATTTGAAGATCAAAGGACTGACCCGTTTCACCCGTGGCAATAAGCTGACCAGAGGTATTATTTAAAGTATCCGTTGTAACGTTGAGGTGACTGGCAATCAACTGTGCATTTTCGTTATTTAGATCTGTAATGGCAGCAGTGAGCACTCCGCCAGCATTAACGACACCACTTAAGTTGTTCAATGTATTCAAGGTGAGCGCGCTACTATCGCCAGACTGCACCAATCCCAACTCGTTATTCAACGTATCAGCGGTAATGACTAATTGGCCTTCGGTGAGAATTTCACCACCGATATTACTAATATCATTGCTTAGGCCACTCAAGGCTTCGATGGTCAAAATGCCCGTACCGGCATGCACAATTGAACCATTATCGTTAATGAGCGCAACATTAGTGATATTCAGGTCTTCACCATTGCTGAATATTAATCCGCTATTGGTTAACGTTTCTGTATTAAGAATGAGACTTTCACCCACCGCTCCGGTTGCGGAAATATTGCCCGAATTGATAATAGTAGGCGTGTTAAGTGTAAGCTGGTCGGCTTGAATTAAGCCTTCATTGGCTAAGTCAGTGGCATTTAATGTCATCTGCCCACCGGCAACAATTTCTCCTGCCCCTAAATTATCAATCTGTGTGATATTTAGTTCTGCATCGCCAGCAAAGCTGAGATTACCGTTTTCATTATTGAGTGTAGCGGCATTAATAGTAGAGGTTTCACCTGCGCTGGAAATGACCCCATCGGTGTTATCAATACCATTAGCCACTGTCAGGACGAGTGATTCGCCTTCGGTGTTAAATGCGGCAATTTGACCGTTTTGGTTATTGATGGCATCAACCGATATATTCAGGCCACCACCATTAATCTGACCACCGGTATTGGTAATGGTTTGAGTCAAAATGTTTAGCTGACCGGCCACATCAATCACACCATCCTGATTTTCAACAGTCAGTGCATTGATATCCACTTGGTCGCTGTTGGCCTGAATTACTCCCTGATTGTTATTTAGGGAATTGGCAATATTCAAACTCAACGAATCATTACCTAATAGGAGAATACTACCGCCTTCATTATTAACATCTTGCAAGTTAATATCGGCGCTTTGGCCTACTTGCAATGTGCCTTGACGATTGTCCAAGCTATCCGCAGTAAAAACGAACGAGCCATCCGTGCTAATAACGCCGCCCTGATTGTTCAAATCACCCAACGCTTCAATCGTCAGTACACCCAAGCCCTGATGAACTAATCGACCATTTTGATTGTTGATGACCATATTGGTTAAGCTAAAATCAGCAGCATTGGTTGTAATAGAACCTTGATTATTCAAGGTTTCAGCCTTAAGCGTAAAAATGTTATTTGAGGCCGTACTGACAGCCTGAATTCGACCACTGTTATCAAGACGAGTTAAATTCAGTACAGCGGAATCGGTTACAACATTTCCCGTATTGGCTAATGAGTTGGCTGTCAGGTTTAACTGGCTAGCAACAAGATCGCCGCCATTCACAATACTCTGTGTGGTTATTTCAACATTTGAACCAGAAATGATGCCAGTATTCGTCAGCGCTTGGCCGGTTAACACCAATGCTTTATCGGATGCAATTTGCCCGGTTCCTGAATTGTTAATAATACCGCTGCTAACATTCAGAGCACCCGAGCCTTTTTGAATAATGCTGCCATTCTGATTATTCAACTGGTTAGTGGTAATTTGAGTTCCTGCACCACTGGCATAAATAGTTCCTGCGGTATTCTCAATACGGTTTCCGGCATTTAGGTTCAACGTCCCGTTGATTACCTGCAATGTGCCGCCTTGATTGTTCAGTTGCCCTGTTTTGATTTGGAGATTACTGGCGCTCGTTCCAGTCCCAACAGAAAGGGTGCCGTTACCGTTATCCAAAGAGCCAGCATTGATTTGATTATTGCCAGATTGCAATACCAAGGTGCCATCGCGGTTTAGTAATTCACGTTGAACATTAATGGTGGATTGCGAACCACCTAAGCTAGTCAATGAACCGCTGTTGTTTTGTAGTTGAGATGCATTGATATTCAATTCCGAGCCGGATTGTATGACCCCTAAAGTATTGTCGATTACGCCAGTTGAAATAGTGGCGCTGCCGCTGGCAACAATTTGGCCTGCATTATTAACAATGCCATTGGTAACAAGATCCAAATCACCTTGAGTAAGCAACAGACCATCACTATTATTCAGCTCGCTTTGAAATTCCAAACTCAAGACACCGGAGCCAAAATGAACAATTTCACCACCACTGTTATTAATCGTGATGTTGCTTAAATCGAAATCTTGTCCGTGACTTTCTATTCGTCCACTATTAAGAAGAGAATTGGCCTCTATCGTCAGTGCATTAGAATCAGTTCCTGCCGCTAACAACAAACCAGCATTGTTAATTTGAGAAGCATCGATACTGAGAGTTTGTCCGTTAACGATGCTATCTGAAGACACCTCTAAGTTGGTTACAGCAAGTTGAACATCTACGGCGCTGATTACCGCATTATTGCTTAACTGCAAATCGCCTGTTTGGATGGAAAGGTTTTCAGTGGCTTGAAGAGTACCGTCTTGATGTTGGATATTACCGGCATTTATTGTCATGCCATTGCCAGCAACAATGGAGCCGGAAAGGTTGTTGATTTGGCCAGACACATCCAAATTAGCATTCTGTTCAGATTGGATAATACCTGCGCTGTTATCCAGTGTACTCGCCTGAATAGTTAGATCGCCGCCAGATACGATACTCCCACTGTCATTAACCAATGTTTGACTGGTAATGCTGATATCACCCGTGATCTCATCCGAGCTTTCAGCACTGCTCTCGGCATTATTTCCTATGTAGCCAGCCTGGTTATTGAGACTATCGGCATTCATTACCAAATCTGTCGCAGCAACGATGGTCCCATCTTGATTGTCCAGAGTATTGGCATCAATTGTCAGATTAGAGTTTTCCGCGAATATCGTCCCACCTACATTATCGATCTGATCCGCATTGAGTATTAACGCATCATTCTCTGTTTGAGTGATGGCTTGGGTGGCCATTAGCACCCCAGCATTGTTATTAATGGTATTCGCAGATAACTCAATATGCTCTGCGATCAGAGTACCGCCTTCGTTATTAATGCTATCGCTATTTAAAATCAGAGATTGAGCGTTGATTTGCCCTGACAAATTATGCAGATCATCGGCAGAAATATTGGCGGTGGTAATACCTTGTATCACACCTTCTTCATTACTCAGGGTTGCAACATCAATGCTTAATTCATTGCTGAGAATGGTTCCATTATCATTGGTTAGGTTTTGCCCCGTTAATGACAAACTCCCTACAGCAGAAAGTGAGCCATTGATTGATGACAAATCACCAATATTCAGCAAAGCATCGCCATTAGTGACCAACGATCCCTCATTGTTACTGGCAATTAAGGCATCGATGGTTAATACACCCAAACCAATATGCGCAATGTGTCCATTATCATTAATCAAATTTTCGGTGTTGAACGTTAAGTCTTGCCCATGACTTTCGATAACACCTTCAGCGCTGTTATCAATCAGATCCGTATAGGCAATGTCCAAGATAGGTAATAAAGAGTTGGCGCCAGACTCGTTATTTTCTTCTGCTAAACGTGCCGTAATAATGCCGCCTTGATTGAACAAGTGGCTACCAGCCAAGGAAACCTGTTCACCAAAAATCGTTCCTGAAGTATTGCGTAATTCCGTGGCTTGAATGGTCAGCTGCTGAGCGTTAATGACACCTGATAGATTTATTAGCGATGCGGTATTGAGGTTTAATTCAGTATTAGCCTGAATAGCCCCTTCGTTATTGAGGATCTCATTTAGCGCTTCAATACTTAAGACACCAGCCCCTGTAAGCGCAATAGTGCCAAGGGTGTTATCCAAGTTTTGGGTCGTAAGATTAAGACTTTGATTTTGAGATAAAATGACACCCTCGCGATTAACAAGGCTGTCTGTTACGACCAAATTAAGGGAATCAGCTTCAGTATCAACACTGACAATCTGACCAGAACTATTGTCCAAAGTCGTTGCGTTAATGCCTACGGTATTAGCTTGAATAATTCCGTTAACATTGGAAACATCTCCACCGTCGAGTTCAATACCCGTACCACTGATCGTACCAAGATTGTTGTTTAGAATGTTCCCTTGTATGGCAATTTGGCCATTACTCAGGATTTCACCTTCCGTGTTGTTGAATTGCGTAGAGGACGTTAGCGTGCTTTGCGCATCCTCTCCCAACAAGACAATGCGCCCTTGTTGGTTACTGATATGATCTGTATCAATAGCTAAATTTGTATTTACTTGAATAGAGCCATTATCATTGTTCAAAGATTCTGACAGGTTTATTTCTGGTGCGGTTTCACCGTTAAATAACAAAGTACCGCTGTTGTTTAATCGAGCCGCGTTAATCTGCACATCCGTTTGAATTTGCATAGTGCCGGTGTTGTTGATTTCTTCTGAGGCAATGGTAAGTTGACCATTTGATAACCAACTTCCGGCGTTGCTTACGCTTTCAGTAGTGTTTATCTGAGCAGCGCCTTCATGGGCAATTAGCCCATCGGCAATATTGATTTGCTGATTTGTAATGGTCAGTTGACCATCAGCACTGGATTGATAAATTAAACCCTGTTCCTGATTCAGAGTTTCACTACTGATAACAATATTCTCACCTTGAATCGTTCCAGCGTTAGTTAAGCTGCTACCATCAAAGGCCAAGCTACTACCCAGTAAAGTACCGGTGTTTGTTAAGGCGTTAACATTACTTTGAATACTGTCAGCTTGAACCAGTGCATCGACCTGATTTTCCACTTCGTTGGCGGAGATTTGAATATCTCCCAACGTAAGAATATTGCCCTGATTGACAATTTTCCCTTGGGTTTCCAAGGTTATATTTGAAAGATTTCCTAGCTGCCCTTGCTCATTAATACCAGCGAAAACCGCACCAAACTGATCGATATTATTGGCTTGAATATTGATGTTTGAGTTAGATGAAACCGTGCCATTATTCTCTACGGTTTCGCCAGCACTTATACTCACTTCTTGGCCATGTGTAGTGCCGTCTAAGACTACATTGCCGCTATTAGAGGTAATGTTAGCTTGGCCATTTGTCACCGTATCTTTTAATCGGATTTCACCATCCACAGTCAATTCTAATTGGTTGGTTGCACTGATTAACCCTTCACTTCTTACGCCCAAGCCCGCTTCCGTACCAACTAACTTGATACTATTAACATACATGGAGCCAAGAGCAGAGGCATCCAGCACAAATTGAAACGGCGTTTCGCCTGGCTGATTAGAGAGGGTTTGAATGTCACCCTCTGCATATCCAACATAGTTGTTACCGGTATAAATATTTAGCTCATTGGCATAAAGTGCAGAATTGAGGTACATCGCCTTGGTTAGAACATCAAACTTGCTTATGTTCGAAGCATTCAAACCCGCCCCATCGATGATGACACTGCCAGAATTAATCGTGAACCCTAATAATTCGCCACCTTGCACATCCGGCGTTCCGGTCGCAAAAGTCACTCTCGGCGTATTGATGAATCCGCAGCCATTACAGGCTATGCCATTTGAATTGGCTAATACAAACTCGGCTGAGTCCCCTAAGATCTCCGTAAATCCTAATAATGTCGATGCGCTATTACCGGTAACTTCGGCCAATATAATTCTGGCGGTCCCGCCTGCTAAACGTCGATTTCCATCCGTCCATCCACCCAGTTGAGATATGATTGGATTTAGGCTGTTGTTAAGAATTAAGCCATTTTCATCTACATTAAATTTGCTAAAGAGGTTATGAGAAACCCCGGCCTGAGAGGCTTCGGCAATATCAATAACACTGGTGCCATTTGCAGATTCTTTTATCGCTGCGGTTTGGTTATTAGCTGCATTTACATCAACCTCTACCCCAGAAGAAGTATTTTGCTGAACAAGGGTGAAATCAGCGAAGTTTGGGCCGGATAATTGTTGCGTTTGCTGGGCGGCTTGAGCTTGCTGGGCGGCAACACGAGCAGCTTGGACTTGCTGAGGAACACGCTGATTACTCGTGTTTTGATTATTTGTATTTTGAGCACTCCCAGCACCATTAGTCGGAATATACCCACTACCATAAATAGTATGTTGATGAGTTGACAGTACTAACCCTCTCAATTCCGGGTTGGTATTCAAAACCCCAACAACTCCCTTTGCGGCAACTAATGCGGGATGCATTAACATCACTGCCAATAAAATTTTTGCAGTCAATTGCTTGGTGTGGATCCTAAACATCGTTTACTACCTTTCCTTAAAAACTAAATCGAACTGAAAAGTCAATTTCTTGTTTTTGTGCATTCAAATACGCGGGAGCTTCTAATGCTCTGGCGTAAGATAAATTTAAATTAAATGATTCATAGTAGAGTTGAAGGCCAACAACTGAACCTGCCACCCAATCAGAGTGCTTGCGTTCAATTTCGCCTGGGGTATTACTTGCGCCGATATCAATTCCAAAGTGGAATTGCCCTCCTATGGAAAACGGCAATTGCCAAGGCAGAGGGGTGTGAAAATCGGTACGAATATAGCCGCCTCGATATCCAGATAAGCCATGAGCTAAACCTCGAACAGAGTAGCGCCCACCAACCGTTACACCTTCTGAACCCAATATTTCATTTGGTGCATAGAGCAAATGCAAGCTGGTACGAAATTGGATAGGATGCTGGTACACATCAAATTTTGAAGAAAAACCTACGTCGGCAAAATATTTGGTGAACTGGAAGTCATCTTCCGCTACCGCTAATTCCCTTTTGGCGTCCCACCACGGAACACTTTTATTGATGTGCACGGTGACATCTAGGGATCCAGCTGGTAAATGGTGAACATAAGTGGCTGCGGCATCCCACACGTACAAAGTACGTGATGAGGTTTCCAGAAAAACATCTTCAATAAAGTTTTTACTTTCTTTACGTGTAAATGCTAATGAGAGCTGTAGTTTCTCAGCTTGATCGCGCATCAAAGTATAATTGGCTGAAAGTGTGGAATTAAACGATGTTCCGTGGGTAAGAAAGTCCACTTCGGTTCCGATTACCGACTGCTTATATTCAAAATAGCTGTTATTAAAACCAAACAACCAATAACCATAAGGTAACGAGGCAACCAAAGAATAACTGCGTGATTCGGCAATAGGTAGGTCGTGCCCCCCAACGTTAGAAGAGATGGAAGTAATTAGGCTTTCATTTAAGCCGAGCAAGTTTTCGTAAGTAAGGTTAGCATCCGCTTGATATTCACCGGTTGAAGCAATACCCGTATTGGTAAACCCCATGGTGCCACGCCAATTTGAACTGAGTTTATTTTGTATCCCAACGATACTCCCACCCTGTTCTTGCCCGGGCTCCATTGCCAAGGTAGTCTGGTTTTGTCCCAATCGATTCAGGTTTTCCAAGCCTTGTTCCAAGTCTCGGATGTTTAGAATCTGACTCACATTGACAGGAAATGCCAAAGTAAGCTCAGTATCACTTAAGGTGTTATCTTTAGAGCTAATGCCTTCAACAAAACCTTCCAAAACCACTAGATTCAGTATTCCATCCGACAAATCTTGTGGGACGATGTAGGCTCGGCTAGTGACATAGCCATTTTCCAAATATAGATTTGAAAGCTCCGCCACCAAGTTATTGATGTGGCTAAGCGTTAAACATTTATCGGTATAGGGACCAATGACTCCATTAAGAATCTCTGGAGCAAAAAGAGTATTACCTTCAATATTCACCTTCGATACGGTGAAACAAGTTTCGTCTTTATTAATATCTTGTGTTAATTGACTGGGTTGAAATTCGTTTTGCAGAAAAACATCTTCACGTTTAAGTAAGGGTGAAAGTTCATTCTTGATGCGGTCATTGCCTTCCTTGATAATTTTTTCATGGTTTTGACTGGCAATATTAGGCACGACCTGAGCAGAGTCGGCCCCAAAAGTCTTTAAAGACAAGGCTAATAAACAAAAAAGGAGGAGAAAATTTAACTTGAGATCCACTTGATTACGACTTCCATTGCACAAATTCCATTCAAATAACGAGCTTTGCCTTCCATTGGATAGACTAAAAACTATCCGCCAGGTTATAAAACAACCCAAATTGGCAAAAGGGGAGCAGAGTTTACACAAAAATTAATCAAAAGAAAGCAGGTAGAAAATAAAGGTCAAAAAAGCAAAAGGGATAATTTTATGTCGCATAAAAATAAAGTTAGCAATGTAGCAGCCATTAAAGTCACTACACTGCCCCAAATATGTTTCATTTTGTTACCAGCAAAGCCTTTATTATTAGGCTGTTCACGTAAGCAACATGGTAAATATTTTCGTAAACATAAAATAAACTTTGCCAAATATAATAGGACTCAGAAATGACACTCATCGTACCAGGTGCGTATTATTACCTATACCTTAGTATTTTTTTAAATACCTTTAATGCTCTATTGCTGTCATTTCACTAGCCAATTTCTAACAATTTTCACTTACCCGGCAATTTGTGGAATTTAGGAGTTGACCAATGCCCATACAATTAATTATTTTAATAGAAATGACAAAAAACATTTAAATCACAAATGAAACAGTTATCCATCGACAATTTGCGCGCTTTTGTTGCAGTGGTCGAACTGGGGGGCTTTGCCAAAGCAGGCGAATATTTAAGTCGCTCGCAACCCGCCATCAGCCTACAAATTAAAAGATTAGAACAACAATTAGATTGCAAACTTTTTAAACGAGAAGGTCAACGCCAAGTTCCTAACCAAAAAGGTAAAGAGCTATTTAATATGGCGATAGAACTTCTTATGCAAAATGATCATATTTTTCAGCATTTTGCCAGAGTTCCTTTATCTGGTTTAATTCGCTTGGGTATCCCAGGTGAATTTGCGACAACTTTGCTACCCAATATTATCGGCACATTTAATAATGCTCACCCAGATGTAACACTTGAAGTGACTTCAGCACTCAGTGCCGACCTACTAAAGCAGCACAGCCAGCAAGCTTTCGACTTATTATTAGTATTGGGGCACCCACTGCACACTAATGAACAAACGTTAACGGATAAACTGGTTTGGGTTGGGCCTTTGGAAGGCGCTCAACCAAACGCCCCATTATCGTTGGTATTAGCTCCCGAAGGATGTGTTTATCGCAAAAAGGTATTACAAGAGTTGGAAAACCAACATATAAATTGGCGTATCAGTTTTACTAATTCGGATTTAACAGGGATCACCGCAGCCATCAATGAAGGCTTAGGTATTACGGCATTGGCAAGAAGTACAATCCCGCCGGATCTCAAAGAACTTGAGTCAAGTAAGCTACCCAATTTGGGCGAAGTCAGTATTCATTTAAAATCATTTAATGAAAGCAGTGACGTCGCCAAAACATTGGAAGAGTTTATGTACAATCGGTTAGCAATTATGACAGGCTAAGTACCCAGTCAATCCTCAGTATCAGGGGATTGAACTTGGGTAACAACTTTTTGAACAAGTTTAACGCGGCCACTTTTAACCAATGCATCTCTTAAAACATACTCGATCTGAGCGTTCAAGCTACGCAATTCGTCATCTGACCAGCGTTGCATCGCAGCCAATACATCTTCGTTAATTCTGAGAGGATATGCTTTTTTAGCCAAAACTTATCCCAACATTGTATGTGAATTTACTATTTCAAATTTGGCTAACAGTCTCATTTAACCCTCCTCATCCAATTGGATTATTCCCATTAACCTGAGCTGCCAGGTAAAACAAATGCAGTTCAAGCAATTTATCCAGAATTAATACAAACTACCGGTATTAACTATGGGTTGAGCAGCTTTGTCTCCGCACAGTACCACTAATAAATTACTGACCATTAATGCCTTACGCTCTTCATCAAGTTCCACAACGTTTTGTTCTTTGAGCCTGTCTAGTGCCATTTCAACCATACCCACAGCTCCCTCTACGATCTTGCTCCGCGCAGCAATAATGGCAGTCGCTTGTTGGCGTTGCAGCATGGCACTGGCAATTTCTTGCGCATAAGCTAAATGACTAATTCTAGCTTCTAGGACAGTTACCCCAGCTTTACCCAAACGCTCCTGAACTTCAATCTTCAACTTTTCGGCGATTTCTTGTGGGCTACCCAATAACGACAAATCTGATGAATCTTGAGGATCATAGGCATAACTACTGGTTAAATTGCGTAATGCTGACTCACTTTGTATCGTCACGTAGCTTTCATAGTCATCAACTTCATATACCGCTTCCGCGGTATCGGTGACTGACCACACCACAATGGTGGCTATTTCAATTGGATTACCCAAATTATCATTAACTTTGATTTTTGCGCTTTCAAAGTTTCTTATTCTGAGTGAGATAGTACGACGACGAAACAACGGAATAGTCCAGCGTAATCCTGTTCGTCTTTCAGTACCAACATAGCTTCCAAAAAGCGTTAACACCTTCCCCTGATTAGGTTGCATCATAAAAAAGCCAGCAAACATAGATGCACACAAAATTAACGCTAATATATTTGCAAGCTCTAACACATTGATAGGAATAGTCACATTTCCGGCCATTTTCAGCAGAGCAATAAAAACCGCTGTAATTACTGCCGCAGCCATATAGCCGTTGGTGGAAAATCCTTGTTTCTCGACAATCATATTAACTCCAAAGTGATATCATTTAGATATCACTATAGGGTGTTTTAACGATTGTGCAAAATGTTTTATTCAAATTAGTGGAACATTTAGCCAATGAAAGCTCTCAATATACTTGCTGGATACCCTGTGGCATGGGGTATTAAGAAGAGTTTGAAGACTTAAAAAAAATAAGAAGCAGAGGACGAAAGAAAAAAGAGTCTTTAGTAAAATGAATACCAATGCACTAAAGATTCTTTTCGATAACTTAAAACTTGGCTACCTTGCCATTCTAGGGAGTTCACCATTGATACCCATTGCTTTTTGAATGATCGCATTTTTTAAACCGGGTAAAGAATGGGTTAGCGACATGCCTGCGCCACGCAGTAATTTTTTGGCAGGGTTATCCCCTGAAAATAACTGTTTAAAGCCTTCCATTGTTGCCACCATTTCGCTGGCTTCGGTTTTACGCCAACGCTCAAAAGCACGTAAATTTTTACGGCTGCCGATATCTTTATCAGCCAATTTAAGCTGAATTAATACTTCCGCCAAGGCTGCCGCATCAAGAATACCAAGATTGGCTCCTTGACCTGCCAGAGGGTGAATTGTATGTGCCGCATCGCCAATGATAACCACGCCTTCATCTACCCATTGCTTGGCACATTGCATGCGTAGCGGGAAATCTTTGCGTTCAGATTGGAGCGAACAAACACCTAATTGAGCATCGAATGCAGCTGTCACTGCGTGATTAAAGTTTTGTTCGGGCATCATCATAAGCTCAGCGGCCTGCTCGGTATCCTGCGACCAAACAATGGAGCAAAGATGACGATCCCACAGAGGTAAAAATGCTAACGGCCCGTACTTAGTAAAAACCTGTCGCGCAACATTGTTATGGGGTTGCTCTGTGCGCACTGTCGCAACAATTGCTTGTTGCCCGTAATCCCAAAACGTAATAGGAAATCCTGCTTGTTGCCTCACCTTAGATCGCCCACCATCAGCACCAACGAGTAATCGGGCATTAATGAGTTGCCCATTTTCCAACTGAATAACATTTGTTGTGCCATCCAGATGCATAGATTGAATATTGGCGGGGGCGAGCAATGTAATGTCAGCGCAATTTTTCGCTTGCTGCCAAAGCGCAGAGCAAATTCTGTCATTTTCAATAATGTGCCCTAAATAAGGTTGATGAACCTGCTCATGGGAAAAGTGAATATGAGCAAAGCTATCCTTTTCCTTAACATCCATCTCTAGGTAAGAACATATTCTTTGCTTAGCCAAGTCATCCCATATTTTGCAATGCTTGAAGACCTGTTCTGTCGCTAAACTAATAGCGCTAACCCGCAAAGCAGCTGCTTCGGTTGCACTAATCGTTTGCCACTTTGAATCTGGAATTGCATTATCTAAGACAACAACAGACATACCATGCCCGGATAAACTCACGGCGAGAGTTAATCCAATCATTCCGCCACCTACAATGGCGATATCGAAAGACTGCATTTATTGTAATTCCTCTGTCATCATCTTAAATTCCTTCATTTGTTACTTGTGCCCATTATATCTATTCAAGATCTTCGCCCCATTGCACGCTGAGCAAACCGAGATTTAACGAAAGGCAGGAGATGCATAGCCAACAAGCCAATATTCCGAGTCATAACGCTGGGCAATACTTTACTAGAAAATAAATTCACGAGGCCATGAGTTGCTGCAATAGTAGTACTTGCATCAATTTGCCGCCTTTGCCGAAATGCTCTTAGCACCGAATGGTCGCCAATGTCATGATCGTTTTGCAATGCATTTTCTAGGCAAGCAGTTAAATCCTGCACATCACGAATGCCCAAATTAAAGCCCTGCCCCGCTATTGGATGTAATGTTTGTGCGGCATTACCTAATAATGCGGCACGATGTAAATGATGGCTTTGACATTGAACTAAGCGCAAGGGATAAACTGAACGCAGACCAATTTGGGTAATTTCACCGAGTCGATATCCAAATTCAGCCTGTAATCGTTGCTTGAATTCATCCTCTGAGGCTGCCAGTAAATCTGACTCCTGACCTTGTGCCACGGTCCAAACCACCGAACAACGGTTATCCGTCATTGGTAAAAAAGCCAATGGCCCATTTTCAGTAAAACGCTCAAATGCCCTATTGTTATGAGCTTCCGACGTTTTAATATTGGTGATAAGGGCAACTTGCTGATAATCACGAATCTCAGGCTCAACTTGCAATAATTGCCGTGTTCCTGACTCCCCGCCATCCGTCGCCAATAATAATTTGGTTGATATCTTTGTGCCGGACAATAACGTCATTTCGACACTATCAGAAAGGGTGTTAATTTCCGTCACTTGATCCGGGCAATGCCAAGAAATAATCCGCTGTGCCGAACTCGTTTGCAAAGCTGAATGCAAAATTCTACCAAAATCATGTAACTCAATCACACGGCCTAATGCAGACACCTTTAATTGAGCCGCATCCAATTCACATTGCCCACCAAATCCTTGATCAGACACATGAATGTGCTTTATTGCTTCTGTTACTGAGTCGATTTCTTCTTGTAAACCAAGCTGATAAAGAAAATCCAAAGACTGTCTTGCTAATGCAATTGCGCGACCATCAAATCCAGGATGAGGTTGATTTGCCTGATAAGCTTGCGCCTCGACAATGGCGATACGAAAGGTATCTGACAACTGTCGTTTTTCGGTAAGTTGCGTTAAGGCCAATGCCAAGCTACAACCAACCGTTCCACCACCCACGATAACAATATCGTAGTGCTCAAATTTTGTTTCTGAATTCAAATCCGAATTCGAATTCGAGTGCGAATGCTGACTCACAAATTTAATACCAGGTTAAATACACGGTTTTCAGTAGGCTCTAATACAATACCGTTGGCGCAAGACCACCAGCGAACGAACTATTATTTGCCCGCCATCAATGCTTCAATATCTGCGATAGTTTTTGGTGCTGCAGAAGTTAAAACCAAATGTCCGGTTTCAGTAATAACAATATTGTCTTCAATTCGAATGCCCAAACCTTGCCATTTCGAATCAACATCGGCTTCAGAATCAATATAAATTCCCGGTTCGACAGTTAATACCATTCCGGGTACTAATGGGCGATCTTTAGCATCGAGTTTGTACATGCCTACATCATGCACATTTAATCCTAACCAATGACCCAACCCATGCATAAAATACTGTTTCCAAGTATTGTTCTGTATATTTTCTTCTAATGAGCCAGATAATATCTCTCTTTCCAGCAAACCAAGACAAATAACTTCCACGGCAACATCTGTCGCTTGCTTTAGATTATTGCCGGGTTTTAATAGTGTCATCGCCGCCAATTGCGCATCTAATACCAATTGATACAAACTAGCTTGGGCTTCATTAAATTTACCGTTTACCGGAAAAGTACGTGTGATATCCGCCGCATAACTGTGGTAATTAGCACCTGCATCAATGAGTACCAAATCCCCATCCGTTACTGCATCTTTATTGTCAGTGTAATGTAAAATACAGGCATTTTCCCCGGCCCCAACAATAGTGCTATAAGCTGGAGCACGGGCACCAGCCATCCCAAATTCATGCAGAATCTCCGCTTCAAGCTGATATTCATAAACACCGGGATTAACAAATTTCATTGCTCTAATATGTGCCCGACAGGAAATGTCTGCTGCCGCCTGCATAACGCTAACTTCATTGGGCGATTTGATTAAACGCATATCATGTAGCACAGGACCAAGGTCAACTATGGTGTTTGGAGCGGTTTTACTTTGCTTGGGAGCACTTCTCAGCACCTGCAATGCATCAAAGAGTATTTTTTCATTCGCTGAGCTAGTGCCCATTAAAAAATGGACTTGTGCATGGTTATTCAATAAATCTGGCAAGGATTGCAGCAAGTTATCTACAGGATAAGCATGATCAACCAATAACTCACCACATGCGTTTTCTACACCCAAACGACGTCCATTCCAAATCTCAGCAGTTTTGTCTTTAGGTTGACAGAAAATCACGCTGGTATGGCTGGTCGAATCATCCGCAAGATTGCTCAGCACCAACCAAGCACCCGGTTCATTAAAGCCCGTTAAATACCAAAAATCACTGTTCTGGCTAAAAGGAAATTCAGTTCCATTCCCTTTTGATTGAAGATCTGCTGAAGCCACCACGACAACACTGCCTTTTGGAAGCTTCGACATTAATAAGTTTCGACGCTCAAGAAATTCGGTTTGTTGTATCATATTTGCATCTTAATATAGCCAAGGGACGCGACCAACCTGCAACTCCTATTTACAACGGAATGCTTTAATTAATCGCTGTTAGTGAAACCTTTTATGCACACCCACATGGGTAACTAATGGGGAATTTAGCAGTGCAATAATCAGTGTAGTAATCAGTGTAGTATTCTGTCGGAATCAGAAGGTTTGCCACTGCAACCCAATTCGTTATAACAAAGCATGGCTGAAATCCGTACATATTCCATGACTTCGAAAAGTGCCTGCTCTGATTCTTCAGATTCGGGCATATCACTATCCATATGAACAATATCAGAAAAATCTTGAAGTGCTTCTTTTACATCCTCAGAACAGGATTTTAGTTCTTGTTGCTGAACCCCAAATCCCAATAGGAAACCTTGTACCCAAGCGATAATTGCTTGCCCTCGTTCATCAATGGGAGCATCTTCATCTGGCAAGCAAAGAGATAATGCAAATTCATCATCCTGTAATTGCTGACATACTTGTTGAAATACTTCGCCGACCATACCACCAACATCAGTTGGTAATGGCTCACCGGTATTAATAAAATCTTGCAAAGACAATTTCCATTCGGTATTTCCTGGATCCATCCCGCCAGCTAACATTCCACACAAAATGCCTTGTAGCTCAGAAGCATCCGTCAAAATATTATGCCGATGCAAAAGCCCGGTTAAAGCTTCGTAATTAACGTCGATATTTTTCAAAGTAAACTCACTCTGTAAGTAGTGCCGCTATACTAACATTTAGTCTCCAGCTCGCTCAATCCTATATCTGGTTAAACCAACCACAAATTGCCGTCTATATAAGCAATTAGACACTATTAGACTAAAGACCAACATACTTCATCTTGGCATCCTAAAAATAATGGGGTATCGTGGTCAACATAATGAAGATAACTTGAACACAGGTTGTTTTTCGAGTTAAGCCTTCGGGTTTTAGCCATCTCGAATGAAGTAGTCCCCTTTTTAGTGTTCCAAATTATTTACATTGATAAAAATTTAGAGAGTATGAACTGATGACTGTTAGGAATAACGCAACCGTTCAAGAGATGCTTAGAATTTTGATACTCGTTTACGCATGAATAGTGGGGCTATTTTTGTTTGAATGTGTATTTTGGAAATTTAGACATTGTTAATGATTAATAAGAATCAATGACAAATTCAGATTTAACGCAAAATTATTCTCTCTAACTAAAATCAATGTTATTCCCTGATTCAGTCACTGATAACAATAAACTGAACTTGTAAAAATACAGTTATCGATATTGTCCAGATTGCTAGCTACATGTCAGCAATGACAAATATCATAAACCGTCTTAGCGCAAATACATTTGAATGTTGTTGGCGTTAAGGTCATAAGAAAATCTTTTTCCTTTTTGTCTCCTAGGGTGTTTGCCAGCTTGGCTACGTCCCGAGCCGATGCTTAAAAGCTAGGAAGATGATTCTATTACTTTTGTGCAAGCTTGGCTCGTATCAAGACGCCTACGGTAATGATGATTTTTCCGCCCTGAACTAACGGTTCATGGGTATTGTCGAGCAGCGGCACCCTGGGAGGCACTCCAATTATTTTGTCTTTCCTCTATAAGCTAACCTAAGCTACTTTCTTGCCTATATTATTCTCACAGGGCGGGATCCTATACACTGCAATACAACGCAATGAGCAACACAGGCAATTATTCTGAGGGTGAATCATCTGTAGTCGTTGATGATGATGGCCAGCCCCTAATCTTCATTGAAGAGTATATTGTGGCTCAACTGCTTGAAAGATAATATCCCGTTTATTTTAATCTGATTTGATAGTGTAAACTCAAGCGCATGGGGCTTTCTATGCTATGCACTTGAGCATTATGCTTATTTTTCCCATCCATGCTTCTTCATATATGGTCGCATCATCGAAAGTATTCTCACATAACTAAAGACCGTATTAAGATCCTACACATCCACAACGAAATTAATCCCAATAACTTAGTGGTGTAAAGTGAGCAATACTCAACCTTACAATCCATCAAAAATTGAACTTTATAACCTGATTTTTTCCATTTCATCATTTAACTCACACGTTTTTTGACCACATGGTCAAGAAAATAAAAATTTAAATAAATTACATTTATTATTAAATTTCAACACGTTAAAAGAACAAGCAATTACTCAAAAGGGTAATATTTATACATTTGTTACCAATCATGATAGTACCAAGGCGATTTTTGCATTAAAGTATTCCTCTTTTTCGAATACTAAAAACACAGCTTATGACTGTTATAAATTTGGGTTCAATCAATGTTGACCATGTTTATCAAGTTCCTCATTTTGTTAATCCCGGCGAAACACTCGCCTCTACAGATTATCAAAAGTTACTTGGTGGCAAAGGGTCCAACCAATCAATAGCCTTGGCTCATGCTGGAGCATTAGTTCAGCATGTGGGCTTAATTAATGAAGGTGATGGCTATATTAAGCAGCAGCTTATCCGTAAAGGTATTGATTGCCGCTACGTCAAAGTAAGTGAAAAGCCTACCGGCCACGCTATTATTCAAGTAAACGATGCTGGTGAAAACGCCATTGTTTTGTTTTCTGGTGCAAACCACGATATAAGTTCGCAATTAGTCACTCAAGCTTTTGGAGATTCTCACACTGGCGACTGGATGCTCACGCAAAACGAAACCAACTGTATTGCAGAAACAATGCAGTTAGCAAAAAGCAATGGTTTAAAGATTGCTTTCAACCCAGCTCCAATGACCGACGCCGTCAAACAACTTCCCTTAGAATTAGTTGACCTATTCATAGTAAATGAAGTCGAAGCAGAAGGTATTGCAGGCAGCTGCGATATTAACGACATAGAAGCTTACTTTACTGAACATTTTAAACACTCCGAAGTCATTATCACTTTAGGAAAAGCAGGCGTAATTATGTTGCGCGATTCTGGAAAAATAACCATTCCGGCATTCCAGGTAGATGTAGTAGATACTACCGCTGCCGGCGATACTTTTATTGGTTATTTCCTTGCTTCCTATATGCAAGATAACGATGCGGAAAAAGCATTAACAAACGCATGTGCAGCTTCAGCCATAGCAGTGACACGGTTCGGTGCCGCGCCTTCCATTCCTGTTGCAGAAGAAGTTCAAGTGTTTCTGAACAAGCACCGATAGAGGCCACATGAAAGAAAAAATTATAATCGACACAGATCCCGGTATTGATGATGCAATGGCCATATTCTTTGCATTTCAATCGCCACGCCTCGACGTTATCGGCCTCACCACCGTTTTTGGTAATGTATCTATTGATATGGCAACTCAAAACGCCATTATCTTAAGTGATATAGCAGACAAAAACATTCCTGTTTGCCAAGGGGCTGCTAATCCCATATGTGGAAGACAACCCGGGTATGCACATACGGTACATGGCGAAAATGGCTTGGGCGAAGTGGCACTACCGGAAGCGTCAAGACCAGCAGACCCCCGCTCCGCTGTCGAATTCATTATTGAGATGGCGAAAAAGTATCCAGGTGAAATTACACTGGTTCCCGTAGGTCCTCTAACTAATTTAGCACACGCTATTGAGTTAGAGCCTGAGCTACCTAAATTATTAAAGCGCGTTGTTGTGATGGGTGGTGCTGCACGCACCGCAGGCAACATTACACCGGTCGCAGAAGCCAACATTTGGAACGACCCTTGCTCAGCGGAAATCGTTTTTGGTACTGAATTTGCGGAACCAATAACCATGATAGGGCTTGATGTAACTTATTCAGTCTGCTTCGATGAGCACTTTGGTACTACTTTAGAAGAAGTGAATCCAAACTTAGGCGGATTCATTAAAAACGCAGCAAAATTCTACGCCAACTTTTATTCCGAGGTTTACCAGAATAATTCTGAACACATTTGTTACTTTCACGATGCAATGGCTATTGCTCACCTTATTGACCCCGATGTTTTCAAATACGAGAACGGTCACATAAGAGTATCCACAGATGAACTCTGTTTTGGGCAAACATCTTTTGAAGCAGAAGATAACCCGAGTAAGCATGAGAAGTGGGCAAGTCAACCGGTAGTGAAAGTAGCCATGAAAGTTGATTCTGACAGAATTAAAAAGTTGTACGTTGATACCTATGCCCATACAGGTTAAATAACTAACATATGCGCAGTATGCCTTTGGTAATGCTGCGCAAAATAAGTCGTTGTTTAAACCCAACTCTTAAGTCTCTGGCAATGTAACAAATCATTAAAAAACAACGATGAATAAATAATATAAAGAAGAACCAAAAAAACTGAAAACGGTCTTTTTTTCTTAATAAATTAACGCCATACTGAGTTCAACCTTCCTTGTTCAATTGCAGTGTATGAACAGTCATTCTCAGCAGCAAACGGTCAGTCAAGATCTGCGTCAACAGCTTCGCAAAGGCTATCGAGCCAAACGACAAGCTCTGACGGAACTCCAACAACGCGAATCCAGTCAGCAATTCTTCGAAATGACACTTTCTCAAGGTCTATTAGACGGAAAAAGCAAAATTGCCCTCTATCTTCCCAACGACGGGGAAATCGATCCCATACCTCTGATTCAATATACCTGGGTTAATGAAAAACAGGTTTATTTGCCGGTACTGCATCCATTTAACAAAAAATCATTATTGTTTATGGAATATCTCCCCACCAGTGAAATGCACAACAATCGATTTGGCATTCCCGAACCTAAAATAGAATGCCATCGACTCGGTACTATTCAATCTTTAGACATCATATTTACACCTTTGGTCGCATTCGACAAAATAGGAAATCGAATGGGAATGGGTGGCGGATTTTATGATCGTACCCTTGCATGCCTAACTCCAAATATAGAAGAAGCAGATCCGCCCAGAGTAATAGGACTGGCACACGACTGTCAGGAATGTCCTAACATCCCAGTTTCCAGTTGGGATATACCTTTAAACAGCATACTTACGCCAACACGTTTATTGCACTGCCATACCTAAAATGGAATAGAGGCGCATTAAAACAGCCATACCGACATCAGTGAATGTCAGGTATACTTTTACTTCCTGCTAAAACTAAGGTCAATTGACCTTAACAACACTTGTGACCTGACCATGACTCAAGACGATAAAAAGCGAGCAGCGGCAACTGCCGCATTAAAATACGTTAAACCCGGTAGTGTTGTCGGCGTTGGTACCGGCTCTACAGTTAACTATTTTATTGAGGCGTTAGAAAGTGTGAAGAACACACTAGAAGGAGCAGTGTCCAGTTCCGACGCAAGCACCAAAAAACTTGAAGCTCTCGGTATTGAAGTATTTGACTTAAATTCAGTAAGTGACTTCGACATTTATGTTGATGGTGCCGATGAAATTACTGAACATTTGCATATGATCAAAGGTGGTGGTGCCGCACTAACCAGAGAAAAGATTGTATCGGCCGTTGCCAAAAAATTTATTTGTATCATCGATGATACTAAGCAGGTGCCTATTTTAGGTAATTTCCCATTACCTGTGGAAGTGATACCCATGGCGCGTTCATACGTTGCCAGAGAATTAGTAAAACTGGGCGGCGACCCGGTTTATCGACAAGGCGTAATAACCGACAATGGCAATGTTATTCTCGACGTATATAATTTACAAATAATGAATCCACCAGAGCTGGAAAGTGCCATTAATCAGATTACCGGTGTAGTAACCAATGGTATTTTTGCCTCAAGGGGTGCCGACATCGTGCTAATTGGTACTGAGGAAGGCGTAAAAACCATAGATCCAGTGGATAATTTATAGTTAATTCAGACAATAAACAGCCCCTAAAACATTGCACTATTTTACGTTTCTGATAAAGTGCGCGAACACAGATGGCTAGACGTCTAAATACTCAGCCATACCGTGTTATTGTATTACGGTTCACAAACCCGACTTCTTCAAATCAAGTTTATAGGTAACCCGCCATGAGCAAAGTGTCATTGTCTAAAGACAAGATCAAAATCTTACTGCTTGAAGGTGTACATCAAAGTGCATTGGAATCGTTAAAGATGAATGGCTATAGCAATATTGAATACATTAAAACGTCCCTTGGTGAAGAAGAGTTAATTGAAAAAATTTCAGATGTACAATTTATTGGCATCCGCTCTCGTACCCAAATTACTGAAAAAGTACTGCAAGCAGCCAAAAAACTAATTGGAATAGGCTGTTTTTGTATTGGTACTAATCAGGTAGACCTAAAAGCCGCTCAAAAACTCGGCATACCCATATTCAACGCGCCTTTCTCAAATACCCGTTCCGTCGCAGAATTAGTATTGGGCGAAATTATTGTATTGTTAAGAGGTATTCCGGCCAGAAACGCTCTTGCCCACCAAGGGAAATGGCTAAAGAATGCAAAGGGTTCCTTTGAAGCCCGTGGTAAAACATTGGGTATTATTGGATATGGTCACATAGGGACACAGCTCAGTATTTTGGCTGAACATCTCGGCATGAGAGTACAATTTTTTGATATTGAAGATAAACTGGTTTTAGGAAATGCCACACAAGTCAGTAGCCTAACGCAGTTGTTGAAAACATCAGATGTCATTACCCTACATGTTCCAGAAACCAACCAAACCCAGAATATGATTGGCGCGGCTGAACTTGATGTAATGAAAAAAGAAGCCATCCTGATTAATGCTTCTCGTGGTACCGTTGTCGATATCGATGCCCTTGCAGATGCCTTAAGCAACGATAGATTAGCCGGCGCTGCCATAGATGTTTTCCCAACTGAGCCAAAATCGAATGATGAAGAGTTCGTCTCTCCATTAAGACAGTTCGATAACGTGCTACTTACTCCCCATGTCGGAGGAAGTACTCAAGAGGCTCAAGAAAATATCGGTAAGGAAGTCGCCAGTAAATTAGCTAAATATAGCGACAATGGCTCAACCGTTACTGCTGTCAACTTTCCAGAAGTGTCTCTTCCAGAACATTCTCAACGTTCCCGCTTGCTGCATGTTCACAAAAACAGTCCGGGCATACTGACAAAAATTAACCAAATTTTTGCGGAAAACAGCATCAACATTGCAGCGCAGTACCTACAAACCGATGACACTATTGGTTATGTGGTTATTGATGTAGAAACAGATCATGCTGATATAGCTTACAAACAACTGAAAAGCATAGATGGCACGATCAAGACCCGTATCCTGCATTAATTCAATCATTTTCCAGGCCTGACAAATAATGAATTTTGTCAGGCTGTTTTATCTGATATGCGAATACGACTCAACTCATACCCAAGCACTGCTCAATTTTCACCCAAACAATTCCATATATTTTAAGCATTAAGACAAGGACAAACCCAATGTCTAACATTCAGTTTTCCAACGATGAACGCGCTCAAATCATATCTAAACTCCAAGCCTATTTTGACAAGGAACTCGACATAGAACTTGGTCAATTTGATACTGATTTTTTATTGGACTTCATCAGTAAAGAACTGGGACCATTCTTTTATAATCGCGGACTCTATGACGCTCAAACAGTATTACAAAGTAAGATGGAAATGCTAACAGAGGCTTTTTACGAGCTGGAGCAAGATACTAAATAACCTGAACTCTGGATAAGGAATATCGTTGTTCATTAATAGGTTAGTACATATTTCGTACAAAAAATGAGTTAAATATGTTATTGAGTTTTCCTGACGACATTAAAATTTTTGATAGTCATCTACATATTATTGACCCGGCCTATCCACTTATTCCCAATCAAGGATACCTACCCGAATCCTTTACTGTGGCGAACTACCTGCAAAGCACAAAAGATATTCCAATTGCAGGCGGAGCCATTGTCTCTGGTTCCTTTCAAGGATTCGATCAAACCTATCTTGTCGATGCTCTCACAAAGCTGGGGCCTAACTTTGTAGGGGTCTCGCAGGTTCCTGTAAACATAAGTGACGAAGAACTAGCAGAGCTTGATCAAGCCGGCGTAAAGGCATTGCGTTTCAATTTATACCGTGGTGGCTCAGAAGAATTACGTAACATGCAAAACATGGCAAATCGGATCTACGCCTTATTTGGATGGCATATCGAGTTATACGTTGACGCCAAAGACTTGCCCGAGCTGCTCCCGATGCTAAAAACACTGCCTAAGGTATGCGTTGACCACTTGGGACTTAGTGAAAATGGGTTAAATGGCCTAAAACAATTCGTTGAATCAGGCGGCTGGGTGAAGGCTTCCGGATTTGGACGCGTAAACTTTCACATTCCAAGTGTGTTACAACAAATAATAGATATTAATCCACAAGCGCTAATTTTTGGTACTGACCTACCCGGAACCCGAGCACCTAGAGCGTTTGAACATGACGATTTGCATATCGTTTTAAATGCAGTAAGCCTTGAACAAGCAAAAAATATATTATGGGGCAACGCAAAAAAGCTATACTTCGGTTAGACTTCCCTGCTTGTTGGTCTTTAAATTTAACAACAGCAAAAAACCACAAGAAATCGCCAATAAGTGAAACTTTTTTTCACTTATTACGCACTATGTAACAAGTGATTCAGGAAATAGCACCCCTAATGCTGATAAATATTAGTATTTCCCCTTTGGTAAAATTACTGATATTTTCTGTTGAATAACTGATTTTTCGTCTTTTTGAGTTTTGAACCCTAGGAGTTCAAATTGAATGGCTGTATTATGCAGGCTCACATATTAATGAGAATAAAACCAACCGGTTTAAATGTCTTGTCAGGTTATACACCTTGCCGGGCTATATAAACCAACCGGATAAATGATAATGATGAAAACTTTATTGGTATTGATTGCCTTTATTTCGGTTCCCCTTTGTCATGCCGGCACATTGAATGTAAAAGTCAGCGACAACCAAAATAAACATCTTGCCGGTGCCATTGTTTATTTAGAGAGCGCGCAATTATCCAGCCAACATGCTGGTGATGAAATTGCGACCATGGACCAAATAAACAGGCAATTTTCGCCTTATATACTAGCCGTACAAAAAGGCCAAACCGTTTCATTTCCAAATTCTGATTCTATCAAACATCATGTCTATTCCTTTTCACCTTCCAAGGTTTTTGAACTACAGTTGTTTAAAAACAAAAAAGCCCAATCAATCTCATTCGACAAACCCGGGATTGTTGAACTAGGCTGTAATATTCATGATTGGATGCTGGGATATATCTTCGTGGCAGATAATCCATATTATGGTCAAACTGATAAATCTGGACAAATGGCATTAACCGCGCCGGATGGAAATTATTTTATACGAGTGTGGCATCCAAGATTGCAAGCAGCAGATGCAGATAAAAAGCAGGTTGTAAATCTTTCAGGTAAACAGGATATCACCCTACAACTTACTGAAACGCTAGCCCCTGGCGAAGATGATTTTGGTACTGATGTAGATGAATTTTCCGAATATGAATAAATTTATATTTCGAACCTTAAGGGTTAGAATATTACTAAACTACTTAGTCTTTTTGAGTGTTTTGGTCATTGTTACCTTTTATACGGTGCAATCCACAACCTACAACCACTCAACAGGGCAATTGCTTGCACACGCCAAAACCTCCGCAAATGTTGTGCGAGATAAAATATTAAGTCGCAGCAATGTATTACAAGAAGCACTTAACACCGTAAGTAAAGACTTCAGTTTTAAACAACTGATGGTGGGCAGTATTGAAGACCAGATTAGTCTTAAAGTTGCCTTACAAAATTATCAACGTAGAAACGATGCTGACATTGCCTGGGTTTTGGATAATAACCAACAAGTCCTCGCGACAACCATTAACATTGATAATAAATCTCTAAAAATTGATGCCCAAACTTTCACTCAAAGAAATATCCAATTATTGAAAATTGCCAATGAGTTTTATTTGATTAAAGCGGCACCGGTAAAATTTGTGGAATCATCAAGGAATATTAATGGTTGGCTAGTAATGGGGGTTGATAGTCGTCGGTTAATTACCTCAGACCTTGTGGAATTAACGGATATGGAAGTAACCGTATTACAGTTAGGTGCAAACCACCAAATCGTAGGCACAACGTATTCTCCGGATTTAGCGAATTCTTTAGGCTCGCTAAGCATCACGATTACTGAAGGGTTACATCAATTATCAGAACCATTGGAGCAATACCTCTATACCGTTTCACAATTTGCAGAATGGGAAGATGTACCAATTCATTTACTGCTTTCCACACGAGAAGATAAAGCTTACGTATCGTACAACAGCCTACTGGTTCAGCTTATTGGTATACTCGCTATTGCCGTCGTCATGGCGGTATCTGCGGCCATGTTCCTATCCAAAGGCATTACCGCCCCAATAACCAAGTTAGTCGCAGTAGCAAACAAAATACGCCAAGGAAAATACGTTTCTCGCTTCCCCACATCCAGCACTCATGAAGTTGCATATTTATCTGCCGCAATAAGTGAAATGCAAGAAGGTATTAAATCTCGGGAAGAAGAGATTCAATTTTTAGCTTACAACGACTCCCTTACCAAGCTACCTAACCGCAACCAGTTTATTAAATATCTAGAAGAACAAATTACAAGTTCTGACTCCACCATTGCGGTGTTAATGCTCGACCTAGACCGATTTAAAGACGTAAACGATACCGTTGGGCATGCCATTGGCGATGTCCTCTTACAAGACATTGCAAACCGGCTCAAGGCCGCAGCCTACCCCGGTGTATTTATCGCGCATATAGGGGGCGATGAATTCGGCATCGTTGTTAGCGAGACCGAAAAACAAAATCCGGAAACTATCGCTAATAATTTTTCTTCATTATTTGAAAGACCCTTTCAAATTCAGCAACTGACCCTGGATGTAGATGTCAGCATTGGCGTTGCAGCTTATCCGAAAGATGCCGATAGTGCTCATGGCCTGATGCAATGTGCGGATATTGCCCTGTATAGCTGTAAGGGCCAACATTACCCTCTTGCGATGTATCGACCCGAGTTAAATAAGCATTCAGTTCAACGTCTAAATTTGATGTCGGAACTGCGAGGAGCAGTTACCTCTGGTCAGCTGAAGCTTTACTATCAGCCAAAGTTGTCGATTGGTGAAGGCAAAATTACCAAAGTTGAGTGCTTGATCCGCTGGATCCATCCTACTCATGGCTTTATTCCCCCAGATGAATTTATTCCTTTAGCCGAGCAAACTGGGGCAATTAGGGATGTTACTCACTGGGTACTAAGAGAAGCATTTCAGCAACAACAGACTTGGAAAAACGAAGGTTTTGAAATGGGCATTGCCGTCAACATCTCAGCCATTGATCTGGTCGATATGACACTACCTGCCTACGTTGCAGAATTAATGTCCGAATTCAATGCTAGTAGCGATAGCCTGACCTTAGAAGTGACTGAAAGTGCGGTTATGTCTGAACCTGAGAGCGCCGTTAAAGCATTATGTACATTACAACGCATGGGCATTGCACTATCTATTGATGACTTTGGTACGGGCTATTCGTCAATGGCGCAGCTGAAAAAAATGCCTGTCGGTGAATTAAAAATAGACAAAGCATTTGTCCTCGATCTTGCCCATAATGAAGATGATCAAGTTATGGTAAGAACCCTTATTTCTCTCGCTCAGAATCTGGGGCTCAATACCGTCGCTGAAGGCGTAGAAGACCGTGAAGCCCTAAGATTGTTAACGGACATGGGTTGCACTACAGCCCAAGGGTTTTATCTAAGTCGCCCCCTTCCTGCAAGCGACTTCTGTCAATGGTTAAAAGAATACGAATCCCCAGTATCCACTGACCCTCTAATTTCAGACTGATTTCTTATTCAAATTCACGAAAAACTCTCGCCTTACTTAGGGTCTGAAATAACAATATAAAATGTTGAATATTCATCGCATCGGCTATTCAAATACTTTCCCAATATTGTATCCTGATAAGCAGATACTTATAGAATAAGACAAACAGAGAATAGCCTGATGGAATCACTCACTCCCGATCTATGCGATGCTCATCCAGACAAAGTACAAGTCGTTGAAATTGACTTCAACAATTACGGACAACGCCAATCATTCGGTGGGCAAATTGTCACGGTAAAATGCTTTGAAGACAATTCTTTAGTAAAAGACCAAGCCACACAACCAGGCAAAGGCAAAGTACTGGTTGTAGATGGTGGAGCCTCACCAAGACGCTCACTGTTGGGCGACATGAACGCCGAAAAATTCGTTGCTAACCAATGGGAAGGCTTAATTATTTATGGCCGAATACGCGACGTAGACATTATCAACACCTTAAACCTTGGCGTGCAAGCGCTTGGTACAGTACCAGTAAAAACGGAACGACGCGGTTTGGGTGATCTCAATATTCCCATTCATTTTGGTGGTGTAGACTTTATCCCCGGCCAATATGTTTATGCAGACAACAACGGAATAATTGTTTCGAAACAAGCCCTGGAATTGACTTCATAGTTGTCTTAGTTTATTTGGGAGAGGGATGTTAGAAGCTCCCTCTTCTTTTGAGCTTAGAGAAACACCTCACTTTACCTAGTGTTCTTTTACTCTTTCCGCAGAACTGCCAAGAGGGCATAGAAAGCTTCACTTCCCGGATGAACCCAATCAAAGTGCCCAGCATCTTGTATTACTATTTTGTTAGCGTCGAGCATGTTTGCTTGCTCTATGGGTACGATCATGTCTTGAGTTCCGTGCATCACTACCGTTTGGGAAGGCAAAGTGCGTTTAACAGGATTAGCTGCATCGTAAGCTCGCTTTTTATCAGTATATGCTCCGCCCATGAATTCCGGTGTCGCCGTTTGACAGTCGTTACTACCGGTAGCATACGCCTGTATATCAGTAATGGCGGCTAATCCAATAACGCGGCTTAATGGCAGCTTCAGCAAAGGCTGCTTATTCCATTTTGCACCCGCAAGCAAAGCTAAATGACCACCAGCAGAATGGCCCATAATGACTATGGATGAGGCTTCTAGGCCATAACTTGATAGGCTTTCAGCTGCTTTAATACCTGCCACTATGTCATTAAAGGTTCCTGGCCAACCACCACCATTATCCCCAGTGCGCCGATACTCCAATGACCAAACTGGATATCCTGCCTGAGACAACGCGGTGGAAAGCGGTAATGTATGCTTAATATCATAGGCATTTAGCCAGCAACCTCCATGAATTAAGATAATTAGTGGAGGTTTGGCACTGTTGTTTTTCTGATTTTTTCTTTGTGCTTGAGGTTCCCAAAACAAACCGTATTGCAATGGATTATTGCCATAAGGGATCTTGTGATCCGCATCTTGAAAAGGCAATTTTGCAACGCTGGTATAAGAGACATTGGCCACAACTCGAGGATACTCAATGCTAGCTAACACACTGCATGTAGCAAGCAGTCCCACAACTAATATCAATGACCTATATATACCAAACATTTTGTATCCAATTAACTAACTTCGGTTCGGGATAAGGGATATCGTTTTTCATTAATAAGCTAGTGCATATTTTTTCAAAACAGTGTGTTAAATAACGAATGCTGCTCGTTTTAGGTCCTGTGCTGGAAGGTCTTTATTATCCCGAACTGAGGTAAAATACTATCGTTAATAACTTTTACCCTAAATCACATAAAATAGAAAGCTGGTAAGGTGTTTAACCTTAACTCAGGATAATTAAGCAGAAAAGAAGATGTCACATAAAAAGGCGGGAATATAAAAGCAAAGGCAAAGCACTCTATTGAATAAAAGTGGCTCTGCCTTTCACCAGACCTAGAAACTTAAGCATTAGAAATCTAGAAAAAGCTATAAACCAAAGTCGCAGCGGTTTCAGTGTCTAAATTTTCGGTGCCCGATTCCACATCAGAGTTGTGATTGAGCATTAAAGACACTTTTAACGACATAGATCCGTTAATTTGGGCAGAAATAGAGGTTTCAGAACGAGATTTGGTATTGTTACTACCCACCTCTGTGCTGATAAGCTGTTTAAAAGTAGCAGTTTCAGACATCTTCCACTTATAATCAGCCGCAGCCCTCACAATAACACCACTAACATCTTCTCCATCCGATGTGTCGGCAAATGAATAACCCGGACCGATACTGTATGAAAAAGTGGAACTATCATCATCCCAAAGTTTACTATTCCAACCAGCAGCAACTGTCGCTTGGAAATCAAAACCACTAAACCTGTCATCTTCATAAGACGCAAATCCAAATAAACGGTTATCTGGATTTTTTAGTTTGTAATTTCCCTGCCCGGAAGCATAAAACTTTTGAGCGCTGGTTTGAGCTTCTTCTGAGCCAGCATCCGTCGTCACCTCATCACGCTTATACAGCGTTTCAAACAAGTAGTCGTTACTCCAAGACTCCAATTCATGATGTGATGATAGACGCCCTTTAAATGAGGACGTATCGGTATTACCAGTCGTAAATATCAAACCAATTTCACTGTCTAATGTGAAATCTTTGGCTTGGTCGGATTCATTGGCTATAGACCCAAAAGAACATAAACCGGTTAACAACAATATTGTTTTGTTACGCATGTAAGGCTCCTTGAAAAAGTGGCGCAATTCTAAAGCAACACAGAAGAAATGTTGAGGATATTTATAGATATTTTGAGCAAAACGTCAGATTGTCAATTTATCCCTAAACAGTATGGTAAGAAAATTAGGATGCTGCCGAAAAAATTACGCCCTAATATCATTAATAAATAAAAGATCACAAAGGCAAATAAAGTAAAAGGGAATATAGAGAAAGAATCAAAAACAAAAAGGCCAAAAGCAGGAGTCATCCTGATTCTGGCCTTCTTAACTAAAATCAAATTTCAATAAAGACGATTACAACTAGCTCATTGAAGCTTGGTAAATACTCTCAATTGAATCATTCAACATATTGTTGAATTCATCTTCTGTTTGTTTTGCAGACAAACCTTCCGTTAATGCACGCGAGAAACTGGCGATCATGCCATTATTATCACCCACTCTCCGATTGGCTTCTTCACGAGTGTAACCACCGGAAAGCGCCACAACCTTCAACACATTTGGGTGCTCAACACATTCTTTATAGAAGTTTGAGGTTTCAGGCAAAGTCAGTTTTAACATCACTTTGTCGTCGCCAAGATCAGACAATTGCTTTAGCAATAAATCTTTAAGAATAACTTCTGACTCAGCTTTATCTGTGGAATGAATATCCACTTCAGGCTCAATGATAGGCACCAAACCTTTCGCCAAAATACGCTTACCAATGTCAAACTGTTGCTCAACAACTTTAGCAATACCAGCAGCATTTGCTTGCTTAATAACTGAACGCATTTTTGTACCGAACACATCTTGCGCAACGGCTTTGTCTAATAACGCATCCAGAGCAGGCATGGATTTCATTAACTGTACGCCGTCTTCCTCGTCAGCTAAACCTTTATCAACTTTCAGGAAAGGAACTACATTCTTTTCTTGCCAAAGAAAATGAGAACTGGATTTTCCCGCCACTTCGCGGTCCAAAGTGTTCTCAAACAAAATAGCGCCAAGAATACGGTCACCATTAAAAGCCGGGCTAGTAACAATGCGAGTACGCATAGCGTGTACTGTGGCATACATCTCTTCGTCGCCGTTATACTCGCTTTCGTCAACACCATACATTTTCAAGGCTTTAGGGGTACTTCCACCACTTTGATCCAATGCAGCAATGAAGCCATTTTCATTCTGCAATTTCGCTAACATTTCTTGATTGGCTGGTGCAGCCATTGGCAACACTCCTATAAAGTTAATTAACGCCGACGCGACGACATTAGGTTTAAATTAAATACTATAATTCGCGACTACTTCAAATACGGTTTAACTCATATTGGCTCTAAGCTTGTCCACGAGCTTCCAACATAACAACGGCAGGAAGCGCCTTTCCTTCCAAAAATTCGAGAAATGCACCACCGCCAGTTGAAATATAGGATATTTTGTCCGCTACATTATACTTATCTACTGCCGCTAGGGTATCCCCTCCCCCTGCAATCGAAAATGCATCACTGTTAGCTATTGCTTCCGCTATCGCTTTTGTACCTTCACCAAATTGATCAAACTCAAAAACCCCAACCGGACCATTCCATACGATTGTTCCGGCGGATTTAATCATATCGGCAAGTTGCGATGCGGTTTTAGGGCCAACATCAAAGATCATATCGTCTTCTGCAACCTGTGCAACGGACTTTAATTCAGCATGGGCAGATTCGCTAAACACTTTGCCCGTAACAACATCCACAGGAACCGGGATGTCAGCTCCGTTTGACTTCGCAGCAGCCAGCAATCGTTTTGCTTCTGGAATAAGGTCTTCTTCGCATAAAGACTTACCAACATTGTTGCCTTCAGCCGCAATAAACGTATTGGCGATGCCGCCACCAACAATAAGTTGATTCACCTTTTTAGATAGACTTTCTAATACGGTTAGCTTGGTCGATACTTTGGAGCCACCAACAATAGCTAATAAAGGTCTGGCAGGATCTTGAAGTGCTTTACCTAGTGCATCTAATTCAGTAGCCAATAAAGGGCCTGCGCAAGCAACCGGAGCATATTTTCCAGCACCGTGAGTAGACGCTTGAGCGCGATGAGCCGTACCAAACGCATCCATTACATAGATATCGCATAATGCAGCGTATTGCTTCGAAAGTGTTTCGTCGTCCTTTTTTTCGCCTTTATTAAAGCGCACATTTTCCAATACCAATAACTCGCCAGATTGAGCATCAACGCCATCGAGGTAATCTTTAACCAGTTTTACTGGGTAATCGAGTAAACCAGCAAGGTGCTCAACAACAGGCTGTAATGAAAACTCATCGGCATACTCACCTTCGGTTGGACGCCCAAGATGTGACATCACCATTACTTTAGCCCCAGCTTCGAGGGCTAATTGAATAGTCGGTAATGACGCTCTAATGCGTGCATCCGACGTCACTTTTCCATCTTTAACAGGCACATTTAGATCTTCACGAATCAACACTCGCTTACCAGCAAGGTCTAAATCGGTCATATTAATAATTGGCATGGATACCTCAAAAAATTATTGAACAGAAAAGTGTTATTTCAGTCATTCATTAATGCGAACGTTGTGTCTATCATACGATTCGCAAAGCCCCATTCATTGTCACACCAAACCAGTGTTTTGACTAAATGCCCGTGACTTACTCGGGTTTGCGTTCCATCCACAATGCAAGAATGCGGGTTATGGTTGAAATCACAGGAAACCAAGGGCTCTTCAGTATAATCCAGAATACCCGGCAAACGAGAGACTTTTGCCTCTTGCAGCGCTAGATTCACATCATCAACAGCAACGTCTTGATTTAATGTCACGCTTAAATCCATTGCGGTCACATTAATAGTTGGCACTCTTACCGCAATCGCTTCAAAGCGCCCGGCAAATTTGGGTAAAATTCGTTGTATTCCAACTGAAAGCTTGGTATCGACAGGAATAATTGACTGGCTAGCAGCACGAGTACGGCGAAGATCAGGGTGATACCCATCAATGACTTGTTGATCATTCATTGAGGCATGAATAGTAGTAATGGTGCCGCTATGTACCCCAAAAGCATCATCCAATACCTGAATAACGGGCACAATGCAGTTTGTCGTACAAGAACCATTGGATACAATTCGATGCTCGGGTTTAAGATCCATTTCATTTATTCCCATAATCACAGTGGCATCCATATCTGCTTGGCACGGTTGGGAAAACAGCACCTTTTTCGCCCCCTGCTGTATATGTTGCTCACCCGATTCCCGACTTGAATGCACACCCGTGCATTCCAAAACCACATCAATACCCATTTCTTCCCATGGCAAAGATGCAATACCTTCGCAACGCAGAAGTTGGATAGCATCGTTACCGACATGCAATAAATCATCTTGCAAAGAAACGGGAAACAAAAAACGACCATGACTGGTATCGTACTTTAACAGGTGCTCAATGCCTTTGGGATCGGCCAATTCATTGATCGCAACAATTTTAATTTGTTGATGTTGTCCTGATTCGTACAAGGCTCTTAAAATACTTCGACCTATTCGACCAAATCCATTTATGGCAACTCTTATCATCGCTTGTTTTTCCGCATAAATAGCACTCGCATGAAGCGAGATTAACCCGCCAGAGAAATGAAAGCAGGCCAAGGCCTGCTTATTTGCGCCAGTATGTTTACATCATACCGGCAGCGATAATATCGATGAATATTTACCCTAGCAGGCGTTCTGCAATAGTCATCACCGCTTCTTTATTAATACCGAAATGTTGGAACAGGTCATTAGCAGGAGCAGATTCGCCAAAGCTATCCATACCTACAATATCCCCTTCCAAACCAACATACTTATACCAGTAATCACGAATACTTGCTTCAATAGCAATACGCTTAGTCACTGAAGGTGGCAATACGCTATATTTATAATCTTTGTCTTGGGAATCAAAAACATCCGTGCTTGGCATTGAGACAACACGTACCTTTTTGCCCTGCTCAGAAAGAGTATTATAAGCATCAACCGCAATACTTACTTCCGAGCCTGTCGCAATTAAAATCAACTCAGGTTCACCATCACAATCGCATAAGGTGTAACCCCCTTTTGCAATATTGGCAACTTGAACTTCTGAGCGATCATGCTGTTTCAAGCCTTGGCGGCTAAAGATTAAAGTAGTAGGACCATCAGTGCGCTCAATGGCTGATTTCCACGCAACCGCAGATTCAACCTGATCACATGGACGCCAATTATCTAAATTAGGCGTAACACGCATCGAAGCAATTTGTTCAACCGGCTGATGCGTTGGGCCATCTTCACCTAAACCAATAGAGTCGTGGGTGTAAACAAAAATAGCAGGCAATTTCATTAATGCAGCCATGCGCACAGCATTGCGAGCATACTCCATAAACATTAGGAATGTCGCACCATAAGGCTTAAATCCACCATGCAATGCCAGGCCATTCATAATGGCAGACATACCAAATTCACGTACACCGTAGTACACGTAATTGCCACTGGCGTCTTCTTTAGTTAGTCCTTTAGAACCAGACCAAATAGTAAGGTTAGAACCAGCTAAATCGGCAGAACCACCCATAAATTCAGGTAACATCGGTCCAAAAGCTTCCAAGCTATTTTGACTCGCTTTACGAGAAGCAATGTTAGCCGGGTTAGCTTGTAAATCTGCAATGTAGGCAGACGATTTTTCAGCCCAATCAGAAGGTAACTCACCATTAAGACGACGCTCTAATTCAGCCGCCAATTCAGGATGAGCTTGACGGTAAGCGGCAAACTGCTGATTCCAGTCCTGCTCAATTTTATCACCTTTTTCTTTTCCATCCCAAGCAGCATAATAATCGCCTGGAATTTCAAATGCCGGGTAATCCCAACCTAATTCTTTTCTTGCCAAGGCAATTTCATCGTCACCTAAAGGTGCACCATGACAATCCTCTTTGCCTTGCTTATTAGGAGAGCCAAAGCCAATAATTGTTTTACAACAAATCAGCGTAGGACGGGTTAAATCTCCACGAGCTTCTTCGATGGCAGCTGTAATCTGATCTGGATTATGGCCATCTACATCAGTAATAACTTGCCAACCATAAGCACGGAAACGTGCAGGCGTATCATCGGTAAACCAACCTTCAACTTCACCGTCGATAGAAATGCCATTGTCATCCCAAAAGGCGATTAACTTACCCAGTCCCAACGTACCGGCCAACGAACAGGTTTCATGGGAAATACCTTCCATTAAACAGCCATCGCCTAAAAAGGTATAAGTAAAATGATCGATAATGTCATGATCAGGACGATTAAATTGCGCGGCTAATGCTTTTTCAGCCAACGCCATACCCACAGCATTACTAACGCCCTGCCCTAAAGGTCCAGTTGTTGTTTCAACGCCCGGCGCATAACCGTATTCAGGGTGACCTGGCGTTTTTGAATGTAACTGACGAAATTGGCTAAGCTCTGACATTGGCAGATCGTAACCTGACAAATGCAATAAGGAATAAATCAGCATGGAACCATGACCATTGGATAAGACGAATCGGTCACGGTTAGCCCAGTTTGGGTTACTCGGGTTATGCTTTAAATAGTCTCCCCAAACCACCTGTGCAATATCTGCCATCCCCATTGGGGCTCCTGGATGACCAGACTTGGCTTTTTGTACGGCATCCATACTCAATGCTCGAATGGCATTGGCTAATTCTCTACGTGTTGGCATTAGGTCTCCTTAGTAGCTACAAATGTAAAATTTAACTTATGCGGATACACTTTCATCATAAAAAACAAGTCAATCACAATATTGACTTGTTGCTGAACGTCTCAAAAATGATATTAGTTAATGTAACCGAAGAGCTTGCTCTGGATGTACAGCTAAGTGTGGGCCAATTTTACCCAGACTAAGTCTATCTGCAATGCTTCTGAGGATATAAATTACACTTTAATACCAAATAATCCGAATTCGACATGCAAAATTACCGAACTTCAGGTTAATTCTTACCACTACGGGCCGATAAGAACCTGCAATAAATATTTTATGTACTAAAATCCATACAAAAATCATTATAGACTTTTAGACGTCTAGAAGCATACACTGGTAATTCTTTGCAACTTAGCTACAATGCAATTGTTTTCGATAGATACAAAATCAAACAGGAAGGAATATATGGCTCGACAGCTATTTACCTCAGAATCGGTCTCTGAAGGCCATCCAGATAAAATCGCCGATCAAATTTCAGATGCGGTACTAGACGCCATCATCGAGCAAGATTCCACCGCTCGCGTTGCTTGCGAGACTTATGTTAAAACCGGCATGGTTATGGTTGGCGGAGAAGTCACCACATCAGCTTGGGTAGATATTGAAGAATTGGTACGTAACACCGTTAGAGATATTGGTTACGTTCATTCCGACATGGGATTCGACGCAGATTCCTGTGCAGTATTAAATACCATAGGTAAGCAATCACCAGACATCAATCAAGGCGTAGATCGTGCTCGTCCTGAAGAACAAGGTGCCGGCGATCAGGGCTTAATGTTTGGCTATGCCAGCAACGAGACTGATGTATTGATGCCTGCCCCCATCACTTATTCTCATCGTTTGGTAAAACGCCAATCAGAAGTGCGTAAAGATGGCACTTTAGAATGGTTACGTCCTGACGCTAAAAGTCAGGTTACCTTCGTTTATGAAGACGGTAAGCCAATTGCTATCGACGCAGTGGTATTGTCTACCCAACATTGTGATTCAATCGAACTAAAAGACTTACAAGAAGCCGTAATGGAAGAAATAATTAAGCCGGTATTACCTGCTGAATTATTGTCTGCCAAAACCAAATACTTCATCAACCCAACAGGCCGCTTTGTAATTGGTGGACCAATGGGAGACTGCGGTCTTACTGGTCGTAAAATCATCGTTGATACTTACGGTGGTATGGCTCGACACGGTGGTGGTGCATTCTCAGGTAAAGATCCATCAAAAGTAGACCGCTCAGCCGCTTACGCTGGCCGTTACGTAGCTAAAAATATCGTCGCCGCAGGATTAGCCGAACGTTGCGAAATTCAAATTTCGTACGCCATTGGTGTAGCAGAGCCTACATCCATTAGCGTTGAAACTTTTGGCACCGGCAAATTAGACAACGAAGCACTAACCGCTCTAGTAAGAGAGCACTTTGACTTACGCCCATATGGCCTAATCAAAATGCTGGATTTAGAAAAGCCTATTTTCAAATCAACCGCTGCCTATGGTCACTTCGGCCGAGAAGAGTTTCCTTGGGAAGCCACTGATAAAGCCGATTTACTGGCATCTGCTATCAAGTAACCCTTGCGGCAGCTACAAACAAATAAAACGATTTACTCGTAACTTTTAGCCCAACTTATTGTTGGGCTTTTTTTATTCCTCGCCACCCGATTTACTGCCAGCAGCAACACGCCGGCAAAACTTAAATTAACCTAATAATTCAAAGTGATTATTAACATGCATGACATGAGCTAAAGCATAGTCTTCCTTGCTTAGTTCTCCATAAGCAAAATGCGGTTTTAACGGGCCAGAATAATCAGCAAAATTATTCAGTGCCAGTACTAACCGCTGATAAGCATTTTGAATGTTACCATCATCAATCAAATCTGGTGCACCAGGAATAGGCTCAGCCAAACCATGCTTCATTTGCCCTTTAGCCGAAAAAACCTTAAATGCAGCTTTACCCGCTGTCGATTTAAACCAATCAGGCTTATGCTCCGGATAACCCGTCATACTAAATTCAATGCTTTGAGCCAAATGATGCAAAGTAACAATTGCATTCCAGTCTCCGGAAAACTGAATATTACTTAAATCCAAACCAGACAGCTTTTGCAAAGTAGCGGCAATTGTTAAATTTGCATTCGATACAGGAAGTACCAACCACCCAGCAGTGGCTGCCGTCGCCAATATTGCACTTGCTCCTAAAAGAAAATTACGTCTGTTCACACGTTGCTCCTTAAACATTTAAGGAGATCATAAACTACCCTGCGAGGTTTGCGACAACAATAGTTCTCGCAGCAGCAGAATTTCACATTTTCTAATACAAAAAAGCGGCCTATAGGCCGCCAATTTTCAATCTAAAATAATGCAATTAATGGAAGGTTTCCAATTATGTGGCTGCCAGCCTCACCAAGCATCGGCGGCATACTCCCGCTTAAAGCTCACTTGTATGGTGTCTTGCTCATCTAAAATGACAATTTGTTTGTGTTCAACTTCTACATTTTGAATTTCCAATAGTAGCTTTTTAAAGTTTTGAGGTACTTCCACTTCATGCTCCACCCAGCCAGCTTCATCCGTTCTAGCCATGGTCAATAGAGATTTCTTTTGTAACCCCTCATCTTCAAGTTCCGTAATATCAGAATCAATCACAAAAACTCTCACCAGGGCATTTCCTATAGGTTTGTTTTGGTTATCCATTGCAGAAATATCCAGCCTGACTTTTCGATAACTGGTAAAGTTAAATTCTTCTGCTACTTGAAGTTCTTTAGACTTGCCTGCTTTATCATTATCGCCTGCTTGCACACTCGAAATACTCGTTACAGCAACAATGAGTAAAGTCAGAATCCACTTAATTTGTGCGTTGTAATACTTCATCACTTTTGCTCCCATTATTTGCTAAAAGTATGTTTTGGTCTGGAAGAATCTAAATACCATTCAACGGCATCAGAACCTGAAGACTCTACCCATTGCTCGTACTGCGGATACGCCCATAACACATCGATATACTCTCTTGGATGATTCCAGCTACTGTTAATTTTCAAACCCCAAGGCAAGTTATCTGCATTTTTAAAATAACGCCCACTGTCTGGATCCGAGGTATCCGCCCCTTGACCAAATTTACCAACATTAAATAAGTCCGTAGGCCCATAACCTGCAAAATGAATTTCATGGCTGCGTTTATTGCTGCGGAATATAAAGAAATCTAAGTCGGAATGGTTTAAAGACGATACCGTGCCATCAAAATGAACATCTAATTCAAAAGGCACGGGGTCAAAAGACGTGCAGTTCTTCACCGTATTAAAATGGGAGCATTTACCGCTTTCTCCGGTAGTAGTAAATACATGAGAATCACCCCAAAGCTGTATCACAGCTTCGCTTTGAAAGCCCTCTACTTTTTTGTCGTAGCTTGTTCCGTCTATAATAATATGAGCATCTTTAACGGCACTGGGTAGTTTACCCATAAGCCTTAAGCCAAAACCATTGTGTGTCGATGCACCACGTGCATCAATAAACCCGGACAGTTTGAAGCCAGATATCTGACCTGACGCGTTATATATAGTTTGTAAACGCTCACGCACAACTAAATCATTCATGTCATAATCGCCCACTTTTGGCCAATTATCTTCAAAGGCTAAAGTAACCCAATCACTTGCATTAGGGTAATAGCCGCTATAGGCACGCTCAAAGTCGTTAGGGAATTCGTCCAGTTCATCACTTAAGCCGTCTGCATCGCTATCATTCACCGAGGGCATGGTAGTTAATGGGCTGGCATCAATTGCGGTAGCCGGGGTGCTTTTCACACTAAAAATAGCATCGTTAAAATCGTTATCTCCCCACGTACGAGGCAAATCTTCAAACCCAATAATAACTTCCGACACCTCAGTATCATAAAGTAAGACTGTATGCTGTTTTAACGACTCGTCTTGCTCAGGATTTAAGCTTTTGAGGGAGTAATAATAAGGAACAGCATAAGTTTTAACACCGGAATTCCACCAAAAACCATTCGCTGCGATAAAAAATCCGATACTGGTTCCTGCCGGAAAAGTCCCAATGCTCAGGCGATGTCCATTGGTCATATGTGGGTAAGACAAATTAGGGAACACAATTGTCACATTCACATCTTCTGCAGAAGTAGGTGGATTATTTGCGTCGAATTCAAAAAAGCCAAATGAGTTTCGATACCCTGCGCCTTCATGAATAAAAGTGATAAACACTTCAGCTTCTTCCGTAAGCGATATGGTATTCCCAGCGTCATCGGTTACAAACGCTTCATTTAACGCTCTTTCCGGCAAAGCGTTATTTATGCGCTCAAAAAATTCATCAGAATATTCATTTCTAGCCCAAATCAAATTCTTGGGTTTTCCAATATCTTTATGGTAGCCATTGGGCCATTCCTGTCCTGATAAAAATGACCATGAATAAACGCCATTATCTTCTTCTATCGCTCGCGCTTGTTGTGTCGAAAATAAGAGTGCAGCAATTATGATAGTCGCTATTTCTCTTCTCATTGCTCGATCCACCTTAATTAATTTAGGTAAGTGACACATGATTTAGCGAGTTCCATGCCAATAAATAAATAGCTTATAAAACAAAATGATAGATAAAATTCAGCACTAATCAGAGACCTTTTTCGCGTTTTGCGAAGCCATTTGATAAAGAATTAGGAATTTGAAGAGGTTACGTGAAGATAACCGCCCCATTTAAATAGCAAATGAATGAATAGCCACGGATGGAGCAGTTTTTGCTTTAACAAATAAAAGTAAAAACCAAAAGATTCAAACCACGGAGAGAATATGACCCCAACTTTCCTAATATTTAGCATTGCACTAAATGGCTACCAAACACTCTATAAACAAAACCTGGATAGCCACCAACGCTATGCTACCCGATTGGGCGTTCCCTATATAAAAGTAACTCGGCCTTTTATATCAAAGCTTGGTGTCGAATGCTGTTGGTTAAAGTTGTGTTTAATTCAAGAGGCACTGAAACAAGGTTACGATGCGGTGTTATTTTTAGATGCTGATACTTTGATCATGCCAGACAGCCCTGATATCAGAATCAATTTCGAAACAAACAAATACCTATACATGTCGAAAGGCTACACCAACCGGTTTAATTCAGGGGTCATGCTAGTTCAGCAACATCCTAAAGTATTGAAGTACCTACAACAGGTAATCGATAACCGATTTACGACCATTCCAACAGAAGATTCCGTTGGGTGGGGTGAAAATGGCCACTTAATTCATTTTGCAAAACAAACCAACATTGTGGGCACGTTAGATCACAAATGGAACAATACCTACGACGCCTGTTGTAATGACTACATTCGACACTATAACTTTGGCCCCATGCGGCGTAGTTTGCTTCGCAACCTATTACATAAACTACTGTCTATGACTTCGAGGCAGATAAACAAAACCGCTGAATTTGTTTTAAAAGGCAATTATGAATCTTGGCAGCAAGCACTGTTAATTAAGGAAAAAAAGGAAGTTCTTAAACACTATCCCGAATTCAACGGGCATAGTAAACAGCCAGCTTTCAATCAAAAAACGCCTATTAAATTGGAAGGAAAACAGGTGTAGTCAATCCGGTTCAAAATAAAACACGACGCAGCTCCGGTATCAAATTCAGTCTTTCCTCCCAAAAAAAATCTCAATCGCAACCAGAATACATGCAAAAAAACAGGTTACAAGCCGATGGCCTTATTAATTCGTTCAAGTATTTAACGCATTAAATATCAACGAACAGCAGCGATATATCGTTAACCATGACGTGCCGAATAAAATTTCTCCCTATTTCTTTATCACTTTCTTTTTTCCACTTCCCCCCTTTCTTAATTCAAGAATTATTTGCAAATTGCATTGAAAATTGCAGATTAAAAACAATCAAAAAATAAAATATCTGAATAAATTCAGCACGTTATGAGTTGGCACATCTTAAGCAATCTCCCCATCAGTACCAATGAATAGGGCAGTTGCCTTTCTACCAAAACGGGGAATACGCATGTCAACGAACACACACAATTCAAATGTTTTACCCAATCAGTCAAGACAAAATTTTAAGGCCTATTCCGGGGTAGCTTTTAATAAACCGCTAGCCATAATCGCGCTACTCGTCACCTCCCCCATTTTAATGATTAATAGTGTATTAGCCCTAATTAACCGCGAATCAGTACTAACTCAGGTTATTAAAATCGATGCCCTAGGACGAAGCTGCCAAATACGTGAATTTAGATTTGGTTATTGTAAGAAACTGGCTCGCCTACTGGATATTATCACTGGTAATATCAGCTTTTGTGGCGTACCACTAACTCATACCCTTACCATTTCCCAACAAAAAGACATCCTTAGCAGTTACAATGTGCCAGCCGGTATCATCAGTGCCTACGACGTACATCGATTGGTGGGCCTAGTTGAAAAAAACAAGTTCAGACTATTAACCCAACAACTTGAAAGTTCACATTTGGGCTATCTTGCTTTGCTAATAAAAGGATTGTTTTGTTACGCCTTTTATAATCAATCGGACATATATTCTCGCTGCCCATCCATCGTTAACCTGTTTGGCATAGGCATCAACAACACCACCATGAAAAACGCCGTTGAATGGGTTGTAGATGGTAAGAAATTTAAAGGAATCGAAACCAAGGACACTAAACCAGGTGTGCCACGAACCGGTTTTTTTATTAATGCAAATTCTATCAATGTTTGTGCCAAAACACCGCACTTAGCCAAGCTGCTAAAACAAGCTGATTGCCTGTTTCCAGATGGCTCAGGACTGCGAATAGCCGCCAGATATAAACAGTTAATGTTAAAAGACAACATTAATGGCACAGACATGCTTCCGGTCCTGTGTGCCCATGCCGCCAAAAATAACAAATCGTTGTTTTTATTAGGGGCCAAACCAGAAACAGCCCAAAAAGCAGCGCAACATTTACTTAAAAATAATCCTGATTTAAAAATTGTCGGATGCCACCACGGATATTTCAGTCCGTCACAAAATCAGGACGTTATTAACCTAATCAACCAATCCCAAGCAGATATCGTATTGGTCGCACAAGGTACACCTATTCAAGAAGAGTGGATTTGCCAAAACCGAGCAGCATTAAAATGCCAAGCGATACTAGGCGTGGGCGGATTATTCGACTATTTCTCAGGAAATATCCCCCGCGCGCCAATGTGGATGCGAGAGTTGGGTTTGGAATGGGTTTGGAGATTAATGCAAGAGCCAGTAGCCAAGTTCGAACGCTACGTTATTGGCACCCCTGAATTTCTTTATCGTACCTTCATCTTAAAACAAGTTAACAAAGGCGTATAATCATGACAACTAAAACACTGATTACACTACCGCTACTTTTTCTAAATATTCAACCTAGAAAAAAAACCTTTGGGCACAGCGGTATTCCAATGAGCATTCAAAAGCTTGCCACTTTAATGGCGCTAATCATGCTCTCCCCCATCATCTTACTGTTTAGCTTGTTGATTAAATTAGAAAGCCCAGGCGCTGTATTTTTCACTCAAACCCGAGTGGGCGAAAATGGGCGACATTTTAAATGCTTCAAAATGCGTTCAATGTACATTAAAACCGACCCCCGGTTTCGTGAACCGGATCCTACAAGCAGCGATAGAGAAGGCGTATGTAAAAAGTATTACAACGACCCGCGCATCACCAAAATTGGCAAAATTATCAGAAAGTTCTCTATAGATGAATTGCCACAATTATTCAATGTATTACGTGGCGACATGGCGCTAATAGGCCCAAGACCTCACCTAACTAGTGAATATAAAAATTACGACCAGCGCATTTTACCAAGATTATTCTGCAAGCCCGGCATTACCGGCTTATGGCAAGTAAACGGCAGAGCCGATACCGATTTTGACCAACAACTACAACTAGACAAAACCTATATTAGCCAACAAAGCATGTGGTTAGATATCAAAATCCTGCTCGCCACCATACCGGCTGTTATTGGCGCTAAAGGAGCCTATTAAAAATGAATAATAAGGTGAAGTGTTGTTGAATAGAATATACGTAACATTTTTAGTGCCGAGAGATTATTGACCTCCTCAAACAAGCAATATGACTGGCACAAAGCCCGCTAAACCAGCGGGCTTTTTTCTATAGATACTGAGTGAAATGATTAAGACTGAAAACAAAACCCCCGCTCTTCAGTAGTTGGAGCAACAGTAGGATCGGGAATAATGCCGCCACCAGAGCCGTAAGGAATTATCTCTTGTTCCTTATTAGCAAGATCAGGAATTTATTCACCACCGCTTCCCAATATCTGCACACTTGTATTGAATTCAGTATTGTTGTTATCACCTGCCAATGCACTTGGCATCCGCGAGGGATGCGACCGCCTTGATTGCCAGCTACGACATGCACAGCAAGGTTTTAATCCACGCATCCGCGAGGGATGCGACCAGCCACCGCAACACAAATCACCGAAGCGGCAGGTTTCAATCCACGCATCCGCAAAGGATGCGACCTATGCAGGCACGACAGTAGCGTCGGGGATAGACGTTTCAATCCACGCATCCGCGGGGGATGCGACTTTAATCAGTCTGTACTCGTCCATACAGCAATCGTTTCAATCCACGCATCCGCGGGGGATGCGACTAAAGCCCATGGCACCAAGGGCCAGTTTGTTTATGTTTCAATCCACGCATCCGCGAGGGATGCGACAGTCATCAGATAACGTTTGCCGGAGAGGCAGCGGTTTCAATCCACGCATCCGCGAGGGATGCGACCCTACAGTGTCGGGCTGAGTTTTTAGCGCTGGCTGTTTCAATCCACGCATCCGCGGGGGATGCGACAAATTGTGCTCACGTTGATTCTGATGGCTGGATTGTTTCAATCCACGCATCCGCGGGGGATGCGACAACCATACAGGGTATCTTAGGCCGTATTGCAGACGTTTCAATCCACGCATCCCCGAGGGATGCGACCAGACCCTTCTTCCCTAATATGGAGGTTGGGTTGTTTCAATCCACGCATCCGCGAGGGATGCGACTTAATATTCGCGTTATCGCGTTCAGAACTCATCACGTTTCAATCCACGCATCCGCGAGGGATGCGACTGTACTAACTGAGTTAGCCATAAAAACCACCTAGTTTCAATCCACGCATCCGCGAGGGATGCGACATGCTATAGGTCAAGCTAGAGGTGATGCCTCAGGGTTTCAATCCACGCATCCGCGGGGGATGCGACTTTTGGTATGAATGAGCAAATTTATGATGAGTTTGTTTCAATCCACGCATCCGCGGGGGATGCGACTTTTGGTATGAATGAGCAAATTTATGATGAGTTTGTTTCAATCCACGCATCCGCGGGGGATGCGACCAAGGTAAACCTATTAACTTTGAGGTGCCCGTGTTTCAATCCACGCATCCGCGGGGGATGCGACTTAAGATCGCTAATTCCGTTTAGCTTTCTTCGACGTTTCAATCCACGCATCCGCGGGGGATGCGACGAGGTTTACTGCAAACTGATCTTCTGGCATTAAGTTTCAATCCACGCATCCGCGGGGGATGCGACAAGCTGTGCTTGATAATTTTGCTCCTGAGTGCGTGTTTCAATCCACGCATCCGCGGGGGATGCGACAAAGCTAGGCTACGAAATCAAAGGAGCGGACTTTGTTTCAATCCACGCATCCGCGGGGGATGCGACCTTTGCTCATCTTCAGGGTTTAGCACCAACAAAGGTTTCAATCCACGCATCCGCGGGGGATGCGACGTCATTGGATAACTTGGACCAAAACCAACTCTTGGTTTCAATCCACGCATCCGCGGGGGATGCGACTAAATGTTTACAAAGAAATCCAGTTGAGAAGATGTTTCAATCCACGCATCCGCGGGGGATGCGACTGATACCGAAATGGTGATCAACAGCGTCTCGCGGGTTTCAATCCACGCATCCGCGGGGGATGCGACGCCGAAATAGTCCTGCATTCTATAAACACAACAGTTTCAATCCACGCATCCGCGGGGGATGCGACCGGTATAAGTAATCGGGTAAACCTCACTAACCAGTTTCAATCCACGCATCCGCGGGGGATGCGACGAAACAGGCCCGTATCAACAGGAGCACGAGACAGTTTCAATCCACGCATCCGCGGGGGATGCGACATTGCAAGGTATAAGGCAGTCTCTAAACGAGATCGTTTCAATCCACGCATCCGCGGGGGATGCGACTGTAAAATTTGAGCGTTGACACCCAAAGACGCAGTTTCAATCCACGCATCCGCGGGGGATGCGACACGGAGAAGAAGAGCGCGAGGATTCTTAATTTTGGTTTCAATCCACGCATCCGCGGGGGATGCGACAGCCCTTGCTACACACTCGGTTTTACAAGGGCTAAATTGTGCTTTTGCGCTAACCTCGCGCTAGCCACACAAAATTATCTTATTCGATCCATTTAGAATATTCCAATCCTTATTTTTAAAGGGCTGTAAAGGTGCGCTAGTATTCCGGGTTTTTAATGAGCACTGGAGGGTAGCGATGCTTAGCTACGATTTGAATAACCTTATACTAGCATCTAATAGAAAAAAAGCCGCCTAAGAGTTAGGCGGCTAAAAAACTACATTTCACGTTGGAAATATAATCGGGATAGGTTCTTAAAAGTAATATACTTTTGCTTTCTCAAGTAACTTACTTTGGGTTATTTTGTCTGCAACACAAGCGCGAATATCGCTGTTTTTGAACACATAAATGCGGTCTTTATTGGCGTTCTTGCTTTTGTTTTTCTCTTCACCAAATCGTTCCAATATCACATTAACTTTTTCGTCTTTCGACATGGATTTTAAACCAGCTCCGTAACTACAAAATGTGTCGGCAAGGGCATCTTCGAATACGGCTAAAAACTGTTTGCGTGTTTCCATACGACGCGTTCTTTGTTCCTTCATTTGTTCTTTGCTTTCTGTTTCCAGCTTAATAACGTATTTTTTCACTTCCCTTTTTTCACCGTCCAGTTTGGACAATTCTGTTTCAATTTCGACCAGTTCTTCTTTAAGGTGGTTTTTGCGATCTTCATCGGCACGTTTATTTTCAAATTCAATATCACGTTTTCTGCGGATTAACTCCCGTTGCTCATAGCTTAAATCTCGCTCTTCCAATTTTAGATCTCTAAGCTTCTCTCGTGCGATTCGCACACCTTCGTGAGCCTGCTCTAACGCTCTGTCTGTTATAAACCGAACATCATCGCTAATATCAATCACGATATTGTCTGATTCAGTATGCGACAATAGTTCTGGCGCATCAGGTGGCTCTGGAAGATTAAATTGAAATCCTTCCAAAAGACCGCCGAGATCAAAACCGTGTCTGCCCGTTGAAACTGAAAATACGGCACCCTGCCCTGATAAGTAGGTAGATTTTACTGTGCGAACTCTTAAGTTAACTTCTTTTGACGACTGCTTAAGAGAGGTTTTTAATATGGTGCTCATGATATCCAGATCTTTGTTTAAATCTGCCATGTTTGTTGTTGCGCCAAAGGCTGACGCAGATATCATGCAAGCGATTGATAATGGTATTAGTGATTTCATAGTCATGGTCATCCTCATTCATCAATATTCATTGGATTTGTACTGCTGTTCGTTCCCCACTGATCTAGCGGTAATTGGCCAGCAATATTCTGTTCCAATCGGTTCAACTGACTTGCGTAATAAGTCTGATCATCATTACGCTGTTGATTAACAAATTTTATTAAATCGGCAAAGTCTTCTTTTCTCTCGGATCGATTTGATGTCAAAACATAATCTGCAAGTTGAGTGCTAAATTGTTGCTGTTGTTGCTGCAATTGTTTGCTGTATATAGCCAATTGCTGATTACTGTTCTGCTCATAATCTTGTATTCGTTGGTCCAGCATTTTTTGAATTTGCTGTTCACTATAGTTATTAGCAAAACTGATCAGTAATCCTTGGTCGCTCATGTTAATTTGCATATTGGTGGCCACCATAAAGATTGCCGCCATAGAAGTAGCAAGTGAAATCAATGGCAATCCTGACCAATGCCACCAAGGTGCAGTAGGTTGCTGAGCATGACCCGTTTGAGGGACAATGGTATTTTGTCGATTCCACTCCGGCACGTCTAGTTCTTCAAATTGCTGCGACAAGGATTCGAAACGTCCCATTGTGGCTACGCGATCTGAAAAGTCCTGATCTTCGCGGCACAATTGTTCAAATTCAACTTGCTCGTCTTGGCTTAGTTCATCGTCTAACCAACGAGCAAACAAGCGTTCTTTATCTTGCTTCTGCATGGTTAACCTCCAATAAATATTTCAACTTATCTAGTGCGCTATATAAACGTGATTTAACTGTATTACTGGAAATATCCAGTTGGTCTGCAATTTCATCAAACGTAAATTGACCAAAGAATTTAAGTTCCAACACCGCTTTTTGATTCACTGGTAAGCACTCCATGGCTTCCATCAGTTGCCGATTACTTTGCTGCATTAGTAGGATTTGTTCCGGCAATGGTTCACTACAAACTTGCTCCGGTGATTCGTCCAAATCCTGAGTGGGTCGTTTTTTCCGATAAAACTCGACACACCGATAACTGGCAATCCGAAATATCCACCCTTTAAAGCTACCTTCTGCACGAAATGTAGGTAAATTTCGAAACACTGAAATAAACACTTCTTGCATAAGATCTAACGCATCAGCTGTATTACCGGTCATACGCACGCCATAGTTGTATATTGATTTCTCATATCGTTTTACGAGCTTCAGCCAAGCAGTTTTATTTCCACTAATGGCCTTCCTTACCAGCTGCTCGTCAGTCTGTTCAAACAATGCGTGCGCCTCAAGTGGCATATTCGTGGTTGAATATGATTTGTTGTTATTGGTAGTAAAGTCGAAGGTCTTATAAAAAAAGTTTGAAAATAAGTGATAAATTTTCAAACTTTCTAATGGATGAATAATGTTTAATGCAGCTTATTTTAATTATTTCCTTTAAGAACATAATGTTAAGGGGAATATACGGCTACTACATGTTGCTAATCAAGCATCGGCTTAGGCATTAAAGGACTAATGATTTCAGCAAGATGACGGAATAACCGCATACGCGTTGTACCACTACGCCAAACTAAGCCTATTTTACGGTAGGCTTTTTCCTCTGCGGGTAATGAGACCAAATCGGAGTCTTTCAAAATATTATCATTTAATGCCAATTCCGGCAGAAAGGTTAATCCCAAATTACACGCCGCTAATTTAACTAAAGTATGCAAACTGCTCGCTGCTAATGAGCTAACCTGCTCTTGATGTTTCAATCCACAAGCACTAACCGCATGATCAGTCATGCAATGCTCAGATTGCAGTAAAAATACGCTGTTTTCTGGTAACAAGGAGATATCGATACCATTTTTGCTGTCCATTTTGCTGCCCAATACACTCTTCAGTATTTTCGGATTGGCAACTAAATGAAACGGATCGTGCCCTATAACCATTTGTTTACACCCAGGCGTTTGCATTGGCAACGCTAGTACCAATAAATCCAACGTGCCTGAATTAAGTTGTTTAAGCAGATTATTCGTGGTGTCTTCCTGTAACTGCAAAGTCAGTTTTGGAAGCGTTTCTTTAATAACGGATATCATTGGCTCAAATAGGAAAGGTGCAATAGTGGGTATTACACCAATTTTGACCGTTCCGGCTTTCCAGTCACCAGCGTTATGAGCAAAATCGACTAACTCATTCGCTTGAGCCAAAAGCTGCTTACTACGTTCTACAATTTCTAACCCAAAAGCCGTAAAAATAAATGTTTTATGGTCCCTTTCCAGCAATTGCCCATTTAGTTGCTCCTCTAAGTTCTGTATGGCTGTACTTAACGTAGATTGACTAACATGGCAATGTTGCGCTGCTCTATTAAAATGCTGCTCGCGGTGCAATGTTACCAAATAATGTAGATGCTTAAGATTAGGCCACTTCATAAATTGATTCCAAAAAACGATTGAATAAGGATTTTTAATTCGTTTTTGACAATCGTCAAGAGATGAGTAAGAAATTATATGAACCGATTTATTTTGGTTTTTTACATCTAGTTATAAGGCGGTTAAATTAACAGCCGAAAGGGGAGCTTTAATTCTTACCCTGTCTACTTCTAGGCGTGGAAACTTACTAATTATAGCAACGATTCAGCTTCCCACTGGTTAGATGTATTGCATTAAACAAATATTAAAAATCGTCTTTTTAAAATCAAAACGATTTTTTGCAAAATCAAAGCATTACTCCTATTTTTAATAAAGTCTGTTGGTGAATTTGGCAAAGACTTATTTGTGCCAAATTTTATTTCGAGAAATAAAAACACCTGCAGTAATAGCTAACTTTATTGTAAGAGAGGACATATGTTTGACAGGCTTTCGATCAAACAAAGATTGCTTTCAATCTCAACAATCCCTCTAGTTTTACTAGTTGTACTGTTGCTTTTAATTGTTAATATTCAAATTAATAAGACCATTAAAAAGGAAGTAGCTGTTGTAGAAGAAACAGCTTATGAAAGCAAAAGAACAGAGCTAAAAAACATACTCGACATGGCCTATTCAGTCGTTAAGCCGATTTATGAAAGTGGTGGGAGTAGAGAAGAAGCAGTTGAATTGCTGAAGCGCTTTCGATTCGGAAAAGACGGCTATTTATTTGGTAATGATAAAAATGCCATTCAAGTATTTAGTGGTGGTGGAAATTCCAAGGTAGGTAAGAATTACTACGACTTAAAAGACGTTAACGGCGTATACGTTATGCGTGAACTCATCTCTAACGGACAAAAGAATCAATTGGGTACGGGGAATAATTTCATCGAATATCATTTCCCCTTACCAGGACAAAAAAAACCCGTTCCAAAATTATCTTATTCCATTTATTTCGATAGGTGGGAAATGATGGTTGGCGCGGGGATCTATATTCATCAAATTGAAACCCAAGTCAATGCTTTTCAAAAATCTTTTCAAGATTCCAAGTCAAACATGATAACAATTGCCGTTGCACTCTCCACTGTTGTTTTAATTATTATTGGTGGATTTGGCTTATTACTGAGACGTTCAATTATTAATCCTTTAGATGAAGTTAATGAATCTATTAAGAAATTGTCTATGGGAAATGGAGATTTAACGCAACGACTCAATATTAAAGACAGATTTGAAATGGGAGACCTTGCGGGTAATTTAAACGCGCTATTAAACTCTCTACAAGCACTTATCGGCAACGTTAAAGATGTAGCCATTGGCGTAAATTCAGAAAGTAATGTTTTATCACAAGACGCGGAAAACATTAAAGAAGTAAGTTCAAAACAACTTGGCTCAGTGGAGCAGATTGCAGCCGCGACAACTCAAATGGCTCAAACCGCCCATCATGTTGCTGAAAATGCCAGTAGAGCAGCCAGTGCTGCTCACGAGGCCGACGACAACGGTAAGGATGCCATGCAAATGATTGACAACAGTTGTAGTGAAATGACGCAGTTAAACAATGAAATGACAAAAGCTTGCGAGGTTGTCACTCAAGTTGGTGCCGATGTAGAAAACATTAGCTCTGTGTTGCAGGTTATCGAAAATATTGCGGGACAAACCAATTTATTAGCGCTCAATGCTGCAATTGAAGCAGCCCGTGCTGGTGAACAAGGAAGAGGCTTTGCGGTAGTGGCCGATGAAGTGCGAAACCTTGCCAGTAAAACCCAAGGCAGTACCGAAGAAATACAGGAAATGATTTCTAAACTGCAACATGGATCACGATCAGCGGTTGACGTTATGGACACCAGTATTAAGCGCAGTAATGAAGCAGAAGGAAGCATACGTTCTACAGCAGACAAGCTAAAAGAAATCGCAGAGTCCATATCGACAATGAGCGAAGTGAACTCTCAGATTGCCGAAGCGGCGAAGCAGCAAAATGAGGCCGGAGAAGAAATTAATAGAAGTGTGGTGGAATTATCTGAACAAAATAAAGGCTTAAGTGAGATCGCCATCAATAACGGACGCTCGGCTGAACATATGAAACAGAAAACAACCGATTTAGACCGATTGGTTGGGCAATTTAAGATCTAGACTGAACTATTGCAGCAGCTCCTCTAGGAAGGTATCGCTAAAAACGTTAGGGGCAGCTGTTCGCTCGTTTGAATTTTACTAAATAGTACAGATATGGGCCTTCGATTAGGTGTATTAGTTCAGACTAATCAAAGGCCAGAGTATAAACTAAAATTTATGTTCCAGGCCCACAGCCAACCAACTCTTATCTTCTTTTTGATCTAGGTTACGATCGGTATACCAAACGTACACTTTTGTACTTTTTGCCAGAATGTAGTCAGCACCAATACTGATAGACTCATCATCTTCCAGCGTTTGAATTTGCGCTTTCAGCTTCCAGCTATTAATTGAATATTGCGCACTTCCTGTGATGCCTGATTTACTCTCCCCACCAGCGGAAGGCTTTTGATTATGAAGAATTGCCCCTAAAGTCCAATCTCCCAATTTTCCCTGTACAGATGCGCTTTGTGTATCGTAGTTTTTGACATCATAATCAGCGGCCAATGAGGCGTACCACTGAGACTTTTTCAAATTTTTATCGCCATAGGAAACGCCTAGTGACAAGCCATCTTCGGCATCCACATCGTCTTCAACAATATAAGTTGCACCAAAGGTAAAGCCATTTAATTTAGGGGAAAAATACGTTAACGAGTCACTCATTCTATTCTCGCCTTTCCACATCCCTTTTAAATCTGCTTCGTAATCATTAAACAAATCTACTTTCTTGTGTAGTTGCTTTAAAATTGTGTCGTTGCGGCCCAACATCACTTTGCCGAAACTACCTTTTAAACCAATGTATTGATTCCGTGATTTAATGTTGTCTGAATCCGAAATGTCCGCCAAATCAACCTGCCATTCAACGTGATAAAACACCGACAAACCACCATCAAGGGCTTTCTCGCCTTTCACACCAACTCGTGATGCGTTGCTTTTAATCTCAGTAAATGAACCTTCGCCTTCATCTGCGTATTGCGCAGAAACATTTGCCTTGCCATATATAGTTACAAGCTTTGAATTAGCCCAAGAGGAAACGCTGAACGACAGCAACAAAACAAACGCTATATTTTGAATCTTCATCATTATATTTACCTGTACCATTGGGGTAGCAATGGTGTTACTGAATTAGTTTTAGGTAATTTAACCCGCTGCATGGCGGCGCAATATATGACGTTTATATTACAGTTTTGTGACATTATTAAATATTAATGAATTTTTTGTTGCATTTTTATGAATTGATGAATTTTCAGATGAATTATTTAACCGCTGGGGTAATAAACCCCGCATTGAATAGACAAGGGACTGCTGAGGTAGCTGAATAATTTTGATTGGATAAAGACAAAAAAGCCAGCATAGGCTGCTGGCTTTTCAAATCAAACTTAGGTTTCTTACAAGTAATGCTGGTTATACTGCAAATATTCCTTTAATCATGAAGAAGAACATGATGGATAAACCTGCACCAACTGGAAGTGTAATAACCCAAGAAATCACTATGTTTCTCACTACACCAAGATTCAAGGCCGCGATACCTCTTGCCATACCAACACCCAGAACACCACCTACAAGCGTTTGAGTTGTGGAGATAGGCAAACCTGTACCTGATGCAATTACGACGGTAGAAGCTGCTGCCAGCTCCGCTGCAAAGCCTCTACTTGGCGTCAAATGAGTAATACCATTTCCGATAGTTTTAATAACTCGATGACCAAATAGCGCTAATCCTGCAACAATGCCTAATCCGCCTAGTGGTAATATCCACCATGCCAATGCAGCTTTCTTAGCAATTTCACCGCCACTACTAACAACGCTGACAACAGCAGCCAATGGACCGATTGCGTTGGCTACATCATTTGAACCATGGGCAAACGCCATACAACAAGCGGTAACAACCATTAATACAGCAAACACTTTTTCAACGTTTGCGAAATGCATATCTCTATCACTGGCTTCATCAAACTTAATTCGATTAATAAATACCTTACCCACCAAACCAATTAAGACAGCAAAAGCAAGCGCGATCACATATCCCATGTCTTCAGGAATTCCTACACCGACGTGCTTAAGGCCTTTCTTAATCGTTACCAGCGACAAAACAAAACCTGCGATACCCATATAAATAGGTACAAAGCGCTTAGCATTAGAGAAAGGTTTATCGGTATCAAAGATTAGTTTTTGGGCGCTCATAAAGATGAGATAAGCGATAAATCCTGAAATGGCTGGTGTGATGATCCAGCTACCGACTATAGCAAAAACTTTACTCCAAACAACAGCATCAGCACTAACACCAACAGCTGCAAATCCTACAATAGCACCCACAATAGAATGAGTTGTAGAAACAGGCCACCCCAAATAAGACGCTAAAGCCAACCATAACGCAGCAGCCAATAACGAGGCGATCATGCCGTATACCAAGAGTTCAGGGACATCCACAAAATGAGCACTATCGATAATGCCCTTGCGGATAGTAGAAGTAACTTCGCCACCAGCCAAATAAGCACCGGCAAACTCGAAGATCATAGCAATAACAATTGCTTGCTTGATAGTTAATGCTTTGGAACCTACTGATGTTCCCATGGCATTGGCAACATCATTTGCACCAATACCCCAAGCCATCATGAAACCGACTGCAGCGGCAACTACGATTAAAACCGTGCCGTAACTTGTAAAAATATCCATTCTGCAATCCGCCCTTAATCCGCTAACATCAGTTCAAGTCTGGAACCCACGCGCTCAGCAATATCTGCCAGGCCCCCAGTCCATTCAATGATTTTATACAAAAACATAACATCAATTGGATTAAGTTCAGACTCGATGTCCATCAAGCTCTTGCGCAAAACAATCTGCATATTATCTGTATCGTCTTCAATTTTATCTAATTGCTCTATCATTTCTTCAACCAGGCGTACTTCTCTGCCTCTAAAGCCTGTTTCAAGCAATTCGTCTAATTCATTGATAACTGTATTCGCTTGACGAGTAGCGTCTGTGCAACGCACAACATAAGCACAAAATTCATCCTGAAGCGTTGCGGGAATTTTAAGCTTTCGACCTAAAATAGTGCCGGATATATCTTTCGCCTTATTGGCAATGCGATCTTGTTGCTTTAATAAATCTAACAAATCCTGTCTTTGTACCGGCATAAAGATACCACCGGGTAAATTCATTCTTAGTTCGCGTTTTATCTGATCAGCTTTTTGCTCTAAAAGTGAAATTTTCCTTTGAAGATTCTCTGCTTCTTGCCAATCATCAACAAACGTCGCTTCGAAGAAGGGCTTAAGCAACTCACTTGCTTGGCAAACAATACTGATATGTTCCTCAATGGGCTTCAGAGGAGATTTCGCAAACACCCCCAAAAATGAGTTTTTAGTATACATAGTGTTATTACTCTTTTAACTCTTACAATTTTTAAGACCGACAGGTAGCCTTTTAAATGAACGCGGCATCATATATCAAGAAATGTTACAGAAATATGACAATCTTCATTTTTTACCCAAAGCTGCGCCTATTTGTCTACTTTTCGGAATTTATGGTGGCTTTCTGATGCCGTATATTTATTCCTTCGACAAAATAAATAATGTATTCACATAAATTTTTACATCTATCTCCTATTCTCTCCATCGCTCTGAGCGACCACAGAACATCCAGCCATGCTGGTAAGATTTCGTCTTCACTCTGCATTTCTTGAATAACTTGAACCAACAGCCTTTTATACTGCTCATCCACTTTTGCATCATCTTTATGAACTTTTCTGGCGGCAATTGCATCCATTCGAGCAAAGGCATCAAGCGTGTTCCTGATCATTTCGAGTATCAAGTGACCAGTATTAAACATATCTACTTTTATTGATTCAGAAGCAGGCAAACTGTTTAATGCGATCATGCGCGCAATTCTTTCCACTTCATCCCCAATGCGTTCAACATCCGCATTAATTTTTACAATGGTTAAGACTAAACGAAGATCCCCGGCTATCGGGTTACGTCGCGCAATGATACGCATACACTCCTCATCTATCTGTAGCTCCATTTCATTCACTTTTGCGTCGTCTACCACCACCTTTTCTGCCAAACGTTTGTCATCGTCACGCAAAGCATTCAATGTTTGGCTCAGCTGTTGCTCGACTTGCCCCCCCATAGCCAACACGGAGTTTTTCAAGTGCTCAAGCTCTTGATTAAACCGACCTGAAATATGGGGGCTTTTGTTAAGTTCTAACATGTTGATTTCCTTCCTACCCGTACCGACCAGTGATATAGGCTTCGGTCTGTTGCTGTTTGGGCATGGTGAAAATCGTGTCGGTATCAGAAAATTCCACTAATTCGCCTTGAGAAAGAAAAGCAGTGTAATCCGACACTCTGGCTGCCTGTTGCAAATTATGGGTAACAATGACAACCGTAAACTGGCTCTTTAACCCATGTATTAATTCTTCGATAAGTAATGTGGAAATAGGGTCTAAAGCAGAAGTAGGTTCATCTAGAAGTAAAATTTCCGGCTCAAGTGCCAATGCCCTTGCGATAATTAGCCGCTGCTGCTGACCACTTGATAATTGCAATGCTGATTCAAATAATTTGTCTTTCACTTCATCCCAAAGAGCCGCCTTATACAACGCCATTTCAACAGCATTATCGAGTAAACGCCGTTCGGTTATTCCCTTAATACGTAATCCATAGACTACGTTTTCATATACCGACATAGGAAACGGGTTAGGTCGCTGAAACACCATGCCAACGCTAGCCCTGAGCGCAGGAATATTTTGACGATGATGAAAAATGTCTTTGCCGCCAATGCAAACACAACCATTTATATTGCATTCCTGATGCAGGTCATTTAATCGATTAAAACAACCTATTAGCGTTGATTTTCCACAACCGCTCGGCCCAATAATAGCGGTTACCCGATTTTTAGGGATTCGCATTGAAATTTGATGTAAAACCTGACGCTTACCGAAGTAGAGATCGAGGTTTCGGACATCTATAGCAATATCCTTACTTTCCAGACTACCTAATCCGGGCATAGCTAATTGCGGGGAATCAAATCCATCCATAATCTACTAATTACCTATTAAAACCTGATACTGATTGCGTAAACGATTGCGCACGTACACAGCGATTGTATTCAATACCAACACGACTACCAACAACAACATGCATGCTGCAAACATTAACCCTGCTTCGTTGCCAGCACCTTGACTATGAAAAGCGCCATCATATATTAGTACACCTAAATGCATAAACTGCCGTTCGAGATGAATAAAGGGAAATTCACCATCAACAGGTAGCAATAAAGCAAACTTAACCGCCCCCAACATTAGCAAGGGTGCCACTTCTCCGGCTCCCCGAGCAATGGCCAATATAACACCGGTCATAATTCCCGGCGTAGCAATAGGCAATACGGTTAATCGGAGTGTTTCAAATTTGGTTGCGCCTAAGGCATAACTTCCTTGACGCAACGCAAGCGGAACACGTCGTAATCCTTCTTCAGTTGCCACAATAACCACTGGTAACGTAAGCAACGCCATTGTTAACGACGCCCACAGAAGGCCCGGAGCGCCCAATACCGCAACATCAGATTTATCAGGGAAAAAGAATGAGTCTAGCTGACCGCCCACGGTATAAACAAAGAATCCTAATCCAAATACGCCATATACAATTGACGGCACCCCAGCCAAATTACTCACAGCAATACGAATAATTGAAACCACGGAATTGTTAGGTGCATACTCAGCCAAGTAGATGGCCGCTAACACGCCTAATGGGGTGACCATTACCGTCATTAACATTACCATTAAGACGGTTCCCACCAAGGCAGGGAAAACGCCACCAGCGGTTATAGCTTGCTTGGGCGATTCACTTACAAAGCGCCACACCTGACTCACAAATATTTGCATTTTCCCTAGCCAGTTAACACTATTGGGAAATTGCACATATTGAGTCTCAGATAAAGGAAGTCTGATTTCTTGGCCATCCGCCAAGCTAACGCTGAGCTGATACTGGGCAAGTTGTATATTAATGCGATTTAATTCTTGCTCCCATTGCTGATATTCCTGCAATGATTTCAAATACGCCGGTGCTGATTTATTAACATTTCGCACGCGCATTGTGGCCAATTCTTGATGCAATTCAGCTAACTTTTGCATTTGAATATCTTGGCTTGTTATCAGCAGTTCAGACACCTCGTCATAAATATCATCGTATTGGTCAATATCTAAGGGGGATTTTTCGGTATTTGCGGTATGAATAGCTCGCGGTATTGCCAATAAGAACGAACCGTCAATCATCCCAATTTTGGCTAGGCCTGGTGGATTATCCAAGTAAGTTATGTTTTGCTTTGCAACCACTGATGGCTTGCCGCTGCCGCTGGGCAGATACGTGCTTTTATGCAGCCGTACACGTTGAATTTTATCGCTGTGTATATCCCTTTCCTGGATCATGGCAAATTGAAAATGCGTTTCTGAATTAGAAAAATAGACGGAAGTATTTGGAGAAGTAGAAACAGCAGTATTTGCAGAATTACTTATGGCTACAAAGTGAACAGGCTGCACCCAAAAATAAGCCAATCCTCGACTAACAATTAAGGTAACAATCGAAAACAACGCAATAATAACTAAGCAAACGAATGATCCGGTAAGAATAACGGCAAAGTTTTCCTTGTCATTGTCATGCAAGGTGGCTTTGGACATTGCTTTCGACCGAGCTTTAAACAATGTTTTCAAGAGACGTTTCAATAGAGGCTGCTTAGTCATGACGATACTTCTTCCGCAATCTGAGTCGCAATAGCTCAGCCACGGTGTTTATTCCCATCGTAAAGACCAAAAGCAATAAGGCGGTCAAAAACAATACTTGGTAATGTATTCCACCCACTTCTGATTCAGGTAATTCGATGGCTAAATTTGCCGTTAATGTGCGCATACCTTCAACTAAATCCCATTCAGCAATAGGGGTATTTCCGGTTACCATTAATAAAATCATGGTTTCCCCCAACGCTCGTGAAAATCCCAACATCAACGCCGATAAAATACCAGGGTAAGCCACTTTTAAAACAACATTTAGCAATGTTTGCAGGCGGGTTGCCCCCAGCGCATAGGATGCTTTTCGCAATGCCGCGGGTACTTCGTAAATAGCATCCTCAGCCAAACTGTATATGCTGGGCGAAATTGCAATCCCCAGCGCTATTGCCACAACAATCGTATTTTTACTATGGGTATCTTGCTCTTCTAAAAAGAAGATTGAAGGCAAGTCCAAACTTGTCATCGCAGCCATAACAAGGGGCACAATCGTGCTTAAAATAAACGCAAAAATGAGTAGGTAAACAAAGCAATATTGCAGATTCACAGGTAAGGTTTTGCCCGTCATTTTCAGCAAAGTCTTATTTAATAAAACGATAATCAATACAAATAAAGGTAACAATACAAAAAAGCTTAATGCCGCAGCCAAATGCTCTTCCGCCAATGGCAACAACCAAACAGCAGCGATAAAGCCAATCACCACAGACGGAATCGCTTCCAACATTTCTATCGCAGGCTTTAACCACTGCCGGCTATTTGCAGGAGCAAAATAAGCCGTATATACCGCCGCCCCCAAACCCAAAGGAAGTGCCACAACAATAGCCAAAATAGCGGCTTTTATACTGCCGATAACAAGAGGAATAACGCTATATTTGGCTTCATTATTGTCGGAGCCAGATGAACTTTGCCACACGTAATCCGGGCTTTGATAGCCTTCATACCAAACCTGGGCAAACAAGTTTCGCAGCGTTAAACCCGCATTGGCATTTTGTATTTCAAACAATAACAGCGTTTTATCGGAAGCCTTTTCAATGAGTTGGCTATGAGTTGAAAGCAAACCTAACAAGTGCTCTTGCTTGGTCATTTTTGCAGTCGTATCCGCCGTTGTATCAATAGCGACCAGTTCATTCCATTCTTGCCTATTTAACACTTCTCCCGTTACGCTATTAAATAAAATCAGGTAATCGTTCGTATATGCTAACCCAAGCATTTGGTGTGAAATAAATAACAATTGTTGAAGCTGCTCGACCCCCTCTAATTGAAAGGCTGAATGATATTTCAACTTTCCGTGTTCATAAATAGCAATCCACTTTTGTATTTGGTGATTACTCAAATGCACGATAAATCCCTTACCAGAAGGAGTAGCCGCCAAATATTCTATTTCAGACGCTAATTCTTGTTCCCAAATGACCCTTTGGTTTTTATCCAGATGCCTCACCCATTTTCCAGATTGCACTAACATGCCGGAATTATCAGGGAGTAAAGCCAATCGTTCTGCCTCAGGAAGATGTTGAACAATAGGTACTTCAATATTTTTTGGATCCAACCAAATTAACTGCCAACCCGTTGTATCAGGCAGAGACAACACCCAATCTTGATCTGACATAGTCATTTGCCAGTTCGGGCTGTCAACGTTCACCAAATCAGGTAATCGAACACTAAATACTTGCTCGGTATAAACATCCCACTCCAAAAATGTTAATTCTGAGATTCTGAGCATCTTGTTAGCAGTGAGTTGCAGCAGATAGTAGTAACCATTTGCCTCATGAAATATTGCTTTATCCTCGCAAGGCAAAGGAATACATTTGGTTAGTTCAAAGGGGATTTTGTTTTTAGCTTTTTGGAAAAAAGCCAGACTACAATCGGGCTGACGAGTAACAACAATATTGGAACCTTGTAGTTGTGTGTAGTACACAACCTCGCCAGAAACATTAACATCCAGGTTGTCCACCAGCGAAATAGCGGGACTTCGAAACATAGGCAATACGACTGAGATCAAATGCCACAACAGCACAAGCAAAGCTGCCAATACCAACCAACCACCAAAGTGAATTAGCCAGGATGCACTGCGATCTCGTCTCAATCGCCGTTGCAAATGTTTCTTCAATGCGTCTTTTTGCAAACTGGAAGCTCGATGCATGAATTATAAGCCGCACATTTTACTTACGTCTGTTTTCAAATTACCAGTAAAAACGAAACTTTTATTTAAATAACCTTAGCACGAAACCAATTAAGGCTTATTAACGCTTACGCTTTGAGTACATGTAATCTTAGATAACGTAAAAGGGACATAAAAGGGCACTAGCGTTATAAGTATCTCTATCGTATAGTTAATCTTGTACCCCTCCTTAATAACCATCGGGAAAATAATAAAAAATGAAACCCTACATCATCACTCTGGTAGGCGAAGATAAACCGGGTTTATTAGGTTCATTAGCCGACATCGTTTATCAGCATAAAGGTAACTGGCTGGCTAGCAACTTTGCCCTTATGGCAGGTCGATTTGCCGGTTTTGCCGAAATACAAATTCCAGAAGAACAATTCGAAACACTTGCTCACACGCTTCAATCGCGCACCGATGTAGCCATTACACTTAGTCCGGGATTAGCCCCTGATTTGCAAGAGTACAAGCTAGTTATCATTCAAATAGTGGGTAATGATAAGCCCGGTATCGTAAATGAGATGACAGCGGTATTGAACAAACAACATATCAACATTTGCAAGTTTGAGTCGTTTTGCGAAAGTGCGCCCGGTTCAGGCCATGAATTATTTAAAGCCACCATCTGTATTGATGTTGCCCTTGATTTCGATGTTGAACAACTTATAGAAGCATTTGAAGAGGTAGCCGATGACCTCATGATTGATTTTGAAGCAGCTGAATAAAAAGCTTTAACCTGATGTCATCATTTTGTCACCCAAATGACTTATTGTTGAATCGCCTTTTAATTGAGATTTTACTTACTAACCAGAAACTGGATTGAATCCTATTTATCAGAATTCGCCGTAAAAATTTTAACATAAGTCCTCTCTGGAATAGTCGTTAAAGTGAATTCTCAAAAAGCGTGCAAACACGCATTAATGCAGGCTATGTATTAGCCTGTATTGAAACATATCCGTTGTCCCGAGTTTTGGTCCACTATGCAAGATATACAGCTTTATTATCCCAAAGAACTTAGTTGGTTATCGTTTAACGAAAGAGTGTTGCAAGAAGCCGCTGACAAGAAAAATCCCATCGTTGAAAGAATGCGGTTTTTAGGTATTTATTCCAATAACATGGACGAATTTTTCAGAGTAAGAGTGTCAGATGTAAGACGACAAATAACCATTTATCACAACAGTGAAAATGAACGTCGCGAAATGGAAATCAAGCAATTACTGGATAAAATTCAGGATCGCGTGATTAAAATGACGCAGGAATTTGAACGCATATACAAAGAAGTGGTTAAACGCCTAGCCTATTACAATATTTTACTAATAGGTGCCGTTGACGTTAATGGTTTCCAAAAGGAATGGCTAGATAACTTTTTTAAAAATAAAGTCCTGCGGCATATTGCGCCCATATTAATTGATAAAAAAACCGACCTGGTAAGCCGACTTCAAGATTCCAGTACCTATTTGATAGTGCAAATACAACGAATCGATAAATCCAATAAGTATGCGGTTGTGGAAGTGCCCACAAGTAGTATTCCTCGCTTTATTCAAATTCCACCTGAAAAAAGTAGAAAGAAGAAATACATCATTCTGCTTGACGACATCATCAAACTAAACCTAGAACGGATTTTTAGAGGATTCGTTAACTTCGATTCACTAAAAAGCTATTCCTTTAAAATGACACGGGATGCCGAATACGAAATTAACGACGAGCTAGATGAAAGTTATATGGAGCAAATGTCTGAAAGCATGAAGCAAAGGCTCATCGCCAAACCCGTTAGGTTTACCTACGATGCGAGCATGCCAGAAGAAATGCTCGAATTTTTACGTCGAAAACTCAGCATTTCCTCCCTAGACAGTTTAATTGCCAGTGGGCCACATCGTAACTTTAGAGACTTTATTGGTTTTCCCAATGTAGGCCGGGAATATTTAGAGAATTCACCACTTCCCGCGATACATACCCAGGAATTCTCCAATTACGATACCGTTTTCCAAGCAATTTCCGAAAAAGACCGTCTGCTTTACTATCCCTATCATAGATTCTTGCATTTAACCGAATTTGTGAGACAAGCTGCGGTTGATCCAAACGTTCGACATATTCGAATGAACCTTTATCGATTAGCCAGTAAATCTCGTATTATCAATTCGTTAGTTGACGCGGTAGATAACGGTAAAAAAGTCACGGTTGTGATGGAATTAAAAGCCCGATTTGATGAAGAAGCCAATATAGAATGGTCAAAAGTTATGCGGGAAGCCGGTATAAAAGTACTATTAGGCATACCAACACTTAAGATCCATTCCAAGTTGTGCATTGTTACCCGTGAAGAAAAAAGTGCCATTGTTCATTACACCCATATTGGCACCGGCAATTTCAATGAGAAGACCGCCAAGATTTATACTGACTTCAGTTTGTTTACGAAAAATCAGGAAATATCACAAGAAGCCGTCAATGTTTTTGATTTAATCCAGTTTCCCTATCGTAGCTTTAAATTTCAGCACCTCCAGGTATCACCCAGCAACGCTCGCACTAAAATTCAATTCCTCATTCGACAAGAAATTCAACATGTAAACGAAGGTAAAAAAGGACGAATCAGGTTAAAGATAAACAACTTGGTTGATAAAGAACTCATTGACGACCTGTATAAAGCAAGCCAGGCAGGCGTGAAAATTAGAGCCATTATTCGCGGTATGTGCAGCCTAATACCGGGTATAAAAGGCATTAGTGAAAATATCTCCATCATTAGCATTGTCGATCGATTTCTGGAACACCCCAGAGTGGCTATTTTTGAAAACGGTGGCGAACCCAAGGTTATCATTTCTTCTGCCGACTGGATGACCCGAAACATGGATAATCGTATAGAAGTAGGCTGTCCGATATACGATGAAGAACTTAAACACCGAATTATCGACATTTTTGATATCCAATTTAGAGATACAACCAAAGCCAGAATTATCGACGCTGAGCAATTAAACAAATATGTCCCACGAGGTAATCGTAAAAAAATTCGTTCTCAAGTGGAGATATACCACTATCTGAAAGAGTTGGAAGATGAGGTAGATACATCAGATGACGAATTGCATGATATTTAAAATCGGATATAGTGCACAGCAAGCAAAAAATCAGATTGGAAACAACAGCGATTAATGAAATTACGGACCGTATTTAATAGCGTTGACAAATCATGACGGAATTTGAAAACGCCCTTGCGAGCGTTCCAAGCAGAGAAGTAACAAAAGTGGCTGCATTGGATATCGGTTCCAATAGCTTTCATTTGGTTATTGCTCGAATTGTGGCAGGCTCTGTTCAAATATTACATCGCGTTAAACAAAAAGTTCGTTTAGCCGATGGATTGAATAACCAAAATATTCTCTCCGATGAAGCCATTCAACGAGGTTTAATTGCACTAGAAGCGTGTAAAGAAAGCATGCAGGGTTTTGAACCCGACACGGTCCGAATTGTTGCCACACACACGCTTCGAAGAGCAAAAAACGCGGTAGATTTCCTTAACGCCGCTCGAAAGATCTTACCTTACCCAGTAGAAATAATATCTGGAGTAGAAGAAGCTCGCCTCATATATCAAGGCGTGGCGCATACTTCAGCCACCAGTGGTAAAAGGCTTGTAATAGATATTGGTGGCGGCTCCACCGAACTTATTATTGGAAAAACCTTTGAACCTATCTTAATGCGCAGTATTCAAATGGGCTGTGTTAATTATTCCAATCAGTTTTTTCATGACGGCGAACTCACCCCCGAAGCCTTTAATAAAGCCATTACTGCGGCTCAGCAAGAAATCGAAATTATTATGGATAAGTATATGAGGATGGGATGGAAAGTCTGCTTCGGTAGCTCAGGGACCATTCGTACCATCGCTGATTTACAAACAGAAGTTTTTGGTTCCGACACGGAAGAATCTGCACCTAACATTACGCTCGACAGATTGCTAAAGTTAATTAAACATTGTTGCACCTTTAAAAAGATCAAAAAAATCAACTACAACAATTTAAGTGAGGACCGCAAACCCGTTTACCCTGCTGGATTAGCAATACTGACAGCTATTTTTAAAAGCCTCCGTATAGAAGAAATGGAATATTCACCTGCGGCATTACGCGAAGGTGTACTGTATGAAATGGAAGAGCGCCTGCAGCACCATGATATCCGGCAACGCACAGCAGAAAGTTTAGCGACCCGTTATGACGTCGATACTGAACAAGCAAAACGCGTTTTAGCCACCACCCAATCATTTTATCAACAATGCAAACAAAGTTGGCAAATCACCAGCAAAGAATTAAAGAGTCTACTCGGCTGGGCAACACTGTTACATGAAGTCGGGCTACAGATTAATTCCCGAGGTGTGCAGAAACACTCAGCTTATATTCTACGCAATGCCGAACTTCCGGGATTCAATCAAGAACAACAAGCCTTCTTAGCCACTGTGGTCGCATGCCACCGTAAAAAAATAAGACTAGAAGATATTCCAGTATTTCAGCAATTTAATATTGATGAAACAGCTAAGATCATCACACTGTTGAGATTGGGAGTGCTGTTAAACATACATCGTCAAGATAACCTATTACCCAATATCCGATGTGAAGCCAAAAATACGCATATCACCCTGCACTTCTCAGGAGATTGGCTTGAAACCTCAGAATTAATGAAAGCCGATTTAGAAACGGAAGCGCAAAAGCTAAAATCAATTGGGTTTGAATTAAGCATTCAATCGTCTGAACAATCCACTAGCGACAAACCTTAAAACACAATGACATAATTCTATAGTCCCATTTGCGCTTATCAGTAACCGAGGCAAAATTTTACACCCACCGAACTCGTTTTGAGTACTTTTCTAGCCCCAATGTGAAAAAATAGTTGTTTTCTTACCGCATTAAAACTATAAAGATCTATTGCCTTCGCTAGAACGAAGGCATTCGTATGGAATCAATAAAAAGATCCAGAGGATCTCTTACTTATTTATGAAGTAGAAAAATAAGAAGAATCCCTCACTCAAGATCATTAATTAGTAAAGTAAACCATTGGGGACACACAATGAAAATGCAACTATCCGAATTGTCTAAGGGCATTCGAATGATAACGGCTGCCTCTTTAACGGCATCACTGGCCGTCGCTCTGCCAACCGTTGCTCAAGAGCAAGGCGCAGACGACTCAGTCGAAAAAATAGCCGTTGTAGGTACACGTTCTGCACCACGCTCAATTGGTGACTCACCCGTACCAGTAGACATCATATCTGAAGAAGAGTTCCGTAGTCAGGGTTCAACTGACATGGTTTCTATGATGCAATCTGCGATACCTTCATTTAACGTAAATGATCAACCCATTAACGATGCATCTACACTTGTACGTCCGGCCAACCTAAGAGGCATGGCTTCGGATCATACTTTAGTGTTGGTAAACGGAAAACGTCGCCATCGTTCTGCGGTTATTACCTTCTTGGGTGGTGGTCTGTCTGATGGTGCTCAGGGCCCTGATATTTCAACCATTCCTTCCGTAGCAATGAAACAAGTAGAAGTACTTCGTGACGGCGCAGCAGCACAGTATGGTTCAGATGCAATAGCCGGGGTTATTAACTTCGTGCTTAAAGATGATTCTGAAGGCGGTATGTTTGAAGCGCGTTATGGTTCATATTTTGAAGGCGATGGCGATACTTACCAATACGCTGGAAACATTGGTTTGCCTTTCACCTCTGCCGGCTTTGCAAATTTCAGTTTTGAATACCGTGAAGCTGATGACACTGTGCGCAGTGTGCAACGTGACGACGCAGCTGCGTTAGCAGCCGGTGGCAATACTAACATCAATAACCCCGCTCAAATCTGGGGTAATCCAGAAGTTAAAGACGACCTAAAATTCTTCGCAAATATTGGCTTGGAACTAAGCAATACTAGCGAAGCGTATTTGTTCGGTAACTACGCATCTCGTGAAGTTGATGGCGGCTTTTACTATCGTAACCCACATACTCGAGGTGGTGTAAATGGCGGTCCAACTGTAGATGGTCAAGCAACCCTACTTGTCGGTGATTTGGACGGTGTAGGCGTAGGTATTGAATGTCCTACCGTTTTTATCACAGACGACAATGTTCTTGATGACGCTGATTACGGACTAATTGCCGACGGCAACACTGCTGTAGGCCAAAACTGTTTTGCCTTCAACGAAATGTTCCCTGGTGGTTTTACACCTCGATTCGGTGGAACCGTTGAAGATGCATCAATTGTATTTGGTACTAAAGGTCAACTTGATAACGAAATATCTTACGATGTTAGTTTCTCATATGGGCAAAACGAAGTTGAATTCTCCATTCGCAACACGGTAAACCCATCTTTAGGCCCAGCAACACCTACCGAGTTTAGCCCTGGTCGTTACACTCAAGCAGAACAGAGCTTTAACGTTGATTTGTCTAAACCATTTGATGTTGGTTTGGCTGAACCTCTATTCTTAGCGGGTGGTTTTGAATACCGTCATGAATCATACGACTCCATCGCTGGGGATCCTAAGTCTTACGAAGTAGGTCCTTTGGCTTCTCAAGGCTTTGGTATCGGTTCTAACGGTTTCCCTGGATTAGCCGCACGCTTCCAAGGTAAAGACTCACGCCACAGTATTGCTTTATATCTTGATTCGGAGTTTTACCTAACTGAAGACTTTATGGTGGGTGCAGCTATCCGCTTTGAAGATTTCTCAGATTTCGGTAACACCACCAAAGGTAAATTGTCAGCTCGCTGGCAGGTATCTGACAATTGGGCATTACGTAGTGCGTTTTCAACAGGCTTTAAAGCACCAACTATTGGCCAAAGCAATGTTCGTAACGTAACCACGGCTTTCACTGCAACAGGTTTGGTAGACAGAGCAACATTGCCTCCAACTGATCCTATTGCAATTCAAAAAGGTGCCACTCCGCTTGAGCCTGAAGAATCAACTAACTACAGCTTTGGTGTAGTGGGAGAATTCGACAATGGTTTATTCATTACTGTCGATTACTTCAATATTGAACTTGAAGATCGAATCAGTACAACGTCAGGTATCACATTAACTGATGCTGATGTTGCAACATTATTGGCAAACGGCGTAACTGATGCTTCCAGCTTCAGCGAAGTTAGCTTCTTCACCAACGACTTTACCACTACCACAGAAGGTGTGGATATTGTTGCAAACTACAGCATGGGAATGCTGGGTGGCGATACTAAATTCTCGTTGGCGTACAACTGGACCAATACTGAAGTAGATGCTGTAAAATCTTTCACTATTGGTGGTGAATCAGTAACTAACATCTCTGATAGCCGTATTCGTATGCTAGAAGACAACCTGCCACCAGTACGTTATAGCGTAACAGCTAATCACACCAATGGTGATTGGCGCGTTCTCGCTCGCGTAAACTACGCTGGCAGCATCTTCGAAGATCATTTGGACTCTGGCTTGCCAATCGACAAGATCGGCTCAGAGGTAACTGTTGACTTAGAGCTTGGCTATACAGTCAATGACAACATTACTCTAATAGTCGGCGCGAAGAATGCCTTTGATGAAGAGCCTGATCGCAACGTTTTATACGATAGCGAAGTGGCTGGTTCTGCTTTTCCGACCACCTCCCCTATTGGGATAAATGGCGGATTCTATTATGTTAGAGGTATGTACACTTTCTAACAAAATAGAAAAATTAATTTAAAAAAGGGGCTAAGCCCCTTTTTTTTATACCTAAAATAAGCAAAAAGAAGGATTTTTTAAACAAATTTATCTAAGCGATATCATTATCCATTTATTTTACCTATTGAGTAATTCCCTTCTCTATGATTAAACTAGTCACTCACAACTTCAAATTAATTGTTATGGCTAAAAGATCAGAGCTAGTAGATGTGTTTCTAAATTACCGCACGCAATTGCGCAGAGCAGTAAGCGGTATTGTGCGGAGTGATGATATTGATGACATCGTACAAGAAACCTTCATTAAAAGTTACGAAGCTGACTTAAAACAAGATATTAAATATGAACGGACTTACATGTTAAGGACCGCCAGAAATCTTGCCATTAATCATGTTTCACGGGCTTGCGAGAGAAGCAATATTTCCATGGAGGAGTGCAATGAATATGATTCGAATCTTATGGGTTCGCACTTAGAAACGCTGTTTGAAAGCAAAGAACGATTTTTTCATTTTTGCCGCGCGACTGACATGTTATCAAACGAAGTCAAACGGGTATTTATACTGAAGAAAGTATACGGCTTAAGCCAAAAAGAAATTTCTTGTCGCCTTGGAATTAGCGAAAGCATGGTAGAAAAGCATGTTGCAAAAGGGCTACAAAAATGTTCGAAAATTTTAGAGCGATTAAATTTGTTGGTCGCTAAAAAAAGCACAGCCAATAAATCTAAGACAACTGAACCAGTAGTCATGACAACACAATAAAAAGCCAAATGAATGCCAAGACAGAAACAACCGAAAAATGGGAAGTTAAAGATCTTGCAAGTTTATGGATTAGTCGATTAGATCGAGGGCTCAATGTGGAAGAAGAACGCCAATTGCTACACTGGCTGCATGCCTCGGAAGAGCATGCCAGAGAATTCTTTAGCTTGGCCGCACTTTGGGACAATTTAAGCGCACTGAATAAATTCAGATAAGCGGTTAAATATTCGCTCACAAAAAAACCACGCCATTGCAAAAAGAAGCGTGGTTTTTATAGCGTTTGTACCTATGAACCCGGAATCAAATCTTAACTAATTAAGACGACAGTTCAGCCTGTAAGCGCTGCTGACTTTGCTTTTCGCCAGAAACAAAGCGCTGCCACTGTTGGGCCATTTTCTTGCTGCTCTTGTGCTTTTCAGCCTCTGCCAAAGAATTGAGGGCAGCACTAAATTCTTGCTTATTGTACAACGCCATTCCAATTACCAAATGTGATGTACCAGGATTGCGCAGCCCGCCTTTTTCTAACGCTGTTTTCGCAGACAACAAAGCCTTATCCCATTGCTCGCCATTTAAAAATATTTGGCTAAGCTGAGCATCTAACTCACCGTCACTTGATAACTCTGCCGCCACTTGCATAACTGGCACAGCCTTATCATTCTCTTTAGCTGCGGCCCAGCACTGAGACAGAAAGCGCATATTTCTCAAATTTCTGTCCAAGCTACCTTCTTGCACAGCTGTTTCCATCAATCGAGCCGCTTTATAAGGCACTTGATGATAATAATACAACTGCGCCAAATTAAAGATGTCGGACCCTTTTTCGATGTATCCTTGTTGGTAAGCAGATTCCATTACCGCCAATTGTTTTTTCTCTTCACCCAACTCACCATACATTCCACCTAATTGAGTCCAGTATTTGGCTTGATTGTAATGGCGCACCAATTTAACCAGAATCTCTGTTACCTCTTTAGGCTGTTTCAATTCGTAGTAAATAGCACGTTGCAAGATGTACCAGTTTTCTTCAGCCACACCCTTTTCAGGATCACTTTCTACCAACTCAACAGCCTTATTGATGTGATTTAATGATTCCTGATAATTTTTTTGCTGATAACGCGCTTGAGCTTTTAGCAAATAATTTTTTGCGGGAATTTCACCGGTTTGCAACGATTCCCAGCGTTCAAGATGTTGGATGCTTTTATCGAATTTACCTTGCATTAAACTAAGCTGAGACAAACTAAATAAGGTGCTTTGTTCAAACGACTCTGGAATAGGCTGTTGCGCGACTACCATCTCAAAAGATTCAATGGCCTTGTCATAATTCTCAGCATTGTAATAAATGAAACCATAAAAGTTATACATCATCGCTTTTTCATAGCTATTCATGGATTCACTTTTGGCATTGACCTTGTCTAATACCTTTACGGCTTCACCTACATTGCCTTCATCACCGAGCTTTTGAGCACGAGCAAGCTGCTCGTAAACTCTGGCTCTTAATGCTGGGGTACGACGAGTCTTGCGCTCTTTTTTTGTTTCTTGAGCAAAGGCTTTACCAGATTCCCCGAAAGGCAATACTGATGGTCCGGCCAATAACGCTATAGTTATTACTACAGCCGAAACGCTTTGTTTAAAGTGCTTCATATTTTGTCTCTTAACCTCTTCTAACCATCAATTTCAAAAGTGATACGGTTTTGTATACCCGACACTTCAGCGGGTTCGCCATTAACTACTCGAGGTTTATATTTAAACTTCAGTGCTGCATCCATTGCGGCCCGCTCAAAAATACCTTCTGGATTGGCTTCAATAACCAAAGGAGCGCGCACAGAACCTTGTTTAGTGACAGTAAACTCAACGATGACATACCCTTCAATTCCGCGTTGCAACGCACGACGAGGGTAAACAGGCGCTACTTTTACTATTGGCAAGTATTCCCCATCGCCAGACTCCAAAGCTAAACCACCATCTAAAGAGATGTCAGCCCCAACGTCGGCGGCAAAATTAATCGCATTGGCATCCGAGTTTGGCGATGCAGAATCCAACTGAGGTTGATTCATTTGAGGGGGTGGCTCTTTAGGTGGCGGTGGTTTTCGAGGCTTACGCTCTTTTTTCTGTACCGCTTCCTCTTTTTTCACCCGAACAAAATCCAACACACTTCCACGAGGTGGCTCTGTTAACGCACTGCCACCACTTTTAATTAATGACTGCATGACATAAAACAGAACGAGTGTAATCCCCAAACTTAACACTAACGCAATCAATATACGGGACATAGTTACTGCTCTGCTGCTGCGATTGAAACGTCATAAGCACCGGCTGCACGAGACGCATCCATTACCTTTATCAAGGTATCTACGTCTGCTTTTTTATCAGCCTGGATAACCACTGAACCCTGCGGATTTTCAGCTTTCAAGCGCTCAATATTGGCTTGAACAGCGCGCTGATCAACCTTGCGTTTGTTAATCCAAATATCGCCCTTATCTGAAATCGCAATCAAGATTGTCGCCCTAGGCTTCGATACCGCGGTAGCCGCTTCCGGACGGTTTACATCAATGCCTGCTTCTTTAACAAATGACGCCGTCACAATAAAGAAAATCAACATAATAAATACAACGTCTAGCATGGGCGTCATATCGATGGTGGCTTCTTCCTCTTCCACCAGATTTTGAAAATGTTGTTTCATGTTTTTCTCTCTTACCCTATATGGTTTGGGTCGCTCTGGAATACACTCAGAGCTTGACCAAGCTTGTGCAATTTGAGGCGCAGCCTTAATGTTGCCGCATTCAAATAGCGATGCTTACGTAGTCGGTTAGTTGTCACTAGGCAAACTGCTTTAATTAGCCTTTTCTATCCAATGAAAGTGCATCTTCAAGATGCATACGTTCAGACTTGGAAGTACGCGTTAACCAAGTTGAAGCAAATACGCCAGACAAAGCACCGACCATTCCAGCCATTGTTGGAATGGTTGCTTTTGAGACACCCGATGCCATTGAACGTGCATTACCAGAACCGGAAATTGCCATAACATCAAACACTTCAATCATGCCGGTTACTGTGCCCATCAATCCTAATAGTGGGCACAAAGCAACCATTGCCTGAATGACTGGAATAGAGCTTTTAAAACTTAAATCCAGTCTTGAAATAAGTAGCTGTCGAATTTGCTCAGCATTCCAGGAGCTTTTATCTTTACGGGCGTACCAATTTGCAATCGTCTGTTCTTTCAACTTTTGATGCCAAATAAAGAAATACAACGCCCGTTCCAAAATGAGTAACCACATCACGAATATCAACACACCGATAGCTAGAAGTACTTGCCCACCGGTTTCGGTAAAATCACGTATCGCTTCTAAAAACTCAATAAAGAACATTGCTAACTCCTTGGCTTAAGCTGTGTGCTCAGCGCGCTCGGCAATCACTCCAGCAGACTGTTCTTGTAATACACCCACAATGGCTTTACTACGGGTATTCAACAGGGCATACAGCAATGTTGTAGGAATCGCGACCACCAAACCTAATACCGTGGTAACCAATGCCGTAGAGATACCGCCAGCCATCAACTTAGGGTCACCTGTTCCAAACAAAGTAATCGCTTGGAAAGTGTTAATCATGCCGGTAACCGTACCCAATAATCCCATTAATGGCGCAACCACTGAGATGATTTTTACAATGGTTAAATTACGAGTTAATTTTGGCAGTTCGCCCAAGATAGCTTCTGTAAGATGTAATTCCAGCGCTTCCACGTCCGCTTTAGGATAATTGTCACGTACTTGCATAACGCGACCAAGCGGGTTGTCGTTAGTAAAATTAGTAGACTTTAATTGGCGATCAACTTTCAATTTCACCAAAGTCAGAGTAATCAATCTTTCCAAGGCGAGTAGTAAACCGATAGCGCCCACGGCTAGGATAATATAACCAACCAATCCACCCTGCTCTACGCGTTCTCTTAAGTTAGGGGCTTGTACCAATAAACCAAGAATAGAGCCGCCGGTTGGATCCAGGCCAAAGTGAATAAAGTCGCCACTAGATGCTTGAAGTTCAGCAACGCTATCGCCATAACGGCCAGCAGGTTGACGAATTAATTCAGCAACCGTGCCAGTTGCACCGTTAAAATCAAGGTACTTACCATCAGCAACCAATGCGAACGGCCCAACACGTACAACTTCTTTAGATACCTTGTTTCCACCCGCTTCAACAACATCAATAGTAAAACGCGAAGTTTTACCGGACTCTGTCATTTCACGTTGAATTTCAAACCAAACACGTTCAATTTCTTCGATAGAAGCCAGTTTTGAGCTGGTTCCCATTGATTGAGCTAACTCATCAAGAAACACATCACGTCCAGGAATTTCAGCAGAAATCAAAGAGTTCTGAAATTTGCCTTTTGTATCTCCAGACACTTGCTGCAAAACACCAAATAATTCTTTTAATGAACCTAAACGCTTGGTCAATGCATCGTTCAAATCAACAATTTTAAATTCATTTTCTTCAAACTGCGTTTCTAAACGTTCACTAAGGCCGAGTTCGTTATCACGCTTACTAGCCGCCTCACCAAGCATACGATCTTGCTCAGATACTTTGGCATTGAATTCTTGTTCGCGAGCAGAGTTTTGTTGATTCTGCTGATATTTACCTTCTTCAAGTTGCTTTAATAAAGTGTCTAGATCTAATGCTTTATCTTCTGCCATAACAGCATTGGCAAATACTGTGGTGAAAAGCGCAGCAGTAATTAATTTAAATATATTTTTCATGACGCAGATTCCTACTCCGTAATTGCCACTGGCAACATCAACAAATCAGGTGCCATTTGTTTTTTGGCCATACGCAAACCTTTAGTCACTTGCGTTCGATAGCTGGAAGACAACGGCTCCCACTGCTTGGTTTCTTTATTCCAAACACCTTGTAAACTCGCATCACGAGTTTGATAAACCAAAATACTTCTACCAACGCGAAGAAAATCAACATCGCGCTCTTGGCCATCCAGGGTTAATAAACCAGAATAAGCTTCCATCGTTCGGCCATAGTCCATTTCAACCTGATAGGCTTCCATTACACGGCGGAATTTTTCAGAAGGGGAAACATCGGCACGATCCATCATGTCCCGCAAGTCTATAATGCGTTTACTGCGCTCTGCGGGTAAAAACGGAACATCCAAAGCAACAAATTGCTCTAATCCGGCAACCATGCGCATCATTAATGGCGTGATTTGTCTTTCGATAACACTCACTTCATCAATAGACATATTTAAATCAGACATTTCTTGAATCTGATTTTGAATCTGCTTTTTTAACTGACCGTTGTAAACCTGCAAGCCATCAGTTTCTTTATTGATGGTTTTAAATTGCTGAATTTTACTTTCAATTTTGTCAGTAATACCGTTGATTTTATGTTGAGAATTAGCGGCTGAACCATTAATTTCGGCGGCAGCGTTAACAACGGGTTTAAGATACCCATCCTCTTGTGCCATCCCAACATTGCTCATAGCCATTGCGGTGGCTAATACAGCGACGGGAAATGTGCGAGAAAACTTCATATAGTCTTACCCTAAATGATGATTACAAGGCATAGGCCCTAAAAAATACTGTGGGCAGTTTAGGCGGGGTATGTGACAGTTTCATTACATTGAAAAAAGGGAATGTGAAAATAGAACAAAGTATTAATTGAAGACTTATTGCGCTTAACTCAGCAATACCCATTCAATTTTTTCATTCGTTGAATTGATCTAATAAAATCTGAGGCTTATCTCAGAATTAAAGATTTTTGTTTTTAACAATGTCGAGATAATGAATTAAGTTTTCGAGTTTTTCAGAAAGAATGCTTGTTTTGTGTCCCTCTAATTAGTGCCGGTTTGGTTTCAATTAAATTGTCTAGTTTCATTTCACTTTACCCTAGAAAACCTAAAATCTTCCTAATAATTGAAGGTTCATACGATTCAAATGCTTCGAGAATTTTAGACATATCCAAATCCTGTCGTTTTTCATAGGGGCCAACCCAAAACATATTATTATCCGCGAATGGTTCCCACACAACTTAAATTTCACCACAACATCAGACTGTTTCCCAAATGGAGTACGCATTTGAATATCTGTCGCTCCTTCTACTTTACCGATAAGCTGCTTCAAGCTAGTCATTGACAACATGCTGGAATTATATTCAAACGCATAAACCTCGCTTTGTTCATTCAGCAACATTGAAATTTTCAAACTCTAGTCTCCCCAATTTACAGGATGTGTTAACAATCCAGCGCCACATGCATTCACCCCAACATTACTACGACCAGCTGCTGCTCGCAGAGCCGCATCGGTTGTGTATCTATTCGTATCTACGGGCCTCCCTTTTCTATCAATCCTTAGCCTAAAGGTTGTTTTAGCTTGACTCCTGAACTTTGAGGCGGCTTGACCTAAAGGAGCGATTATTGAATATCCTTTTATAGCTCCTGCAGATTTACAATGCCTGTCCTCGTTGTTTTCCTGCAATCTAAATTATAAGTTGACAGGTAAACTTGCTCTCCATAAAGAAGCGGGGTCAAAACTTCACATTTAAAACTGGTGCACAAGTACATTGCTATAAACCCAATAAATCGCCCAATCAAAGCGTTAAAAACATATCCTTCTTCCATTTATCAATTACCTATTCATATATGATATCTCCAAAAAGAATGAGTTAGATACAAATCCCTAATATTCAACAAACCACCTTCCTCATAGTTGCTCTGAGCATCTTATAAATCGCTGCAAAACAATTAATATTTATTCTTTTTTATCAGATAGTTATTCACGATCTTCATTGTCTTTGATAAAAATTCTGGAACCAACTTTTAACTTTAACGGCTGCGGTCGAATATTACTCACGCCGGGTGGATCGGTAAGTATTATATACTTTTTTTACTTTCATTATTTCACTGGTCTGATATGTTACGCATCGAAAGGGGAAATATATTGGCCGGAAAGAAAAATACCTAAATAGCTTTATATTCCCTTATTTACACAACAAAGAACAATTGCAGCACATTAAAATTGAATGAATTTTATAACGCTACGAGAATTAGAAGGATAAAAAATGTCAAGTAAACTAACAGCTCTTGCCGGTATTGGAGCAGCTTTATTGCTGACTGCTTGCGCCGGGCCTGGTCACGTACAAAGTCATGGTCACTTACATTCCCTTGGGGGATTAAAAGCCGGAGAAATTAGCATTGAGGCAAACTCATGTGCCGGTATAGAGAACAGCGAAGGCTATGTGAAAATAAAAGATAAAGATGCCATCGACTGGGAAGATGTAAGAGGTATTGATTTAAAAGGAATTGTTGACACTACTTATTACTGCTCATTAGAAAATGAGGACAGTGACATCCTGTGTAACTGTAATGAAGGTTATCAGGAAGTTAATTTTTCCTACACATCCAAAAACCATCGTGCACCGGGAGAAGGTATTGGAGTAGCTTGTCTGGCAGATATCGGTGATGGAAAAGATCAAGGCGACAATGGTATTGCCGAGATCCAAATCCTGTCTGGCCCATATGAAGGCTATCATAATATTGGCGCAACACGTGTTAAACAACTCACTTGCGAATAAGCCAGTAAGCAATATCTATTGAGGAAAAATATACAATGAAATCAAAAATATTTACCGCGATGGCTGCCGCTGGTCTAGCCTTTAATGCAGCAGCTATCGAATTCCAAACCGCCGCTCCAAGTCTTGGTGATGTAGCTCAAGACAATGCTTCCATGAATTTGCGCGTTATTGTACATGCGAATCCCGGAGAGTTTGAAGCAATGAAAAGTACGCTAACAGCTCATGGTGCGACCTTTCATTCAGAAAAAGATGATTGGGTATCTGTATCCATTAACGTTAACGAGAACAACTACACTGAACTACAAAACCTTGGTTCTGTCAGCTTTGTAGAAATCGACCAAAAACGGGTATCTGTTCCTAATGCAATACAAAGCTTGAGCGCCGAGGAATTTGCCACTTTAGCCGAAGGTGATTTATATCGTTGGGTAGGTAACGAAGCTGTACCTTTTGGTATTGACGCTGTGCAAGCTTATGACTTTGCTCCAAATGCAGCCTATATGCCGAAAGTTTGTGTCATTGATACAGGCTATAATTTAGGCCACCCTGACTTACCAACCAATGTTGATGGCACAGATGACGGTGCTGGTGACTGGAATATTGATGGTCATGGTCACGGTTCTCACGTAGCTGGTACAATTGCTGCACTTGGTGGTAACGATCAAGGTGTTGTTGGTGTTATTGCCAATTCAGCAGACCTGTATATTACTCGTGTTTTTGACAACTCTGGTGGCTTCGTTTATGCCTCTGATTTGGTTGGCGCTATTGAAGACTGTGCCGATGCAGGTGCAAAAGTTGTTAGTATGAGTTTAGGTGGTATTCTAAGCACTAAAGCAGAAGCTAAATCTATTAAGAAGTTAGCTAAAAAAGATGTATTGATGATTGCTGCCGCGGGTAACGACGGTAATGCGACTCACAGCTATCCTGCTTCATATAAAGGTGTAGTTTCTATTGCTGCTACCGACGTATACAACGAACAAGCTTCTTTTAGCCAACGTACAGCACAAGTACAACTTTCTGGCCCGGGTGTAGAAGTTGCTTCAACCGTTCCAGGTGGTTATGCGTTAATGAGTGGTACATCAATGGCAACGCCACACGTATCTGGTGTAGCTGCATTGGTTTGGTCTCATTTCCCTGAGTGTAGCGCTTATGACATCGTACACGCTTTGGAAATAACAGCTTTAGATTTGGATGAAGTAGGGTATGACTACAAAACCGGTCATGGTTTAGTTCAAGCTCAAGATGCCTACGCATATTTGACTGACAAAGGCTGTCATCGTCGTGACCATGGTCACAGACATGACCACAATCACGGTCACTAATTCCGACGAATAAAGTTAAATATAAAAAATGGAGAGCGGGTTTCCCTGCCCTCTATTTTTCTTTGCCTAACGGTAAATTGATGTAGCATGCACCCGTCACCTATTGACCATCTTATTGTAACTTCTCAATTTCAAGTCGAATAATAGTAGATTATCGAACCAAACTACCATCACAATATTGACGAGGCATTATAACGGTAATTTGATAAACTGAATTTCCTTCTAGAATGTTTAATGTCATGTGCAGTATTTTTTTAACAGCTTTGAACTGATCCAACAATATACCTTATCCCTAAATATTGAGTCTTCGATTGAATGCATTCATTGCCATCAATCAGGTCAATTAGTATCGCACGGTATTGTCTATCGGCAGCGTTCCATTGATTTGGCTGAGAAGGTGGGAAAACGGTCATAAATCCAACAATGGATACGACCGCTAATTTGGTAAAAACTACGATGAGAATTCGGTGCTCTACAATTAACCATTCATAGGTGGGATTGGCAGACGTTTACCTTAAATAGGGAAAAACTTGGCCTAGAAAGACGATAGCAGTGAGACAAAAATTACGATAAGACTTTGGTAAACCACCAAAAAAGTTATGATAAGAAAGTGGTAAAACGGTCATAAATTCAACAATGGATACGACCGCTAATTTGGGAAAAAGTACGATGGGAATTCGGTGCTCTACAGTTAACTAAAACAAAGGCTGAGAATTGTTGACTCAGCCGGAGTGACCATATATGCCCTATTTATTATTATAGCTTCTACATTTACCAAATTTTTTCTTTTATCTTTCTTAAAATAACCGAGCCTATATGTTGAAATGTTGAATTAATACCATAATATGCATAAAAAATAGATAATAAAAATATAGGGTACATAGTATCGATTTCTTCGCTTAAGGAAATTGCTGAAACTACGGTAAAAACAAGGCTGAACATTAAAGAAAAATAATATTTTCTTATTTCCTCTACAAATGAGTTTTTATATGCTTTTCTGGCATACATCATCAAACTGGATATGACTATTATACTAGTCACAACAATCATTGCATTATTCGCAATGTATAGAATGATTCCTAGAAACGTTGTAACTGCAATAATATATTTCATAGAATTACTTACTAAACTTAATTAATCTTAAAAATCCCGTATGGGCTGTACCTTGAATATCCATAGCCCCAATACCGATATCGATTTTACCACCACTTACACTAAATCCGTCTTTTGCCGTCTCTGTCTCTACGGATCCCCCAGCTCCAACAGCTAAAGCTGCCTTATCGATGCGGGTAACAGCACTTCCTGTAAATTGATCTCTGGAAATAAATCCATCATTATCAAACCCTGGCACAAACCCTGCCTCCACTGCGAGAAATCCGCCAGATCCAGATTCAAATCCCGCCAAAGTACCATGGAAATATAACCCATTTTTATCAACTGAAAGCCCCAATGCTCCCTGACCTCCAAAGTCTCCAATAGCAAATGTTAAACTCAACTCAAATTGTCCTGTCAATCTTTCATACCAAGCATCCGCCTGATTAAACAAATACTGATAAGTAGCTGTCCTTGCCCCATTAGCAAACTTCCCTCCAGAAACCACAGAAGCAGTTCCTCCAATCACAGCTGATACAACAGTACCGCCAACAACCTGCCCAGCACTTAGGTCACTTCCACCCGGCAAGTAGGCTCCACCAAGCCCTTTGGTTACACCGGCACTAAAGAAACCATGCCCAAATTTACCACCAGAAACAACAGATATAACACCTCCAGCCACAGCATGACTTGCAATCTGGGCTGCAACTTGCCCAGACGTCAAATAATTCCCTCCAAATTTAACAAACTCCCCTAAAGCGACCTGTGCATGCAATGCCCCATCCAAACCAGCTTGCTCAGCAAGCCTACCAAGTGCTCTGGCTCCAGACACATTGGCATTAGACATTCGACCGAAGTTCTGCCCAATCTGCTGAAACACAACAGCAGCAGCCGTTGCGGTAAAGGCTGCAAAAAAAGCACCTTCTGAGCTGGCACCATGAGCTCTTGCAAATTCGTATTGCCAGGCTCCTGCGGCTAACGGCCCTCCGAAGTAGGTAGCAACAATTGTCCCCGCAATATTAACAAGTTCTTTTCCAAATATTTTTGAAGCGGCTCTTATTATATTCCGACCAATTTTTTTGAACATTCCAAAATAACCACTGGGATCTATTCCACTAAGAGGGTTATTAAAGATATAGCTATATCTGTTTAAACTCTGACTATTATTCGGCGCCTGTATAAACGGATCTGCCTGCAAGAATCTACCCAGTGTCGGGTCGTATATACGACCGTTCATATGGATGATGTCTGCATGGTCTACATGTTCGTGTCCGGTAAAGCCTCTTGGGGTGATGTCCAGCACGCTCACCAATGTGTTGGCTTCTTGGCTTCGTGCAGTGGTATTCCATTGTGATGAATCAATGGATTCACGTTTGCCCCATACATCAAAGTATACTTTTTCAATGATTTTACCGTCTTTATTGGTAATGGTGTCGATGCTACCTAAATGGTCTTTGTGCAGATAACGAGTATCAACCACACCGGTACTGTGACGGGTTTGAATGGCATTAGGCAAATAACGGCGGGTTTCTTTATAAGCGCCGTCTTCATTTACTACTTCCATGTTACCGATGTACCAAGTGGTAGTGGTTTTACCGTTTTCTGTTGTGGTTGGCTTGTCGTAATGAGCATAGGTAAAGCTTCTACCACGTCAACGCCGCATTGATACAACCACACTGGCGAACGCATAAGGAGCTTATTACCCAACAAACTGCCTAACCACAGACATCATTCCAACCAGATAACCTGATGGCTAGGCTTTCAGGTTATCTTTTTACATTTCCCATTCACGTCATAACCAGAACAATTGAGGCCAAACTCGGCCTAAAAAGACGATGTCAGTTTGGCTAAACGTATGATGACAGTTTGGTAAAGCACACAAAAAGTTATGATGACAAAGTGGTAAAACGGTCATAAATCACACAATGGGTACGACCGCTAATTTGGTAAAAAGTACGATGGGAATTCGGTGCTCTACAAATACGGCCAATGGCGCAAAAGCCAGTACCACCCTTTACAGCATCATCGAAACCGCAAAAGCAAATGGTCTAATGCCGTTTGATTATCTGAATCTGCTATTTACCGAGTTACCCAAGCGCAACGAAGATGATGATATTACCGACCTGCTACCATGGAAAATTAACTTGTAATAGGTGGGATTGGCAGACGTTTACTTTAAAAGCACGACTCATGAACGAAAGCATCTTTCGGTTTAGGAGAGGATGTAAAACTAACTGTGTAACTGCCCGTTTAAATATGAGGAGCTAACTGTTCCTCAAACTCAATCATAAAACGATTCAATGCAGGTTTCCAATCCCTGATTGGCATAGTCCACTTTTTTGAAGCGGATTCAATCGCTAAAAATATCACTTTTAAAGCCGCATCATCACTGGGAAATACTTTACGTGTCTTCACCGATTTGCGGATCACACTGTTTAACGATTCTATCGCATTAGTCGTATAAATCACCTTACGAATATCTGCAGGGTAATCAAAAATGGTGATCAAGTTAGGCCAGTGGGTACGCCAGGATTTACCTATTTGAGGATATTTCTCGTCCCATTTTTCGGTGAAATTATCCAGTTCCATACTCGCTTCTTGCTCTGTTGTAGACTGATAAATACGTTTCAAATCGGCGGTAACTTTTTTGTAGTCTTTCCAAGGAACAAATTTTAACGAATTACGTACCATATGGACGATACACAATTGGATCTTTGCATCTGGATAAGTCGCACTAATCGCGTCAGGAAAGCCTTTCAAGCCATCTACGCAGGTGATCAATATATGTTTTACACCTCGATTTTTCAGGTCGGTTAGGACGGAAAGCCAAAACTTAGCTCCCTCATTTTCTGATATCCACATTCCCAGCAATTCTTTGTGACCTGCTGTATTGATCCCCAAAACCAGATAAATGGCTTTGTTGATGACCCGTTTGTCTTGGCGGATTTTCAACACAATACAGTCCATGTAAACGATAGGATAGACAGCATCAAGCGGCCTGCTCTGCCATTCTATGACCTGTTCTATTACTGCATTGGTGACTTGCGATACCAGTCCTGCTGATATCTCAGCACCGTACATTTCATCAAAGGCTGCGACGATATCACGGGTACTCATTCCCTTTGCATACAGGCTCAGTATTTGATCATCCATACCGGTGATCCGTGTTTGCCCTTTCTTGACTAATTGAGGTTCAAAACTGGCAGCGCGATCACGAGGTGTTTGAAGCTCAATCTCACCGTGATCACCTTTTAATATTTTAGTGGAATAACCATTACGACTATTGCCACTGTGATGCCCCTCAGTGTGATTTTTATCGTAGCCTAAGTGATGACTTATTTCGGCCTTCAAAGCAGCCTCAACAGTTAATTTAGTCAATTGAGCGCTAAGCGCACTCAAATCTTCTGGGGTTTTTAAATCTTTGGCAAGTTCTTCTGCTAATGCCTGGAGTTTGGTTTGTTCCATTGTTCTGCTCATTATTTTACCTTTGATTAGGTTACTCAAAATTTGCAGTTACACAATCCTATTTACATCCTCGTTTAGGAAGTTTATAAATGGTCACAATATCGGAAATTTGCTTTCTATATTTTTCACCGCCATAGAGCCTTCCCTCTATTAAAACAAATTTCTTTTCACAATGTTTAAGCACACTAGAAAGTTTATCTTTCCCCAAGCTTACAAAAATTTCTCGAGTAAAATCTCCGTTCTCCGCATCTATTTGATATGGGTACAAATACAGACCATCTGAAGTATTAACCATATAACCTGAGGTGATGATTTCTCTTCCAGATTTAACATCCATTTCGAGCAAGCCAAAAATTGAAGCAATTTTACTTCCACCTGCATGCACATAGTTCGCAATTGTACAAATTAGAAATAAACCTACAAATGTAATTAATTTAACAGGAGCCATTGGTTTCATAAGAGCTTTACCTCCATAAATTTGAATCTACAGAATTTCGTTTCCAATGTTGAATTACATTGGTATCAGTATTCCATGTATATATACTCTTTACATTAAAAGCACCGCCTAACTGAGCTTCTAACCTTTGCAAATTAGGATGACCTGTATCTGCACTAACAGTCAATATCCAATCAGATACGTTTGACGGTTCAGATAAGCCTCCAGCTCCGACATTTCCACCTAAGTCGTAAAAAGCCCCTCCATTAGAATTAACCCTGCCATCCGCATAAAACTCGGATTCACCCCAAAAAATAGGTTTATCCTCATAAACATACGTTCCTACTCGGTATCTACCTGCTCCAACCTCCGCTGAATCCAAACCTAAACCAGACTCAGATTGTGTCTTTAGATCATCAATCGCTCTTCGAATAGCAGCTTCCCTTGACTCCATAATTACATCTCGAAAAATACGTCCTAGCTGATTAAACAAAAACTGAAAACTCGCCGTTCTTGCCCCATTAGCAAACTTACCACCAGATATTACAGAGGCAGTGCCACCAATGATAGCTGATACAACCGTACCACCAACAACCTGCCCAGTGCTTAAGTCACTTCCACCCGGCAAGAAAGCACCACCGAGTCCTTTAGTCACACCTGCACTAAATGTTATTTCCCAAGCCTCTAACGAATAACCGTTAATTATCTAACCCAATTACTATCGTCGTATGGTTATCGTCTTATAACGCTAATCTGATAAACTGAATTTCCCTCCTGAATATTTGATTTAGTGTGCAGCGTTTTTTTAATCACTTCGAGCAGATCCAACAATGTACCTTATCTTTAAGCTCTGACTCTTCGCTTAAATGCTGTCATTGCCATCAATCAGGACAACTGGTCTCTCATGGTGTGGTGTATCGGCAGCGCTCTATTGATTCGATTGAGAAGGTAGGGGAAAAGTATGATGGGAATTCGGTGCTCTACAGTAAGTTGAGTAAAAATAACTAAAACAAAGGCTGAGTATTGTTGACTCAGCCGGAGTGACCATATATGTCCATAATTTATCGTCTGCTGATCACTCTTCTAAATTTTCTTTTACCTCCCACCCCAATTTAGCTATTCGGCGCGGTGTACAGAACAAATAAAAAGACCCAATCATTAAACAAAAACCGACAGCACTAGTTATTTTCGAGAGTTCCTTTTCTCCAAAGTACATTAGTAAAGCTGGCATAATCCCCAACATAATGAAGCTCAAAATAGTGATTGCACAAAATAACAACGAACTCCTAAGCAGCTGATATAAAAAGCTTTGTTTTTTCAAATATATATATATATATACTGCTTGACCAATTAAGAAGTACCAATTTTGCCAAGATGCGAAAAAATATATAATGAGTAGCCCTCCTCCCAAAAATGAAGATGACATCTCAATACTATATTTACTAACAACCTTTTTAATCATGTGCTTCCCCTTAAATAGGACAAAAATGCCTTAACATCAATTCATTCTATTTTCTATTCAGGCCAATACTCAGTTACCATCCAATTTGCATATCCTACATGTGGAGAGTACATTGCAGAAGTTAATCGACCAACAGGGCTTAATTGACCAACTGCAAAAAAACCAAGTGTTAGAGATGAATTAATGGCAGCAACTCCAGCAGAGTCATTTGCTAAAGTGGTTGCAACAGAACCTCCAACAAACACATTTGATAATGCAGTTGATCTGGGAAGAGTAGATATGACTCCCAATCCAGCTATCGAAGTAGAAACTCCTATTCCTGTAAGCTGTCCCCCTATATAACTTCCAGAACCGATGTTGACAGAACGATTGAATCGATAATACTCTCTGATAGCCTTAGTTCCACCAAAAGTAATTGCATCCCCAAATCCAGCAAAAAAATCAACTGGCCCTTGGGGCAATGATGGCCAATTAGCCGCCAATAAATCCTGTCCCGATGTCAAAGATGCCATCATCTCATGATGCTCAAGCTCAATATTTTCAGCTTCTCTGGCTTCCCATTCAGGACTTCCTTCGACTAATTGTTTGGTATTTTCAGATTTAGATGACCAATCTTGCGCCATTGCAGCACTAAATGCCCATGTTTGAGCACCGTTGGAAAACTTGCCGCCAGTCAGTTTTGATAGCGTTCCTCCAACAATTGCTGATGTTATGACATTTAAAACTGCATTGCCTGTTTTTATTTTTCCGCCTAGTAAAGAGCCGAGCCCCGCGGACCAGAATCCATGACCAAACTTTCCTCCTTGCACTTTACTTGCCAATCCACCAATTAAAGCCGTAGTAACGAAATTTCCAGAGCCAGGCACTACAGCCGAAGTAAACGCCGCCATAAGAGCGCCTTTAAAGCTTCCCGTGACAGCATAAGTCGAAGCAGCCGCATAGGCCGCACACCCGGCAGGACCACCATAAAAACAGGCTGCAGCTTGCGCAATCAAGTTAAGTATTGGAACTTTTGCAATGGCTCTTAATGCTTTCTTAAACAAATTTCCGATTGCTTTAAAAAAGAATCCACTCGGATCGGTATAACTCAACGGATTATTCAATACGTACGAGTATCGATTCAAAGACTGGCTATTCTTTGGCCCTTGTATAAACGGATCGGCTTGAAGAAACCTGCCCAATGTCGGATCGTATATCCGACCGTTCATATGGATGATGTCGGCGTGGTCCACATGTTCGTGCCCGGTAAAGCCTCTTGGGGTGATATCCAGTACACTAACCAATGTGTTGGCTTCTTGGCTTCGTGCAGTGGTATTCCATTGTGATGAATCAATGGATTCACGTTTGCCCCATACATCGAAGTATACTTTTTCAATGATTTTACCGTCTTTATTGGTAATGGTGTCGATGCTACCTAAATGGTCTTTGTGCAGGTAGCGGGTATCAACCACACCGGTACTGTGGCGAGTTTGAATGGCATTAGGCAAATAACGACGGGTTTCTTTGAAAACACCGTCTTCATTCACTACTTCCATGTTACCGATGTACCAAGTGGTTGTGGTTTTACCGTTTTCTGTTGTGGTGCGCTTGAAGCGTTTTCGCGCAGTATCGTAAGAGAATGCGGTAGTGCCTGCCGTGTTACTAATATTGGTTGGCTTGTCGTAATGAGCATAGGTAAAGCTTCTACCACATCAACGCCGCATTGATACAACCACACTGGCGAACGCATAAGGAGTTGATTACCCAACAAATTGCCTAACCGCTGACATCATTCCATCCAGGTAACCTGATGGCTAGCGCCTTCAGGTTATCTTTTTACATTTCCCATTCACGTCATAACCGGAACAATTGAGGCCAAACTCGGCCTAAAAAGACAATGTCAGTTCGGCTAAACGTATGATGACAGTTTGGTAAAGCACCTAAAAAGTGATGATGAGAATGTGGTTATCTACACTTTTTGCACTTCCCACTCACGTCATAACAGGCTTAAGTTGGGGATAATTTGACCTAAAAAGACGATGGCAGTGTGGCGAAAAGTATGATGGCAGTTTGGAAAGGCACCCAAAAAGTGATGATGAGAAAGTGGTAAAGCGGTTATAAATCACACGATGGGTACGACCGCTAATTTGGTAAAAAGTACGATGGGAATTTGGTGCTCTACATCACGTCATAACAGGCTTAAATTGGGGATAATTTGGCCTAAAAAGACGATGGCAGTTTGGCGAAAAGTATGATGACAGTTTGGAAAAGCACCCAAAAAGTGATGATGAGAAAGTGGTAAAGCGGTCATAAATCACACGATGGGTACGGCCGCTAATTTGGTAAAAAGTACGATGGGAATTTGGTGCTCTACAGGTGTGCTTGCCCAGACGATTACGTAGGAGTTGGGTAAAAGCCGGAAAAAGTTATGATAAGAAAGTGGTAAAACGGTCATAAATCACACGGTGGGTACGACCGCTAATTTGGTAAAAAGTACGATGGGAATTTGGTGCTCTACAGTTACCCAAGCGTAACGAAGATGATGATATGACCGACCTGCTACCATGGAAAATTAACTTACAATAGGTGGGATTAGCAGACGTTTACGAAAGAAACAAGACTTCAAGCTGCTGAGCAGCATGAAAAGAGCAACCGTGCGTTGACAACACGGGAGTGTCCAAATATGTCTGTGTATTAGTCAATGACAATTAGAGGTAGAAATCAATTGCGTGCTAATAGTTAACACGCAAAGGTCAATTAGTGCTTGATTAATCCGGAGCGTCCATATATATCCTTGTTATTTCTTCCGAGCACTGCCGAAAAAGTTTCCAGACCTTATTTTTCGATCTTGATTGAAATTAATAAAGACATAGATAACAAAAACTAATAATGATAATGGTCCCTGAATATCTAGGAAAAAAAATACCATTAGTACTAAAGTGAGAAGTCCAAAATTTAAATAATAATTTTTTTTGAGAAACTTATATTCTATAAAGTTTTTCATCAAATAAATGGACAATATACTGATAAAAGCCAATACAACTATAGATGCTACTAAATTTCTTGTTAGACCAACAAAACAGTATAGTCCCCACAACACCATATAAGCATGCCAATAAAATTTGGTCACTGTTAACACCTATAAGGAGACATACATGCATTATTAGTCATAATTTGATAAAACTGATACATTGCATTACCTCTACCTAGAGTTTGAGATAAGGGGCCAAGGTTTTGATCCAATGCACCTAGCCCCATACTGGTTGCATCTATAGATGATCCAATAAAACTATTAGGGTTACCCGGATTATTCATGGGATCTGTAAAAGACAAATACCCACCTCCAAAACCTAACCCTACAGCTAGCGGCGTAGAAAAAGGGATAGCTGTCAGAGACAATACTCCTGCAGCTTGAGCCCATTCTGCTTGTGTAGTCACATTATAATCAACAATTGATTTTGCACCAGCTTGTTCGGCCATGATACCTCCTACAGTTTGCCTTGGGCGGCTATTATTGGGGTAATAATAAGCTCTTCGATCAGTTGTCAAATCCCTCCATATATCGTTACCAATTCTCTTGAGTTGGTTCCAAACCCCGGACTTACCAGCCTGATTAAACAAAAACTGAAAACTCGCCGTTCTTGCCCCATTTGCAAACTTACCACCAGATATTACAGAGGCAGTGCCACCAATGATAGCTGATACAACCGTACCACCAACAACCTGCCCAGCACTAAGATTGCTTCCACCCGGCAAGAAAGCACCACCGAGTCCTTTAGTCACACCTGCACTAAAGAATCCATGGCCGAATTTACCACCTTGTAATACAGAAAATACACCGCCAGCCACTGCATGACTCGCTATTTGAGCGGCTACCTGACCTCTTGTTAGTAAGTTACCACCAAAGTCCACAAAGTTTCCTATACTAGCCCCTTCCCAAGCGACCGCATTAACATTGCTAGCTCCCAACTTTGAAAAATTTCCCCCTATCTGTTGAAAAACAACAGCTGCGGCGGCTGAATGAAAGGCTGCAAAAAAAGCACCTTCGGAAGAGGCCCCCATTGCTCTAGAGAACTCATAATTCCAAGCACCAGCGCATGCCGCAGCAGCAGGACCACAATATAGAGAAGCAATATTACCGGCAATATTAACAAGCTCTTTTCCAAATATTTTTGAAGCGGCTCTTATTATATTCCGACCAATCTTTTTGAATGGATTCGCAAAATACCCACTCGGGTCGGTATAACTTAGCGGATTATTAAGTACATAAGAATAGCGATTCAATGACTGGCTATTCTTTGGCCCTTGTATAAACGGATCTGCTTGTAGGAATCTACCCAGTGTCGGGTCGTATATCCGTCCGTTCATATGGATGATGTCGGCGTGGTCCACATGTTCGTGTCCGGTAAAGCCTCTTGGGGTGATGTCCAGCACGCTAACCAATGTGTTGGCTTCTTGGCTTCGTGCAGTGGTATTCCATTGTGATGAATCAATGGATTCACGTTTGCCCCACACATCGAAGTATACTTTTTCAATGATTTTACCGTCTTTATTGGTAATGGTGTCGATGCTACCTAAATGGTCTTTGTGCAGGTAGCGGGTATCAACCACACCGGTACTGTGGCGAGTTTGAATGGCATTAGGCAAATAACGACGGGTTTCTTTGAAAACACCGTCTTCATTCACTACTTCGGTATTACCGATGTACCACGTGGTGGTGGTTTTCCCGTTTGCTGTAGTAGTGCGCTTAAAGCGTTTGCGCGCGGTATCGTAAACAAAGTCAGTTGTGCCGGCCGTATTGCTGATACTGGTGGGTTTGTCGTAATGCGCATAGGTAATGGTTCTGCCACGACCACTGGTCATATTGCCATTGGCATCATACTGATAGTCTTGGGTAGTACAATTAGCTGCGCCAATGCCACTTACAGCATGAGGCCGAGCGCTGTTGTAACAGTAATTCCCCACGCCTAACTTGTGTTTAATGTTGCCGTTATTTTCATACTGCATATGCTCAACATCGCCGATATGCGTTAAACGGTTTACATTGTCATAACTGAAACTCTGCGAGAAAATATCAGCCCCCCCAACATTGACAGCATGACTGGGAGATTTTTTTAGTGCATGACGAGTACGAGTTCTCAGGTTACCAATAGCATCAAACTGATATTCGTTTACCTGAATAGGAGATCCATTATTGGTATTAATGTTTTTGATATAACCCGTTTGTTGGTCATACACTTTAGTTGAAGTGATTTTGTCGTTGTTTTGGGTGAATGATGTCACATTACCAAAGGCATCCATTTCTGTGATGGTTTGGAACACCGTTTTAAGCGTTGTATCAGCGCTAGCGCTATAGCGAGCTTCTTCTTGAGATTCTAAATAACCATAAGTGTTATACGTGTTTTTCGTTCCCCAGCAAGCTCCCACCGCAGTGTTTGAACCATTAACACAACCAATAAGCGATGACTCATCAGCATCAAATTGCTGAAACACTCTGCCATGTTGGTCATAGGTTGTTTGTAAGGTGTAGGCTTTAGTGGCATCAAGCTCTACTGTCACTAATGACGGGCGACCCACACTGTCGTAAGTAAACGACTTTTTAGGATACACACTCTCGGTATACTGCTCCGATTGCAATTTTGGCACATCAACAAGCGCACCATTTTTATAGGAGTAATTGGTATTTTCCGTCACGCCGTTGCCTGACACGCTGCGGGTAATGGTCCGCCCCACGCTGTCACGATAAAACTTAGTGATGTGCCCACGAGCATCCGTTTGTTGCGTTAATTCACCCAACGCATTGTATTGATATGCCCACGTGCCTTTATCTGGGTCTACCATGCCTGTTTTACGGCCAAGCTTGTCGAAAGTGGTTTGGATTTCGACATCATCCACCCCTTTCACTTTGGTTAAGCTTCCTGTGGCGTTGTAAAAATATTGAATAGTACCCGCTGCATCGGTAACTGAAACGGTTTCACCTAAAACACTTCTCACTTCGGTTTTAGATTGAGTTTGATTACCTTGGGTAATGCTGTTGTAGCTTACCGATGTGGTGGATGATAATCCGTTATTGGCATACTCAACTGTAGATTGTGTGCTGTTTTCTCCAGGCGTGGTGCCATTTTCAACACTGGTAACAATGCTCTGTACCCGACCAAATTTATCGTGAGCTGATGTCGTAAAGTAAGGAGTGCCCGTGGCTTTATAAGGATTTGACTGTGCGATAACCTGACCATATTGGTCATATTTGGTTGTTTGCACAATATAGGTGCCATCAAAACCCTGTGTTGCCTGCGCCACCTGACGCCCCATTACGTCGAAATATTTATACTGAATTGGGGCACTCACCGGTGTTGTCTTTTCAATAAAATGAATTGAGGCACTGTCAATGGAAGATATAACCGGTGAGCCTAATGCCGTGCCCGTTGTAGCAAGGTGTCGCTTGGTTTCGCTGCCTTGCCCAATACTATTGGCACTGGCAAATTGCCGACCAAAATCATCATACCAATTAAACGAAACCACATTATTGATGTCGGTTACTTGTGTTGCTTGGCCAAATGCATTTCGACTATTCACGGTATTCACCGTAAATAATGCATCTTGAGTATTGATGGCGTAACGTTTATCTGTATCAAAAGTTGCCCCTTGATAGCGATAGGCCTTATTCACATCACCCGATGTCGCAATATTACGCGTAGCACAACTCACACCAGCAACACTATTGCTGCTGGTAATGGTTTTGATTTTATTACCCACGTCATCGTAACAATGTAATGTGGTTAATTCACTCTGAGCAGCCAACATACCACTTGGCGTGGATACCGTTTCAGACTTCAACATGCCTTTATGCACGCCCGAAGGGTGATACTGAAAGGTTGAGCTACGAGCAATCGTTAAATCACCTATGTTTAGCTCTGTAGACTGGCGTTGATGAGTCACCCCGGTGCTTGTTACCCTTCCCAGCCACCAATCGTTCACGCTGGACCCATCGTATTCCACGGCATAACCATTGGAGGTGGTGACTTTGCTGGCATAGCTGTTGAGATTAGTATCATTGGTGTTTTTGGTCGTAACGGTGATGGTGGTTAAATTGGCATGGTGATTTACATTAAGAACACCTGAGGTATCGTAAGTCCTAGCTTGACGCAAAGTGTAAGCGTTATCAGTCACAACTTTACTAAGAAATTGGGTAGCCGTGCCAGCATCATTAACCGCGTAACTTATTTCTTCACTAAAATCTAAATAAGGAAAAACCGTTTTGCCTGCTTGCAACAGCTCATGAACATAAGTATTAGTAGATTCTGACAATATTTGGTTAGCTGCTGGAGAATCGGTCCTCGCTCCCATATATTGTTTGGTTGATATGGGCATACCGGTGTATGGAAAATCCTGCCGATAGGTGGTTTCAGTCGTAATGCCGCGGTCGAAATCATAAGTATAGAGTTTTTCAAAACCCAATGAGCCTCGACCACCGGACTGAGCACGCATGCCTTTATAGAAATAATCTACTCTTAATTCATTGGTTGTTTCATAAACCCCATTAACATAACCCGGAGCATCAGAGGTGACGCTACTAACGGCATAACCGGGATAAATTAAATCGAAAACAGATGAGCCATTACCATAATCAAGATTTTCAGCACCGACCCCTTTGGTATACAAATTATTGTCGGTTAATAACCCATAAGAAATGTCAGTTGTTAAATTAAAGCCGTTGGTAATGGACCGAATAAAGTTACCTGGTCTTTCTTCCATTGCATCTGGACGATATCGCAGGACTTTATCATCTAAATGCACTAGACCGAACTCACCATCAGCAGTCCAGTCAGTAAGAAATACTGCGTCATGATTTTCATCAAAAGTGCTTTCTGAGGCAAGTATAGCTGGCACCTCAAAGCTGCCATCTGTTTGTTGATATAGTATTTCCCATTGTTTTTCAGTTTTATCGAAATACAATATATCCGTGCGCCCATCACTATTAATGTCTTGAATAGTGATACTTAACGTATCTTCTGCTGCAGCGCCAAAAGTGACCGTTCCGTCCAGCAGCATTTGTTTGCCGTTGGAAAGATATATAGAATAAATATTGGTCGTTAGATTTTCTGGCGGGATAATAAGATCACCTAAACCATCACCGTTTAGATCCCCACCATAAATCTGACTGTTAGGTAATGAATTAACATCAAAAGTATGAAATTCTTGATAACTTGGTTCTTGATAGTTTCCATTTAAATCTTTGGTTTTTTCAAGATTATATACCGCCCAGAAAGTATCCCCTTCAACAGGCTCCCCATTCGGGCGATAGATGTTTATCATGCGTATTACTACATCGGCTGCGCCATCGCCATTAAAGTCCATAGGAGGGATGTTACCGGGGAACGATCTTGCCTGAATGGTTGTAGGGCCTGCATTTTGTTGAGTATTAGTAATATCTTGGGGGTTACGTAAACCCCTTGTTGGGTTACCATCCCTGCGCTTATAAATATTGCCATATTTTTTAAACGCTTCTTCAGCAACCAAGGTTTCAACATGGTCTGGGTGGTTTTGCGCATCTGCAATAGTTGATGAACGGGAAGTCGATATTACTTTTCCGCTGTACCCTGCTAATGTTTCTGCAATGTTGCTTTGAATCGCTGGTGACGTGAATTGACCATTGCCATCATTCATAAGTCTGAAAGTTGGGAATACCATATCAGGCATGGCATCGCCGTTAAAATCATGTAGTAAAACTTCCGAATGAGCGGCGTTCTGTTGCGCAACATCAACACCCGTATCCATAATATGAACCGTTTGATTGGTAATAGTACAGCCACCCAAATCGGTACAGTTTTGAATTTCAATCACGTTGGAATCATTGAAGTCGTAATATTTCCATCGGTAATTATTCGTTGTTTTGGTATAAAAGACGAGTTCAACTCTACCGTCTCCATCAATATCAGAAGGGATTAACTGAGGACGATGGGCGTACCCTCCTGGAATTCCAAAGTTTTCAATATTAATGGTTGTGAGTTTGACTAACTCACCGAGTAACCCTGAACCACGATTGTATGATATGTAAACTGAAAGTTGATCGGAAATATCCGTTTCAGCAATAAAAGCAAAGTCTGTATATCCGTCGCCATCCGCATCCAGAGGCGTTGGTGCTAGTACTGTTTTGTTTCCGAGTGGGCGAGCTTGGGAAACAGCCCAACTTCTTGCCTCTCTATTGTACCAATCAAAAGTTGTGGCCGGTAAGCAGGTTGTTCCACCTAAGCCACACTCGGTAATGGAATTAATTCGTTGAACTTTACTTTCGGCATCTATTTCATAGCTAGGTGTGTATGTGCGAGTAATGGTATTGCTGTGGTTTTTAACCGTAATATTGTCTAACTGAGCTTCAGCTGTAACCAATGCTCCCATCACAAAGCCACTGCGTAGGTCTTCCCTAGTTGAAGTACCTTTGTAATTAAAACTAACTTCGTTACCGCTGTAACTGACTTTAGATATCACGATTTCATTGAGGCCGATATTGGGTGTACTGGCTTGGCCTTTGATGTACTCAAAAACAATACCGCCCGTACTGGCGGTCATATTATCGGTTATGCGAGTGAGGCTCCAAACTACGCCCGTATTGTCAGCAAGTAAGGTCGCACTTGATAGCGAGCCTGATGCACTTTGCCCACCGTAGTAGCTGGTAGAGCCATCTTCTCTTTCAACTGTGAAATAAGCAGGGCCGTTACCTTGCGTGCCATAGGATATAACGCGAGCTCGACTGTCTACTTCAGTGCGGTACTCCGTGCCATCTACACCATAATTACCAGAAACAGCCACCAGTTTTTGGCCATCTAAACAAAAGCGGTCATCATTACTCAATGTGAGTTGCAGATTAAAATCATCCTGCTCATTTGTCGGGCGACAGCGGCTGATTGCAGACAAGCCAGACACATTCCAACCCACGCCCAAAGGACCATTACCAGCGGACGAACTGTAATTTAAAGAAAACTGCGGAGTAGAGCCAGCGATGCCTTGAGGCAAGGTAAGTGGCACGCTGTAAGTTGCCGACCCAGATTCATCAACACGAAATTGCCCTCCCATTGTGCCGACTTGAGCAGAAACAGTATCGTTGCTATAGGTGGATGTATTCACAACCGCGGGAGCCGTTGCGATATCGATAACAGGGTTAGGCCCAGTACTTGCCAAGGGCAATGTAAGAGAATATGGTGCCGAATATTCAGCTATTGCATCACCACAATGAATGGTAACGCCTACTTCTTCAACACACCCGCTAACGCGAAAGGTATGCTCACCATCTTCTAGGCCTGTTACAGCTTGTAGATTAGTGGCAGGAACAGACACTTCTTCCCAAATGCCATTAACCTGCTTTTGAACTTGATAATGGGTAGCGCTAGGAACGGTATCCCATGTAAGGGTTATGTTATGCGGGCCGGTAAGCGAACTTGTCGCTGTTGGGGTAATCGCGAAAGCAACTTGAGTAATAAAATAAAGAAAAGTACCAATCCAAAAAGGCATCTTAAATATTCCCTGCATAACAGCTCCATCACCATTTTATTTAATGCAATGCGTAATTGACCGAGGCTCGTTAAGAAACGACTTAGGCCCGGATAATTGCTTTTAAATTTTAAACCGCGCGGATTTTATACTGTTTTGTTTAATTATAAAAGCCTATTGAATGCTTAATTTCCGCTCTTCGAGGAAATACTCTATTGATGAAAAAACAGGGAGTAGAAACAAAAAAGCCTCGCTGATAAACAACGAGGCTATTGGAATATTTTAGAAAATTTAGAAAGCTTAGAACTCGCGTTTATAAGAAACGCTAAACCCTATTCCTCTGGTTTCTGAACGTAATGTTACGTCTTCAAACTCTAGCTTTTTTTCTTGATCGAGCATATTTTGCAGTTTGAATTTAACCGTACTATTGAAATCAGGATAATAAGTGTATACCAAATCCAATGAGTGGAACGGTTGCTCGTAGCTATCATCAAAGCCATCAATTCCAGGAATGATAATACGTTCACCAAACACGTTGTAAACCAATGATGCAGAGTGATTCCCGTCATCTGAGTCATAGCCTAAATTAAAGTTAACTACGTATTCAGAGTGCCCGGTTAATCGGCGGGTCAAATTGGTTATGGAAGCCGAAACGCCTGTTTGCTCAACGATGTTTTGACGATCCATGGTGATTTCAGAAGCACTAAGCGTTACATTACCGCTAAGGAACAAGTTATCCCAAATCCCATCGTTACTGATAAACGTTAAGTCACGCAGGAACTCAACTTCCACACCATATAATTCACCGGTTTCAGCATTAGCAATACGAACTAACGGCGGACCGTCTTGGGCTGGAGACTGCACTGATTCAATGGGATCCGACATATCCTTATAGAACAAAGCAACTGACAAATTGTTGCCCATTTCGGTATACCATTCCCAACGAATGTCATAGTTTTTAATAGACGTTGTTCTTAACCCCGGCGTGCCGCCGATTGGAAAGTCAGTTAACGGGTCAATGTAAGTTGACGCTGAGACTTCACGAATATCAGGACGCACGACTGTTCCACCATAGCCAAAACGCAACTGCATTTCGGGGTTGATGGTATAAGTAAGTGCGACTGCCGGATAGAAATCATCTTCCTTGAAAACTAAATCTTCTAAACTGTCTTCATCAGCAATATCAAACTGGTTAGTACGTGGGTCAAAAGGTGTTACAGCTTGACGAAAGTCTTCCCAACGCACACCACCGCTAAATCGCCATTCGTTATCGAAAAACATATCCGCTTCAAAATAATAAGCATCAACCTTTTGAGCTGATGCATAATCATCACCAGCAATGGTGGTATCAGATAACAAGGGAACGGTAGAAAGCGCGACACTGTCTAATACAGCATCACTCAAAATATCGCCGAATAAACTCCCCTGTAAATCGGAAGAGTTTGCCAATCCACGGGTGTTGATATCGAAACGTCTATTCTCTGCTTTACGTGATTTACTAACAAAGTCCGCGCCTACTTTAAATTCCATTTCCCACTTGCTTAAGGAATAAGGAAAGGTCGCGTTCCAACCGTAATTTTCCACCCGATCATGCAGGGTTTGGAATTGATAACGAGCAGCAGTAGTCGCGTTAGTTAAGGCACTTTCCGCAACCCGGTCGAATACGCCATCTTCGTTTTTATCATCCAATAAGAATCGTACTGATACACCTCCCGGTGCATTACGGCTTGAGCGCCCTAATGAATAACGCCAATCGACCCCTAAGAATCCAAGTTCAGGGAAGGTATGCATCCCCTTAACCTGATTGGCAAACATTTGGCGTTCTTCGTAAACGACTTCAAAGTCATGAATACGTTGGCCATCAATCAACTGGATATTATTAGAATTACCAATTTTATCTTTAACACGGTCGCTGGTATCGTTTAGTGCTATGGAGCTGAAATCAATGCGATGATTGCGCTTATAATCGATGCCGAAGTTGAACATGCCAGACCATTTAACCGAATGCTCTGTAGACTGCACTTCGTCGAAAAAACGCACCAAAACGATTTCATCACCATCTTGTTGGGGTTGCTCGCCAATAAACTCATCGGCAACTTCCCACTTATTGTCATATCCACCCGCAACTAAAAAGCCGTAACGAATGTCTTCATTGAAATCGAATCGATTTCCAAGTGAGAAATTAAAACCATAATCCGGGTTGACACTTTCTAATGCCAAATCGTAGTTACGATTTACATCTTTAAGAATGTCACGGGCTTGCCCGACACTAAGATTATCCAAAAACTGTAGGCTATCCCAACGCTCAACAATAGAAGTGGGTGCTGCACGCGTACCATCATCTTCACCAGAAAAACTGCTACCGCCATCATATTGGAAAGCATCATTAAAATTATCTGAATTGCCACCAATCTTCACTGTGCCATTGAATACAAAGTCATTGGGAATGGTTTTTAAACGAATATCAACATTACCACCACCAAATGCCGCTGGCATGGACGGAGAATAAGATTTTTGAACCGACAAACTTTCTATAATGTCTGAAGGGAATAAATCCAATGGAATAACTGAACGAGTGGGATCCGGGCTAGGAACTGAATTTCCATTTAACTGAGTACTGGAATAACGTTCACCCAGACCTCGTACATATATAAACTTGCCGTCAACCAGTGTTAACCCGGTTACACGACGTAATGCTGAAGCGGCATCGCTATCTCCTGTTCTGGAGATTTGTTCAGCACCAAGAATATCAGCAACAAAAGCCTGCTCTTTACGCTCTTGCATGACAGCTGTTGCGCTGCCTTTAAGTCTGGTGCCTACCGCGACAACTTCTTCTATAACCTGATCATCCTCTTGCTCACTTTCTTGAGCTTGCAGCGCAGTGGGCTGAAAGGCTAATCCCGCAGTTAATCCCACCATAACGGCTAGCGATAATTTTGCTAGAGGATATCTGTTAGTTCGCGTAGTCATTTGTTACCTCATTTGAAATTATAAACTGTCAATTTCAGGGGCTTTATTCAGGCCTGCTAGACCTATAAAAGTGCGTTGCCAAGGCAACGCACTTATTGCTTACATTTTTTAAAAGCTAAACTGCTGCTTATTCTAGGCCTACGGCCCAACCAGCAGTCCAGTCATTAGATGCTTCCACCGCACCAACAAAGTCAACATTGTCGAAGAAAGTATCGCCAGTGAAGTCTTTCGCTGTGCCGTTATAGATAGTGAAAATACCGTTTAATACATCAGACTGACCCGTTACTACTGCGTTGTCTGTTTGGGTATTAAGGAACCAGTTTTCTAAACTAACTGCACCATCGGCATTCTTGAAGTTTTCGCCGTTTTCACAAGCAATAACAGAATTGGTGAATGTGATTGTGTCGTCACCTAAATTCAATTGGCTTTCGTTGGAGTTTTCAACTTCGAAGCACTCGCCCATTCCAGCCGGACCGGTAATAACAAAATTAGCTAACTGAGCGCCAGTACCTTCGCGCAAATAAACGCCCTCGGAGTCATCTTCACCATCGAAGTTATTGCCGATGATAGTCATGTTCGCAATAGAAGGATTAGACTGAGGTTGTTTGTTTGGCGTTGAGCCATCGTTGTCTGCTTCGATAGCACGGTTTGCATCTGAATCATCAGCAGCATGCTTCACCAATACATATTGAAGCTTACCTTGGAAACCATTATCCCAATCTACGCTGTCATCTTGGTTTCCAGTCAATACCACGTATTTCAAGTTAACGTTACCGCCAAAGAACTCGATACCATCATCAGCATTTTGATGCACTTGAATGTATTCAACCGTAGTACCAGAACCGACACCACCAAAGGTAATACCGTTCAATTCGTTATCCGGCGCAACTTCAAAACCCGCATGCTTCACAACAACATAACGAAGCATACCTGAGCTGTCTGCCGTATCAGCACCACCAAATACACCGCCCTCTTCTACACCTTCAACTTGAAGGGCACAGTCGGAACCGTCAGAAGGACATTTGTTAGAAGGTGCATTACCCAATAATACTAAACCACCCCATTGACCAGCAGCCGTTGCATCGCCAGTAATATCTTGGTTTGAAGTGAAAGTAATTGGATTTTGAGCTGTACCTTGAGCCATGATTTTTGAATCGCGGCTAACTACCAAATAGTCATTACCAGAGCGACCAAAAACGCTAACACCGGCTTCAATAGTTAATGTTGCACTGTCTACTTTGTCGCCACCCACAAATACCGCACCAGAAAGGGCATACATGTTGCCAGCAGTTAATGTGGTATCTGCTGTGATGCGACCAGAAATTTGACACGTTGTGGTTACGCCATCAGCAGGAGAAATAGCCGTTGTGCCTGTAGGACAACCGGCAATAGGCGCTGAAGCCGTAATTTCACCGCCACCAAAACCAAAAGCCCAACCTTGACGCCAATCGGTAGTACCAACAGCACCAACAAAATCGGTTGCTTCAAAGAAGCCATCAACTTGAGATGCATCAGTACCTGTACCCAATAAAGGAGAGTTCGCAAGCGGAGCACCGTCAGAACCTAACATGACAGAATCAAGTACACGGTTACCGGTTTGAGTGGTCAAAAACCAATTCTCTAGATCGACAGCTGCGTCAGCATTTTTAAAGTTTTCGCCATTGCTGCACCCAATAACAGAGCTAGTAATGGTGATTGTGCCATCGCCCAAGTTAGCTTGGCTTTCCGTGGAATTTTCAACTTCCAAGCACTCGCCCATTTCAGTTGGACCAGTTACAACCATATTGAATATTTGTGCGCCTGTACCTTCGCGAAGGTAAACACCTTCTGAATCGTCTTCACCATCAAAGTTGTTACCAATGATAGTTAAGTTGGAGATCATAGGATTTGACTGAGGTTCTTTATCTGGAGTAGAACCGTCGTTATCAGCTTCGATGCCTCGGTTTGCATCACCAGAGTTCTTGTCGTGCTCAATGAAAACATATTGCAGCTTGCCACGGAATCCATTATCCCAATCGACACTGTCATCTTGGTTTCCAGTTAAAACCAGGTGCTTAAGTTCAACGTTACCGCCAAAGAATTCAACACCGTCATCGGCATTTGCATGAACTTGCAAGAAATCAACGCTTGTACCTGAACCAACACCACCGAAAGTCACGCCGTTCAATTCATTGTCAGGTGCAATTTCAAAACCTGCATACTTAACAACCACATAATTCAATGCGCCAGAATCGTCAGCTTGGTCTGTACCGCCAAATACACCGCCTTCTTCTACGCCTTCAACTTGAAGCGCACAATCGGAACCATCTGAAGGGCATTTGTTCGAGGGGGCGTTGCCTAGCAATACCAACCCACCCCATTGACCTGCACTAGTGGTTTCTCCAACCACATCTTGCAAAGACGTCATTATAATTGGGTCATTCACCGTGCCTACGGCTTCAATTTTTGAGTCGCGGCTAACAACTAAGTAATCGTTGCCGGTTTGACCAAAGATAACGGTGCCTTCTTCGACCGTTAATGTGGCACTGTCTGCTTTATCGTTACCTACAAATACGGGACCAGAAATGGCGTAAAACGCATCGTTGGTTAACGTTGTGTCTTCAGTGATACGGCCAGAAATAACCTGTACCGTGACGCTTTCACCCAAAGCATTCGTGACTGCTTGGCTTAGTGAAGCACTGAAATCGCCTGGAAGAGGAGTCGTAGGTGTAGTTGGAGTTGTAGGCGTAGTTGGAGAACCGCCGCCAGTGTTATTGTTACTATCATTAACACTATTATCGATATCGCCTTCGCTAATATTGATATCGCCACCACAACCAGCTAAAGCAAGTGCTGCCGCTAATGCAGAAACTTTAAATACGTCTTTAAATTCCATTAGTGTGCTCCAGATTAGGAATTTCAGTTATCAAAAAACAGGCGCAAGACTAGCGGAGATGTATGACAGTATTGTTACAACCAAAATCTGTCACAAATGTTTAATAACAAGGGATTCAATTAGTAAAAAGAGGGGAAATGAAAAGTATTGATATATGAAGGTTTTGTGTATGAAAATCTTATATATGAAAAATTTGTGGTAAAAGCCAATATTGAGATTTTATTGCTTGAAGGTTCTGAACCACTTAGTGATAACGTACTTCTCTCCTTCTTTCACCGGATGAGCATGATGCAACGTATTCGGATTAGGAGAGCCATCCGCCAAAAGGTTATTCCAAATAAGCGCAAATCCCATTTTTGGCTGGAAAACCTTACCTACTTTTGTAAATTCTGTTTCACCACCAGTACAACCTTCGTTTAAATAAATCATACAAGTCCAAGTACGCTGGCCTCGTTTGGTCGCATGCCTGCGATACTCATCTGAACCCGGTTCAAAATAATCCTTGTGCGATTTAAATTCTTGCCCTATCTGATACCGTTGTGCCTGAATGACTTCATTTTCTCCTACTCCCAATTCCAAGGCTTGAACAATTCGCTGCTCCACTTGCCCAACAATGGGTGCATTTATAAAGGTTAAGTTGCAGGTGGTAGACGTACGTTGAGCTCCAAAACCAGTTTGAGTACTAATTTGTGAAGGTTCAAACTTGTCCTGTGCAACCTCAATGATACTTTTACACTCAGCCTCACTAAGAAAGTTCGGTATGCCAAATAATTGAATTTGCTCCGAAGAATAATCTTCCAAAGCATACTGATTTTGTCCCAGGAATTTAGGCTTGGAAAGTGCGGCATAAAAATCATTATTAAACGGACTATTGATATTCTTTGGTAAGTTATTGCCTAAAGCGGCCTTTCCGTCTTCAAATCGAAAACCATTTTCCATTATCTTATTTAGAATCTGTACAGCCGGCTTCCCTTTAAATAATTGCTCTACTATCCAATTTTTCCAATTAACAGGAAGGGCCATAAGCTAGTCTCGAATTAATTTGAGTTGTCGATTTACATCCGTTGCCAGTACCGAAACATAACCCGCCTTTTTCACCAAAGCTTGGCCTGTATCTGACATGATAAACACTAAAAACTCCTTAGTAATATCAGGTATTGACTGCCCTTTAGGCTTGTTCACTATCAAATATAAGGTACGCGACAACGGATAAGCACCGCTAGCAATGCTATCGGCAGAAGGAGGGATAAAGGCACTTGTTACATCAGGTTTATTATTGGCAGCAATTGGCAGCACTTTCACACCCGAATAGGTGTATCCAAAAGCCGCATAACCTATTCCGCCAAGGGAAAATGCAACCGACTGAATAATAGAAGCAGAACTTGGCATTTCGTTAACTCTTGCTTTGAAATCCCCTCTGCAAAGCGCCTTTTGTTTAAATAAACCATAAGTTCCTGATACAGAATTTCGGCCAAACAATTTGATAGGAAGTGGTTTGTCCCCAAATTCAACGTTTAGTTGTTGCCATGTATCAATACTGCTTACGCCGCCGCAATAGCGAGTTTCCGAAAAAATAGCGTCAACGTCAGTAAGGCTTAGCCCTTGAATTGGATTATCCAATGAAGCAAATAGTGTTATTGCATCTAGCGCCACTTTCAACGTCGTTGGTGCATAACCAAACTTGCGACGAAAATATTCAATTTCACTGGCTTTAAGCTTTCGGCTCATAGAGCCAATACTTGCAACCCCTTCCGTCAAAGCAGTGGGTGCCGTTGCTGAACCCGCAGCTTGCATTTGGATATTAACATGAGGGTAAATTTGCTTGAAATGCTGTGACCACAGGGCAACTAGATTTGCCATGGTATCCGAGCCAACAACGGACACGGTTCCAGCTACACCGGGTTGCTTTTGATATTCGTAGGCATACACATTTGAATGCCAAATACAGGCAACTAAACAAAAGGCTATCGCCAGCCTACTGCGCATTTCTGCTCCGAGTAACCGACATGTCCTTAACAAAAGAAAAGGAAAACTCACTCCCACTTCCCACCTGACTTTGAATATCTAATTTAGAATTATGATGTGATAGTACATGCTTAACAATAGATAATCCTAATCCCGAACCACCCGTTTTACGGGAACGTGCTTTATCAACCCGATAAAACCGCTCCGTTAACCGATTCAAATGCTCGGGCGCAATCCCATCACCATTATCCTCAACTGAAAACCGAGCACCCTCAGAGGTCATTTCCCACGTTACCTGTATTTTCCCTTCATTGGGTGTGTAATGAATGGCATTAAATATGAGATTAGAAAAGGCACTGCGTAATTCAGTTTCCACGCCAAGCACTAACAACCGATGGTCTAATGAGAAATGGATATCATGATGCTTAGTTTTATTTAACGCCCCCGCCTCAACTTCAATGGTATTGAGTAATTTGGGCACATCAACGGTTTTCTCATAAACACGTTCAGAGCTTGCTTCAATGCGAGACAAGGTTAACAACTCTTCAACTAAGTTTTGCATGCGTGTTGCTTGCGACGCCATCTCATCATGCGCTTTTGTTAACATAGCGGGAGGAATATTGGACTGTCCGGAAAACATTTCCAAATACCCGGTTAATACGGTTAATGGCGTGCGTAATTCATGGGAAACATTTGCGACAAAATCTTTTCGCATTTGTTCTAGTTGCGACAATTGAGTCACATCTCTGGCGATCAAAAGAAAGTGATTTTCGCCGTAGGGCATAACGCGATATTCAAAGGTTTTATCTAGATTAGTCGGGGATAGAACTTCGATAGGACGTTCAAAATTTCCAGCATTAAAAAATGCAACAAACTTGGGATGGCGAATCAGATTGTCAAGTCGTCTGCCGCTATCATCTGGCCACCGTAAGCCTAGCGCCAATCTAGCCAGTTTGTTACACCAAAAAATGTGACCTTCGGCATCAACTACTACGACTGCATCAGGAAGTGCTTCCGAACCTTCTCTAAAACGTCTTATTAATACGCCTAACTGTTTACGCTTGTTTCTAGCTCGGCGCTGAGAGTAATAAATACCATCATAAATATTCCCCAATATGCCTTTGGCATGGGGGGGAGTCATCTTTTTACTGTGCCATAGCCACTGATTGAGTCTAAATAGGTTCCAATAATGCGCCAGCACTAAACCGGTAACGAACAAAGCCCACGCCAATAAGATTTGCTCAAAGTAAACACCTATTGCCAGCACAAAAACTAAAAGGAGTAGCGTCTTTGCGAGGCTTTTAAACCAGGAAAATGGGTAGTACACAGGCTACATTGCACTCCTTTGGAATACGATAACGATGAACAACGGTGCACTACTCAAAAAATGAAGATAATAACTACGCATTATATATCACTGTCAGGCCAGCTTTACTTTCGCATTGCATGTTTAACAGAATACTTCTGATTTTCACCAATGCGAGAGGTTGATTATGGCCTTTCATTGTTGCCGTTTTTCATCGTAGTGCTTTTACATTTTTGCGGAAAATCTGTAACCAGCACCGCGTACGGTTTGTATCATATTTTCATGTCCATTGCCCGCAATTGCCTTACGCAATCGACGAATATGCACATCAACAGTGCGATCTTCAACATAAACATTAGTGCCCCATACATGATCCAGTAATTGTTCGCGACTGTATACACGGTCAATATGTGTCATGAAAAAGTGCAACAACTTAAATTCTGTAGGACCTAATTTCAGATTGTGCTCGTTAGCAGATACACGATGGGAAACTGGATCTAAAACCAATCCATTCACATCCAAAGGCTCGTCTGCCGTTGTAGGTGAAGCACGACGCATAACAGCCTTAATGCGTGCCACCAATTCCTTGGGAGAAAAAGGTTTGGTTACGTAATCATCGGCTCCAGCTTCTAATCCTCTTACCTTGTCTTCTTCCTCTCCCCGAGCCGTTAACATAATAAGCGGGATATCACGAGTATGCTCATGTTGCTTTAGCTTTTTAGCCAATTGAACACCTGTGCCGCCAGGCAACATCCAATCCAATAGGATCAAATCAGGGTAAGGTTCCTTAACCTTCTGAAGCGCCACATCAAAATCTTCCGCTTCGACCACTTCATAGTCGGATTGTTCTAATACAAATTTCACCATATCTCTGATAGGTGCTTCGTCTTCAACAACAAGAATACGCTTCGACATGAGAAAACCCAATAATCCAAAATTTCGCGGTAATTATTTGTCTAAATTGTGACATTTTCATGAAAATCTAAAAAAGATTTTAGGAACTAATGCAAAAAATCACTATTTCACAGGGTAATTATAGCGCCTGGCCACCGTAATTCCGCTCTACGATGACTCAGATTAACAAAATCAGCGAAAGAATTAACGTTTAACATAACTGCTCTGGCGCATATGGCATCCTGTTGATGCTTTAAAATTCAAATTTTGCTACTGTCTCAAAGACGACTACATTTTATATTTCAACTTCTCTTTTAATAGTTAATGTAGCATCTTTAAAATAGCGTGGATTTACTTGGTCTGTTCTAAATTTAATTTGTGATGAACGAAAAGACTAAGGATGGGACCTCTGTTATTAAGAAATCCGTAGGGGTGGATTAATAAGCTATTTCTCCCTATTGTTTATACGAAAGTAAGGTTGCGTCCAAGTTGGCAATGTTTGCGACAAGCAAGCCAGAACATCAGATATTTCAATAATAAGATAACCAACAAGATAAAAAGGTAAGCTTTAATGTCGAAAGTCAAAACCGGGTTATCCAGAAAGCTTCTTACTCGGGTTTTATCTGTCTATTTTGTGTTGACATTGTTAGTCACTGCAGGACAGATTTTAACGGAATACCTTAACGCAAAAAATCATATTATTGGTGAACTGCAAACCTTAAAAAATACATTTAGCACTAGCTTAACCCGCGCAATCTGGGAATTAAACACGCCACAAGCACAATCCATAGCAAATGGATTAATGGAACTTCCTATTGTTGAAGGTGTGCAAATTCGTGATGAAAATGGCAGTTACATTGCTAATTTGGGAAAAACCTCACTACTTGAAATTCCTCCAGTATCCTCAGGTAGAATGCACGACCATGAAAGCGGCACATTTGGTTATACTTTCCCGCTGATTTTTGAATTTTCCGGGCGAACGTCAAATGTAGGTGACGTAACACTTTATTCCAGCTTTGAGATTATTTTCACTCGTATTCAGGTGGGCGTGTATTTTCTTGTTGGCAACGCCATTTTAAAAACCGGATTTCTCGTTTTTCTATTCCTCAATGCCTTTCGCACCATGTTAACAGAGCCGTTATCGGAACTAACTCGACAAATGAACGAGTTTGATTTGGAACGCTTGGAACAATCTAAACTGGTCGTAAAAATTGAGGATAAAAACGAACTACAAGTACTCAGAGATGCCTATAACAAGCTGGTCGATGATCTGATAAATTTTCAAACTCGACTCGGCGGCGCACAATCTGAACTCAAGGATGCCAATCGAAAACTCGATGAGCAAAACTTGATGCTCGAACAAGAAGTCGCGCGTAAAACAGCCACTCTCAGCCGCATAATGCTGGACTTGGAACAACAACGTGATGAGCTAATTGATAAACAGGACGCGTTAAAGAAAGAGAACCAAAATCGCCGCCGTATCGAAGAAAGGCTGCTAGATAAAAATAAAGAACTGGCTGATTCTATGGAAACGTTGAGAATGGCTCAGGATCAATTGGTAGAATCAGAACGTATGGCTTCATTAGGTGGCTTGGTTGCTGGTATTGCCCACGATGTTAATACCCCAATTGGTGTAGGGGTAACGGCTGCAAGCTTCCTACAAGAAAGGTTAAACACGCTACAAAACGTTTTTGATGAAAAGAAGCTAACCAATAAAGGAATGGTTTCATTTCTTGATGAAGCCAACCAAACTACCGGTCTATTACTCAATAACCTTAATAGAGCATCTGATTTAGTTGCCAGCTTTAAGCAAGTGTCTGTTGACCAAACCAGTGAAGCCATGCGTAATATTGATATGAAGGATTATTTACGTGAAATAACGCAATCACTTGCCCCTAAATTTAAAAAGACCTCTCACAATATCACCGTAGATTGTCCTGAGAACATCACAGTTTACTGCGCGCCAGGTGCCATTGCCCAAATCGTTACCAATATGATAATGAATTCGCTTATTCATGGCTTTGAAAGCAAGGAAAATGGCAAAATTACAGTTAAAATTTGGGATGACGAAGATAACATCTTCATTCATTATCAGGACAATGGTAAAGGCCTTAGCCCAGAAATGCTCGAAAGGCACTTTGATGCTTTTTTTACGACCAAGCGCGGAAAAGGTGGCAGCGGCTTAGGCACACATATTATGTATAACTTGGTTACCCAAACATTGGGCGGAAAAATTCAAGTTGAGAGCAGTACGGGAAAAGGTGTTCAATATAGTATTCACTTTCCTCACCATCGTATGCAACAAACAACAGGTAAGCTATTTGAGAGCAACGATCATAAGTTTAACAGCTAATGTGACAGGCTAAAGAACGTAAAAAACCAGTGCACAATCATGCCACTGGTTTTATTTTATGCTTCACTGCTTACACTTGTATAAGCCACTTATCGAGTGACTTGTAGAGCAATCTCTCAAAAAAGCTACTTAAAAGAACTCGCACTGTAACCAAACTCTGGAGATTCCGGGAAAAACGAAATTGGGCTAAGAGATGGCCAACTTACAACTGTGCGACCGTTACCCCGTAACTTTCCATCTAACATAGGCTTTAAAATAGTAGAGCCGTAAGCAACACCTTCCCCAAACTCTTCATTAAAAACAGCACAGCGAAAATCCATACTACCATCAGCATTTATTTTAGCCGCTTCGGTAGACCTAAATTGAATTATCATTTCTTCTTTAGGCTGACTACCACTATTGGTGACTAAGACATTGTAATCACCATATAAATAAGCATTAAACATATTCGCATGCAGCCCCTCAGAATTTCCACCTAATTCAATACCAGCAGGATCAATAACAACAGCAATATATCCACCATCACGAATAATCCAACCTTCATCATTAGGACCTTTCCCTGATGCTATTTGTACACGGTATTGATAATCAGGGTTTAACGAAAAATCGCCAAAATCAATTCGCCCTTGTGCAGCCAATGAATCAACATCCAAGCCAAATTGGTCCATGAAATATTGCTTGGCACCCTCTTTGTGAGATTCTATCTCTTCCTCACTACACAGCATAATATTGCGTTAAAAAAAACCACCACCACAAATTAAACCATCGCAATCGTTTATTCCCGGGCGCGGGCTAGGATTAGTAGGGTCGATTAAACCCGTCCCATAAAAACCAATATTTTTTCAAAGCCATTGGACGTTGCAGTATTGCCGTCTGCAAGCACTGGATAGCTTATTAATGCGAAAAATAACATCAGTACTGATGCACCAACATTTGTTAACGTCTTCATTCGTAAATTCATAGTTAAACTCCTCATAATTAGTAATGAATTGCTGTTATTACTCAACCTACACCCAAGACAAAAAACATCGCTGAATGGCACCTTAAATAGCACTTCAAATGGAATTTTTAGTTTTAATCTGTTTGATAATAAAACTGACAAGGTTGTTTAAATCCAGAATCGAGATATCCACACTCTTCAAGATAGGTTTGCGAATAAATAGCAAGTTGCTTTAAAGCAAACATACTGTAAAAGAAACGCAAATTAAGTGGTTCTGGAAGGCGCTTCGGCCCCCAAACTGAGGCAAAAAAAACACTGTTATTATTAGCATCGTTACAATATCAGACTCCAGCACCAGTTGTGAAATATACTAACCCTACAAATTGGTAGCGCTTTTTACCTTCGTATTTCACCTTAAACATACAAATAGAGTAAGAACAGCATATATTGTCCCGCCTATCAAACACATCCCAATTGGCAACACCAACTCCCATAGGAAAGCTCTGGTCAGAAATACAAGTTCCTGATAATCTCCCTGCTCTTTTTTGGGATGGGCCAGCTACATTGGTCGCACTGGGAAATAAATTAATGTGGTTTAAGAATCTAAAAATTTACCGATTGACCGAAACGCTTAAGTTTGACGAAGAAAACTTACAAAACTTGCTGACCGAAAATAGCTTCAGACCTTGCGGGAAACAAGAACTGGCAAGCATGGGCTGGACCAACCCTCTAGGGCATGGTGAAAGCCTGTACCATTCTGCCAATGGTAATTTTTGGTTCACTCTTAGGAAGCAAGAACGCATTTTGCCTGCGGCTGTTGTTAATGCCGAACTTGATGAAAAAGTAGCTGAACTAGAAGCATCATCGGGTAATTCCGTTGGTAAAAAGGCCAAGCAAGATCTTAAGCAAGAGATCACCCATAAGCTACTTCCTCAAGCTTTTACCAAAATTGGGGATACTCACGGTTTTGTTTCCCCTGCCCATAATTTAATTATGATTGACGCTTCAGCTGATGGAAAAGCAGAAACGTTTCTTGCGATGTTACGCAAAACATTAGGTTCGTTACCCGTTGTACCTTTATCCAAACGCAGCATTGCAGAAGAACTAACAGATTGGTTGGTCTCAGATAGTTGGCCTCGCGATATTGAACTGCTGGAAGAAGCGGAGTTTCAAGATCCGGCTGAAAGCGGCAGTATTATTCGTTGTAAGAACCAAGACTTATTTGCAGACGAAATTAAAGCGCATTTAGATGCTGGTAAACAGTTGCACAAAGTCGCAATTAGTTGGAAAGACACGCTTACCACGATAATTCAAGAAGATGCTTCGGTTAAACGCATTAAATTTTCAGACGTAATGCGCGAAGAAAACGATGATATTCCAAAAGAAGAATTGAGTGCTAGAGCTGACGCTGATTTTGCGCTTATGGCGGGTGAACTAATTAAATTGTCCAATTGGTTAGATGACACGTTCGGATTAAAAGAGTAATCCGCTAACCCCGTGTAAAAAACCAAATTTAATGGCTACAAAGCACTGACTGAGTAGCCTACTTTCCTACTGACTTGAGCATATCTAAGCTTAAGATTACGTAAACACGTCTCTTGCAGACGCCAGCATGTCTTTGTACGTTTCAGTTTGCAGCATATCCATATCTTCAATTACATATTTCTGCATGCACGCATTAATAACCGATTTCTTTTGAGACTCGATATAACCTGCCGCGACTGCTCCCATGCGCACAAAATCAATATAGGAAACAGCGCTGGACTGTACTTTCATATTCCGCCAACTTTCGGCTACCAAAGTAAAATCCTCCCCCAATCCCCACTCACGAGTAATCGCACCTCCAATTCGCCCAGACAATTTTTGAATAGCCTGATTTAAAAATGCCGTGTTTGCAAAGGCTTCAGCATGTCTTTCAGCTTCAGTAAGAATGGGCAATACACCAATATTGTGTAGTAACGCAGATAAAGTCATGACATCGATATTGAGATTTCGATCTTTGGTTCTAGCAACATACATTTGAAACAACGCCATAGCGTTAGACATAACATTGATATTGCGCTTCCAAATTTGATCTAAGTATTTTTTAATAACTTCATTTTTACTGACATATAACTGCTCCATTGCCAGAGCCGTTGTAATATTCCTTATTTGGGTTAGTCCGACACGAGTTACCGCTTGTTGGATAGATTCAACCTTTACGGCACGACCGAGATAAGCGCTGTTAGCAATTTTAATCATACGAACACTTAACGAAGAATCTAAAGCAATAACGTCTGCCATCCGATTAAGATTAGTGTCCGGATCCTCAGCGACCCTACGAATTTTCAACGCAATAGCTGGCAGCGTTGGTAGCACCAACGTGTCATTATTAATTTTTTCGACCAAAATCGTAAGTAGAGCGTTCTCAGCGGACATTTTCCAACCTAAACATTTTGCAAATTGGGTTCACCACGTTTGGGATTTATTCATCTAACCATTTTTATCTGAGAGAATTTATAAGAACAATTCTTTCTAATACCTTAAGAAGAAACGAACCTTCCGCACTAGTATCGACAAATTATTCTCAAAGTAAATACACTGCACTCGTTACCAAGTATAAATGTTAATATCCTTTTGCCGTATATTTGTGCCGCCATGGCTTGCTTATTGGGCAACTAACCACAATTGTTTACTTGATTGCATTTCCCAATGACTGATTAAACATTGCAATATAAAGCGATGACGGCAAAATAACGGACTAAATAATAATAAACCTCAACTAAATGGGAATATTCGGCATGAACAAACGACTCCTTGGCTCAGCTTTGCTAGCAAGTGGCCTTATTTTATCAGGCTGCGGACAAGCTCCCCAACAAGCAACTGAAACGTCTCCAACAGCGCAAACAAAAGCAACAGCAGATCTCACGTTGTTACCCTAATTTAATTCTCGACTCAATATCTATCATCCGGTTGAACTAACCGCTGACATTTCTCATTTAAGTGACAATCAGAAAAAAATGTTAAGCGTGCTCATTGATGCATCTAAAATATTAGACGACCTATATTGGAAACAAGCATACGGTAGCAACTACGCAGAATTACTGGAAAGTATAGTAGATCCAGAAACTCGCCGTTTTACCGCTGTTAATTATGGACCTTGGGACCGCCTACAAGGTGATGAACCATTTCTATCAAGCATCGAAAGCAAACCTCTGGGTGCTCAGTTTTACCCAGCCGATATGACCAAAGAAGAGCTAAACAATAGCGGCGTAAAAGACGCCAAAGGTTTGTATTCCATTATCCAACGAGACGAAAACGGCAAACTTATCAGTGTGCCCTACTCTGAAATGTATAATGAAGAGCTTACCCGTGCCGCCAAACTATTACAGCAAGCCGCTAAATTGGCAGACAATAAAGAATTCTCAAACTATCTAAACATGCGTGCTAAAGCTTTGCTAACAGACGATTATCAAGCCTCAGACTTCGCGTGGATGGACATGAAAACCAATCCAATCGAATTAGTATATGGCCCAATCGAAACCTATGAAGATTTATTATTTGGCTATAGAGCCAGTTTTGAATCTTACGTGTTGATTAAAGACTTGGATTGGAGCGCTCGTCTTACAAAATACGCCGCCTTCTTACCAGAGCTACAAAAAGGCTTACCCGTTCCTGCTAAATACAAAGCAGAAAAACCCGGAGCCAATGCCGACCTTAACGCCTATGATGTTATCTATTATGCAGGTCACTCCAATGCAGGCAGCAAAACCATTGCGATTAACCTACCTAACGACGAACAAGTTCAGTTAGAAAAAGGCACTCGTAGGCTTCAATTAAAGAATGCGATGCGTGCTAAATTTGATAGCATCTTGGTGCCTATATCAGAGCAGCTTATCGTTCCTGAACAACGCCAACATATTACTTTTGATGCTTTCTTTGCAAACACCATGTTCCACGAAGTCGCCCATGGATTAGGCATTAAAAATACGTTAAACGACAAGGGCATGGTTAGACAAGCCTTACAAGAACACGCATCAGCATTGGAAGAAGGCAAAGCTGACATTTTAGGTTTATATATGATCCGCCAATTACTCGATAAAGGCGAAATTACCGAAGGTGTATTGGCAGACTATTACGTTACTTTTATGGCTGGTATATTCCGCTCCACACGATTTGGTGCATCCAGTGCCCATGGCAAAGCTAACATGATTCGTTTTAACTATTTTAAGGAAAATGGCGTATTCAGCCGTAATGAACAAGGCCAATATCAGGTTGATTTAGACAAAATGGGCACCGCTGTAGATAGCCTGTCCGAATTAATTTTAACTCTTCAAGGTGATGGTGATTATGCCGGCGTTAACAAACTTGTGAAAGAAAAAGGCATTGTTGGTAAAACCCTGCAAACCGATCTTGATCGCTTATCAAAAGCCAATATCCCGGTGGACATTACCTTTATTCAAGGTAAAAAAGTAATGGGTTTGTAACCCTTTAGTACCACTTTTAATTTTTAATAACGAGACAATATAAACCGGAGCGCAATTGCCTCCGGTTTTTTGATCGAATTGATTCTCCATTTCCCTACCTTCCAAAACTTATCAAAACATTGCGCCACAACAAAACTATGCACAGCAATGGCTACTATAATCTAACCTTCTGTAGTTTTTTGAATCGTAAGACAAAAATGAACGGGAGTAATTTAGCATGCATGATATTGCGGTTTTAGCCACAATTTGGGCTAGTGTATTCGCAGCCTCTTACCTTGCACATAAAACTCGCCTTACTCCCGTACTTTGGTACCTATTTTGCGGAACCATCATGGTTAATGTAGGTATTTTACCCGCAGAGATGCCGGTATTTATTACTGATTTTGCTGAATTAGGCATTATCATCATCATGTTTGCCCTTGGGTTCGAGGAAGACACCAACAACTTCCTCAGCAGTATTAAGCGCAGCTGGGGCATTGCGACATTTGGTGCCATTGTTCCCTTTATCATTGCTTATACTGCTGCATACAGCTTCTGGGGCGATTCTAATACCGCCTTGTTATGTGGCTTAGCGATGACAGCAACCGCCGTTTCTCTAACGATGGTTTCTCTGAAATCCGAAGGACTTGGTAACACTCCAGCCGCGACAGGCATAATGACTTCCGCCGTTCTAGATGACATCGCCTCATTAGCATTGGTCGCCATATTAATTCCTCTTGCAACCGGAGAGGCCACAATTAGCATGGACGGTGTTTTACTAATCATCGGCAAAGCCATTGCTTTCTTTGTAATCGTTACGTTTATCGGTGGATGGTTATTTCCTGCCACAGAAGGCCCACTCAGCAAAATTCCTATTATTGGTAAATTTAGTCTGCGTCATGTGTTAGCCATGGCCAAAGGTGAATACACCATTTTGGCACTATTACTAATTGCAGTATTGGTTGGTTTACTCGCACATGAATTCGGCTTTCATCCAGCCGTTGGTGCCTATATGGCTGGCCTGATAATTCATCGAGAATACTTTGACTTTCATCAGGAACAACAAGTTGACTTCTACAAAAAAGCCCGAGAAATGATTGATAACGTTGCCTTTTCCTGGATAGGGCCCGTGTTTTTTGTGAGTTTGGGAACTCGTTTAATATTCAGTATGGACACCTTTCTTTCTGTTATCGCGGAAGCACTCATACTCTTTGCTGCTTTATTTGTTGGACAGATCCTTTCAGCAGGTTTAGCTGCAAGGTATACCGGCGGGTTCGATTGGCCTTCAAGTTGGATGATTGGTTTTGGCATGTTGGGACGAGCAGAATTAGCTTTTGTAGTCATGGATATTGCCTATGTACAACACCAAATAATGACGGTTGAAGCTTTTTATACCCTCATGATCACTGCCTTCCTATTGAACTGTTCAGTGCCTCTAACCATACGATGGTGGAAGCATCATTTTCAAGAAAGGGCTACTGAATAATAGCAGGATAAATCTATACGCAGTCCTTCTGTTAATGTTTGCTGATGTTTGTTGATGCCAACGCTTCAAAATACAGCTTATAAGGCAAAGCAACTCTTAGACTTGTTGGCATTCAAAGGCATGTTATCCGCCTCCATTTCAAAATTAGAGACCAGTTGACCTAAGCAACTAACGTTTATTAATTCAGTCGCAAAATAAAACGTCTCCTGTCTTGCAATTGCAACCAACAAAGTTATACTCACACCATAACATACTGGCGATAAGGGATTATTTATATGTATGGCATTGATCATGGACTAGATGCATTAATTGCTCTTTGCGGTGAACAAATGCACAGGGAAGATGGTTATTGGTGGAAAATTGAAGCTTGGCAAGTGCATCCATCAAAGCATATTCCCCACGGAATTCGCTACAACTTAACGTTACATAACCAGTACAACACGCGAATATTTGGTATTGATAATGCCCATGGCATAAAAATACCAAGAAAAGGAAAAGTAAGCGGGAAAAAGCATGCCTATGACCATCAGCATCGACATGCCACAGATAAAGGTGTGCCTTATGACTTTATCTCAGCCTATCAGCTGTTACAGGACTTTTTCATAGGAATAGATCACACCATTGCAAATATTGAACAGAACGATGATTAAATTCAAGGAGCAAAAGATGAAAGCAAAAATTGGCATTATGTCCGAATCATTAGTCAGAAATAGAATGTTAGCTGTTGCTTCTGGTTTATATCAAATTGAAAATGGCGAACCCAAGATTTGGTATAGCTCTATGAACGCAATCTGCCAAATCTTAAATGAAAAGAACATCGATCTATTACGCTTAATAGAGAAAGAAAAACCAGAAAGCTTAACAGAGTTAGCCCAGCTAACTGGCCGTCAAAAATCAAACTTGTCTAACACACTAAAAACACTAGCTGAAAAAGGTTTTTTACGGTTAGAGAAAGGTCACGGTAATATATTAAAACCCGTAGCGCTGTATACAAATTTTGAAATTATCGTTGATAATTACTACGAGGACAAAGTACTAAAAGCCGTTGAAGGAATGCAAGCAGCCTAAGTCACTTTATCTGTGAAACAAAAAACCGGAGACACATGCTCCGGTTTTAAATCGATTTTAAAACTTCAATGATTAGTCGTCACCAAACTCTCTTATCACAGAATTTAATGTTTCTTTTGCATCGCCGTATATCATACGGGTGTTTTCTCTAAAGAACAGCGGGTTATCCACTCCAGCGAAACCGGCATTAGCGGTACGTTTTAGAACAAACACGGTGCGAGCACGCTCAACTTCAATAATAGGCATGCCATATATTGGGCTACCCTTCATTTCTTTTGCGGCTGGGTTAACTACGTCATTTGCACCGATGACAATAGCTACGTCAAAGGTTTCCATGCGCTGATTAACAGCATCCATTTCATACAATAAGTCATAGGAAACATCGGCTTCTGCCAATAGAACATTCATATGCCCCGGCATGCGTCCCGCAACAGGGTGAATACCATAAACGACTTCGCCACCATTCTCTTCCACTAACTCTTGTAGCTCTTTAACAGCATGTTGTGCTTGCGCCACCGCCATTCCATAACCAGGAACAACCAAAATGCTTTGGGCCGCCTCCAACACATAAAAAGCGTCTTCCGGAGAAAGCGCCTTAAGTTCGCCTTCTATTTTTACGGATTGGTCAATGGGTGTTGCAAAACCGGACATTAAGACATTCATCAAGGAACGGTTCATAGCCTTACACATAATATTGGTCAAAATGATGCCACTCGCACCAACCAATAATCCTGCGACTATCAAAATATTATTACTGATGGCAAAGCCAGCTGCGGTAGCCGCTATTCCTGAATAACTGTTCAAGAGCGAAATAACCACTGGCATATCGGCACCGCCAATAGGTATAACGGCTAAAACACCAAACAAAACAGAAATTGCAATGGCGGCGTAAATCCATGTCGGATCCTGTGGGTTTTGTACCAATTGATATCCCACAGCAAAAGCAGCAATAATTAAACCGATGTTCACCCAGCGTTGACCCGCAAAAGTAATGGCACCGGTTGTCATTCTTTCACCCAGTTTTGCCCAGGCAATCACACTGCCAGAGAAGGTTATCCCACCAATGAAGATTGACAGGTAAGAGATAGAAAGCATTAAGCTAGTATTGTGACTTCCAACACCAACCGATGCCGCCATATTACCAACACTTCCACTTAAACTTGTTCCTGCCAACGTAATAACAGAGGTCCAACCAACGGCTAAACTGGCTAAACCACCAAACCCGTTAAACAAAGAAACCAGTTCTGGCATTGATGTCATTTCAACTCTTTTAGCGAAAAAGGCACCCACAGCACCACCGATAATGACACCTGCAATAATCCATTGATAATTAATAATATCTTTATGTAATAGTGTTACTACCACTGCGATGAGCATGCCCAAAGCGGAAACTGTGTTTCCTTTTCGAGAAGTCGAAGGATGGCTAAGTAACTTCAATCCAAAAATAAATAAAGCGGCCGATACAATATATGCGGCGTTAATCAGTATCTCATTTGACATATTTAACTACCCCTTATGCATCGCCAGAAGACTTTTTGCCGTCTGATTTTTTCTTAAACATTGCCAACATTCTGTCGGTTACCATGTAACCACCAACCACGTTAATCGTCGCTAATGCAACAGCAGCCGTTCCAATAATCGTTGTAAGCGTACTATCATCTGAACCGGAAGCGATCAACGCGCCAACCAAAGTAATACCGGATATGGCATTCGCCCCCGACATCAACGGTGTATGCAGGGTTGCCGGGACTTTACGGATGAGCTCAAAACCCAAAAAGGCAGTTAAAACGGTAATAAATAATAGGTAAATAGTGTCCATTGCTTAATCCCCCTGGTTAGTCTCATAATGTTTGATAAGCATGTCGTTACGCAGGTTGCCTTCGTGCGCAATAACACATATGGTCAAAATGTCATCTTCAAAATCCAGTTGTATTTCGCCTTTTTCAGCATCCCAATATTCATCAAGTAAATTGAATACATTGTTGGCATACATAGCTGTCGCATCCTTTGACACCTGATTTTCCCAGTTTCCCGTTCCAACTACTTGCACACCAGAAACGGTTACCACTTTGCCAGACTCGGAGCCTTCAACATTGCCTCCCATTTCTGCCGCCATATCAACCACTACGCTACCTGGTCTCATCTCTTCCAACATATCTTTAGTCACGATAACCGGAGGCTTACGCCCAAATAGCTTGGCTGTCGTAATAACAATATCGGAATCAGCAATGGCCTGTTTTTGCCCTGCTTTTTGTTTTTCAATCTGCTCGGGGGATAAAGCATTGGCGTAACCATCTTTGGTTTGCCCTGTTTCACCCAAATCAATTTTCAGGAATTTAGCCCCTAATGATTCCACCTGTTCCGCAACAACATCACGAGTATCAAACGCAAGCACACTTGCACCTAATCGTTTGGCTGTGGCAATGGCTTGTAAACCCGCCACCCCTGCTCCGATAATAAACACCTTAGCCGGTTTGATTGTGCCTGAAGGCGTCATCATCATTGGAAGAATAGTAGGCAACTCTTGAATAGCATTCATCACCATTACATATCCGGCCAGATTGCTTTGAGAACTCAATGCATCCATTTTTTGTGAACGTGTTGTTCTTGGTATCATTTCCATACTAATTAAAGAAACAGACTTACTGACCAATTGCTCAATAAGTGACTTTTGGAAGAACGGATCCAAATGTCCGATAACAAGCTTACCTGCTTCCAGTATTTCTATATCTTCAGGAGTGGGACGAGTCACATATAAAATAATATCGGCTGACTGAATAGCCGCTTTCCTATCATCTACCAGTTCAGCTCCAGCCTCTTCATATTCCGAATCAAGATATCCTGCCAATACTCCGGCACCGCGCTCTATCAAAATAGTGGCGTTCGCTGATTTAAGTTTTTTTACAGTAATGGGAGTTGCCGCACAACGCTTTTCGGTTACCGCTCCTACCTTTTCTATATCAATACCTGGAGATTCATTTACTACAAAGATTGTGGACATAAGGTACTTTCCTCCGGGGAGTTTCGTAAATAAAGTTCAAGGTCTGAGAAATCCAACGTCTCAGACTTTAGTCTCACGTGCATTGAGTCTAAAAGGACTCATGTAAGTAGGAAAATCAATTATTTCTATTGTGACAATCAGCTTTTCTGTATGAGAATCAATCACGTTATTCTAATTAACCTGTACTCCGGATAAAAAATATCGTTAATTGGCAATGATTTTTTATTTTCAACCATTAAATCAAGGGGTTAGCCAGAAGGTGCTTTTGATTTTTGGTCCAGTGCTGATAAATCTGCGCCTATCAAGGCTTGTTTGTAAATGAATAGCCGCCCTCTTTAAAACAAACAAAGACTTAGCGTAAACAGAATGAAAGGCGCAGATTTAGCCGTGCTTGAAGATTTTGCTTATCCAGCATTCAGGTTAACTACTCGATTTTTAGACCTTCCTGGTAGGGAGGCCATCCCAACGGTTTCCCGGCCAATACATGTAAATGAATGTGGTAAACCGTTTGGCCGCCGAACTTGTTACAGTTCATTACGACCCGAAAGCCTTCTTCTGCAAAGCCCTTTTCATGGGCAATTTTGGCCGCCACCAAGTGCAAATGCCCAACGACTTCGCGGTCTTCCTCCGCTATATCGTTTATGGTCGCAATTGCTTTTTTCGGGATAACCAAAAAATGAATGGGGGCTTGAGGATTAATATCATTAAATGCCATTGCTAAATCATCTTCGTAAATGATATCAGCGGGAATTTCACGATTAATGATCTTGGTAAAAATAGTTTCTGACATGCCTATTCCTTTGAAAATGAGGGCAAAGGGTATTCTAGAAAAATACCCTTTTATGAATACCGATGAGAAAATAGACCCTTGAATCAAACAATTACTGTTCAAAAAAAGACAAGAACTAGTGATTTTTTATTTTCAAAAACGTCTAAAGCAACAATAGCAGCAAGAAGAAGCCAAGTACAAGACGGTAAATAACGAAAGGAAGCATGCCTATGCGGTTAATCCAAGACAAGAAAAGGTATATACATGTGTAAGCACTTACAAACGACAAAGCTGCTCCAACTGATAGCATTGTCCAATCCACATCAGCAGGCGAACCCAGTAATTCCATAAAAAGTAAAATGCTAGCGCCTAAAATAACGGGAATAGATAATAAAAATGAAAAGCGGGCAGCTGCTTCTCGATCCAAGCCCAATAACAACCCAGCAGTAATAGTGATACCAGAACGGGACGTCCCGGGAATCAACGCCAAAACCTGAAACAGGCCGATAAAAACAGCTTTTTTCCAGCCGAGCTTTGACAAAACAAGCGTTTGTTTGGCAGCTCGATCCGCCCACCATAAAAGCAAACCAAATCCAATAGTCGTAATTGCTATAACTAATCCCGATCTGGCATATAATTCAACCAACGACTTGCCAAAATACCCCATGAAAACAGCCGGTAATGTGGCCCAAATTAACCACCAAGCCAAACGACTGGCTTCTGATGCTTGGCCTGTGAACATTTGTCCAAACCAAGCCCTTGTCATGCTAATCAGGTCATGCCGAAAATAGATAATAACGGCTGTTAAGCTGCCTAAATGCACAGCAACATCAAATGCTAACCCTTGTTCTTTCCAACCCAGAATAATACTTGGTAATAAGAGATGCGCAGAACTGGATATCGGCAGGAATTCAGTGATCCCTTGAATAATGGCAAGAATGATGATTTCAAATAGTGTCACGTTGAGGTCCTATGTTTTCCAATGAAAATCTATTTGCCACAACTTCTGCGAATTTTTATTATATGTGTTCCATAGCTCTTGATATGTTTTGCCAGCGACCGGATGAACTTGATTAGGAATTAAATCGGTCAAAGGCAAAAGCACAAAAGCGTTGTATAAAATTTCCGCACGAGGCAATACAATTGGCTCTTCAATTATCAAGTCATTAAATAATAATAAATCAAGATCCAGTGTTCGTGGAGCAAATTTTTTCTCAGAGACAATTCTTCCGTTGTTCCGTTCTATTTCTTTTAATATTTGGCACACTTCCGGCAACGGCAATGGCGTAGTAGCAGCGGCAACTAAATTATAAAAAGCACTACCGCTAAACCCCACTGACTCACTCTCGTAAACCGGGCTTATCTTTAACTCACCAAAAGCGGCTTGCATTGCCTGCAAACCAGCCGCGGTATTTTTTTCCTTGTCGATGTTGCTTCCAAGGCTAATATAAATTTGGTTCATTTCAGTAGGCATCAATTTATGTGTTGAATTCATCTCGCTTCGAGATAATCATTTAAGGCTTTGCACTATCATTCTTGAAACGATGTAATTGAACCGCAATATTATTTGCTTGTGGCAATATACTGGGTTTACTGAGTTTTATATCCACTTCTTGAACGGCATAATTGTCTAGGATATGTTGACACATTTGTCCAGCCATACGCTCAAGTAATTGAGGCTGGCTATTTTGTGTAATCAGCTCCATATCTTTCGCTACTTGTGCATAATCAACAGTATGAGCTAGATTGTCGGAAAGAGATGCACTCGTTAAGGACACGCCCAATACGATATCCAACACTAACTTCTGCGGAGCTTGTCGTTCCCAATCATATACACCAATAATGGCTTGTAATTGCAAGCCCTCAATATGTATTTTGTCCATCAACGGTGCTACCTTTAACCATCAGACGATAGTTTGAAAGAATCTTTGAAAGAATCGATATTTCGATACCATTAAACGGGGGGCAGTGTACCTGTTTTATTAACCGGGTCCAATAATATGACAGCACTAAGTCTACTTCTTATTTGTATTGCCTACTTGTCAGGTTCTTTGATGGGCGCTTTACTTGTTAATAGTATTTTGAGAAAGGCAGACCCACGTCAAACAGGTTCTGGTAATCCGGGCGCTACCAATATGTTGCGCAGTCACGGAAAATGGCCTGCCATATTCACTTTACTCATCGATGTAATAAAAGGCATTGTTCCCGTGTTAATTGGAATGGTACTCAACCAAAATAACACTGTTCTTGGGTTGATTGCCTTATTCGCGTGTATTGGGCATATGTACCCTTTGTACTATGGATTTTCAGGCGGAAAGGGCGTTGCAACGACTTTAGGCGTCATTGCTCCACTTAGTGCTAATGTTGCCAGTGGTTTAGTGGGCTTGTGGATAATAGTGTTTGGGTTATCCAGATACAGTTCACTCGCTTCAATTGTCTCCACTTTAAGTGCTCTTCCCTTGAGCTATTATTTTGCACCCGATTTTATGTTCCCCATTGGCATAATGTCGATTTTAATTCTCATCAAACATAAAGATAACATTCAAAACCTATTTCGAGGCACAGAGCGGCGCTTTCCAGTCAAAGATGAATCAGATTAGCTACCCCCTAAGTCAACGCAGGTAAATCATCAAGCGACCAACGAGGCTGTACTTGCTCACTTTTATCGCCTTGTTGCCCTGCTTTTAATCTCTGTGCACCGGCATAAGCAATCATGGCCCCATTATCAGTACAGAACTCCAAGCGTGGATAATAAACACGTCCGTTTAGTTTACTCATTAAAGCATGCAAATCGTTACGTAGCGCAGTGTTAGCACCTACTCCTCCGGCAATAACCAAACGATTCAACCCCGTTTGCTTCATAGCCCGCTTGCATTTAATCGCTAATGTTTGCACAACAGCCGTCTGAAAAGCCAAAGCAACATCCGCTTTATCTTGGGCCGTTAATTCACCGTTTTTAGCAAGCGACTTGATGGTGTTAGCTGCAAACGTTTTTAAACCGCTAAAACTAAAATCCAATCCTGGTCTATCCGTCATGGGCTTAGGAAAAATAAAGCGACCTGCGGTGCCCTGCTCGGCTAATTGAGCAAGTATGGGGCCGCCCGGATAATCCAACCCCAGCAACTTCGCCGTTTTATCAAAACCTTCACCCGCAGCATCATCCAGAGTTTCACCCAAGGTTTCATACTCACCAATGCCATTTACCTTCACTAACATGGTGTGACCACCAGAAACCAACAACGCAACAAATGGAAATTCAGGAGCAGGTTCATCCAACATCGGCGCTAGCAAATGCCCTTCCATGTGGTGAACGCCAATTGCAGGCACCTTCCAACCATAAGCCAAGCTACGAGCAAATGATGAACCAACCAGAAGCGCACCAACAAGACCCGGCCCTCTGGTATAAGCAACGCCGTCAATATCCGCAGCCGACAGACCTGCCTCTAATAGGGCTTTTTCGACTAATGGAACCAACTTTCGAATATGGTCACGAGAAGCTAATTCCGGTACAACACCACCATAATCAGCATGCAGTTTCACCTGACTATATAGCGCATGGCTTAATAATCCAGCATCACAGTCATATACTGCCACACCGGTTTCATCACATGAGGTTTCAATACCTAATACACGCATCAATAAAAAACACTTTCGCTTAAACAATTAGCCAGCATTTTACATAACCTAACAAGGTTTACACAAACTCAATGCACAAAGCATGTCAAAGAACTTCAATCATGTTTATAATTGCCTTACAAGAATGCCAATTATTTCCTGTTTCCGTCTTTACTTTAGCGATGGATATGATTAGAATTGCGCACCATTTTTAAAGACCCAGGTTATTTTTTAACCGTTCAAACTGAATATTGAATTCATTGTTGAAGTGAGATATTAATGCCAATAGTTAAAGTCAGAGAAAACGAGCCGTTTGATGTAGCGTTGCGTCGTTTTAAGCGTTCATGTGAAAAAGCTGGTGTATTATCAGAAGTACGCCGTCGTGAGTTTTTTGAAAAGCCTACTTGGGAACGCAAGCGTAAGAAAGCAGCAGCTAAAAAGCGTCATTTGAAAAAGCTAACTCGCGAAAACGCTCGTAGAGTGAAACTGTACTAAGAAAAACCGAATTGTTTTACTCAAATAATTCCGTATTTCAATAACAGTTAAATAAAGCACAATTTAAGGTAACCACTGAATGTCTCTTATTGTCAGATTAAAAGACGCTCAAAAAGATGCGATGCGTGCCAAAGCCAAAGTTCGATTAGGCACCATTCGTTTAATTCTTGCTGGTGTTAAGCAGCAAGAAGTGGATACGCGTGCTGAGGTTTCAGATGATGATGTAATTGTGTTATTAACCAAAATGGTTAAGCAACGCATTGACTCCATCACGCAATTTCAAAGTGCAAATCGACAAGATCTTGTTGACCAAGAACAAGCCGAACTGAAAATATTAAAAGAGTTTTTGCCTGAGCCTTTGTCGGAGCAAGAACTGGAAAGCTTAATTTCAGAAGCGATAAGTACGATGAGTGCAAGTGGTATGCAAGATATGGGGAAAGTCATGGGATGGCTTAAACCTAAAGTGCAAGGACGTGCAGATATGGGAAAACTTAGCGCCCAGATTAAAGCCAAATTGAATAGTTAGGCAGATCAAAGCATACCTCCCTCACGACTAAAAAATAGTGTTTTCACTGATAAGAGGCATACCTTGGTATGCCTCTTATTTGTTATGCGACTTAAATTATTCGAAACCACATAATTAAAAAATGTCATTTAAATATGCATTTTGATTTCGCAGTTACCTATAATAAATCGCTCAACCCCAACTAGTCTTATGAGCATATGTCAGGCAGAATTCCCCGTAATTTTATTGATGACTTACTGGCTCGCACAGATATAGTAGAGCTAATTGATGGCTTTGTTACTCTAAAAAAAGCGGGAAGAAACCATCAAGCCTGCTGTCCATTCCATAATGAAAAATCCCCTTCTTTTTCCGTAAGCCAAGAAAAACAGTTTTATCATTGTTTTGGCTGTGGTGCCCACGGCAATGCAATTTCATTTCTAATGGAATATGAGCGCTTGGAATTTCCAGAAGCAATAGAAGAATTAGCTCAATACCATCACCTAGAAGTTCCAAGAGAGGAAGGTACCTTCTCAGGTCCGTCAACCCAAGACAAGCAAAGGCTTGATGACGACTTTAAGCTGTTGGAAACCATTAGTCGCTATTTTGAACAACAACTGAAACAAGTTGGTCAAGCCTCCGGCGCTATCGAATACCTAAAAGGACGAGGTTTAAGTGGTGAAGTAGTCAAACAATACAATATTGGGTACGCCTCTTCAGAATGGGACAAAGTGCTAACAAAGTTTGGACAAACGACTGCACAGCAACAACAGTTGCTTGACCTAAAAATGATTACTGAGAACACGAACAAGAAACGCTTCGATTTTTTTCGTGACCGAATCATGTTTCCAATCCGAGACAAAAGAGGCCGTGTTATTGGATTTGGTGGACGAATAATGGCGGGTGACGGTCCAAAATACCTAAACTCCCCTGAAACCAGAGTGTTTCACAAAGGTCACGAACTATACGGTTTGTATCAAGCTCGACAACAGAATAGAAAGCTATCCAAGATACTCATTGTAGAAGGATACATGGACGTTGTGGCATTAGCTCAGTTTGGCATTACCTATGCAGTTGCAGCTTTGGGGACAGCGACCACCCCAGAACATTTACATATGCTTTTTAGGGCAACCACTGAAATAATTTGTTGTTATGATGGCGACCGAGCTGGTCGAGACGCTGCATGGAGAGCATTAAACAACGCACTTCCGCAACTGAAAGACGGCGTTCAAATGCGTTTTCTCTTTTTGCCCGATGGCGAAGACCCAGACACAATGGTCCGCAAAATTGGCAAAGAAGCATTTGAAAAATTATTAGAAGAAAAAGCCGTTCCACTATCAAAATTCATTTTCGACATTTTATTACAACGGCACTCTATCGCCACAACAGAGGGCAAAGCTGCATTAAAAGCTGAAGCCGAGCCACTTATTACACAAATCCCAGGTGAATTTCAAAAACAAATGCTTGAAGAGGCATTAAGTAAACACACGGGTGAGTATGACAAGCATAAAACGCGAAGAGATACCGAATTAGCTAACAGCAAATCAAATATCGCAAAAATGGGGTATCAAACGCCAACATCACCTAATTTTTCCCCTGGTAGAATGATGCTTCGATTATTATTAGATAACCCCGCCATTGCTAAGCAATGTCAAGATATTTCACCTACAGCCATGAGGCAATTAAATGTTGGCAATTTAGACATGCTAGTAGAAATGCAAGAGTTATGCTTGAGTAATCCGATGTATACTACCGCTCAGGTTATGGAGCACTACCGAGGCCACCGTTTCGCCAAAGCATTAGGCAAGCTAATGGCTTGGGAACATGCCGTTAGTAGTGAAAACATGCCCAAAGTCTATCGGGATAGTTTTGCCCGATTAATTGATAGGCATTTACATGGAAGAATGGAAGAACTACTTTCCAAGGCTCGGCAGGGAAATATTACGAATGATGAAAAAAAAGAGCTTACACTATTAAGTAAAAGTGGGCGATAACGCATAGTGACGCCCAAAAAAACTAACATAAATAAACAATAATCAAATTCATTAATCCATTAGTCAACAAAACGTGGAATGAGCAGTAACTTTTCTGCTACAATAGTGGATTCTGTGTGCCCTGCATGCCAATACTGGTGCTTTATTTGCTTTATCATTATCAGACCACTACGTTTTTATTTAGTGGGAGCGTGAGATCAGGTCGCAGAATTTGAAGTCGAGTGCCCAGAGGGCTGGTTCTATATTAATTGGTCGCGGAAGTATATGGCAAGTAAGCAGTCTCAAATAAAACTCCTCATTGCTAAAGGTAAAGAGCAAGGTTATCTTACATTTTCAGAGGTCAATGATCACCTGCCTCAAGATATTGTTGATTCAGACCAAATTGAAGATATTATTAGGATGATCAACGACATGGGTATTCAGGTGTTTGAAAACGCACCTGATGCTGATGAACTGTTGATGCAAGAAACCACTACCGATGAAGAAGTAGCAGAAGCAGCAGCACAGGCTTTGGCTACCGTCGAGAGTGAAATCGGCCGCACTACAGACCCAGTACGCATGTATATGCGTGAAATGGGTACTGTGGAACTATTGACCCGTGAAGGGGAAATTGAAATTGCAAAACGCATTGAAGAAGGTATCAACCAAGTTCAATGTTCAGTTGCCGAATATCCTGAAACTATCACCTATTTGCTGGATCAATGGGATCTATACGAAGCAGAAGAAATTCGCTTAAGTGATATAATCATTGGCTTTATTGATCCTAATGAAGACCAAGACATTGCCCCAACAGCAACGCATATCGGTTCCGAGTTATCTGAGAAAGATTTAGAAGACGAAGACTCCGATGATGGCAGCGATGATGAAGACGAAGAAGAAGATAATAGCATTGATCCCGAATTAGCCAGAGAGAGATTCTCAGAGCTAAGGACGCAATACGAAAAGACCCGTGAAGTAATTGCCTCTAAAGGACGTGCTCACGCTTCATCTAAAACAAACATCCGTCAACTTAGTGATATTTTTAAAGAATTTCGTTTAGTTCCCAAACAATTTGACAAAATGGTGCGCAACATGCGTAGCATGATGAACCGTGTGAGAGTGCAAGAACGTTTGGTAATGAAGTACTGTGTTATCCATGCCAAAATGCCGAAACGTGAATTCATCAAATTGTTTGCTGGCAATGAAACATCCACGGATTGGTTGCGTAGCAGCGTCAAATCCAGTGCAGATTACGCTCCGGCGCTAGCCGACTTCAAAGAAGAAATTGAGCGCTGCATCAATAAGATAAACATGGTTGAAGAAGAAACCGGTTTATGTATTGATGATATTAAAGACATCAATCGCCGTATGTCTATTGGTGAAGCGAAAGCTCGTCGAGCTAAAAAGGAAATGGTTGAAGCTAACTTACGTTTGGTTATTTCAATCGCTAAAAAATACACCAATAGAGGTTTACAGTTTCTTGATTTAATTCAGGAAGGGAACATTGGTTTGATGAAAGCGGTAGATAAATTTGAATATCGCCGTGGTTATAAGTTTTCAACTTATGCGACTTGGTGGATACGCCAGGCTATTACCCGCTCAATTGCGGATCAGGCCCGTACTATTCGTATTCCAGTGCATATGATTGAAACTATCAACAAATTAAACCGTATATCTCGCCAGATGCTTCAAGAAATTGGCCGTGAACCTACACCGGAAGAACTGTCTGAACGCATGATGATGCCGGAAGACAAAATCCGTAAAGTACTAAAAATTGCGAAAGAACCTATCTCCATGGAAACCCCAATTGGTGATGATGAAGATTCGCATTTAGGTGACTTTATTGAGGATAGCACCATCGTTCAACCGTTGGATTCTGCAACCGGTCACAACCTGAAGTTAGCCACACAAGAAGTGTTGGCGGGACTAACGGCAAGAGAAGCGAAAGTGCTACGCATGCGTTTTGGCATCGACATGAATACCGACCACACTTTGGAAGAGGTAGGTAAGCAGTTTGATGTAACACGTGAACGTATCCGTCAAATTGAGGCGAAGGCGCTGAGAAAACTCAGACACCCTAGTCGCTCGGAGCAATTACGTAGCTTCTTAGACGAGCAATAATCATTAAATTAAAAAAAGCGGCTATAAGCCGCTTTTTTTTGCAAATTCTTCTATACAAACCCTAACTTCACTTCACCTTTATTAATAACCCTACTTAACCACCCATCCCTTCCCAAAGCACCACACAAGAACAAAAAGATAAATAGCCCAAAGTGGAATAATTAAAACTGGTGCAAATATCCGCAGATGATTAAGTCAAATTCCACTTCCAATTTACTCAATCCGTTCAAAGTATCCTACATTTAATAAAACGTCAGCAATAACATTGAGCCAAAGCTCACCGCACAACCATGTGTAAAGTTGCAGTCTGAATGTACAAGCTCAGGAAAATAATGAAGCCTTTTAAAATACGAAACATGCTGCTGATTCCATTTAGCTTTCTCATTCTCACATTTTCTGCGCTAATGGGCCTGCAATCCCTCTTCGATAGTCAGACTTACATCAAAAATTTGCTCAAAGAAATCATGCTGGATACCCATGAACTCATTACATCCAAAATAAAACACCGCCTGTCGGTACGTGAGCAATTGAATCAGGCCAACCGAATTTATTTACAGCAAAATGACTATAAAACCAATTTTAAAGGTTTAAATGAGCTTATGCTCAACCAACTAGTGGCCTTTCCTGACATCGATGCGGTTTATTTTAGTTCAAAAAGCAACTGGTTCTCAGGTTACGCTCGATTTGGTGAGCAACTCGTTCATATGTATTCAAACGAAACAACTGAATATAACATCCACTTTGATCGTCTGTTAAATGAACAAAACGACATTCAGCCATTACAGATCTCCCCCGACTTTTATGCTACCCAGAGTAATTGGTTTAAAGACGCGTCCATTGATCCAATGCAAGGTTGGGGAAAGGCCTTCTCATATTACATACTACCAACACTAGCCTTACCGAATAGTTTAGTAATTAACAATAAGAATGGTGACAACATAGGTGTAGTGGGAAACGACCTTTTTTTGGATAACATGGGTGACGTTCTTAAAAGCTTCTTCAACGTTCATAGTGGAGATGCATTTATCATTGACTCAGACGGTAACCTAATCGGCAGTTCAAACCACTACCGTCCGTACGTTCTCGCAAATGGAAACATTGGACAAATTAACGCCAATGACAGCCAGGATGCCATGCTCCTAAAAGGTATGGAAGTCTATAAAACACAATTAAATAAGAGCAATAATGACCTATTTTTAAAGTCAGTACGAGTAGGAGAGCAACCTTATCAACTAGGTATTTTCCACTTCAAATACAAAAACAGTATCAATTGGACATTATTCATTTATCTAGCCGAACAAGGTATTTTGGAACAAGCAAATCAAAACTTCTATAAGTCATTAGGCACAATAATAATCGGTATGGTATTGACCATGCTGCTATCGGCCTATCTAGCAAATAGGATTTCAGTTCCAATTAGGCAATTAAGCGAAAGAGTATCTGCCTGGAAAGACAACCCATCAAAAGAACCGGAAATTGAAAACACCCCTTTCCGAATTCAAGAAATACAACAACTTGCAGATTCAACACTGCAAATGCAAAACCGAACAGCAAATGTAATGCAAGAACTGCACAAAAAAATCACAGAAAACCAGCATTTCATCAGTGAAATTGAAAAACTTGCCATGGTGGCAGAAAACACAGACGACATGGTCTTAATTTGCGATGCAAATCAACAAATTGAATGGGCCAATGAAAGCTTCTTCAAGAAATACGCGCTTAATCCAACTGACGTTTTTGACAAAAAAGCTTTCGACTTACTCATCTCCTCAGACTCCCGGAAAGAAGAAATTAAAGAACTAGAAATGCAATTTATGACAGAAGGAAGTGTGAGTGTGCAACAGATTCATCACGACCACTCAGGCACACCTCATTGGGTTCAACTGAATATTCACCAAATCAAAAACAAAGCAGGAGAAGTCCTACATTACATCCACATAATGCAAGACATCACAGCACAGAAAAACTACGAACAAGAACTCACTAAATGGAAAACCGTGTTTTACGCTGCTGATTGGGGGATTGCAATATCAGAAGGAGACAACATGCTACTTTCCTTAGCGAATCCGGCATTTTCCAAGCTGCATGGATACGACCTAAGTGAACTCACCAACATGAATACTAGTCATTTTTATCCTGAAGATGTATATACGACCATTAGAAGTTATGTTGATGTAGCCAAGAACGCAGGGGCAGTGACGTTCGAAACGGAACATATTGATAAAGATAATAATCGCTTCCCCGTCCTGCAAAATATTTCTGTATTTCGCGATCAACAGGGTGAAATTGGCGGTTTAATAACCTCCGTACAAGATGTATCTGAAACCAGATCTTTGCAGTCCCAACTCATGCAATCTCAAAAAATGGAAGCAATGGGAACCTTCGCAGGTGGAATGGCTCATGATTTTAACAACATACTCGCTTCCATAATGGGTAATGCAGAACTCAGCTCAATGTATATAGAAAACATTGAAGAAATATTTGAACATGAGAATTTGAAAGACCTACATGAAAGACTAGGCTCAATCGTCAAATCATGTAACAGAGCATCTGATTTAACCAATAAAATTTTGTCCTATAGCAGAATGGATTCCCCAGAATTTGAAAGCTTGTACTTGTCCGAAATTGTTGAAGAATCCGTAGCAATGATTAAACCTATGCTACCAGCAACAATCAATATCGAGTTACAGCTAGAAGCAAAAATCGACACCATTCTAGGGAATGAATCTCAACTCCAACAAGTATTTATGAATTTACTTACCAACGCTTTCCATGCCATTCAGTCAGCAAATCGCAAAGCGGGAAAAGTCGCAATTCGAATGCAAAATACAATTGATGATATAGGACAAACACAAATTCAACTTATATTCACTGACAACGGTTGTGGCATACCTCCAAAAGCTTTGGCTCATGTATTTGACCCTTTTTTCACCACAAAAGAAAAAGGAAAAGGCACCGGATTAGGTTTGTCAGTGGTAACTGGAATATTGCGCACCCACGGTGTCAATATCGATGTAGAGAGCAGCCTAAATAGCGGCTCAGAATTTACGCTAAATTTCCCAACCAGCCAATCCATCGTCAATATGAAATCACAAAGTGACAGCATATCCTCCCCTACAGAATGCAACAAACAATCTCATATTGTTCTCGTAGATGATGAAATCGCCATAACGGAAGTTTGGGGCAAGATATTGCAAGAGAAAGGCTTCCAAATCACGACCTTCAATCGGCCTGAACAAGCATTTGAATTTATCATTAAAAACTGCGCATCGGTAAATTTAGTCATTTCCGATTACGATATGAAAGTAATGACAGGCGCAGAGCTTTGTGCCCAACTACATCGTGATTTACCCGATCTGCCTTTAATTATGTTGACCGGATATTCTGAAAAAATGGATGAATCAAAGGCCCGAGAAATCGGTATCAAGCGTCTACTGCTGAAACCTATAACTCTCGACGCACTGCTAACTGCTGTAGAACAAGCTTTAAAAGCTTAGCAAATTTCGATCTTAATTGATCCCCACTCAAATAACGTCCTAAAACAAGCCTATAAGCCCTTTATGTAAGGTTCAATACCAATAACTGATATTCAATCCCCCTATTGTCGCTATCGGGATTGCAGTTTGAAGGAATTTTAAGTCTAATAAAGCCCAACGGCTATAACAGGATTTAAAACCACTTTGCGTCTACTTTTTATACTATCGATTTCAATTACTTGTCTAATCTCCTGTTCCGACGAAAAACCTTCGCAACCGATGTGCAGAGTCGTTAAAGATCACCATGAAAATCTATCTTCAAATGCCGGGTGCTTAATCCGTGTTGGAACCGACATATTAGCAATCACGCACAGGAGATCTGGTAAGCTGGATATACCCGGCGGCACCACCGATGGGGAATTAGAGTCCGCTCAATGCACCGCCCATAGAGAAACTTGGGAAGAAACGGGCTTTAACGTAGAAGTTGGTCAATTTTTAGGAAGCAACGAAAATGGATTCCGTTTTTACGCCTGTACTCTCGACGACGATTTTGGTGGATTAATAAACTCTTTTCCCGTGCCTACATGGGCAAATATTGAAGTAAAACAGATTCAATTAGTCGATCCCTTCGTTACTAACCCCAAAGAATGGCGCTTTCCGGAAGAGCTAATTAAAATGCGAGGAATGTTCAACGAAATTGAACCTCCCCCCAAAGAGCATCAAAAATAATCCAACTTTATTTTATGAACGATAAGCGGCTACCAAGCCGTCCAATTGTTCCGAAAGGTTTTGCAAATTCTCACTGGCTTTAGCAACACCATTAGAAGCAGATAAGTTGTCCTGAGTTTCTTCTTGGATCTGCCGCAGGTTACCACTAATATTTTGTGCCACCTGCGCCTGTTCTTCAGTTGCTGTTGCCACTTGATTATTAATATCCCTCAACTCACTAATACCATCGGTAATGCTAACCAATGCTTTTTCGGCTTCAATAACAGCACTAACGCCTGATTGAGCATGAGTTTTACTGTTCGCCATTAGCGCTACCGCATTATTGGCTTCTTTTTGCAGTTCATTAATAGTGGACTGTATTTCGTCAGTAGATTCCGCTGTTCGCTGGGCCAAAGAACGAACTTCATCAGCCACAACAGCAAAACCACGACCCATTTCCCCAGCTCTCGCAGCCTCAATCGCTGCATTTAAAGCTAATAAATTAGTTTGCTCAGATACGCCACGAATCACTTCCAATACACTTCCGATAGCTTCTGTACGCTTAGCCAAATTATCCACTACTTCGCCAACTTCAACCACATGGTCCGATAACAGCTCTATCGATTCTTTTGCCTTAACTGATACCTCTTTACCCTTAATAGAAGCTATTTCCAGCTCATTGGCCGTTACAGCGGCTCTATTCGCATTTCCAGCCACTTCATTCACTGTAGTGCCCATCTGACTGATCGCAGTAGCCACTTGATCGGTATGATTAGATTGTTGCTGACCTCTGGATAAAAAAACTTGTGCGGATTCAGCGACCTGACCAGCTTCATCTTTAAGCTCTGAACTAGTGCCAGCGACCCTTTCAACCGTTACTTGAATTTTACTAACGAAGGCATTAAATCCTTCCTGCAACGCCTTCAATTCCACGGAACGTTGCTTATCCAATCTCACTTCAAGGTTCGCTTCAGCCTTACCCAAATCCGAGAATACTTTTGCCAATCGCGTAATAGGATAGGTCAATTTTCCCGCTAACCATAAAGCGGCGAGTGTAAAGAACGTGGCAATAGCAATAACCCAAATAAACATCTGGGTACGATTACTATTTATCTCGGCAAATATTTCACTTTCCGGAACTTGCGCAACCACATACCAATCAGCCGATGCAATATAGCTACTGGCAATATAGTAAGTCTCATCATTAATATTTGCCTGTTGCAAAGAAAATGGCTTTTTGCCCAATAATGAAGAACCAATAGACCCGCCATACATATTCTTTAAATTGCTACTGATTGATGCGGCATTTTTATGAATTTGCACCGTACCCTTTGCATCTGTAAGAAAAACAAACCCAGTATCAGCAACTTTAAACTCATTTAACATTCTCACCATCTGCTCAAGACTTCGACCCACACCAGCCAATACCTTACCGTCAGTTTGCTGGTAATTAATGAACAACTTAGCTACGCCAGCCTCAGTGTATAAGCTTTTACTCGTAGCCTGCCCACTATCAAGAAATGCAAAAAACCAACCATCGAGTTCATCATTTTGAAGCTCTCTCAAAAAACCATCTTGATTCCAATATTTAGCAGTCTGCCTATCCGCAACGGATACATTAGTCAGTCCATATTGAGTTTTAATATTATTTAGATGCCGAATAAGCCCCGGCTCCTTCTCCGGATCATATCCATTGTTCATCCAATCAAGAATAAACTCATCCATAGCTAACTGCCGAGTGGCATGCTGTAAAACTGAAATTTCCTTATCAACCTGGTTACGGATTTGCCATAGAATATTAGGCAACTCTACGTTTACGAGTCGATTGGAAACTATTGATTTGGAAGACCATTGGCTAATCATGCCAACGAGTATATTAGAGCTAATTACAGCAATTAGAAGAGCAAACGTTAGTTTGCGTCGAATGGATAATGAAGAAAAACTCATACTAAAATCACCATAAAACAATGCTAAACCAGATTTTCATCCCATACTCTTCCCTGCCTGATGCCCATCATTGGACACTATTAAAAACTCTCAGGCAATCCTAAAACTGAACAATAACGATCAATTGGCCTAAAATATATCCCACTGCGTCCTCAGTGTAATCAGGTTAATATGAAAAGCAATACATACTAAAAAAACGAACGAATACATGCAATTATAAGTACAAACCGGTAAATTAAAGATGCCAAATCTCATTAATTCTGTAAAATCATCAATTAACGCTAAAATGGAAACTCATAATAATGTGGTACTGAACATCGTGATTCGTTAAACTTAGCAACTCATCTGACCACTTAATGTTTATGGAGTAAATCATGCCGGAATACCGCGCACCACTCACCGATCAGCAATTCCTCCTCCACGACTGGTTAGACATTTCCAGTCACTATCAAAACATTGGAAAAGGTGACTTTGATAAAGAACTTATCAACGAAGTATTACAACAAGGTGCCAAATTCGCGGAAACACTATTAGCACCATTAAATCGCAATGGTGACGAGCAAAGTTGCAAATTAGAGAATGGTAAAGTCACCACACCAGAAGGATTTGCTGCGGCGTATCAGGAATATATAGAAAACGGCTGGAATTCAATGTTAGGTAATGAAGAATATGGCGGACAAGAACTCCCCTATTCTATGGCTGTGCCTTTTCATGAAATGATCATGTCAGCCAATCTAAGCTGGCGTTTAATCGGCATGTTAACTGAAAGTGCTATTCTAGCCATCGACAAGCACGCTGAAAAAAGCCTAAAAGAAACCTACCTACCTAAACTCATTAGCGGCGAATGGACTGGCACCATGTGCTTAACTGAACCGCAAGCTGGCACTGATTTAGCACTACTTAGTTGCAAAGCAGAACCAATCGAAAACAACGCTTATACCATTACGGGTAGCAAAATCTTCATTTCCGGTGGGGATCAAGACTGGACCGACAATATTATTCATTTGGTTCTAGCTCGACTACCTGATGCTCCTCTCGGCGTAAAAGGCATTAGCCTATTTGCCGTCCCCAAAATATTGCCTAATGATAGCGGCAACTTTGAGATTCAAAATACATTAGCTGTAGGCAGCCTTGAACACAAAATGGGACTAAAAGCTTGCCCAACCTGCGTTATGAATTTCGACGGCGCAAAAGGCTGGCTAGTCGGACAACCTCATCAAGGTTTGTCCTGTATGTTCACCATGATGAATGATGCCCGCTTTCAAGTAGGAATGCAGGGGCTGGGTATTGCCGAAGCTGCTTATCAAGGCTCGGTAGCCTATGCAAAGGATCGATTGCAATCTCGTGCTCCACAAGGTGTGCAACAACCGGATCAAAAGGCCGATGCCATTATTCACCATCCTGATGTACGTAGAATGTTGCTAACTCAAAAAGCATTAACAGAAGGTTGCCGTGCCGTATCCATGTTATATGCCAAAAATATGGACATTGAGCGTTTTGGAAATGAAGAAGCCAAACATCAAGCCAGTGAAATAGTCGCTTTTCTGACTCCTATTACCAAAGCATTTTTCACCGACGTGGGACAAGAAGTCGCTCAAATCGGGGTGCAAGTATACGGTGGGCACGGTTATATCCGTGAGTGGGGAATGGAACAGCTCATTCGTGATAGCCGTATTACTCAGCTTTACGAAGGAACCAACGGAATTCAAGCACTTGATCTCATCGCCAGAAAGTTAACCAGAGATGGCGGCAAAAAACAAAGTGCTACATTGGAATGTTTTCAGGATTTAGCAACCGCCATCAGCGATACAGACAAGCAAACGCAAGCAAATGCCATTCTTACCGAATGGAATGAAGTGTCCAAATCATTATTAGGCCAATCTGCAGAGTTTGTTGCATCTGGCGCATATGATTATCTGTTGTATAGCTCTTATTGTTTAATGGGAGTACTGTGGTTAAGCATGGCAGACAAGGCTCAACAAAGTGACAACACGCGACTAAGCGCAAGCAAACAGAAAACCTGTGATTTCTTCATTAAACGCTTACTTCCGAAAAAAGATCTGCACAAATACACAATGCAGCTGGGTAGTGAAGATTTGTTAGCCCCAACAACCGATGAGTTTATCTGCTAACTAAGCATTTGCACAAACATCAAGCTGCCGTCTCAAAGACGGTAGCTTTTCATACCTAAGTATGACTTTTTTTATTTAATTTCAGCCATTTAATTACCTTTTCATATCAACATCAACTATCTTTATTTTTGTAATACACAAAATCTTGAGCTTTCGATCTTTGGGACCTCATAATTTATAACAGTTGCTTAATCATTAGGCTGATTCGCAACTTGAGTTAAATCTTATACGCAATGAGGTCCTTGAATTCATTGGTTTTCAGGTGTTATTTAAATGCAGTTGCCTGCGGTTGATTCAGATCAATATGACGGATGCAAAAAATCCGATAATACGCTCGATTCCATAACACACTAGACAATTAGGACACACAGCATGGTAACAAAGAAACTGGCAATTGGTTTGGTCGCAGCATTAGCAAGTTTATCGTTTAGCACCAGCAGCTATGCGGAAGAAGCAGGAGATTGGCTGGTAAGGGGACGCTTAATTGATGTAAACCCTAATTATGATTCAGGAGAAGTATCAGGCATCCCAGGTTCAGGCGTAGGTGTTGAAAGTGATACCACGGTAGAAGTCGACTTTACCTACTTTTTAGACAAAAACTGGGCAGTGGAACTTATTCTCGCAACAACTGGGCACGATATTTTCGGCACAGGTGCAATTGATGGTTTGGGTAAACTAGTCAACGCTAATGTTTTACCGCCAACATTAACGCTTCAATATCATCACTACCTATCTGACAAAGCGCGCTTATATTTCGGCATAGGTGCCAACTATACATTGTTCTACGATGAAAAAGGCCTTGGTCCTTTCACTGGTGCGGATGTTGATTTAGACAGCTCTTTTGGACTATCCACACAGGTCGGCCTTGATTTTCCCGTAAACGACGATTGGTTCATGAATATCGACGTTAAATACGTGACCATGGATACCACAGCAGAGATTCGCCCCGGTGATGGCTCGGTATTAACGGTTGATGCAGACATCGATCCGTGGGTTATCGGCGTAGGTATCGGCACACGCTTTTAATTGCTTCGACAATCTCATCCTGAGTTTTCTAGTCGCATAATTAGCGCTTAATCTACATTCAGCAAATGGACTTGCTGCATTTCCTTCCTTTTTAGTCCTTGCCCTAATACATTGGTTACTCGACTCTTAATGCTAACGTCTTGCTGGCGTAGCCTTTCGGTAATATCATGTCAGCCTTACTGATTTTGTCTTACTAATTCTGATATTCCCTGAACTTAAGGCTGTAGCAATGGATTTTCTAGCAACACGCATTCCCCCTTTGCTTCTCACCGTCATTTTTGCCGCAATTATGTGGTTAGTTGCCCTTTTCACTTACGACCTTCCACAGTTAGTCAGCTTTAGCCTCTTTGCTATTCCAGCAGCCCTCTTTGTTAGCGCAACCGGCGTATATTTCTGTGTAGCCGGAGTAATGAGTTTTCAAAAAGCCAACACCACAGTCAACCCAACAACACCAGAAAAAACCAGTTCACTCGTTACTAATGGCATATACCAAATGAGTCGCAACCCTATGTATGTTGGTTTTTTATTCTGGTTAATAGCGTGGGGAATTTATTTAGAAAGCATCTTTGCTCTATTGTTTAGCTTTCTTTTCATTTTTTACATGAACCACTTTCAAATCCGAATTGAAGAACAATTCCTAAAGGAGACATTTGGAGAAGAGTTTAATCATTACCGAAGTAAAGTTCGCCGATGGCTTTAAACCTAGAAAAAGTGCGGCTTCGAAAAGTATTATTGGTGATAATTTAAAACTGTAAAACCTTCCAGAGCGGACAGATTATTTAGTTTTGGGTTTATCTCCCCATAAATCCATTTGGTTGTTTTCAGTTGGCTTAACTCCTTTCTTATTTGCTTCACGCTCAGCCCTCTTGCGCCTTAAATTGCAAGCTTTGATAACATGGCGCTTGGCGTTGTCATCGATGGCATTCCAATGCAATCGTTCCTCACGATTTCGAAAACACCCAATACAATACCCCCTTGGACCTGATTGACAGATTCCAATACATGGGCTGGGTATTTCAAAAATCTCAATTTGCTTCACAGTCTAATTACCGAGTATTTAATTAAGAAATCAAAGGGTTCAGATACATCGAGTAGGGTGAGGCTTACGCCTCATCCCTCTCACAGAACCGTACGTACGGGCCTCGTATACGGCTCCTGCATACTCTTATTTAGTTCTGCACTAAACACAAATCCTGTTTTCACTGTTTCAAGATTGAACAAGCCTAACTCATTAAACCATTTGTTAGGCATTGCATAACTCGCTAACGGACTCGCTGCATTTTTCCAACTATTCATTAGAATAAACTTAAACGGTGGTTTATACCCCAGTTGTTTTAATCTCCGGTGTAACCGTCTCGGTCGTTTCCATAGCTTGAGCTGTATACTACGTAGTCTGCGTCTTAGCCATGCTGCCAATTTCTTGAACTCTCTACTGGCGTTCCCTATTCGAAAATATTGACTGACTCCTCTTAGGATTGGATTCAGTCTTTTAATGATTTCACTTAACGGTTTACCACTGTTACGCTTCGTCATTTGTTTGAGTCTTAACTTAATACTTGTCAGTTTTCTCGTCTGAATTCGGGTGTATACACTCCCAATTTCAACTCCAAGAAATTTCACCCTGTCGTCACTATGTGTCAAGTGAGACTTAGTTCTGTTCACTGTCAATTTCAGCTCTTTCTCTAATATTTTCGTGGCCTGCTCAAACGCATTTTCAGCGCCTACCTTGCTGCGACAGAAGATCAGTATGTCATCGGCATAACGTACTATCCTGTGATCACGTTTTCTCATTTCCTGATCAAACGCATCCAGATAAATGTTCGCTATCAAAGGGCTTATCCCCCCTCCCTGCGGACTCCCTGTTTCTGTCGGTTGCCATTGAGAGCCGACCATTACACCACTATTAAGAAACGCTTTTATAAGTTTCAGTACGCTACCATCTCGCACTCGTTTTTGTATGCTTTGTAGGATAAGTCGATGATCCAACTTATCGAAGCATTTTGACAAGTCCATATTCACCACATGTTTCAATCCAAATTGACGTATGAACAAGGTGGCTTTGTTGATGGCATCGTGACAACTTCGTTGCGGTCTATACCCATAGCTTGATGGGTGGAATTGCGCGTCGAAGATGGGAGTGAGCAGGTCAGTCAGTGTTTGTTGGACAATGCGATCTCGCACCGTTGGTATGCCCAACAACCTTACGCTACCATCGTCTTTAGGTATTTCTACCCGTCTGACTGGTTGCGGCTGGTATTGTCGAGTTTTCAATTCTATAAGGAGTTGCTCAAGATTATTATCCAGTTCATGGGTGAAGTCACTCAGGCTCTGCCTATCTATTCCGGCCGCGCCCTTCGCTTTTTTCACCTTTTTGAATCCGCTGTATAGCCGTTCTTTACTGAGTAATTGACCATACAAACTGTAATAAACTCTCACTTGTTCCTCATTCGCTGTGTACTGTGGGTTCAACTATTCTTCATGGAGGTAGGTCTATTTCTCATCACTATTTAGCGTTCTAGCTCATGGCAATCTACTAAAGTGAGTGGATGTTACTCCCCGGTACGGTTTCTGACATCAGTGCGCCATTTCTGGTTGACCGAATTGGAATACCCCGATGATCATTCGGCTTGTGTACCCTCAAAAAAAAAATCACTGCTCATCACAGGTTTAAAGTATGCTTCCCCCTTCACCATACCTCCAAGCTTTTGGCCGGGATGTACGCCATTGAACTCATTGCCAATGGTCAGCCTGGTTTTATCCTCCACCCCGTTACCGGGTTTCACAGGCCGGGCTTTACTCACTACTACGGGTTCATCTGCCACCTCGCACCAACAATAACCTTGAGTTACCTCTTGAGTTAATGCTTCCGTATACTTCACGGTGTGGTGTCAGGCTTCCTCAGTTACTGCACTGGCTCCCTGTTAGAAACGCCACCCTCAAACACTTAATCAAGCTGACTGAGTATTGGGCATTGCGCTATTTTGCACGCTTACCCCTTGATTAAGCCGAAGCAGGTTCACTTGCGTTGTGTGCCTCTAACTTCCTATGGCTTCCTTCAGACCCCACCGTTAGCCAGTGACGCCCTTGCCATTCAGATTATCTTCCCCTCAATCGGGGTGATTCAGGTTTCTTGCAACCTGACGGGTTTGCCAGCTTCGCTGAGCAAACAAAAAAGCAGTTCCATGTTGGAACTGCTTTTTCTATTAATACATGAATCTAGCAATTCTTACCAGTTCATTATTATAGAGTACATTCTTTTAAATGAACTCTACTAGAGTTCGCTTTACCAAATTCACTTTACCAAATAACGACGCGCTTCTCTGGCTCAACATACATGCCGTCGCCCTTGCCCACTCCAAACGCTTCGTAGAAAGCTTCCGAATTAACCAAAGGACCATTTACACGATATTGAGAAGGAGAATGTGGATCACTCAAGATTTGTGAACGCAATCTATCTTCACGATACAAAGAGCGCCAAGCTTGAGCATGACCCATAAAGAAGCGTTGCTCTCCTGTAAAGCCATCGATTTCTGCGGAAGGCTTTTCTCCCAAAGACATCTTGTATGCTTTATAGGAAATAGCCACACCAGCCAAATCACCAATGTTTTCGCCTTTGGTCAATTGACCATTAACATGCAAACCTTCAATAGGCTCGTAGGCATCAAATTGAGCGGCAAGGCCTTCACCTAACTTATCAAAAGCAGCGCGGTCAGATTCAGTCCACCAACCACGTAAATTGCCGTCGCCATCATATTTTGAACCTTGGTCATCAAAACCATGTCCTATTTCATGCCCAATTACGACACCAATAGCACCGTAATTAACAGCATCTTCGGCTTCCATATTAAAGAAAGGAGGCTGTAATATGCCCGCAGGGAATACAATTTCGTTTCGAGTTGGGCTGTAATAAGCGTTAATCGTTTGAGGAGTCATACCCCAATCAGCAGGATCCGTTGGCTTACCAATTCGATTCACTTGATATTGCTGTTCAAACTCATTGTAACGCTTGTAGTTACCAACCAAATCATCTGCGCTAATTTCCAAACTAGAATAATCGCGCCATTTGTCTGGGTAACCTATTTTTGGAATGAACTTACCCAATTTTTCCAATGCCGCTACTTTGGTTTCATCAGACATCCATTCCAAACCTTGAATGCTCTGACCATAGGCTTTAATTAGATTATCAACCAAGCTAGACATTTTTGCTTTCGCTTCAGGCGTAAAGTGTCTTGCAACATATGTTTGGCCTAATACTTCACCCAACACATTGCTTGTCGCACTTACTGCACGCTTCCAACGATCGCGGTTTTCAGGAACACCATTTAACGTTGTAGAATGAAAACCGAAGCTCAAATCAACAAACTCAGTACTCATACGCGGCGCATAGGAATCCAGCAATTTGAACGCCATGTAGGCTTTCCAAGTTTCAACATCAGTTTTACCGAACATGTCAGAGAAAGATTTAAAATAAGGCAAAGCACGAACGATCATTGCTTCCGTATTTTCCAATCCACTGCTTTTAGCGTAAGCATCCCAATCGAAATCACCCATTAACTGACGAAGTTCTGCGGCGGTATGACGATTGTAATTCTTCTCTGCGTCACGGCTTTCAACGCGTGTAATATGATTCTCTGCAATTAATGTTTCCAAAGCCATAACTGACTCGGCCGCTTGCGTTGCATTTTCATATCCACCCATCGTTAATAAATCACTGATGTAGGTTACTAATGCCGCACGGAAATTGACGTACTTTTCTTCTTCTTTAAAATAGTAGTCTCTATCAGGCAACGTTAAGCCCGACTGATACATCCACATTGCGTATTGTTCAGGATTTTTCGCATCTGGATAAACATAAAAACCAAACGGTGCTTCTACACCTAGCTCAAATAATTCGCCCACTTGTTTGCCGATACGCCGCTCGCACTGTTCAAAGCTGCAATCGCTGCTAAATCACCTTTTAATGGTGCAACACCTAGCTCATTCACTTTTTCTACATTCATGAAGCTGTTGTACATATCGCCTAACTTTTGATTGTTAGAGCCTTTTCCGACTTCATTTCAGAAGATTCTTGAATAAACGCTTTCAAACGATCCTTAGTTCTATCATGTACAACGATAAACATACCAAAGCGTGACTTGTCGGCAGGAATTTCGTTATTTGCCAACCAACTACCATTTGCATATTTAAAGAAGTCATCTTGAGGGCGAACATTGTTATCAATGGCTTTTAAATCAACACCGGAAATTACGGCAACAGGTTGCTCGGCTTTAACATTCTTTGCTTGTGCGGCTGCATTCAAATCTGCCGGATTTGGACCACAAGCGGCCAAGGTTCCCATTGCTGGGAAACGGCCACTGCAATAGATATTCTCTTGTTCATGCATACTTTTTTCCTTCGCTCTATTTATATTTATATGCTGTGAATGTGTTTTGAATCTGTTTTGATACATCAAACGATGGACACAAAGACCGCAGTGTAATCTTTGTCAGATAAAGACGCAAAAGCATCAGCTCGAAGTAAACATTTTAAATGTAATGAAGTATTAAAAAAAGAGGCTCAAATAGGTGTTTTTAAGCTAAAGGGAAGAAAAAAAGAAAATTTTAAAAATCGTATTTAAATGCCCGAACATCCTTGTTCCAAGCTTCAATAAAAATTAATTTTGGTTAAGGCCCATTGCTCTTTTGATGTTAATTTTGTAGCCGTGTATATTCAGAACAAACTTTGTCACAAAAGACCAACAGGCCTAATTTATCTCAAATACACACCATCAACGCCAATTTTTTTCCTGGCCCATTCAGCACATAAACACCAATACTATTACCTTTCACAGTAAAGGTAATGCTTCCGCCAGAAACGTTAATGCTATTTCCAGTTACTGCATCAATATAGGCTCCATTAGGAATACCGCTTCTGTGATGCTTTGGTCACTGCCAGCAGCCAGTCCAACTACGGCATAACTGCTTTGCGCTGGATAATCTTTTCAAAACTCATCCCAGCTCCCCATTCATTTGCTTTAGAAGTGGGCGCTTTTGCAAAACTGGTATCGCTTTACGGATTTGATTCAAACGCTTGATATGTTGATATAACGGATGTGCTTGTGTAATGGCCAAATCATCCAAGTGAGGCCCAAAGTAAGCTCGACCAGTTTGGTCAATTGTGTCGTTAGAGTTCGCTATATCCTGCGGTAAACCCGCTTGGAACATGATCTCTTCACCATAATACAAGTGCTGGAATCACCACGGTTAGTCCACAACTAAATTGATAAAACCAACGCTTGGCATTGGTAGCCTCGGAACAGCAATAACGGTATTTAAATCATTATCCGGGCCGACATCATGGATTTTCTGAAAAAGGTAGCCAACTTAGTAGCATCGCCATATATCCAATCCAGGCAAAGAACACCCCAATTCCACCTAAACTGCCTCAGGAATTTTGCTTATGCAGAAGAGTAGAAAATATTGAAAAGTCCAAGACCGAGAATCACGAATCGCCGCCACATTTGGATTAGCAGGATCTTGGTGTGCGGGTATACCACCATGGGCGAATAACCGCGGCCAAACATTATCATTAGCAATCTCAGAACTAGCGGTGCCTTTTACCAGAACTTTCTAGGCTTTGAATAGAATCCGGTTTGTAACAGCACCGATTGTTAACATTTCAGCAATATCCCATTTTACTTCTTTGCAATATCTAAACGAATGGCATCCACACCCATATCCAAATACATGCGCATGGCACCATTAATGTAATCTTTGCCATTCTGGTTTTCAAGTAGCTGAAATAATCATGTCACCGGCCATATGCAGCATTTTTGCAGCGCTGTAGGGTTTCCAGTCTCCACCGCCATAAAGCCGTAGTGGTACCAACTGGGATCCAAGCCTTGGGCATCATTACCAAAGAAACGATTCGGATCATGCGGATACCAAACACCATTTGTCTGATTCTGGAATATTCTTGCTTTTTTAATCAAACGGATCAGAATTGCAGCGATCTTTAAACCACTGCGGCGCACCGGCCAG
>CALNXX010000001.1:0-404608 GCA_942490545.1 uncultured Gammaproteobacteria bacterium | reverse complement strand
AATGGCAACTCGAACTTATAAAGGTATTTCCCCTATTTTTGGCAATCGCTGCTATATAGATGAGTCAGCAGTGGTCGTTGGAGATATTACTTGTGGCAGCGATGTTAGTTTTTGGCCATTAACAGCTGCCCGAGGCGATGTTAATACCATTACTATAGGTGAACGCACTAATATTCAAGATGGCACGGTTTTACATGTAACAAGAAGAAGCACTAAAAATCCTGATGGCTATCCCCTTATTATTGGAGATGATGTCACGATAGGTCACAAGTGCATGCTGCATGGGTGCATTTTAGGAAACAGAATATTAGTTGGTATGGGGGCTATCATCATGGACGGTGCGGTATTGGGTAATGATATTATAATAGGTGCAGGTTCTTTAGTGCCTCCTAATAAGACGCTTGAATCCGGTTATCTGTATGTAGGCAATCCTTGCCAACAAAAACGCAAACTGTCAGAAGAAGAAATAGCGTTTCTAGCACAATCTTCTCTTAACTATGTAGCGCTAAAAGAAGACTATCTTACAATGGAAGAGTAATTGACACTTATCTAGTTTGTTAGAACGTTGGTATGCAACAATGAGTTTCATACCAACTTAGTTTTCAACTCATCTATTACGCATTTAGTTTCTGGCCGAACTCCTCGCCACAAATAGAAACTCTCAGCAGCCTGCCCTACCAACATGCCAACTCCATCACTGGTCAAGATTTTTGAATTAGACTGAATGGCAAACCGCATAAACGATGTAGGCTTGCTTTGATAAAACATATCGTAAGCCATTTGTGCTTGATGCAACAATCGCCCATCAATTGGCGGCACGTCACCACTGATACTAGAAGAAGTGCTATTAATAATAATGTCATATTCTAATTCAGGTATATCCAAAAACCCCGAACTGGAAACTTCTCCATAGTGTTGGAATTGCAACGCTAGTGAGTTTGCCTTGGCCTCGGTACGATTAGCTATCTGTAGAGAAGAAATCCCCGAAAGAAACAAAGGAATAATGACTCCTCTAGCTGCCCCCCCAGCTCCCAATAGCAGAATTCGTTTTCCAGTTAAGGAGCCTACCAAATTTTGTAAATCACTGACCAACCCGGCGCCGTCAGTATTGTCGCCAATAAGCTTGCCTTCTTTTACATAAAAAGTATTAACAGCCCCTGCAGCACGAGCCCTCTCAGACAAATCATCGACCAACTCAAACGCTTCTTCTTTGAAGGGCAAGGTTACATTCGCTCCTTTACCGCCCGATTCAAAAAATAATTTTGCAGTGGTTGGAAAATCACGCTCTACCAGAAAGGTTGAATATTCCATATCTTGGTCTGTTTGCTGGGCAAACATACGATGTATGGTCGGAGACAAACTGTGTTTCACCGGGTTACCGAATACGACGTACTTATCCATGACTTACAAATCACCTTCTGTTATTGACAGCCAATCTCTTGGTTTTAAAAAGGAATCGTACAACAAAGCTTCGCTCGACCCTTTCTCTGGGGAATAATCATATTCCCATCGGGCTAACGGCGGCATAGACATTAAGATAGACTCTGTTCGACCACCACTTTGAATTCCAAACAATGTTCCACGATCATAAAGTAAGTTAAATTCAACGTAACGACCACGTCGATATAACTGGAACTCTCTTTCTTGTTCGGTAAACGGTTCTAGTTTACGCTTTTCAACAATCGGCACATATGCATCCGAAAAACCATTCCCAACGGCACGCATAAATGCAAAGCACTGCTCAAAGTCCCAATGATTAAGATCATCAAAGAACAAACCACCCACACCGCGAGTTTCATTACGATGCTTAAGAAAAAAGTATTCGTCACACCATGTTTTATACTGGGAATAAACTTGGTCACCAAAAGGATCACATAACTCTTTTGCAACGGTATGCCAATGCTGCGCATCCTCCAAGCGAGGGTAAAAAGGGGTAAGATCGAAACCACCACCAAACCACCAAACTGGATCTTCTCCCGGTTTTTCGGCAATAAAGAACCTAACGTTAGCGTGAGAAGTTGGAATATGCGGGTTTTTAGGGTGAATAACTAACGACACCCCCATTGCCTGAAAGCTTCGTCCTGCCAATTCTGGGCGAGAAGCCGTTGCGGAAGGAGGTAATTCTCCACCATACACATGAGAAAAGTTCACACCACCTTGTTCAAAAACGGCGCCATTACGCAAGACTCGAGAGACACCTCCTCCACCTTGTTCACGCTGCCACTCATCTAATTCAAAACTGGCACCCCCGTCAACGGCTTCCAGTTTTTGGCAGATTTGTTGCTGCAATCCTAATAGATAGCTTTTAATCTCGTCTATGTTAATCGCTGACACTTATTTTCCTCTTATCATTTGTCCCGTTTGAGCATTACGGATTGGGCTAGGTTTATCCTCTCCCCCCAACTCACCATCAATATAGATAACGCGATCTTGAAACACGTTGTGCAATTTTTCTTTATCTTTTATTGCATCAGTTCCCGAAATATTAGCACTAGTCGATACTAAAGGGCTTGATATAGACCCACATAGAGATTGAATAACTGGATGTGCCGACACTCTAATAGCAATAAAATCTGAAGCCCCCGTAACCCAAAGAGGTGCCGTTTTCGACTTCGGCAATAACCAGGTTACAAACCCTGGCCAAGAATCCATTACCGATTGTTTAATTTCTTCATTCAAAGCCGCTTCATCAATGTAATTTATCACCCGGTTCCAAGAGTCGGCCACGAGTATTAAGCCTTTTTCAATAGGCCGCTGTTTCAAATTCAACAAAGACATAACAGCAGCTTCATTTTGCGGATCGCACCCAAGCCCAAACACGGCTTCCGTTGGATACGCAAAAACTCTCCCTTCATTAAATAAGGATGTTAATTTTTTTGATTGAGTAGGCAGCATTAAATCAATAACTTATATAAGAAAACGAATATTCACATGAAAAGTAGAACTATTGTAGCCTTAAGTACTAAGAGGGCATAACTACTTTATGGTGGCATTGCTTTTGAGGACATTCCAATACTTGTTCAGGTTTAGGTTTCTTCTCAACCATTATTGGCCATTGGCATTTAGGACAAGAATGAGCAACGGGTGAATGATTAATTATATATTTGCATTTTGGGTAGGCGTTACACGCATAAAAGCTTTTGCCGAATTTATTAGTTCGAGCAACCAAATGCCCTTTACCACAAGCAGGGCAATCTAACTGCGTATCATCTGACTTATTGATCGGCTCATGATGATGACACTCAGGAAAATGAGTACAACCTATAAACAGACCATACCGCCCTTTCTTAATAACCATGGTTCCACCACATTCGGGACAATGCGAACCATCAATTTCTTTTATAACGTCAGTTGCAGGGAGATTATTTAGCGGTTTTTTGTATTCACATGAAGGGTAATTCAGGCAGCCAATAAATGCGCCTTTTTTACCTCGCTTAATACCTAGTTCGCCATCACATTCAGGACAATGACCATAAGCTTCTTTTAGCGCCTCTTTGGAGCCGGAAAACAGAGAGTGGTCAATCTTCGACAATACTGCACCTTATCACAAGCTAACATACCAATAATGCCTCAACCAACCACCTTTTTTCACACCATCAATACAATAGAAATTGATTTAGTGAAGTGGTCCTTCAGGCATTTCAAATAATAAATCTTCCATCTGAGCATAAGCGTTTTCTTTGCCAGGAACATTAAACAGCACCATTAGCACAACCCATTTCAGATCTTCTAAACAAAACTCATTGGAATCGATTTCCATCACACGGTCGATAACCATCTCACGTGTTGTGGAATCAAGCACATTAACTTGCTCCAAAAACATAAGAAAACCACGACATTCAATGTCAAGACGCGCTTCTTCTTCCTGAGTATAAATTCGGGTTACCCGAGCCGCCGGGCCTTTAGTTAGGTAGGGGTTAATATCTGATTCTTGTAACTCAGCCAACTTTTCTAACCACTCTAGCGCTTTAAAAATTTCATCATGGTGGAAACCGGCACGAATTAACTCATCAGTTAGCTCATCCTGATCAACGCGCAATTCCATTTCATTATGGATAAAGTTCTCAAAGAGATACATGAGGATGTCAAACATATTTCTAGTCCCCTAATTTGATGTAACCCCCGGGAACGGAAGCTACTAATCCACGTAGCTCATATTCTAATAATTTTGTTAGCACCACTGATATTGGGAGCTCGCTACGTTGCGCTACCAGATCAACTGACGTGGTATCATAGTCAACACTATCTAACAATACGTCTGTTGCCAAGCGTTGATTCACACTTTTTTGCTGTTTTTTCTCGTCGTTCTCAGCCACCGAGTTTAAGGTGGTTGAAAATTCCTCAAGAATGTCAGCTACTTGCTCTACCAACTTGGCTCCCTGCTTAACCAGATGATGGCATCCCTTAGCCAATGGGTTATTAATGTTACCCGGAATGGCAAACACTTCTCGGTTCTGCTGTAGTGCCGCATAAGCGGTGATAAGTGAACCACTTTTTATTGCAGCTTCAACTACCAATGTTCCTAATGATAGACCACTAATTATGCGATTTCGCCTTGGGAAATGATGCGCTAGCGGTTTTGTTCCCGGTATAAATTCAGAAACAATACATCCGTTCTTGTCCAACAGCTCCCTTGCTAAACTTTCATTTCGCTTGGGATAGCAAATATCGATACCCGAACCCAGTACAGCAATCGTGTTGCCATCATGGGCCAATGCTCCTTTATGCACAAAACTGTCTATCCCAATCGCCAATCCACTTGTTACACAAACTTGCTGCTGTACCAGCTGTTTTGCGAAATTAAAAGCCGTTTGCTTACCCGATTCCGAAGGATTTCTACTACCAACAACGGCAATCTGGTTCTCATGCAGGCGCGCCATGTTACCCATTCCAAACAATATTAATGGGGGCGAGCTAATTTCTCTTAACAATGCAGGGTAGCTTGGATCATTAATAGTTAAGATGAAGCTATTTTCCCGTTTTTCAAGCCACGACTCCACTTTTTCAATGGTTTGAGCTGGAAAATGAGTAAAAACGTCAATTTGTTCGGCGCTTAGCCCTAAGTGCTGTAGCGATTTATTAGACAAACTAAAAAGCACTTCGATGTCATGATCACAATAAGCCGCTAATTTAGCCAATCGAGCTTTACCAAATCGGGGGATCAGAGAAAGGGTCAACCAATGAGGTAGCCACTTAAGTGGATCCTCAGAATGATAAGGAAAAAGAGTTTGTGTAAGATCTGTCATTATCAGCCACCTCCCTATGGCATTTAACAAATAAATTTATGGTTTCGCGACTATCGCGCCTTGTCGCACAATTTTTGTAGAAGATGAAATTAAGCCAAAACTGGCTTTATCGAATACTTTGAACACCACCAATTCACCCACCTTAAGTGCAGGTTGTTGAATGACATCTTCCCACAAACCTGTTTCAAGCAAATGTTCATCCGCTTTTTGATAACTTGGTGGATTGGTACCTAAAATATCAGGGCCCTGCATATATATTCCCATAACCGTTCCCTGATTAACTTGGTCACGACCAAGATCCAAAACCACTACATCATATTTGCCCAATAGAGTATGTTGCTGCAAGCTACTAACAATATTCCCAACCTGATCAGTAGCAGCTTCGAACTTAATATCCAACTCAGCTTCCATTGTTGAAGCTGGCATCAATTTATCACCCGGTTTCACTTCAAAATTAACGTTCTTAACATTAACAAGTACCTCGGATTCCAACGACGCATCTAATAATTCAGCATCTGCCACATGCCGAACCTTAATGCCTAATTCTTCCCCTTCAGCATTTAAAATTGTTCCTTGTCTGCGAACAACCAATAACTGCTTGTTTTCCGCTTCACCGTGAGTGCCCAACACGATATCACCATTGGCATATCGAACACCGCCCTGCTGATCACCTAAAAGATGCGGTAATTGCTCGTAAGCTTCAGAGGACATAACCATATCGTTTTCTATATGAGATTGAATAAGTGACCAAGATAATAACGGAATAGCTCGCCCCGGTTTCAAATGCTTCCGTACACCAGGCTGAAGACGAATTTCTCTTTTCTCCGGATTTGCAGCAATCGAATTGATGACTAACTCCGGCTCCCCTTTATCGTTATAAACCAAACGAATGGTATCTCCGGGATAAATCAGATGAGGATTATCAATATAAGTATTGTTACGCCATAGTTCGGGCCAAAGCCAAGGTTTATCCAAATATAACCCTGCAATATCCCATAACGTGTCTCCTTGCCTAACAGTGTATGTTTCTGGAGCGGAAGATCTCACTTCTACCGCACTATATATAGACGCAGAGTAAATCAAAACACTCAGCAACATAAGTCGCTTTATCATTCCCATCAAAAATGCATTCCCCTTTAAAACACTGCCAATTTCTTGCTTATCAGTTAGAATAGCGCCAAAAATTAAGCTTTGAATACTTTTTTAGTAATAAAAGTATGCATGAAGATACTTCAACGTAATTTGAAATTGTTTAAGGAACCCCCACTTTAACAGTGTGGTTTGATTAAAAACGCATCATTTCCCTTGAACAAAACAAACTGAAAAGAAAAATGGTTATTTACGCATGGCATTATTAAACGTACTTAAATTCCCTGATGAACGTCTTCGTACCATCGCAAAACCTATTGCGAAGGTTGATTTGCATGTGCAGCAATTAGTTGACGATATGTTCGAAACAATGCGCCAAGAAAACGGTGTTGGCTTAGCAGCAACCCAAGTTGATGTACATCAACGTGTTGTCGTTATGGACGTTTCCGAAGAACAAGATCAACCTCTCGTACTCATTAACCCCGAAATCACCTTAAAAGAAGGTTCGGTTGTTAGTGAAGAAGGGTGTTTGTCGGTACCAGGAAACTACGCCAAAGTAGAGCGCGCTGCAAAAGTGAAAGTCAAAGCTCTAAATCGAGAAGGCGAAGAGTACGAAATGGAAGCCGAAGGTTTACTCGCTAAATGTATTCAGCATGAATTGGACCATTTGGAAGGAAAACTTTTTGTTGATTATCTATCTCCTTTAAAGCGCCAGCGCATCAAAAAGAAATTGGAAAAAGAAGCTAAGTTGCTACAACTGTAGTTCATTATTCACAAGTATATTTAAGGAAAGATCATAGGTGCAATCACCATTGAATATTATTTTTGCGGGTACGCCTGAGTTTGCAGCGTACCATTTGCAAGCTTTACTGGATTCGCGCCACAATATCGTTGCAGTTTATAGCCAACCAGATCGACCGGCCGGTCGAGGCAAAAAACTAAAGGCTAGTGAAGTTAAGCAATTAGCATTAGAACATAATCTACCCGTTTTTCAGCCTGAGTCACTTAAAACCACTGAGGCTCAAGAACAACTGGCTGCATTAAATGCTGATGTGATGGTCGTCGTAGCATATGGTCTCATTCTTCCAATGGCTATATTAGACACGCCAAAATATGGCTGTATCAATGTGCACGGTTCTCTCTTACCAAAATGGCGTGGAGCAGCACCTATCCAGCGCTCAATTTGGGCTGGGGATAAAGAAGCAGGTGTAACCGTGATGCAAATGGATGAAGGCCTTGATACTGGTGATATGCTATTTAAAAAAGCATTGCCAATTGAACCGACCGACACCAGCGCCACTCTCTATCACAAACTAGCCCAAATTGGCCCAACAGCACTGATAGAAACCTTAGATAGCTTTTCTTCATTTACCCCAGAACCGCAAAATAATGAACTCGCTACCTACGCAAAGAAACTTTCTAAGGCAGAAGCACAAATTAACTGGGAATTAAGCGCTGAACAACTAGAGCGTAATTGCCGTGCTTTTAACCCTTGGCCAATGAGCTTTTTTACTTATCAAGAGCACAATATCAAAGTTCATCAATGTCAGGTCGCAGCCGGTAGTAACGAAAAACAACCTGGAGAAGTATTGAAAGTAGACAAAACGGGGATTCTAGTTCAAACATCTAGTAATGCCTTACTACTTCAAACTATTCAATTACCGGGTAAAAAGCCGTTATCTGTAAGCGATATTCTTAACGCCAGAAAAGATTGGCTACCAACAGGAACACAACTTTAACTCGTGGCAAAAAGTAAACCCCAAGGGTCTCTAAGAGCGTCAACTGCCCGCGTTATACATGCGGTTTTGGAACAGGGTGAATCACTGCGAGATTGCCTTCCAAGGTTTCAGCAGGAATTTTCCGAACAAGACAAAGCCTGGATGCAAGAAATGGTCTTTGGTGTAATGCGGAAAGTGCCACTTATGCAGTATTGGCTACGCAAGCTATTGCAAAAGCCCCTAAAAGGCAAAAATAAGGTTTTAGAACATTTATTAATGCTGGGGTTTTATCAAATTGCTTTTTCAAGAGTGCCTAGTCACGCAGCGGTTTCAGAAACTGTTGACGCAGCACAAAAGCTTGGTGGCAATGCACTAAAAGGCTTGGTAAACGGAGTGTTGCGCAATTTCATTCGCGAATCAATACAAGATGACATTCCTCAATCTCCCCATGTTACTTCCGGCTTGCCTAAATGGTTATACAAGAAATTAGCTCAGGTTCACAAAGATGATCTGCAAATTGTATTAGACAAAATGCAGCTGCGACCACCGCTGTGGTTAAGGGTAAATACCCGAAAAATCACCAGAGATAAATACCTTGAACAACTGGTCCTGGCCGGCGTTACAGAAACAAACCCTGCAACGCTATTAGACACTCATCCAAGTGCCATAATGTTAGAAAAATCAACTAACGTTACGATATTACCCGGATACGCCGAAGGTTGGTTTTCTGTTCAAGACGGCGCGGCTCAATTGGCCGCTCAATATCTTGATGCCCAACCAGGGGAATCCATTCTTGATGCCTGCTGTGCTCCTGGCGGTAAAACATGTCATATTCTGGAAAGCCAACCCGAAGTAAAACGCTGCCTTGCCATCGATAATGATGCCAAACGTTTAGTTAGGGTTGAAGAAAATCTCAGTCGTCTGCAATTAAATGCAGAAATACAATGTGCAGATATAGCAAACACTGATGTTTGGTGGGACGGTCAACAATTCGATAGAATCCTATTAGATGCCCCCTGCTCAGCAACCGGTGTTATTAGACGACACCCAGATATCCTTTGGTTACGCAAGCCATCCGATATAGAAGTGCTTACTCACATTCAAAAAGAAATACTTAATTCTCTCTGGAAAACGCTCAAACCGGGTGGCACATTACTTTATGCTACTTGCTCAATTTTGACCGACGAAAATCAGGATCAAATAATCGAATTCCTGAAGAATCATTCAGATGCACAATGGCAACCCATTCATGCTGATGAAACAATTGAGCAACCTGGAAAACAAATATTACCCGGGGAACATGACATGGATGGCTTCTATTACGCTAGGCTGCTAAAGTCTACCTAGCAAACTCAAAGAACCAATAACAGTGCGCATTAGCTTCGGTTACATAGAATGAAAATAATTATCTTGGGTGCAGGTCAGGTTGGGGCAACACTAGCTGAAAACCTAGTTGGTGAGAAAAACGAAATCACGGTTATTGATTGCGACCCAGCCAAGTTAAGCGCTTTACAAGATAGGCTCGACTTACAAGTTGTAAATGGCCTTGGATCTCACCCAGACGTATTGAAAAAAGCCGGTGCAGAAGATGCCGACATGCTGGTAGCCGTAACCAACAGCGATGAAAGCAATATGATGGCCTGTCAGGTTGCTTATAGCTTATTCAAAACACCCACCAAAATTGCTCGAATACGGTCTGAGCAATACATTATTTATCAAAAGCAATTATTCAAGCACCAAGATATACCGGTTGATCACCTGATTGCGCCGGAGCAGTTGGTTACCAATGCCATCAAACGACTAATTGATTATCCCGGGGCATTGCAAGTTGTAGAGTTTGCTGATGGTCGTGCCAGTTTAGTTGCGGTCAAAGCCTATTACGGTGGCTTATTAGTAGGCCACGCTTTATCAGCTCTAAAAGAACATATTCCCAATGTAGATACCCGCGTTGCAGCCATATATAGAAGAGGCCGCCCAATTCGACCTTTAGGCACAACCGTTATAGAAGCCGATGACGAAGTTTTCTTTATCGCTGCCACCAAACATATACGCGCAGTAATGAGTGAACTACAAAAATTGGAAAGTAGCTACAAGCGTATAATGATTGCTGGCGGTGGTTTGATTGGCGCAGGACTCGCGAAACAATTAGAGCATGACCATCATGTAAAGCTCATTGAGTTCAATATCCAGCGAGCAAAATACTTATCTACGCAACTAGATAGAACCATTGTTTTTAACGGTGATGCGTCCGATCAAGAATTACTAATGGAAGAGCATGTTGATCAAATTGACGCTTTTCTTGCGGTTACCAATGACGATGAAGCCAATATTATGTCGGCAATGTTAGCCAAGCGCTTAGGTGCCAAAAAAGCAATGGTATTAATTCAACGCAGCGCTTACGTCGATTTAGTACAAGGGGGGGAAATCGACATTGCATTTTCACCGCAACAGGCGACCATTTCAGCGCTTCTCACCCATATCCGTCGAGGAGATATTGTTAACGTTTATTCCTTACGCCGAGGCGCCGCAGAAGCAATCGAAGCAATTGCTCATGGTGATAAGTCGACGTCAAAAGTGGTCGGTCGAGCCATATCTGAAATTAAATTACCACCCGGCACCACAATTGGAGCCATCGTAAGAAAAGAAGAAGTCTTAATTGCTCACAGCAACACCATCATCGAAGCTGATGATCACGTTATAATGTTCTTGGTCGATAAGAAATACATTAATGATGTGGAAAAACTGTTTCAGCCTAGCGCACTCTTTTTTGGATAGGTTTTTGAATAAGTTTTTGGGTAGGAAGTTATTGACCAATAATTGCAGTGTTAATTAAGACCCCCTTCGAAATAAGAGAACCTACGAACAGCTAGCAAACTAGACTCTTCACCTTATACCAGCCTAGCGTTTACCCTAACTATTATTAACTACGCCAAAATGTTGGGGAGAATAAGACCAACAAAGAAAATACTTCTAAACGACCAAATAACATCGCCAAAATTAAAAACCACTTGCCAGAATCACTCACATAGGCGTAAGTACCGGAAACATCTCCCAAACCCGGACCAAGATTATTCAACATTGCCGCCGTAGCAGAGAATGCAGTTAGATCATCCATTCCAGTCGCAATCAAGCAAATCATAATTAAGACAAAAATAACCGCATAAGCAGAGAAAAACCCCCAAACCGCTTCAACTACTCTATCTGGCAAAGCACGGTCGCCCAATTTGACAGCATAAATCGCTTTAGGATGAATTAAACGATCCACTTCCCTTTTACCTTGTAAATAAAGCAAAAATACTCGAATAACTTTTAAGCCTCCGCCAGTAGAGCCGGCACAACCACCAATAAAGCTAGAAAAGATCAATAAGATAGGTAGAAACACCGGCCAACCAGAAAAGTCTGTGGTTGCAAACCCAGCTGTAGTACTAATAGAAACCGCTTGGAACAGCGCTTGGTCGAAAGTCGTTTCTGCCGTCTCGTACTTCTCAAAATAAATCAGCACTAAAAAGCAAAGTAAAATAATAGCTGCCTGCATAAAGAAAAAAGCTTTCAATTCTGGATCAGAAAAATAAGCCCTAATATTTCTGCCCGTCACTGCCGCATAATGCAAAGCGAAATTTAACGCAGCGATCCAAAGAAAAATAACACAAACCACATTAATAAAGGTTGAATCAAAATGCCCCATGCTCGCGTCGTATGTGGAAAAGCCTCCGATCGCAATGGTAGAAAAAGAGTGGCATATAGCATCAAACCAATCCATCCCGGCGATCCAATACATAATACTGCAAGCAATAGTGAGTGATAGGTAGATGTACCAAAGGTGCTTTGCGGTATCTGCAATACGAGGGGTCATTTTGGAATCTTTCACAGGGCCAGGGGTTTCTGCACGGTATAACTGCATGCCCCCAACGCCTAAAATCGGCAGTATTGCAACAGCAAGTACGATGATTCCCATGCCGCCTAACCACTGTAATTGCTGACGATAAAATTGAACCGCCTTAGGCAAAAACTCAATCCCTTCTATAACGGTTGCACCCGTAGTAGTTAATCCAGAAAACGATTCGAAAAATGAGTCTGTAATACTCATTTCCGGCTGGTCCATTAAAATTAAGGGCAACGCACCAAAGCTCGCCAGTACCACCCAAAAAAGAGCAACAATTAGAAAACCTTCTTTTGCTCTTAAATCTTGCTTGGCTTCACGATTGGGATACCAAATAAAAGTACCGGTTATCAAACAAAGTACAAAAGCTAGAACGAAAGGTAACCCTCCCCCGTCCTGAAAGATTAACGACACAATAGCAGGCGGAACCATAGTTACGCTGAACAAAGCCACCAGTAGTCCCAAAATCCTTATTATGGAACGATATTGCATCAATTACACCTTAGCCCTTTTGCCCAAACCGAATAGATAATGATATTTTTAAAATTAGATTTAATAACCAACCCTACCTCAATGATAGTGACTAAATTAATTAAGCAACCAATTTAGTGACCAGCAGTGTAGACCGAATAGAAAAGGATCTCATCAGTCTTTCAACAGATTATGCAACTATGTCTGTGAGAATAAAACAGAAACACCTACTCAGGATGAATTTTGTCTACATTTAGCATCACAATAACGTGTTAACTGGCTCTTTATCATGATGCGTTTACCCCGCTAAACAACACAGGTACGAATGTCTATTAACACAGATTTACACACCGCGAAATCGACCAACTAACGTCAACGCATTAGGCCTATCTTATTTTTACTAAAAAAATGTGTTTTTCACCTAGACATAATGCTAATACTTGTACTACTTTTTATTTGGTCCCGCTAAACAGCACGCCAACTTAACGAAGTAGTACAGTGGAAAGAACTATAGCAAGCACTCACATACGGAAAAGGACAGGTACAATATAACGCCAGTAAAAAAACAAAATAAAAAGCTGTTAAACAAAAATCTCTATGCTATCCTTGCCGACCGCTTTTTTAGCACTGGTTTGGGTCTCTATAATTAATTTATACACAATAGAGATTTATTATAACAATCTCTAATTCCATTGTTATTTTTTAGCCAATCCACTGATAGATAAAGGCTTTTTTAAAACCTTCGCTGTTAAGAAAATTTATATTTCTTCAAATTTACATTTTTTTCAACAAAGTTATCCACATTTTATTCATATGTATATTAACGTTTTCAAATATACCACTTAGTCAATATATAAAGCTGTTCCTGAAAACCCGAAGCTACTGGTTGCAGGATGCAGATTGTGGCATTCTGAACGCTCACATACTGACCCCACTCACCGATAAAATTAACCAAGACATAATTAAGCAATGACTACAAACAATAATAACCCGCTGATTTTAGTAGATGGATCGTCTTACCTTTTTAGAGCGTTTCATGGATTACCCCCACTAACCAATTCCAAAGGTAACTCAACAGGGGCCGTATACGGCGTTATCAATATGTTGCGCAGCTTGATTAGGCAATATCAACCGCATCAAATTGCCGTTATTTTTGACGCCAAAGGAAAAACATTCCGAGACGATATATATCCGGAATATAAGGCAAACAGGCCGCCTATGCCGGATGAATTGCGAGAGCAAATTAAACCGCTACATGACATCATTAGAGCTATGGGTTTACCGATTGTGGTTGAATCTGGCGTGGAAGCAGACGATGTAATTGGAACCTTGTCTGATCAAGCCTCAAAACAGAAACGCCATACTGTTATTAGTACCGGTGATAAAGACATGGCGCAATTGGTGAACGAATATGTTTCGCTAGTGAACACCATGACCCATACCAATATGGACCAAAATGGTGTTGTAGAAAAGTTTGGCATCCCGCCAGAACTCATTATTGATTTTCTAGCGCTAAAGGGGGATAAAGTCGATAACATTCCTGGCGTTCCCGGAGTTGGAGACAAAAGCGCATTGGGCATGCTTCAAGGCATTGGTGGCATCAATGAGATATACAGCAACCTTGATAAAATAGCAGGTCTAGCATTTCGTGGTGCCAAAACAATGGCTGCAAAAATGCAAGAACATGAAGCCCAAGCTCGGTTGTCTTATGAGTTAGCAACTATCAAATTAGATGTTGAATTAGACTTTGAAATCGACTCCCTCGACATTAGTAAACCAGATAATCAAGCACTTCATGACTTGTTTGAAGAAATGGAATTTAAACGCTGGCTAAACGATTTAGATGCATTTAATGCCGGTCACGGTAACACCTCACCAGCCAAGCAAACCGAAAAAAGTAACGATGACAAGCCAGAAAGCGCTGAACAAGTTCCTCAAACAAATATTGAGACTAATTATCAAACGATATTCACATTAGATGAATTACAAAGTTGGATAGAACGAATCAAAACAACCAAACTGGTAGCGTTTGATACTGAAACAACCAGCATTAATTATATTGAAGCCCAGCTCGTCGGCTTTTCATTTGCAATCGATGAAGGTGAAGCAGCCTACTTGCCATTCGGACATGATTACCCCGATGCGCCAGAACAATTGGGAATAGACCAAGTATTGGCGCTGTTCAAACCCATACTGGAAGACCCAGAAATTAAGAAAATTGGGCAACATCTAAAATACGATAAAAACGTTCTGGCAAATTATGACATCAACCTACTAGGCATCGGTTTTGATACTATGCTGGAGTCATATATTTTCAATAGCACCGCGGGCAGACATGATATGGATAGTCTAGCGGAGCGCTACTTAAATTATCAAACAACTCACTTTGAAGAGATCGCAGGTAAAGGTGCTAAACAAATAACCTTTAATCAGGTTCCAATGGAAAATGCAGCTCACTACGCTGCGGAAGATGCTGATATTACATTGCGCTTACATCAAAAGTTATGGCCCGAACTGGAAAAGATAGAGCCACTTAAAAACCTATTACTCGATGTTGAAATACCACTAGCTTCCGTTCTTTCTAAAATGGAACAAACCGGTGTACTAATTGAAAGCCAGCTATTACGCCAACAAAGCTCTCAGTTAGCAGTACAAATCCTCGATATAGAAAAACAGGTACACGAATTAGCAGGCGAACCATTTAACCTAGGTTCAACCAAGCAACTACAGCATATTTTATATGAAAAAATGGGATTGCCGGTTCTGAAGAAAACACCAAAAGGTGCCCCTTCTACATCCGAAGAAGTATTACAAGATTTAGCCAGCGACTATGAGCTTCCCAAATTACTCATGGCCTACCGTGGATTAACCAAGCTTAAGAATACCTATACCGACAAACTTCCCACAATGGTAAACCAGAGAACTGGGCGATTGCATACTAGCTATCACCAAGCAGTCGCTGCAACAGGTAGATTGTCGTCTACCGATCCCAATTTGCAAAACATACCAATTAGAACGGAAGAAGGTAGAAGAGTAAGGCAAGCATTTGTTGCACCTGAAGGCTATAAAATAGTGGCCGCCGATTATTCTCAAATCGAATTGCGAATAATGGCCCATTTATCAAGCGATGAAGGCCTGCTTAATGCTTTTTCTCAAGGCCTGGATATTCATAAGGCTACCGCAGCAGAAGTATTCGGCGTACCTCTAGAAGAGGTTTCTTTAGACCAACGCCGCAGTGCAAAAGCAATTAACTTTGGACTCATTTATGGCATGTCAGCTTTTGGGCTAGCCAAACAATTGCATATATCCCGAAATGACGCTCAAAAATATATGGACCTTTATTTTGAACGCTATCCTGGGGTATTAACCTATATGGAAGAAACTCGTACCAAAGCCAAAGAGCAAGGCTATGTAGAAACCGTATTTGGTCGCCGCTTATACCTGCCAGAAATCAGTGCTCGCAATGGTGCCAGAAGAAAAGGCGCAGAAAGAGCAGCCATCAATGCACCAATGCAAGGCACAGCTGCCGATATCATTAAAAAGGCAATGTTATCTGTTCATGATTGGATAGAGCAGCTGAACAACGACAACATCCGCATGGTCATGCAAGTACACGATGAATTGGTCTTCGAAATCAAGGAGGATTACATTCAAGAGTACACGGATCAAATAGTAAAACTGATGCAAAATGCGGTTGAACTAAAAGTCCCATTATTAGTAGAGGCCGGTATGGGTGAAAATTGGGATGAAGCTCACTAACAACTCCTAAACACCAAGCATATTAACAAAAACGGGAAGAGGTTTTCATAGCCTCTTTCTCATCTTCACATCCATTTAACCTGAACGCAGGATTATCAACACGCGCCTCTCAACGTTATGTTTACTCTAAAGAAGCCCGCTATTCATTCACAAACAAGCCTTAAGAAGCACAGGTTTGTCAGCACTGGACCAAAAATAAAAACCACCGCATGATTAACTCGCTGATTTAATAATTAAAAACCCAATTACATTGCCAATCAACGATGCTTTTATCCAGAGTTCAAATTAATTACGCATCGAGTATTGACCCACGAAATCCAACTATTGCCTTACCAAAGACAATTTCAGTATTCCAAAAATGAAACTCAAACAACCAAACGATGTAATTAAATTACAAAATAGCCTTTATTTTACAATTTCACTCGTCTATAGTCAGCGCTGTAGGGTACAGAGGTGAGATGTTAAATCTTTTAGACCTTTGTTTAGACCCCCGGTAATTACTGGGGGTTGTTTTTTGTAATGAATACAAAAACCTTCTTCTTCATTGTAATAGCATTTTGTTCCCCATCGTAACTTAACCATTTATATGTAACTTTATTACATATAAAGAAAATCACTATAGTTTCCTCGCTACCCGCAGGCCTTTATATTAAGAACCCACGAGCAATCGTTTAGTTAAGGGGAAATCTTTTTTAAAAAGTTTTGAACTATCTAGGAAAGGATGAGTCTATTTATATAGTGTGTGTGTGTTTTCTTTTAGCCCCTCTATTTTGAGGGGTTTTCTTTATCTGCTTCATCAATAAATCCAAACCATTTATCAACCATATTTTCCAAATCGGAAAGCCCAGTACCTTTAAGTGCTGAAAAAGTATGTACGGTAACATCACCGCAAAACGCCAATGCAGCTTCTCTCGCCATCAATAGTTGACTCTTTTGTTTGCCTGATTTTAATTTATCCGCTTTGGTTAATAGCGCGAGTACTGGCAACTTGCTTGCAACAGCCCAGTAAATCAAATCCTGATCTAAATCTTTAAAAGGGTGGCGAATATCCATTAATACAACCAAACCTTTTAAACATTTACGCTTCTGTAAATATTCGCTCAACGCCCGTTGCCATTTTTTCTTCATTTCAAGCGGAACTTGTGCATAACCATATCCCGGCAAATCAATCAATCTTCGGCTATCATCAATATCAAATACATTGATTAGTTGTGTACGGCCTGGGGTTTTACTTGTCCGAGCCAAACTCCTTTGACGAGTAAGGCGATTGAGGGCTGTGGACTTTCCTGCATTAGAACGTCCCGCAAATGCCACTTCAATTCCCTCATCTTCATCTAAATGACGAATGTCTGGGGCACTGGTTCGAAACGTTGCTTGTTGATAGCGACTCATGTCAATTTTAACTCTTTTAACTTTATGGCGGCTATTATAGCCTCTGATTACATCTAATCGACCAATAAAACCGTATATTTATTAAGGAAAATGTTCTACTACGTCATGAATTGTGTAAAATAGCCGGAATTTTATCTCCCTTGGACAAAATAACCAATAACGAGACCTATGATGAAAAAACTGCTAACGCTACTTGTAGTATCTTTTTGTTTGGCGCCGACAGCAATTGCCCAAGGTAATGCTGAGGCTGGTAAAACTAAATCAGCAACGTGTGCAGCATGTCATGGTGCTGACGGTAACAGCTTAATTGCTATGAATCCTAAATTGGCTGGGCAACACCCAAAATATTTAGAAAAACAACTTAACGATTTTAAACTTGCTGCACAGTCAGCTGGTAAAGAAGGCCGAAACAATCCTGTCATGAACGGCATGGCCATGGGTTTAAGTGATCAAGATATCGCTGACTTAGCCGCCTACTATGCTGATCAAAAAGGAAAAGATGGCAAAGCCCCTGAAGAGGTTGTAGCAAAAGGTACAACGTTATATCGCGGTGGTGATATGGAACGTGGCATAACATCCTGTATAGCTTGCCATGGCCCTCGTGGAAATGGTTCCGGTTTATCAGGATTCCCCGATATCAGTGGTCAACACGCAGATTACACAAAAAGTCAGTTGCTACAATTTCGAGATGGGAAACGAGGAAATGACTTAAATGGCATGATGCGTGATATTTCGAAACGATTAACCGACGAAGACATTGAAATACTGTCACAATATTTATCAGGTTTGCACTAAGATTTTACGATACAACTTTTGACATACGCGAAAATGCCAGTTGAAAACTTGGTCTATTTTGTAAATAAGTTGTAAATAAAATGGCTTCGTGTATGATTCGCCACATTGGAGTAGACGCAGAAAGCAAAGTTCACTTTCTCAAATAAAAAAATTAAAGCGTTCCTACTCCGATGAGTTTTACACATTATTTAGAACTTGAATCTAATTCACTATCCATGGGAATTACAGGGAAGACTTATAAAGAGTTAGGAAAACCCATAATAACGACAAGCCGTAAAGAAAAAGAATAAGTGGCTTTTATTGGATGTTGCTTTCCGGAAAGGAAACCTATTTGGGAAGGTGCCAAGGCGCACAGTATTAATCGATAGGTGATAGCATTGCTATCACCTTTTTTATTTCAATCTACCTAATTTCATTTCTAATTAAGCACATTCAAAACTCATTTTCTTCCTAAAGCACAAACATGCTCATAACAATGACAATCCGTCGTGTGATCATTCACTAGCCCTACTGCCTGCATAAACGCATAACAAATAGTACTACCTACAAAGTTAAAGCCCGCTTTTTTAAGCGCTTTAGACATTGCATCGGATTGTTCAGTAAATGCCGGAACCTCAGATGCAAGTTCAAATTGGTTTTGACGCGTAGAATGGTTCACAAATGACCAGATAAAATCCGTAAAATCTACCCCTTGCTCTCGCATTTTAATATAGGCTCTTGCATTTCTAACGATCGAATTAACCTTAAGGCGGTTTCGGACAATTCCTTTATTTTGCAAAAGCTGTTCTATTTTTTTTTCATCAAAGCCAGCCACAATTTCAGGATCAAAATTGTTAAAAGCTAATTCGTAGTTTTTTTGTTTTTTTAGAATAGTTAACCAACTTAGACCTGCCTGTTGTCCATCAAGACAAAGCTTTGCAAAAAGTTGCTGACCATCTAAAACAGGTACGCCCCAAATTTTGTCATGATAATGTGTGTATATTGAGTCAGGACCAACCCATGCACAACGAGTCAAGTTTTCAGTTTGTGACATAAATCACTCCCTTTTTAAGGCGAAAAAACCTACATTCAAAGCTGTAGTAAGGGTATACTTGCCGGCGTTTTTCAATGCTTTTATTTATGTTATCCACCTTTTAGGACAAATAACACTTTTGGTTATGCAAACATACGATATTAAAACATTTCAGGGCCTTATTTTAAGCCTTCAAAATTATTGGGCCAATACTGGCTGCGTTATCATTCAACCCTTAGATATGGAGGTTGGTGCCGGTACGTTTCACCCCATGACATTTCTACGCTCAATTGGTCCAGAACCAATAAGCAGCGCCTATGTTCAGCCTTGCCGACGTCCTACTGATGGCCGCTATGGTGAAAACCCAAACCGTTTGCAGCATTATTACCAATTTCAAGTAATGCTGAAACCTTCTCCTGACAATATACAAGAACTGTATTTGGGCTCCCTTAAAGAGCTAGGGTTTGATCCTTTAGAACATGATATACGATTTGTAGAAGACAATTGGGAATCCCCTACTCTTGGTGCTTGGGGGCTAGGATGGGAAGTCTGGTTAAATGGCATGGAAGTTACCCAGTTTACCTATTTCCAACAAGTCGGTGGTATCGAATGCAAACCGGTAACAGGCGAAATAACCTATGGATTAGAACGTCTGGCCATGTACATTCAAGGCGTTGATAGCATATTTGATTTGGTTTGGACTAAAGGCCCAATGGGAACGGTTACTTATGGTGATGTGTTCCATCAGAATGAGGTTGAGCAGTCTAAATATAACTTTGAGTATGCGAGTGTGGACTTTCAGTTTAGAGCCTTTGATGAAGCTGAGAAGGCTTGCCAGCAACTAATTGAGAACCGGCTTCCTCTTCCAGCTTATGAACAAGTAATTAAAGCGTCTCATGCGTTTAATTTGTTAGATGCACGCCACGCAATATCCGTCACTGAAAGACAGCGATTTATCTTACGAGTCCGCACACTTGCAAAAGAATGTGCGAATATTTATTACGAAGAACGTGAGAAATTGGGTTTCCCCATGTTAAATGAGGAGACTATAAAATGAATACAAACGACTTAATAATTGAAATCGGTACTGAAGAGTTACCTCCAAAGTCATTGCGCCGTTTAGCAAATGCATTCCAAGAAAATATTTTAGTAGGTTTAGAAAACGCTACTCTGACCCATGGCGAAGCAAAATGGTTTGCTACCCCTAAGCGATTGGCTGCTTACATTCCAGTCCTACAAGGCAAACAAGAAGACCAAATTGTAGAAAAACGTGGCCCAGCTGTTTCGGCTGCGTTCGACGATGCAGGAAACCCAACAAAAGCAGCACTGGGTTGGGCAAGAGGAAATGGCATCAGTATTGAAGAAGCTGAACGCCTAAAAACGGATAAAGGCGAATGGTTGCTACTTAGAAAGGCAGAGCAAGGTAAAACCATAAATGCACTAATAGAAGCCATTATCCTACAAGCCTTAAAACAACTACCCATACCCAAAAACATGCGTTGGGGTAACAACAGCGAAGAATTTGTACGACCAATCCATAGCGTGTTAGTTATGTTTGGTACAGAAGTTATTCCGGTTGTTATTAAAGGCAAGACGGCATCAAATAAATTGCAAGGGCATCGTTTTCATTCCCCAGAATTTGTCAGCCTTTCCAATGCCTCAGACTATGAAGCAACGCTCAACAAACACTATGTCATCGCAGATCATAACGCCCGCAAATCTTTTATATTAAAAGAATTGGAAGAAGCTGCCAAAAAATTAAATGCTTCTGTAGATTTAGATAAAGATTTACTGGAAGAAGTTACCTCGCTAGTCGAATGGCCAGTGATAATGACTGCCAATTTTGAAGAACACTTTCTAGACGTTCCGAAAGAAGCCTTAATCTATACCATGAAGGGTGACCAAAAGTACTTTCCATTATTGGATGCTAGTGGAAATCTATTACCAAAATTTCTCTTCGTTTCTAACATTAAAAGCATAGCGCCCGAAAAAGTAATTGCAGGGAATGAGCGGGTAATACGACCACGCCTAGCCGATGCAGAATTTTTCTATGTTACCGATTTGAAAACCAACTTTGCTAAAAGAATAGAAAATCTTGAAAGTATCGTTTTCCAAAAACAATTGGGAACCGTTAAAGAACGAGTTGAACGAATAGCCACTGTAGCTAAAAGTATTGCTAGCACAATTGGTGCAAATGAAGATGACGCCTATAGAGCAGGATTGCTCTGTAAGAATGATTTGGTATCTAATATGGTACTAGAATTTCCTGCTATGCAGGGCACCATGGGGCGTTATTACGCTAAAGCGAGTGGTGAGAATAGTAACGTGTCAAATGCCATTGGTGAGCAGTACTTACCAGCATTTTCAGGCGACTCATTACCGAGCAATAAAGAAAGCGCATCCGTAGCCCTTGCAGAAAAATTGGATACTTTGGTTGGGATATTCTCTACTGGACAAATTCCCAAGGGAGATAAAGATCCATTTGCATTAAGACGTGCTGCAATCGGTATATTAAGAATTTGTTTAGAAAAAGAATTGCCACTCGATCTCGCAAACCTAATCAATGTTGCAGCCAAAGTAGTGCAACCCAAGTTTGAACAAGCTATCGATGAAGCTCAAATATTAGATTTCCTTTTTGCCCGTTTAAAGTCTATGTATATAGATCAAGATATCGACAGCAAAGTTGTCCAATCTGTTCTTATGAACAAACCAAGTATAGTACTCGACTTTAATGCCCGAATTCGCGCTGTTAATCAATTTGTAGGGCATCCATCAGCTGATTCGTTGATTGCTGCTAACAGACGTGTAGCAAACATACTGAAGAAGTCTCAGGACGAAACAGGAGAAGCCATTAATGGTGTTATTGACGAATCATTATTTGAATTAGAACAAGAATCAAATTTAAATAATTCTCTTAAGTCTATTCAACAAGAAATTGTAGAATTGGCAGGCAACTACCAGTACACGGAAGCGCTAACAAAACTTGCCACATTAAAGGGCGATATTGACAATTTCTTTGATAATGTAATGGTTAATACAGACAACGAACTAGTCAAAAATAATCGTTTAAATTTACTCTTCAATTTAAGAACAACATTCTTAAACATTGCGGATGTATCAGTACTAAACTAAAAACATAATGTTGTTACAGTGTTTTTAGTAATATCTGGATAAAGAATTGTTTAGTAAATATTCATACCAAGTCTCTTCGTATTTAAAATTGAAACATTTAGGCGCAGCGCTTTTAGCTGCGCCTATGCTGTTAAGCTGTGCATCTTCTAACCTTAGCTTTGATTCTTTGATCGGCGAGGATAATAAAGAAGACTGGCATACACTTTATTTGAGAGGCGTTTTTACTTGGTGGGAAGCTGATGAATCATTCAAAGTTAAACAAGTAAAACCTGAATTGTTTATGGTTTCAGCTGAGTTGGTCGCTGATGGTCAACCCTACGATTTCAAATTTGCAGACAAAAACTGGACACCCGGCTTAAGGTGCGGCTATTCAAATAAAGAAAAGGATGAAGAGCTAACGCTAGGCTCTGTATCAGAAGCTAATTGTGATACGCCTGTTGATAATTTTCGTTTTACGCCAAGTGAAAGCGGGACCTATAATTTTTACTTTGATGTAAAAAACCAAAACGCGCCACTTGTGTATATTAAGAAAAAACCAGATTAAATACCCTGTGTTCCAATTAAGCTAAAGCCAGTACATATATTAAAAAAGCCGTTCTTAAGAACGGCTTTTTTGTTTTCTAAAAACGCATTTACTTATATAAATTATATATCCAAATTCATAACTTTAAGTGCGTTTTCTTCAATGAAAGCACGTCGAGGTTCAACGTGATCACCCATAAGAGTAGTAAACAATTGATCTGCACCTACAGCATCTTCAATAGTTACTTTAAGCATACGTCTACTTTCAGGATCCATAGTCGTTTCCCATAGCTGACTTGGATTCATCTCACCCAATCCTTTGTATCGCTGTATATACTGACCTCTTTTAGCTTCATCCATTAACCAATTGACAGCGGCTTCAAACGACTCAATGGCTTTAGTTTTCTCACCACGTTGTACATAACCACCTTCTTGTACAAGCCCGTTAATCGCAACATTTAAGTCACGTAACATGCCATATTCGGTACTATTTATGAAGCCGTAATCTAAATCGTAGTTAGTATCAATTCCGTGTTGACGCAACACTATGCGAATAAGGTGGCTACTTGAATGTTCGCTATCAGGCATTACTTCATAACTAAATACAACGCCATCTGTTGCCAATTCATTTAAAGAGCCAGCTAGCTTCTTAGCTTTGGATTCCAATACAGACGAATCCTTAAGATCATCAATAGAGATAGCATCAGTGTAGATTAACTGATTTAAAATTGGCTCAGGCATAAAGCGGCTCAATCTAACTATCATACTTTTGACAGATTGAAATTGTTTAACCAATGCTTCCAAACCCATTCCAGAAATTGGTGCACTACCTTCAGAGGGATGAAGCAAAGCATTGTCTAACGCTATAGACGTTAGATATTGGTTGAGTGCGTTGTCGTCTTTAAGATAACTTTCCTGTTTACCTTTTTTGATTTTGTATAGAGGTGGTTGAGCTATATAAACATAACCTCTTTCAATAATTTCAGGCATTTGGCGATAAAAGAATGTTAACAACAGCGTTCGAATGTGAGAACCATCAACGTCAGCATCGGTCATTATAATGACATAGTGATAACGTAATTTATCTGGATTATATTCATCTCTTCCGATGCCACATCCTAATGCAGTTATCAAAGTTGCTACCTCTTGAGAAGAGAGCATCTTATCGAATCGCGCCTTTTCAACGTTTAAGATTTTACCTTTCAGCGGTAATATAGCTTGGTTCTTTCTATTACGACCCTGTTTAGCTGAACCTCCTGCAGAATCACCCTCCACTATGTACAGTTCAGATAAAGAGGGATCTTTTTCTTGGCAATCAGCTAGTTTCCCTGGTAACCCAGCTAAGTCTAATGCACCTTTTCTACGAGTCATATCACGCGCTTTTCTTGCAGCTTCTCTCGCTCTTGCAGCATCAATGATTTTGTTAGCCACAACTTTTGCATCAGATGGATTCTCCATCAGGAATTCTTGTAATTTTTCAGCGAGCGTTGATTCAACCGCATGCTTAACTTCAGAAGAAACCAATTTATCTTTTGTTTGTGATGAAAATTTAGGGTCAGGCACTTTGACAGAAACAACGGCTGTTAGTCCTTCCCTTGCATCGTCACCACTGGTATTAGCTTTCGCTTTTTTGTTAAGCCCTTCTGATTCCATGTAATTGTTAAGCGTTCTTGTTAGACCGCCTCTGAACCCTGCTAAATGGGTTCCGCCATCCCTTTGTGGAATGTTATTAGTAAAACAAAAAATGTTTTCCTGAAAAGAGTCATTCCATTGTAATGACACTTCTACTGTAATACCGTCTTCACGCTCATGGCAGAAATGGAATACTTTTTGGTGTATCGGTGTTTTATTTTGGTTTAAGTATTCAACAAAAGCTCTAATACCACCTTCATATTTAAAGTGGTCTTTTTTACCGTCGCGCTCATCAAGAAGATGAATGGAAACACCTGAATTTAGAAAAGAAAGCTCTCTAATGCGTTTAGCTAATAAATCATAATGATATTCTAGATTTGTAAACGTTTCTGCACTAGGCCAAAAATGGATGGTAGTCCCCGTTTCGTCAGAATCTCCAACAGCATGTAGATCTGATACAGGATTACCATGAACATATTCTTGCTCGTGAACTTTGCCATCTCGACGAATTTTAAGAAGCAATTTTTTTGATAATGCGTTTACAACCGAAACACCTACCCCGTGAAGTCCGCCTGAGACCTTATATGAATTGTCATCAAACTTACCACCGGCATGTAAGACGGTCATGATAACTTCAGCAGCCGAAATACCTTCTTCCTCATGTATTTCCGTTGGAATACCACGACCATTATCTTGAACCGACACAGAACCATCAATATGGATTTTTATAAAAATCTCGGAACAATAACCTGCTAACGCTTCATCTATTGAATTATCAACAACTTCGAAAACCATATGATGAAGACCCGTGCCATCATCAGTATCACCAATATACATTCCTGGTCTTTTTCTTACCGCATCAAGACCTTTAAGTACTTTGATACTGGAAGAGTCATAGTTATTTTTAGTTTCTTCTGACATTTCGTTTATTCCTCTTCAATTATTGTTCCATGTTCCACGTGAAACAATTTATAAAAATCACTAAACTTGGTTCCCAATAGGTCAGCAAGTTTTTTATTTGCGCTCGTTACAAAACACTGAGAATTGGAATCGATAAATTCCTCAATAACTGCGCAAACATTCAAATCGTCTAGTTCAGCAATCACATCATCTATCAATACGACACACTGTACATTTTTTTCCTGCTTTAAATACTTAATCTGTGCTAACTGTAACGCCATAGCACACAGCTTCATTTGTCCTCTCGACAATACGTCAGCCGCAGACTTATTATCAACTAGAATTCGTAAATCAGACCTTTGATAACCGTACCTCGTTGTACCAATCCTAAAATCGTTCTCTATATTGTCTTCCAAGATTTGACTGAGTTCACTCCCATTCTTCCAACCCCTAAAATAAACAAATTCGATAGCATCTGTTTTAAGAATTTTTGTAACTTCCCTATTAATAAAACTTTTGAATTCTTCAAATACAACGGAAGTTAGTTCTGCAAGTTCTTCGGCAAGACTTATAAATTGGTTTCGCCAATAAGGTTCCTGCGCCCTGTCTTTCTTCTTAAGTGTTGCATTTCTATTTGATAGTACTACTTTGAACGATTTAAGCTTCTCTAAATAAACAGGGTGTTCCACGTGAAACATCAACCAATCTACATATTTCCGTCTTAAACCTGGCGCGCCTTCAATTAGCTCCCCTTCTAATGGGGACAAAAATTTCAATGGTAAGCATTGCGCTAATTCTGAAGAATTACCTATCCGATCTCCATTAATTTTAACTAATTTTTCTTTATTCCTGGAAAAGCTAAATCCGACGTTTGTTTTAGTTATATCTGTATCAATATCGGACTTGTTTATAACTACGCATCTAGCCAATAAACCACTTTGTTCAAAACTTATTAAAGAGGATAAATCCACAGTTCTAAATGAACGCCCCGTGGACAACAAATTAATAGCCTCTAATAAAGTGGATTTCCCACTTCCATTTTCACCTATAAAAACATTCAAAACCGGCGAAGGATAAATAGCCGCTTTTGAAATATTTCTTATATTCTCAATATGAATCGCTTTTAGCACGGAAGGGAGTTTTACAAACGCATTGGCATCACTACATACAATGCATCGTCATTATTGGGGTCTTCGATTAACGCACTACTGTTAGAATCAGCTAGTGACATTTTTATTGATTCGCAATGCAATGCATTCATGACATCAATCATATAGGCTACGTTGAAACCAATTTCCATTGCTTCACCAGTATAATCCACATCGACAACTTCAACTGCTTCTTCTTGCTCAGGATTATTTGCCGTAATTGTTATTTCATTGTCATGAATATTCATTCGAATACCACGGAACTTCTCATTAGACAATATTGCAGCTCGCGTTAGTGCATCCTTTAAATCATTCCTGTTCGCACTAATGATTCTATCACCGTCCTTTGGAAGAACTCTTCTATAATCAGGAAAACGACCATCAACAAGCTTACTTGTAAAAATAAAATCTGTTGAATGAATCCTTATATGATTACTACCCAACTTCACTTTTAAACGTTGATCTTCATCACTAATTAAACGAAGAACTTCTTGTACGCCTTTTCTAGGAATAATAACCTGTTTATTTCCAGACAAGGGTTCTTCACAGGTAATTTTAGCCAACGCTAATCTATGTCCATCAGTGGCTACTGCTCGAATAATTTCGTTATCCGTTTCCAAAGACATACCATTTAAATAGTATCTAACATCCTGTTGTGCCATAGCGAAGTGAGTACTATCTATCAATCTCTTCAGGTCTTTTTGGGCAATTTCAAATTCGACTTCGCCATCCCAGTCTTCCAAATTTGGGTAATCTTCAGCAGGAAGTGTCGATAATGTATACCGACTCCGACCCGACTTAATTATTGCTTTCGTACCTTCGACCGAAAATTGAACTTTACTTTCGTCCCTTAAACTTCGGCATATATCAACTAACTTTTTAGCAGGAACGGTAATCTCACCTTCAACAAAATCCCCATCCAAATCCTCACTGGAAATCAACTCAACTTCCAAATCAGTACCAGTAAGCCAAAGCTTTTCTGCACTAACTCTAATTAATACGTTAGAAAGAATAGGAAGAGTGTGACGTCTTTCAACTGCGCCGGAAACGAGTTGAAGTGGCTTTAAAAAGTTTTCCCTACTAATTGTAAATTTCATACTGTACTCAGTTTACTATGATGACAATGTGCGAATTAGGTTTTGGTAATCTTCTTTAATATCGTGGCTTTCTTCTTTTAATTGAGCCACTTTACGACAAGCATGTAGCACAGTGGTATGGTCTCTGCCACCGAATGCATCACCAATCTCCGGTAAACTATGATTGGTAAGCTCTTTCGCTAATGCCATCGCAATTTGTCTAGGTCTAGCAACACTTCTGCTCCTACGCTTCGACAAAATATCAGCTAGCTTTATTTTATAGTATTCCGCTACTGTTTTCTGTATGTTATCAATAGTAACCAGTTTTTCTTGTAAAGCTAGTAGATCACGTAGTGCTTCCCTTACAAAATCAATTGTAATTGGCCTACCGGTAAAATTAGCATTAGCAATTACACGATTTAACGCGCCTTCCAATTCCCTAACATTTGAACGCAATCGTTTAGCAATAAAGAAAGCCACTTCATTTGGTAGGCGAATTTTGTTTTCGTTAGCCTTCTTCATTAATATGGCTACACGTGTTTCCAATTCTGGAGGTTCAATTGCGATTGTTAGTCCCCAACCAAATCGAGATTTAAGCCTATCTTCTACCCCATCAATTTCTTTAGGATACCGATCTGAAGTCAAAATGATCTGTTGGTTGTCTTCTAAAAGCGCATTAAAGGTATGAAAAAATTCTTCTTGTGAACGTTCTTTATTGGCAAAAAACTGAATATCATCAATTAACAATGCATCTACAGACCGATAATAACGTTTAAAATCTTCAATAGCGTTGTTTTGAAGTGCACGTACCATATCTTGAACAAAGCGTTCTGAATGCATATAGACGACTTTAGCATCCTGTTTAATTTGTTGAATACCATTGCCAACTGCATGTAATAAATGCGTTTTACCCAGACCCGTACCGCCATATATAAACAGCGGATTATAAGCACCACCAGGATTATCTGCGACTTGTTGTGCTGCGGCTCGAGCTAACTGGTTAGATTTACCTTCAACAAAATTATCAAATCGGTAAGTGCCATTTATATTAGATTTTTGGCCGGAATTAGTCTTAATATTCTCAGCAACCGGTTTGTTGCTTACAGATACGACCTTAGCTACATTTTTAATACCTCTACCAACACTATTAGTATTAGTAGATGTTCTACGAGTTACTGGCTGTGCTTCGTTTTGAGGCACTTGATTACTTCTTACCTGATTCTCTCTTCTAATAACATCGAATCTCAATTTTGGTGCTTCAACACCACAAAATTCATCGAATAAAACGACAATTTGCTCTACATATTTATCTCTAACCCAATCAAGAACAAACCTGTTTGGAGCGAGTAAAGTTAAAGCGTTATCTTGTTCCTCAGCCTGAAGTGGGCGTATCCACATACTAAACTGCTGTGTAGGAAGGTCTTGTTGCAGCCGATCAAGACATTGATTCCATAGCGTTACAGACGACAAGGTGAAACCTCTTGTTATAATTTTGTTTATTTATTGAGTAATTTGGCGGGATAGAGAAAATTAAAGTCTTAAAAACAATTAAAGTTGAACCCACCTGTGAATTATTAACCATAATGGAGTCACACTTCAATATTGATCTTTTTTTAAAATATGCTCCCTGCCCCTAACAACACTATCCTACTGTTTTTAAAGTCTATTTATTTTTCTACCACATGATTCCAAAACAAAACTATGCATCAAAAAACAATCAAAAGCAGTATGTTTAATAATAACTATTAATAACTCTTAAGTATAAACTGTTAATTACCTGTGGATAAGTTTTGGATTACATTTATTTCACATTCCAGCTAATTATTTTCGTGCTTTTCAGAAAGTGATATTCATTAGTTGCCACTAGTTTATAGCGCTATGTAATTTATGTTTTCGTAATAAACTAATGTACCCACACAGGTAACTTTTAAAAAAAACTGCAATGTAAACCTCAAAGAAGTTACAACTAACTTAAGCGGTCAAAACCTTCCAAAGCCTATTTTATCTAAACAAGCGAATAACTATTAATAACGAGTTACACCTTCCTATTGTAGTAAGTGAATATACACTGCACTATTCGATCGCTAAATTAGGAAATAGTCGTTGACTTCAACCCCCAAAATCTTTAAGATTCGCGTCCTTTTTATTGGTCTATCTAGGCGAATAAAAGAATCTTAACCAGTTTGTGCAACGGACATCGGACATGAAAAGAACATTTCAACCAAGTAATATCAAGCGTAAACGCTCCCATGGTTTCCGCGCCCGCATGGCGACTAAAAATGGTCGTAAAATACTTGCAAGGCGTCGTGCTAAAGGTCGTGCCAGTTTATCAGCTTAATTAAATGTTATCGAAGTGGGCAATACTAAGTATCCTAGAGAGTTAAGGCTCTTAACTCCAACCCACTTCGAAAACGTTTTCAAAAACGCAATTCCTGCTGTCTCTCCTTCAATAACTTTATTAGGTCGTCAAAACAATCTTAAACATCCAAGATTGGGCGTTACTGTATCCAAAAAAAATGTACGCTTCGCGCATGAACGAAATAGACTAAAACGAATTATTCGTGAAAGTTTTCGTTTAAATCAGAACGAACTCCCCCATATTGATATTGTGGTCGTAGTAAAGTCTGGTTTAAATAAACAATCTAATCAGCAAATATTTAAGCTGCTGGAAAAACAATGGAAAAAATTAACATCGCGTTGCGATTCTTCATCGTGTTCCTAATCAGAGGTTATCAAACATTGATATCTCCTCTTCTGGGGCCATCATGTAGATTCCAACCTACGTGTTCAAACTATGCTATTGAAGCAATAAAATTGCACGGTGTTATTAAAGGTACTTGGTTAAGTGTTAAACGCATACTAAAATGCCACCCATTACACGAAGGCGGAAAAGATCCTGTCCCGCTCAACTTATCTTGTAAACATACACATAAAAGAAATTAAATATGGAATCTCAACGCAGTCTTTTCGCTATCGGACTATTATTTGTCAGCTTCTTATTGTGGCAACAATGGCAGCAAGATTATGGTCCAAAACCGATTCAACAGAATCAAGGAAACGAATTAGTAGAATCCACTACCGATTACGATAACGAAGATGTTCCAACATCTGATCGCAGTGAAAATTCTTCTTCAATTCCCAAAGCAGGTTCCAGTAGCCAATTAGTTACCGTTATAACCGATTCATTGATTGTAGAAATCAATACCCAGGGTGGAGATGTAGTTTCTGCAAAACTCAAAAAATATCCCTTGGTTCAAGGCTCAGAGAACCCAATAACGATACTGAGTAATGATTCTGCTACCCTACATATCGCACAAAGCGGTTTAATAGGAAAAAATGGACCAGATGAAACGATCAAAGGCAGGCCCATTTACTTGGCCGAAATGCCATCATATAACATGCAACCAGAGCAAAATGAGTTAAGACTCCCTTTACGTTGGACTTCTCCGACTGGACTTAGTGTTATTAAAGAATTTGTATTCAACCGAGAAAGTCATGCAATTAAAGTTGAATACACGATCAACAACAACACTACTGACGATATTTCACTTCAGCAATACGCACAACTAAAGCAAACCATGGCTACACCAGATAGCAGCATGTTTATGCCTACCTATAGAGGCGCTGCTTATTCAACACAAGATGATCGTTATAGTAAATATGATTTCGACGATATTGTTGATGAACGTTTAAAAAAATCTACACTCGCTGGCTGGGTAGGTATGCTACAACATTATTTTGTTTCTGCCTGGATCCCACCCCAAGACAAAGTTAACAACCTTTATTCAAAAGCAATTAACGGTAATTTTGCAACTATAGGTTTCACTGGTGAAACTATCAGTGTTGCCGCCAACCAAACAGCAACGTTAGCAACAACTCTTTATGTTGGTCCAAAAGATCAGGATAAACTGGCTTCTTTAGCAGAAAACCTAGACTTAACCGTCGATTATGGCTTTCTTTGGTGGTTGGCTCAGCCGTTATTTTGGCTTCTTAGCCTTATTCAAACCTTTGTTATTAACTGGGGTCTTACCATAATAATCATTACCATCATAGTTAAAGGAGCCATGTATCCATTAACTAAAGCTCAATACGTATCAATGGCCAAGCTACGTGCTTTACAACCTAAGATGCAGGCCCTTAAAGATCGATTAGGCGATGACCGTCAAAAAATGTCTCAAGGTATGATGGAGCTTTATAAGAAAGAAAAAGTAAACCCCATGGGCGGTTGCTTCCCACTTATTCTTCAAATGCCCATATTCCTATCTTTGTATTGGGTGTTACTAGAAAGCGTTGAATTACGCCATGCTGACTTTATTTTTTGGATCACTGATTTATCAGTAAAAGACCCATTCTATGTGTTACCTGTGCTGACGGGCGCAAGCATGTTCCTATTGCAAAAATTACAACCCATGACCATGCAAGATCCTATGCAGCAAAAAATAATGCAATTGATGCCTGTATTCATGAGTATTTTCTTTTTATGGTTCCCAGCAGGATTGGTTCTTTATTGGTTAATCAGTAACGTTATCACTCTTGTACAAGCCAAAATTATTTATGCAGCAATGGACAAAAAGGGCCTAAAAGCTCGTTAATTGAAAAATATAAACTGATGAGGAAGACCAATGCCTTCATTTGATATTGTGTCAGAACTTGAATTACCTGAATTACAAAATGCAGTAGACAATGCTAATCGTGAACTAGAAACACGTTTTGATTTTCGAGGTGTAGAGGCAACATTTTCATGCAATGAAAATGTTGCTAACTTAGTTGCACAAGCTGATTTTCAACTAAAACAAATGCAAGATATTTTACGCAGCAAATGTGTAAAACGTAATGTCGATACTTCAGCAATGGACATCGGAAAAATTGAGCATAGTGGGAAAACATATAAGCAGGCGATTACATTTAAAGAAGGCATTGACCAACCAACAGCAAAAAAACTCATTAAAACGGTTAAAGATGCAAAATTGAAAGTACAGGCATCTATACAAGGAGAACAGGTTCGTGTTACTGCCAAAAAACGCGATGATTTACAGGAATGCATTGCACTAGTTAAATCTGAAGATTTTGGTCAACCGCTGCAATTTAACAATTTCCGGGACTAATGCAAAATATTGTCAATGTTTGGATGATGGAAAGCGACAATGGTTAATGAAGTAATTGATACCATTGTCGCACAAGCCACAGCGCCAGGTAGAGCCGGTGTAGGTATCATCAGAGTATCCGGTCCACATGCTAAAAATGTAGCCCAAGTCATTCTTGGTTACTTACCTTCGCCAAGAAAAGCAGACTATACCAACTTCAAAAATAGTAATAATGAAGTAATCGATTCTGGCATAGCTATTTTTTTCAAATCGCCTCACTCTTTCACCGGTGAAGACATTCTAGAATTTCAAGGTCATGGCGGGCCTGTTGTTTTAGATTTACTGTTGAAGCAAATAGTACAAATTCCAGGATTACGCATAGCAAACCCCGGCGAATTCAGCGAAAGAGCCTTTCTAAACGATAAAATTGATCTCGCACAAGCTGAAGCCATTTCAGATTTAATCAACGCTAGTTCAGAGCAAGCAGCCAAAAGTGCTTTGCTTTCAATGCAAGGTGAATTTTCAAAACACATTCACAAATTGGTTGAACAAATCACACAGTTGCGCATGTACGTAGAAGCTGCAATTGACTTTCCCGAAGAAGAAATTGATTTTCTATCCGATGGAAAAATTCAATCACAACTCGAAAGCATTATTGAACAACTAAACGACACATTAATCAAAGCAAAGCAAGGCTCACTGCTTCAAGAAGGCATGCAAGTTGTAATTGCCGGTAAACCTAATGCGGGTAAATCTAGTTTACTAAACGCCTTAGCAGGATATGAAGCAGCCATTGTTACTGATATAGAAGGTACAACAAGAGATGTGTTAAAAGAGCACATTAACATAGACGGCATGCCTCTACACATTATCGATACAGCGGGCCTAAGAGAGAGCCCAGATAAAGTAGAACAAATAGGTATAGAAAGAGCTTGGAACGAAATTAACAATGCAGACTTAATTCTACTTATACAAGACAGTACCAACACATCAGAAGAAACCATTGATTTTCCATTCTCTGAAAAGAACCCCTCTACATCCAGTTTACCTCCCATTACTGTTATCAGAAATAAAGCCGATCTATCAGGCGAAAGTGTAGGCATTCACACCAACAATCAATATCCAACTATTTCTCTTTCCGTTAAGGAAGAAACCGGCATTAGCTTACTAAGAGAGCACTTAAAAGAAAGGATGGGGTTTAATGCCAGTAGTGAAGGCCAATTCATGGCAAGAAGACGCCATCTAGAAGCTTTAACAACTGCCCAACAGCATGTCCTAACTGGGCAAGAACAGTTACTTGCATCCATGGCTGGAGAATTACTAGCAGAAGAATTAAGACTTGCCCAACACATATTATCTGAAATAACGGGAGAGTTTACTTCTGATGATCTCCTAGGAAAAATATTTACTTCGTTTTGTATAGGTAAGTAAATTAGCTATTCACTGCAATACGAATCATTTCTTGTTTATAGTAATTTCTATCAACATTTAATGTATTAAATTCGGCCCTTACAATCATTCCCTCTAAAAACGTCATCATTAATTCCGCTCGGACAAATTTACTATCGGAATATTCACCCAAAATTCCCAACAACAGCTTACACAACCAGAGCTTATGGTCCTCCGCAACCTTGCAAATTTTAGGGTCTTGCTGCTTAAATTCAGAGAGAGCATGCATGAGCATACATCCTTCAAAATGGTCTGAATCAAACCAATTAAAATGCCAATCCAGCAATGCATTTATTTTACTATTTACATCACTGTAAGAATTTACAGCTACTGCTAAAGAATCCTCAAATCTTTTATGTCGACGTCTTAAAACTTTTTCGATTAACTCCGTTTTACTAGAAAAATGACGATATATTGTTGTCTTCGATACCCCCGCTTCATCGCGAATAAAATCAATCCCTACTGCGGTATACCCATTTCGGTTAAATAAAGACTCAGCTGTATCTAAAATTCTTTCTAACACATTCATTATTTAGTTTCCCAGAACCCTTCTTACATGCAAATGAAGCGATCTTTAACTTTTCCACAAAAGTATAGATCTGTACACAATATGATTTTTAAGCACTTATTGATAAAAAGCGACTAACCGTTGCTTTACTAATACACGGGATATTTAGCATAAGTAAGCTATCTAACGGTGGTTCACTACAGCCGAAACCGAGCTTAACTGACTTATTTCGTGGTTTTGTCGGAGGTTTTATAAGCATATTGGGCCTAATACTTCTGTTAAACCTCATCAACCAAACCATGTTAATGGCTCCATTAGGTTCCAGTTACGTTATTTTATTTGCTGCTTCTGCATTTGCACAACCAATAAATATCATTGGTGAACACTTGGTGACAATATGGTAGTTATGGCAGTTTCTTTCATCAACAACGCTGGTATATCAAATAAGTGCCCTGTGTATTGGTACGGTTTTTCTGACAAATAATTTTCACTATAACTAAACAGGATTATTATTAATGCCTAATCTCGTCTTTTCAAGTAACAAAACCATTGTGGACGAGCAAAAAAAGTAGAACCCCGATAGAGTTTAAAGCTCCACCAGAATCCAAAGATCGAATAGTAAAATTAAGATTCGACAGTGATATTTTACTACCTGACGATTTGTAATTTGTGACTTACATACCTAATTTTAGAAAGGGTGTTGAAATAGCGATGCGTTTTGATTAAACCCAAGAAGATCCTAACGGTGCTTACTTTCCATTTATTCGTTATGAAGTAGGTTCATACTCCCTAGGTCACGTTCATATGGGATTTGAAACTGTCTAGTTATGCAGGCGATTATATTGAAAATAGGCAATCATTTTCTCCTGGCCATTTATTATGTGAAATTACTTCTGGATCACCAGTCCTAATACGCAAAGTAGGTTTAGGTTCTTTTGTTGATCCTGATATTGATGCACTTACCTCTAGACTAACTTCACTGGTTACCAAAACCAACTTCATGGACTCTGAATACTTATTCTATCTCTTCATAAAAATTGACTTTACCTTCCTCTCGGCACTAGAGCCTACAGCCACGAAAATATTTTAATGAAAGCTGTTATATATTCTACCGGCAGTCCGAGATGGGCTAGCAAGAACACACCCATTTGACCACATCGATGTTTGTAAGCATTGTAGACAACAGCGGAAACTACAATAATAGCGACTACTATTCCTCAAAATACAGACCAAACGCTAAAACAACGTTATTATATTGCTCACTTTCCAATTTAAATAAAAAAATACGAATGGCAAACATAGAGATAATTGTTGGTTCTATGCTGGGTGCAGCAGAGTATGTAGCAGATGCGCTACTATTAAAACTGGAAGAACATAACCATACTGGCCAAATACACCTCACACCTGACATAAGCCAACTCAATACCAACAACATTTGGTTGATATGCACATCAACCCATGGTGCAGGTGAATTGCCAGACAATATCCAATCTTTTGCAAAACAATTGCAACAACAAGATCTATCCAAGGTTAAATTTGCCATAATAGGGTTAGGCGACAGCAGTTACGACACCTTCTGTTTTGGTGCCAAGCAAATGCAAACCATATTATTAGAAAAAACGGCCAAAATACTGAAATCTCCTATTCATATCGATGTACTGGAACACCCTATTCCAGAAGAACTTGCGGTAGAATGGTTAGAAACTTGGTTAACTGAAAATCCTGCGTTGGTATAGTACTAAATGAATCAAGCGGAACTACAAGCACTTCAAGGTAATATTAGTAACGATGCCAGAGTGTTGTATTACTTAGGTTTAAGACCAATTTCCAATACCACTACAGGTATAACCTCAGAAATAAATTACAAACAACTCATCACACTACTTAACAGTACAGACCAAAAATACACTCGGGGCAGACAATTAAATCGTTTAATAACAGAACTTAATAATAATGGTTTAATCAATTTCATTACGGACATAGAACCTGACAAATCTTTTAACAACCAAAAACTTTTATTACCACTTTTAGTACTTCCCCCTGATGACTACCAAAACCTTCACACCACCAAACAAGGCATGAGCCGAAACTGGCAACCTGTGCAATCGCTTTACCAAGATTTATCACAACTGGTGGGAATAATCGAAAAAGAGTACTATAAAGACGAGGTTGGCGAATTTATAGCTTATTGGATGGGAAGGCCAGATACGGCATTCAGCCCTTTTCAATGGACGCATAAATTTGTGCTACATATTAAGAAAAACCGCATTGCTGTAGGCTATTCCCCCACCAAGCAAATAGCGACACAGACCATCAATAAAAAAGCAGAATTGGTTACAGACGACAACACCAAAAAATTGGTAGAAAGGTACAGTGGAAAGCATCAACGATAAAATTAAAAAATTTGCAAAAACGATCGGTAAAACGCCTATAGATGGCAAACCTACAGATTACCAATCCTTACGCAAAGTTTATGATATGCAAGCCAATGAAGAAGTAAGACGCCTACAAAAAGACGCTAAAAAACAACGTATAACCTCATTGCATGGCCGTTCCGATCTAAACCCAAAATGGATATTCAGTACATTAGAACAAGACAGTGATGATGTTATTGAAGCAGTAAGTGTTGCTCAAAGCTTTATAGCAGCACACGACGATCCTAATTGGCGTCAAAGTGGTGCACATATGATGCTATTTTATGGTGACTATGGTCGAGGAAAATCTCATATTGCCGGTGCCATTGCCCATGAACTAATCGACACCTACGAAACTACCGTATTATACCGCCAACTTTCCAGCTTATTAGAAATGCGTCAATCTTCGTTTGATTTTAGTGCTCAAGACAGCGCTGGCGAAAAATTTCGTCAAATAAATATTGAATTATTAGATGTAGATTTATTAATACTCGACGAAGTATGCGTTAACGAATCTATGCTTAAGAAAAATTCTCAAAGTTGGTTAGGCAACTTATTAAGACAACGCTTAATGAACAAAAAGAACTGCATCATGATAACTAATCACAGCCTACCTGAGCTAGAAAGAGCGCTTGGTACCTACTGCTTTGAATCAATCAAAGAATACGACACATACAGAGTTCAATTTAGTGGTCCAAGTCACCGTAAAGCATTGCAAGATAGCGAATATCAAGCTGCTGAAAGTTACAATCCCGCTATTTATGTACCGAATCAAGTTAAGTAACCTTGGTTCATACTAATAAACACCTTCCAGCGCAGCTAAACACATGTCTATCTGCGTTATATTTATTCTACACCGACCCGTTATTCATTCACAAACAAGCCTTAATAATCGTATATTTTTCAGCACTAGACCTAAAACGAACTGCATTCATTATTTAGCGCTCTGCTTATTATCCGGAACAGAGGCTAAGTAATATTTAGTTTTACCCGCTAGCATTCCCCAAAAAATAGTCCCAAAATACCATTCACTTCTGCCAGTTCTACTCATTTCAGCTCTTGTTAAACATGTATTATCAACAAGAAAAAACATGCACAATATAGATATTAAAATGCTATTTGTACGGAAATAATCAGCTCAAAATATCAACAGAATATACTAATATATCCATTCAAACTGATAACTAACCTCAACAATACGCACAGCTAAAAAATAAAATTACTCTAAATCTACTTATTTCAATTAAATATTTTTATATTCCACCCATAAATAAATCACTGATCGAATAATAATCAAGCAAGCACATAACTTTTATTTTTACTCAATTTAAAATGATCAAAACTTATCCACTCGTAATCGCTATGATCATTATTCACACAACAATCTTATGTACACCGTGGCCTTAAGTGATCAACTTTTGATCATATACATCGCTTATCCACAAATTGATCCCAGTTTTGATCGTTCTGTGGATAAAACACTGGAAAACCTCTTATTAAGCGTTGATCATCCAGTGATCAAAAATTGTACGTTTTTTAACCAGTGGATATGTCCGCTACTTACCCCCAACTTATCACCGAGTTGATCAAAGTTTGATCACATCTTATGATCTCTATAGATTATTGATCATTAAAGATTTTTTACACTTAACCACAGATATCTGCTTCCTTAATAATAATAGTAATAAACTAATACACTAAGAGATCCTTTCTTTAATTAACGGCTAAGCGTGCCAAAACCAACGAATTTATTCATTTCCCTTCACAGCGTTTTCCATTTAGAATATTCGCCCTTTTTTTAAACAACCTAAAAGCTTGTCTTAAATTCAATTTAGCAGGATATAAAATGTTCTATGCACAACAATTCGATGTTATCGTTGTTGGAGGTGGTCACGCAGGGACCGAAGCAGCTCTTGCATCTGCACGCATGGGAGTTAATACATTACTACTGACCCACAATATTGAAACGTTAGGTCAAATGTCTTGTAATCCAGCTATTGGTGGAATTGGTAAAGGTCACTTAGTAAAAGAAATCGATGCTTTAGGTGGTGTTATGGCTACCGCTATCGATAAAAGTGGTATTCAATTCAGAACACTTAATTCAAGTAAAGGTCCAGCTGTTCGCGCTACTCGGGCTCAAGCTGATCGCTCATTGTATAAATCAGCTATTCGTGAAGTACTTGAAAAACAACCAAATTTAACGCTCTTCCAACAATCTTGTGACGATTTAATTGTAGAAAAAAATCGAGTAACAGGTGTTGTTACTCAAATGGGTGTAAAATTTAAAGCTAAAACAGTGGTACTGACCGTAGGTACTTTCCTAGGTGGCACTATCCACATTGGAATGGAAAATTTCAAAGGTGGAAGAGCTGGCGATCCACCATCCATTGCTTTAGCCGATCGTTTACGAGAATTACCATTTCGTGTAGACCGTTTAAAAACGGGTACACCCGCTCGTTTAGATATTCGCTCTCTAGATTTTTCTGTTATGCAAGAGCAATTTGGTGATGATCCTACACCTGTATTTTCATTTTTAGGTAACCGTTCTCAGCATCCCAAACAAATTCCATGTTATATCACTCATACTAACGAAAAAACTCATGACATTATTCGACAAGGACTAGACCGATCGCCTATGTATACTGGTGTTATTGAAGGTATTGGTCCTCGTTATTGTCCGTCAATTGAAGATAAAATAATGCGTTTTTCGGATAAAGATTCTCATCAAATTTTTGTTGAACCGGAAGGACTAACAAGTTGTGAAGTCTATCCAAATGGTATTTCAACAAGTTTGCCTTTTGATGTTCAAGTAGATCTTATTCATTCAATTAGTGGTTTTGAAAATGCGCATATAATTCGTCCTGGTTATGCAATCGAGTATGATTTTTTTGATCCCCGTGATTTAAAGCAAACACTGGAAACTAAATACATTGATGGATTATTTTTTGCAGGCCAAATTAACGGCACAACGGGTTATGAAGAGGCTGGTGCACAAGGCTTAATTGCAGGTGCAAATGCTGCTTTACAAGTTCAAAATAAAGAGGCTTTTACCCTACTTCGAAATGAAGCTTATATGGGAGTATTGATTGATGATTTATCAACACTCGGAACTAAAGAACCCTATAGAATGTTCACTAGTCGCGCTGAATATCGTTTGCTACTACGTGAAGACAATGCCGATTGTCGATTAACTGCGAAAGGCCGAGAAATTGGATTAGTTGATGATTATCGCTGGCAGCATTTCAGTGAAAAAATGGAAGCGATTGAACAAGAATCTATTCGCATGAAAGAAAATTGGGTGCACCCAAATCATGAAGCAACACCTAAAATAAATCCCTATTTAAAAAATCCAATTTCTAAAGAACATTCGCTGGAAGAACTCATTCGTCGTCCAGAAATGACCTATGCTAAATTGATGCAAGTAGAAAATTTTGGTCCAGGCTTAACTGAATCTAATCAGCAAGCAGCAGAGCAAGTAGAAATACAAATTAAATACGCTGGGTACATTGAGCGTCAGAAAGAAGAAATAGCCAAAACACAACGAAATGAAAATATGCTGTTGCCGCCCAATTTTGATTATAGTGTCATTTCCGGGTTGTCTAATGAAGTCGTTGCTAAGCTTAAAGACGCGAGGCCAGAAACCTTGGGCAAAGCTTCACGTATTTCTGGTATCACTCCGGCGGCAATTTCATTGCTTCTAGTGTATTTGAAAAAACAAGGATTACTGAGAAAGTCTGCCTGATGTCATTTCCTTTTGAACAAGTTCAATCCAAATTAGTAAATGCGTGTCAAAAGTTACCTTTTGAAGTAACTGAAACCCAACAAATTTTACTAATTAAATATTTAGAAATGGTTCATAAATGGAACAAAGCTTATAACTTAACTTCTGTTCGTGATCCGTTAGAAATGGTGGAAGTGCATTTAGTTGATTCCATTGCAGTGGCACCACATTTAAACGGAAATTATTTTATCGACGTAGGAACAGGTGCAGGATTACCGGGTGTACCGCTTTCTATCATGCGGCCTGATGCCCATTTCGTATTGCTAGATAGCCTTGGTAAGCGAATTCGATTCCTAAAACAAGTTGCTTTTGAACTAAAACTTGCCAATATAGAACCCGTGCAGTATCGAGTCGAAGACTATACTCCTGAAAAATGCTTTGATGCAGTAATAACCCGAGCCTATTCTTCTATCGAACAAATGCTTCAAACCTGTCAACACCTAGTAGATGTTAACGGTGAGTTTTTAGCGTTAAAAGGGTTGTACCCCGAAGAAGAGCTGCGTTTAATTCCTGAAGAATTTACGCTTTTGGGTAGTCATTCCATTAGTGTTCCCGGGTTAAATGCTGAGCGACATGTTATAAAAATTAAAAAACAGTAATTTGGAAGGCTTACATTGGGCAAGGTAATTGCAATCGCAAATCAAAAAGGTGGTGTGGGTAAAACCACCACAGCCGTGAATGTTGCGGCTTCAATGGCAGCGACCAAACGCAAAGTTTTATTAATTGATTTGGATCCCCAGGGCAATGCCACTATGGGAAGTGGTGTAGATAAATATTCTGCCGAATCCACTGTTTACGAATTGCTAATTGAAGAGCAACCCATTCAAGATGTTATCGTTACAGCAACCAATGCTAAATATGACTTAATTGCTGCAAATAGCGATGTTACTGCAGTAGAAATCAAATTGATGGAAGTGTTTGCTAGAGAATTACGTTTACGTAATGCTTTGCTACCTGTTCGTGATAAATACGATTACATTTTTATTGATTGCCCACCTTCTTTAAATCAACTTACAGTGAATGCTTTAGCGGCTTCGGATTCTGTTTTGGTTCCTATGCAATGCGAATATTTTGCGTTGGAAGGGCTAACTGCATTACTGGACACAATTGAAAAATTAGCATCGGTAGTCAATCCAAAATTGGTAGTTGAAGGTGTTTTACGGACTATGTACGATCCGCGAAATCGATTAGCTAATGATGTATCTGAGCAGCTAAAACGTCATTTTGGAGAACAGGTTTACCGAACAGTCATCCCAAGAAATGTAAGATTGGCTGAAGCCCCAAGTTTTGGTACTCCCGCTATGTATTACGAAAAATCATCCACAGGTGCTAAAGCATATTTAGCATTAGCAGGTGAGATTTTACGTAGAGAAAAATCCAACCAATTAGCTTAATAAAAAAGCATAAATTCTAGATCAGAGGAAAGCATGTCAGCAAAGAAAAGAGGTTTGGGAAGAGGTTTAGATGCCCTGCTGGCTACAAGTCAGCGTGAGCAAGGTTCGGATAATGTTGAATCTCAAGCCAATAAGGGTGAATTACAAAAACTACCAATTGAGTTTTTGCAGCCTGGAAAATATCAACCTCGAAAAGACATGGTATCTGATGCATTAGAAGATTTGGCTTCTTCTATTCGTTCTCAAGGCATCATTCAGCCTATTGTAGTTCGCCAAATAGCAGAGCAAAAATACGAAATTATTGCGGGTGAGCGTCGTTGGCGGGCTAGCCAAATAGCAGAATTAGATGTAGTTCCCTGTTTAATTAAAGATGTGCCTGATGAAGCAGCTGTTGCTATTGCGTTGATAGAAAATATTCAACGTGAAGATCTCAATGCAATGGAAGAGTCGCAAGCACTGAATAGACTAATGACCGAATTTGAACTGACTCATCAAGAATTATCTGATGCGGTGGGCAAATCTCGTTCAGCCGTTACCAACTTGTTGCGTTTAAATAATCTTAATGATGATGTTAAAGTTATGCTGGAACGCAGCGATATTGAAATGGGCCATGCTCGTGCGCTGTTATCGCTAGAAGGAGAGCAACAAAGCGAAGCAGCTAAAATTGTTTCTCATAAGGGAATGACAGTTCGTGATGCAGAAAGCATGGTTCGTAAAATGCTTCAACCTGCCCCTCCTAAGAAAGAGCAAAAAGTTGATCCGGATGTACAAAAATTGGAAGGTACTTTATCTGATGATTTAGGTGCACCTGTTTCTATTAGCCATAACGCTAAAGGAAAAGGTAAGTTGGTGATCAACTTTTCTGATTTAGATCAATTAGACGGTATTTTGGCCAAAATACAAAGCGAAAATTAAAATTTACACTATTTCACCTTTGCCAAAAACAGAATATCGGTTATACACAGAGTAAATACGCTTTTTAGTTGAAAAGCACCTGTAAAACAGTATACTTTTCGCGCCTTGAGAGTCTGTTTGAATTTAAACGGGGAATTTGGTGCCGTCTATACTGGCTAAACCGGGTCTTAAAATTGCAAAAAAAATGCTTTTGTTGCAATGCTCGGTAACGGTGTTTTGCACCCTACTAGCGTGGTTGCTGTTCAACGAAATTAGTGCAATATCAGCACTTGTTGGGGGGCTGGCTGCCATTGTGCCCAACATGTTGTTTGCAATTTTTGCTTTTCGATATGCTGGTGCCAGCCAAATTCAACTTGTCTTCAAAAGTTTTAAAACTGGATCAAAACTCAAGCTCATTTGTACGATTGTTATTTTTTTATTGATATTCCGCTGGCCCCATGTGCAGGCCATGCCTTTATTCGTAACTTTCGTTATAACTATGCTCAGTCAGTGGGTGGTCAGTGTAAAAAGTCACTGGGCCTAACCCCTACTAAGGGCATTAAGCAGTTTAGCCAATATTATTTGGTAAGCGTGCTAAAGCACACAGAATTCTAAATTACACAACTTGGATAAATACATGGCTTCTGAAATCACAAGCACTGAATATATCCGACACCATTTGACCAATGCTGCTATGTGTAAAACCGACTCAGGTATCGCGTTTAATGATGCGTGTTCTGATGCCGGTTTTTGGGTATGGCACATTGATACTTTGGGCTGGTCGGTTTTTTTGGGTATTCTCTTTTTGGCTTTATTCCGTTCTGTTGCTAAAAAAGCAACTACCGGCGTACCGGGCAAAATGCAGGCATTTATTGAAATCGTAGTGGAGTTCGTAAATAGCAACGTTAAAGATACGTTCCACGGTAAGAATAATCTAATTGCCCCACTCGCATTAACCATATTTGTATGGGTGTTCTTAATGAACCTCATGGATTTGGTGCCAGTAGATGTGCTTCCATATATTGCTGGTCAAATTGGCTTGCATGGTTTTGGTGTCGATCCTCATCATGTTTACATGAAAGTTGTACCAACTACCGACTTAAATCTAACATTCGCTATGTCTATTAGCGTATTTTTTCTAATCGTTTTCTATTCAATCAAAGTGAAGGGTTTGAGTACTTTTATTAAAGAACTCACTTTACAACCTTTTAATCATTGGGCATTTATCCCAGTCAACTTCATATTGGAATTCGTTACCTTAATCGCTAAGCCTATGTCGTTGGCACTGCGTTTATTCGGAAACCTTTACGCAGGTGAATTGATATTTATTTTGATTGCAACACTTGGGCTTTGGCAATTGCCATTGTACTTCCCTTGGGCAGTGTTCCACATTTTAGTTATTGTGCTTCAGGCGTTCATTTTCATGATGTTAACCATTGTGTACTTGAGCATGGCGCATGAAGATCACTAAACAAATTAACACTTTTACTTTTAACTTTAACATTTAAAAAAATAATCGGAGACATACATGCTATACATTGCTGTTGCTTTATTAATTGGTATGGGTGCCCTAGGTACCGCTATCGGTTTCGGCATCTTGGGTGGAAAATTTCTTGAGTCTGCTGCACGTCAACCTGAACTTGCTCCTTCTTTGCAAGTTAAAATGTTCATCGTAGCAGGTCTTATCGATGCAATCGCCATGATCGGTGTTGGTATCGCGCTATATATGTTATTCGCTTTACAGGCCTAAAACACATTAGAACTTTTGCGAATAACTAGAGAGGAGGACGGTAGTGAATATTAACGCCACTCTAATTGGACAAATCATTGCATTTGCAGTGTTCGTGTGGTTCTGCATGAAGTTTGTGTGGCCACCATTGCTAAATGCGATTGAAGAACGCCAAAAAACCATTGCAGATGGTTTAGCAGCATCTGATCGTGCTGAAAAAGACCTGCAATTGGCTAGAGACAAAGCTTCTGGACAACTGAAAGAAGCGAAAGCTGAAGCAGCTGATATTATTGAGCAAGCTAAAAGACGTGCGTTGCAAATTGTTGACGAAGAAACTCAACGTGGACATGACGAACGTGAAAAAATTATTGCTCAAGGTCATTCTGAAATTGAAGCTGAACGCAATCGTGCAAAAGAAGAACTTCGTAAGCAAGTTTCTGCCTTGGCAGTCATTGGTGCGGAGAAAATTCTTGAGCGTGAAATCGATGCTGCTACACACAGCGATATCGTTGATAAACTCGTAACCGAACTATAGGGAAAGAGCCATGTCTGAATTGACAACCGTTGCTCGCCCTTATGCTAAAGCTGCATTCGACTATGCGCTTGAAAACAGTGCTGTTGTAAATTGGCAGGAATCGTTGGTATTTGCTGCCGAGGTTGCTAAAAATGAAACCATGGTAGACCTATTAACGGGTTCACTAGCGGCGGATAAATTAGCAGAGCTATTCATCAATGTGTGCGAAAGCCAACTTGATGATAAAGGTCAGAATTTTTTAAAAATTCTGGCTGAAAATGGTCGCTTGCAAGCTTTACCAGCCATTTTGGTACTGTTCAACGAGTTTAAAGCTGAGTACGACAAAGAGATTGATGTTGATGTAACGTCCGCATCTGATTTGTCTGCCAAGCAGCAAGAGGAACTTGGCGCTTCTCTTGAAAAGCGTCTTGCACGAAAAGTTAAGCTGCATTGTAGCGTCGATCCCTCTTTGGTAGCCGGTATGATTATTAAAGCCGGCGACACTGTTATTGATGGCTCCGTAAAAAGCAAATTGGGCCGCTTAACAGACGCGTTACAAGCATAATGGGAAAAAGAGCATGCAACTGAATTCCACTGAAATTGCAGAACTGATCAAAAAACGTATTGAGCAGTTTGAAGTAGTAAGTGAAGCTCGTAACGAAGGTACTATTGTTAGTGTAACTGACGGTATTATTCGCATTCACGGCCTTGCTGATGTTATGCAAGGTGAGATGATTGAGCTTCCAGGCAATCGCTATGCAATTGCCTTGAACTTGGAACGTGACTCCGTTGGTGCGGTAGTTATGGGTCCATATGCCGACTTAAGAGAAGGCACAAAAGTAAATTCTACTGGACGTATATTAGAAGTACCAGTTGGTCGTGGCCTTTTAGGCCGTGTCGTTAACACCTTGGGTGAACCGATTGATGGCAAAGGTTCAATTGAAGCCGACGGCTTCGAACCTGTTGAAAAAATCGCTCCTGGTGTAATCGAACGTAAATCTGTAGACCAACCTGTACAAACTGGTTATAAGTCCGTTGACGCCATGATCCCAATCGGTCGTGGTCAACGTGAATTGGTTATCGGTGACCGCCAAACAGGTAAAACTGCTTTTGCTATCGATGCCATCATTAACCAAAAAACCACAGGCATTAAGTGTGTTTACGTAGCGATAGGTCAGAAAGCTTCTACTATTGCTAACGTAGTACGTAAGTTGGAAGAGCATGGCGCAATGGCTCACACCATTGTGGTAGCAGCTTCTGCTTCTGAATCAGCGGCATTACAGTATTTGTCCGCTTACTCAGGTTGTACTATGGGTGAATATTTCCGTGACCGTGGTGAAGACGCACTAATCGTATATGATGATTTGTCTAAGCAAGCTGTTGCTTATCGTCAAATTTCATTGCTATTACGTCGTCCTCCAGGTCGTGAAGCATATCCTGGTGACGTTTTCTATTTGCACTCACGTTTATTAGAACGTGCGGCACGTGTTAACGGCGACTACGTTGAAAAATACACTAAAGGTGAAGTGAAAGGTCAAACCGGTTCATTAACCGCATTGCCTATCATTGAAACTCAAGCCGGTGATGTATCAGCATTCGTACCAACCAACGTAATTTCTATTACGGATGGTCAAATCTTCCTTGAAACTAACTTGTTTAACGCGGGTATTCGTCCTGCTGTTAACGCCGGTATTTCAGTTTCTCGTGTAGGTGGTGCGGCGCAAACTAAAATCATCAAAAAACTGGGCGGTGGTATTCGCTTGGCTTTGGCTCAGTATCGTGAATTGGCCGCATTTTCTCAGTTCGCTTCTGATTTGGATGAAGCAACGCGTGCACAGCTAGAACACGGTGAGCGTGTTACCGAGTTGATGAAGCAGAAACAATATGCACCTTTATCTATCGCAGACATGGCTGTGTCATTATTTGCCGCAGAAAAAGGCTTCTTGAAAGATATCGAGCTAAACAAAGTTTTAGACTTTGAAGCATCTCTTCACTCTTTCATGAATGCTGAATGCGTTGACCTAATGGCCCAAATCAATGCCAGCGGTGATTACAACGGCGAAATCGAGAGTGCATTACAAGCAGCGTTGGATAAATTTAAATCAACGCAAACTTGGTAATGGCACATGCCTCTTTGATTCTTTTTAACGAGAGATAAAAGAGGCGATGAAGCTGTAAACGCTGGAGAAGAGTATGGCTATTGGCAAAGAGATAAAAGGCAAAATAGGCAGTATCAAGAATACGCAGAAGATCACCAGTGCAATGGAAATGGTGGCGGCTTCAAAAATGAAGCGTGCACAGGATCGTATGTCTGCTAGCCGACCTTATGCTACCAATATGCGTAAAGTGATTGGTCACTTGGCTCACGCTACACACGAATATAAGCATCCTTTCCTTGAAGAAAGAGAAGTGAAACGTGTTGGCTATATTATGATTTCCACCGACCGCGGTTTGTGTGGTGGTTTGAATACAAATGAGTTCAAAGAAGCGGCCAAATCAATCAAAGCATGGCAAGACAAAGGCATTGAAGTTGATTTTGCAGCACTAGGCTCTAAGGCGATTGGTTTTTTTAATCGCTTTGGTGGCAATTTGGTTGCATCTGAATCAGGCCTAGGTGATGCGCCGGCATTGAAAGATATAATAGGCGTTGTTCGAGTGATGCTAGCTGCCTACGAAGAAGGCAAAATAGACCGCTTGTACGTGGTGTATAACAAATTTGTTAACACCATGGCGCAAGAGCCAACAATCGAACAATTATTGCCTTTGCCAAAATCCGAAAGCGATGAATTAACGCACCATTGGGATTACATTTACGAGCCGGATCCAAAACCAATTCTGGATCAATTATTGGTTCGTTATATCGAATCCCAAGTGTATCAGGCCGTGGTAGAAAATATCGGTTCTGAACAAGCTGCCCGTATGGTTGCAATGAAGTCGGCGACAGATAACGCCGGAAGTCTAATAGACGAATTGCAACTTATATACAACAAAGCCCGTCAAGCAGCGATTACGCAAGAAATCAGCGAAATCGTTAGCGGCGCCGCAGCGGTGTAGGCAAAGGTTTAAAAATTAATGAGGACAAATTATGAGTCAAGGTAAGGTCGTCCAAATTATCGGTGCCGTTGTGGATTTAGAATTTCCACAAGAAAATGTACCGAGAGTATACGACGCTCTTAAAATCACCGAGGGTGATTTAGAGGGCTTGACCCTAGAAGTGCAACAGCAGCTTGGTGGCGGTGTTGTAAGGGGTATCGCACTTGGTACTACTGACGGCTTGCGTCGTGGTACTTTGGCGGATAACACAGGTGAAGCAATTCAAGTTCCAGTTGGTAAAGCCACACTAGGCCGCATCATGGACGTATTGGGTACACCTATTGATGAAGCGGGTCCAATCGGTGAAGAAGAAAGAATGTCAATTCACCGTGAAGCACCTAGCTACGAAGATCAATCTAGCTCTGTAGAACTTTTGGAAACAGGTATCAAGGTAATCGACCTTGTTTGTCCGTTCGCCAAAGGTGGTAAAGTTGGTTTGTTCGGTGGAGCGGGTGTTGGTAAAACCGTAAACATGATGGAGCTTATCCGTAACATCGCTATCGAGCACAGTGGTTATTCTGTATTCGCTGGTGTTGGTGAGCGTACTCGTGAAGGTAATGACTTCTATCACGAAATGAAAGACTCTAACGTACTTGATAAAGTATCGTTGGTTTACGGTCAAATGAATGAGCCTCCTGGTAACCGTTTGCGCGTTGCATTAACTGGTTTGACCATGGCAGAGAAATTCCGTGATGAAGGACGTGACGTCCTATTCTTCGTTGACAACATTTATCGTTATACACTAGCAGGAACAGAAGTATCTGCTTTGCTAGGTCGTATGCCTTCAGCGGTGGGTTATCAGCCTACACTTGCTGAAGAAATGGGTGTACTTCAAGAACGTATCGCATCTACCAAGACTGGTTCAATCACGTCAATTCAGGCGGTATACGTACCAGCTGATGATTTGACGGATCCAAGTCCTGCTACAACCTTTGCTCACTTAGATGCAACAGTTGTACTTTCTCGTGATATCGCTTCTTTGGGTATTTACCCAGCTGTTGACCCACTTGATTCAACTTCTCGTCAACTTGATCCATTAGTTATTGGTCAAGAACATTACGAAGTTGCACGTGGCGTACAATCAGTATTACAACGTTATAAAGAACTGAAAGACATCATTGCCATACTTGGTATGGATGAATTGTCTGAAGAAGATAAGCTAGTGGTAACACGTGCTCGTAAGATTCAGAAATTCTTGTCACAGCCGTTCTTCGTTGCTGAAGTTTTCACCGGTTCACCAGGTAAGTATGTATCGCTTAAAGACACAATTGCTGGCTTTAAAGGTATTCTTGGCGGTGAGTACGATGATCTGCCTGAACAGGCCTTCTATATGGTTGGGTCTATCGAGGAAGCAGTCGAGAAAGCCAAATCAATGTAATTTTGGTGTGATTTCCGGCTGATTATTCCGGTGTTGCGTTGAAGGTGTCCATTTGCTATTTGTAATTGCACACCTTCTTACAATCACCTAAAGAATAATTTAGAACGGCGATCACTAAAATATTGCATTATGATTTAAACAACCTTTGGAGGGTACTATGGCGGCAATGACAGTACATCTGGATGTAGTAAGCGCGGAAAAGCAGATTTTTTCTGGTCGTGTTGAAACATTACAGGTGACCGGCAGTGAAGGTGAGTTGGGTATCCACCCAGGTCACGCGCCTTTAATCACTGCGTTAAAGCCCGGTATGGTGCGCTTGGTAAAACAACATGGCCATGAAGAGCTTATCTACATCAATGGTGGTGTACTGGAAATTCAATCCGGTAGTATCACTGTATTGGCAGATACAGCTATAAGGGCAGAAGATTTGGATGAGTCAGCAGCAACAGCTGCAAAAGACCATGCAGAGCATCACATTGCTAATCCTGGCGCTGACTTTGATTATGCAGAAGCAGCAAAAGAATTGGCTGAAGCTATTGCACAGTTAAGATTGATTCAAAGCCTTCGTAAATAAGTCGGTTTATACGCATATTAAAAAACCTCGATGTTGGTAACAGCATCGGGGTTTTTGTTTTTTAATTGGTTATATGGTGTTAATTGAGGTTATTTATCCCCTCTAAAGGATATCAAGTCCTTTATACCCTCCAGGGGATACCGCCTTCTTTATCCTTTACAAGGGATATCATATGTCTTATCCTTTTGTGAGGATAATCTTGGTTTCGACTTGTTATGCAATCTATCTTCTATCTTAATGCTATCTACAATGCTAAACAGCTATCTAACCGTCTTAAGTTGTATAGAGAACAGCAGGGCTGGTCGCAAACGGAGGTGGCTAATCGTATAGGTGTTAAGCAAGCTACTATTTCTAATTTCGAAAATCACCCTGATAAAACGCAGTTGAGTACGTTATTTAAAATTGTTCAAGCGTTAGGTGTGTCGTTGCATTTGGATTTGCCTCGAACAACTGAGTCTACTACGGCTGCCAATGATGAATATGTAGCGGAACCAAAAGTAGAGGATGATTGGTAATGAAAAAACTACTGGCATACATGAATAATGAATGTGTTGGGGAGTTATCCAAACTGCCCAATGGCGCCCATCATTTCAAATATGCCTTAAGTTGGCTGGGTAACAGTAATGCCCGCCCTATTTCACTTTCGTTACCTATGCAACGAGTGGCTTTTACTTCCGACCATGTAATCAACTATTTTGATAATTTATTGCCAGACAACCCGGCTATTCGCCAACGTATTGTTTCTCGATACCAAGCAGATTCAGCACAGCCCTTCGATTTACTAGAGAAAATTGGTAGAGATAGTGTTGGCGCATTAACCTTACTGCCAGAAAACATGCTTCAAGATGCTAAAACACTTTCGTTTGAAATATTAACCGATGACCATTTAGCTCGCATTTTATCAGCGTATAAAGCTAACGCACCTCTTGGTATGTTAAGAGAAGATGACGACTTTAGAATTTCTGTGGCGGGTGCCCAGGAAAAAACCGCATTGTTGAACATAGAAGGTAAATGGTGCTTGCCAAAGGGCAGTACGCCAACTACTCACATCATCAAACTACCCATTGGTCATATACAACAGCCCAACGCTACATTGGACATGACCGACAGTGTAGAAAACGAATACTTTTGCTTAAAGCTGGCGAAAGCCATGGGCTTTGACGTACCAGAAGTTGAGATTATTCAAGTTGAAGGCATAAAAGCCTTAGCGGTAGAACGTTTCGATCGTCGTTGGGCAAAAGACAAAACCTGGATCATGCGTTTACCCCAAGAAGATATTTGCCAAGCCCAAGGAAAGCCATCAGCCATTAAGTATGAAAGTGATGGCGGTGCGGGCATCGAATCTATAATGGATATTCTGATGGGATCGCGGACTGCATTACAAGACAGGGATGCATTTATGCGATTCCAGGTTTTTCAATGGATTATCGGCGCAACAGATGGCCACGCTAAAAACTTTTCATTGTTCATAGAATCCGGTGGTACTTACCGTCTTACGCCTTTGTATGACATTCTGTCAGCTTATTCCGTTTTAGGTGGAACCGGACTCAACATTCGGGAGCTAAAACTCGCCATGGGCCTTAAAGCAACAAAAGGGAAGAAATACCGGTTAGCCGATATATTTCCTAGGCACTTCCTTGCTACTGCCAAACAAACCGGCTTTAGTGTTGCTAGAATGCAAACCATTATGACCGAGTTTGCCGATACCTTTGAAAGCAACGCTAACAAGGTACTTGCCGACCTGCCCAATAACTTCCCTATAGAAATTGCTAATAAAATAGTAGAAAATTCCTTGCGGCAGGTAAAGCGCATAAACATCTAAAAAGTACTAAGCTATTTGCCTTTCAACAAATCATTCAATAAAACACATTAACGGAGAAAAACTGTCATGGTCTCTCTAAAAGCACTGGTCGAAAGCATCGATTTCACAAGTCATGAAGAGGAATACCATCTAAACCTTAAAACAGGTGAAATCCTCTTAGTAACGGGTGAATATATCTCACTGGCAGAGGACGAAGATGATGAAAAATTGCCAGAATGGATGATGGAGATTATTCCCGACGTGCGGCATTACCTTAAAAATCAAGATGACTATTTAACCCTGCCAGACAAACAAGACTTTGATGAATATAGGGTAATGGAAGACTTTATCGAGACGCTTTCCGATCCAGAGCAACAAAACACTTTAGAAAAAGCCACTACGGGAAAAGGCGCTTTTCGCCGTTTTAAAGACAAAGTTATCAGGTTAGATCTTGACGACCAATGGTACAAATTTAAAGACGCAGCCCTCGCTGAATACGTTAAAGACTGGGCAAAAGAAAATAACATACAATTAAGTGCGTAAAGTATTACCAAAAATCATAACCACCAGTGGTAGCGAATTACGCCGATTAAGCGAATATTTGGATACTATTGATGGATATTTAAAGGTCTTTCGGTGGTGTGTATGGCTTTTCGGTACAAGTAGTTCTATTTAAAAGTATTATTAAACTATATTTCTAACCTAGTTATTAACTAATTCGTTTACCTATAGACACTTTTGTATATTTTCTTAGCTTGACTTTTCCCGCTATACACTCAAGAATTGTGAATGTTATGGATAGGTGTCTTATTTATCCGTGACATTTTTTTAGCGTTTTTATGTAAGCTTTTTGATTTGTTACAGAAAGCCCTTTTAACAGAAAACGAAAACGCTAAAAACATTGGCGCTAGCCATGGGTGCGCTAACACCCAAAGCTAGCTAAACCACAACGATTCTACTTTACAGGAATTATCATTATGGTCTGTTGTTATTGTAGTCCGCAGGAGGGCGGGGGTGTCAATCCCAATTCACCCGCTATTTCTACCAATACAAGCAAAAACCCCTTCGTTAGCCTGAATATTGAACATATTGAGGTATCAAACGAAGGTATTCATATAAAACTACCTCTACTAGAGTCATTTAATATGGATGTAGGGTCAAAGGTAAGGTGTTTATTGCAAAAGGGATATTTGGTTATTACCAACCTCCCCCACAAAATAAAAACACTGGATGCCATAGAAGAGTTGCAGTACCGGCAAGATGAAACCAAACGAGATTTCACATTGCCCATAGCGCAACTGGCCCAACAGGTGTAACGCCTAATTGGTCATAAACTTGCTCTCTTAAAAAAAGAAAAAATAAGAAGAGTAAGAAAGCCCGCAATAACAAAGTAAAGGCATCGCACTTGTGCAGTATTTTGCTTACGCAGCATTAAATAAGGGCATGCCTTTTATCGAACGTGTTTTATATCATTCCGCGCTTATCCAAAGTTCTAGTTATTCCATTAACGTTTGTTATTTTAGGCAATAAGTATTTAACGTGTTATATTTCAATCATAAGTAGCTATTTAATTTCATGCCTGTTTTTAGCTGCATTAATAGAGTTATGAGTGATATAAAATGCATAATGAAGCTGATGAGTTGCTAAAATCCCTTGGTGAGTTGGTGCAACAACAACGTTCGCTCACGATGGACCAAGAAGAGCTTGGTAAACGAGTGGGGCTAAGCCGTTCCACTATTTCTGCTATTGAACGAGGTAAGGGCGTTAATTCAAAAGCCTTGTTTGATGTACTTGCCTTTTTAGGTTTGTCTGGCGAGTTGTTGTCGGTTATTGATAAGCGGCAAAAAATAGAGGGCGATCAACGTTTCCGTAAAACCCGAAAAGCGCGGGAGGAATTGTCTAATGACTTCTAAAGCGTATGTGTTTGTTGATGGTCTGGAAGATAAACCCGTTATTTGTGGTGTAGTAACGCTGAATAGCAGTAACCATGGGCGTGGAGAATTCCGCTATGGTAAAAGTTATCTGGACCGAAACGATGCCTTCCCCTTAGACCCAATCAACTTACCCTTGTCTGAAGTGCTTTATACTACGGATCAAAACCATGGCCAGTTTGGTGTGTTGAGCGATGCGGGGCCAGATAGTTGGGGCAAAAAGGTTATTTTATCGTTGCACAAAACCAAACCTAAGAATGCCTTGGAGTATTTATTAGTTGGGGCTGGCATGGGCGTAGGAGCGCTTACGTTTAGCTTGTCTCGCTCGGCTTCAAAAACCAAGCACAACAAAAATAATGTGGGTGATATACCCATGTTGCTTAAAACAAAAGACACTATTCTCAATGATGAGGCGATTCCAGCGGAAGCTAAAAAAGCTTTTGAATACGGTTCCAGTATGGGGGGCGCTAGGCCAAAAACCAACATTACAGACAACGGTATGGGGTATTTGGCGAAATTTAATCGACCCGATGACTTGTTCAATCAAGTAAAAGCCGAACATGCCAGCATGCGTATGTTAAATGAATTAGGCTGCCGTGTTGCACCAACTCGGGTATTGCCAACAGAAAATGGCGATGTGCTTTTGGTAGAGCGATTTGATTTATCCCAGGGATCTGATTTAAAGGAAAGCAAACCGAGCCATCATTTCATCAGTGCTAACGCGCTAATCAACACGGGTCGGGTTAACGATAAAATGCTGACTCAACAATATAGTTATGGTTTTTTAGCCGAATTTCTAAAAAAACACAGTGCTGATCCCGAAGATACAATTGAGCTATTTCGGCGTACGGCATTTAATGTATTCATTGGCAACACAGACGACCATACCCGCAATCACGCTTGCCTTTATTCCTTTGCCGATAAAAGTTGGCGCTTATCACCCGCCTACGATGTATTACCTGTTAATAACAGCGGTCAGCATAGCCTTGGCATAGGTGAACAAGGTCGATTAGGCACCATGGAAAACTTACTTTCGCAATCCAATCGGTTTGGTTTAAAAGAGTTTAAAGCGCAGAAAATAGCGAACCAAGTAAAAGAACTCGCCTTAGAGTGGCCCACTTACTTTAAAAACCACGGTGTTGGTGAAGGCGATTTAGAGCGGTTGAAAGCAGTGATCCCTGCGGGGTAAGTGTGGGGTTAGTTGCAGAAGGATATATCGTTATATTGTCATTGATTTTGAGGGTGAAATTAGGGGCATAACATGTGTTTCTATGGCTTGAAAGTTGGGGTGTTGAAACGAGAAGTCGTCTTCCTTAGCGTGAAAATTGAGATTACCCAATTGAGCGTATTAGCTTTTCCCTGCCAATCGTCGTTCCTTATATTTGGCGCTATCCTTAAGTTTCCACAACGCCATTATTAATTTCTTCGCATCTGGTTTGCACTATTTCAATCCAAGCTGCTTCTATATTCTTGTCCATATCTGTATCCAATGATTCGATCATTAACTTAGCAAGTTCAGCCTTTTCCTCTGTCTTTAAGTTTTTAGCTTCGTTTACCAGTCTATTAAAATCCATTGATATGTCCCTTTTAGAAAGATACTTGTTTAAATAATGGCACGATTGTTTGGGATTGACGAGTGTAAATTAAATACAAATGCATCAGTAGCGGTGTTGTTGGTAAATGCCAGAAAAGCTGCAGGGCTAAATTTAAGAAGTCAATTTGCCCATCCGAATAGGCAATATTATCTGTTCAGTAGAGCACCATATTGTGGTTGACTGGGTAGCCATATCAATGTTTTGATATGGTCACTATTGCAACAAATCCCATTTTGAACACTTGTTAAGGAAAACATTATGAATAGCTCAAGGAAGCTCTTTTCCCCATTCCCTTATTATAAATATACGTTTCTTTTAGTGCTCGTAGTTCTCACAGCACCTGTTTCATTATTTGGTATATTTGTCTTGTAAGACTAATCCAAGGGATTATAATTTGTGGAATAATCATGCAAACTGTTGTTGAATTGCCTGAATTTCAGCGTCGTTGCTCGGCTTTATTTTTGGATGAAGAGAGACAAGAGATAGTGAATTATCTTGCTGCTAATCCAGAGGCGGGTAAGGTGTTAAAAGACACGGGAGGGATACGAAAACTACGTTGGGCAAAGGGAAACAAAGGGAAAAGCGGTGGAGCGAGGGTGGTTTATTATTATCATAATGAATTAATACCTCTTTTTCTATTGTCGGTTTTCGGTAAAAACCAGAAAGAAAACCTTTCCAAAGCTGAACGTAACGCATTGGCAAAGTTAACGAAAACAATTGGCGATTACTATGGTGTATAGCAATGTCTGAATATTTTGAAAGTTTAACGCAAGGTTTGAGTGAAGCTGTTGAGTTTTCTCAAGGTCAATGTCCCAAAGCTATTGTTCATCATTTTTCGGCAATAGATGTTAAAAATTTGCGGGGTTCCCTTGGCATGACGCAAGTGGCATTTGCGTCTGCTTTTGGTATTAGTGTTAGCACGTTACGCCATTGGGAAAGGGGTGACAGAGTTCCGCAAGGGCCAGCACTAGTGTTGCTGAATATTATGAAAAAAGCACCTCAACTGGTACTCAAGGCTTTGAGCGAGCATTAAATCGCGGATCATCGGCTCTGTTTAGACTCTTTCAGCGCATATTCGCGTTTTTCTGAGTTCAACACTTAACCACATCCATGGAAAAAACATCATGAAAAGGCTCAATGCCTCGGTCTGCATGTAACAGGGCTATTTTGTATTCGATGCAGTAGGTGGCAGTATAGGTACTGCCACTGGGTTATGATTAAAATCCCTGATGTTATAAATCTTTTGCAATTGTCTTCACGTTTTCCCAACTGCTTTCTACATCTTTCCAAGTACAGTTGGTATGTCCAATGGACCAACGAATAACACTTTGGCCGTCGATTACGGTACGGGTTAGATAGGTGTAGCCTTCGTTGTTTACGGCTTTTATGAGTAAGTCGTTAAATTCATTGCTGGATGTGTGATTTGCATTAGGGGTTGCGCGGAAGCTGAATAATGCAAAGCGAGGTTGGGTGACTATTTCAAAGCCTTCTGTTGCGCCGATGATGTTTGCTAGTTCATTTGTCCATTGAATATGATTGCGAATGGTTTGTTGGATTTGCGCAGTGCCTTGGCCTCTTAATACAAACCAGACTTTTAGTGCCCGCATTTTGCGGCCTAGCTGAATGCCCCAATCGCGATAATCGGTTACGCCTTCATTGGATTTTAAATATTCAGGCAAAATGGTTAAGGTACGGATGAGGGTTTCTTTGTTTCGTACAAAATGTGCAGAACAATCGAATTGTATGCCCATCCATTTATGTGGGTTAAATACGTAGCTGTCTGCTAACTCTATGCCTTGCATATGATGTTGTTGCTCTGGTAATATCATGGCGCTGCCTGCCCACGCTGCATCTACATGCAAATAAATATCTTCTTTTTGGGCAATGATACCAATAGCTTTAAGCGGGTCGATAGCCCCTATTCCTGTTGCGCCAATACAGGCAATAATGCCGGCGGGAATAAAACCTTGTTCGCGATCTTCGTTAATGGCCAGTTGTAATGCGTTTACATCCATACCTCTTTTGTTATCGGTAGCCACAAAGTGGATATGCTCTTTACCTAGGCCTGCCATTTTCATCGCTTTTTCAATAGACGAATGGGCTTCACGGGTCACATAAAATTTTAAGGGTGCTTGTTGATACAAACCTACGGAATTGGTTTTCCAGCCGGTGGCTTTTTCTCGAGCGGTTAAAATGGCACAAAACGTGGCACTTGAAGCGGTATCTTGAATAACGCCAGACCAATCTTGAGGAATGCCGACCATTTGCCCTAACCACGACATGGTTTTCTCTTCCAGCTCTGTGGCCGCCGGTGAGGTTTCCCACAACATGCCGTTTACGCCCAAGGCCGAAATTAGCATTTCTGCCAGTTGGCTTTCTGGTGTGCTGTTAGCGGGGAAGTAAGCAAAAAATCGAGGATGCTGCCAATGGGTAATGCCGGGCATTATAATTGATTTAAAATCGCCAAAAATCTGTTCGAACGCTTCACCCTGAAAAGGCGGGGAATCCGTTAACTGTGCGGCAATTTCTCCGGGTTTTACTTGTGACCGAACCGGATATTCCCGCACACCTTCCATATAGTCAGCAATCCAATCTACTAATTTATAAGCGTGTTTACGGAAATCGTTGGTGTTCATTTGGATCCCTTTAAAAGCGTAATGTTCTTAATTTGCAAAACATTGTAGTGAATAGTCATGGAAGTGAACAAGTGGTTGGTTCGAAAATACTAAGAAAGGTTTTAGCCGATGTTTAAAAATCGAGTTTGATTTGTTTGTCTGTTGTTTACTGTTTCACGTGAAGCAATAATATTTTGCCTAGTAGAATCAGTATAAATGACGAAAAGGCCAGTACTCTAATCTAAAACGAGTTATGGAAACCAACCTTTTCGTTAGCGTTTTAAACTTACAATTTTTCTGCTAATCCCGCCATTTCCGCCTCAAACGTTTTGAATTTGTCATCCAATCGTTGAACGTTAGTGGCTTTATCTGCATCGCTCATAAACGAATAATGAATACTGTTGTAAACATACTCTTTAACCTTTTGATAACTAGGCTTGTAGCGTGAGGCTAGCAATACGAATTCGCCAGACAGGTTGTTGCGAGATACACCGGAATCATCGGTAGAAATAACGAGTGGCACGCCATATTTTTCGTAAATTAAGTAGGGATGGGCATTGCCTTCTACACCAAGAATAAACTCGTTGCTGGTTAGGTTTATTTCTATCGCCGCGTTTTGTTTAAGATCTTCCAGTAAGGCTAATGAGTTTTGCTCGTAAGGCAGGTCAATGCCGTGTCCAATACGTTGGGCTTTGGCAATGCTTCTTGCCTGTCCAATATGGAACAATAAGTTTTTAGGGCGAACCATTCCCAACGTTAATTCACCTGCATGCAAGGCACGGTTTACCTTAGGGTATTTATTATGTAGGTAATTATACATCTGCATGTGCAAGGTATAGTTTTCTAAAGAAACATGGTGATTTTCTGGAGCAACAATGTTTACGCCAACGATTAAAGGCGATTGATTCGATGCAATAAAGCCAGAAAACAGTTCGGTATACACTTGAAGCGGATCTTGCACTCGGGCGGTATAGGTTTGGTAACGCATAGTGAAGTTGGCGTCGTCTATACTCTGATGAATAGTTTCCACTTCTTTAATAAAGCTATTTACAGTGCTATTGAATTCATCGTGTTTTGTTAGCGATTCACTAATGCTATCCAATACTTTGTTCACTTGAGCTTGGGTTTTTGCAGCCTGTAACTGTGCAATAAAGGCTTTTCGTTGGGCCGGGCTTACGTAATTTTTAGCCTTTGCGCCTGTGCGGCTGTATTGGGTTTCGATATAAGTAACATTTTCAGCTAAAGCCCGTTGCTTTAGCAGTTGCATTCCTGTTTCTTGAAATACGTTTGCCGCAGCGCCAAAATACATAAAGGTACCAAAAAAGTTGGTGTCGGGTGCGGGTTGTTCGTGATAGTGATTATCGAAATCTTTGTCTGACCAGAGTGTGAGCAGTTTTCTAAATAATGGTCCTTGTCCCATTAGTTGGTCTACCGTAAGGGCTTGGCACTCGCCTTCTGATGCTTTGTTATTAGTGATGATCGTTAGGGAGCAGGAATTAATGCGCCAATCTTTCTTTTTTACCCAGTCCAGGTAAGTTTCTGCATAAATAGTCCCGGAATAATGGTGGTGTATATCTCCACCTTTGGGCATTTGCGTCATAAACAAATTTAGCGCAGCGACATTTGCTTCTTCGGCGCCTATTATCTTGTTATAAAATTGCTCGGTTTTTTGGTAATTGCTGCTGGAAGAAAAATGGTTTTGGGAAGAGCCTTGGTAACTATTTGTTCCGTTATTTGTGGTTGTGCAACCGGTAATAATAGAGGTGCAAAGAAGTAGGGTACTGAGAGTTGTTCTTTTTATTGCTTTTTTCATGAATAGCCCCGTAAGCGAAATTTCTAACAATTTTAGCATGTTATCGAATTTAATCGAAAAATTGGTCATAGCAAAAGGCAATGAAAGCTATTTATTACTCACCAAAATAGCGTGTAAGTGTAAAGTTGGGATGTAAGTCATGTACCTTGTAGGCTCTTAATTCCATGTTAATTCACTTCTATTGATGCCAATCCTCGTTTTAAGAGCAGCTTTGAGTTTTTCATGGCTATCCTATATTGTTCATGCAATCACATTAGTTAGTTCCATTACCTATAAGTACTTATCTATGAAATTATTAACGCTAATTGCATTATCGACTTTGATTTATCCGTTTGGTGTTTATGCCGGTGTCGGCTCTTTTACAAAAGGGCCTTTGATTAAAGAATACGGCGCGAATGTATCAATACAGCAAACTTATCCTGTATCTGCTACACAAAAGTTTAAGGTGGCGTTTGATGTTGCTGATGAAGGCAAAAAGCAATCTACTAATCGAGGGTTTGCGTCCTTGGCTCGTTTTTTAAATATGCATGTAAGGGCTGGCGTTCTTGCCGAGAATATTGAATTAGCTTTGGTGGTACATGGTTCAGCTGGGAATGACATTCTGAATAACAAAGCTTATCAGGCGAAGTTTGAGGCAGATAATCCAAATTTGGAACTCATTAAAATATTGCAAAAGCACAATGTGAAGGTGTTTATGTGTGGTCAAAGTGCGGCGTATTACGGCATTAAGAATGAAATGCTGGCAGATGGCGTATCAATGTCATTATCTGCAATGACCGCCCATGCTTTGCTGCAACAGGAAGGGTATACGTTAAATCCGTTTTAGGTTACCTGTTTACCATTTTACTTGCCGACCAATTGTTGCTCGGTTTTCAGGATCATGCTTGGGATCATGGTTTCTGAAAACCCAGCAATAAAGCACCAAATTACTAACAACGAGAATTGTTTATCGCCATCTGCAATTAATACCGGTCCATAATGCCCTGCCACTGAAACAAAACGGGGAAATATACCGCCTTCCAAAATGCCCGATTGTAAGAAATAGTAGAGAATTAAACCGCCACCAATACCGGTTATAATGCGCGAAGCTACAAAGGTGTGGCTTTGCATTATAAATAGCCCTTCTGTAGAAGCATTCGCAATACGTTTACGTACACTGATGATCATGGTAAATGCAGCACCTAATGCGCCAGAACTTAATGCTGTGTAAATATTTAAGGCTCTTCCCGCACCTTTACCGGCAGATAGAAGTGCTTCTCCCAAGCCAGGGATTAAGGCTGGCAGAAAAAACAGGAAAAATGAAAATATGAAGCCGTATCCGGCTTTTGCCCACACTTTGTAGATTGTTTCTTGTTTTACTATTAACTGTTGTTTGTGCCATTGCAGGTCTTCTATTAACTTACTTAGAAGCGTTTGTTTTTGTCGGTCTGTTAGGGCTTCTTCAGCTTCAACTTGATAGTGCTTTTGTAAGTCTGAATCGAACATGCTTATTTGCACCAAATTTCGTTTTAAAGTGCTGTTTAGCAGCTCCCCAAAAAGTAAGGGTACAAGGGATTGTTCAATGTAATTTATTTTGTTTAATGTGGCATCTTCACTGAGTGCTTTTTCGATTTGGTCGATAGTATCGCGATGGGGCTTTGACGCGCTTTCATCTTGTTGAATTTGCTCAAATGTAACTTGAAGTGATAATAGTGACTGCTTTAAAAAATCTTCCTTTTTATGATTTAGCATCATATTCGCCCAATTTCTATCGAATACAATAACCTATAACAGAAAAACACCAAATCGGGCAATGATTTGGTGTGTTAAATAACGAATTTTTAGCGTGGAAACTGGATACCTCCTTATATCCAGTTTTGCTTTAAAGGTATTTTATGGGCAACTGCCTAGGCTCCAATTAGTGTCATCGCTGGAGTGCAATGTGTTTAATCCCCAAGTTGAACCTGCCATTGCGGCATCTGTGCCGCTAGCAAAGTAGTCTGGGGCGAGTGGGTTACCTGTGCTGTAGGCTCTTCCTGCCACTTTGTGGTAGTAGTTGTTCGTTGCGTGATCAACACACGTACCGCCCGAACCGCCACCACCTGAACCACCGTCGCCGCCACCTGAGCCACCGCCACCTTGGCCGCCACTGCAATCTACCGCAGGGCCTTTACAAGATGCATCATCGTCTTGCCATATACATTGGCCTTGGCCGTTTGATTGCTCTGTTAATTTGAATGACGCTGTGCCGTATTCTAAGTAGCAAGTAGAGTACTCAACATAAGACAATCTGCCCGCAGTTATGTGTTGGTCTAATGTTGCGATTTGTCCGGCATCTATATCAAAGGTAATGATGTCGGTACTAGACAAGCTAGTTGTATCCGTAGCGGTTACTGTGGCGGTATTGCTGCCTCCGGCCAGATTACATTGCTCGGCGCTGTACTGAGACTGTTCAACAGTAGCGGTGACATTACCATTGGCAAAAGCAACAACAACAGAGCTGAGGTTTTGGTTTACGTCTGCAACGGAGCCTGTAACGGTGGCGCATTGAGCGTTAACGGCAACGGCGATATTAGTGAGTGTTGGTGCGGTATCGGCTGGTGGTGGGCCTACATACACAGTTTCAACAACCGTCTCGCCATCTTTACCTTCGTTATCGGTTGCACCAACGGTGACGTAATATAATCCATTAGGCAGTGCATCACTGTTCATGGTGAAGTTACCACTTGAATCAACAGGGCTAGATTTACTGCTACTATTGCCATTTCTATCATCAAATACGGCGTTTACAATAGATACACTGCCTTCTGTATCTGCTGCATTACCGGTAAGTGTAATAATGCTATTCGCACTGGTTAGTTGAATATTCGACAATGCAGGGCCTTGATTACGATCTACTCGATTGTTGTACTTCGCAAAGTGAGTGCCCAAGTAATCCGCATAGTTAATGCTGGATCCTGTTACATATGAACCGCTTGCGCCAACGCCGCCAGACCAAGAATGGTCAGCATTGGTTAGCCACAATTTTGAAACGCGACCGTTATCCCATAAGGTTTCTTGTGCGCTGAGTGATCCTTCGGTGATGGTATTGGTGCCTGAAATTTGGTTTACACCATATAGGGCAGCCATACCGTCAGAGTTTTGGGTGTTATAACAAAGGTTAACCGTTGTATCTTTGTCGCCTTGTGCTATCGAAGCGACTTGAGTAGCAAAGTGGCTGGCATAAGAACCCGCATAAGATTGGCAACGTGCTTGAACATCTGCTGATTCACAAGGACCAAGAGCGCCGTTAGAACTAGTACCAATACTTGGCCCTGCACTGACACCCATGCCTGAAAATACATCAGGGGCTAAACAGGCGGTTGTGTTCGCAAAAGCTGCGCCAGAAGATAGTCCTGCAATGTAAACCTGTTTTGCATCGATATTATGGCTGTTATTTGCAACCAAAGTATTCGCTAACGAGATTAGGTTTTTGTAATCCCCCGCTGTTCGAGACTTAGTACCTTGCCAGTAAGACCAACAACTATAACCTGCTTTATTCATGGCGTCAGGAACTGCGACTACCATGCCATGTTTATCCGCAGCTGCTTCTAAATTTGCAGTTTTATAAGCATCGATAGACTGAACACAGCCATGTAGAACAATTAATAAGGCTTTGCCATTACCAATGGTGGAAGTGGTATCAGGTACGTATAGATGTACTTTGTTAAAACCACCGATTGATTGATTGTTTTGCCAACTGGCAGCAATGGCCGATTGACTGGAGAGCAAAAGCCCACCAATTAGAGCTAGCCAGCCAAAAGCTGATTTTCGCAACACGTTAACACTCATTGGATACCCCTATTATTGTTGAATTAGTTTTATTTCGGGAAAATGACTTACTACGGTTACGGCTACACTATTCTCCCTAAAGCTACGGTAGGGGTTTTTTGTTCACACTTCATTAACACTTTAGTACAGGGATTAAACGATTTAGTTTTGAAATCATTCAATAATACTGGGCTGGGTTTTGGAATATGGATTGGGAAAATTTGTATAGTAACTAGATATAATAAACAAAATTGTAATTTTTGACATGGGTATAAAAACATCCCTACAAAACAAATTGTTCACTAGTGGAGTATATCTTGGAAAGTGTAGAGTTCGATTGTTGAGAGGACTGTTAGGTATATATTTTTATATTCCTAGGTTAAAAAATGGGGCTAAATAGAATGTTTCTGCCTTAAAAATAATAGAATATCTTTCTTAATCAGGTGTTTGTAAAGCCTTATGCAAATATCATTTTGGGTGATATTTTTTCAAATATTTGATTCTTATTATCTCTTTTGTATGAAGTTTACCGGCTCGTCATTTTTAAGCATATTTGCGGTATAGCTTACTTGATCAACCATCACGCTTTGCTTGCTAAACAACTTAATCTCGTTGGCTTTTCCTTTGAGATTTAATGGCGTGATATTGTTGATGACTTTTGTCTTACCTGGCTCAATAACCATATCAATAATAACGCGTGTTTTCTGCGATCCATCAACCAGTCTCCAGCCATTAATATTCATGGGTTTGTCACCTTTGTTAAAAAGTGAAACCCAAGTTTTTTTAACATCAGCATCTCTCGGTTTTATCAAGGCTGCGGAAATGCAAATTTCACTGACGTCACCTTCATTTATAGGTGTTTCAGTTACCGCTGTTAAACTGCTTTGTTCGGCTTTTTCATATAAACGTTCCAGACTTTCAGATCGTTTTGATACTTTAGTTTTTTCCCACTCATTGCTCTGAAACAATTTGAGAAATGGTAGGTGAAATTTATTAAGAAAACTTTCAACGTTCCCAGACATAGCATCGATCCTCGAAAATAGGAAATATTCAAATCCATAATTGGATAACAATATTTCCGATTGAAAAAAGCGTCACTATATTGAGTATAGAAAGGAATAAAAAGAGATCAATTATAAAAAAGTATTACAAGAAATGTATGCGCCCCATCCGATGGGGCAAAAATATATCCATAAGGAAGGGTTTCTGCTATTGGTTGCCTAAGTTCATATAGTCAATAGTTAGGTTAGTTAGTACTTTTACACCCATTTTCATGCCACTGTCATCAACATAGAATTCAGGGGTGTGATGAGCAGGGGCTTCTTCAATTGGTGTATCCGTAGGTTTGCCTCCAACGAATAAATATAAGCCAGGCACTTCCTTTTGAAAGAATGAGAAATCTTCAGCGCCTGTTACTGCTTTACTATTAATAACGTTTTCCTTACCTGCGGTGCGTTCCAATGTTGGTAGCATCTTGTCCATTAAACTTGGTTCGTTGAACGTAACTGGGTAGTTATAATCTAATGGAAGCGTAACTTCTGCTGTAGCGCTCATGCTTTCTGCAATGGCTTTAACTTTCTTGGGTAGCGATTTGTAAATGTGATTACGTGCCTTTTCATTTAATGTGCGAACTGTTCCTACTAATTCCACTTCATTGGGAATAATGTTGGAACGCACACCACCGTGAATGGAGCCAATGGTTACAACTGCTGCACCGTCTAACAATTCCAATTCACGGCTAACAAGTGTTTGTAAACCCATAATGACTTGTGCTGAAGTGACAATAGGGTCAACGCTCAACCAAGGGTAGGCTCCATGAGCTTGTTTGCCTTTAATAACAACTTTAAAAGGATCTACAGCCGCCATAATGCCGCCATGGCGATATCTTACTTTGCCAACATCTGTACGAGAATTAATGTGTAAACCGAAGATTACGTCTACATTAGGGTTTTTAAGAACACCTTCTTTCACCATAACTTCGGCACCACCGGTTTCACCTTCTGGCGCGCCTTCTTCTGCGGGTTGGAAAATGAATTTAACCTTACCCTTTAGCTCCGATTTCATGTCGTTTAGTAAGGTGGCAGCACCCATTAACATGGCCATATGCGTATCGTGACCGCAAGCGTGCATTACAGGTACTTCTTTACCGTTAAATTCGCCTATAGCCTTGGATTTCCAAGGTAAATCCCCTTGTTCTGGTACGGGCAGGCCGTCCATATCTGCACGTAAAGCAACGACGGGCCCAGGTTTACCGGAGTCTAAAATGGCGACTACGCCGGTTTTAGCAATACCTGTTTGCACTTCCATGCCTAGGCTGCGCATGTATTTTGCGATGTATTCTGCGGTTTTGTATTCTCGGTTGGATAGTTCAGGGTTTTCATGAAAATGATGTCGCCATTCGATAACCTGCGGTTCGATTTTATTGGCCATGGATTCGATGTCGTTATTGCTTGCGTAACTGTAAACAGTAGGTAGTGCAGAGAGCAGACCTAATAGATATCTATACTTCATTTTTATTTTTCCTGACTCTTGTCTTGTAGGGAATGTGTTTGGGTCAATTCGATCTAAACCGGTGTAGTTGCCGACATAATCCGATAAAGCTTATTCAGTAAATGGTTCAACAGAAGTGCATTTACTGTGGACTTTATCATCGCAAATGGCTTGGGTGAGTGCCAGTTTTTTGGGTATTAGTGCAAAAACGAGACTTTTTGGAGTATCTATTTAACCTGGATCTTCTAAGTAACGCAGATTTTATAACTATTCATGTTGATAGGGTCTGGAAATACAAAACGGAATTTTATTGTAAGACGCTAAATTTCTATCGCGTTATCTTTAAAAAGAGTTGGTGTAAAAAGAATGGGTGGGTATTTAATCGCAGTAAATAGAATAACTTGATTTCAATGATTACTGAGTTGGTGAGATAAGGCGCTTGTTAAATTTTATAAGCTAACAAGCGCCACTTAAGCTACATAAGTAGTTTAGTTACTTAACGCTATTAAGTACGTCAACACCAAACGCAATTTTGTCTTCAAATTTAATTGCTTGCATAGAGTTTAAAGTGGTTTCTGGAAAAACCATTAAGCTTTTACCCGTTGCAACACTGAATGCCATAACTTCGCCATTACCTACATTTTTCCAACCGATGTCGCTGGAGTAAGCTTTAGGAAATTCGAGTCTGTTATTACCTTGGCTATCAACAATTTTGATCAAAGTAGTAGCAGTATTGCCGTTGAAATGGAATTTGAAAACATCGTTGCCTTCACCGCCCATAGCCATCACTTTTGTGCCGGCATGTAAAATTAGAGTATCGTCGCCGTCACCTGCGTCTAATATTTCTAATTGGCTTAATAGAGGTGCTGATTTTAAAGTAGGTGTGTCAGGTACGTTAGTACAATTTACGTATACTACACCACCATAACATGAGTCGTAGCCGCTGCCGCCGTCAAGGATATCGGCACCGCCGCCACTGATAAGAACATCAAAGCCGTCACCACCATACATAACGTCGTTACCAGGACCGCCGTTCATGTTGTCGTTTCCGCCATTTCCGTACATGGTGTCGTTACCGGCATCACCATATACTTCATCGTTGCCTTCGCCACCTAATACATCATCATGACCGTTACCACCGTAAACAATATCGTTGTTATTGCCGCCAGAAACGTAATCATTATCGTCACCGCCGTAAAGAATGTCTCTACCTTGTGTGCCAAATAACCAATCGCGACCAGCTCCACCCTCAACGTAATCATCTTGTTCGCCAGCATCAATACAATCATCACCGCCTAAAGCGTAAACAGTGTCGTTGCCATCAAATGTTAAAATGATATCGCGTCCTTCAGTAGAGGCGGACATGCCAGCAGTTCCACCATTTTGATCGACAGTGTCGTCGGTGGGGGCACCAGTGTGGCTGCTTGGCATAGGACAATTTAGTGCATAAGCTTGATGTGACATTACAGAAAGCAACGACAACATGACTAAATTCATTCTCTTCATAAATCACCTGTTTTTATAGATTTAATTAATTTAACTAGCAATGTGCTTCACATAAGTGACAATTAGAATTTTTTTAATGGCTCTTACACAAAATGCACCAGTTTTATTTTTGTCCTTAAGCGTAAGGTTTTACTGGAATACACTTTGTTAATATTTTTGGCTAGAGCCTATTAAAATTACCTTAAGTGCCAAATCTAGGAGAATATTAGCGCTTAACTATGAGGGGTGTAAATTATACCTTAGTCTAATGGTATGTTTTTTCGTAACTATAAAAAGAGTGGAAAGTATTCGATTATTACGTGTTTTTAGCTCTGCGCCCCTTTATTTTAATGATCTGGGTCTCTTTTTGGATGGAGGGGCTTTTACTTTTTAAGAGTGTATTTTACTCAGTATTGGTATTGATTTTAATATTTTTACTCTCGTAGGTAACTTTTTGTTTGTAAAGGAAATATATGTAACCGAGCTGTTTTGGATTTACTGATTTTGCTTTAATGACGAAAAATAAAGCACGCGAAGAACTTTTAATTGGCTCTTTTGATGGGTTGATGTATATGCGAATTTATTTTATCTATGTTTGATGGATGTGAATGTGTAAATGGTTAAGTGTTTTCTTTTTGTGGCATTTTTTATTTGAAAGTTTACAGAAATGGTTGGTTTTTAATCTTGTGTTTGACAGATCTTGATCTGTAGTGGGGCTAATAAATGGTACAGAGTGGGAACTTCATGAGAGGCACTATATGTAGGTGTTGGTTTGTTCTATTAGTTCAGCTTTGCTTAAACAATTATTCCTCTGTAACTAAAGTATGTAAAAATATTGAGTCAAGTAAGTAGCAAAGAGCCTTGATAAAAAGTCCGTTATATCAAGGCTCTGGCATTATCCTTTCAGTACATCTTAAAACTTAAAGGTGTAACCCGCATTGATGAATTTAGTGTCGTCGATGTCAGTATAAGACAGTGTGAAGTTTTGATAGCCGACACCTACTCCCCAGCCGTTTTCTGCATCAGATGTAGTGCTAATATCGTTGATTTTGATTTCAGCCTTTGCTCGCGTTAGGCGGGCATAAACCTCCCAGTCTTGATTAATATGATAAGTAGGGCGATACGCAACGCCATAGTAATAGCGAATATCAACATCGGTACCAAGAATAGTGTCTTCGCCTAGCCCCAAACCAAGAAATACTTCGGCTTTATGTTGAAAGGCGGAGTCTGGCGTAAAGTTGTACCCAATATGGGTGGCAATGGCTTGTTGATCAAAATCGAGAGAACCTTCTTCAGCAGAAATATGGGCTATATCTAGCTCAATGTAACCATTTGCTAGTGCATTCATAGAAAGCGTTGCGGCAGCGAGTGCCAGAAGTGTTTTTTTCATCCTTAGATTCCTTAAATACTATTTTCCAAATATATGTTCGAAACTTGAACATATGACCTTGATATAGGCGAGTCCTCAAAACTGATCCAATATAGATGAGTGTTGAGCTAGACGGATAGTAGCCGTTGATAAGTCTTTTTCAAGGAGATCGTATTGCTCATTAAAAGTTGGAAACACTTGTTGGCAGGTATTGTTATATTTGAAATAGTTTGCTGCTTCTTGTTACATTTTGAAGTTGTTTTATCGCTACGTGCTTGGTGTAAAAGTGGTCGTTATTGAAAGTGATAACGTATCGCTAATGGGTATTTTTATTCTGAATAGGTTGTGTACGCACTCCTTACATAACATTATTACCGATGAAGTTTTACAAGCGCTTACTTGTGACCCATTTGGCAGTGTAATGCCGTTGAGTTGATGGAATACAGAGATATCGTTTAATTGAACTCGTTGAGTGTTAGTGAAGAGCACAACATTGTTTTATATGTTGCGCCTTAATAAACCTTATTGTGAAGAGAATGCGTTATTCGGGATGGTCGTTGCTCAATACGCTTACCATCCAGGACAAACCGAATTTGTCTGTAACCATACCAAATAGACCGCCCCAAAAGATGGTGTCTAATGGCATGGTGATTTCCCCGCCTTCTGCTAACCCGTTTACAACTCGATGAGCATCTTCACTATCTGTGGCGGTATAAGATAAAGAAAACCCACTAAAATTAGGCTCGCCTTCGCATTGACCGTCTGACACCATAAAAGAGGTTTCACCCAATTTGAAATTAGCATGCATAACTTTTTCATCAGAATTGGGTGGATTAGTAGATTGGTCAGGGCTTTCTTTGTAACGCATTAGCATAGAAACTTCGATTGCTAACAGCTGTTGATAGAATGTGAGTGCTTCTTCACATTTTCCGTTAAAAAATAAGTAAGTTTCTACTTTCACGTTTATTTCCTTTTAACATACCAAAAATGAGGTTTAGGGTAAGGATTGGCACAACTTCAAAGCAAACTAATAAGGCCCCTAAAACAGGTAGTCATCGTACCTGTGATTATGGGAAACGAAAAGAGAGGAAAAGCTAGCATTTTGGTGTGTATAATATTTTGAACATTCGATTTAGATATTCGTCTTATTGAATTTGGTATTCGTATTCACAAATTAACCGTTTTACCTAACCGCAAGAGGCAAAATGAGCTCAACTATCCAAGAACTGTTTGATAATAATATTGAATGGGCAGAGGAAATAGACCGCCAGGACCCAGACTTTTTCAATAAGCTGTCTAAACAACAATCCCCTAATTTCTTATGGATTGGATGTGCAGATAGTCGAGTGCCAGCCAATGAAATAGTTGGATTATTGCCTGGTGAATTATTCGTACATCGTAACGTTGCGAATATGGTCGTGCATACCGACTTAAACTGTTTGTCGGTAATGCAATATGCTATTGATGTTCTAAAGGTAGAGCACATTATCGTATGCGGGCACTATGGCTGTGGCGGTGTAGCATCATCATTAAAGGATGAGTCTTTTGGATTGATCGACAATTGGTTGGAGCATATTAGGGATGTGGCTACTAAGCATTCTGAAGAGCTGCAAGAATTGAGTGGTCATGTTAAAGAAGACCGATTGTGTGAGCTAAATGTATTGGAACAGGCTGAAAATATTCGTCGCACAAGCACCTTTAAAGCCGCTAATGAACGTGGTCAACATGTGACTATCCATAGTTGGATCTACAGTATTCAAAATGGTCGCTTAAAGGCATTAAGTAGATAAGACTAATCAGAGCCTGTTGATTTTTCGTGTTGCTAAATTGACCTAGGAAGATCAATAGGCTTAGTCCAAGTAGTCGATAAATGCTTTTGCGCGCAGTAGAGGGAAATTTGAGTGAACTTGTATCAAACTACTCGTATTTCATTTCCCGGCCAAGTAAGGCCATTGCGGCGTGCTTAATTGGCTTGTCTTCGTAAAGGACTTGGAAAATTTGTTCTGTAATCGGAACTTCAACGTTATTCCGTTCCGCTAATACATGTACTTCTTTGGTATTACGAAAGCCTTCTATAACTTGCCCAATTTCCTGCATGGCGTCATTGACTGATTTACCTTGACCTAATGCCAAGCCAAAACGACGGTTGCGGGATTGATTGTCAGTACAAGTTAAAATTAAGTCGCCTAATCCAGCCATTCCCATAAAGGTTTGAGGATCGGCACCTAATTTAGCACCTAAACGAGACATTTCTGCTAATCCTCGGGTAATCAACGCGGTTCTTGCGTTGGCACCAAATCCCATTCCATCAGAAATACCAGCGCCAATAGCGACGACATTTTTAATTGCACCACCCAGCTGCACGCCAATAACGTCCGTGCTTTTATAAACACGGAAAGACTTTTGACAATGTAGCTTTTGCGCAAACTCTTCCAAAAAATTGGGATCTTGAGAAGCTAAGGTGATTGCAGTAGGCATACCGGCTGCCATTTCTTTCGCAAAAGTAGGCCCAGAAAGAACAGCGAGTGGAAAGCTTTCGCCAATAATTTCTTTGGCGACTACTTGCAATAAACGTCCGGTGTCAGGTTCTAAACCTTTGGTAGCCCATACCAGTCGATGATCTGGACGAATAAAGGGCTGTATTTTTTGCAGTAGATCAGCAAAAGCATGACTGGGAACAACAATTAGCAAGTCTTTGCTGGCAGCGACTGCTTTTTCTAAATCAAGCTCAATTTGCATTGCATCGGGGAAATCAAAACCCGGTAAATAATGATTGTTGCAACGCGTTTGGATCATATCTTCCATCTTTTCCTGATCGCGGCCCCATAATATGGTGGGAACTTGATTACGAGAAAGACAAAACGCCAGAGCAGTGCCATAAGACCCTGCTCCTAAAACTGATATGCGCTCGTTTCGAGCCTGATTATTTGGCATCGGAAAGATTATGCGTCTAAAGATGCTTGAGGTTGGCCTTCTTCTTGGCGTTTTTTCACATAGGCAGCAAAAATAGCGTCAAAGTTTACTGGCGCAAGGTTTAACGGTGGGAATGTGCCACGGTTTACCAAGTTGGAAATCGTTTCGCGAGCATATGGGAACAGCATATTAGGGCAGAAAGAACCTAATGTGTGGGCCATTTGTTGCTCAGGAATTTGGTCAATTGTAAAGATACCAGCTTGTTGAACTTCACATAGAAATGCTGTTGTTCCGTCGATAGTTGCGGTAACTGTAATAGCCAATATAACTTCGAAGTTTACGTCGTCCAGCTTGCTGCTGCGAGTATCAATATCCAGCTTTATCTCTGGTTTCCATTCTCTTTGAAAAATAGCAGGAGAGTTAGGAGTTTCAAATGAGATATCTTTACAGTAGATGCGTTGGAGAGCAAACTGTGCTTGTTGGTCTGTTGCTCCAATACCATTATTTGTTGCGTTTTCTTCAGCCATAATAATAAATCCTGTTACTTGGTCTTCGATTTTGCTTAGTTAGCTATAAGCGTATCGAGTTTTTGTTGTCTTTCTAGTGCCATCATGTCATCACAGCCACCGATGTGCTGATTTTCAATAAAAATTTGAGGCACAGTGTAACTACCATTTGCACGTTTAATCATGCCATCACGCAATTCTGGTTGCATGTCGATTTTGTACTCTGTGTACTCAACCTTTTTACTGTCCAGTAGTGCTATAGCTCTTGTGCAATAGGGACAATATCCCTTGGTATATATTTCTATTTTTTTCATAGGCTTCACTTCTTAATTGGTAAATTTTCACTTTGCCAAGTGCTCATACCGCCTTTCAAAATTGAAACCTTGGCAAATCCTGCCTTAAGCAACTGCGTCGCAGTCCGTTTTGCTGTCATACCCATTGGACAAACAACAATAATGGGTTTGTCCTTAAACTTTTCAAGTTTGCTGAAATCAGCACTGGATACTGCTTCGGCCGCTAAATGCGTTGCGCCAAGTATGTGGCCTTTTTTAAATTCACCGCTAGCGCGAATATCAAGAACAACAGCATCTTCTTTATTCATCAGACGAGTTGCTTCGTGAGTAGACACTTGTTGTAATGGGGAAAGGAAGCCTTCAATATAGCTGTATATAAGTAGTACAACCAATACAACCCAAACGGTTGCCAAATACGGATGATTACCGATAAACTCGACGAGCTGTTGCATAAATCAATATAGCCTTACGTTTATGTCATCTGAAAAAGTCTGCAAAGTATATAGAAATTGTACGCAGACGCTAGTTTAAAAAAGGCCATGTAACGGTTTTCCCTGTGCCCGAACAATAATAAAAAGAGACAACGTAGAGGTGGAAGAGGTGCTAAAGCGCCAGTATTTTAAGCCTATGCGATGGTATCTCTGATATTTTTTGCTCAACGAAAGTCTCAATTTCTCTTAATATCTTTCGTATGCGTTGGACCCGAAATTCTTAATTTGGGTTGGCGTAAACTTTTGAAATTGATGAATTGTTGGCAACATAAACATGTATTTACTTAATTGCTTGGAGAAACTTTTTCATGAATCCTGAAAAGAAACCCTTTGTTTTACTTATTTTAGATGGTTGGGGTTATCGGGAAACCACCGAGAATAATGCGATTGCCAATGCGGCAACGCCGGTAATGGATGAGTTGTGGGAAACTTGTCCTCATACGCTGATTTCGGGATCAGGGTTAGATGTCGGATTACCGGATGGGCAAATGGGTAATTCAGAAGTCGGTCACGTTAATCTAGGTGCGGGCCGAGTGGTTTATCAAGATTTTACTCGCATAACGAAAGCTATTCAGGATGGGGAGTTTGCCAGTAATCCTGTTATTTCTAGCAATATACAAAGCGCAGTGAAGCAAAACAAAGCCATCCATATAATGGGATTGTTGTCTCCCGGTGGAGTGCATAGCCACAATGATCATATTTTCGCTCTAATACGAGCTGCTGCCGCTCAAGGTGCTAAACAAATTTATTTGCATGCATTCTTGGATGGAAGAGATACGCCTCCGCGCAGCGCAGAAGCGTCTTTGCAAAAAGCTGATGCGTTATTTACAGAATTAGGTGTGGGTAAAACGGCCAGTTTAGTCGGGCGTTATTATGCAATGGACCGTGATAAACGTTGGGATCGTGTTCAATCCGCCTACGATTTACTGACTTTAGGTCAATCGGACTTTCATGCTGATGATGCCGAAGCTGCATTGCATGCGGCTTATGCTCGTGATGAAAATGATGAGTTTGTTAAAACGACTATCATCGGTAAACCGGCACCCATTGAAGATGGCGATGTATTATTTTTTGCTAATTTCCGCTCCGATCGTGCACGTCAAATTTCACGTGCGTTTCTCGACAATGACTTTGATGGATTTGAACGAACAAAAACTCCCGCTTTGTCTGGTTTTGTAAGTTTGACTCAATATGCCGCTGACATTAAGTCGCAAGTGGCATTTCCACCGGAAGGGCTTAACAACGTATTAGGTGAATGGTTAGCAGATCATCAACGTACTCAATTACGCATATCCGAAACGGAAAAGTATGCCCATGTCACTTTCTTTTTTAGTGGCGGGCGAGAAGAAAATTACGATGGGGAAGAGCGGATTTTGATCCCTTCACCCGATGTAGCAACTTACGATTTGCAACCGGAAATGAATTCAGAAGAGCTAACCAACAAACTGGTTGCGGCAATCGAATCGCAACAATACGATTTTATTGTTTGTAATTACCCGAATGGCGACATGGTTGGTCATACTGGCGTATATGCCGCAGCGTTAAAAGCATGTGAGGCGGTTGATACTTGTGTAGGGCGGGTAGTAGAGGCTTTGCGCAACATCGGAGGTGAGTGCTTAATTACCGCAGATCATGGTAATGCAGAGCAAATGCAAGATCCTTCTACGGGCCAAGCCCATACGGCTCATACTAGTGAGTTGGTGCCATTTATTTATGTCGGTAGAGATGCAAAATCAAGAGAAGGCGCTACATTAAGCGATGTTGCACCGACCATTTTGCATTTAATGGGCATGGAACAACCTGAAGAAATGACCGGTTCACCTATTATGAATGTTGATGCATAAGTGTTTTTGGGTGAGTTGTTCTTATTTTGCCAAGACTATTGTAGCGAGCAAGGTTTGTTTCAATAGATGAGCCATTTTAGTCAGCATCCTATGAAAAAGTGGGCGCCCGGTTTTGGGCGTTTGCATTCGTGTTTGTGCTTCATTTTGCTATTGGGTAGTTTTTCCGTATATGCACAAAGTGAACAATCCCAAGAAAGTGAGCGGCAATCAGAGCAAGCGTTAGAGGATATTCAATCCCAAATTAAAAATCGCCAAACTCAATTACAACGGCGTATGCGCGAAGCAAAAAAATTACAAAATCGACTTAAAAACTCTGAATTGGAAATCTCTGAGTTGGCGAAGGATGTTGCTGTTAGTAATCGGCTTATTCAAAATAACCTTGCAGAGCAAAATAAGCTGGTTAAACAGAAACAGTCATTGCTAAAACAAAAAGAAGATCAGCAAAACCTGTTAGCGAAACAAGTGCGTAGCGCCTATATGAGCGGCAATCACGATTACACCAAAATGCTATTGAATCAGGAAGATGCAGGTAAATTCGAACGTATGTTGGTGTATTACCAATTTCTAAATAAAGCCCGGCAGGAAGAAATTAGTAATTTCCAATCTTTAGTCACGCAATTGTTGGATGTGGCCAAAAAGCTTAAATCCACAGCAAATATATTAAAAACAGAAAAAGAAAAACAAATTAAGCAGCAACAGGCACTACAAGGAAAGCAAAAGGAAAGAGAAAGCACATTGTTGGCTTTGAGTGGCATTATCAGTAGTGAAGCGGCACAAATAGAGCAACTGCAAATAAATGAGCAGAACCTTGTGCAAGCGCTGGAAGATGTTCGTAAGGAGCAGCAACAATCGGAAATTGAGTTGCTTGGATTGCGTAATTTTAAGGGAGAATTACTTAAGCCTGCGGAAGGAAGATTACGCAAGTTATTTGGCAAGCGACGTCAAGGACAAGTGAGATGGAAAGGCGTGCTCTTTTATGGCGATTCTGGCAGTCCGGTAAGTAGTATTCATCAGGGTAAAGTGTTGTTTGCAGACTGGCTGCGTGGATTCGGATTAATGGTCATACTGGATCATGGAAACGGATACATGAGTTTATACGGCCAAAATCAAGCGTTGTTAAAACAAGTTGGTGAGTATGTCGAAGCAGGTGAAACCATCGCATTATTAGGGCAGAGTGGTGGCCAGTCTCAACCCGCTTTATATTTCGAAATTCGGCATAAAGGTCAGCCTGTCAATCCGTCTAAATGGTTAAAGAAATAATTCTAAAGAGTAGTGGATAATATGATCGTATTATCTATAATGTTGCCTAGGGCATTAATGTCTATTACAGCTGTTTGTAACTAGTCTGCCCCATGAAAGGTTTGACTGCAAAAAGTAGCAAACCTTGAGTTGAAGCTACTGCTAATACTTTAGCTTCATCAAGAAGCTTAAAATAAAGAGCTTATAAAAGCCGTGCGCAACAATAATATCTGCAGTGCAGCTGCACACTTTGAGTGTGCGCTGCACCAAGCAGAACCTTTCACGCAAAAGCGTGAACATAAAACGCTAACTATGGTGCTAGAAAAAGGTGTAGATTTTTTTCGGTCTTGGTTGGCGTTTCGTTTTTTTAAGCGATGGGTTTGTATCAACCTATTGCTTGCGTGTGGGCTTTTTTCAACACCGTCTGTCGCTGCTGAAATTGCGCTCATCATTGATGATATTGGTAATAAACCTCAAGATATTAGTGCGTTTACTCTACCCAGTGAAATTACATTCGCCATTCTTCCTCATACACCTTACTCGACTTCATTTTCTCAGTTAGCGGAACAGCAGCAACGGGAAGTGATGCTGCATATTCCAATGGAAGCTTTATCGGGTAAAGCGTTAGGGCCAGGCGCATTAACATCAAGTATGCTCCCTAAAGATATTAAGCAGCATTTAGCTAATGCTCACAAGAGTGTGCCCAATGCCATTGCTGTTAACAATCATATGGGCAGTAAGCTAACGCAACTTACGCTTCCAATGACCGCGACGATGGAATATTTGCATGCCAAAGGGCTGTATTTCGTTGATAGTCGAACGACTCGTTTCAGTCGTGCAGAAAATATCGCACAGCAGCACGGGGTATTAAGTTTGCACCGGCATGTTTTTCTGGATCATATTCCCGAACCACGACACATTGCTATAATGTTCAAACGTTTAAGGGGCATTGCTAATAAACATGGGCAGGCAGTAGGCATTGCACATCCTTACCCACAAACCCTTGCTTATTTACAAAAGCATTTGCCTGAATTGGCAGAAAAAGGGATTCGCCTTGTTACCTTAAGTGAACTGATGTTGGGTAAACATGGCCAACTGGCAATGAATAAGAACAAGTCTAGATTATCTTTGGCAGAAGAATTGGTCTCGGAGGAAGAGTAGTCCCTTGTTTTTTTGTTGTTCTAAACGCTGTTTTAGAATTCGTTAAATATCCAAGATCAACCAGCCTTCTTATCCCTTACTTGATACATCCGTACAAAGAATGCAAAAAATTGTCTATTATTTGTGTTTTTTAGCCGTTCGATCTTGAACTTGTGTGATAATGTTATATTATATCATCCCGTTTTAGCTAGAATACTGCTCGGTATAACAACATTATGCACATCAAAACACGAATTTTAGACAAGTTTGGCATCTGGGCATCCGGCCTATGTGCTGTTCACTGTTTATTATTGCCAGTGTTATTACCGGTTGCTCCCCTAGTTGGTGCTAGCTTTTTTGCGCAAGACTGGTTTGAGCGCACTATTCTTATTATTTCCCTTGTTGTTGGCTTTTGGGCGATATTGTCGGGTTTTTATCGCTATCATCGACAAACTTATCCCATTTTCAGTATTGCCCTTGGTGGCATGATTTATTGGAATAAGGATTTCTTGGGAGAGTCCTACGAGCCGTTTACTATTGCAGTTGGTGCGTTTTTAATTATTTTTGCTCATGCGTCGAATTTAAAAATGTGTCAGAAGGTTAAAAAATCTAGATCTTAGGTTATCCACATTAGAAACAGTGAACTTTGCTTGATCCTGTTGGTCTACTACTAAACGCATAAATTAGCCACGGACAGTGGATGCAGGCAACCCTTTCTTCTCCATTAAGCTCTTCTCGTAAATCTGTCCAGTTTCACTGGATTACGTTTCTACTGATTTCTGCTTTATTGCATATTGTCCTTGCGATAGTAATGCAAAAACAAATCAAAATTGGCGCAGAACCTTTTTCTAATAAGCTCAAAGAAGTTAAGGCCTTAAGTACATATTTGGTTTCTTTGCCAAAACCTCCATCTTTACAAGCAACTATTCAAGTTACCCCTCCGGCTATAGATTCGAAGGAGGATGATTCTTTGGATAATGATAAACAACCGTTAATCCAGCAGGATATATTAGTAGACCCCAATGAGCCGGATGCGATGCATGATGACAGTGTTGTTCAAACTCAAAATGAGTTCAAAGGGGGAGAAAATTTAGATGCTATTTCTGAGATTTCAAATAAATCGGTAATCAGGGAGCCTCAAAAACCCCAATCTTTCACAGAAGGCTATTTTGAGCGATTAAACCGCTCTGCTGCCAATGCACTTGCCGTAGGTGAATCCCATTCATACCATATAAACAAGAATCGTATTAAGTTACCGAAGCAGACGGAATCTCTTTTTGAGGATAAGTACGGCTTAGGCAATCCAAAACCTATTGCTGTGGATTGTAGCAGTAGCGTTAAGAAGGGATTAGTGGCGCTAGCCTCGCTAACGGGAGGGCGAATGGGATGTTCATCAAATCCAAAAATTCAGGGTTTTATTGATAAGCGCTTGAAAAAACAGTCTACCGAATTGCTATCCAGTGAAGACAGCAATAAACGGTAGTTGATCAGATCTTTATTCTAAACACACCAATGTTGCCCAAATATCGTCGGAATAGCGATAGTAGTACCCATCGATTTCTTGACCAATAGTGAGGTCTTCACACAAATTCTCAGTAATTCTGAAAGTGATCTTTTGTTGTTCTTGATCGAAGTGGACAACCTTGACTGCGCTAAAGTCGAAGTAACGTTGCACTCTGGTATAGGCGGCCTTATAAAAACTTTCTTTAACGGAGAATATGAGGGTAAATACTTCGTGGGCTAACAGACCTTCCTGGTTCAATAGGGCGAAGTGTTCTAATGGCAATATGTGCTTGCCAATTTTGTCCATGGTGTCAGGGTCTACTGTAATTTCTACATCAACGCCTAATCCTAATACAGCCGGGTCATCGCTTACTATTGCTGTGGCTAAGCCCGTTGTGTGACTAATTGCCCCCATTGTGCCTGTAGGCCAGATAGGTTCTCGTTGTTTGCCAATTTCAATGCATCTGGGATGTTTATTTATTTCTGCGAGAGCTTTTTGGGAGCAATATCGGCCTGCTAGAAATTCAGAACGGCGCTTAACAACAGATTTTTTGACTGTTTCTGGACAGAAGATACCAAGGGAACGAAAAAGGGAATCCTGATAAAAGTCTTGATTAAAATTGCAATAATGCTGTACCAGATTGGGACGTTGCCACCAATTGGTTGGGCCATGATTGCCTAGAAAAGACAGGTTGATATGTTCAGTACTCATGTAACTATCCTTACTCCATTTGTAACAGCCTAAAATGGACCTTCCGGCGAGACTACTACTGAATTCCCTGTTGCACTGTATCCGCTTCCAATTTTTGCTCTCAAAACCCACAGACCCTAGTTCAAATTTTACATGAACCAAGCCTTTGAGTAAAACGCCTTATTGCTTAAACGGGAGTTAATTTTTAGCAAATTTTGTAATGACTACCGCAAGTTGAATTAGGTTTTTAACATTGGTTGACGGTACTGCTTCGATGGCAACTGCTGAGCCTGGCATACCCCATACAACGCTAGAATCTTCATCTTGAGCAAAAGTGGTTCCGCCCATTTGGTACATCTTTAGCAAGCCTACAGCGCCATCTTTACCCATGCCTGTTAGTATAATCCCCAGGGCATTCTGTTTTGCTTGGTCTGCAACCGATTCAAATAAAACATCAACGCTTGGGCGGTGTCGATTGACTGGATCTACATTGCTAAGCCAGCATTGATAGCCAACAGCCCGTCTTTTTATTTGCAGATGCCTTCCACCTGGAGCAATGTAGATATGCCCTGGCATTATACGTTCACCATCCTCGGCTTCTTTTACGGTAATAGATAAGACACTATTGAGACGGGCTGCGTAGGACTTGGTAAAGCCACTAGGTAAATGTAATGCCACAACGATAGATTCATTACCATTGAATCGAGTTTTTTCCAACAATGTTTTTAACGCTTCTAATCCGCCTGTTGACCCTCCAATAGCGATAATCTTATTGGTTGGTTGGGTGGGAACATTAAGTGCTTGGGCAACTTGTATATCAATGGGTTTATGTTTGGCTTTCTCTTCAATAGTAAGTTTTCTTTGGTATTGCATGAGTTTTAATTTGGAAACGGATGCAGCAATGAGCACTTTGTTAATGATTATTTCTTTATAATCTTCCATGGCTTCGCTCAGGTTAGCCGGCTTTTCAATGAAATCAATAGCGCCCAATTCCAGTGCTTGCATGGTAATTTGAGAGCCTTCTGAAGTCAGCGTTGAGATCATTAATACAGGCATAGGGTGAAGCCGCATTAGATTTTTCAGGAATGTGATACCGTTCATTTTTGGCATCTCCACATCCAGAGTAAGCACATCTGGACGCAAATCTTTGATCATCTGCCTTGCTTCGTGTGGATCATTTGCGCATCCCACTACTTTTATCCGCATATCCGAACTGAGTATGGCCGTGAGCAGCTCACGGATCAGTTGAGAGTCATCTATTATTAGTACTTTAATTTTTTTCATGATTAATCAAATAGGTCGATGTCACCTGCGACCTCCTCTTGGCTATTCAGTTGAGTTTTGTATTTATTCTCACGTGCGACGATAGTGTTATTGTGCATATGTTGCAGTCGCTTTAATTTAACAGTGCCATCTTGAGGGAAAAACAAGACTTTTCGGGGGTGGGGACCGCCCAAATCGGAAGCCTTTAGTTTAAACCCTTCCATGGTCATAAATTTGTGTAAGAATGAGATATTTCGTTGACCTATTGCTGTCATGTGGCGAATGATTTGTCCACCGCCAAAAGCCTTAAATACGAGCCGATCTTTATCTCCACCATTACGTAAAATATCATTAACCAATCTTTCCATTGCCACGTCTCCGTAGCGAAAAGATTCACTTAATAAATCCATATTATTGTTGTTGCTGCTGGGAAGCATAAAGTGATTCATACCACCAATTCGCAGAACAGGATCGTAAATACAGACTGAGATACAAGAACCGAGCACCGTTGTTATTATTTCTTGTTCCTTGGTTACGTAATATTCGCCAGGCAGGATTTTTGCGGCAAATCTTGCATGTTGTCTATCCCAATACCGGTTGATGTGATCAAACCCGGGGAAACAAAGTGGAGGCGTAGGTTTTGGATGCAGCATAAACAATAAACCTTTATTGGCGTTTACGATAAATGGTTTTTCCGACGTTATCAAAATCGGTGTTGGTTTTATTCACTGATTCCGAATGGCCCAGAAACAACAATCCGTTGCTAACCAAATGATCGGCATACTTTTTAAGGATGCGTTGTTTCATATCATTTTCAAAATAGATCATGACATTACGACAAAAAATCACGTCGAAAGGTTGGTCAAAGTGCCAATCTTTGATGAGGTTTAGTTGTTTATATTTAATCAGTTTACGATATTGGTTTTTAACACGACAAAACCCATCTTGTTGATTAACGCCCTTTAATAAAAATTTCCGTTTAACCTCTCGGTTGTAGCCTTCAACAGATTTGAGAGGGTAAGTACCGTTGGCAGCTCGTTTTAGTACGTCAGTGTCTAGATCGGTGGCGACAATGTTAAAAGGAATTTGATACTGCTGACATAATTCGAATAGGTTAATAATGAGCGAATAGGGTTCTTCACCTGATGAGCAGCCAGCGGACCAAATGGATAGACTATTGATACTTCCAGAACTAATTTGTTCTTTTAAGAATTCAAAATGATAGGGTTCTCTATCAAAGGAAGTAACATTGGTGGTAATGGCATTGATAAATTCTTTAAATTCTAGAGGGTCTTTTTCTATCAGCCTAATGTAGTCATCAAAGTTATCCATCTTCAACTTTCTGAGTCGTTTTGCCAAACGAGCATAGTACATTTCATGTTTGTCGTCGGTTACATGAATGCCTGAATAATCCTTGGCTTCTTTTCGTAATCGGTCAAAGTGTTTACGTGTGAATTGGAATTCTTTCGCCCTACCTTGCTTTTCTGATGTGGTATTACGCAGCATGAGTGAAAGCCTTAAAGTAACTGGTTAGCCCGGCGATGGAAAAAATATCTTCCAAATTCTCTGGCACAGCCTCAATCGTTATTTGGCATCCTGTAGATGATAATTGCTTGGTAAAGGCATAGAGTAATTGTAATCCTGCGGTATCAATATCAACAACTTCGCTGGCATCAAGCTTTATTTGTTGAAGTTCTTCTAATTTGGCAATAGCACATAAGTCGGTGTGAAAATCTTCAGCAATTTGAACCATTAAGCGTTCGGGTAATGCTAGCCGACCAATACCGTTTTCTATAACAAAGCGGTTTATGCTGTCTTGTGGGGTGTTAGAATCTGTCGTTGGTGATTCTTGGTCAATTGACTCTTCATTAATTGAAGGTTCCTGAACCACTGCCGGTTCAGGCGTACTTGTGGTTGATTGCGCACTCGCTTGTGCAGGGGCGTCTTTCGACAAGCCGTTATTTTCAAGAGTATTATCATGCTCTTGTTCTTCACTTAGTTCTTCCTCTAGCCATTCAAGAGGATCATGCCCCAACCGGCTCTCTGGGTCTTGATTTTTGTTTGTCATCCAACTCTTCCTCATGATTAATTATGTGCCGTGCCAATGCTTCAAATTCATTACTTGAAGGACTGGAAGGAGCATAAGCCATGATCGGTTTTCCATAACTTGGGCATTCTGCCAACAACGCGCGTTCGGTAATTTGGGTAGGTATTAATTCTTTGCCAAAGTAATACTCTAGTTTAGACAATACCTCTCTACTCAAGCGACGTTTTTGCATCCTGCTAACCACAAACCAACGGTGCTTGTACTTTCCCAATACTCTTTCGAAATTTTGTATGGTTGATAACAGTAACGACAAGCCTGACATACCAAAGTAATCGGGTGTCACTGGAATCAATAATTCATCTGCAACAGCCAACGCATTTACCACTAAAAAACCAGAGGATGGCGGGCAGTCCAGCATTATAAAATCATAGTCACTAATTTGTCGTTTCACCGCCTTTTTTAGCAACAAACCCCTACCTTTTCCCATGGGTGTCGATTCCAGTTTTTGTAGTCCTGGTCCGGCTGGCACGAAGCTGAGATTTTCACTTAGTGTGATGGTGACGTTCTTAATTGTTTCTTGTCCGGTCAACACAGAATCAATGCCCGGTCGGTTGTTTTGAAAAAAACCAAAACTTTGTCCTAAATGACCTTGAGGATCCATATCCAGTACTAGAATTTTGAATCCCTGTTGGGCTAAAGCAAAGGCGAGGTTGGCACAAATAGTGGTTTTACCTACCCCTCCTTTTTGGTTAACACATGCAACTATCCGCATTGCTTATGCCGATGCCTTGTTTGTTTGAACCATTGTTTTTAGATCGATAATAGCTTTGGCTTCCAGAATAGATTCCAGTGTGAGCACTACAACTATTTGGTCTTGGTGTTTGAACATTCCTTTGATAAAGCTGGTATCTATTTTTCCGCCAATAGATGGAGAATCCTTTAGGTGCCGGTTATCAATAACGAGCACATCAGAAACCGAGTCAACAACGATACCCAGCAATATTTCTTCATTGGCATATTCAACCAAAATAACCACTAAGACAGTTTGAGGTGAAACTCCTTGGTGTTCGTATCCAAACATTTCTCGTAAATCAACAACCGGAACCATGGTGTTGCGAAAATCAATCACTCCCACACAGTGCTTAGGCATATTGGGGAGGTTTCGATGTTTCCCCAATGCCCTAATTTCCTGAACCTTGGTAATATCAATGCCATAGATATCATCGGCTAGGGTTACACTCAGAAGCTGTAATTCACCATTGTTCATAGTTCACCGCTGTTAACCGTTACTAAGCGTTCACTGGGGTTAATAACTCACTGTTATTCATAACAAAGCCAGTGTCCTGTTAAAATTCCTGCCATTCTTCACTGGAATCGTCCATTGATGAGGTTTGGACTGAAGTTCCTGAAGATCTAGCTTGTACGGGTTTGGGTCTTAGAGAGTTGCTCATCTGGCGTTTTGGTGGTCTAGCGGGTCTGCCAGCTTCACCTTCCAGTTGAAAGAAACCAACAATCTCAACCATTTCATCGGCTTGTTGCACCGACGATTGGCTAGCTGACGATGCTTCCTCTGCTAATGCCGCATTTTGTTGCGTAATGTCATCCAGCTCCGCTACGGCTTGATTGACTTGTCCAATGCCAGCGGCTTGTTCATTGGTGGAATTCGCAATATCTGAAATAAGCATTGTTAGTTCGTCTACGTGAAGAAGAATGTCTTTTAATGCCTCACCACATTTGTTTACTTGGTCACTACCGGTGTTTACTCTGGCAGAACTGACGTCAATCAACTCTTTAATTTCTTTTGCTGATACCGCAGAGCGCTGTGCAAGGTTACGCACTTCATTTGCGACTACTGCAAACCCTCTTCCTTGTTCACCCGCTCTTGCTGCTTCAACAGATGCGTTTAACGCCAAAAGATTGGTTTGGAAAGCGATATCATCTATAACGCTAATAATCTCTACAATTTTGTTAGAGCTTTCTGTTATGGCTACCATCGATAGTACAGCTTCAGTTACGATGGATTCCCCCACACTGGCTTGTTGTTTCGCACTGCCCGCGGCTTTGTTGGCTGTGCTGGCATTATCTGCAGTGTTGCGCACGTTACTGGTTAGTTGTTCTAAACTGGCTGCGGTTTCTTCTAAGTTTGAAGCTTGTTTTTCTGTGCGCGTAGAGAGTTGGTCGTTACCTATTGATATTTCATGGTTAGATGACCGAATTGAATCTGTGGCTAATTTAACATTTCCAATAATTTCATTAAGTTTCGCTACGGTATTGTTAAGCGCGAGGGCCACCTCTCCAAAATTACCTTGGTATTGGTTGTTGATTGACACTTCCAGATCACCATCCGAAAGTTTTTGCATGCTGGAGCTAATGTCACGAACAAAAGCATTAATGGTTTGTGATAAATCGTTAAGCCCATTTGAGACGCTTAGGAAAAACCCATCTTTGCCATCAGTACTAATTAAAGCACCCAAACGACCTTCACTGACATCGGTAACCAATTTTTCCACTTCGCCTTCTATGGTGACTTGAGCAGTAATATCACCCCATTCAACAACCGTACCCAATCGTTCACCTTCACTGTTTTTAACCGGTGTTGCGATTAGCGTGAAATGGCGTCCACCCACAGCTATTTTGGTTCGATAAGGACTTTCTAACTTGGATAATAATGCTTGTTGGTGAGCTGGATTTTTGTGAAATATATCGACATTTTTACCAACTAGATTGTCTGGGTCAAATTGAGGTAGGTCTTTTCGAATATCATTAGCAGCGATACGCATCATATTCGTCACCGCACCATTTACATAAACAATATTGTTGTTACCATCGGCTACCATTACATTGGTTGTAACGCTGTCCAATGCGACTTTAATTCTAGCGTTTTCTTGGCCAATCACCTCTTGTTGCTTCAAGTGGGTAATGTCTTCCCATTCCAAGGTGGAACCCAAACGATTACCTTCTTTATCTATAACAGGGTTGGCGGTTAATCTCATCTCCATGCCTTCCAGCGTTATTTCCGCGACGTAAGTTCCTTTTAAATTGTCGAGAACTTGTCTTTGGTGCCTTGGATCTTTATGGAAGATGTCAATATTAACGCCTTCTAAATTGTCTGGGTCGAAGTCAGACCGAAGGGTTCGGAATATATCGACATTTTTACGCATCATGGTGCGTAGGCTGTCGTTTAAATAAAGAATATTGTAGTCGGGGTCTGCCAACATCACGTTGGTGCTAACGTTGTCTAATGCGACTTTCATTCTGGCGTTGATTTTTTCCTGCTCTTGTTGCCGTTTTATGAGTGTTAAGTCGCTCCACTCTACAACGGTTCCTAGGCGTTTACCCTGTTCGTCAAAGATGGGATTAATGACCAGTTTAAAAGTGAGATCTTGAACCGATACTTCAGATTGGAATGTATTTCTAAGGTTATCCAATATTTGTCGTTGGTGGGCCGGGTTTTTGTGGAATACATCAATGTTAGTGCCAATCAGCTTGTCTACTTCGAATCCGTTAAAGGTTTCTTGAAATTTGCCTTGGTTTTTGCGCATTACATCAACCAAACGATCATTCATGTATACAATGTTGTAATTGCTGTCGGCCAACATGACATTGGTTGTAACTGCACCTAATGCAGTGCTGATTCTTTGGTTCTCATTGCGTAATTTTTCTGTGGCTGCTCGGTCAGACAAGTCTCGCCACTCAACAACGGTTCCCGTACGTTCTTTTGATTCAGAGAATACGGGGTTAATGGTCAACTGGAATATTAGCTCCCCTACAGAGATTTCCGATTCAAATGTATTCGAAAGATTATTTAATATATTGCGTTGATGGGAGGGATCTCTATGGAAGATATCAACGTTGGTTCCTATTAATGTGTTTAATGCAAAGCCTGAGAAATGGCTCGATAAAGCCTGTTCGTGTGACGTCAGCATCTTTTTAAGGCTGTCGTTAATATAGATGATGTCGTAGTTTTCATCGGCGAACATTAAATGCGTGGTCGCGGTTTGTACGGCTTTTTGTGTGGTTAGATACTGTTTTAGCAAGCTTTCGTGAGATTGAAGCTGATCACTGGATAATGTTTTAACTGTTCGCAGTAAGTCACTAAATGAGCGCTTGGTTTGGTTTGCGTCATCATCCTCATCGGTACCTAAATCGATAGATACTTCCTGTAGGTCTCCGGCTTCAATTTTATTAACGGCGAGTCGCATGGCATTGGAAAGTTCTCGCATTTGCTTTCGGAAACTTGAACCAATGGTTTGGTTTTGCCATATCGCAACCGATAAACCGATTAGTGATACAATCATCACAATAATCGCCATCTGGCTCCCTTGGTCTGCCTTCCAAGCGATTGCAATGTTAATAAGAAAAGCTAGTGCAATAAATGCTGTTGCTACCATGGTTTTATTCCTCATTGTCTTGCCCTTTTGTTTAGCATCGCCGAAGCCTTGTTAATGCGATATCACAATTCTAAATCCAGCAATGTGTCTACATTGAGTAGGATTACCATACAATTTCCGTCATCGGCGATTCCCGCGACGAATTTCCTTTCGATAGCCAAGTCGAATTCTGGAGAAAACTGACTGTTATTGCTGTCGGTTTCCACTACTTCGGAGATGGCGTCTACAACGATACCAATGGTTTTGTTGCCTTCTATCAACTCAACATCCATGATTAAAATAACGGTTTCTGGGTCGTAAGCTTTGGGTTCTAGATTTAATCGTTTTCTAAGGTCTACAATAGGAACGATTGCACCGCGAAGGTTAATAAGACCCACGATATAGTCAGGAGCATAGGGAATACGAGTACACCGCTCCCATATTCTGATTTCTCTTACTTTTAATATATCTACAGCGTAATCTAAGTCAGATAATTTGAAGCTTAACCATTCAGCTTTTGGTTCGTCATTGAACGAAGGCATGCCTTGATCATTGTTGTTAAAATCGTTTCTTTCAGTCATGGCTCCAATATTCATATTAGTGCATCCTCACTCTAGAAATTAATGCTCCAACATCAATAATCAATGCGACTGAACCATCACCTAATATCGTTGCACCAGATAGCTCTTCAACCTTGGTGTAGTTGGCTTCCAAAGATTTCACAACGACTTGCTGGTGGTTGGTCAACTCATCCACAAATATGCCGCATTGTTTACCATCGCTTTCTACAACAACGATTAAATTTTGGTCTTGGGTGTTTTCGTCTTCCGGTGGAGAATTAAATGTTTTCGCTAAACTAATGACAGGGATAAAATTACCTCGCCATTTAAATGACACGCCGGTATCACCCACCTTGTTGATGTCTGAGGGGTTCATTTGAATGGATTCAATAATGGAGAGCATCGGAATAATGTAGGTTTCACCTTGAACCTTCACTAATTGTCCATCTAGGATGGCAAGCGTTAAGGGGAGTCGAATGGTAAAAGTGCTGCCTTGTTCATAGGTTGAACGAACATCCACTGTGCCCCCAAGCGCCTTGATATTTCTTTTAACCACATCCATTCCTACTCCCCGTCCTGAAAGGTCGGTTACTTCATGGGCTGTTGAAAACCCGGGAGCAAAAACAAGTTCATGTATTGCTTGGTCGGTAAGTTGGCTGTCTGCTTCAATGATGCCTTTTTGAATGGCTTTTTCTTGAATTTTTCCCGTGTTCAGCCCTGCACCATCGTCGGATATTTCAATAATGATATTCCCGACCTGATGAAAGGCTTTTAATTTAACAGTACCGGTTTCTGGTTTACCTTTAGCGAGTCTTTCTGCGGGAGATTCTATGCCGTGGTCTACGCTATTTCTAACCAAATGCACCAGAGGATCGTTTAGCTCTTCGATAACCGTTTTGTCCACTTCCGTTGTTTCACCGATAATTTCAATAGCGATTGATTTATCTAATTGTTTCGCCAAATCTCGTACCATGCGAGGGAATCGACTAAAGCAAAAATCAATAGGTAACATGCGGATCCGCATAACTCCTTCTTGCAGATCCCGGGTGTGTCTTTCAAGTTGAGACAAGCCTTCAGATAAACGTTCAAATTGTGGGTACTTTTCCGAATCACCATAAATACTGAGCATGGATTGAGTAATGACTAATTCGCCAAGCAGATTAATTAAGCTATCTATCTTCTCCAAATCAACACGAATGGATTGCGATGTGCGCTTTTTCTCTGGTTGTTTATTGGGTGCGGCAGCAGCTTGAGGTACGCTGCCTTTCGTCGGGTTAGTTGCTGAAGCTTCTTCAATTGATGCTTTGGATGATAAAGGTTCGGTTTGCCCTGATGGTAATGTCTGAGTTTGCTCTGCCGGCTGTGGAATATGGACTGCTGATTCAATATGAATTTGTTCGTAAGACAAGTCGGCTTCGTCTTCTATCCACAGAAACACATCATCTAATGTTTCTTTTGTAACTTCACCTGTAGGGGAAAGATTGACGTTCCAACTAAAATAGCTGGCGACGGGATCCAAGTCATTCAATGCCGGCAATTTGCTGACATCGCATTCGGCGTGAAGTATGCCCAAATCCCCTAATTCCTCTAGGTATCTTACGGGGTCATTACCGGTTGATAAGATGTCATCATGAGGATTGAATTTAATTTGCCAATCTAAGCCTGGATGTAAGTCTTCCCCGTTAGGTTCTGCTTCGGTGGACTCACTTTCTTCGAGTGTTTGAGCTTCCTTGGTCTCGCCTAGAAGTTTCTCCAGTTCTTGCTGAATATGCTTCATTTCGGTTTCATTGATCGCGTCTTCGTATTGGTAATGAGAAACCAAATTCCGCAGCACATCCAATGATGAAAATAGGCAATCAATCAGCGTTTGTGACATGTCTATTTGTGATGCTCTGACTTTATCTAGCAGAGTTTCCATGACATGGGTGAAATCAGTAAGCGAATTCATGCCGAAGGTAGCACTTCCGCCTTTTAATGAGTGTGCTGAACGAAAAATGTCGTTGATCATTTCCGAATCAACTTCTGTGTCGGAGTCGTTCATATTCAATAGATTGCGCTCTATAGCATCTATTGCTTCTGCACTTTCTTCAAAAAAAATGGCTCTGAAGCGCTCTAAGGGATCAGTCATGATTTACCCATCTCCTACAGGCGAAGCGATTAAACTTAATGTACTAACGTAATACTTTTCTAACGACAGCAATCAATTTTTGTGGGTCAAACGGTTTTACAATCCAACCAGTTGCCCCAGCCGATTTACCTTGCTGTTTCAAATCATTTCCGGATTCGGTTGTAAGCATGAGTATAGGCGTAAATCTGTAATTAGCTTCCTGCCTAACATTTGTTACAAATTCCAAGCCATTCATGATGGGCATATTCACATCGGAAATAATTAAATCAAAGTTACTCGCCTTTGCTTTATCCAATCCTTCTTTACCATTAACCGCTTCCGTCACATCAAATCCTTCCCCTCTGAGCGTGAATACAACCATTGCGCGCATTGAAGCTGAATCGTCAACTGTGAGAATTTTTTTCATGTAATTTCCCTCGGTAAAATTAATGCTACTACTAATAATTTCACATGCTTAAACAAATGTAGCACATAGATTTTTTTTTTCTGGGATTCAATATTATTTTGCGAGATCCCATGGTTAGGCTATGGTTTTTTAAGAGGACGAAAAAATTGTAGTCTGCACAAATATTCATTACTGAACATTAGAAGCGGAAAAAATTACTCTTATTGAGTGGCGAGGATTGTAGAGTGAAACACGATATACTGATAGCGGACGACGACGAACACTTACGTGAAGTGCTCGACCTGATGTTCAGGGATAGTTTCAATATTCACTTTGCTGAAACGGGTCAGGAAACGATTGATGCTATAGAGCAAAACATTTATCAATTCATTATTCTCGATATACATTTACCCGGCAAATCGGGAATTGAAATTTGCCGCGAAATAGCAAAATTGGAGATAGCAAGACAGCCTCAGATCGTTATTCTAAGTGCTGATAGTAACGAAAAATTGGTAAGAGAAGCTTATGACCTAGGGGTAGGTGATTATATTTGCAAACCCTTTAACGTAACTGCTTTCAAAGAACGAATGCTGCGCTTTTCTCGTGATGTAGACAAAATTCGAGAATTGGAAAATAAAGACAGTGATATAAAAGGCATTGCTGAAACGGTAATGATGCAATCCGCTTCTTATGGTAGCGGTTTAGAGCTCATCGCCCGTTTAAATAAATGCCACAGCCCTAAAACATTATCCAACGAATTACTCATGCATTTGCTTAATCAAGGCTTTCATGCCGCGGTGCAGTTACGTTCGAATACCAAACAGTATAACTATGATGTGGATGTGAATGAATGCAGTGATATTGAACTTCAGATTTTCGACCTCTTAAAAAATCATGGACGTATATATCATTTCGGAAAGCGCTCTATTTTTAACGATGAACATGCATCTATTTTAATCAAAAACATGCCTTTATCCGGAACCCGATCTTACGATACGTTGCTTGATTTATTAGCCAAAATGGTTCCAGCAATTGATGCCCGATTTATTGCTATCTGTGAACATCAGGTACTGCTGGAAACTAAACAGGCGTTAAATAGAGCAATGACCACCATTTCTGAAAATGTCCAAAAACTTGAACGGGATAAACGTGAAATGATGGAAGCCATAGAAAGCAAAGTTGCTATGAGTTTCCATAAGTTACAGCTAGATGAAGACCAAGAGTCTTATTTTGTTGAGTTGATAGAAAATGAAATAACTCAGCGTGAATCATCGGAGTATCTGGATAATATTCAGGAGTGTATTTCTGAATGTGTGGATTCATTAAAGGTTGTCGATGATGTGGAAGACAAAGATCAAGACCAGGCCAAAGGCGATGATCAGGCTGACGTTGAATTGTTTTAGTATTCTTATTTTTTGTCGTCGAAATTAAAGGTAAATCAGCGAACATACAAGATATTCGCCGATTTACACTCATTTATTCCTTTTCCAATATCCCATTGTTATTCTTAATTATGGGATTAATGTCTAAGGTAATATCCAAGCTAGAAGTAATATAGTCTCCATTGCTGGTTTGGCATTCAGCTGTTAGTACTGTATTTATATTACGACTGGATTCCTTAAAGTTTCCGCCAGGAATGTAACAATATCCTGCTGTCACAGGGTAATCCTCGCTTAGTGACAAATTACCGTTTTCATTACTTACCTCTGTTTGAAGCGGATTATTATTGCTAATTTCCAGCTGACTTTGTTGCCATGTCCCGCCAGAATTCTGGCATTCAGCTTTTAGGTCCACAGTGATATTACGGCAGCTATTCAAGTAGTCACCCAAGGGTACAAAGCCTTTAGGGTATTGGTCGATTTGCTGTTGAGAATCGTTAAAGCAGGATTGAATATAGCGTGTATCTTCATCTGCTTTTTCAAATTCATCAACGAGGCTAAGTACTGCCACGAAGAGTTCAACAATATCGTCTTCGCCAGAAATACTGCCGGCTAAATCCTTCGCTTCTTCAATCGCGCTTGAAAGGCGGCTCTTCTACGGTTGTCTGTATAGAAAAAGATAGCTGTCTGCATGAAACCCTTGTAGAAATAAGGTGTTGAAACAAATACCACAAGAGAAATACATGAGCGCAGCTATCTCGTCATCAATATTCAATATTCCAGGTCAATGTGTCAAGCAAATAGAGTTGTCAGAAGAACGGCAAACGTTAATCATTCGATGTGAAAGAGATAAGCGTTTTAAAGCAGTAGACAGCGCATCAGGCCTGTCAGGTCGCATCAATCGTTTGTATCGTCGAGAGATAAGGGATGTGCCATTATTAGGCAAGCCCTGTGTGCTTGACGTTGAATTTGCGGAAGTTTTTTTGTCAGAAAAGGCATGTAGAAGCGCCACTTTTTGCCGATGTGGGGGCTCGTTATACCCATCGATTTTGCCGATTGATCAGTGGCTTGTGTCGTCATATGCCAATATCGGTGGTATCCAAACACCTTCAAATTCGATGGGAAACAGTCAAGGAAATAGATAAAACCTATCTCCAAAACACATTGCCAGAACAAGACCCAAGTCAGTTAACAGGTATCCGTTATTTGGGTGTCGATGAAGTCGCCAGAGCGAAGGGACATGACTATATGACCGTGGTTTATGACATGGATAGTGGCATTTTGTTATGGGTAGGAGTGGGGCGTAATAAAGCAGTGTTGAGCGAGTTTTTATCACAACTGTCAGCAGAGACCGTCAAGGGAATTGAAGCGGTTGCCATGGATATGGGTCGTAGCTATCAAGCGGCGGTAAAAGAATGTTTGCCCAACGCTGACATTGTGTTCGACCGCTTTCATATTATGCAAAACTTTTCAAAAGCGATAGCCAACCAACGACGAATTGAATTTAGACGCGCTTCCAAACCCGAAAAGAAATTGATGAAAGGTAGTCGCTACCTGTTGCAGAGAAATCGCGAAAACATGAGTAGCAAGCAGTCACAACAGTTGGATACGTTGCTTGAAGAAAACCAAAATCTTAGCACCATTTATTTACTCAAAGAACAATTACAAACACTCTGGATTGCCCCGAAAGACACGAGGGAAATGCGTTACCGACTTGAGCAATGGTGCTCACTTGCTCGTGAAAGTAGCTTGGTATACATGGAGAAGTTCGCTGGTTTCATGGAGCGTCATACTGTTGGTATTTGTAACTATGCTCGACACCCTTTGACCTCAGCAAGAATTGAGGCTGGTAATGTTGCTATTGGCATGATCAGAAAGAGAGCAAGGGGGATCAGAGATACTGATTATTTCAAACTAAAAATCCAACAAACATCCATTCCAGATAGTGGTGATATGTTTTATTCAGTGCCTTAATTTATACAGACAACCGTAGAAGAGCCTGAAAGGCTTGTCCATTGAGCCCATAAAGCTGCCGTTCCGTTTTCTGCATCAGTTGAAAACGTGACAATTCCATCAAAATCATCTTTTAGTCTAAAAAGTGCAAATTTAACTTTCGCATCTTGAATTTGTTCAACAAAGCCTAGCTTTTTAACAACATCAATACTGTATTCTGCTAGCTGTTCTCTAAATACTTGTAGATTTTCTGTAGCGATACTGTTTTTGCTTTCTTCGTAAATTAAATCCCACCAACAATTGTGAAGGATTTTTTCTACATCCACTTCTGAACGTGGAGCGCGTCGTGAGTGGGATTTACCCAATTGCTCTTCTAAATAAGCCAGTGCATCGACAAGGTTTTGATAGTGTTTGTCGCCAAGTCCCGTCATTGCATTTAAGCGTTCTTCAAACTTAGCTCCAACCGTGCTATTCCAATATCTACCATTGTTATTAATATTGTTAAATAGGGCATTAAAGCTTTCTGGGGTAAGCGCTTCAGAGTTAGCACTATCAAACCCCAAATAGTCGATTGTGTCTTCTAGCTTAATAGGCATAAGTATGGCGTATCGACTATAGATACGAATGTGAGTAATGTCCTCGGCGCTCATTATTTCGTTGATGGATTTCATACGCTCTCCTTAGCTTTCAATGTCTGTGATTATGTTTTCTGCATAGCTAAACATTTGAGCAATGTTTGAAAGTACCTGTTCATAAGTGTTGTGGTTTTCCAAAGAGTTTAGAATGTCACCGCTTGTGAGTTCGTAGGCTGAAACTAACTTATTACTTTCTTCGACAAACGAAAAACGGTCAGAATCCATAGTAATCATTAAATCAACAGCCGTAGCACTGAGTTGAGCCTGATTCAAATTTTCTTTGAGTGTTCCAAGCTCTCCTTGAAGCTCAACTATTTGATCATAAAGGGCGTCTTGAGCATCAAAAAACATTTGCTGTTTAAAAATAGTGCCAATAATATTGGCGAGATTACTCAGTAAATCCAATACCAGAGCGATTAAAGCCAATTGCTTATTATCTAACTCCATGAGTGCGGCAATCTCATCAATGGTTGGGATAGTTTCTCCCAATAAATCAAAAATATTTTCTTCTGTTAAGAGAATTCTTAATGCTTCTCCTACTGATTCCCTTTCCTCTTCAGTTTTGGTGATGCCGGCTTCAACTGTCTCGATTTTTTCATTAAGAGTGGTGATTTTGCCCTTAAGTTCTGCTTCTTCATCAGTTAGCATGTTATTAAATTCATAAAAAGTGATATTGCCGTTATCACTTTTATGAACAGAAGATTTTTCATCCAATGTCTCGGTTTTGTCTATGACTAATCCGTTTCCAACTTGCTTAATTTGTTCAATCTTCCCTTCTATCCCTTCGGCTTCTTCCTCAGATTCCGCGTTTTCTAACTCTTCAGCCAAATCAATTAATTTTTCGCTTAGTTTTTCAATAGCAGCAGTATTGTCCATTGCGACTTTAACCGCCACGACAGAATCACGGATGTTATTTCTAGCGATCTCAACATTTTTGTTAATTCTGTCAAAGGGGCCATCCTCGCCACACCAATCGGGATAAAGATTGGGGTCTACTTTGTTAAAGTTTTCCCTGATTGCGTCCCTAAGGTGCTCTAGGTTGGAATAACTAAAGTCGGGTAATTCAAGTTTTAGAATTTGTAGTATATTTTCTGTTGTCATTGTGTTGCTCCTTAACCGGCATTTTGCTCAGCCCATTCTTCAAGGGCTTGTTGGAATATTTCGTGTACCATTTTTGCGTTGGGCTGCACTGAGCGCCAAGGGTCGACCATGGTTATTAGGTGAACCCAATACAATAATAGGGATTCTGCGATTTCTATTTCCAAACAAGAATTGTAAGAATTTTCCAAATATTCATACATGGTTTGCCATACAAACAAGATATCTTCCAAGCCCTTTTCGGCCTGAATCATAACGGACAACATGCCTTCAAATTGACCGTCAATATTGGTGATGGCATTGAGTAAGGCGCTTAATTGGTTAATGTCTGCTTCAATCACGCGCAATTCTTGTTTTTTACTATCAATATCTTTACGAACTTTTTTTGCTTTTGGACCAAAAATACTGCCGGTAATGGTTACGCCAATTGCGCCACCAACAAGACCTAATAGAGCATTTTTAACATAGGTATCGTATTCCGTTTCTAATTCGGCAATTCGTTCTTTTAAAACGCGACGTGAATCTTTTAAAGCATCGAGCTGCTCATCCAAATTTAGGTTGTCACATAGTTGTTCTTTCTTCGCGATATCATCAGCATTAACTTTCATTTCATCTCGAAAACCACGTATTGAAGCGAGGAGTGCTTCCGTTTCATCATGGTATTCGACTGCTTTTTTTCTCAGGTTATCTATTAGTGCTGCCGTTGCTTTGAGTTTATTGGCGTCCTCTTCTGCAACTTCTTCATCGCCATTAATTTTTTCCAGCAATTCCTTGATGTACTCTTCGTCTTCTAAGCGATCGGGATCGACATCACCGAGATCACCATATTTAGTTAACATTACATCGAGGAAGTCTATTGATATATCCCCGTTGCTGATCATGTTGCTGGCAAAATTATCAAGATTTATTGAAAGGATTTTCATGGAGTCTTCTAAGGGAGCCCACTTGTCAGCATTGGATTTAATATTGAGATAGCTAGTTAGAAGATCACTATTGGTTAAACCTTCAACGTCACTTTCAATTTCACCTAGAAAGGTATAAACATCCCCGGGTGTTTGAGGTAAGGCTCGGCCATCCCGCTCGTAAAACTTGATCGCAAAAATTGATTCTTTGTCTAGCGTTAGAGCTATGGGACTATCTTGCTCCTCTGATTTACCGTCTGTTTGACCAATACAAATTTTGAGCAATTCTACAGCGGCCGCAGAGGGTGATACTTCATAAGTATCACCGGTTTTGGGTTGCTTTAAGGCAATATTCATTACAAAACTCCATTCTTGTGAAATGTACGAAAAAAATTAGTCGAAGCAGGATAATATAGGGACTTTAAGGGTAAATAAAATAGGCATTATTGTTTTTTTTTGGGAGGGAAGGTGATTAAATTGAATGGGTTTTAATGACTTCTAAGGCCTTATTAGGGAAATTGCTAAAAATACCGTCTACGTTCCAATCAGCAAGTTTTATAATGTCTTGCGGCTCGTCTACCGTGTACACCCTTACTTTTAGCCCTCGATTGTGGGCATCTTTTACAAAGCTCTTGTTTACGACGTTGATGTCGATATGCACTGCATCAGCGCCCAAGTTAGAAGCAAATGCGGCATTGTCGATGGGGAGTGAGGCCGTGAGTGCAGCAATCTCTACATTCAAATCCCAAGTTTTGACCGTGTTAAGCATGTGGTGATCAAAAGACGATACAATGATTTGCTTAGGGTTAAAGTTGAATTGATTTAAGGCAATTTCTAATTCCTTTTTAACAAGATCCAAATTAGAAATGGTTTTTAATTCCACATTCGCTAGGCACCGACCGTTAAAACACTGCATTAATTGTCGCAAGGTTGGGGGAAATTGTTGCTGAGGCAAAGCGATTTTTTGCAGAGTGCTTAAGGTTTGCTGGGCAACCCAAAGTTTACCCTGCTCCGAATTAATCATTCGGTCATGGGTGATAATGAGTCCATCCAGAGCCTGCTGTACGTCAAACTCAATACCATGCACTTGCTGCTCTATTGCCTGTTCACAAGCCAGTATCGTGTTTTCTGGATACTCCCCACTGGCACCACGGTGAGCGAATACTTGCATCGTTAGTTCTCTTTGCTTTGTTGATGTAGACGATGAGTATTGACTGTTTCATAAATGGCGGCACTTAACACCAATAACCCACCGAGCATGGTTTGCCAATTGGGTTGTTCGGAAAGTACTAAATAGGCAAATATGACGCCGTACAAAGGCTGAATACAGGAGATTAGCGAAAAGGTTTTAGCGCGTATGTGTGCAAGACTGGATGCAATTAATGCGTGCGGTGCGGCAGTGCATATTGTGCCCAATAGCAGTAGTAACAAATAGTCGTAGGCTGTGACATTGGCTATTTCATCTGAGATAAAGAATACCAGACTAATCGCCACCACTAGCGTTTGCATTGCCATTGCATGGGGGCCGGAATAGTGAGCAAAATACTTTCTGTGTAGCAAGTTTCTGGCGGCATAGAAAAAGGCTGAAAACACACCGAGTAAAATGCCAATGGTTACGTCGTTACCTAAATCGGCTTCCGGCACAATAAGAACGATGCCAACCAAAACGGTAAACGCGCTGGCTAAATCTTGCCAAACCAATTTGAAGGGTTCGAAAAAAGGTTCTAGGAATACGGTGATCATGGGGAAGGTGAATAATGCGATCATGCCAATGGCCACGGTTGAGTATTGCATGGCTGCAAAGTAGGTTACCCAGTGAACGGACATGAGAAGGCCAAGCCCAATGGCAATTGCGTAATCTCTGTAGGATTTCAAGCGCATTGATTTGCCAGTTAACTTTATCAACAGCGTTAACGTGACAAAAGCAATAATAGAACGGCCAAATACAATATCGGTGGAAGACAGTGGAATTAGCTTGGAAAATAATGCGGTTATTCCAAGCAAAAATACACCTAAGTGGCCGGAGATAAGCCCTTTTTTTACATCTTCCACGTGCTTAACTCCTTAAAGGTTAATGAATCAAACTAAGAAATAAGCGATCCACAACGTTCGCCCATGCGAGTCGTTGCGCCTGGTTGTGCTCCTTCAAACTGTATTTTGTTTGGCTGATACAGCATTACAATGGTTGAACCGAGCTTAAAACGCCCCATTTCATCCCCTTTACCTATAGCTGGGGGTGGTTCTTGGTTCGAGTATTGAGTATGAATCACATTCTTGTTGGTCTTGGGTGCTACTGTTCCGGCCCATACGGTTTCAATGCTAGCGACGATGGTTGCGCCGACCAGTACCATTGCCATTTTTCCGTGATCGGTATCGAATATACTGACAACTCTTTCGTTACGAGCAAAGAGCCCGGGTACATTGGCTGTGGTTAATGGATTGACTGAAAAAAGCTCTCCCGGCACAAATAACATGTCGGTAAGTTGCCCGGCTAGTGGCATGTGGATGCGGTGATAGTCTTTGGGGGAAAGATAAATTGTCATGAACTGACCGCCGTCAAAAAGCTCAGCGAGTTCTTTTTGTCCACCCAGTAAAGCTTCTGCGGAATAGCTGTGGCCTTTTGCTTGGAATATATTGCCTTGCTCAATTTTACCAAATTGGCTAATGGCACCGTCTACAGGAAATACTAGCGCATCTTCCTGTTCACATACCGGGCGGGCACTCGGCTTTAGTGGGCGCGTAAAAAAATCATTAAAGGTGGCGTAATCGCTGGCTTGTTCTTGCACTGCTTCAGCCATATTAACTTGATATTGCTTGATAAATAGCGAGATCAATTTGGTTGTAAGCCAACCTGCTTTGGCTGCTGCTAGTTTTCCAACAAGGCGAGACAGAAAATGTTTGGGCATTAAGTATTGAAGCTTAATTTTCAGAAAGTCGGAAAGCACTAAAATTCCTCTAATTTGGTAAGTTGGTGGTGAAATCGCGGAAATTGTAGCCTATTTTCGCTTTTGTGTAGAGAAAGAAGGTCGCTGCTCATCCATGCTTTCAAGAATTCTTTGATAGCTGTTATAGCGTTTAATGTTGATAGCATTGGCTTCAACGGCCGCTCGGATGGCACAACCGGGATCGTCTTTGTGTTTACAATCTCGATATTTACATCCGCCGACATAATCTCGAAATTCTGTAAATCCCCAGGTTATTTTGTCATCGGGTAAATGCCATAAAGCAAACTCTCTCACGCCGGGAGAATCAATAACTTGCCCACCTAATGGAAAGTGCAGTAGTTTTGCCGTGGTTGTGGTGTGTTGACCTAAACCAGAACCTTCTGACACATCGCCAATGGCTTCCTCAACCTCCGGTAGTAATTGGTTTATTATACTGGATTTCCCCACCCCTGATTGGCCAACGAAGATGCTGATTTTATCAACTAACGTTTGCAGTAAGGTATCGAGTCCTTGGCCGGTTTTACAGCTGACTAAAATAACTTGATAGCCAATGTCTCGATAGGTTTGCATATCTTGATTGATAGCGTCTAATTCATCTTCCGAGGCTAAGTCCATTTTGTTCAGTAGAATAATAGGCTGAATTTGTACGTCTTCTGAAGCGACTAGATAGCGGTCGATAATATTTAATGAGAGCGCAGGCAGAAGAGACGATACAATAATGATTTGATCAATATTGGCTGCAACGGGCTTTATGCCATCATAGTAGTCGGGTCGGGTGAGTATTGAACGTCTTGGGAGCACTGCCTCAATAACGGCACTAATATGTAAAGTGGCATCTTTCGCTGATCGAAAAACAACGTCATCCCCACAGACTATGCTGTCGATGTTACGGCGAATGTGGCAGCGGTAGACTGTGCCGTCGCTGCCTTCAACATCGGCATGTTGACCAAATCTGCCGATTACAAGGCCCGTTTCCTCTTTCTGCAAGGAATCGTCAGGAGGTAAATCCTGAGATGAATCGGTTCGTTTACGTAGGTTTTTGCCTACTTGCCGCTTTTGTCGATGAGTTAGTTTGTTTCTTTTTGTCACTTTGCTGTTAAATTGAGTATATTACGCATGGCTATCCGAAATTTGGGAATCGACTTAACTTTCTACTTTCTGTCGTTTGAGCGTGACATCGCCACACTACTTTAATTATGATGTTTCGTGTTTTCCGTTTAACGTTGAAATAGTATGTATGTATTTCGTCCGTACATTCCTATACTTTTCCGTATTTCGGGTTCGTATTTCGAGAGCAAAACATGCCCTTGCTTTAAGCAATGCATGGTCTGCAAAGTGTGCATAGTAACCATTGGAACAATAGATTGCACCCGAAAAGGTGTAATTGCGCTAATCAAGGTATTTTGAATGTCATATAACGAAAGCAATCTTGTTTGGATTGATATGGAAATGTCTGGACTTGATCCGGACAACGATAAAGTGCTTGAGATGGCGACAATAGTGACGGATGCACAACTGCAAGTATTGGCCGAGGGGCCTGTTATGGCGATTCATCAGAGCCAAGATGTCTTTAATAGTATGGATGAGTGGAATACCAATACTCATGGGCAATCGGGATTGGTTGCGCGTTGTAAAGCCAGTACCATTGATGAGCAAGAAGCAATAAAACAAACTATCGTTTTTCTTCAGAAATACGTGCCTAAAGGCGCTGCGCCGTTATGCGGTAACAGTATTGGTCAAGATCGTCGCTTTATGTACCGACACATGCCGGAACTGGAAGAGTATTTCCATTATCGCACCGTTGATGTTAGTACGATTAAAGAATTAGTACGTCGTTGGCAGCCAGATTTATTAAATGGATTTACTAAAAAGGGCGCTCACACGGCATTGGAGGATATTAAGGAATCAATTGAAGAATTGGCCTATTATCGGCAGCATGTGTTCTCAATTTGATTAAATTACGTGCAAACGAAAATTTTTTTTCAATTAATACTTGCGTAACCGGTTCAGTTTTGTAAAATGCGCACCCGCTGTTAAGGACAACTGGCTTGAAGTTAAAGCCTTAATAAATGTTCAAAACAGCGTTATCCATTCAAATGCGGGAATAGCTCAGTTGGTAGAGCACAACCTTGCCAAGGTTGGGGTCGCGAGTTCGAATCTCGTTTCCCGCTCCAAGTTTTCTTCAGTACAATCTGATGTATTGTCTTCGTTAAGAACGAGATAAAGAGTTTCTTATCATCATTCGTTTTTTTCAGCACTATCAAGAGCTATCCAGAACTATGTCTTGCACAACTACAGCTGCTAACTAGCTCATCCGAAGCAAAGCTCACTTTAACGCTTACTTTGCTGGGTGCGGTCTATTATTTCAGGTTTAGGTTTTTAGCCTACGGTTATCGGCGGAGGAATGACTTTTTTCTTTGGTTGTTGTTCGATGGTAGGTGCTTTTTTAGCAGCGGCCTGAGACTTTTGCCACTTTTCTAAATCGTTAATACGCTTCAGTAGCGCACTGCTAATTTTGTCCGCAGCAATTAACTTTCTGTTTAGCTCTGCTAATTTTTTAGTCTGGCTTTTTTGGGATTGTGCACTTGCGCTGTTAGCGCTAGTTAAGTTGGCAATACTCTGACTGTGTTTATTAAACTGTTCTTGCAACAAATCAAAGTTGGTCATGCTGGCATTTATCTCGGTTTGCAGAGATTTAATTTGTTTCCCTACGTCAGAATTGCCGTTGGTTAGCGTATCCAGCTTGGTAACTACATCCTTGATGTCTGATTGATTGCGACGCCACGCAGAAGCCCATAGCTTGTCCATTTGGTCCCATAATTCCTTAGACTTTGCGTCGAGTTGATTCACTCTGGCCTGAATCACTACAGCTGATTCACCCATTTCTGCGCCAGTGGCTGATAATTGGTTTTCTAGCTCCAAAATCCGCTCTTGGGCGCTGGTTAGAGTTTGAGTTAGCTTAGCTTGCTGTTGATACAACCAATAGCTGGCCCCTAAACCGCCTAGAATCAATATCAGAAGCAAAGATGTCCATACAGGTGACATGCCACCGCTGGCAGCGTTAGCGGTTGATTCAGAGGCTTCCACATCAGGTTCTGTAGAGGCCGTGTATTTACCTTTACTACGTGACTGACGAAATGACTCTTTATCTTCTTTATCTAGAATGATTCTGGGGGCGTCATCATCAAATCTGTTTGAAGGCATGTGTTGTCTCTATTGTTATATCACTACAGTCAATGGCACTAAATTTTTTACAACCCAACAGGCTTTAGCTTTTTAGCAGTTGAGCAGCTTGTTTTGCGAAGTAAGTTAAAATGCCGTCAGCGCCAGCGCGCTTAAATGCTAATAGAGATTCTAATATAACTGGTTCTTCCTGCAACCAACCATTTGCAAAGGCTGCTTTGTGCATGGCGTATTCACCACTAACCTGATAAGCAAACGTTGGAACCTGTAATTCGTGTTTACAGCGCCTGACAATATCTAGATAAGGCATACCTGGTTTAACCATCACCATATCCGCGCCTTCTTGAATATCCAAAGCGATTTCACGTATTGCTTCATTGGTATTAGCGGGATTCATTTGATAGCTTTTTTTATCCGCACCTTTAAGGTTACTGGCTGAACCAACGGCATCTCTAAATGGACCATAGTAGCTGGAAGCATATTTAGCGGAATAGGCCATTATACAGGTGTTAGCATAGGCATTAGTTTCTAGGGCGTGACGAATAAGACCAATGCGTCCGTCCATCATATCTGATGGCGCAATCACATCAGCACCGGCTTCAGCGTGAGACAGGGCTTGTTTAATCAGAACAGCACAAGTTTCATCATTGAGCACATAGCCATTTGAGTCGATAAGCCCATCTTGACCATGTGATGTGAATGGATCTAGCGCAACATCGGTAATAACACCCAGTTGAGGAAACGACGCTTTTACAGCTCTTGTTGCTTGCTGTGCTAACCCGTCGGGGTTATAGGCTTCTTCGGCATTGAGGGTTTTAATTTCCAATGGCGTAACGGGGAAAATGGCAATCGCGGGAATGCCAAGGTTGACGAGTTGTTCACATTCTTCCAGCAACAAATCGATAGAAAGCCGCTCAATACCCGGCATAGATGCAATAGTTTCCCGTTGATTGTGCCCGGGTAAAATAAACATAGGGAAAATTAAATCTGATACGCTAAGTTGGGATTCGGCCATTAAATCACGGACAAAAGGATGCTTGCGCATTCTACGCATTCTGGTATTCGGGAATTGTTGCAATGTTTTAATCTCTCTCAAAAATCACAAGTATGGTTGAGTGGTTACTTGGAGCAGTTAACCTAAGCTAGGTTAATGGACCTTGTTGATAAGTCCTCATTAACCTCTTGTTACTTGGATACTTCATTTTCAATGGATGACAGCGGCCTATACACAACTCGGTCGCGGCCTGCCTGTTTGGCATTATACAAAGCTTTGTCTGCGGTATCTAATAATAAACTGTCCGGTGTTTCAGGATCGTCAATTGCGCTGCAAACGCCTGCGCTGATTGTTAATGGTATTTCAACATCGGCATATACTACAGGTTGTTCAAGGATTTGTTGGCGAATATTTTCAGCCAGTTTCATTGCGCCGACTTCATTGGTTTGAGGTAAAATTATTGCGAACTCTTCACCACCATAACGAAATGCTTCGTCGCCAGGGCGTTTTAAATTTTGTCTTATAACTTGCGCAATGTGCCGTAAACATTCATCCCCTGCAAGGTGGCCGTGGGTATCGTTTACCAGCTTAAAATGATCAATGTCGATCATTATGATAGCCATCCGGGTTTGGTTGCGTCGGCTTAAGCGCAATTCAGCAGGATATTTTTTATCGAAATAGCCTCTATTGCGTATTCCGGTTAGTGCATCTTGGGTATTGAGGGTTTCTAATTTCTGGTTTTTTTCTGCCAATTCCCGCAGGGTAATCTCTAATTCAAGGGTGCGTTCTTGAACATTGTATTCTAAATCTTCATTCGCTTTTTGCTGAACGGAGATAATTTCTTCTTTTGCTGCTCGGGCTTCTTTCTCTTGGTCTAACGCATGTTCCCTCGCGGTAAGCAGTTCTCTCGATTGTTGGCTGAAACTTCTGGCAAGGAGAAGTGCTAGCAAAAGCGTTTCAATCAATGCCCCGGTCATGAGTAAATACTTGGTGGGGAAAGTACTGGTATAGATTTGCAAACCGTCGAGTGAAGCAAATAAGGCAGTAAAGAGAATGGTTATCCATGCCAATGAATAAATTCGACTGGCTTTAAAGCCGCTGTACCAAAGCCACATGCCTGCGCCAAACAGATAAACGATGGTTAAGCACAAAGCGCCGAGGAAGAATTGAGTAGCAAAATGTGATTCGAAAACAAAACTACCGACTAGAAAGGATAGGTAAACGACTGCTAACCCAACCAGTGAACGATCAATTAACGCATGGTGTCTATTGAGATCTAAAAGTCGCCGGATAAACAATAAAGCAAATAGCAAACTGGCATTGGCAAAAATACCAATGCTGTGATTTTGCATCCAAATACTGTCGGGCCAAAAATATTTGTAGGCCATGCCGTGCATGCTAAAGAGCATTAATGCAACGGATAGAGCGTAGCCGGTGTAGAGAAGAAAGTTGGAAGAATTGGTACTTATAAAGAAGAAAAAATTACTGATGGCCATGGCTAACATGAAACCGAAAAATAGGCCTAAAGCAACACTGTGTTCGCCATTAAATACTAAATAGTTCCGTTCCCGCCAGATATTTAGCAGTAGCTGAATAGGCAAAGAGTTACTGAGCTTGATAAACGTTGTAATGGGTCTTTCATCATGAGCTGGAACTGGGAATAAAAAGCGCTCGTGGGCAATTCCTCTGCTGCGAAATGGCATTTTGTCGCCAGTATGGTAGGCCGCCAAAATATTGTCATCTCTTAAAAACCAAACACTCAGTTGATCCAGTTGAGTGTGGTCAACTTCGAGTAACCAGTTGTCTAATGCGTCTAAAGTGGGAAGTTGAATTCTTAACCAATAGGTTTGATTAGCTAAAGGTAACGATAAGGTGTCTTGTTGCTGGGTTTTCCAAACTTGTTCTGGAAGTGTCAAAATTTCGGACAACGGCAAGTCTTGAGATTCCGCCAAAAAGTAACTAACACCTCGACTAATGGTTTGATCTGGTTCGGATGAGACATTGGATTGGTAAGTATTAATTAATCCCCAAAAACTTAAACACACAACTATACCCATTAGCCATAAAGGCATTCGGGTTAGTTGTGTTGTAAAGCGCTGGGTTGCTTTCATTAATTCAATTTACTCCAGGTGAAATAAGTCCAAGCTATTTTGGTAACTCGCCTTTGCAATGTCCTCTAGACTAAAATTATTAGGCAAAATAGATGCCAAATGCTCAAGGATGTGCGGGAGGTTTTCCGGTTTATTCCGTTTTGAACCGTTTTTCAAGGTTTTGGGCATCAAATAAGGTGCGTCAGTTTCTAGAAGCAATTTGTTTAATGGTAGATGCCTCACAGCATCTAGCAAATCTTTTCCACGTTTAGAATCGCAAAGCCATCCGGTAATGCCAATATGTAAATCCAAATCTAAATAGGCTGATATTTGTTCAATGTTTCCAGTGAAACAGTGAGCAACACCACCTACAAGTTTAGAACGATACTTCTTTAACAAATTAATTTGTTCTTCAAAAGCGTCTCTTTCGTGCAGGAAAATAGGTTTTCCTAGCTCGCAGGCGATTTGTAATTGGGTTTCAAAAACAACCCGCTGAGACTCGGGAGAGGAAAAATTACGATTGAAATCCAAACCACACTCGCCGATTGCTACGGCCTTGGGGTGGCTAGCTAATGATTTAAGTTGTTCAATAAAGGTAGGCTCACCATGCTCATCAACTACGTCTTTAGCGTAGTGAGGGTGAATGCCAACAGTCGCATAACAATTGGCAGGAATAGCCTCTGACATTAAGAGAGCCGATTGGCTCTCTTGTATATCTGTGCCAGTGATAATGAGCTTATCGACACCCGCATTAACTGAACTTTCAACAATGCTACGCCAATCTTCATTGAAGCGATTGTTGGTTAAGTTAACGCCAATGTCGCAAAGTTGCATGAGTGTCCTTTTTGTATGACTTGTTATGCCAATATAAATTAAGAACTACGTTTTACCTTAATGCGGCTAGTGCCAGCAGCTGTTTTCAAGAAAAATGCGCCCAAAAGGCCTCTTTCAATATTAACGCTGTCGCCTGCTCTAAGCAGCAATCTATCACTGTCTGTTTGTTTCCAAATCTGACCGTTTTCCAAGGTAATAATTAACTTACCTCTTGGTGTTTTTTTCACTTCACGTACTTGTGCCGTTAGTGAGGTAGCCTGATCTTTCTCAACCAATTGTATAAGGGGAAGGCCGAATTTATCTTCTGCACTTGCCATATTATTGGTTGGTGTTCCTGCAGGTGCAGCGGCTTGATTGCTGTTCTTCGGTTGATAATTGCCAGCTTGATAGTTGTTACCTGACCTTATACCGGTAGGTAGCTTACTGTCCTTATAACCCTTAGCTTGTTGGTTCAGTTTATCGTAGCAAACGAGTCGTTTTAGACTGTTTTCAACCTGACTACACTTGTTTAATGCCCCTGCGAGAGATTCCGCTAAAGCAAAGTTGGAACATACGCATAATACTGCAACTAGGCACAATTTTAACTTCATGGTGATTCTTCATCCTCTTCATCTTCAGTTTTGGATTGTCCGTATAGACTCCCAGCAAACACACCAAGTTCAAATAAAAGCCACATTGGTATTGCCAGGAGGGTCTGTGAAATGGGATCGGGAGGTGTCATCAGCATGCCAACAATAAAAACGGCAACGATTACATAAGGACGTTTTTCTCTTAAGCTTGCTGGCGTAGTAAAGCCCGTCCAACACAATAAAAATATTGCTATGGGTATTTGAAAAGAAATACCAAAGGCAAAAAACAATTTTAGTACAAAGTTTAAATAGCTGTTGATATCCGTGTTAATAACAACGCCTTCCGGTGCGACACCAACGAAAAAAGGAAAGGCTAGAGGGAAAATAACGAAATACGCAAAGGATATGCCGCCATAAAAAAGCAAGCTTGAAAAGATCATCAAGGGGGCGACCAAGCGCTTTTCTTTTTTGTATAGCGCGGGTGCAACAAATGCCCAGCACTGAAATAGAACAAAAGGAATGGCAATAAAAAAGGATACAACCAAGGTTAGCTTAAAGGGTGCAAAAAAGGGTGATGCGACATCGGTGGCAATCATTTGAGCACCAACCGGTAAAGCATCAATTAAAGGTCGCGACAGAATTTGATATAAGTCTTGTGCAAAATAAGCCAAGCTTAAAAAAATGATTAACACGCACAATACCGCTCTAAGTAAGCGGCCGCGTAATTCAATTAAATGCGCAATAAGGGGCTGGGGTTGAGTCACGAACCGTCTTTCTTATAGGGTTTTTGTACAGATTCTGCAGCTGCCTTTAGCTCGTCTACAGAAGCTTTAATTTCTGGCGTTAAGTTTTCGAACTGCTGGCTTTCCGCCTTTTTAAGGTTTTCATGTAACTCTTGAATATGTAATTGCTGCTCAATTTCATTGCGAAAACCCGTAGCCATGTTTCTAACGCTACGTATTGTTTTGGTTGCACTTCGTAGTGCACCGGGGAGCCTTTCTGGACCCAATACCAACAAAGCCATTATCGCAACAAGTAATAATTCCCAAAAACCGATATCAAACATAATCAGTTATTATTTTGTTTTTGTTGCTCATTTTCTTTAGTTTGAGCTGTTTCTTGAGTGGATTTGTCTTCCACTTCAGCTTGCTGCTGAAAGTCGGCGTCTTGATCTTTTTCTTTCTCTTCGCCGTCAGTAACCGCTTTTTTGAAACCTTTTACTGCTGACCCTAAATCACCGCCTAAGGTACGAAGTTTCTTAGTGCCAAACAGCAATACCACAATTACGAAGATAATTAGCAATTGCCAAATACTAATGCCGCCCATTTTTAACTCCAATTCGAAAAAAGTAAGGCTATTATACGTAGCTAAAAGAAAACGTCACTGCATTTAATAGGTTGAAGGGTTATCGTTAATGATTCGCGCAGCATAAGGTTGTTCTATAAGACTTGTGGTGAAATAAATTAACCGAAAGATGCCTTGGGTGCTGCCTTTTTATACCTAAATTTATCTGCTATTGTGGGGTTCTGCCACAAATTTTATTAGGCTGGAATCCAAAAAGCAGCGTATATTTAAATTGTATCTCAGTCATAGTTGCACACTCTAACGGTTTCTTTAATAGCTGATTTTAAAGATGTTTAGGTCTTTACAATAGTCGCTTTAGTCAAACTGTTAAGTACAACCGTCCCTAATTGCTTTAAGCATGAGTGCCAACAAAAGTGAGGTGAAGATTTGAATAAAATTTCTCTTGCATTGCTATTGACCTTGTTTCTTGCTGTTTCCGCTTGCGTGCGCGCTGAACCCCCACATGATTATCCCTGGCTTGATGATTTACAATCCAATGTTACCGAATCTGTTCACAATACGGCTAATTGGTTAGATACCTTTTTTGCAGAAGATTCCTTTCAATTGGACCAAGAGGCTCATGGTCATGCTCGTATTCAATTGGCTTGGGAACCCCGCAGCAGGGATTTAATTGAGTTTGAGTCCCGGGTTCGTATTAATTGGAAATTACCCAAATTTAAAAATCAGGTGGATGTGGTTTTTAGTGATTACGATGATGAATTAGAAAAAGCACCCGTAAAAGCAGCGCAAAATGACGTGTTATCCAATCAAAATCGCTTTAATTTGGCTTTGCGGTGGATTCAAAAAACCGACAAGAAAAGTCTCTGGTCTCACAGGGTTGGTGTGGGCAGAAAATTACAACCGTTTGTGCGTTCACGCTACACTCGTATTTTTGAAATGAATGCTCGTAACAACATTCGCAGCGAAGTCTCCGGTTATTTTTACGCGAAAGATGGCTTAGGGGGACACTTTGGCTTGCAGTATGAGCATGTAATGAGTGAAAATTCGGTTCTCAGAGTTGATAATAATTTTTACTATCGAGACGAAAGCAACGATTGGCTGTGGCAACATGGTTTTTATGGCATGAGTCAGGTTAATGAAAAATCGGCTTTTATTTATGGTGCATATGTAGAAGGAAACTCAAAACCGACTTATCAAGTGACAGAATATCTGGTTAGTACACGTTGGCGTAAGAATGCGCTTCGTGATTGGTTATACTTCGAAGTTGAACCTTTTATATTGTGGCGGAGAGATGAAGATTTTGCTCCCTCATACGGCATGGCATTAAGGGTTGAAGGCTTTTTTGGTCATCACTTTTAGTTGTTGCTATTTAAATCCCGATTGATACGAACTATTAATTTATACACAACACACATAAGAATGTAAGGTTTTCTACTGAATGAGTAATTTTGAAGACATTCGTCCCTATAGCGATTCGGAAGTTAGGGAAGTGTTGGACCGTTTGTTACAAGAACCGGAACTGATCCAAACTATCTTGGATTTTCGGTTTAGACCTTGGGCCTCAATTTTCCGTCCCCTTTTAGCTAAATTTGTAAAAATGAGGCTAAAACGCAAGCTTAAACACGTTAACACTGTACGAGATTTACAGAACCATCTAGAAAAGTACATGTTAATGGTAATTGGTAATACAACTAAAGGTATTGCCGTATCTGGCTTGGAACAACTGGACCCTTCTAAGCCGCATTTATTTATTAGTAATCACCGCGACATAGCACTTGACCCTTCGTTTATTAATTATGCGCTGCATAGCAATAAAATGGATACCATGCGTATTGCCATAGGCGATAATTTGCTGGGGAAAGATTGGATCGCAGATTTAATGCGTCTAAATAAAAGTTTTGTTGTGAAACGTTCTGTTAAAACAGTACGGCAGAAGTTATTGGCAAGTAAGCAACTTTCCAAGTACATGTATTTGTCGGTTACAGAGGATGATGCCAACATCTGGATTGCTCAGCGAGAAGGCCGAGCCAAAGATGGCAATGACTTTACAAATCCCGCAGTGTTGTCGATGCTAATGCTCAATAAACCTAAACCGATGGATACAGAAGAATACGTTAACGAGCTGCGCATTGTGCCGGTATCTATTTCTTATGAGTTCGATCCCTGTGATGTCTCAAAGGCAACTGAGATTCATCAAAAAGAGGTGGACGGTTTTTATGAGAAGCGTCACAACGAAGATCTTCTTAGTATTGCTGATGGTATTCAGGGAGATAAAGGCAGAGTAAGCATTCACTTCGAACAAGTATTGCAAAGCACTGATGGCCTCCCGTTTGAAAATGCTAAATCTGTTGCAGCAGCACTAGAATTTCATATCCTTAAAAATTACGTGCTGATGCCAACCAATATCGCAGCGACTCAAATGCTTGAAAAAGGTTTTTCAAGCCAAGATTTTGACTTACTAAATACAGGCATTAGCGAGGAAGAAATCAGAACAGCCCGTGACTTTCTGAATCAACGCTTTGCATCCCAACTTGATGCAGTTAAACGACTTGGGTTAGAAGCTTACGCAGCGCCAGCGCTTAATAAACTGAAAGTGTTGAAAGGTGGCACTGAAGTAGCATCTGAGTTTTTAGCAGAAAGCATTTAAAGACATTTATAAAGAGAAACATATTACGTCCGGCCCTGATATTTCGACTATTACTCAGAACCGGACGTTGTATTTAGAAGGTTTAAAGCTCAATAGGATCAATAGTTTTAGCAGCAACGATTTCACTTCCCTATTTCTTCTATTTTCTTAACTTTCCCATTATATAAGCGTGGCCTGTTTGGCTGTTACAAAGATATTAGCCATCAAAGAATTTATTGATGGCGTGGCGTTATAAGTGATGCCTCTCAGTGTTCCAATCATTTCCCCGGCCATAATCACATTGAACCTTTGTCTATTTGGTGAGTGATGTAGAAAACGGTGATCACATCGCCTAGTAAAAACCTTCCAAGCGCGGGTTTATTATAGTTTTCTTGCTAAAAATGCTTTGGTCCAGAATCCAATACCGACACCTAAAGTGACCGCAGCATAGCCAATATGTATGGCGTGTAAGGGCAGAATAAGAGAGCCGATGACAAAGGTTGAACCCAGTAATGTATAAAATATTGATTTGCGGGTTTGTCTTTGCATTTGGGTGTGCTTTTCGAACCACACTCGTTGTTTTTCTGGTAACTGTTTAATCTGCTTAAGTGAATCGTAGATTAAGTCTGGTACTTCCGGCATCTTCTCGGTCCAGAAGGGGAAATTTGAATAGATTTTGTTGTACATGGCTTTAAAACCAACTTGTTCCTTCATCCAATTTTCTAAAAAGGGCTTAGCGGTTTGCCATAGGTCAAGTTGAGGATAAAGTTGTCTGCCGAGTCCTTCGATATAAAGCAGTGTTTTTTGCAGCAGTACGAGTTGAGGCTGCACCACCATATTAAAGCGCCTGGCGGTATTAAAGAGTTGCAGTAATACATGACCAAAAGAGATTTCAGCCAGCGGTTTGTGGAAGATAGGCTCGCAAACCGTTCGAATTGCCACTTCAAATTCGTCAATATTGGTGTTGTAAGGCACCCAGCCAGAATCCACATGAAGTTCGGCAACTTTGCGATAGTCGCGATTGAAAAAGGCGACAAAGTTTTCAGCTAGGTAGCGTTTGTCTTCTTTGTTTAGCGTGCCGACAATACCAAAGTCGATAGCAATGTATTTAGGATCTTCGGGCTGAGTTGCATCAACAAAAATGTTTCCGGGATGCATATCCGCATGGAAAAAACTGTCTCTGAACACTTGGGTGAAAAATACTTCTACCCCTCGTTCTGCGAGAAGTTTCATATTCACCCCCTTTGCCACCAGGGTATCAATATCGGAAACTGGTATTCCGCTAATTCTTTCCATTACGATTACGTCGGTACGACAATGGTCTGCGTATATATGGGGTACATACAATGCATCTGACGATTCGAAGTTACGATGAAGTTGTATACCGTTTGCTGACTCACGCAATAGGTCTAATTCATCGATGATGGTTTTTCGATATTCTTCAATTACTTCTACTGGGCGAAGTCTTTTTCCATCGGGGAGCAACCGTTGCAAGATAATGGCAAAGGCTCGCATAAGTTCAATATCGGCATTAATGGTTTTGGCAATATTGGGGCGTAGAACCTTTACAACGACTTTTTGATTGTTTAGCTTCAAGGTGGCGGCATGAACTTGCGCAATGGATGCTGACGCTAAAGCTTGTATTTCGAATTCGAGAAATAACTCATCTAGGGAGTGCAGCCCAAGTGATTGGCGTATGATCTCTGCGGCTTCTTCACCGTCAAAGGGCAGTACTTTGTCTTGCAATAATGCGAGTTCATCTGCAATGTCAGGTGGTAAGACGTCTCGACGGGTAGACAGCATTTGCCCAAACTTAACAAAAACGGGGCCTAAAGTTTGTAATGCGAGGCGTAGCCTTTCGCCTCGACTTCTGTCTGGGTAGCGGTTACGCATCCAAAACAACATGACTTTCAATAATTGGATATACCAAGGTAAGAACCGTTGCGGTATCCATTCTTCCAAGCCATGCTGTAATAAGGTTTTGGTAATGGTGTAAAAGCGTTTTATTCGCACCGGTTATATTTCCAGAATAATTATCGGTTAAGTTTATTGCGCAAGGATTCCAATCGGGCTTCTAATCTACCTACGTCACCGCGCAGTAAATTAACGTCTTGCAAGAACTTGTTCACTTCAATTTTGTGAGGTAGCAGTTTTTTTTCTTCAACAACGCCTTCCTTCACAACATTGCCAAGTTGATGCAAGCCTTGCTTTAAATGCGATCCAGCCTGTTTTGCTAACGAAAATAACTTATGGGCTGTCACATCCCCTATGTATTGAGAAAAGTGTTCTTCCCAATCAATATCCAGTTCTTTTACTAGCTGACTAAAATGCTGGGCCACATGGATATCGCCTTCCAGCTGTAGTCGCTTTTCTTGAATAAGTTTAGTGATTTGGCTGCTGTCGCGTAGCTCATTAAGGGTGCTTAGTTGCAGCGAAATACTACAATCTACGGGGCAATCCGCAGGACTATCCAATGGGGTTGCATCGTCGGAGGTGTCGATCAAAATATCGATTCGGGATGAAAATGCAAAAATCAGTGGCCAAGGAAACTCAGCAATAGCAATGCGCATTCTTTTGTCTTGCAACGGGATTAAGCGCTTGGTGCTGTTTTCATCCAAACTGAGCAGGCCATTAAAAGCGGTTTCTAGTGCGCCTGTAATTAGTTGTGGTGCAGGCATTAGAACTTAAAGCCTCTATGCAACGCTACTACCCCACCAGTGAGGTTGTGGTAGCTAGTTTGTTCAAATCCGGCTTGTTCCATCATACCCTTAAGCGTTTCTTGGTCAGGGTGCATACGGATAGATTCAGCTAAATAGCGGTAGCTTTCAGCATCGTTCGCAAAAACCTTGCCCATTGTTGGTAGCAGGTTAAACGAATACCAATCATATATTTTGCCAAAGGTTTCGCTTTCGGGCTTGGAAAACTCTAATACTAATAATCGACCGCCGGGTTTCAGAACCCGGTATATGGATCTAAGTGCTTGGTCTTTATCCGTTACATTTCGAAGGCCAAAGGCAATGGTAACCAAATCGAATGAATTTGCCGGGAAAGGGAGGTGTTCAGCATCTGCTTGCACCCATTCAACATTGCCAACAATACCTTTGTCTCGTAATCGGTCTCTTCCCACTTGTAGCATGCTGGCATTAATATCTGCGACAACAACTTTGCCGTTAGAACCCGTTAAGCGTGCAAACTTGGAGGCCAAATCACCGGTACCGCCCGCTAAATCTAATACTTTATGGCCCGGTCGAATACCGCTGCAATCAATGGTGAATCTTTTCCATAAACGATGAACGCCCAACGACATTACGTCATTCATTAAATCGTATTTACCAGCAACGGAATGGAATACCTCCGCTACCATAGACGCTTTGTCTTGTTTTTTGACTTGTTGAAACCCGAAATGGGTTTGGTCGTCAGAAGAATTTTCATCGCTCATGCAGTAAGCCTGATAATGCTTTTACAAATGGCCCCATAGTGTATCAAAAAAATGGCAAAGATAATTAGGGCAAGGTGCCTTTCTTATTTATTTTTTTGATAACGTTTGTAACGGTTCATTATTGGCGATACTGCATTGTTTTACGCTACTTCTAACAAGAATTTATAGCGCAATTAATAGGCGTTAAAGTTGCAAAATCTCGTATTCACGCTATCTGTTAATAGAGAGCAAATTACTGAAATGAGAGATGCTGTTTAATGGCTGATTGTGCGATTTGTATTTTGGAACCCGATGACATAGAGCGAGAAATACTTGAGGGTATACTTCGTGAAGAGGAAGTTCTAAATTTCTTTTCTTCCAGTCGGGAATTATGTGAATCGTTAAATACTCTCCATCCTGCACTTATAATTTTAGAGTCACAATTTGGTGATGAAAGTGGCTATGATGTTTGTCGGATGATTAAAGAGCAGTATGCCCAATTTGATACCACCGTTCTGTTTTTGACATCACAAAAGTCAGTTGATGAAAGACTAAAAGGTCTGGAAGCCGGTGCCGACGATTACTTGTTCAAACCTTATGACATCATTGAGTTTTCCGCCAAGATAAAAGCAGCTAAAAACCGTCTTTCTGGCAGTGTGGGTTTAAAGCAGCAATTGAATTTGGCTAGCAGTACAGCAATGCAAGCCATGTCTGCTCAAAGTGAAATGGGGAGCGTTTTACAATCAGTGCAGGCGATGAATGAAGCCAAAAGCCATGATGAAGCATGCAACGGACTCTTTATTTGTCTTCGTGCTTACGGTTTACATTGCACCATTTATTTTCAGCAAGTTGGTGAAGATGTTTTTATGCCAACCCCAGGACGCCAAGCCACGCCTATCGAACAAGAAATTATAAAAACGGTGCGAGAAAAAGAACGCATTTGGCAACGTGAAAGTCGTGCGGCTTATAATTTCCACCTTACTTCTTTGTTGGTTTTGAATATGCCGAGCGATGAGGAAAAATCGGGTCGCTTAAGAGACAGCTTGTGTTTGTTAATGGAAGCGTTTGATGTGCGTGTTGATAACCTAAATCAACAGCAACAATTAATGGATGCCCAAGAATGGCAAGTTGCAGTTAAAGATATCTCGCAATTATTAACGGTTGCTTCAAGTCGGTTGCAGGGCAGTGTTGAGATCAGCCATACCACATTGCGTAACTTAGTCCATGACCTATGGGAGCTTTTGCCTCGATTGGGATTAGAGGAAGATCAGGAAGAAGGTTTGCATTCGCTGGTTGATGGCGCGTTTGAGCAATTAAATAATGGTCTGGAGGAAACCGAACAAACATGCGCTGTGGTGCGTAGGGTGCTGGATAAACTCAACAAGATGTAATGAGCATATTTGCTGCGGTTATTTGATTATAATTTGGGTTAATTCGAAGGCGGATTAAACTCTTTGTCAGCAATCATATTATGCAATTCGGATTCACTTTGAGATGTTAGATGTGGATATGCTTCAGCTACACCTTTTAAGATAAACGCTACAGGAACGCCGTCGAACGTGCCGTGATCAGTAACGTATTCCATATGTTTTTGCCCGGTTTGGGTGTGAGGATGAAAAATTGAATCGTTTTCTCCATCAAATGCTAATGGCGACACACCAAACTTCTCACACAATTCCAAGTTAAAAACCGGAGTACATTTCACCCATTTATTATCTAGGTAAATATCAGCATAGCCATGCATAACAAAGAGATCGGTTCGTAGTAATTCTAATAATTTGGGACTGGATAAATGGTTACGCACATTGGCTAACCCTAAACGAGCTGGAATACCCAAACCGCGACAGGCGGCGACCATTAGCGCTGATTTAGGCACGCAAAAAGCATCTTTTTTATCTGCTGCATAACTTGCAGATAATGAGTCAATGCCATCTAAAAAAGAATACGGGTTATAACGAATGCTATCTCTTACCAGATAATACAATTCAACCACACGCTCTTTATCCGTCCCGGCTTTTATGCCTGCAATAAGGTTTTGAATGTCCGGGTGGGAAAAATCTAACTCTGTTGTTTCTTCTAGGTACGTTTGCATGGGATTTGAAAGGACTGCTGTGTTGTAAAGAGCAAGTTTAGTCGATGGATACTAAAGTGACTAGAAGTTTGTTTTTTTTCATAAGCTGACAAAATCTGTTAACAATTGGCAGTAACTTGAAATCGCCAGTCAGTTTACGAAAGACCAAGCCCAATGCTACTATCCTTGTAATTAAATACATCTCTTCAACAACGATATATTGTGCTCGGAAAAGCTAGTGACAACTCATTCCTTTCTATTACTCTTCAAGAACAGAGAAAGCAAAATTCTGCCTGTGAAATAACGACAATCCACAAACAAGACAAGGTGGCGATTGAAGAACCGTTAGAGGTGTGGGTCAAGTACGTTAACTCAAATGCCAAGGCTGAATTGATTTCGACCACAATGCGAACGCCCGGAGACGATATTAATCTGGTTAAGGGATGGTTGTTCACGCTGAGCGATATCACGCCAGAAGATATAACCGACGTTAAACACACCGGCACTCAAATGCTAAAAACCGGGCAAAGTAACCGAGTGATTGTTACGTTATGGGAAGAGGCTAGAAGCAAGTTAGATAAACTGGAACGTAGCGAAATTGTAAGCTCTAGTTGTGGTGTGTGTGGATACAAAAAAATCGAAGACTTACTTGCGGTTATAGATCGCAAATCAGATAGCAAGTCTAACCATAAGCCTGATACCAAAAAGCTTCAAGCATCCTATACAACACCTATGAACCTTAATTATTCAAACATTGTTTCGTTAACGCAAGAGTTAAGCCTACATCAACCTTTATTTGCTGCAACCGGCGGCACTCATGGTGTTGGCTTGTTTGACGCCAAAGGCACATTGTTAGATGTAAGAGAAGATGTTGGCAGACATAATGCGATGGATAAGATCATTGGGGCCAATCTTCCCCTCATTATGGAATCGGATGGGGATGAATCCAAACAGAAATCGAATTATGGCGTTATTCTTAGTGGTCGAGTAAGTTTTGACATGGTGCTTAAAGCCGTAAAAGCCCAATTTGCCATGATCATTGCTGTGGGCGCACCCAGTAGCCTTGCTATAGAATTAGCGCAAGAGGCAGGCATTACGCTATACGGATTTGTTAGCGAAGATAAAATTAATTGTTATACCTAAATTTGCCTTTGGATATTACGCATTCAAATAAACACATTACGGACATAAACGATGAGCAAAGATAAAACACCTCCTCAAAAAATAACCGTTAGCCTACCCAAAGACTGGGCGGCGGGTGTGCCTGCGGTTATTTCGGCCTACAAAAATGTAGGTACCAAAGTGGGGGCAATCAAAGGTTCTCGTTTACTGCTAGAAGCCAATCAAAAACAAGGTTTCGATTGTCCTGGATGTGCTTGGCCGGATCCGCTTGGTCACAGAGCAACCTTTGAGTTTTGCGAAAATGGGGCCAAAGCCATAGCCGATGAAGCCACGCGGAAGCGAGCCGATGCCGGGTTTTTTGCACAGCACAGTATTGAAGCATTAAAACAAAAGTCCGACCGTTGGTTAAATGATCAAGGCAGATTGGTTGAACCCTTAGTGTTTGAACCGGGATCGGAGCATTACCAACCTATTTCTTGGGAACAGGCTTTTGAGTTAATTGCAGACGAGCTAACCCAATTAGATAGCCCTGATCAGGCTGCATTTTACACCTCTGGTCGCACGAGCAATGAAGCGGCTTTTTTGTATCAACTGTTTGTTCGGGCATTTGGCACCAATAACTTGCCGGATTGTTCCAACCTATGCCACGAATCCAGTGGCGTAGGACTGAACGAAGTTATCGGAGTAGGTAAAGGAACAGTTACTTTAGAAGACTTACACACCAGCGAAGCAATTTTTATTTTTGGGCAAAACCCGGGTTCAAATCATCCGCGCATGTTATCTGCCCTGCAAAAAGCCAAGCGCAACGGTGCCAAAATAGTCGTTATAAATCCACTGGATGAAACAGGATTAAAACGCTTCAAAAATCCCCAAGAGGTCGATGGCGTGTTAGGAGAAGGTACGCCCCTTCGTGATCTACTTTTGCCTGTAAAAATTAACGGTGATCTGGCCCTTATTACCGGCTTGTGTAAGTACCTATTGGAACAGGAAGAAAGCACAGGAGAGGTATTAGACAAAGTTTTTATCGATGAATATTGCCACGGATTTGATGCTTTTAAACAACAGGTTTTGGACACTGATTGGGAAGCCATTGAAGCGGCTGGAGGCGTGAAAAAAGCCTTAATTGTGCAAGCTGCAGAAATCTATATTCAGGCTGAAAGCGCCATCTGTTGTTGGGCAATGGGCATGACGCAACATAAAAATGCCGTTGCCACTATTCAGTTAATGGCCAACTTCTTGATGCTCAAAGGCAATTTGGGTAAGCCTGGTGCTGGCGTGTGTCCAGTGCGAGGTCACAGCAATGTGCAAGGCGACCGCACCATGGGAATTTGGGAAAGACCATCCCAAGCTTTACTGGATGCCATCGAAAAAGAATTTCAATTTACGCCGCCGCAGCATCACGGTGTCGATGCCGTATCCTGCGCCGAAGCGATGCTGAAAGAAGAAATAAAAGTGTTTTTTGCCATGGGTGGTAACTACTACTCAGCCATGCCAGACAACCAGCGAGTAGGCAAAGGGCTGAACAATTGCCAACTGACGGTGCAAGTGTCTACTAAACTCAATCGCTCCCACTTATATCCCGGTAAGCGCGCTTTAATACTGCCGGCTCAGGGTCGTACCGAAATTGATCGACAAGGTACAGGAATACAAATCGTCACCGTTGAAAATTCCATGGGTGTGGTACAAACCTCCTACGGGAAAATTCCACCGGCTTCAGACTCTTTAAAAAGTGAAGTCGCAATTGTCGCGGAACTCGCCGAAGCAACGTTACCTAATAGCCCTATTCCTTGGCTAACGTTGAAACAAGACTACCGGTTAATTCGTGATCACATTGGCCATGTTATTCCAGGGTTTGAAAACTTTAATCAACGGATTGAACAAGAAGGTGAGTTTCAATTACCCAATGGCGTGCGGGATGCAAGGCGCTTCGACACAGCCACCGGCAAAGCTAACTTTACCTGTCATCCCGTTAAAGCACGCGCCATTCCTTCGGGCTGCATGCTACTAACTACATTGCGTAGTCACGACCAATTCAACACCACCATTTACACCGAGAATGACCGATATCGAGGCATTCAAGGAGGGCGTCGCGTGCTTTTTATTAGCAAACAAAACATTGAAGAAAACGGACTTACCGCCGGGGATTTAGTGGATATAACCAGCCATTGGCCAGAACTAAGCGAGCCCAACCGAACCATTGAAGGATTTCAGTTAGTTGAATATGAAATACCCATAGGGTGTGTAGGTGCTTACTACCCAGAAACAAATGACTTAATTCCCTTAAGTAGCAAAGCCGACAAAAGTAATACCCCTGCCTATAAATCGGTGCTGGTGAGTATTAGTAAAACAGCATAGCGCTCTGAGCTGCAATTCAGTGGCACGGGCTTTTGCCATTAGCGCGATGGGTAGTGTTCCAGTTTTATTTCTTTGACGGGGGGTAAAAACTTTTTGATTATATGCCTAATTTCAAGCGAGTCGTTATGATTTAGAGAGTACGTTTGATATCGCGGTAGAAGTTTTCATGGGAGCCAAGTGCCATTGACTCTAATGTTAATGCCCCATCATTAAAGCTATATCCTAATAGCGTAAGCTGCTTGTTCATTTTAAATTTATGCACTCTTAAAACAGCGAGATCACCCTTCTTTTGTTCACCTATCATCGGTTCTTGAACAAGCAGCTTAACAGCAGTATCCAGATCGTGCTTCTGGTTTGGTTGGAGTTTTTTTACTGCTTTTTTAAAAGTGGGGGTTTGCAATATTTGAGTAACGTTAATCAAAGTCGTAACTCTCAAGCTTGCCGGCTTCTCGCTCTGCTTTGGCTATAATGGCCTGTTTAACAAATTCATAAGGCAAATCAGGATTGTCTTCCATTATTTCACCAATTTTTGCCCAGTGTTCTATTTGTTTTGGTGCTGTTCTGTCGAGAGCTTTCGCCATGATACTGGCTTTCTCGATTAACGCTTGGTCCAATCTTATGCTGGTGGTCGCCATGTTATCTTAACCTCTCTCACTCTGCGTGGCATTCTGAATCAATTGTAGCGCTTCGCCTCAATTGTGACAAGTCGGCAATGATGATTGTGAAATCATATGTAGTGGTTTGATAATTCCGGACACCATTTTAGGTGGTATTCTTACCACATATACAGAGGTGTCTTATGGCAAAACAACGTCGAACTTTTACTCAAGAACTTAAATTGGAAGCTGCATGTTTCGTTCCCACTACTCTCCCTGTGCTTGTACGGAAATGATATGAGCTTAGCCCGGTTTTGTTTTAACCAATTCTTTTGCGGCGCTAAATAAATGTAATGACGCAGGATGTTTGAGTTTTCGTTCTGGAGAAATTAGATAAAAGTCTTCAGTAATATCTGTGGTTGTTCCTATTAATTCAACGTTGTACTGTTCCATAACATGTTGAGCAATTGGTATTGGTGTGCAGAATACGCCATATCCGGCTTGACCAAATAGTTTCATTAGCGCGCTATCTTCAAATTCTGCGACGACATCTGGCGCTATTGATAATCGGTCAAACCAAGCTTGTAGTTCTGCTTTTTGGGTGGATTTTTCGCCGGGTAATAATAAGGAGTGTTTGTGTAACGATTGTGGAAAATTCTCTGAGAGTGCTTCACAGGAGTCTTTTGTGGAAAAAAATGCCATGCCTGTTTCGCCGACAAAGTGATTATATGCCTTTATATTTGAGTTCGTAGGCAATGGATGATCTGAAAAGATAATGTCTAACTTACTCACGGCTAAGTCAGCTAACAAGCTGTTTAAGTCTCCTTCTTTACATACCAGTTTTAGACTATCGTCGTTATCAAGACAGGTCTTAAATAAATCGAAAGCGAGTACTTTAGGAATGATGTCTGTCACCCCAATAGTAAATTGAAGATGGTGCCCGCTTCCTTGATGCTTAAGATTCTGCTGTAGCTCTGAGCCGAGTCGAAAGATGTCTTCTGCATAGCTAAATACATAGTTCCCGGTTTCGTTTAAAAACAGTCGCTTTCCTCTGCGTTCAAATAACTGTTTACCTAGGTAATCTTCCAACGTCGCTATCTGTCCACTGATTGTTTGTGGAGTCAGATTTAAGGATTCTGCTGCTCGTATTATGCTCCCTTCTCTTGCGGTGACATAAAAATAGTAAAGGTGATGGTAGTTTAGCTGTTGCATATATTTCTGTTTTTAATGGATTAAATTTCTAAACAGGAAATATCTGATTAGATGTAAGTTACATTCGAATATACAGAAAAGTAAGAGCGACGTATAACTCTTCCTTAATTCTTTTACAAAGGAGGAAGGTTATGACAGATGCAGTAAAACGTTTCTTTAAGCTTGATGCCGCAGGTGGGATTTTACTTGTTGTTGCTGCTGCATTGGCGATGTTTATGGCCAACACTTCTTTAGCGACTCTATACAATGGTTTTTTAGAAACTCCTGTTGTCTTTCAAGTTGGTGCTTTTGAAATTGCCAAACCACTAATCTTATGGATAAACGATGGTTTGATGGCAATCTTCTTCTTTCTAATTGGCTTGGAAATTAAACGTGAGATGTTAGATGGACATCTCAAATCAATTGAACAGATCACATTGCCCGGTGTCGCAGCAGTTGCAGGCATTGTGTTCCCTGCCCTAATTTACGTTTGGTTTAATCAGGGGGACGCCGTTGCTATTAATGGTTGGGCAATACCTTCTGCCACCGACATAGCTTTTGCTTTGGGTGTTTTTATTATCTTTGGGAAAGGCTTACCTCTGTCGCTTAAGTTGTTCTTGTTGAGTGTTGCTATTTTTGATGACATTGGCGCTATCGTCATTATTGCATTGTTTTATTCTCAAGACTTATCTACGTTTTCTCTGATGGTGGCCCTAACAGGGTTAGCCATTCTATTTATTCTAAACCGATTTAATGTGCGTTATCAGGCGGCTTATATCCTTATTGGAATGGTTGTTTGGGCGGCAGTTTTAAAGTCCGGTGTACATGCGACTTTGGCCGGATTTGCCCTTGCATGGTTTATTCCTTTAAAAGTCAAAAATGCTGATGGCCATCCAATGCTTCCTCATATGGAGCATGCCCTACACCCATGGGTGTCGTTTTTAGTATTGCCTCTTTTTGCTTTCGCAAATGCTGGTGTTCAAATTCTTGATGCTACTTATCAAGACTTATTTAACCCCATTACTTTGGGTATTGCTGCAGGGTTGTTTGTAGGTAAGCAAGTTGGAATTTTTGGAGCTTGTTGGTTAGCAATAAAACTTGGTTTAGCAAAACTGCCTAAAAATGCGACATGGGGACAACTATACGGTGTTTGTATGTTGTGCGGCATCGGTTTCACTATGAGTTTGTTTATCGGCACCCTGGCATTTGCTGATCAGGGGCTGGATTACCAGTTAAGTGTGAAAGTTGGCGTCATGATGGGCTCCCTTCTTTCAGCGGTTCTTGGCGCTTCTGTATTAGTGGCAACCAAACCTCGTAAATCAATAAATTTGTCAGGAGCACGAACATGAGAAAAATCATGGTAAGTAGAATTGCCGCTTTATTTTTGGTTTCAACGGTGAGTTGGACAGCAAATGCTGATTCAAAGTTTTATGACAATCTTGTTGAACTTTGCCAAAACACAAATGTTAATTCAGGCGCAGTATCAAGTACCGGTTGTTACCAATATATCCGGGGATTTTTACAAGGTTCAGTTATTACAGATACAGCAATAATCAATAAAATTAAAGGTAGTGAATTTGAATCTGCGTTTGCCAATCGAGCCTACAACACTCGAGTAGGCAATACACGAGATAGCATCCAGGCTACCTCGTATGCCGGGTTTTGCTTACCTAACGATCAAGCCACTAACGATGTTGTTATTCAATTATTAAAGGATGTTCAGTCAAGTTTGCGTGAGCAAAGTGAGGATGAACCAACAGTACCTAAACGTTTATATGAACTCTTGAAAGCACGATATTCCTGTTCCAATTAGTAAACTAAAAGCAGTCATTTATTAATCAATCGGTACAACAGGCTAATGTGTTGGCCAGCAATGCATATATGTCTGTGTTGTTCACAATAGAGCAATGAGCAAATGTACCGATTGGCAAAATCACGCATACACGCCGTAAGCCCTCCCATAAAAGCTCAAGCGCGGCATCTCTGCCGCGAATGGTTTGCTTAGTTTTGTTGCCAATAGTGCAAATAAATAGCGCATCATTTTAAAAAGTAATTAAATATCCATACAACATGCTTGAACGGTGGCATTTTGCGCCCTTTTCATGGGTGGCGTAATATACCTACCGCCCAGTTCTGCCGACAGTAGTAGGTAGTAAACGGCATTATAGCGGCGCTGAAAAGTGGTAATGATTAACTTAAAAAGTCAAAGGCGTTACTCACAATCTAACTTTTCTTTGCTAAAAGCTTATTAAATTGAGTTTTATTTTATCCTTAGGAGTTGGTTTTATGAAAATTACGAATAGAATATTGTCCATATTAATGATGGCTGTTTTTCTAGCATCGCCAGTTATGGCTGGTGAAAAAAGCACTACCCTAAATACAGAACAAGTGAAGCGCGGCAATATCGCATTTGGTGATGGTGATGGTGATGGATTGGAGCCACCACGGCCTAGTTCTGCTAAAGCCGATGGCATTATTGCATATGGTAATGGTGATGGATTGGAGCCTCCTCGTCCTAGTTCTGCGGAAACCAATGGGTTTTGTATATTGGGAATGTGTTTTGGTGTTTAAGCCGGATAACAGCATAACCGGAATAGTTTTTTGTTTGGAATAGATGAATATTTAGCAAAACTTGGAGACTTTTTACCGTACCTATACTCACTGTTGTTTTTTGTGAGTATAGGGGTGTCTAAACGTGCAACATCGTTGGCAATAACAGTATTAGTACTGGCTATGGCTGAGTTTTTTATGAATGGACTTCGGGATCCCGTGTTGGCTTTTGCCAGCGATGAACAATTTAATTACGAAGCGCGCTTGGCTGTGTGGTATGGCTGTTGGGTGGTGGGCAATGTCGCTATTGTTTTTGCGTTACAGTACACCCATGTTTGGCTCAACGTTACCCGGGAACGAGAGGCCAGTATCATTATCCTTGTTTTGATGGGTTATGTTGTTATGCACTCCATCGGCTTTTTTAACCGAGTTTTTGTGGATATTCCTGCTATAAGCCTGTTTTATCAAATTGGTATTCCTACGCTTAATGTAGGCGTTGCCGTATTTCTACTGTATTCCATGCTAGGGACGTTATTTAATGTGGATTTCCGTTTTGCTGTTCGCCGTAACAATAACAATTAGCCTAAGGCTCATGTATCGAAACTACTCGTGGGCATTTAAGCAAGTTAAAGCCCCTGAATCGGTTTATCGCCGAGCGGTTAATTGGGGATGGGAACTGGCAAACAAACTAAAGAACCATCGTCAATACAGTGATGATGAAGTTTTCGAAACCTTGAACGAACTTGAACAGTGGAAGTTTTATATTCGTAATATTCCGGTGCCAGAACATTCAGGGCTTAAAATTGTGAAAGACATGAACATGAAAGACATGAGTATGAAAGAGAACAAGACGTGATCTGGCTAATCAAAGTTGCGTGGGGCGTGTTAATGCTACTTGCCCTTTATAGCATGCACCGCATCTATCGAAAAAATTACGCCGTAAAAGCATCCCCCGATGTGGTGTATCAAAATTTGGCCCTGCGCCGCCGCAACATCGAAGTAGCGGCTATTCCCGTTGTAGAAATACACGAGCATCAAGCATGGCTAGAAGACGTTGAAGCCTTTAAAAAACAAGAAGGCAGTTCTGCTAACCGTGACTAGTGTTCGATCGTTATTACAAATGTAAATCACCCAAATTGAAGTCGTAACTATCAAGTTTACCGGCTTCTTGCTCTGCTTTGGCTGTAATAGCTTGCTTAGAGAATGCGTAAGACAAATCTGGATTATCTCCCATCATTTCCCCAATTTTCGCCCAATGCTCAATTTGTTTTGAAGCTGTTCTGTTGAGGGGTTTTGCTGTTGTTTCGGCTTTTTCGACTAACGCTTGGTCCAATCTTATGCTGGTGGTCGCCATACTCTCTCAACCTCAATGCAATACTTTGAACCAATTGTCGCGCTTCCCATCATTTGTAGCAAGTTGGCAATGATGACAGTGAATTGAAGATGTCGTTTTAGCAATAAAAAGCGGTAGTAGTAAAACTCATTAATAAAGGTGCTTTAGTCAAACCCTTGGATTATTCTTGATGCATAACTAGAATGGTGTGAATTTGTGGCATTCGTTAAGCGCAAGATAGAGGAACAAACAATATAATGGATGAAAGTTTACTGACTTCGGTAACGAAGAAGTTTTTCGGGCCAAAGTTGATAAAAATTTTGAATGTCGAACAATTGACTCAAGATAATTTGCCGTCTGAAAAGCAATTGCAAAAGTTGTTAAAAGTAGGAGGCAATCAAGCGCTGGCGGCTTATGCTTGGCGTTGCAGTTTACGGGCATTGCCAATGGTGACCGCAAAACTTGATTTGGTTAAAATTTGGCCTGAATGGACCGTTAAGTATATTTCCTTGATAGTAAGAACTAATATATTTTTGCAAAATATTGTGCGGGAAAAACGACTCGACAGCGTTGATTTTCAAGAAGCTTCTTACAGGGCGGACAGAGCTGTCGAGGCAGCTAGAGACCGAGTACATTACGTCAAGAAGTATTCCTCAAATGCAGCCAGAACCGAGGATGTCAGAGTAAACGTTAGAGCTGACGCTAGAGCTTACATCGATGAATATAGAGCCGCCGCTATGGCCGCTGAGGCTTCTTCCGTCGCAGCTCATACTTCTTCCGTCGCCGCTAAGGCCGTTGCTGCAGTTAGTGCCGTTTACACTGGTGGGGTATCTCGACCACAGCTAATCCGAGCTTGTATTATTGACTTTAACCAGTTAATGGAAGGCTGCACAGTTAAAATGTTATGCGAGCAGTCGCTTTGGCAAGATGATGGATTAATTCAAAAAACTAATGCTTTACAAAAACGTTTTAATGAACAACTAAAAGGCTTAGGTTTAGGATTTTTAGCCGGAGATATCACGAGGGTATGGAATGGCGAGGAAATAGAGGAGCAACGTTTTGCTCGTTATACCGAAAAGATCAGCGATGATATTCTGGGTGATGCTAAAAAGTTTCGTGAGTATATCGTCGGTGAAGTTGAGGTTAAGGAAAATACGGCTGTTCGGGTAATGTTGCTTGGCCCTGGTGGTGCCGGTAAAAGCTCTTTGCGGGATTTAATATTTAAGAGAGAGACGATAACCGGTAAAGAAGCCACTATTGATATTGACCACAATAACCATCAGCCTGTTGAGCTAGAAGTACATGAAAAGGTAATGAACACCGAATTTCCCAAAGATTTAAATTTATACATATGGGATTTTGGTGGCCAAAGTATTTTTCATAATTTACACCGAGGTTTTATCCGCAACGAAAACTGTGTGTATGTAGTGGTGGTCGATAGTCGTCATGAACAAGCGCCGGATGATTGGCTGGCTCAAATTCGATTGCATACAGGATCTTATCGTTATAAATCTTCTGAATTGAATTCCCCGACTATTCCGGTACTAGTGGTGACTAACTGGTACGAAAAGGTGCAGCGAGAACAAAACACTCGCCGTTTAATTCGCGAATACCCTGATTTGTTGAATGAGGCATCTTTTGTCGAACTGTCTTGTATTCAAGCGGATGACAAATTTAATAAATTTGTGCAGCGGTTGGTGGATACCAGTATCGAAAGTCGATACAAGATTACCGCTGATTCTCGTGACGCGATGAAGACGACTCAAGCGCTTTTTGCAGATCAACAATATGTTTCAAATAAGGTTCTAAGAAAAAAGCTGGGCTTATCAAGCGAAGAAAAAGATGGTGAGTGGGATTCTATTGTTAAGTCGCTGGATAATCTGGGGCAAATTATTCGTTTAGGGAAAGGGCAACTATGTTTAAACCCTAACTGGATTATTGGGGAGGCTTACAAGGCAATTAACCATAATAAGTTAATTGAAAACGGTGGGGTTCTTTCTACTGATGACTTTATGGATAACTGCCTAGGGCATATGGAAAATGCAAATAACCTTGAGATGTTTCTGAAAAAGCATTCGGCAATGCATGAGTTTACTCCTGACTGTGAGTCGTACTACTTCTTCCCTGATGCCGCACCCGTTAAAGAACCTGAATGGCTAGCCGAATTCTTAAGACAGCCAACGCATAATAAACCGGTAGTGATTGAATATCCGTTTAACACTTTCCCTCTTGGCTTTAAAAGCCAGTTTGCGATTCAGATGATAGAAAGTGGTGTGTTGCATATTGAACTGAAAAATAATCAAAGTAATGTGTGGCGTGACGGATTGTTTATTGATTTTAACGACAAAAAAGCACAGCTTTTGGTGGAATTCCACTTGGCTAAGCATGTAATGAAATTGTCGTTTTTTGGTGGTAAGGCAAGCGAATACAATACTGCACTAAGGGAAGTGCATGGTGCGGTTCAGCAAATACAAAAGCCCCTACCATCCCCTATTCCTGTATTGGTGGAAGGGATGCAAAACTTAGAACAGAAAGGTATCCAACATCTGTTTGAGGGTATTTCAGAATATAACCTAATTGCCAAAGGAGACGGTAACGTGAACATTCACATTGATAAATCAACCACAACTACAATTGACAAAAGTCCCGGTGCACAACTTAGCACTGGAGATAATTCTTCCAATACATCCTCTATTACAAACTCATTCAATACTAACGACGCAGAAGCTCAAAAAGCTTTGTTTATTGATGCCCTTGAACATACCAAAACACTGACAAATCAAGTAGCAGAAGTACAAGTGTTGGAACAGGCACAGTTAGCGTTGCAAGAAAATCGTGAGCTTGATGTTAATAGCGATGAAGGCAAAGTACTCGAAGTGCTTTTCGAGCGCGGTAAAGATATTAAAGACGCCGTTGATATGGGCAAGATGCTGTTTGGAGCCATCGGATTTATCATTGGTGGGTAAGAATTGGCATGGGTAGGGAAACCATGTAATACCAATGTCGTTATTAGTTTAATCGATTCAACTAAATGCGGATTGTATTACGGAATTAAACTGCTGGCTTTGCTTTTGCAATAACTCGCATCGTTGTGTAATGAGTCTTTCTATGGCTTTTACATCGGTTTGTTGTTCTTTCGTTAGCTGATCGTCTGCAAAGTCCAGTGAGTGGACTTGGTTTAGGCATTGGTTGGTAAGTCTGTCTATTCGGCGTTTTAAAATGTCGAATTTAATATCTACTTCTTCAGCAAAAGAAAGTAAGTCGAAGGCTGTGATTTGGTTGATATTAAAGTTGTCACCTATTGCCATCGCTAAATTGACATCAAGATTGGTTTGGTTTTGTGCTTCATAAACAACGGATACCAGATCATAAAAAGGGGTTAACGTGATGCCTCTTTTTAGTATGTAAAAGCTGACATTTTTACCATGAGCATCGCTGTTTCCTATAATTAAGTTAAATACTAACCAATCGATCAATTTCTGGATGGCAACAGCGGGTACTGCGCATTGATGCGCAAAGTTAAATAGCTGGGTGAGGTTGGCACCATCGCGAATATGGACAACGTCTGCACTACTTCCAAAATTTTGCTCATATTTATATTCCGGCGATAAATTAAGCGCTTGGCAACCGTCTATTATGTGACGCTTATCGACTCCTTGCTCGGTAGTATGACGATCAAATCGTTTCACCATTAAAGCGTGGTGTTGACCAAAGTTTCTATTTCTGACCTCCGCAACGTCTATACCAACTGCTTTTGCTAGGCGCATACAAAATAGCTCATTCACTACGATTGATGGGTGTTGACCCGAAGCGAATTTTAATATGTGGTTGCTGGCAAGATCGCCATCTGCCAGATAGATTGAGTTTTCTTTATTCAGGTAGACATTTAGCTTATTTTGTACGCCTGCTATAGATAACCTGTATTTCCCGTCCCAGTTAGCTATGTTGGCCGGAATGCCGCTGTCTAACCGTGATATAAGCTCTTGCTCGGTAACCTTGCGTAGTTGTGTAGCTTGCTGAATGCTTGTTTGTTCTGAAAACGTAAGCATTCCAGCGGTGTCATGTCCTATGGTTTTTAAAAGACCATATAGGTTATTGGTGGATAAATTTTCGGATTCTAGCAGTACTTCAAAGGCGCTTCCTTCCGGAAATAAGTTGCGGATGAAGTTAACGATTGCTGAGGATTCTGCCGTTTCGGCTATGGGTATATGCGGTGATATTGCGTAGCCGTTTTTTTGCCATTGCTCGTCGTATTGAAATTGGCAAACTCTAGGTTGTTCGAATATTAAGGTGCCAACTCGTTTGTCTTTGGCAAAGACATTAATGGTTGGAAATGAATGAACTGATTGTTTGATATTACCATCCGTCATTTTCTTGCTCTTCTTCTTGAATGGAAAGTTTGATTCCAAAGGCTGAGAATACTTTTAATAATGTATCTACACGGATATTCGCTACGCCTCTTTCCACATTGTTATAGGCTTGCTTTGATAGTCCACACAGGCTGGCTGCATCTTCTAGGGTGATGTTGTTTGATGTTCTTTTGTAGCGAACATATTCACCCATAGTTTGCATATCTAATGGTGTTGATAGATCGGGCTTTTCAGCAATTGTTATTTGTTTAGCCATTTAAAAAATCCTACTTAGTTAGGATTAACTGGGTGAAAGTTCTACTTCTTACGATTAATCCTATTAAACAAGGATTTTAGGGTTTAAGCAAACTGAAAACAAATTATATCCTATTTAAGTAGGATTAATTGCGTTGGAATAGCTATTTTAGATATTAATCCTACAGTTGTAGGATTTTATGTTACGTGCCTGCTGTTGTGAGCGATTCCCTATATATCCTATATATTTTTATGATTGACCGCTGATATTGCTCGGGTACACTTTCTAGAATAAGTATCCCTTCCTTTTGTTTAATAGTTGTAAGCGCAAAATCATCATGATTAATCTACCTAAAGAACACAATACCTTGATCCTTAATGTGAGTTGTCGAGCAGGAACCGGTGTTGTTGCCGCTATTTCTGGTTATTTAGCCGAAAATGACTGCTATATCTGCGCACTTGAGCAGTTTGATGATGAGTCAACCGACAAGTTTTTTCTGCGAGCGGTATTTCGGTTACAGGACAAATCCCCGGATGTGGATGCATTAAACAAAGGCTTTTTGAGTATTGCCGAGTTGTTTTCCATGCAATGGAATATTCATGATCTTGCGGTGCCAGCTAAAGTGTTGATTATGGTTTCCAAGTTAGATCATTGTTTGGATAACTTGTTGTATCGACGTCGTAATGGCGAGTTGAATATGGAAATTACCGCTGTTGTGTCTAATCACAAAGATCTTAGGCCAATGGTTGAGCGCGAAGGTATTCGGTTTATTCATCTTCCTATTAATAAAGACATTAAAGCCCAACAAGAAGAAAGGCTGCTGGAAATTGTGGAAGAAACCAATAGTGAACTGGTGGTACTTGCGCGTTATATGCAGATTTTATCCAACGATCTTTCTGAACGATTGTCTGGGCGTTGTATTAACATTCATCATTCTTTTTTGCCTAGTTTTAAAGGGGCAAGGCCTTATCATCAAGCCTATGAACGTGGCGTAAAGGTGATTGGTGCAACGGCGCATTATGTTACGTCGGATCTGGACGAAGGGCCGATTATTGAGCAAATCCTAACAAGGGTGGATCATAATTGTAAGCCGGAGCATTTGGTCCGTGTTGGTCGTGATAACGAATGTTTGGCGTTGGCTAAAGCGGTTAAATATCACATTGAGCGGCGGGTATTTTTGGATGGTAATAAAACCGTGGTGTTTTTAGGCAGTTAGTTTTTTAAAAGAAGCAGAGAAGATTAAGATTTTTAATTAGGGCCAGTGAGCTTCGAGGTCACCGGCCCTTAAGTTTATTAGGCTCGCACTTTTTCAATGGCTTCATTGACCGAGCGCGTTAGTTTTTCGACCAGCTCATCACATTGGGTTTCGGTAATAATATAGGGTGGAGCTAACAGAACGTGATCGCCAGATCGGCCGTCTGCTGTTCCTTGGTTGGGGTAACACATTAAACCATGTGACATGGCAATCATCTGGATTTCTCGCCACAAATGTTGCTGCGGATTAAAGGGGGTTTTGGTTGCTTTGTCTTGTACCAACTCCATGGCAAGCATAAGCCCCCGACCTCGAATATCACCTACATAGGGGCTATCGCCAAATGCATTTTTAAGTGAATTTCGAAGGTAATCACCCATTTTCTGCACATTTGGAAGCAGTTTTTCCCGCTGAATGATTGTTTGCACTGCCAGTGCTGCGGCACAACCTACCGGATGGCTCATGTAGGTGTGACCATTCATTAAATAACCTCGACCATTGGCAATGGCATCTCGAATGGTTTGAGAAAACAGCATGGCGCTAATGGGTTGGTATCCGCCCCCTAAGCCTTTGGCCATAATTAGAATATCTGGGCTAACACCTTCTTGTTCACAGGCATGTAAAGTGCTGGTACGGCCCATTCCGCAGAAAATCTCATCGAAAATCAGCAGTACATTATGTTTGTTGCAGATTTCCCGAATCTTTTTAAAATAAATGCTATTCGCGCCTACACAACCAATGGTTGCTGCGACCACGGGTTCACATATAAAGGCGGCGACATTCTCTTCGCCAAGCTCTGTGATTTTTTGTTCCAGATAACCGGCGGTTCGTAGGCTGTATTGTTCTACGGTTTCGTTGTCTTCCTTATGGCGATATTCAAAATAGGGCGGAATTTGGTAAGTGGCATTAAGCATTGGTTCGTAGAGTTCCCTACGCTGGAAATGCCCGCCCACGTTGAGTGTGCCCAGAGTCATACCGTGGTAGCTTTGCTCTCTACCAATGATAATGCTTTTGGATGGGTGTCCGGCATCTACATGATATTGCCGTGCCAGCTTTAAGGCATTTTCTACTTGTTCTGAGCCACTGTTGCCATATTGAACGTAACGCAGACCTCTAGGGGCGTGCTTTACTAATTCGTCTGCCAATGCCTCGGCAACATCGGTAGTATAAAAAACAGTACTGCTAAAGGAGAGTTGTTGGGCTTGTTGGTGCATTGCTTCAACCACTTCCTGGTTGCTGTGGCCTAAGCACGACACGCCGGCTCCACTAGAACCATCAAGGTAGCGATTGCCTTCTTTATCGATAATGTAAATACCGTCACCTTTAACCGCTGTGGGATATTGGAACGATAATGAGCGGTTAATCAGCCTTCCCATTTTAAGCTACCTCTAATTTGCACCAACGCGCGATAAAGAGCGCATATGTTTTTAATACGTGTTTAATGGATTCGATATTCACGCACTCGTCAATACCGTGAATGTTTTGTGCGACCGGACCATAGCAGGTGCCTGCGGTTTTACTGTAAAAATGAAATGCTCGCAGGTCTGTGGTGCAGGTGGCATAAAAAGTTTCAGGATCGGTATTGGTTAGTGAACGATGGCAGTGGGAAAGCATTTGAATGCCAGGGTCTGCTATATCAACCAAGTGGCCTTCTGAACGAAATCCATGAAAGCGCAGTTTCGGTTTTTTACCTTGAGCGGAGGATGAGCTAGCAGTGGCTTGCTCAATGCGATCACTGACCATTTGCATAATGGTGTTGACGGACATCCCCGGCGGAAAGCCAATACGCCCTTCCATTTCAGCGAAGGCGGGAACACTGGATGCCCAGTTACCTCCACGAAATTTACCTATATTCAAGTTGAAAGGATGTGACATTTCAGAATAAGGGCCGCTTCTATGTTTATCGTTTAGCTCGTCTTCTAACGCTTTTAGAAAAGGAATAATCTGTTGCAGTCGTTGAATGGCATCTTCGCCTGCTGAAGTATCCAGCACATGAGTCGGCACTCCTTCAACGCTGACTTTAAACCAGAGCACGCCAATTTGACCGGCATAGATTTGTGCGCCGAAAGGCTCCGGAATTAATACGAAGTCGCCGCCAAAACCTCTGTCTAAACAGGCTAATGCGCCGTTGCCCGTGCATTCTTCTTCAACAACGGCTTGAATGGTGATGGGTGATTTAACAGAATACCCGGCATGCGCTACGGCATGCACCGCATAAATCATGGCGGCTACTCCAGCTTGCATATCACCGGCACCTCGGCCATAGAGCCAGCCGTCTTTTTCCCAAGGAGCATTGGGTGGGCGTGTCCACATTGATTCTGGTGATGCGCTAACTACGTCTAAGTGCCCATTGAGTACCAGGCTTTTACCTTCAGCACCGGGATTTAAAGCCGACACCAAGTTGTATTTTTTATCGTAGGTCCATTCAACGGGGGCAAATAAAGGGTGCTTTCCCAAGTGAGCACTGTCGATGGGAACCTGTTGTACCGGCAAGTGTAATTCTTTTAATTGCCGTTCTACGGTATCTAATACGCCGGTTTCCTGATTTAAAACGGCATATTGTTTAACCATCTCTTTGGTAAAATCCACAACCTGCGGAAATAACTGATCACAGGATGCCATTATTTTATTTTCGATGTCAGTCAGTGGAGTATTGTCTAGCATGATCTCACCTCAAAACGGTTTAATATTGTTGGTAATGTCCAAAGGAGCATCTGTGGCGGCGACCACTTCTTCTACGCTCAAGTGCTCAGCTATTTCAATTAACACTAGGCCTTGGTCGGTGACATCAATCACCGCCATATCGGTAATAATGCGTGAAACACATTTTTCTGCTGTGATAGGCAGAGTACATTGGGTTTTAATTTTTGAGCGTCCGGCTTTATCGGTATGTGAACACAACACCACGACTCTCGATGTTTTTTGGGCCAGTTCCATTGCGCCACCAATGCCAGGTGAGAACTTGCCGGGGATTTTCCAATTTGCCAGATTCCCTGCTGCATCAACCTCAAAAGCGCCCATAAACGAGGCATCTAGTTTCGAACGGCGAATAATGGCAAAAGATATGGCACTATCAAAAAAGCTTGCGCCATCTCGGGTGGTTATATAAGCGCCGCCTGCATCAATAAGGTCAGGTTGCAAATTGGCTTGCGTTGCTTGCTTTGAGACACCAAGCACGCCGTTTTCAGAATGCAGCATTACGTCTATGTCTTGTGGTATGTACTGCACCATTTGGCTTGGTAAGCCAATGCCCAAATTGATGATTTGCCCATCGGATACTTCTTGCGCTGCGCGTTTAACAATTTTATGCACACCCTGCTCTGCATTCGAAGCTCTTTCTTTATTAGCTTGCATATCGGCCCTCCAAAACAGCATATAGTGGATCGTTAATATTTACGGTTACCAGTTGATCCACGAAGGCGCAGGGAGTGTGAACGGTTTCTGGAACGATAGCGCCAATGTCTAGAATTTGGCTACTTTCTGCAATAACGTGATTGGCGGCCATTGCCATAAGAGGCGAAAAGTTAATTGCCGATGCTTGATAGCTAAGGTTACCTATTCTGTCTGCCTTATGGGCGTGTATTAAAGCAAAGTCAGCAGACAAAGATGTTTCCATTTTGTAAGGCTTGTTTTCCCACGAGATCACTTGGCTGGCATCGGTAATTTCGCTATGTAAACCAATATCGCTTAAGAACCCAAAGCTGCCTGCACCGGCGGTTCGGATTTTTTCAGCGAGAATCCCTTGAGGATGAAACTCCACTTTGATAGCACCCTCATTCATCAGGTGTATTACTTTTTTGTTTAACCCTATATGCGTTGTGATGAGTTTATCAACTTGGCCATTTTCAATAAGGCGACTAATGCCAATGCCGGTTTCATTGGCATCGTTTTTAATCAGCGTTAATCCTTTTGCTCCCTGATTCATAAGCTCTTGAATGAGAGAAAAGGGGGTGCCCGGGCACCCAAAGCCGCCAATCATAATCGAGGCTCCATCAGGTATTGTGGCAATTGCCGCCTCGATATTTGATTCTTTATTCATATAGTATCCCAAAGAGTGTTATGCACTTGTATCGCTTTCACGAAACATAAATGTGTCACTAAATGCCAATAAGAGTGTTATCAGGGGCGCTATCAGCGCCAAGAAGGTGTAGGGCAAATAATCCAGCGTTGCCACACCCAAAACGGAAGAATAATAAACACCGCCTAATCCCCAAGGCACAAGAGGTGAGGTAACTGTCGCGCTGTCTTCGCTCACTCTGGAGCAAACATGAGGTAGTAATTTGTGCTGTTTATATACTCTAGCTAGCATTCGTGTAGGTATGATCACCGCCATAAATTGGCTGGCAGAAAAAATATTGATCGCAAAAGACGAAATAACATGGGTTAACACCAGTCCGCGCATGGAATGTACTAGCCCTTGCATTTTACGTAGCACCGCATCCAACATGCCGGTTTTTTCATATACGCCACCCATTGCCAACGCAATAAACCCGAGAGATACGGTCCATAACATGTTTTGCAGACCACCGCCGGAAAGTATGTCGTCAATTTCTTTAATTTGAGTGCTGGACTCGTAGCCATAATTCATAAAGGTCAGCATTTCGCTAAAACCAGTACCTTGTATTGCCATGGCTAAACCCATTCCGACCAGTGAAGCAATTAGCATTACCGCTAACCCACTTACTTTTTTCATGACAAGGGCGATGACCAATAGTGGTGGCAATAAGACCAAATGGTTTAAATCAAAATTGTTTTCGATGGCAGTGAGTATTTGCATTACGTGGGAGTTGTCTACTTCTGCACTACCTTGACCGCTGAAACTCATTCCAAGGTAAATAAGTAAGGTAATGACAATGGCAGGACCGGTGGAATAGGCCATGCTTTTTACGTGCTCAAAAAGATCCGCTTGTGCTACCGCTGCGGCAAGGTTGGTGGAGTCGGATAGAGGCGACATCTTGTCACCGAATATGGAGCCTGAAATCACTGCACCGGCAGTGATCATTGGAGATACACCCAGTCCAATACCAATGCCCATAAATCCTACGCCGAAAGTGGCTGCCGTTGTCCATGAACTGCCGGTTGAAAGCGAACCAATGCAGCAGATTAAACAGGCGGTAAACAGAAAATAATCCGGTGACAATATTTGAATGCCGTAATAGATGAGCGCTGGAATTGTGCCAGCGGCAATCCAGCTAGCAATTAACACACCTACCATCATTAAAATAAGCATGGGTAACATGGCAATGTTGCAGCCGTAGAGAATTGCGTCTTGAATTTCTTGCCAAGTAAAGCCAGATCTTAATGCGACAATAGACGAAAAAGCAGTGACGATGATTAGCGTAATATGGGTTGAGTTTGTATTGCCAAACCAAAAGACTTGCACTGAGATAGCAACAAACAAAAAGAGCACGGAACTGATCGCCCCTACAAAGCCAACCTTTTTGCCTGTCTTAAATTCATCCGGTGGTAAATTATCGTTGGTTTTCATATTTCATTAAACTCATGAATATTGGTTGCTACGTACTTTTAACTACCGTTTAGTTTTTACTTATCGTTATTTCTATCTTTGCTGTCATTCAAAGGTCTATTGGGTAACGGTTTTAACGGTAGTTGCTTAAAAATATTTTAGCCATTACGTTGGCACAGCATATACTTTCTTGGTGTGTCATGACAATATATGATGAGTAATCATTATTTGATGATTTATTGGTATGGTTTGTTGGTGCGAGAGAATGGTAAAACATGGAAAACTTAGACTTAAACAGCCTTAAATCGCTGCTTGTATTTAAAGTGCTTTACGAAACGGGTTCTGCCACTAAAACAGCTGCGGTACTTGATATTACTCAATCGGGTGTGAGCCGCTCTTTGGGGGCATTGGAAAAGTCGTTCGATTTAGAGCTTTTTATTAGAGAAAAGAATCGATTAATAATAAAGCCAGAAACCGAAGAGTTGTATAACGATATTCTTCGTTTATTGAATAACGTTGATAATTTAAAACACAGTGTACACGCACTTCGGGAGTTCGGCGCTTTTAGGCTCAGGATTGCGGCTATTCCCGGTCTTGCGTTTGGTTATGTGCCAAAGCTTATTGCTAAGCTTTTGGAGTTTAATCCAAAGCTAAATGTTTACTTTGATGTATTGAATACGTCTGAAGTTGTGCAAGGTGTGGAGTCGGAACAGTTTACTGTGGGGTTTGTTACCTTGCCAATTAACAGTGCTCACCTAGAAGTTGAAACGATTGCTCAAACCGAAGCGCAATGTATTTTACCCAAGGATCACCCGCTAACAGAGAAGGCGGTGATAGACGTTTCAGATTTGCAAAATCAGCACCTTATTATTGCTAATCAACCTAATTTAGCCGCAGATAAAATTTTACAACTCATCGCCAGTAAAAACATTAAAATTGCGTCGAAAACCGAATCTAATATTGCAGGTTTATGCGCATTGGTTGCAAACCGAGTCGGTATTGCGGTTATTAATCCCATTACTGCAAAAGACTTATCTAGCCCTAATCTTGTGAGCCGGCCTTTTACGCCCACTATCGACTATTCTTTTGGCATGATTTATACCAAAAAATGGCGAGACAATAAGGTCGTGGCAATGTTGAGGAGTAGTGTTCAACAGATTGATTATTGATTCTGAGAAAGTGTTTATCGAGAAGCTCTTTATTGGAAGTTTTATTGAAGGTTTATGGTTGTGACCTATTAAAAGCGCAAAGCCAGTATTGCTCTAAAAAGCTAAACTGGCTTTTGCGAGTTATAGATAAATATCAGACATTTTCAATTACAATAGCGATGCCTTGACCGCCACCAATGCAAGCACTGGCAACACCATATCGCCCATTGTTCATTTTTAAAATACGAGCCAGTGTGCCGGTTAGGCGAATACCGGTTGCGCCCAATGGATGACCTAGCGCGAGTGCTCCGCCACAAAGGTTAACTCTTTCTTCTGGAATGTTTAGCGCTTGCATGGCATACAAGGGTACGACACTGAAGGCTTCGTTGATTTCCCAAGCATCAATATCTTCAACCGTTAGCCCTGCAACCGATAATGCTTTTGATATTGCAGGAACGACTCCACTCCCCATTAATTCAGGATTTACACCCACATCTACGCAGGCTATTACCTTTGCCATGGGGGTAGCGCCTGATTTTTCTAGCATTGTTTCTGACATTAAGGAAACCAGCGCCGCACCGGTGGTTAACGGGGAACTGTTACCTGCTGAAATTAGCCCGTCTTCTTTAAATACCGAGCGTAATCCGGAAAGAGAACTTATGTTTGTGTCGGGTCTAATGCAGCCGTCGTCCTTCACAACTTGACCATCAGCTAGCGTGATGGGGGCGTTTTCACCTGCAAAAAATCCACTGCTGGTGGCTTTGACAGCTTTTTCGTGAGAGCGACATGCAAATTCGTCCATTTGTGCGCGAGAAATACTGCTGTTATTGGCAAGTTTCTCAGCGGTTAGCCCCATATTCATAACAACATCCATGTCATAGCGATTCGAGTTTATGTCAGGAACGGTCAAGGTTCCGTCTTTAAACAGTGCCGATCCCATAGGAACTCGTGTCATATGTTCATAGCCGCCAGCAAGCACTAAATCAGAAGCACCTGATGCCACTGCAAGGGCTGCACTGCGAATTGCCGCTAACCCAGAACCACATTGTTGTTCCAGAGTGCGGCTGGCGCAATGATCGTCAAGTTCCGACATTATAACAGGGTATCGTCCACCAAAATTCCATTGTTCTTTTACGGGCAGAGCGCACCCAATAGCCAGTTCTTCCACATCACTTTTATTAAACTTGGCGTTGGACAACATAGTGTTGATTAATTGAACGAATATTTCGTCTGCTCGAATGTTCTCAAAGGCATCGACTCCCTGCTTAATGGGATGAGCTCTAGTAAAAGCCGAGCGCAGGTAATCTGTAATATAAACAGGTTTCATAAGGGTTGGATTCCTGATTCAAGAGCCTTTCCAAGCAAGATAAGCTTGAAAAGACCCTTGTATAGTAGTGTAGAAAGAGACTTAGAAGCGACTGAGCAGTCTTAGGTAGTAACTACCACCGTTGATTCCCATTGGAGAGAATTCAGGGTACTTGGCTCCCCAAGCGCTTTTGGTATCAAACAAAGAGTCGGTTCCTGTAATAGGTAAACCTTCATCAGGTATCGCGTCTGGGAAATTATTAAAGATATTCGCAGCGCCAATGATAATCTCTGTGTCATCAGTCAAGTTGTAGGCAAATTCAAGATCTAGCGTTACTTCTGAACCGGGTTCGAAATCGGTAAACGAAATATGGCCGTTATAATAACTCGCGTAATAGTTAAAACGTGCCAATGTGCGCCAGTCATTTTGAACATGCTGAATGGTGAAATTACCTCGTACACTCGGCATACCTTCTTCAATGGTGCGAATGCGTAGAGGATCCAGGTTATTGTGTTTTTCGACTTTGGTGTCAGTCCAGTTCGCCGCCAAGGAAAACTCAGTGGAGCCGCCTGCCATGTCTACCGAAGAAGTGGCAACAATATCAACGCCTTGGGTTTCAGTTTCAAAATCATTGGTATAGTAACGAAGCGTTGAAAACTCAGCGCTGTCTACATCAAAAAAGGGTGAAAGCGAAATTCGGTCATCAACATTTACGCGAAAATAATCCAAGGTCACATTAACCCAATTGCCGCTGTAAACCGTTCCGAAAGAGAAACTGGTTGATTCTTCTGGCTCAAGTTGTGAACCACCAACGCTAACAGCTAAAGGATCCAATGACGGTAAAATACCACTTAATACAATGTTTCCAGCATCCAATAACGAGCTAATATTACGCACGTTTTGTTGACCTGGTGTGGGTGCTTTAAAGCCAGTACTTAAACTTGAACGTAGGCTCATTTTTTCAGACACATCTAAGCGTGCAGACACTTTAGTATTTATGGTTGAACCAAAGTCTTCAAAGTCTTCCCAACGCAGTGCGCCGGTAAGCAGAAAGTTGTCGGTTATATCGGCTTCGGCATCTACATAAACCGCTATATTAGAACGGCTAGCTTTGGTTTCTGCCGCAGCATTAACACCGGCATAACCTTGAGATGCGCCCGAGAAACCTTGAGCTGCATAGGGACCAATCGCATAGGAGTGAAGGTGCCCGGCGTTGGCTTCAAATGTTTCTTCGCGATACTCCAAACCGAACGCTACCATGGCATCGCTTGCGAAGGCGTTTACACCAACGGGAAGCGTAAAATCAGCATTTAGATTTTTTTCGGTTTGAATATAGGAACCTGCGTCCATTAAGGTTTCGGAATCAGGGCCAAAAGAGACATTATATGAATTTACGTCGAAACTAGTTTCGTTTCGGCCGTAGGTAGCGCTAAGCTCATATGTCACTTCATTGCTCAGTTCGCCTTTTATACCGGCAACCAAAGACATGTCTTCAACTGTACCCGTTAACGAAGGTGTAAACCCACCTGAATAAACTTCATGTAGCGACCAGCAATTGCTGTTGTTAGACAAGGCTTGAATTGCGGCCAAATCTGTAGCTGCAATAGTTGGGCATTCTATACCGGTGCCTACGCCGTCGAGATCGGCAATGGCAATATTATCGCCAAAAGTGTAAACCCCTTCACGGCCCAAAGCTGGACGGTGGTAAAGGCCATTGGTGGCTTCTTTATCTGCGTAATTACCAAAGGCGTAGAAAGAGACATTATCGTTTATGTCATAGCCTAGGTTAAATACGGATTTGAAATCATGATCAACGTCGGGTGTTCCCCAAACCTGTGCTGGATTAGGAACATTAGCAAATCCTAGCGCTTCAGCCTGAGCTGCCGCTGCTGTTTGTACCGAGCGATTAGTTGGGTCCGATTCACCGTAGGACGCACTAATATTGAAGAATCCGTCAGCGCCTAATTCAAACCCTTTATTGCCTGCAAGATAGAAATTATCGCCGTCGCCCTCGAACGTGCTACCTGTGCGTAGTTCAACCGAACCACCTTCACTGGCATTTTTGAGGCGAAAGTTCAATACGCCTGCAATGGCATCTGAACCATATTGCGCTGCTGCACCATCACGTAAAATTTCAACGGACTGTAAAGCGATGGACGGAAATACAGAAACGTCTGGTCCTTGTGCTCCGTTGCTGTCGCCAGCAGTATAAAAATTGATAACAGATGAGCGGTGGCGTCGTTTACCGTTTAATAGCACTAGAGTATGGTCTGCTGCTAGTCCTCTTAACGTTGCTGGACGAACAAAAGTAGATGCATCCGATATTGGCTGAGCACTGACGTTGTAAGACGGCACTACATTGCGCAACATATCATTGATATCGGTAGAACTTTGGCGGGCGAAGTCTTCACCTCCTAGAATGTCTACTGGTGCGGGTGAATCTTCCGCAGAGCGGGCACTGGTTCTTGATCCGACAATTGAAATTATTTCAGTTTCGGCTTTGTCGTTTTGTTCACTAGTTTGTTCTTGAGCGTAGGCTTGAACCGATAAAAGCCCAGTTATCAACGGTACTGAAGACAACAAGACTTTGGTGGGCAAGTTCTTCATACAGATCCCCTTTTATAATGTAAAAATCCCACATTGCAGATAAAGTCATTTGCTTTTTACTGCGACTGTTTACACTATACTCACAAAATAAAGATGATTACACTATATGATGACTTGTCATTTGTTGATGATTAATTGTCATGGTTGTAAGGCTGTTTCGATTAATGATTAATCGTCATGGTTAAGGTTACTTAGAAATATCCTTAGTATAAATAATCAACATGATTGAATAGGTAACAGAGTTGTTGATGGTAGTATTGATGCTCTTTTATTTCATCAGTAGGTAGGATAAAATTTGCAAAAATTTTATAGAGAAGAATTCAAAAATGGTTCAAGCATCAGCTCGTCACCTACTGGTAGATACCGAAGAACAATGTTTAAACTTAAAGGCACAAATTGAGAGCGGTGATGATTTTGCCGACGTTGCCAAGGCTCACTCAAATTGCCCATCAAAAGCACAAGGCGGCGAACTAGGAACATTTGGACGTGGCCAAATGGTGCCTGAATTTGATGAAGTTGTTTTTAGTGCAGATTTAAATACGGTGGTAGGCCCAGTTAAAACACAATTTGGTTACCATTTGTTGGAAGTGACTTCCCGCACAGAATAAGCCTTCATGGATAACGGAATTGTTAAAAAACAATTCGTATTGAGAGCGTTAAAGCACAACAAAAGCCTGCATGGTATTAAACTATGCGGGCTTTTTATTGTTTTTTTTGTTGTGGAATCCCAAGACCCCGAAGGCTTAAATATGGGAAATGATGAATAACCACCTTGCAGGTTTTACAACCCAAGGTTAATCCTCGGGCAGTAAAAAGTTGTCGCCAGTTGCCATTGACACAATTTGACTAATATCTTGTAACGAACGTTGGCTCTGTTGCTGCCATTCGTTAAAAGTATTTTGAATCGCTTCCAGGCTGCGTTTTGATGTGGTTCCGCCTGAAATGATGTCGTAACTTTTAAAATAACCTTCCACATCACGACTGAGTAAAAAGGTGTCTTTTCCTAAGGTTCTCAAAGCGTAGGGTCCGGTATTGCCACCTAACCGACTGCCGTGCTTTTTCAGGTAGAGCCACAGCCCTATAATATTGTCTGATGGCCATTCAGCAATGAATTGTGCAAAGCTGCTATGAGATTTCTGAATGTCGGCAATCATCAAGGCATTGTCGCGAATTGTCATTACCTTTTTTAGATTGCGGATGATGTCAGTATCTTTGGCTTTTTGTTCAAACAACTCATCCGGTAGCAGCAGTATTTTTTCGATGTTGAAATCGAAAAAAAGTCGTTCGAAGTTGGGCCACTTGTTTTCGACAACACGCCAAACAAAACCAGACTGAAACACTTTTTTGGTAAAAGCGGAAAGATAACGGTCATCTGTTATATCCGCTAATTCTTGCTGAGAAGAAGGGCTGCTTAACATACTCTCAAGTCGCCCTTCCCCTCCTTTTCGTTCAGCAGCTCGATGATAAATTGCCGCGAATACTTCTGCTGCCATATTACTGAATTCCGCAATGTCTTAGTAATGGGTCAATGCTGGGTTCCCTGCCTCTAAACGCTTTAAACAAATCCATTGGTTCTTTACTGCCACCCATTTCCAAAATGTTATGTAAGAACGCGTTGCCGACGTCTCGATTGAAAATACCTTCTTCTTCAAAGCGACTAAAAGCATCGGAAGACAGCACTTCGGCCCATTTATAACTGTAATAGCCCGCTGCGTAACCCCCGCCAAATATGTGAGAAAAGGCGGTTTGGAATCGATTGGTTTCCGGCGGAATTACCACGGAAATTTCTTTTCGGATCTGATCCAGCACTTCTTGCACGCTTGTTTTGGGGGAGGCTTGATAGTTTTGATGCAAACGGAAATCGAACATGGAAAATTCTATTTGTCGGATCATTTGCATGGCTGATTGGAAGTTACGTGCCGCTAACATCTTTTCTAGCATGTCATCTGGCAGCGGGTTGCCGCTTTCAAAATGACCGGATATAAAAGCGAGGGCTTCTTTTTCCCAACACCAGTTTTCTAAAAATTGGCTAGGTAGTTCAACAGCATCCCAAGGCACGCCATTTATGCCTGAAACACCGCCGACATTTATTTTGGTTAACATATGGTGTAAACCATGACCGAATTCATGAAACAGTGTGATGACTTCATCATGGGTAAACATGGCCGGTTTGCCGTCTACCGGGCCGTTAAAGTTACAGTTAAGATAGGCCACGGGTTGTTGTAAGGAATCGTCGGTTTTTGTGCGTCGAGTTCTACACTCGTCCATCCATGCACCGCCACGTTTCTTTTCTCGTGCATAAAGATCTAAATAGAAACCGCCACGAGGTTCCCCTTGCTCATCTTTAATTTGAAAAAAGCGCGCATCGGAATGCCATACATCAACATCGGAACATTCTTCAATGGAAATACCGTATAGGCGAGATACGACTTCAAAAAGCCCACTTACTACTTTGGATTCAGGGAAGTAAGGACGAAGCATTTCGTCAGAGATGCTATAGAGGTTTTGTTTAAGCTTTTCCGCGTAGTAAGGGATGTCCCAAACGGCTAAATCTGCTTCATTGTGTGTTTCACGGGCAAAGTCGCGAATTTCTTGAAGTTCACGTTCGGCTTGTGGTTTAGAGCGTTCGGCCAAATCGTGTAGGAAGCTGTTTACCTGTTCAGGGTTTTCAGCCATTTTGGTGGTTAAGGACAATTCCGCATAATTGTCGAATCCCAAAATAGTGGCGAGTTCTGACTTAAGAGCCAAAATTTCATCAATAATCGGTGCATTATCCCATTTTCCGGCATTAGGGCCTTGATCCGATGCGCGGGTTGAAAATGCGCGGTACATTTCTTCGCGAAATGCGCGATTGTCGGCATAAGTAACCACTGGAATATAGCTGGGTGCATCTAAGGTGAAAAGCCAACCTTGGAGATCTTTTTGTCTGGCGGTTTGAGCCGCTGACGCTTTTGCTGAATCTGGAAGCCCGGCTAAATCATTTTCATCTGTTATTAACTTGGTCCAGCCCAGTGTAGCGTCCATTACTTGGTTGCTGAATGTTGAGCCTAACTCTGAAAGTTTTGCCCTGATTTCGCCAAAGCGTTGCTTTTTATCTTCCGCTAGCGCTACGCCGGATAATTTGAAATCCCGGATGCCATCATTGATCACTTTTTGTTGTGCTGTATTTAACGCAGAGAAACTAACATCGTCCTTAATTTGGACATACGCATCAAATAACGCTTTGTTTTGACCAAGCCAAGTGCCGTACTCGGAAAGAAACGGTAAGCAGGCATCGTGAGCAGTTCTTAGTTCATCGCTGCTGACTACGGAATTCATGTGGGATACTGGAGACCAATATTTGTTTAACAGATCTTCTACTTCATCGATCGGGGCTATCAGGTTGCTCCAATCGAAGTGAGATTGCTGCAATTTGTCTTCCACAGTGCTTTTGCAATCAGCTATGAGCTGCTTCACTCGGGTTTCAATTTGTTCCGGTTTAATGTCGGAAAAATGCGGTAAGTCGAATTGGCTCATGGTTAAGATCATCCTGTCCAAGTTGTCGTATAGTTCCATTTATAAGATGTAAACTGCAAAACTCAAGTCAATTCTGCAAGTTATCTCGTTCTTAATAGTAAAGGTTGATGTAGAAAAAGATCATATACTTTAGTCTGTTGGTGTAGAAAACTTACCTCTCCAGTGGTAGATTAAGCAAAAACGACACAAAAATAATTATCCTTTATTAAGTAATTCTAATTTCCGCCGATAGAGTATTTAAGCAGCAATTGAAATGAAAATAATTTCACCATTAACGGTTTTGATTTAATTTTGTGGCATGGTTACTGCTTTTAATATTAGTGAAGTACGGATTTAGATAATTAACATTGGTCACCGAGAGGGCTTAACTATGTTGGATTTCACTTTAAATATCATACTGTTACTTTTTTCTGATTGGGCAAACCGTCGCGTTAATAACACGAAATCTCAAGCGAGCGACAATTTTTTGGCGTAAAGCGGCTGTTGGTTTTTTGGGTATTGCCGACTGCTTTTTTTTGTATTGAATGGTCGCTAAATTAATGTGTTTGGTGAGTAAAACTAAGAGGCACCTCTAATTGTTATAGAGAGTACCTCTTGAAAGTGCCTTATCGAATCTGTTGAAAATTGAAGAGGCTGCCTATGTAATGTCAACTTTACGTTGGTTTTCAACTTGGTTTGCTGGCTTGTCAATTGTGATTGTAAGTAAGCCATCGTCATACGTAGCATGAATTGTTTCGTTATTGGTAATGTCGAACGGCAGTGGAATAACGCGTTTAAAAGATCCGTATGATCTTTCGATTAAGTGATACCCCTTGTCTTTTTTGTCTTCTTTCTTAAATTTTTTCTCGCCCATGAGAATAAGAGAGTTGCCTTGCACTTCCAAATGGATGTCTTCCTTTTTCATATCTGGAAGCTCAGCTTTAATTTCAAAATGTTCTTTGGTTTCTGCTACGTCAACCGCTGGTTTAACAAAGTTACTCGAACGCTCGTCGTAGGGATTAATTTCCGGCCAGTCGGTGAAAAAATTATCAAACACTTTATCCATCTGACTTTTCAAAGTCGCGGGAGAGCCGCTTTTATTATGATGAAATATATTTGGGAAAAAGCTCATTGTCGTCTCCTCATTTAACGTTGTATAACACAAGTCTTCAGTGGCAGTTATCGGGGTTGAACGCTAAGGGTCTGCCGCCGCTGAAATGATTTTCTGTATATAACTTTGAGTTGTTTTGGTTATTTTTCAACTGTTCATAAAACCAACGTTTGTTCTAGATCAATTAAGTGACCAGTTGTGTTTTAGCTTATTGGTGTAATGGGAGAAGCACAGGGTGGGTGACGGAATAGGTAGATGCATGATTTGGTTTATGCGTAATAGAGAATAAAGTGTGGAATATCTTGAATCCTTTTATGGTCTTTTGTTGCCTATCTTGTGGGAATATTCAATAAACTCAATTAAACCTATATAAAAAACCAATTTGCATTTTTGGGTAAAAAGCCCGAACTTATGCACAGATAAACATACTTGGGATAACAATGGCAGATTTTGATTATATTTGTATTGGAGCCGGCAGTGGCGGCATTGCATCGGCGAACCGTGCTTCTATGCGAGGTGCTAAAGTCGCATTAATAGAAGGTAAGGTTGTTGGGGGAACTTGCGTCAATGTTGGTTGTGTTCCCAAAAAGGCCATGTGGTTTGGTGCGCAAGTAGCCGAAGCGATTAACTTGTACGCACCGGATTATGGATTTGATGTAACCGTTAATAAGTTCGATTGGAAAACGTTAGTGGATAGCCGCGAAGCTTATATCGCTCGAATTCACGGTTCTTATGATCGTGTGTTGGCTAAAAACGGCATTACACGCCTCGAAGGATATGCCAGTTTTGTGAACAACAATACTATTGAAGTGAATGGCAAAGAATACACCGCAGATCACATTTTAATTGCCACTGGAGGCAGACCGATTTTCCCTGATATTCCAGGTGCTGAATTGGGGATTGATTCTGATGGCTTCTTTGCATTGCAAGAACAACCTAAAAGAGTTGCTGTTATAGGTGGTGGTTATATTGCTGTTGAATTAGCGGGTGTTCTACATTCGTTAGGTTCCGAAACGCATTTGGCAATACGTCATGATAGACCCCTACGTAATTTTGACGAAATGCTAAGTTCTTCCCTTGTGGATATGATGGCAGAAGAAGGTCCAACCTTGCATGCTTTTAGTACCTCTGAAAAGCTTGAAAAAAATGCTGATGGTAGCCTAACGTTAACCTTTACCAATGGTAATAGCTTAGAGGTTGATCAGGTTATTTGGGCAATTGGTCGTTCACCATTAACCCAAAACCTTCAACTTGAAAACACCGATGTTGAATTGAATGAACGTGGTTATATTAAAACCGATGAGTTTGAAAATACCACAGCGTCTAATATCTACGCCTTAGGCGATATTAATGGAAAAATTGAGCTAACACCGGTAGCAGTAAAAGCTGCTCGATTGTTGTCTGAGCGTTTATTTGGCGGCAAAACTGAAGCTAAAATGGATTACGACTTAGTTCCGACCGTAATGTTTAGCCACCCTGCAATTGGCACCATTGGATTAACAGAAAAACAAGCTGTTGAACAATATGGTGAAGATAACATCAAAGTGTATAACAGTAGCTTTGCGGCTATGTACACGGCGGTTACTCGGCATCGTCAAATGACCAAAATGAAGCTGATTTGTGTTGGAGAAAACGAGAAAGTGGTAGGCCTACATGGTATTGGTCTGGGAATGGACGAGATTATGCAAGGCTTTTCCGTTGCAATTAAAATGGGGGCAACCAAAGCTGATTTTGATGCTTGTGTGGCAATACACCCAACGTCTGGAGAAGAGTTTGTTACTTTAACCTAGTTGGGAAAACCTTCTTAGTTCCACGTTGCTTACAGTTGTTACATTAATGAAATCCCCGCAAAGGCGGGGATTTGTCATGTTAATATGCTGTTCTATTTATAACGCAGTAGTAACAAATTAAAGGCTGAGAAAATATGAAAAAAGTCGCAGTTATCCTTTCTGGGTGTGGTGTCTATGATGGTTCAGAAATTCATGAAGCTGTACTAACGTTATTACATATTCAAAAAGCGGGTGGAAGTTATCACTGTTTTGCGCCAGATATGGAGCAAATGCACACCATTAATCACTTAACAGGTGAAGAAATGCAACCCAACCGCAACGTTTTAATCGAAGCGGCGCGTATTGCTCGTGGCGATATTAAACCGATTACTGAGCTAAATGTGGCTGATTTTGATGCGGTTATTTTACCCGGCGGGTTTGGCGCAGCAAAAAATCTGTCTGATTTTGCGGTAAAAGGATCGAAAGCCAATATACAGAAAGAGGTATTGGCAGTTTGTAAAAGCTTTGCTTCGGCGCGCAAGCCAGCTGGGTATATTTGCATTACACCAGCGCTTATTCCGTTAGTTTATGACAGTCCATCTTTAGCGACTATTGGTAATGACGAAGAAACTGCTTCGGCTGTCACTGCTATGGGGGGAGAGCATGTTAATTGTGCGGTGGATTGCATTATTATTGATGAGGCTAACAAAGTGGTGAGCACACCAGCCTACATGTTGGCTGAATCAATATTGGAGGCGGATGCTGGTATAAGCAAATTAGTGAACCAAGTCCTAAACATGTGTAACTAACCTTTATCGCGTGAGCAAAATATACCGGATCTATCTGTGTATTAATCTTTAATAGTGGTTTGGCAATGAGTGCCCATGCTTCTATTTATTATGTTTTCGTACTTATCTCTATTGTTCTCCCGATTATGAGGGTTTTCTTGGTTTTTATTGCGTGAAAATTAAGAGTAAACGCTACAAAAAGAACTTATTTTATTGATGACACTTTGATTAAGAACTAGCGGTATTATTTCCTCGTTTTACAAGATTTTAGGGTACTAAAATCCCATACCAAAATTAGGGTTAATGTGTATGTTTAGTAGTCTCTATACAGCTAATTTTACGCCAAAAAAGGCCTTAAATAAGGCATGTATACTCCTATGTTGTCTTAAACGTTGAAGCTTGAATAATATAGTACTGTTTTTGGTTTTATTTCCGACCGAGATGATTTTTTGGTTAGGGTATAAAATATACCAAAGGTAAAAAGCCATTTAAAACAAAGAGATACGATTTTTTGTAAGGCGCTTTATTATGATACGTTTTTTCTTTAATAAGTACATTTCCGTTTCGCTTTGGGTAGTTAATAGGGGCGTTAGGCTACTTTTTTTATGCGTTAGAAGTCAGAAGTGTCCAAAAAAGCCTCTATTTAAGACCCGTTTTAACTTTTTCGATTGCTATTATTGTTTTTTCCTATTAGTCTTTTGAATGCGGTAATTTTTTATGCCGCGTTTAAACTATGCGCCCGGGTCTAATTACTTCTTTATAAGCTGGTTGTTGAAGATGTAAATGTAGCTCGGGCTTTATTAACTTGAAATTACAGAAAATTTTCGCCTTATAAAAATAAAAATAATGGGGTTTGCGGAGAAAATATATGTATTGGAAGTCATTAAAGGACGCTAAATTAATCTTGCGTCCATTAGCAGTGATTACCTCCGTCGCACTACTTAGTGGGTGTTTCGGTGATGATTCGAACGATCCACCTGTTCAGGCACCGCCTGCACCGGTAACACCTGTTACACCTCCACCGGTTGAAGTGCCGGGAGATGCAGAGGATACCTCTGGTCAACGTGAAGCACTTACTACTGAAATTCCTGAAAATGAAGAATCTGCAATGATTGCTGCATTTGAAGGTGGTGTTCATGGTGAAAAAGAAGATGCGGCAGTAAGAAACTTTATTACTAAAGCCGAAAGCGATGGTAAAGACAATCATCGTTTCAATGTTCCAACTAATGGCTCACCTAGCCCATTATTTGGTGCGACAGCATTTACCCAACAATTACTACGTTTCGAAGAATTCGGTACTAAAGCACTTGAGTTCGGCGATTTTGACGATAGTGATGATGGTGCATTCTTACCGGCTCCTGAGTCTGTTTCAGGTTTCCCTGATTCTGAAGAAATAGACGAGTTCTTGGGTGAAGACATGTTCCCTCAACCTACTCGTTGGGCTAACACAGTTCAAAATAACCCTTGGGAACCTCTTGTAGAGAGTTACTTGGGACGTGATCTTGACGATCCACCTATCGAAGGTCGTCCTCCTGGTGAAGGTTGGGCGCATCAACGTTGGGACGAGTTCAAACCTCAACGTTACTTCCAAACAGTTCAAACTGGTGGACGTACTAACCGTGGTTTCCGTGATGAATATCAAACCCATGAATATGCAATGGGTGAGTTTGGACCAGGCGGTCTATATCATAACACCACAGGTAATTCGGGTTCTGACGGTACTACTAGTGGTATCCAAATTAAATTCCACCCGAACATGCCAGTTCAATCTAAAGAAACACTTTGGACTTTCGACGGTACATTCCCGCCGAAATTGTTGAAAGTTAAGTACGGTGAACCTGTACTTATGCGTCACCATAACGGCTTGCCTGTAGATGTGTCTGCCAACAAAGGTTTTGGTTTACACACTATCTCTACGCATGAGCACAATGGTCACAATCCTGCGGAATCTGATGGCTATGCAAATGCCTTCTTCTTCCCTGGTCAGTTTTATGATTACCGTTGGCCTATTACGCTAGCGGGTACTGATAGCATTAACACTGACGCTTCTGATCCTCGTGCAGGATCTCCAGATGGTGAAGGTGGTATCACTCAGTTACCTGGTGACTGGCGTGAAACTATGAGTACTCATTGGTTCCACGATCACATGTTAGATTTCACCGCGCAGAATGTTTACAAAGGTAACGCTGCGATGATGAACTACTACAGTGCACTTGACCGTGGTAATGAATCAATTGACGATGGTGTTAACTTACGTATGCCTTCTGGTTCTGCAAAGGACTGGGGTAACCGTGACTATGACATGAACTTGTTACTTGCTGAAAAAGCATGGGACAGAGACGGTCAATTGTGGTTCAACCCTTTCAATGTTAAAGGGTTCATCGGTGACGTAATGACGGTTAATTGGTTGTATAAGCCTTACGTTGATGTAAGAGCTAGACGCTACCGTTTCCGTATATTGAATGGTTCTGTATCTCGTTACTTCAAATTAGCGCTAGTGAATGAAGCAGGTGAATCTGTGCCGTTCCATATGGTTGCTAACGACGGTAACATCATGGAGCATTCAGTATTATTTGCGAATGGCGAATTGCCTACAATCGGTATTGCTGAACGTTATGACATTATTGTTGACTTCAGTAACTTCGAAGCTGGCGATAAGTTGTATTTCGTGAACATGCTACAACACAAAAATGGTCAAGCGACTGATAAAATCATCCCTGTTAGCGATATTGTAAGCGGTGCATACAGCGCGCAAACAATTGACGACAATGGTGATGGTTCACCGGATCGTTGGAGTGCTGACCCTGTTGTTGGTAAATTCATGGAATTCCGTGTTGCTGCCTACGACGGTACGGATCAGAGTTTAGATCCAGTTGACTATGTTGCTGGTAAATCTAAGATGATTCCTTTACGTATGCCTACTCAAGACGAGTTAGATAATGCGTTGCACAGAACTTTCGAATTCGAACGTGAAGCTACCGATGAAAGCCCTTGGGTTATCAAAACTGACGGCGGTAAAGGTTATAACATGGACCCACGTCGCTTAAGTGCTGCTCCAGAGAAAAACCGTGACGGTTTGGAAGTATGGCGCTTGGTCAACAGTGGAACATGGTCTCACCCAATTCATATTCACTTCGAAGAAGGAATTATCCTTCGTAGAAATGGTTTGCCACCCCCAGAGTGGGAAAAGTGGGCTCGTAAAGATGTATATCGTTTAGGTCCTCAACCTGACAGTGGCGACATGGTAGAAATTGCCTTACGTTTCCGCGAATTCGCTGGTACTTTCATGGAGCATTGTCACAATACTCAACATGAAGATCACGCGATGTTATTGCGTTGGGATATCGAGAACCCGGGTCAAACCTTGGTTATGCCTGCTCCAATTCCTTCATGGGATGGCGTAAGTTATGTTGATACTCATGCACTTCCTACTTTCAGAACGGGTGATACAGTTGGTCAATTCGGTCCGGATATGGCTAGTGAAGCGCTTAAGATTTGGTTGGATGGCGCAGAAATTGAAAACGTTGATTTGCTTGATGTAACCATCGGTGATGCTTTAAATCCTACGGATGATGAGCGTTCTATTGGTAAGATCCCAATGAGACGCGGTATCAATGTTGATAACAATGGTGTTGAGCGCGAAGTATTCTTCGTACTACACGATATGTCGGACAAAGCGCTTGCAGAAGAAATGGGCCTAATTTGGGCTGGTGGATTGGTAGGTGTTAATGAAGCTGCTACATCTCCTGCTTCTTACGATGCTGCAACTGATACCTTTACCTTCTTTGGTGACTTGCCTAATCCGTTAACGCGTATTAATGCTGACTTTGTCGATCAAAATGATCCTAACATTCCTGCACAAAGTGCCGACAATGATTACTCTCCATTAAGGAAAGTAACTATTGGTGGTAAAGATGTAGTTGTGAATGCCTTCTTCATTAATTGGGGTGACGAAGATTGGGAACAGCTACGTATAGATGAACACTGTGCACCAGATGATCCTGCTAACTTCCCAGATGATCCACCTAACACCGCTTGTATGTACAACGGTCAGGTTTGGGGTGGAGACACTGGACACGCGGTAGAAATTAATACTACTGCTGATGAACCATTTGTTCGCATGAAGTTGCATAAGTCTTGGACTGAAAATAGCGATTACCTACCATACTATATTGTTGTTGACTCCTTCCCTGCGGGTCCAGCTAACAACATGGGTGTAATTTATGTTCCTAAACATGAATTCCTAGGTAGCGCTGCTGTTCCTTTAGTTCAGTGGTTACCACCTCAACGTTTACGTGCTAGTTATCCTCCTACGGATACTAACTCTACGGCTGGCGGTGTTGACTTAACTAACCAATTAAGTGGTGGTGGTCCTCTAGGTGGTCAAATCGGCATACCTTCTTACTTCATGCCTGAGAAAAACTATAGCCCTATGTGGCACATTGGTTTTGCTTGGTGGGATCTAGGAGATAACGCAACGGTTGACGACATTAGGGTTGTTAAAGGTCTTGATGATTTGAAATTACTTCGCAAAGAAGGCAAAGTGAATATTCAAGAATGGCCTGGCGCTAAACCTACGCATTTCAATGGTGAAACTGAAGATAACTATGACTTCAACACCTTGAATGCACCACACGTGGTTAACTGTCCTACTCCTGTTACCATCGACTTGGTCGTTTGGAGAGCACGGAAAATGGCTCTAGCTGCGGAACAACAGCAGTAAGCTTAAGATAAGTAATCATAAGTAATGTAACTCGCGGGCTTTTTAACCCGCGAGTTTTTTTTAGGAGTTTTCGATGCCCCACAAGTTTGTTTCATATGTTCTAGTTTTTGTCAGTCTTTTGCTGGCCAACAGTACGGCAGCAGCTTCACCTTGGGGAAAAGACTATTTCCCAAATACGACGCTAATCACTCATGAAGGAAAAGAAGTTAACTTCTACGATGATTTGATTAAAGGCAAGGTCGTAGCAATAAACTTTATTTATACAACATGTCCTGATGTATGCCCTTTAGAGACTGCACAATTAGTTAAGGTACAAAAGATACTAAGGGACAAAATTGGTAAAGATATTCATATATATTCAATTACTATTGATCCAGAAACAGATACGCCTGAAGTATTAAAAGAATATAGAAAACGATATAGAGCAAAATGGGATTTCTTAACGGGTAATAAAGATGACATTCGAAACCTTCGCCGCAAATTTGGTTTGTATATTGAAGGGTCTGAAGATGGCACTAACAAGAATAATCATAATGTCAGTATGATCATTGGTAACCAAGCGACAGGTCGCTGGATGAAGCGTTCACCATTTGAAAATCCACATATACTGGCAGATCAATTAGAAAACTGGTTAACCGGTTGGAAAAAATCTAAGAAAGCGAACAACTATGCAGATGCCCCGGTATTGAGAGATATGCATCCTGCTGAAAATCTATTTCGCACACGTTGTTCGTCATGCCACTCTGTTGATGGCGTAGAAGAAGAAAACAGCATTGGTCCTGACCTGTTTGGTGTGACATTGCGCCGCGAAGAAGAATGGTTAGGTAACTGGTTATTGGCCCCAGATCGTATGATCGAGAACAAAGATCCGATCGCATTAGCCATGCTTAAAAAATACAATAATTTACCCATGCCAAACTTGCGTCTAAACCATAAAGAAGTAGGCGAACTTCTCGATTATATGAAAACCCTGGTTCCACCCGGAACAACGACAGGTAAGCAAGTAGAAGCATCTGCAATGCCTGCTGTGGAAAAAGATGTTGTAGCTGTTATGGATGCTTGGGTTAAAGAGACCATTCCTGAAGCAACAGTTAATGCTGGCTATATGACGCTATACAATGTAAGTGGCAAAAAAATAGTATTAAAATCAGCGAAATGTGATGCTTTCGAGAAAGTTGAATTTCATGAAATGAAAACAGTTGATGGCATGATGGAAATGGGCGAATTAACAGATATGTCCATCGAAGCTGGTAAGAAATTAGAATTTACATTAGGTGGTAAACATCTAATGCTAAGAAATCCGAAGAAGCATCTTAAACACGGTGATGTGTTGGATATCAGGTTGGAGTTTGAATCTGGTGAACAACAGACGATTACAGCAAGAGTTAAGAAGATTCTTTAAATAGTAAAAAGCGCTAAAAAAGAAACGACAAAAAAGAAAACGCCGAATGTTTATACATCCGGCGTTTTTACTTAGGGCTTGCGTTCTTTTTAACTCAATCCTATGGATTAAAGTTTAATATTCTTGAATTAGTGACAACGCTTACCTTGATATCCTTTTAGGCTCTTAATTGATTTAAAGCCTAGATCTACAGCATCGACAAGTTTGTCGGCAGGAATTTTATAAACATTTAGTTTGCCTGTTGGTCCGCCACAAACTTGAGGGCGCATCATGCCGTCTTTACCTTTGTTAGAACAGCTTACAGAAATACCAGCATTCACTAATTCTTCTTTCATTTTGTCCAAATTAACCCCGCTGGTTTTATCGCACTGAACGGAGCCGTCATGTTTATATACTTTCACGGTTTCGGGAGCGCCGTGACCTTTCTGTGGATGGGCCGATGCTAACGGAGTTACGAGTAACATCAACGAAACAGCTAGAAATTTATTCATAGAACACTCGGGTTATTTATATCAACCAATTGCCTTCATATTGCCACCAGAATTTACCCTGTCAACGGCTTTACCACAAAGCGAAGGTATGTTCATATTAGGTTTAGTATCATCTTCAGAATATTTGTTGCTTCTTATTGATCATTTTAAGAGGAAACAGCTTTTAAACCCGTTGGATAGCCCTATGAATGTAAACACTTTAGCGGGTGAAACCCATACGACTGATTTTTAGAAAATTAACGGTAATGGGAAGATTCCTGTCTTGGTAGAGGATAATGGGCAATCATTAATAGAATCTAACGCCATGCTAAACTACCAGGCAGAAAATACGCCATTTCTACCAGAGTCCGGCATCCAAAGAGCAAAAGTACTGTAATGGCAATGTTTTGAACAATATAGCTATGAACACTATATTGCAGTAGCCAGATTTATGTGTGCTAGAAGGTGGGTATACAGCCTTAAAAGCCATGGAACGACATCTGGACGGTGAGGGTTATTTTGTGGGTGTCATGTTAATTAATCGTTGACATAAGCTTGTATGATTACACCTAAGTCGCTCACGAAAGTAGTTTCTATTTAAGTTCTTATCCCAACATTAAAATTTGGATTAAACGAATCCAGGGTTTACCCAGATACGCTGCAATGGAAGATTAATGCTCTGGTGGCTAAAAGTCGTTAAATCAATAATTGATCGATAACAGAACCCGGAGTGGCACTGCTTATTGATTATCCAAAACACTTTATTGGCTTTAAGTTACGGAAAATAAGACGTACTACTTTGAGTTTTGAGGCGAGTCACTACCGTTAATTAGTGTGAATGGAATTAATTACGGATAAAAATTTATCATTTCATTAAATAACAGTAACATACAAGCTTTTAGTTTGTACGGTAGCGGTAGTGAACAGTTTAAGTGGTATATGTTCTCATTATCTGCAAATTTGCAGTAAAAATAAGAATCTTTCTCGGCACACCCTGAAAGCTTACGATATAGACATGGCTCAATTTATGTCCTGTGTCGGCAAAAATACACTCATAGAGGAAATTACCAAAACAGAACTTAAAAAATTTCATAACTACCTAATCGAGCAAGAGCTAGCGCCTTCGTCTATCAAACGAAAGCTTGCTTGTATAAGAGCCATGTTCAAATGGTTGGAATTAGAAGAAGTTATCGAGATTAATCCATTCCATAAATTCCGCGCGAATATTAAATCTGCCAAACGGCTCCCTAAAAACGTGCCTGCAAATGAAATCAACAGCATGATCGTGCAAGCAAAAAACGAATTGGGATTGCATAAGCAGGCGCTGTACTCAGCCGTACAGTTAAATCAACTCATTGGCTCCAAAAAATCCTTAAATAAGCTCACAACATTAGTAGCTGTAGAGCTTATGCTTTGTACTGGTATGCGTGTTGGAGAGTTATCTGGCATAACCGTTAATTGTGTAGATATTTACGAAAGAAAAATCAAAATATTCGGCAAAGGCGCACGGGAACGCTATGTCTATTTACCAGACGAAGAACTCTGCGAACTGGTACACGCCTACATTCAACAACGGCAAATTACTGAACCCGACAACAACAACTTTTTAGTAAATAGCCGAGGCCAACCCGCATCTACTCAATTTCTAAGAAAACTCATTAAGGAAGTGGCAGAAAAAGCTTTCACCAAACAGAAAGTGACTCCCCACATGTTACGCCACAGCGCAGCCTGCGAGCTTCTAGAGTCAGGGTTAGACATACGATTTGTGCAAAGACTACTTGGGCACAGCAGTATATCCACCACAGAGATATACACCCATGTAAACGACAGACAACTAAAAGATAAAGTGACACAAGCAAATGTAAGAGGCAGGGTCGTTTGTTTAGGTAAGTAACCTCTGTAGTGGTCAACTATTTCCGGACAGTAAATTAACTAAGGGAGGCCAACTACGTTTGTTTCTGTTTAAGAGAAGTGAACATAACCAACCAGTTAAACCTAATGCATTGCTTATTGGGAGCTAGAGTATAAATAGACTAAGGAATTTGGGTTTACTTTAAGTTTGGTTAATAAATTATAAATTAAACGAAAAAAATTCACTTTGTATTGGGCTGACCTGAGTAGGTTACTGTTTTAAGGCTGAAATATACACAGGGCTAGACTTGCAGAGGCTTGTACATGTGCTAAGTCTTGCTTTTTCCACGATATTAGCCGCACATAAGGCTGTTATCGTGCAATTGCACACTCACTCCTTGCTAGTATTATCGGAATTTAGCAAATATCATAAGAGGTAAGGTGAAAAAATTATTGAGGTGCTTCGAATTAGCAGTAATGCACTGTTATGCAGCTTTTTCATAATTTTAATCACAACCAATCTAAATTTGTAAAATCTGTAGAAGGTAAAATGTGAAGGATAAAAAAGTATTAATTGTTGGTGGGAGTTCAGGAATAGGCTTAACTCTTGCTAAGAGAGCTAGAGAAAGTGGAGCAGAAGTCGCCATTGCATCACGTTCAGCATTGGAAAAAAGAAAAGAAATTCAAGCAATGACTGGCCTAGAAAAGGTCACAATTTTTTCTGTTGATATAACAGTTGAAGCAGAAATAAATCACTTGCTCAGTGACCTTGGTAAAATTGATCATTTAGTTTTCACCATCAAAGCCCCTCTTATAACAGGTGAGTTCTTAGAACTTAATTCTGATGATGCTCGTATGGCTTTTGAAACTAAATTTTGGGGGCAATATAATTTTGCCAAACTTGCCTGCAAGCACCTAAATGAAAATGGCAGCATTATCTTCACATCAGGAACATTGGGAGCCCGCCCATACAAGGGATACTCGACTATGAGCATTATTGCAGGAGCAGTTGATTCTTTATGTAAAGCCCTAGCCATCGAATTAGCTCCGTTAAGAGTCAACTCCGTATCCCCAGGGTATAAAACGTTAGAAGAATTGAAAGATAAAATCCCACTAGGCTTAGGCGATGATACAAAAATGTCTAACCCGTATTTATTCCTAATGACAGATAATTACCTGACCGGCACATCAATAGTGTGCGACGGCGGGGCAACACTTGTTTAGCGCTATATAAATCCACGCTTTTTTGTGAAACAAAAAGGTCACTCTTCAATTAAATATGGGTGGCCATGTCACTATTTACGAATGAAAAGTAACACGAACTAATGTAAGAGAGCTGATGGTGACCACAGGATAAGTGACGGTTAGTTATTATTTACCTTTTAGCTCAGCAAGAATAATTTGATTGTGAGCGAGAGCCTCGATGGCAAATTTGTGCATTTCTTCAATATCTTTTTCAGAATGATGTTTAGCAACTTGCTTGTGTTTTCTGGTGGCAAACTTACCATTGTTTTGCATTAGCCAGTTCACATAATTACTCAGGACCTTCTCGCTTAAATCAAATTGTTTATTGAGCCATTGTTTAATTTTATCGAATGTTAAAATGTACAGAATTTCTTCAATGAGTTCATGATTAATGGCTACATCCATCATGTCGTTTAAAAACAAGACATGCGGTGTTAAATCCGGGAACTGGTACATGTAATTGATGTCGTTTTCGAGTGAGATAGTCCCTGAGTTTTCATCATAATCATACTGTAACAGCGCCATGACAGGCTTTGACACCTGTTCGAGTACTTTGTCGTAACGGTCCATGTTATTTAAGATGGCTGAAGAGACGGGAACGATAAAGTCATCTCTACTCCGACGACTTTTGATAATATCGTGTATCAGGTAACGATGTGTTCTTCCATTACCATCTGAAAATGGGTGAATATACACAAACATAAACGAGACAATGGCTGCATGAACTAATGTTGGCAATTGGGGTTCAAGCATTAATTGCTCATGCATTTCGAGTAAACCAGTCATTAAATCAGGCACTTTTTGCCATTTAGGCCCGATATAATGAAAGTTTTCGTAGGTGCCGCCCATCGTTCGTACATTTTCACCAACCCAAATTTCTTCGTCACGATAATCAGTATCACTTTTGTTTGAAGGAACAATTTGGTTTTGAACGGTCAATAGTCTGTGTTTTGAAAGCGGAATCGACCCTGCGGCTCTAAGCACCTGAAAAAAGCGAGTTGTCTTGTTTTGATTACTATCTTCATTTTCAATTTCAGTACTGCTTTTGGTTTCTTTTAGATACAGATAATTAAGAGAGCGACCTAGCTGCTCAGTATTGACTAACTGATTAATATTACTGAGTTTAGATTCTGCTGTTTCAATAGTGCCTTCAAAGTCTATTTCATTGATAGCGCGCGTTTTTCTGACTGTAGGGCAGCAGTTACGGTTACCCAGCATATTATTCACAATTTTGGTGCGAGCGCACTTCTCCCCATCTTGACGAGTAAAATAAAAGGTAGAATCCATCAACTCGGTATACGGCGTTTTACCCAGTGGTTTTAAATTGAGTAGTTTTTCGGTATACCATTCATACAAGTACCAGATGGCACGACGGATCTTTGAGTTTTGTTTAGCTGCAATATAATGGGTAAGCTCATCAACATCCAGGCGTTCAAACACCATCGCCAGATAAGGCAAGCGAATACCTTGATACTTTATCGCGACTTCAACATGAGCTGGAATACTATCGGGATACTTTTTACTGGCGGCAAGCACTTTGCACTTAATGCTTCCATAATCCTGATTTTTGTCCCTATTACCTTTGCCGTGATAAAGGTCTCTCCCTAATCGTGGCAATTGAATATCAAAATGTTTTAAAAGAAAGGTATAGCCTAATGGTTTCATATGTCTGTGGATAAAGTTGTGGGTAAGCTCTGTATATTCTGTTAGTAAATAGTAGTGAAAACAAAATCATTTATTGACATATCTGCATCACTGTCAAATAATTCAGTACAGGGTGAGTGTTCCCGCACTATTTATTAAAGACCCTGCTTTTGATCCACCCCATCAATATCGCCTAATATAGCATCATTTAGTTAGATAAAACGCGCAAACAAAATTTTTTAGCGGAAAAAATAAAAAAACATTCTAAATTACCTTTTTTTAGAAGAAAACGCGCAGTACTAAAAGAACAGCTTTTTGCCTAATAGGCTAGTGCTCATATTTACCTCGATTCCAGCTAAATTTTCCATTTGAGCCAATGGATCAAATCGAAACTTTTAGGCGCGGTTACTATTAACCAGATTAAAAGCACTCGTCTATTCGCCCCTTCCTAGAAAAACAAAAAACTTGCTTACAAAACAATATGTCATGACAGTTAAGCTTAACAATAGTTTTACCAGTGAATTTCTAAAACAAATACCCACAACGGAAATATACACCCACGTAAACGATAGGCAAATGTAGAAGAGAGGATAGTTAGTAAGGATAACTAGGAATTATTTAGATGGTTGAATATTCGGATGCTATAAATACAGCGATTCACTACGTTTCAGATGCCACAAAAGGAGCGAATTCTTTGGCAGCTTTATTCAATAGCGCATCTAAAACAAATTCTGAGTTTATTAACTTTTTGAGAATATTTAAGCGAAGTAAAAATGATGAGTCAATGAACTTGTCAATAAGTGAACTAATACAAAGTGGTGATAAGAAGATATTAGAGGTCAAAAATTTAAATGGTGTACTTGCCCCAATTATGGATTTCAAAGGGGGAGAAGAAACTGACTATAAAGCGGTCTCAAAAGCTATAAAATCTGATGTAGTAAACATAAAAATACGAACCCCTGAAAATGAATTTTTGCAGACTAACTCGAAGGAGTGGATGTTATATGGGTGTTCTTTACAGTCGACTGTACAGGATAGAATTCAAATTCTATCTTTAATTGATGATGAAGAAATCAATTCTCTTCCTGTGCTGGTTTCAGATAGGTTTTATAAAAGAAAACTAGACGACCCTTCTCTACCTTATGGTATTAATGCATCATTGACAGGTGTTGTCTTATCAATATCAGATAACTCAGTAAAGGGACTGATTGGAGCTAAGAAAACAAAGCAGCTTGAATTATCAGGAACCGAAAGAGTTATCATTCCAGATGAAACACTGATCGAAGACTTATCAATTGATTTTTCATTTTCTCCTGATGTTTTTTACAATAATGAAAAGTGCTTTTTCTTAGGGTACTTGTGGGTGGTTTATATGAATGTAAGAACAAATGATATAGTTCCAATATACGAATATGGCAATTTAGGGGATAAAAACTCTTTTATTATTTTGACGGAAAAATTAATTCATCAAATTGAATTTTTCAAAAAAAGAATATGGAGTGATTTAGATAGGCCTGTAATGGATAGACAGTACCACTTATTAGTTTCTTACAACGATGAATTGACTAGCATGATACAGGCTTATTTTCAAGAACAAGACTATTTCTCATCCAGAGAAGACCTAATTTATCAATGCAGAGAAGAAATTATAGAGACCATGTTTGATTGATTATGAGCCTGTAACAGATTCTGTGTAACTACCATTATTTAAGATGTTTCTCGAGGCGGTCCCCGAACTCGATAATAAAGCGAACCATCGCCTGTCGCCAGTTATGAATTGGCATAGACCACTTCTTTGAGGCTTCGGTAATAGCTAAGTACACCATTTTCTTAGCTGAATCGTCGCTTGGGAATATCTTTCGTTTCTTAATTGCCTTACGGATAACGCTGTTGAGAGACTCTATGGCGTTGGTCGTATAAATCGCTTTGCGGATGTCCGCAGGGTAATTAAAAATAGTATTTAAGTTCTGCCAATGTGCTCGCCATGACTTGCTAATCTGCAGGTATTGCTCGTCCCAGGTTTCGCTGAAACGCTCTAGTTCAAGCAAGGCTTCTTCTTCTGTACTTGAGCGATAAACATGCTTAAATCAGTTGTCACAGCCTTGTAGTCTTTCCAAGAAACGTATTTCAGCGAATTACTGCACCATGTGAACGATACATAGTTGCACATGGGATTGTGGGAACACTGCGTTAATCGCATCAGGAAAGCCTTTGAGGCCATCTACGCAAGCAATGAGAATGTCTTCTACACCACGATGCTGTAGCTCCGTCAGCACACTCAACCAGAACTTAGCGCCTTCGTTCTCGGCTACCCACATGCCCATTAGCTCTTTCTGACCTTCGGCATTAATGCCAAGCGCGAGGAAGATGGATTTATTGATAACACGTTTGTCTTGGCGAATTTTCACCACAAGGCAATCGAGATAAATAATCGGATAAATGGGGTCTAGCGGTCGTAATTGCCATTCCACTACTTTGTCGATAACGGCGTTAGTCACTCTGGATATAAGCGTTGGTGAGATGTCTGCCCCGTACCATTCATCAAAAGCTTGTACTATTTCTCTTGTGCTCATGCCTTGGGCATATAGCCAAAGGATTTTCTCATCCATAGAGGTAAATCGGGACTGATTTTTTTTGACCAACTTAGGCTCAAAAGAGCCATCACGGTCACGTGGTGTGTCGAGGTCGAACTCACCATCTTCCGTTTTTATACGCTTAGAAGTCATGCCGTTACGACTATTTTTGACTATTGACTTAGCATGTTTCTCGTAGCCTAAATGCTCATCCATCTCAGCGTTTAATGCAGCCTCAACGGTTATTTTGTTCAGCATTCGGCTGAAATCATTTAGGTCTTGTGGGTTTTTAATATTCTTGGCCGCTTCTTTAGCGAAAGCTTCAAGTTCTTTTCTGTTCATTTGCATCTGCCTACCCTTAACTCTCAATAGAGTAATTTATGATAAGCAGTTACACAAAATTCGTTACAGCCTCTTGATTTTATTGATCAACCTTGAGCCCTGCTAAATTAAATCCCCCATTTATTAAACTAGGGAAAACCAGAGTCGCTTCTGAAAATATGTGAACACAATCTGCTTTAACTTTCAATTTCCCCCAAGTCTTAGCTTCGCTAAAATTACCGCCACTATCTGAACCGTCATAGGGAATAGCTGTGGATATGACGACAGACCAATCATATCCTCCCCTCATGATACTATTATTAAGCGCAAAATGCTTTGATGTACCTCCACCTATTATTATAATTCCACACCGACTAGTATTCTCTAGGCTCCTAGATAACTTTACGTTTTCCAATAGAAAATCTAATCTAAAATCAGGAAATTCTTCTCTATATTCCAGAAGATAATCGCCTATAGCTCCATCATGGAAAGTTGGACAGTAAACAGGTATTTTGTTTTTGTAGGTCCAGTATAAATATGAACTTCTATCTTCTGTTAACTTGCCTAAAATGGAAGAAATTTCTCCTGGGGTTTGGTCACATCTAGGATCTTTGAGCGCCTTCTCAAAATTTTCATCGAGAAATAAATCCAATGACTCATAAATAGAGTGAGCAACAGATAAATTCCCTATACGGTATTCTTTAGATTGTAATAAGGCTTTATGATCTGTATCGAAGTCTATGTAATTATAATGCCCGAGGGTTTTCATAATATCTTCTTCAACCCCTGCACCATTAGTGACTATTGCATTAATTAATTCATTTCTAACTAGTAAGCTAATATATTCTCTAATGCCACTTGAAATCATATTTCCTGTAAAAGCTAATACAATAGAGTCTTTAGTTTTTTGGGCTCTTTTTAGTAATTTAATAGCTTTCATTAACTGGGAAGATTGAAAGCCATACTCATTTATATGCATAATTCCTAGTTATCCTTGTTTATGACTGGATTGCAGCCTAAATAAAAATATTTAATTTGTTAAATATTGCTTTGAAAGGGAATTTAACCAGAATTGTATTTAAGGATCAATAAGCAACCAATATTAAATTGTTGAAGTTTAATTATGTGTTGGATTTTATGAGTGTTACAGTTCGCTTAATCTAACTGGCTCATCCCCCAATCTATCCATTCCATCAAACACTTAACATCACTGGCTTCTACTGTAGCGCCGCCCCAAATGCGGATGCCTACTGGTGCGTCTCGGTAGGATGCGATGTCGTAGGCTACGCCTTCTTGTTCTAGTTTTTTTACGAGTGTTTTTACTTGATCTTCACTTGCATCAAGGCTTAGGCAGATGCTGGTGTTGCTGATTGTGGCGGGATCTTGGGCGAGGAAGTTGATCCATTCGTGTTGGTCTACGAAGTCTTTTACGGCTTTTAGGTTGGCGTTTGAGCGGGCTATTGTGGCTGGTAAGCCTCCGATTTCTTGTACCCAATTTAGGACGTCAAGGTAGTCGGCAACACATAGCATTGATGGGGTGTTGATGGTGGAACCTTTGAATATACCTTCAATTAACTTTCCGTCTTTAGTTAAGCGGAATATTTTAGGCAAAGGCCAAGGTGGGGTGTAACTTTCTAATCTTTCTACGGCTCTTGGGCTAAGTATTAACATGCCGTGGGCACCTTCTCCGCCAAGGACTTTTTGCCAAGAGTAGGTAACAACGTCTAGTTTTTCCCATGGGAGTTCCATAGCGAATACGGCTGAAGTGGCGTCGCAGATAGTCAATCCTTCTCTATCATCTGGGATCCAGTCGCTGTTGGGCACTTTTACGCCAGAAGTTGTCCCGTTCCAGGTGAAGACGACATCGTTGTTAAAATCGACCTTGGATAAATCGGGTAATAATCCGTAGTCGGCAGTGTATTCTCGAACGTTTTTGAGTTTTAGCTGATTTTTGATATCACTTACCCAAGTTTTGCCAAAGGTTTCCCAAGCGAGAACATCTACACCGCGTTGACCAAGTAAGGACCATAGTGCCATTTCAACTGCACCGGTATCTGAAGCGGGCACGATGCCTATGCGGTAATCGTCGGGTAAACCCAATAATTCTTTAGATTGGGTACAGGCAAGTTCTAATGCTTGTTTACCAATGGGAGAACGATGAGAACGGCCAAGTGTGGAGATGTCTAAATTATTGACGTCATAGCCGGGGCGCTTTGAACAAGGGCCAGAAGAAAAATTTGGATTGTTTGGCTTAGCGCTGGGTTTCATGTTGTCTCTCTTTAAAGTTCTAGTCTTCAAAATTTGGGTTTAAAAAACACGGGGAATGGATAATGTTGAGAAATGGGATAATAGGGTGTGTTACCTGTCTGTGACAAGAACCAAATCTGAATATTATTGGATTTATTTATTTATGTAAGTCTGACGTTAGAATTAAGGGTAAATAAGGGTATCGGCTAGTCCAAAACGAAATGGGCTTTTCAGTGATGAAAAGCCTGAGAATACAGAAGTATATTTGTATCCGCTTTATTTTGAGCTAGCCAAAATCCTAAGTAAAAAGACTATTCGCCTTCTTTCGCTTTATTGTGGTAATCCAAACAGACTTCCACTTCCGCTTTAGAACCCATTATTACTGGTACGCGTTGATGAATTTCCGTTGGCATTATTTCCATAATGCGTTTTTCCGGGGTCCAAGCCTTGCCGCCAGCCTGCTCAATTAAGAACGACATGGGGTTGGCTTCATACAATAAACGTAATTTGCCGGGTTTTTGGGGTTCGCGATAGTCAAATGGATAGGTGAATATTCCGCCGCGCATCAATACGCGATGAATATCGCCTACCATTGCTGCAATCCAGCGCATATTAAAGTTCTTACCACGAGGGCCTTCTTCACCTTTGAGTAAATCGGCGATGTAGTCTTGCATGGGCTTTTCCCAGTGGCGCTGATTCGAAGCATTAATTGCAAATTCTTCGGTTTGTTTCGGCACTGTAATGTTGCCCTGAGTTAACAAGAACCCACCATGAGTTTTGTCAAGCGTATAGCAATGAGTACCGTTACCCGTGGTTAGCATCATAACGGTGGATGGGCCATACAAGACATAACCTGCTGCGACCATTTGAGTGCCCGGCTGCAAAAATGCTTGAGGGTCATCTGGATCCATCCATTGTGGTGCATGCTGAATAGAAAAGATGGTGCCGATTAAGCTGTTAATATCAATATTAGATGAGCCATCTAAAGGATCGATGCTCACTAGATATTTACCGGCAGGGTTACAACCAACAACCGTGTCTTCTTCTTCTGAAGAAAGGGCTTTTACGTAACCTGATTCACGAAGGATGTCTTTAATTATCTGATTTGAGATAACATCCAATTTCTTTTGTTGTTCACCCTGTACATTTTCACTTAGGGTGGAACCCAGCACGCCGGCTAATTCGCCTTGTCCGACGCGAAATGAAATTTCTTTACATCCCGCTAACAGGGTACGAATAAGCAGGATGAGCTCTAATGGGCAACCATCCTCTTGTAATTGTGAATTCAATCGTTTCATAGAGTGATAAAACCTTTGATTTAAACAGAGTCTATTGTGTAGGGTAGCTACCTGTTATTATTGTTTTTATTTGCTAGTTTTTCGCAAGGCAGCCAAGGTTAAGTCGGTATTGTACTGCATTCAGGCCTGTAACTCACCTAATGGAAAAAAATTACCTTTCTATTCTCAGTATAGATACGATGTGTAATTTTTGCGCCGATATGGTGGGAATAAAAGCGTCTTAACTCTTTATTAGGTTATCAGCACATAGGTTTTAAAAAAGTTTATGCATATTCATATCTTAGGCATTTGTGGCACCTTTATGGGGGGCATTGCTGCATTGGCAAAAACATTGGGACACACGGTAACCGGATCAGATGCTCAGGTTTACCCACCAATGAGCACTCAGCTAGAAGCGCTGGGAATAGAATTATATGAAGGTTACGATGAGGCGCAGTTTCATCCTGAACCGGATATGGTGGTGATTGGCAATGCTATGTCTCGTGGTAACCCCGCCGTTGAGTATGCGTTAAACCGCAACCTGCCTTATACCAGTGGACCTCAGTGGTTGTTGGATAATCTATTAAAAGATAAATGGGTGCTGGCGGCGTCGGGTACTCACGGTAAAACCAGTTGCAGTAGCATGTTGGCCTGGATTCTGGATTTCTGCGGAATGGAGCCTGGCTTTTTGATTGGTGGTGTACCGGAAAACTTTGGCATTTCTGCTCGATTGGGCAATTCTCCCTTCTTTGTTATCGAGGCGGATGAATACGACACTGCGTTTTTCGATAAGCGCAGCAAGTTTGTTCATTATCGTCCTAAAACATTGATTATCAACAATCTCGAATTTGACCATGAAGACATTTTCGACAGCATCAAAGATATTCAAAAACAGTTTCATCATTTGCTAAGAATGGTGCCGTCTAATGGCATGGTATTAACTCCCAAAAATGTACAAGCGATTGATGAAGTGATTGAACAAGGTTGTTGGAGTGAACAACAACAAATTGGTGTTCAATGGACTTATCAACAAAACGATAATGCTGGCAGCAATTTCGATGTTATTTTTGAAGGGCAAAAAGTCGGTACAGTGAAGTGGTCCCTTATTGGTAAACACAATATTGATAATGCGTTGATGGCTATCGCGGCTGCTCGACATGTTGGTGTAAAACCGGAGCATGCTATTGAAGCCTTGGCCGCCTTTAATAATGTAAAGCGTCGTCTGGAAGTGCTAGGCGAAGCTGGCGGAGTGACCATATACGATGATTTTGCTCACCACCCAACAGCTATAGCGACAACCGTTGCAGGATTAAGAGCCAAGGTTGGCAGTGGGCGCATTGTTGCTTTACTGGAGCTACGCTCAAATACGATGAAATCCGGATATCACAAAGACACATTATTGGATTCACTAGAGCAGGCTGACCGATCCTTTATTTTTAAGCCCGGCGGACAAGATTGGAATTTGGCGACAGATGCTTTTTGTGCCGCAGTGCCTTACGAAGTTTACGACAATATGGAGAAGTTACAAAATGCTGTGCAAGGGCAGATTAGGCCTGGCGATCATTTGTTGATTATGAGCAATGGCGGGTTTGGTGGCATTCACCGTAAATTGTTTAGTGCGCTAAAGGGAGACTAAAAATACTATGTCTACTGCAAATGAAATTACTTTGGCATTTACCGGTGCCTCGGGCGCGCCGTATGGATTGCGATTGTTAGAGGTATTGGTTGCCGCAAACTATAACGTGCATTTACTCATATCATCCGCTGCTAAAATCGTTTTTAAAACGGAGCATGATCTACAGATTCCAGGCAGCCCTGCTGCCATGCAGTCATTTTTTACTGAGCACTGTAAAAGTCGTGACGGCCAAATTCGAGTTTACGGTAAGGAGGAATGGTTTTCTCCCGTTGCGTCCGGTTCTGCGGCACCTAAAAAAATGGTGGTTTGTCCCTGCTCAACAAGTACGTTGTCTTCCATTGCAACCGGCGCTAGCAACAACTTAATTGAACGAGCGGCTGATGTGGTTTTAAAAGAAAGAGGGCAATTGATTCTGGTTATTCGAGAAATGCCTCTGTCTAGCATTCATCTGCAAAACTGTTTGACCTTGAGTAACATGGGCACCACCATTATGCCGGCCTCACCGGGCTTTTATCATCAGCCGAAAAGTGTGGATGATATCGTTAATTTTGTGGTTGCTAGAGTGCTCGATCACTTGGGAATGAAACAAGACCTTATGCTTAAGTGGGGTTATGAACAAAAGATCTAATTTAATAAAAGCTAGTCTTATAGGGTTATAAGTGGCCTGGTTAGCGTCGTGTTTTATCAAATTCTGCTTATATTTAACGGATATTCCAATCAGGGAATATTTAATCCACCTCTTCGAAACAATTCAATTTTTTACAGGTAGGCAAAAGAATGCAACGAATCATTGGCGTAATGCTGTTATTGACTTTTTGGAGCACAAACTTACTAGCTTGGGGACAAACGGGTCATCGAGTTACAGGTGCTATTGCTGAGCGTTACCTCACAGAGCATACCGAACAGCAAATTCAAGCTATCTTAGGCAGCGAAGACTTAGCAAGAGCGTCTACTTGGCCTGACGAAATGCGTTCCAATCCCGCGCCATTTTGGCAAAAGAAATCTGGTCCTTGGCACTATGTTACTGTTCCGGAAGGAAAGCATTATGGCGAAGTTGAAGTACCAGGGAAAGGGGATGCAATCACAGCGCTAAATAAATTCCGTCAGTTATTACTTGCCCCCCAATCTACTTTGGAAGAAAAGCAGTTAGCGCTCAGATTTATTATTCACATCGTGGGTGATTTACATCAGCCATTGCATGCTGGCAATGGCACTGATCGTGGTGGTAACGATAAAAAAGTAGAATTCTTTTGGAAGTCTTCAAATTTACACCGGGTATGGGACAGTGGATTAATTGATAAGCAGCAATTGTCTTATACTGAGTGGACAAAGTGGTTATCTGCTGAGATAACGGAAGAAGAGCGTCGAGCTTGGATTGCATTGGATCCATTGGAGTGGGTTAAAGAAAGCACTCACATTCGTGACCGGATTTACCCTGATGAAGATGAATTAAGTTGGCAATATGCTTACGATCATATCCCTACCGTTCGATTACGTTTAAAGCAGGCAGGTATTAGATTAGCTGACTATTTAAATGATTTGTTCAAAGGTGTTAATAAGTAATAGGGAATGACTTAGGAAATCACCTTGGCCCAATGTAAGACATATCTTACATTGGTGTAGGAAAATAGGGGAAAGTTGTGTCTTCCTGCTACGGTAAAAAAATTGCAACGCTATGAATTTAAATAAAAATAAATTTAAAAACCTAGAAATGGTAAATATCTTTCCATATCAAATTGTGAAGGGTTGGTAGAAAAGAATTTAGAAAAATTTATAGTTGTAGGCGTCACAAGGAAGCACCAAGGTCAGGAACAGTAGATAGGACAACTTCAAGATGAAGAATACTGCTTAACGGAATAAGTAGTTTAAAAAGGAAAACAAAGACACGTTCACGGATGAATGCCCCGGTCAGGAAGATTGGGAACAAAAGGAAAACAAGGACACGTTCACGGATGAATGCCCCGGTCAGGAAGATTGGGAACAAAAGGAAAACAAGGACACGTTCACGGATGAATGCCCCGGTCAGGAAGATTGGGAACAAAAGGAAAGCAAGGACACGTTCACGGATGAATGCCCCGGTCAGGAAGATTGGGAACAAAAGGAAAGCAAGGACACGTTCACGGATGAATGCCCCGGTCAGGAAGATTGGGAACAAAAGGAAAGCAAGGACACGTTCACGGATGAATGCCCCGGTCAGGAAGATTGGGAACAAAAGGAAAACAAGGACTCGTTCACGGATGAATGCCCCGGTCAGGAAGATTGGGAACAAAAGGAAAACAAGGACTCGTTCACGGATGAATGCCCCGGTTAGGAAGATTGGGAACAAAAGGAAAACAAGGACTCGTTCACGGATGAATGCCCCGGTTAGGAAGATTGGGAACAAAAGGAAAGCAAGGACACGTTCACGGATGAATGCCCCGGTCAGGAAGATTGGGAACAAAGGAAAACAAGGACACGTTCACGGATGAATGCCCCGGTCAGGAAGATTGGGAACAAAAGGAAAACAAGGACACGTTCACGGATGAATACCCCAGTCAGGAAGATTGGGAACAAAAGGAAAACAAGGACACGTTCACGGATGAATGCCCCGGTCAGGAAGATTGGGAACAAAAGGAAAGCAAGGACCCATTCATGGATGAATGTCTCAATATTTAATATTGGGAAGTCAGGAGAAAGGAAACTTTTCTGGAAAATAAACTCGTTTCAGGATGATTGACGAGTGTTAAGCTGAAGGAGGCGCAAGGGAATTAGGCCATAACCAGCTATAGCAAGGGAAAGCTGAGAGGGATATTCCAGATTTTGGCGCGGCATATGCTGCGCCGATAGTTTCCTTACCCTTTCTTTTTTCATTTTCAGCTAAATACCTCTGAACCGGCTAAATAGTCACTTTATCCGCTAACGGCTTTACCCCTCCAAAAAAAGAATTTTATGCTTAACGTTTCAGTTTTTCTGCAAATGTTTTCTTAAATTTTGCCAATTTTGGCGCAACGACCATATTGCAATATTGGTTCTCTGGATTACTGGCAAAATAGTCTTGATGATATTTTTCGGCATCATAATAATTATTTAGAGTGCTTACTTGTGTGACAATGGGATTTGGCCAAATTTCGTCATGTGTCATTTCTTGAATAATTGCTTCAGCCGAGTCTTTCTGGGATGCATCATGACAGAAAATAACACTACGGTATTGAGTGCCGACATCGTTCCCTTGTCTATTTAGCTGGGTTGGATTGTGCAGTGAAAAGAAAATCTCTAATAGCTGCCTGTAACTCAGTATTTCTGGATTAAATTCAACACGTACTACTTCCGCATGCCCAGTGTTTCCCGAGCAGATCTGTTCGTAACTAGGGTTTTCTGTTTGTCCACCAGCATAACCAGGAATCGCTTTGACTACTCCTTGAATGCTATTCAGAGCTGATTCTATACACCAAAAGCAGCCTCCACCCAAAGTGGCTTGTTGAGAATTATTATTCATTTACCTGACACTATTAGATTGTTTATGGGAGCTAGTTCTAACAGAAGCTATCAATACTGTAAATTAGAAAGAAGCCTATTCTTTTCTGGCGGAGGTGGTTTATGCTAGCCCGTTGTACCTTCTATTCGACTTTTCGAATATCCCAAAGTTTCTGCTTCTGAGGGGAACTATACGCATCGCCGATTTCCAAAGGTTGAGCGCCTATTGATGCTTTAATCAACACGGAAGTAATGCGTGTCTCAAGTAAACTTATTTTTCCAACATATTTTCCCGTTTTGAAAAGACATTTTGTTAGGCAATTGTTAACATCGGACTCCATATATGACATCAATCAACAGTATTGATGCAATAAAATAATAATAATGCGATGAAGGGAGAGGGTATGAGTGCACCTCGTGAACAGTTTGGTTCTCGGCTCGGCTTTATATTAGCGGCGGCCGGTTCAGCAGTAGGTATTGGCAATATGGTTGGATTTCCTGTTGCTGCTACAAAAAATGGGGGCGGTGCTTTTTTACTTCTCTATGCAGTTTTTGTAGTTTTTATCTGTTTACCCGTGATGTTGGCTGAAATGTCCATAGGCCGTCACACCCAAAAAGATCCGTTAGGCGCCTACAATAAAATTTCAGGCGGTAAGCAGCCTTGGAGATTGGCGGGTTGGTTGTCTATTATTACCCCGTTTATGATTGCTGTGTTCTATATGGTTCTTACTGTGTGGATTTTCGGATACCTCTACCATTCCGTTATTGGCAACCTTGAAATGCTTGCCAATCCAGCCACATTTGGCGAATTCATCAACTCAACTAGCGTGTTCGGATTTCTTGCAGTCGTGATTGTTTTTGTTTATTTGATATTGCTGGGTGGTGTGCAAGAAGGCATCGAAAAAGCGGCGAAGCTGTTAATGCCGACCCTATTTTTTATGCTTATAGGCATGGTGATATTCGTATTGAATTTGGATAATGCCTTTGCTGGTGTGGAATATTATCTTGTTCCTGATTTTTCCAAAATTACAGCATCAACTGTGAGTGCCGCATTGTCTCAAGCGTTCTTTTCCCTGTCATTAGGTATGGGGGTTATGATTACATATGGTTCATATTTAAGTCGTAGTAATGGTGTGCCAGGTGCCGCTAAGATGGTTGCATTTACTGATACCGCGGTGGCATTTACTGCTGGGTTAATGATTATTCCAGCCGTGTTTTCTTTTAATCCCGATATTAACACCAATGATTTAAGTGATTCGTCAGTTAGTTTGATCTTCTCTTTCTTACCGAAGATATTTTTAGCGTTACAAAGTAGTGTTGGTTATACCGGTGCTAGTGTTGCGGCCTCGGTATTCTTTTTACTGGTGTTCTTCGCAGCTATAACCTCGTTAGTTTCAATTATAGAAGTTCCCAATGCGGCATTAATGGATGAGAGAGGATTATCTCGTAAATCATCTCTTTTAATACTTGGGGCGGCGATGTTAACGTTCGCAATTGTGTCTATTACGTCGTTCGGAATGTTAGATTTTTTCACTAACTTTCTCGGCTATGCCGGTCAAAACAAGTCTTTCTTTGATGTGATAGTTGATGTGTTCTACGACACCATTTTGCCATTCAATGGCTTTTTGATTTGCGTATTTGTTATTTATCGCTGGAAAAAAGTGAATTTTAACGCCGAATTAGATCATGCTGAACCCAGCTATAAAGGCAGTTTTTATGAAAAGTATGTCGATTTCTCTGTCGGTACATTTATTCCGGTTATTTTGCTATTAATTTTTATTAACACAGTAGCATTGAAGTTTTTCGGTACGGGATTGATTGGTTAAATACTCGATTTAAATAAAAGCCCTCTTAATGCCGTCACTACGTATTAAGGGGGCTTTTTTCTTTCAGCCACATCTCATTTACACCCGCTCTTAGCTTCATATTGCTTTCATCCCTTTATTCTCAATCAGTTTTCAGGAGAGTATGTTATGCCGGGAAGTTATCCCAAAAGAGTGAAGCAATTACCGCTTTATGATGGTCGATTTGATGCCCACAAGTTGTCAGCAACAGACTGCGATGTGTTGTTTGCGTCTTATCCCGCTGGTACAGAAATTCCTACTCATACGCATGAAACGGACAATCATGGCGTGATTACCAAAGGTGAACTGCTACTAACAATGAATGGAGAAACCTTTAAAATTGGCGTGGGTGAATGGTATCAAGTTCCTGCTCATGTTGAGCATTCTGCACGCTTTGATGTAGAGACAGATGAAATAGAATTTTGGTTTAATGAAGCTTAGTTTGAGATAAGAGATATCGTTTTATATTGATAGATAATTACTTATTACTTTCCAGCATGGAATATGGGCTAGGATGATTTAGCGTTAAGCCAAGCCTATTTAAAGTATGGGTTGAGTCTATTAATTTGCCATGTGCTTGTTGGCTTTTTTCTTCTGCAAACTTTGGCAATGGCAAGTCTAATTGTTTGGCGGCCCAAGTGTAATAATCGCAACGCTTGGGATGTTCAATCGCCGCTAGGTGGAACGTTTCTCCCCATATTTTGTTATCAATAATCGCGCAAATGGCTGCAACAGCGTCATCCCGATGAATTAGATTTACTACTTGATTAGGGTGACCAATATCCTGTTTGCCCGATAGGCTGTTTGCGGGATGACGATTGCCCCCAATTAACCCGGCTAGTCGGATAGTGGTAGCTTGGGTAAGCATAAGTTGATGTAGAAATTGTTCAATTTCTACATGTGCTGCACCTGAACCAGTACTGGGAGCGCAAGCGTTCGACTCAAGAACAATGCCTGTTTGGTTGCCATATACGGAAGTGGTGCTTACCAATAAAATATGTTTTGTACCATGGTCTTTTAATTGTTGGATTAATTGCTTTATCTGAGTGACGAATAGGGAAACATGTTCAGAAGAGTTCGAAGCGCTTCGCTTCAAAGGGATATTGATAATAGCCACATCGTTGTTGGCCAGTTGTTCTGGTAATGCTTCTCCCAGTTGATAAGCGCAGTCAGACCAGTTTGCATTCTGGAGTTGTTTAGGGTGGCTAACACCACGTTGTGGCGTTAAATTTCGATGAGAGCCAACCACTTGATGGCCTTTGTTTAACAGACACTCTGCTAATGTCATTCCTAACCATCCCGCTCCAATCACACTTATTGACAGCAAAATACGACCTCTTTTCGGTTTTTCGGTATTAACCCTTACGTTGTGGTTAGTTTAATTCACGGGTTCAAACAGCGCTACAGCTATTAATTGTCATAATAATTCTAAATTAATGAATAAATACTCATGTTCGATTGCGTTTAGAACCGACAAAAAATCAATTGGCAGTAACATTTATGTAACATGCGGCTCTGATTGCATAAGTCGGCTTAAATAAAAATAGAATTATTATATTAAATTATTGAATAAATATTCATTGGTGTTAGTATGGCCGAAATCTTGACGAATTAGGTACTTTGAGCCATAGCTTAAAAGTCGCCAATAGGCCTTTAATCTATTGCTAATTTACTGGCAATACACTTTGTGTAACATGGTCATAAATGAATATTTCCGCAATACAATTTACCAATCTTACCAATTCGTTTACTGATGTGAATGAATACATCGCTGATTGTGCATTAAAACCCCGCTTTAATCTTCGGGTGCCGTTCTTTTGTTTACGCGTTTTTTCTATACTCCGACGACGATAAGTCCGCTACTTTGTAAATATGTGAGAGTAAGTGGGCTGAAACAATAAAAGTCCATTTTTACTATTAGTTTTCAACGTTTTTCAATTTCATCACTCAGGTAGGAATATATGTTACAGACGGCCATTATTGGTGCTAGTGGATACACTGGAGTTGAGCTTGCTAAATTAATTGGCGAGCATCCTCATTTTGAATTGGCTGGTTTGTATGTTTCTCAAGGCAGTGCGGATGCGGGAAAATATCTGTGTGATTTGGATGGAAGATTACCTGAAGCGGTGTTCGAACGCCCGGGGTTAGCACTACAACCTTTGGATCCGGAAAAATTAATCGAGCTGGCGAATAAGATGGACCTTATCTTTTTGGCTCTTCCTCATGAAGCGAGCCATGACTGGGCTCCTATTTTGTTAAAAGGGAAGGCCAAGGTACTGGATTTGTCTGGCGCATACCGGTTGGAAGATGCCAGCTTATATGAGCAATATTATGGTTTTAGTCATCAGCATTTAAATTGGTTAGATCAGGCAACTTATGGTTTGGCTGAATGGCATGCTGAAGCGATTTCACAAGCTCAATTAGTTGCCGTTCCAGGTTGTTATCCCACAGCCTCTTTGTTAGCACTTAAGCCCTTAATTCAGAGTAACTTAATTGAAAGTGAGCACTTACCTATAATAAATGCCACGTCTGGTGTAAGTGGTGCTGGCAGAAAAGCCACTCTAACTAACAGTTTTTGTGAAGTGAGTTTGCAAGCTTACGGAGTTTTGGGGCATCGACATCAACCCGAAATATCATCTCATTTGGGCAATGACGTTATATTTACCCCTCATTTGGGTAATTTCAAACGCGGTATTCTTGCCACTATCACGGTAAAAACCAAACAGGGCGCAACCCTTGAAGCGGTTAATCAGGCTTATGAACAAGCGTATGCCGATCAGCCGTTAGTGAAGTTATGCTCAGGTTGGCCCAAATTGGACAATGTGGTGCATTCTCCGTTCTGCCACTTGCATTGGAAGCTTGATCCAAATAATCAATATATGGTGATTAGCAGTGCCATTGATAATTTACTGAAAGGGGCTGCATCTCAGGCTATTCAATGCGCCAATTTAACCCAAGGGTTTGATCAAGCAACAGGGTTAGTCGTAAATGTGGAGAGTGCATTAAATGGCTAATTCCTCTATGGACTCTTCAACGAGTTCTTCAATGAGTGCATCTTCTGCCAATAGACCCGTCGTTATTAAAGTTGGCGGTGCACTGCTGCAAGACAAGGTTGCCGCTCAGCAATTTTTCCAAGTCGTTAAACAACTTATGGATTCGGTTCCTGTGGTGTTGGTTCATGGGGGCGGAAACTCTGTAGAAACCCTGCTTACGGCATTAGGGTTTACTACGGAAAAGCTGGATGGATTGAGAGTGACACCTGAAGAGCAGTTGCCTTATGTTGTCGGAGCATTAGCTGGAACGGTAAACAAAACCTTATGTGGTTGGGCAATCAAGCAGGGTATTTCGCCAGTGGGTTTATCCCTGCTAGATGCACAACAATGTAATGCAACGCAGTTAAATGAAAAGTTAGGTTCTGTGGGTACGGTGCGCCCAAATAGTGATGTGTTATTAAGCCATGTGCTTAAGCAAAAACAGCTCCCCATTGTGTGTTCTATTGCCGCTGACGATAACGGTGACCTGCTCAATGTTAATGCAGATGATGCCGCCGCAGTTATTGCTGAATTGTTGCATGGAGAATTAGTGCTGTTGTCCGACGTACCTTGTGTTTTGGATGCTAATAAGCAACCTATCGCGACGCTAACGGCAAACTCCATAGAACAACTTATTAATGCAGATGTTATTCAAGGTGGTATGGCTGTCAAAGTGAAAGCTGCTTTGGCAACAGCCAATCAAATTGGTAACCCGGTGCTTATCGCATCGTGGAAAACGCCGCAGCAATTGTTAGGTATTATTGCTGGCGAATCGGTAGGTACGGCTGTATTACCTTGCTTGAAGTCATCTGTTCATGTAGCTGATTCAACTAGCCTTCAATCTAACTCTCGATCTAATTCTCAACCAAATATTCATTCAAATACTCATTCAAATAATCAGTTTAACCAGCCTCATAGCAGTGCAAGCGAGGAAAAATCATGAAGCAAGATCTTTTAACTTTCGCCAATTGGCAAACCGAGCAGGTAGTTAATCTTTTAAAGCTTGCTCAGGAAATTAAGTCACAGCCTGAAAAATATCAAAGCAGTTTGGCGGGTAAATCAATTGTTGCTGTGTTTGAAAAGCCATCTTTGCGTACCCGAGTGAGCTTTGATGTTGGCATCAATAAGTTAGGCGGGCATTTCGTTTATCTGGATTCCAAAGCGAATCACTTAGAAGGCCGAGAAGGGGTTGCCGATACCGCTGCCAATATTGGATGTTGGGCTGATGCCATTGTGGCGCGAGTATTTAGACATGAAACCTTGCAGGGGTTTGCGAGTGGTTGCCAAGTACCCGTTATCAATGCTCTGTGCGATTTATATCATCCTTGTCAGGCTTTAGCCGATTTTCTCACCTTGACTGAAACCTTTGGCGACGATTTGTCCAAAGTGAAATTGGTTTACGTGGGGGATGGAAACAACGTTAGTCATTCATTGCTAATTGTTGGTGCGCACTTGGGCGCTGAAGTGGTTATTGTTACGCCTAAAGGATATGAAATTAATGCTTCTATTTTGGAAGATATTAGCAGCATTGCTAACCAAACCGGTGCCAAGCTTTCTGTGAGCAATGATATTGCTGACGCGGATGGCGCAAATGTCGTTTATACCGACACTTGGTTATCTATGGGCGATGACACCCCAATAGACATCATTAAACAAGCATTTATGCCGTTTCAAGTGAATGACGACCTTATGGCAAGCACTGGCGCAACGCATGTTATGCACTGTCAGCCTGCCCATAGAGATTTGGAAATCACAAGCGCATTAATGGATGGAGAAAAGTCGTTGTTACTACAGCAGGCAGAAAATCGTATGCATGCACAAAACGCCATTTTAGTTGCTTTACTTGGATAAAAGTAAGCCAAAAGTAGATGAATTTGGAAAAGAATTAATTGTTTTACTGGAGCATTAACCATGTCAATTGCAAAGCCACAATCCGTTAACAAAGTTGTATTAGCCTATTCCGGGGGACTAGATACCTCGGCCATTATTCCATGGTTAAAAGATAATTATGACTGTGAAGTCGTTGCCTTTGCTGCCGATGTTGGACAAGGCGATGAAGAATTGGAAGGCCTGCATGAAAAGGCTATTCAATCAGGCGCGAGTGAATGTTATATCGCAGACTTAAAAGAAGAGTTTGTTTCGGAATACATTTACCCTACTGTACAAACTGGTGCGGTGTACGAGGGTGAATACCTATTAGGCACGTCCATGGCCCGGCCAATTATCGCCAAAGCTCATGTTGAAGTGGCGAAAAAAGTGGGAGCGGATGCGCTGTCTCATGGTTGTACAGGAAAAGGCAACGACCAGGTTAGGTTTGAAGGGGCTTTTGCAGCTTTAGCACCTGAACTACGAGTTATTGCACCTTGGCGCGAATGGGATATGACTTCAAGAGAAGACTTGTTGGCCTATTTGGAAGAGAAAAACATTCCAACGACTTCGTCAGCTACTAAAATATATAGCCGTGACGCAAATGCTTGGCATATCTCTCACGAAGGTGGCGAACTTGAAGATCCTTGGTGTGAGCCGACTAAACAAGTTTGGACCATGACAGTGGACCCAGAGGAAGCTCCGAATGAAGTGGGGTCGGTAATGCTTAGCTTCGAAAGTGGCATTCTAAAACAAGTTAATGGTGAAACGCTTAGCCCGTATCAAGCATTAGTAAAACTTAATGCAATTGCTGCCGCTCATGGTGTTGGACGAATCGATATTGTCGAAAACCGTTTGGTAGGAATGAAATCCAGAGGGTGCTATGAAACTCCCGGTGGTACAGTGCTAATGAAAGCATATAAAGCGCTTGAGACGCTGATTTTAGACAAATCGGCGCTAAAATTTAGAGAACAAGTCGCATTAGAGTTCTCCCATGTGCTGTACGATGGTCGCTGGTTCACACCATTGGCAGATTCGTTGTTGGCGGCTAGTCAAAGTTTTGCCAAGCAGATTACGGGCGATATTGTGGTGAAATTGTACAAAGGAAACGCAACCGTTATTCAACGTCGTTCTCCGAACAGTTTGTATTCTGAAGATTTTGCGACATTTGGAGCCGATGACGTATACGACCAAAAACACGCAGAAGGCTTTATTCGTTTGTTTAGTTTAAGTAGCAGAATTAAAGCGTTAACCAATCAAAAGTAAACACATATATAACGCATTGACGTTGATATTACGAGGTAGAGCATTATGGCGTTGTGGGGCGGAAGGTTTAAAGAACAACCTAGCGAATTATTTAAATTCTTTAATGATTCCTTGCCAGTGGACTACCGCTTGGCAACGCAAGATATTGAAGGATCGATTGCTTGGTCACGGGCCTTGGAAAAGGTGCAAGTGCTTACTAAGGAAGAACAGGTAAACCTTGAAAAAGCATTATTAGCGCTATTGAAAAAGGTGGAAGCGGATCCTAAATGTATTTTGCAATCTGATGCAGAAGACATTCATAGCTGGGTAGAACAACAACTTATTGAATCCACGGGCGATTTAGGCAAAAAACTGCATACGGGTAGAAGTCGTAACGATCAGGTTGCCACCGATCTTAAGCTGTGGTGCAAGGAAAAAGGCGGTGATCTTTTACAAGCGCTAGTGAATTTGCAGCAAGCATTAATGGATTTGGCTCAGCGTGAACGCTCTACGGTATTGCCTGGATATACTCATCTGCAACGCGCTCAACCCGTTACTTTTGGGCATTGGTGTTTGGCTTATGTGGAAATGTTTAGTCGGGATCTTAGTCGGTTGCAGGATGCCATGTATCGTGCAGATACCTCGCCTTTAGGTTCTGGTGCTTTAGCGGGTACGGCTTATCCTATTGATCGTCACGATTTAGCGCAAGACATGGGATTTCGTCGTCCCACCATGAACAGTCTAGATGCGGTTTCTGACCGAGATCATGTCATTGAATTTCTATCGGCTTCTAGTATTAGCATGATGCATTTGTCTCGATTTGCAGAGGATTTAATTTTCTACAACACGGGTGAAGCGGGCTTTATTGAACTAAGCGATTTGGTTACTTCTGGTTCTTCATTGATGCCCCAGAAGAAAAACCCCGATGCTTTAGAATTAATTCGAGGTAAAGCAGGCCGGGTTTGTGGTGCATTAAGTGGTATGTTAATGACCATGAAAGCCCTGCCGTTGGCTTACAACAAAGACATGCAGGAAGATAAGGAAGGCTTGTTTGACGCATTGGATACTTGGGAAACCAGCTTAAAAATGGCAGTACTGGTGTCTGAAGGGATTAAGGTTAATGCAGCGGCCACTCTGTCTGCGGCTCAGCAAGGTTATGCTAATGCTACCGAGCTAGCAGATTACTTGGTCAACAAAGACATTCCCTTTAGAGAAGCACACCATATTGTGGGCGAAGTAGTCTTGGCTGCTATTGCTGCAAATAAAGCGTTGGAAGATTTCACGTTAGCTGACTTACAAGTGTATAGCGATAAAATCAGCCAGGATGTGTACCAACATCTCACAATTGAGTCTTGCTTAGACAAACGACAGGTATTGGGCGGCACTTCAAGAGAACAAGTTGAAATTGCCATTCAAACCATTAAGGATGAAGCAACCCCTGCAAGCCCTGTTACTGGCAGCCCTGCAAAAGAGCAAATTAGTTTGGCCCTTCGCCAGGTGCAGCAACGCTTAAACGCTCAAAAAGCGGCAGTGATGTCGGTGCGTCCTGCAAAAATGACGGATGTGGATGCCATTGAAAGCATCGTGCATTATTGGTCTGAAAATGGTGAAACCTTACCAAGAAGCCGCTACAGCATTGTGCATGATATACAGAACTTTGTGGTGGCAGAAGTTGAAGGTAAGGTTGTTGGTTGTGCTTGTTTGTATATTTACCAAACGGGCCTTGCTGAAATCCGTTCAGTCGGTGTGTTTAATGAGGCTCAAGGTCATGGCCAAGGTAAGGCTATGATTCAGTTTCTTCTGGAACAAGCCCGACACATCGAACTTGATCGCGTTATCGTACTAACTCGTGTGCCACAGTTCTTTGAAAAACTGGGCTTTATCAATACGAGAATGGATAGCTTGCCAGAAAAAGTCATTAAAGATTGCGATATCTGCCCGAAAAAGAATGCTTGTGATGAAGTGGCCATGGAATATTTGGTTGGCAGTACCCATAAGTTCACCAAACAAGAGCAGATAGAAGTGCAGGTTAAAGCATAATAATTTTTATCATTCTAATTAAAGCATCATGTGACTTTGCATGATGCTTTACTTCTTGATGGCTACGACGAAGAAGTGATACTGCTTGCAAACGCCGAAGCTTTATATAATCTGCATTATTAAATTCACCCACCCTACTAAATACCACCATGACCATAAAAGCCCTTCAAGGAATTCGTGTTTTGGATCTTTCCCGGGTGCTTGCCGGCCCGTTTTGTACTCAAATGTTGGGCGATTTAGGCGCGGAAATTATCAAAATAGAACGGCCTGGTGTGGGTGATGATACGCGGCGTTGGGGGCCTCCTTTTTTAAAGGATGATGAAGGAAATAACACCTCTGAAAGTGCTTATTATCTAAGTGCTAATCGAAATAAAAAATCTGTGGCTATCGACATCAGCCAATCAGAAGGCCAAGCGCTCATCCACCTGCTTTTAGCGCAATGTGATGTTTTGGTACACAACTTTAAGGTAGGCGGTCTGGAAAAGTTTGGATTGGAATACAGCCAACTAAAAGACAGGTATCCAGAGCTTATTTATTGCGCCATTACCGGCTTTGGACAAACCGGCGACATGGCCAAAGAGCCGGGATATGACTTTCTAGCCCAAGCGATGTCGGGCTTAATGGCGTGTACTGGTGAAGTGAGTGGCGATCCAATGAAGGTGGGTGTTGCATTGTCGGATGTTATGACCGGTCAAAACGCGGCAATAGGTATTCTTGCAGCATTACATGCCCGCATTGAAACGGGGAAAGGGCAAATGATTGATCTCAGTTTGCTAGATTGTTCAGTCGCTAGCCTCACCAATATTGCTCAGTACTTCCTTACCTCTGGAACCCCTGCACCCAGACAAGGTAACGCGCATCCGACCATAGTGCCTTATCAAAGCTTTAAAACTGAAAGTGGGCATATCATCATTGCGGTTGGAAACGATGAGCAGTTCGCTCGTTTTTGCAAAGCTATTGCTTGCATGAAGTTGGTGGAAGATGAACGTTATCAAACGAATGCCGGGCGTGTTGCCAATCGCGAGATTCTAAGCGCTGAAATTCAGATCATCATGATTCATAAGACAACGGATGAGTGGTTGAGTATTTTTAAAGACGTAAACGTACCTTGCGCCCCAGTCAACACCATGGACCAAGTCTTCGACATGCCACAAGTGCAGCATCGGGAAATGGCAATCCAAATGTCGCATCCCCTAAACCAACAACCACAAACATTGGTTGGCTCACCCCTTAAGTTCTCTGAAACCCCGGTTTCCTATCATCTTCCTCCCCCGTTTGTGGTGAACATACACAAGAAATATTGAAGAATAAATTGGGGAAAATTGATGAGGAAATTAACAGGCTAAGAGAGCAGAAAGTTGTTGGATGACTAAGTTATTACAAATAAGTTTTAAAAACCTCTCGTCTTCGTGAGGAAGACCCCACCAAAACGAGTATCAAGTACTAGCTTATTAGCAGTAAATAGCGTGATTGGACTTCGCTCTCTTTTGCGCGTAGGGGGTTACTCCCCAGCTTCCAGCGCATCTTCTGCCAACTCAACCTTTAAAATTTCTCGGGCTAATACCTCTGTTGATGCCAGCGATAGCATATCAACAGAGGTATTCAATTCGCCATTTTGAATTCTTTCCCGAAATTCCTGTAAACAGAATTTGGGATGCTCATTCCTAATCTATCGCTCCTCATACTCAAACAACGCATAGACAAGGCAAATCCTATTTATAGTCGCTTGGTTGTTTTATAGAAGCGTGGTTGCATTTTAGCGCCTAAAAAGCCAACATATACCAATTAATAATATTTATTGGTATATTTGTGGCGAAAAATACAAGTATCACTTTGGGTGAGCACTTCGATTCTTTTATTTCTTTTCAGGTGTCTAAGGGAAGGTTCGGTTCAGCCAGTGAGGTGGTAAGAGCTGGACTTAGGCTATTGGAAGAACATGAAGGAAAAGTGATAGCATTGCGTAAAGCAATTGCTGAGGGAGAAGAAAGTGGCATTGCGGATTATAGCTACCAAAAACTTATCAAAGAGTTAGACGCAGAAACTCCGTAAATTTTTCAACTTCTTACAAGGAATGGTAAGTGAATAGAATTAAAGCATATTTTCATCTGAGTCAGAAAGCCAAATCAGATCTGGTAGATATAGCGAAGTACACTCAAATCAGATGGGAAAACAGCAAAGAAATAATTATTTAAAACAATTAGATTCTGCTTTTCATGAATTGGCTAACAACCCCGAAATAGGGAAACGCTGTGATGAGATTAGAGATCACTACTTAAAGCACCTCTGTGGAAAACATATTATCTTCTACAAAAATCTCTGAACGTGACATATTCATTGCAAGAATTTTGCATCAAAGTATGGATTTTCAAATCCACCTGCAACCACATTAGCCGCAGGCGAAAAGGAATGGCTGATTCTCCTAAGTACTTATCTCTTAAATACTCACCCGTTTATATTGACGGTATTCCGGATTCCAAAAATTCCGTTCAATTTTGTCCCTTAGTACATCATCATCAAACGCTAGAGTTAGGTTCTCTTTTTGGGCTTGTTTTGCCACGTTAAAAGCAATTTTCTTACTGAGTTCTGCTACTTCTTTTAGTGGGGGCAATAACTCTCTTGTTTCAGAATTGCCGTCGTTATTGGATATCGGCGAGCATGCCGCTAAAGTCTCGCTAGCCACCATTAGCATACCGTCACTAATTAGTTGTGCTTTGGAGGCTAATACGCCAAGTCCAATTCCTGGGAAAATGTAGCTGTTGTTACATTGCGGAATTGGGTATTTTTTACCATTGTATTCTACTGGTTGAAACGGGCTACCTGTGGCAACAATGGCTTCTCCGTTAGTCCATTCCAATACTTGTTTAGGATGGGCTTCAATCTGCCGGGAAGGATTGCTCAAAGGAAATATGATTGGGCGTTCACAACCAGCGTGCATGGATTTGATCACTTCTTCAGTAAACAAACCTGCTTGCCCCGACACACCAATAAGTATTCCTGGTTTAACCTTTTGCATCACTTCCAGTAATGAAGGGTGTTGATCCTTACACTGCCAATCTTTTATGCCTGACAAGGGTTGAGTCAATTTTTGCTGGAAGTCACGAAGATCGGGCGTGGTTTCAGTGACCAATCCCAAACGGTCCATCATATAAATTTGGCTTCTGGCCTGTTCAGGCGAAATCCCTTCGGACACCATTTGTTGAATGATTTGTTCTGCGATTCCACAACCTGCGGAACCGGCGCCAACAAACACCACTTTTTGTTCTGACAGTCTTTGGCTTTTGCTACGACAAGCAGCTAGTAATGTGCCTACTGTGACCGCCGCTGTGCCTTGAATGTCATCATTAAAGCAGCAGATATCATGGCGATAGCGATTAAGAATTGGGGTGGCATTGTGTTGAGCAAAATCTTCAAATTGAATTAACGCATTAGGCCAGCGTTTTTTAACTGACTGCATAAACATGCCGATGAATTCGTCATATTCTTCTTGACCAATACGCTTAGTGCGGCAACCCATATACATAGGATCGTTAAGCAATTTTTCGTTGTTAGTACCCACATCCAACATAATGGGCAGGGTGTAAGCTGGGCTAATACCACCGCAGGCGGTATAAAGCGAAAGTTTACCAATGGGAATACCCATCCCGCCGATGCCTTGGTCGCCCAAACCCAAAATGCGTTCGCCGTCTGTGACAACGATAACTTTTACGTTGCGCTTGGTTGCGTTACGTAAAATATCATCGATTTGGTGACGTTCGTTATAGGAAACAAATAAGCCTCGAGCGTTGCGATAAATATCAGAGAATTGTTCACATGCATCACCAACCGTTGGGGTGTAGATGATTGGCATCATCTCATCAATGTGTTCAGTGATTAGTCGATAAAAAAGAGTTTCGTTATTGTCTTGGATCGCCCGTAAATAAATATGCTTATTAATCGGCGCATTAAAGCTGCTGTACTGAGCATAGCAGCGAGCTAATTGTTCTTCGATGGTTTCGTAACGAGGTGGTAATAAACCCGATAAGTTGAATGCCGCACGCTCTTCTGCGCTAAAAGCGTTGCCTTTATTTAGCAATGGCGTTTCGATTAATGCAGGGCCAGCATAGGGTATGTATAGAGGTTCGCTTTTTTGTGTCTTGGTCATTTTGCTACTGTAGTGTTGGCGATTTAATGGTTGTCAAAACCAAGTTCGCGGCTTTATTTATTATTGTAGGGTACTTTCTTAAAAGTATGTTCTAAAGCCAGTGGATGTTGTACTAGAATATATCGTCTTCTGGGGCCGGTTCCGCACTTGTTTCACCTACCGGGTCAACAATTTCGTGATCTTCCACATAATTTTGCGGCTCTGTTCCTGCCATGAAATATTCAAATCTCGAAGTATGGTCAGTCCGGTTCGTGAGCTTACCCGTAGTCCGGTCAATTCGTACCGTAACGATATTATCGGGAATATGCTTATTCACTTCGGGTTTGTTCGAAAGTGCCTCTTGCATGAATCGAATCCATGCCGGTTGCGCGACCCTTGAACCATCTTCGCCACCTACCATAGCATTTCCTATAATATTTGGACTCCGACCAGTTTCAGTGCGGACTTTATTAAATAGGTATTTATTGCGAGTAGTGCGGCCTAAAGCGCGATTCATATCATCAAAGCCAACCCAAGAAGTGGCAACAAGTTCGGGGGTGAACCCACTAAACCATGTATCTCTGGCGTCATTGGTTGTACCGGTTTTACCGGACATATCTTTTCGGCGTAATAAAGTATTCGCTCGCCAACCGGTGCCTTGCCAATAAGTTTTATTTCGGCTGCTTCCGCTACCTGTCACTGCTGTGCGCATCATTTCACTTACTAAAAAAGCGTTTTGTTCTGAAATTACTCGTTGGGCTTGGGGTGGTAACTGACTATTACTTTGTTCGTTAGGCTGTGGCACATTTTCAATTGTAGGATTTAATTGTGCGGTTAAACCTTCTCCAAGCTCACATTCAGGGCACGCTGTGGATGGATTGGCTTGCCATACATATTCGCCAAACTGACCTTCAATTCGTTCAATAAAATGCGGCTGTACGGTATAACCACCATTTGCAAAAACAGAAAAACCATTGGCGATTTCTATCGGGGTAATGGATGCGGTTCCCAGAGACAAAGATTCATCTCGGGGGAGATCTTCTAATTCAAACCCAAATTGACGCATATATTGGCGAACATTATCAATACCTACAGCTCTTAATAATCGAACGGAAACAACGTTTTTAGATTTACCCAACGCAATACGCATTCGAATTGGGCCATCATAAACAGGGGGAGAGTTTTTAGGACGCCAAGCATTTCCTGAACTGCGATCCCACTGATTAATTGGCGCATCGTTGATGACTGAAGCCAGCGTATAACCGTTCTCTAAAGCAGCGGAATACAAGAATGGTTTGATGTTTGAACCGACCTGGCGTTTGGCTTGGGTTGCTCTATTAAATTGGCTTTGATAGAAACTATAGCCGCCAACTATGGCACGTACCGCGCCATTGTTAGGGTCAAGGGCTACCAAGGCTCCAGATGCAGATGGAAACTGACTCAATTGCCACGACATATTATCTGCCATGGGACGTATCCAAATATGTGCACCGGCTTTTACAATGTCGCTAGCTACTGCGGGATCTGAACCTTGCTTGGTGTCACTTAAAAATGGACGTGCCCATGCTAGGCCTTCCCAGTCGATATATCGATATTCCCCTGATTTATCAAAAACGGTAATGGCTTGCTCGTAAACTTGCGTCACGATGGCTGGCATTAAGGGCTGGTAAGTTGGTTTGCTGGCTAGAAATTTCAGCATTTGCTCTTCGGTCCATGAAGGATCTTTGGCTCGGACATCAGCGGCTGTTAGTAGATCTTCTTCTGATAGAGTGTTTTGAGATAACTCTGTTTCAGGTGCTTCTTTTTTGTCGTCAATTAATACCGGATCTAATGGTGTCCAGAGTTGTGTGACAGGCCCACGAAATCCATGCCGCTCGTCATAATCGTGCAAGTTGGCAACTACTGCATTTCGGGCGGCTGTTTGCAAACTAGATGGAACGGTTGCATACACATTATAACCCCCGGTTTCAGCTTCATCCTTGCCGTACAAAGTAATCATTTCTTCGTATATCACATTGGCTAGATAAGGGGCATTTAACTCGATTTCAGCACCGTGTTTTTTTGCGGTTACCGGGGCAGCAGCAGAGGCTTCAAATTCATTTTGAGTAATATAGCCCTCGGTAAGCATGCGCGATAAGACAACTCTGCGCCGGGTAACGGAACGTTTGGGGCGGCTAATAGGGTTCATTGTTGATGGGGCTTTGGGTAAACCAGCCAAAATCGCAATTTGGGCCAGATTTAGATCATTGATCTCTTTGCCATAATAAACTTGGGCAGCAGCGCCAAACCCAAAGGCTCTATGCCCTAGTTCTACCTTGTTAATGTAAAGCTCTAGAATATCTTGTTTACTCAAGACTCTTTCGATATGCCAGGCAATGAAGATTTCTTTGAATTTTCGTAAAAAGGTTTTTTCCCGAGTAAGAAAAAACCCCCGGGCCAATTGCATGGTTAGCGTACTGCCACCCTGTCCCTTTTCACCGGTTAGTGCCAAGTTAACAGCAGCACGTAAAAGACCAATTGGGTCGATACCCGGGTGTTCAAAAAAACGACTATCCTCGGTAGCAAGAATGGCGTGTATTAATTGCTCAGGTACGTTTTCTAATTCGAGAGGAATACGGCGCTTTACACCAAACTGAGAAATCAATTGACCGTCTTGAGTGAAAACTTTCATGGGAGTTTGCAGGCGTACATCTTTCAGCACGGCCACACTGGGCAGATCTGGCTTGATATAGAAATACAGCCCTGCAATTGTACATAGGCCCATTACAATTGCGATAACGGATAGGCCGATAAGCCGTTTAAAATATTTCACTGCTTAAAATGATTCTCTTTGGGTTAAGTATTCAATAACCGCTTTATTGTAACTGACTATTCAGGTGTTGCCATGCAAATTGCCTTTTTAATATTGGTTTATGGTTAAAATTTGTTTTTGATCATTCTGTTGTTCGCTGCAAAATGCGCAATAGACCAAATGTTTAAATAAGCACGGGCTTTGGTTAACGGAGCAATAAGTGTAAGGGTATTTTTAACTTGGGAAGATGAACCTAGCCTTTAGAAAGGTATGAAGAGCAACCGATTATTGCTCGATATGTTAATTACTCCTATGCTAAAACAGGGGACGAAACCATTGATAACCTTGTATAAGAACGAAAAGATTCACAAGTGAACGTTATTTTAAACCCGTAAGAAATATACGTAAGTACTGTTAAAAGAAACAAAACGTTTAAAAAATCAGTAATAATGCTAAAAATGATACTGCAAACAATGGATGGAGCTATCGGTGCTTAAACAACTTTTTCAATCCAGGAATGTCCCTATGCTTGGCTTGGATATAGGTACTCGGTATGTCAAAGCCATCCTATTAGAAAAAAAAGACGATCAACTACAAGTTACGGCATTGGCTTGCGAACCCATTTTGGGTGATGCTTTTGCCGAGCGAGAAGTGAAAGACTTTGATGCTGTTAGCAATGCCATCCGCAAAATAAAACACAATCTCAAACTCAAAGTTAAAGATGTTTGCGTTGCTGTGTCAGGGGCTTCGGTGCTGACTAAAGTCGTACAAATGACGCCAGATCAAAGCGATTTAGAACTGGAAGGGCAAATCGAATTAGAAGCCGATAGCCTTATTCCGTTTCCTCTCGAAGATGTCTATCTGGATTTTGAACCCCTTGGCACCATTACTGATGGTAAAGATGACATTCTGTTAAGTGTGTCTCACAAAAACATGCTGGATAGCCGTATTACTTTGCTCCGAGAAGTGGAATTTGAACCCAAAGTGGTGGATATAGAAGGGTATGCTTTGGGCAATGCCTTGTTGCATTTTGGGCAGTTTAAGGATGATAAAGCTCACTGTTGTTTTTGTATTGGTGCGAGTCAGTTGCAGCTAACCGTTATTCAAGATGGAAAAATAGCCTACAGTAAAGAGTTACCCTTTGGTGTCGATAATCTAATTGCCGATTTAAGTATTTTACACGGATTGGATAAGCAAACCGCCGGTCAGCAATTGCGCTCAGGGCAGCTTCCTGAAAGTTGGAAGTTTGATACCTATCCGCAGTTTTTAGGCAATTTGCAGCAACATATCAATCGCGCATTGCAGTTGTATACGAGTGCCACTAAAAGTGAATTGCCGGAAAGCTTATTGTTTTGTGGTGGTGGAACAGCCATTGATGGATTAATAGAAGACCTTGGTACAGATTTGAACAAAAGTATCACCATTTTCGATCCTCTTACTCATTTGACGTTTGCGGAAAACGTTGATCGTACTTCTATTATTGGCGCTCAATTCATTATTGCGGCGGGTTTAGCATGTAGGAGTTTTAATCCGTGTCACATATAAACCTGTTACCTTGGCGTGAAAAACTGCGGGAAAAGCAGAAGCAGCGCTATTTAATGATTTTGGCATTGGTGGCTTTTCTTTCATTAGCTGCGACTTACTTAGCAGGATCTTTTGTTGATCAATTGGTCAGTAATCAAAATCATCGCAACCAATACTTGCAGCAGCAGATATCAGTATTAGATATAAAAATTTCCAAAATTAAAAATATTAGAGAAAACAAACAATCTCTGGAGCAGCGCATCGCGTTAATCGAGCAGTTGCAGGCGAGTAGGAATATCGCACCTCAAGTTATTAACGAGCTAGTAAAATTAACACCTAATGGCATTTCCTTCCGTAGCTTAAAAAGAACAGGTCGCCATATGGAAGTATTGGGAATTAGTGAATCCAATAATCGCTTATCGGAGTTTATGCGCCGTCTTGAACAATCTGACGTGTTTATCGAGTCTGAGTTGTCATCAATTGTAGCTGGCATGGGGGAAATTGATGCAGGAAGTGAATTCAAATTAACCTTTAACATTAGTCCTAAAATAGCACCAGAATTTAAGTCCCTTAGCAAAGAAGGGGAGACGAAATCATGAAGTTTGATTTTCGTAAATTGAAGGAAATGAACGAGCTGGATCCGGAACAAATGGCAGTTTGGCCTTTTGAGGTGAAAGTGGTCGTTGCACTATTTATAGCGGTTGCAATGGGAGTTTTGGGTTATTTTCTGATGGTGAAAGATAAATTACCTGTGCTGGATAAAGCTCATATAACGGAACAAGATTTAAGACGTAGTTATCGCTCTAAATACGCCATTGCGTCTAATATAGAGGCTTATGAAAGCCAACTGGGGCAACTGCAAAAAGATTTTTCCACTATGTTGAAATCATTGCCAACATCTAATGAAACCCCGGGGTTACTGGATGATATTACTTTTGTAGGGACCTCTGCGGGGTTGACCTTTAAACTGTTGAATTGGCAACAAGAAATTCCCAAAGAGTTTTATGCCGAACTGCCCATTCAAATGGAAGTGGCGGGACGTTATCACGAGTTTGGCCAGTTTTTGTCGGAACTAGCGGCATTACCTCGGATTGTTACCGTGCACGATTTTAATATGCAGGTTGATGGTGAGACATTGAATTTGCAGTTGCAGGCAAAGACTTATCGTACAGCGATACAAGAAGAGGACGAAAAATGAACAATCGTCCGATTTTCGTATTTACAATGCTTGTTAGTGTTATTGTTTTGGCTGGTTGCGAACCAAGAATGGATGATTTAAAACAATTTATTGTTGAGGTCGCTAATACACTGCCAACGTCTATTGAGCCTTATCCTAAATTTATTACTAAACCGGCATTTGAATATACCTCAGCTAATTTACGTAGCCCATTTCAACGATTACAAAGTAATGAATTGGAAATGAGCGTGCCTGAAGTGGCCAATTGTCGGCAGCCGAATATTAAAAATGGCAAAATGGCGTTGGAAAAATACGGCATCGATGCTTTATCTATTCAGGGTTTTTTTACCAGCATGGGGAAAACGTGGGCCATCATTCTTACAAACGATGGCACACTGCATAAAGTAACTATTGGCGATCGGATGGGATTATTCTTTGGAGCAATAACGGCTATTAGTCAAAACGTTATTCACTACACCGAATTATTGCCCGATGGAACCGGTTGTTGGAAAGAAAAAAAATCAAAACTCACCATGTCTCAGGACAGTGGAGAAAATAATAATGTTTGAGTTCACACCGCACGCATTCGCTGGCAAAAGGATATTTACCCGCTTTGGGGTATTTTTATTGATTGCCATTTTGGGTTATATGCCTTTGGTGCATGCCCAGCAGCCATTATTGCTTGATGCTTCTAAGGCAATGCCATCTGATCAGGTCATTTCTCTTAATAGTATTGATTTCCAAAGAAAAGGAGAAAGTGGCGCAACAGCTACTATTGAGTTTAGTAATATCAACTATCAATTGATAGTAAGTAAGAGTGGCAATCAATTAGCGGTGGATCTTCCCGGTGTTAAATTGGGTAAAGAACAGTTGTATCGTTTAAATGTGAGCGATTTTGGTACATTGGTTAAAAATATAGAAACTTTTGAAGATGCCCGCGCGAGTCGTGTTGTGTTGAGGATTGCGGAAGATTTCGAATTTAGTCACGAAAAAGACGGTTCCAAACTGTTAATTAGCGTAAACCCGGTGGCTAAGATTACAAAGCAGGAAGCAGAGGCTCAAAAGTATACGGGTGATCCAATATCGCTGGATTTTCAAGACGTACCAGTGAGGCAGGTATTGCAAATTATTGCGCAGGTAAACGGCTTTAATTTAGTGACCACCGATACAGTAACGGGTAACGTCACAATAAATCTTACCAATGTTCCATGGGATCAGGCGCTAAGCATGATCTTAAAGATTAAGGGTTTGGATCAGCGTAAAGAAGGAAACATACTATTAATTGCGCCAGCTGAAGAATTAGCTGATAGAGAGACTCAACAACTGCAATCGAAAAAACAGGTTGCGGATTTGGCTCCATTAATTTCTCACAATATTCAAATTAACTATGCCAAAGCGGCAGAGTTATCGCCAATTTTAAAATCTTCAGACAGCAGTATTCTTAGTGCTAGAGGCTCGGTAATGGTAGATGAGCGCACGAATACGTTAATAATTCGTGATACTGAAGAATCAGTTTCCACTGCTATCGATACTATTCGGATATTAGATATACCGGTTCGACAGGTATTAATAGAATCTCGGATGGTGACAGTACGAGATGGAGTTGATGAACAAATTGGAGTGCGCTGGGGTTTCACTGATCAGCAGGATTCTGATGGTATATCAGGCTCTATTGAGGGTGCTGAAGCTGTAGGAGGCGGTAATATTCCTGCTATTGCGGATAGACTTAATGTTAATTTACCTGTTTCTAATCCTGCGGGTCGCATCGGAATTAGCGTTGCTAGGCTCATTGACGGCACTATATTGGATTTGGAGCTTTCTGCCTTGGAAACGGAAAATAAAGGTGAAATCATTGCCAGTCCGCGTATCACGGTAGCTAATCAGCACGAAGCCTATATTGAACAGGGGGCAGAAATTCCTTATGTTCAGGCGACTTCAAGCGGTGCAACGTCAGTTGAATTCAAAAAAGCGGTGTTAAGTATGAAGGTTACTCCACATATTACACCGGACAACCGCGTGATACTCGATTTGGTTGTTACTCAAGATAGTCGTGGTGAGACCGTTTCCACGCCCACAGGCCCCGCAGTGGCCATTGATACTCAGGAGATCAGTACTCAGGTGCTGGTGGAAAATGGTGAAACTATTGTGTTGGGTGGCATATTTCAGCAAACCATTACCGATTCTGGTAGTCAGGTGCCACTACTTGGCGATTTGCCGGGTATTGGTCGTTTATTTAAAAGTACACAGCAAGTTAACGATAAACGAGAGCTGTTAATATTTGTTACGCCCAAGATCCTGACTGAAGCGCTATAGTTTGTTCTGGCACAGACACGGATTGGTGCTAAAATAATTTACTGTATGTTTCGTATTGCCATGAAAAGGAAGGTAAAGCCCTCTTTTATGTGGCTTGCATACTGAATTAATGCGGGAACGAGCTTTTCGGATTCGAGCCATTAGCTTGTTTATTAATCAAATTGCATCTCTTTATATTCAAAATTCATGTTAGCAAGAGATATTTATTAACCCTACTCAATGTTAATTGAGAGGAATGCTTGCATAAGTTGGCTGAGTCCTGAGATAATCGCGCACTCGAAAATCTCGAGGGGGTTTAGTTTCTCCTATATTAATATATTTAAACAAAGAATTTGTGACGTAATTGTATAATGGCCGAAAAACGTAATATCTTTTTGATTGGTCCTATGGGGGCTGGTAAAAGCACAATCGGTAGACATTTGGCAGATCAACTGCATTTGGAATTCTACGATTCCGATCAGGAAATTGAACGCCGTACAGGAGCAGATATCGCATGGGTATTTGATCTCGAAGGTGAAGAAGGTTTCCGTGTTCGTGAAGAGAGTGTCATCGCAGATCTAACCGAAAAACAAGGCATCGTACTCGCTACTGGCGGCGGTTCTGTTATTCGTAATGCCGTACGCAATAGACTATCTGCCAGAGGCATTGTGGTCTATCTTGAAACAACGGTAGACAAACAAGTCGCTAGAACACAGCGCGATAAACGTCGTCCACTTCTTCAAAATACAGACAGCCCAGAAACCATATTAAAAGACTTGGCTGGTGAGCGTAATCCTTTGTATGAAGAAATTGCTGACTATACAGTTCGCACAGACGACCAAAGTGCGAGAGCTGTGGCTAACGAAATAATCAACCAAATCGGGTTGTAATCATTATTTTATAGCTTTCAATAAATTGGAGAAATGCGCTTGGCAACCATTAGTGTAGCATTGGGAGAGCGCAGCTATCCCATCACTGTTAAACCCGGGTTCTTGAGTTCTGGACCCGATACTCAACTTATTTCACAATATATTGGTTCCAAACAAGTTGTTATTGTAACCAATCCCACTGTTGCTGCGCTTTATTTGGATAAAATACAGAAACTATTGGACCCCAATATTCAGGTTCATATAGTGACTATTCCAGACGGTGAGCAATACAAAAGCTTTGAAAGTTTTGAAAAAGTAATTACTGAGTTATTAAGCATTAACGCTTCTCGCGATACCACCATTATTGCTTTGGGCGGAGGGGTTATTGGCGATCTAAGCGGATTTGTTGCTGCCAGCTATCAACGAGGCATCCCCTTTATTCAAATCCCAACAACTTTGTTGTCACAGGTGGATTCGTCCGTTGGCGGAAAAACCGCTATTAATCACCCTCTAGGTAAAAACATGGTAGGGGCTTTTTATCAGCCTCAGGCTGTTTTTATTGATACCAACACTTTGAGTACTCTACCTCCCAGAGAGTTCGCTGCTGGTATGGCTGAGGTGATCAAATATGGAATTATTTATGACGCTGAGTTCTTTTGCTGGTTGGAAGCAAATATCGACTCATTAAAAGCCCTTAATGCTGAAGCTTTACAACTGGCTATTTGCCGCTGTTGTGAAATAAAGGCGGAGGTTGTAGCCCAAGATGAAAGGGAGTCTGGTATACGTGCCTTATTAAATTTAGGTCACACTTTTGGGCACGCCATTGAGGCTGAACTGGGTTACGGTAAATGGCTACATGGCGAGGCCGTATCGGCTGGCATTATTCTTGCTTCTCAAGTAGCAATGCAGAAAAACTGGTTATCAGAGACAGAATTCCGACGCATTAAGAGTTTGTTAGAGGCTTTTGACTTACCTGTTAACAAACCAGACAGCATGAATTTTGACGATTTTATGCGTCATATGCGTCGGGATAAAAAAGTTATTGCTGGGAGTATTCGGTTTATTATTCCCAAAGGCATTGGCACAGCCGTTGTCACTAAAGATGTCTCAGAAGCGGTACTGCGAAATATTTTATGAACTAGTAATCAAAAGCCCAACAACTAAATAGGAAGGAGGCAGTAGTTTTGCATATGCACAATTTGTTAAATGAATTCGCTGACCTCTCTCAACGGCTTGAACACTTAGTTGCTTACTCATCGCAAATGGTCTTTGTCAGCGGCGAGCAGATGGGTAATCAACAAAAGTTTGTTGAAGCATTCCTAGGCGCTAGACAAAATGAAGTAGATGTTATCTACATGACTGGCAATAGCTTTCATGGTGAAGATGATGTACGTCAAGAATTTGCTAAGCAATTACTTGGTAAAGCCCCTACTTTAGAAGTTTCCTTACTACAATTATTATCTACCCGAGAAAACAAAGGTCTTCCTTTGTTAATTGCGGTTACCAGAGCGGAACGTCTGCCTGATCAAATCTTGCAAGAGTTGTGGGATTTGGTGCTACAAAACCGTTTTGCTCGTAACAAACAACAAATTAATATTTTACTATTCGGTGAACAAGAATGGTCTGAGCGCACAAAAGCTTGGTTACCTACCAATAATAATGACAAGCCGGTTTTACTTACGAGTGAAACAGTGGAAGTTCAGGCTGAGCAAGAAATCGAAGGTGACTTAGACGCCTATATTAAATCTAAAAGGAAAGAATTTAATCAGCGCTTGAAAACAAGAGCGCTAGCTTATGAGCCTTCCACATCAGTTTGGAAAAATTGGTGGATAAGGCTATTGGCTGTTTGCACTTTTATTGTTTGTTTTAGTGGCATTCTTATTTGGCAGTACTTCGATTTAACGCAATCCGCTATTGATGATTTTACTAATTTCTTATTTCAAAACGAGACTGTATCACCGACTGATGAGTGGCAGGAAGCGCAAGCGTTACTAGCCGAAACAGAGAGTTTGCAAGTTTCAGAAGGCGTTGAGCAAGCTCAAGAGAATGATATTCTAGAGGTGGAAGATCAATCTAACCAAAAATTGGTAACTAGTTGGCAAGAAGAAAGCCAAAAGTTAGAAAGACAATCTATAGAACTAAACTTGCCGGAAGAACAAACTTCGGTTAAAAGTGCTAAAACGGCTAATATGACCTCTCAGCCAGAAGTCATGACTGCGGCCCCGGGTGGAATGGAGTTTTCTGAGTCAGAATCGTTGGTGACTATTTCAAAAGAGCAACTACTCAAGTTGCAACCCAAAACCACTGAATCAGCAGCACAAGCGGAACCTCAAATAGAGTCTCAACAAGAAGAAAGTGCTAATGCACCTACTCAGATAGCGTCTAATCAAGAAGATCTTACTCAAGAAACGAAAACTGATGCTGAACCTGTGGTGTTAACAGAGCCGCTTATACCGAATGAGTTGTCTGGTAAATTAGCAAAACAACTTATTGATAGCAGTGAATTGGTTGGGCCGCCTTCACCGGAACCGTTAATAGATGACACGGTAGCTTCATCTGTTGTAGCTCAACCAGCACCAACGATTGAAAACGTTGAAATTGAAGCGGGAGCTGTAGAGGATTATCCGGTACAAGATATTGTATCGGTAGAAGAATTACAGCAACAAGCTGAAGCACCTGCTGTTTCCCCTCCAGAAGCTACAATTCTTGCTGGGCCATCTTATGAATTTAATGAAAGCATTCTGCTAAATTTACCGGATTCAGATCATCTATTACAAGTGTCTGGAATCAGCAGTCGTTCCGTGTTGGATCAGTACCTAGTTGACAATAAATTGACGAACTTAGTTTGGGTTTACAAAACCAAGCGTTATGGTGGTGATTGGTATGTGGTTTTATATAACAAAAACTTCAATAGTTTAAATAGTGCTAGAGATTCTGTATCAGAGCTGCCGCGAACAACTCGACAAAGTGCACCATTCGCTAAATCCATCGCGATGATCCGCAAGGAAATATCTCAAGGATACCCAGAGAACTAATTCAAGTTTTTGGGCTTTGTATCTACTTTAATTTTAACAAGGTAGGTTTCAATTTAAAAATATCACTGACGATTTCTATTAACTATTCTCTCGGCTCCTGTACAATGTCGCCAACCAAAACCCGACCATCAAAGATTGTTTTTGAATTCTTCTCGTAAGCCGCGCGCATTTTTAAAATGGGCAGGGGGCAAAGCTTCGTTAGCCGATACAATTTGCAAGCGCCTTCCCAAGGGAGAGGTTTTGGTTGAGCCTTTTATGGGCGCAGGCTCTATCTTTCTACGAAGTGAATATGATGCTTATGTTCTGAATGATATTAATCCTGATTTGATTAATTTATTTGAGACAGTGGCTTCAAATGTCGATCGTTATATCGCAGAGGCTAGAACTTACTTTGAAGGTAAACATAACAATGAAGACACGTACTACGGATTGAGGGAAGAGTTTAACCAGTCTAACGATCCGTTTACGCGGTCAGTTATTTTTCTATATTTGAATCGTTTTGGCTATAACGGCTTGTGTAGGTATAACTCGAAAGGTATCTACAATGTGCCTTTTGGGCGGTATGTAAAACCCTATTTTCCAGAACATGAATTGATGTTCTTTGCGGAAAAAGCGCAAAAGGCGCAATTTACTTGTGTTGATTTTGAATCTGTTTTTGCTGATTTACCTTCCAATGCTGTCGTTTATTGTGACCCACCTTATGTTCCTATTAGCACGACTGCGCAATTTACGTCCTATGCTAAAGATGGTTTTTTACAAGATCAACAAGAAAGGTTAGCCAAGCTGGCTGTGGAAACCGCAGAGCATAAGAAAATTTCGGTTATGATCAGTAACCACGACACGAAATTTACCCGTGACATCTATAAAGAAGCAAAATTGGTAAGTTTGAAAGCATCCCGCAATATCAGTCAAAATAAAGATAACCGCAAGAAAACTAAAGAGTTATTAGCTATTTTTCATGCGAAATAGAAAGCGTGAAATAAAAATAGATTCTTACTTAAAAGAAGCTATATCTGTGACCAATGTATCCACAATCGTATAGTTTGAATCGAACAGGGTACTTTAGCGAGAGACAGCCACGATTAATTATAAAAGGCATTAAAAAAGGAAGCCTTTAATGTAAAGAGCTTCCTTTTTTCTTAATTCGTTTCGTATTGCTAAGGAATTGCCAGCGTAACCACTAGCATAATCACACCAATAAACCCGAGTACGAATAAAATGCCAATTACAATAAAAGGCGTTAATGATTTCTTTTGAAAATCCAGTTCGCGGTTTTTTTCAGTTTGCACACCGAACATACTGGCCGCAACGCTTTTAAAAACGTCCCAAAACTCACCGGCACCAGACAAAAAAGGTAGTAGTTTTAATATCAAGAGGCATTCCTTAATGAAAAGGCTGTCCTAGTACTACTTATAAGAGGGGGGCTCACCTGCAGCACCTGACTCATCATTTCTGAACAGCAATTCTAATAAATCTAAATAGTGGAACTGTGTTGAACGGCTATCGCCCACGAGCCAAGATCTCCAACTCACATCTTTGGATGAATCTTTTTTACACGCCCTGGGAATTGTCTGATCACTGTTGTTTACGACTTGTCGTTCCGTTGCTTCTGCGCACCGACATTGCGCATTACGTCGCTGATCAGTTGCTTCAGCAAACACGGTTGCAGATGCCGAGACTAGCAAGGCTGTGCAAGCAAATAGAATACCGTTTTTTCTGATACTGGACATAGATTACTCACTCCGTAAGACGTCGTTACATTATAGTCTTGAACAAAGTTTAAGCAATGGCAATTCACCGCAAAAAGCCTGCCACTTGCCGTCACTTTTCCCTAAAACACATAGTCCAATTCTCTATATGCACCGAGAGTTTGCTATTGTCCACATGAATCGTAACTGAATTTTACAATGGACATACAGCCAAACCGACGCATAAGCGATAACACGCTAAGAAAACACTAAACAACACAGTTGCACTGCTTATATTTTGGTAAGAAGGGTAATATTTCTCACTAAATATTTATGGGCGATTAAGATACCAAAAAAGAAGGGTGGAGTAACTTATTTTTGATGAGGGTAACGTATTATTATTAGTATCGTTACCCTTGGATTGATTAGCAGACGTTAATTTTCAATAAATTTACAGATCGAAGCTCTTTCCTACGCTGAATAAGATGGTTTCGTCATCATCTAAATCGCTGCCACTTGCGATAATTGACACACCAACATCAAAGCCTCCTACTTCTGTGCTATAACCGGCTTCAAAATACTCTCCATCTGCTTCATCGCCCCATGAACCTAATGTGCCATAGAATCCTTCATGTTCAACAGTGATTGAGAGGAAAGTGTAGTCCGATTCCACTATCGACAAATCAATATCGTCGTCACGGGTACCAATGGCGTAATCGACAGATACTTTGCCGTAGGTTAAACCAAGGTTTACCTCGTTGTAGGCAGAATCAAAGTCTCCCGTGTATTGATAAGTAGTAAAACCAATACTAGTGCCAATGCCATTCTCAAATTCAAAACCATAGCCGCCGTACACATCAATCTCTAATCCATCGCTTACATCGGCAGTCCATGCACCAAGGTAAAATCCCTTGTTTTCATAGTCGATACCAGCACTTGCTGAAGCATCAGTAGTTTGTGCGACGCCACGGAAATGGTATTCGGAAGCTACGCCAATATTTGCCGACACATCTGCTGTTGCTATTTGAGAATAAGCTATCGTTGCAACTGACATAGCTATAATGGAACATGTTTTTACTGCTTTCATGAGAGTCCTCGTGTGTATAAGTAGTGTGTTTTTTATTTATGCACTGTGTTTTCTAAGAATGTGCAAAAGTAGTGCCCATTTATCATGCAATGCCAACATGGTCGTGTAATCTAATTAACTAATTGAAATAATAGTAAAAAGTAAGAATGTTTGCAGGGTGTTTAAAACGTTTTATATTTTTTTTATGCACAGAAAAAGTACATTTGCCCTTGTTTAGTGCATTTATTGCAATTGTGTTTAGATTACACAATAAGTGGAATGGACTAATTAACGCGAAGCCGCGATAATAAAAGAGTTCTAAACAGTCGAGATAATGTTGATGCTGGATGAAATTAGGCATTGCTGCAAAAATGGAGTTGAGGATCAACAGACCTACTAGTTCAGATTAAGTAAAGAGGTATTTATGGTTGATTATTTAATTGCACCTTCTATTCTGTCTGCCGATTTGGCTCGATTAGGAGAAGATGTTGAACGAGTATTGAAGGCTGGGGCTGACGTAGTACATTTTGATGTGATGGATAATCACTTTGTTCCCAACTTAACATTTGGTCCAAGCGTTTGCCAAGCCTTAAGGGACTATGGCATTAAAGCAGAAATTGATGTGCATTTGATGGTAAATCCGGTAGATGAATTAATTACCGCTTTTGCTAAAGCTGGAGCCAATTATATTAGCTTTCATCCAGAGGCGAGTCATCATCTGGATAGAAGTGTTCAGTTAATTTTGGATGCAGGCTGTAAGGCGGGAGTAGCGCTCAATCCCGGTACATCGTTACATGTATTGGACTATGTTTTGGACAAGCTCGACTTTGTTTTGCTAATGTCCGTGAACCCTGGCTTTGGTGGGCAATCTTTTATTCCTGGAATTTTGGACAAAGCGCACCATTTACGCCAGAAAATTTTGAAAACGGGTAAAAAAATCCGTATTGAAATTGACGGTGGTGTAAAAGTCGATAACATTCGCACCATAGCTGAAGCTGGTGTTGATATGTTTGTTTCTGGTTCAGCAATATTCAATCAACCTGATTACCAGCGTGTTATTGATGATATGCGGGATGAGTTATCCAAAGCGCAATTGTAATCTGAATTTAATTTCTACAACAAAAGTACGAATATAAAAATGAGCAAACCTATTGTATTAAGTGGCTGCCAGCCATCAGGACAACTAACTATTGGCAACTATATGGGAGCCCTAAGACAATGGGTAAACATGCAGGATGACCACGACTGTTTGTATATGTTGGTTGATATGCATGCCATTACGGTAAGGCAGGAGCCTGCAAAGCTGTATGAAGCCTGCTTAGACGGATTAGCCTTATATGTAGCCTGTGGTATTGATCCAGAACGCAGCACACTATTTATTCAATCTCATGTGCCAGAACATGCACAACTTGGCTGGATTATGAATTGTTATACCCAAATGGGTGAGTTAAATCGTATGACACAATTCAAAGATAAATCTGCCAAAAATGTGAATAATATTAACGTGGGGTTATATAGCTATCCGGCATTACAAGCGGCAGACATCTTGCTATACCAAGCACATAAAGTGCCTGTGGGTGAAGATCAAAAACAGCATCTAGAATTGACTCGAGATATCGCGACTCGAATGAACAATTTATATGGCGATGTATTTACTCTACCGGATCCTTATATTCCTGAATCCGGTGCCAGAGTGATGAGTTTGCAAGAGCCAACCAAGAAGATGTCTAAATCTGATGACAACCCTAATAATTTTGTAGGTTTGCTGGAAGATACCAAAAAAGTCACCAAAAAAATAAAGCGTGCTGTTACAGATTCTGATGAAAAAGCGAGAATCTATTTTGATACCGTCGAGAAACCTGGCGTATCTAATTTACTGTCCATACTTTCTTGTTGCACCAATAAACCGGTTACGGATTTGGTTCCAGAATACGAAGATAAAATGTATGGTCATCTAAAAACTGACGTTGCCGATGCGGTGGTTGCTTTGCTAGAACCTATTCAGCAAAAATATAAAGAATTAAGGGAAGATCGTTCTGCGCTGGATAGTATTATGCGTAAAGGTGCTGAACAAGCATCTGAGCGTGCAGCTGTAACGGTGGCAAAAGTGTATGAAGCTATCGGTTTTATTCCCCGGCCTTAACGTATCCTAAGAGCAGCACCAGAAGGTTATTTCTACTAAGTTAGAGTCTATTTTTGCAGATTGCATCATAGACTCGGTTTTGTATTAATAACCCTTTGCACCGTTGCAAAATGGAACATGAAAGATCAATAAGCGCTAAGTTTATATTCAGTTGTAAGTGTTCATATCAAGTTTTAAAGCGCTTAGTTATATTTAGCATCTCTTCGGCAATCTTGGACAGTTCTAGCGATGATTCAGCTACATCGCTAGACGTACTGGATAGTTCGGTTGCAGATTCCGCCATGCGAATCATGTTTTGATTTATGGATTCACATGTACTGCGTTGCTCATCGGTCGAAGAAGCAACCGATATATTAATTTCAGCCAATTGCTCAATACTAACGTTCAAATCTACAAGGGAAGAGCTAACCTGCTTAACTTGATTAATACCATCAGCAGCGTAAGAAGAAGCAGACATCATTGAATCCACTGACTCATTAACTACAGACGTTAAGCTTTCTATTTTATTTTGAATATCGATAGTGCTTTCTTGTGTTTTGGAGGCGAGTTGCCTTACTTCATCTGCAACAACTGAAAATCCTCTTCCATGCTCTCCTGCTCGGGCTGCTTCTATTGCGGCGTTAAGTGCCAGTAAATTGGTTTGATCGGCTATGCCGTTTATTACCACAAGTACATCATTAATGTTTTCAACTTCCTGCTTTAGTCGGTTGATTTTTTTGGTTGAATTATCCACTTCTTGCACCAAAGACGTTATCTCAGAGGTTGCAATTTGGGCACGTTCGCTATTTTCTTTGGTGTATTCTTTGGTTTTAGAGGTGTTGCTAGAAGCATATTCAGAATTTTCAGAGACCACCTGAATTGCTTTATTGAATTGCTCTACCGCAAATGTTACTTGTTGCGCTTCGTGTTGCTGTTGCAGAGCGGTTTGGTTGGTTTGCTCAATGGTGGTGCTTAATTGTGTACTTGCCGATGCAACGGATTCAGCTTCTGATTTTATCGTGATAAGTAATGCCTGCACTTGCGCGATGAATTTATTAAACTCATCGCCTATTCGATTGATCTCTATAATATTGGATTCAGGTAATCGACGCGTTAAGTCAGCTTCTCCTGAATTTAGCTGCTTTACATGGCGACCAATAACATTAAGTGGGCTAACTAATAATTTTGAGACAAACCAAGATGTCAGCAAACTCAATGTAGCGAGTATCAGAAAAATAATGGCAGTATAGGAAATAACTTTATCTGTTAATGAATCTAGCGGCTGAAAAGCTTCTTCTTTGTCTATCTCGGAAAGAATTGCCCAGTGTCTATTTCCAATATCGATGGGTGCATAAGACGAAAGTACCTTTTGACCACGGTAGTCGGTAGTAATTTGAAATCCGCTTTCGCCTTTCAACCCTGCTTGTGTCGATGCTGTATCAACAACATGTAATGAGATCCCGGTGCCTTTGAGTGCGATTTTGTCTGCATTTTGTGCATCAGCAGTGTTGAGTGATTCTAAGTATCGTTCTTTATTTTCGATCAGAAATCGGCTTTCTGTTCGCAATGTACCGTCGGTACCGACTAAATAAATTTCTCCAGTTTGTCCGAAGCCGGCCTTTTGCCATTCTTGATTTAGCGTCATAAGGTTATTGATGCGGTCTATCGGCATTTGGAAGATCAATACGCCAATTCGTTTATTTTTATCAAATACTGGGGTGGATATAAAACTGGCAGGGTTATCATAAGAGGGTCGGTAGGGTTTAAAGTCGGTTAAATAAGCACTTCCATTGGGCAATTGTAAAGCTTGTTGAAATGCGTCTCCTATTCCTGATTTTGCGTAAGGCCCGCGGTGGAGATTGGTTGCAAAATCCAATTCTTTAAACACACTGTAAACAATATCGCCGGATTGTGCGTCTACAAAAAAGATGTCGTAAAATCCAAATTCTTTCAAGAAGTTTCGTATGGAAGGATGATACCGAGAGTGAATTTTGTCATAGCCAGTACCATTCCCGATATCTGTTAGTGCGTCTTTTTGCCCCAATGAATTCGCATTATTGCTGATAAAATCAAACTGCATAGCTGTTGATTGAGCAGTCATTGCATGTAGTAACGAATCAGTATTTGGAATATGGCCGTTAAATTTTTTGAATTCTGTGGAAAAACTGGTCTCATAATAAGTTCTCACGGATCCTTCTTCGTTAAAAGAACCCGGTTGGCGCTGAGTGGTATAATTACGAAATTCTCTATTGAAACCCATTACTTTTTCGACGGTAGAAACATCAGACGCCATGGTCACAATTTGTTTTTCAATGGTATCGAAGTAATCCTGGACGCTACGTTTGAGAATGTCTCTTTTCGATGTTAAATCGTCCTGAAGGCGCACTTTCAAAGAGGATTCCATTTCCGAGATAGAGGCTTGAATTAAGATAACACCTGTTATCAGCAAAGACACCAGTGTCATTAGTAACATAGCGATCATGACTCGAGATTGCAGACTGAATTTCAAGGGTTTATTCTCCAATAAAATGCCAATTTCAATAGAGTTTCAATGTGTATTAGGACTAGCTATGCGCCTTTAGTTATCCATATTTACTATGGATTAGCTCATTCTATCAATAGAGATATCTAAATTATTTAAAATAACAGAAAACCAATGATAGCGTTTACATTATTTTGTGTCAGTTTTATTTCTTCTCAATGGAATTAAATTTTTGGAAATACTTTTTGGCATACTGTTAGCAGTTGAGCTCTAAGCCAATCGTTGAAAGGATCGGACTCAATTGTTTCAGACCAGTACATATATACGGGTAGCGGTGGCACTTCAAAAGGCAATGGTAGTAAGGAAATGGGCATGTGTTGTTGCAATTGGCGGGCATAAGCATTAGGCATTGTCATGATAAACTCACCTTCAGAAACGACTCTAATAGCAGCGTAAAAATTCTCACACCGCAGGGCGACATTACGCCGTTTTTGATGCTGAGTAAGAGCTGTATCAACCAGACTAACCTCGGAATGTCTCAATGACGCGATAACGTGTCTATATCGCAAATAGTTGTCCAAAGTAGGGGCTGAAATGATGGGATGTTGATTTCCGCAAACGAGAACAAAGTGTTCGTCACACAGTTTTTGGTTTTGAATCTGCCCCTCGATAGGGAATAAAGTATCAATTACAACATCCAATTCCCCTTTTGCTAATCGATTTGCCATATTAGATTGGCGGACTTGCTGTGAATTAATGGCAATTTTCGACGTTTTTTCTGCGATAAGGTGCATAAGATCGGGAAAAACGAGTGCTTCTAATATATCCCGAAAACCTAATTGAAAAGTACGGTGATGCTGAGTGATGTCAAACGTTGGAGAATGATCAAGCGTTAATTCTAGCGCTTTAATTGCCGAGGCCACATTGGGCATAATATTGATGCATAATTCCGTCGGATGCATTTTTTTGCCTTTGCGCACAAACAAGGGGTCATCAAATTTATTCCGTAGCCTCGATAAAGCATGACTCACAGCGGGTTGAGTGAGGCATAATCGATTGGCGGCAGCGGTAATCGAGCCTTCTTCATAGATCATACTGAGAACGAGAAAGAGATTTAGGTCAATTTTACCATGCAGCATATTAATAGATGTTTATTATTTTTCATCATTTGAGTTTATGCAACTCGCTCTTAAAATCAACGTTAAGTTAATGATGTGGAGTTAATATATGCAAATTAATCAGTCTGATATTGAAAAAGTAACTATAGGGCACGACAAATTTAATGTGCCCATGCCGCCTAAATTTGATTCATTGGAACAGCAACAGGCCTACGAAAAGCAACGTTTGGCAGCAGCTTTTAGAGTGTTTGCCATGTACGGTTTTGATGAAGGGTTAGCAGGCCACATCACACTTCGGGATTGCATTGATAAAAATAGTTTTTGGGTGAATCCGTTAGGGCTGCACTTTTCCCAAATAAAAGCGGCTGATTTAGTGCGTGTGGATCATGATGGAAATATCATGGAAGGCCACTATCCCATAAACAATGCCGCTTTTGCTATTCATTCCAGTATTCATAAGGCACGACCCGATGTAAATGCGGCGGCACATGCTCATACAAAATATGGCAAGGCCTTTGCTGCACTAGGTCAAAAGCTGAAACCCATTTCGCAAGATGCTTGCATGTTTTACAACAATCACGGGTTATTCGAGACTTTTACTGGCGTGGTTGCTGATACCTCCGAAGGCGATTTGATTGTTGAGGCGTTACAAGATTATGCGGGTGTTATTCTACAGAATCATGGTTTACTTACTGTGGGTTCAACGGTTGATGCCGCTGCTGCGAACTTTGTGATGATGGAAGGTTGCTGCCATAGTCAGTTGCTTGCACAGGCCGCCGGAGAGTTAAAGTTAATCCCTCATGAAATTGCACAAAAAACAAAGCAAGTAAACGGTTCTGATCTTATTACATGGGGTAATTTTCAGCCGCTTTACAACAAAGTGCTCGGGTTGGATCGTAGCTTTTTAAATCTGACTTAATGCAAAGCTCAATTCTGACTCAAATAATATTGCCAGCGGCGCTGGCATTACTCATGTTTGGTATGGGGTTGGGGTTAACTAAGCACGACTTCATCAGGCTAAGGCTTAATCTGTTTCCTGTTATGTTGGGTGTTTTAGGCCAAATTATTCTACTGCCCTGTATTGCTTTTGGATTGTGCTTAGCCTTTGAATTGCCCGAAGAATTAGCGATTGGAGTTATGATTTTGTCCGCATGCCCTGGTGGTAGCATGTCGAATGTAATTTGTTATCTGAGCAACGCTAATCTGGCTTTATCGGTGTCGTTGACGGCAGTCAGCACGTGTATATGCGTGTTTACGACCCCTTGGATTATTGAATTTGCCATTCTCCATTTTTCAAGCCACGAATCGGTGGAATTTAATCTATGGTCCACTTCGCTGGGGCTTGTGGTCATCAGTTTATTTCCTGTTTTACTTGGAATGATGAGTAATCATAAGTGGCCCGTGGCAGCCAAGCGGTGGGAACCGTTCTTTAAACGTTTTTCGTTACTTTTTATGTTGGTCATGATTGTCGCAATCTTAATCAAAGAAAGAGCCACTTTGGTTGCATCATTTGAAAGCATGTTTTTAGCGGCCTTGTCTTTGAACGTTGCGGCTATTTTAACCGGTGTGATCTTAGGTGTTGTTTTTTCTATGCAGAAACGGGATACCGTTACACTTGGTATTGAAATCGGTATTCAGAATGCATCCATGGCTATGTTGGTAGCAATTAGCTTTCTTAAGGCACCATCATTCGCTATATCCGCCGGTGTATACGGTATTACAATGTATATTGGGGCGGCGCTATTGCTGATAGGTGTAAAAATAATAAAACATCCCTGACGATTTGCACTCTTAAACCCATCCTTCGATCGCATCTGGCTCTTGAGTTTCAATGTAATTAGCGGTCTAATCACGCCGCAAGAACAATAGATATTGTTTACACGACTATATATTTAACTTGAACTATCCGGCTTATTTAGAGCAAACATAACGCTCAGACGCGCAGATTTAGCTGTGCTGGAAGGTGTTGTTTATCCAGAGTTCAGGCTATTTAGGACTTTTTAGTGTTACTTGAGGCTTACGATGAAATTAACGCAGTATAAGTGGAATTAGTATTGATACTGCTTATTGATAATTATGATTCGTTTACGTTTAACCTTGCTCGTTATTTTGAGGAAATTGGCGAGCAAGTTTTGGTTGCGCGCAACGATGAAGTGAACATTGCTGAAATAGAAGCCTTAGCGCCCGATGCGTTGGTGTTTTCACCTGGGCCTTGCACACCAGATTCTTCCGGTGTCACATTAGAAGCAATTAAGGCATTTCATAAACAAATACCTATGCTGGGCGTTTGTTTGGGCCATCAGGCTTTAGCCCAAGTTTTTGGCGCTCGAATCGTTAGAGCTGAAAAGGTCATGCATGGCAAAGTGTCACGTATTGTGCATTCAGGGAAAGGGGTGTTTGATCGTTTACCCGATATGTTTGATGTAACGCGTTATCATTCCCTCGTGGTTGAGCCTGAAAGTTTACCCCAAGACTTTGAAATTGTTGCTTGGACTAATGTAAAAGGCAGGCAAGTGAAAGAGATTATGGCCATTCAGCACAAAAAATGGCCAATAAGTGGCGTTCAATTTCACCCGGAATCGTTATTAACTGAATATGGCCATGATTTATTGCGTAACTTTATTGATAACTTTGTTAAGGGTTGGGGGCGATAAGCTTTTTGCTTATTTTATAAGAACCTAATAATTATTAAAAAAAGTAAAAAGCTCCTAAAGCTTGATATTGATGCTGCCGTTAAATTCAAGAAATAAGGGCTTTTGATAAAAAGAATGGTAATAATATTTCTTTAATTAATATTAAAAGGTATGTAAATTGAAAAATAGTTATAATATTCATCAAATACACCTTTTAATTACGGTCGAATATAGTGCAACCTTGTAAGGGTGCCAGTCGCATCACCAAAATTAAGGTTAGCATTTAGTAGTACCAACCATTATTAAAATAACAAAATAAAGTGGATACAGAGCGAACGATGAGCGACAACGTAAATATCAGTGAATTAATTGACAACCGTTTCTATAACTTATTGGTTGGGGTGTCCATTGCACAAGAAGCTGCTGGTGTTGAGGTTGAAGGAAAGGTTAAAGCCGAACATTCAGAGCAATTTAATGCTAGGCGTTCTCTTTTGCGTGTGGAGAAGCTTGCCAAAAGAGATATGGAACTAAATAAACGATCCGAGGCTAATTTTGTTGATGGCATTAGGGTAAAGCTGAATGAAGCTGTTTGTGAGCGCCTTGTTAAAAGATTGGAAGAAACGGAAGAGCTTTATTTAAAACAGCTAAATTTGGATGATACATTGCCTGAAATTATGGATGTGCTTTCTGTAAAAGCGGCATCCATTGCTAAGCTGGAACCGTTAATAGCGAGTGTCGGTTGGTTAAGTGGCGATTTGTTAAAATTAGTTAATACCGCTAACTATCGCAAAAAGGACCGGTTAGGCAGGGTTGTCGTTGTCGAAAATTTAAGGATGGCATTGAGTTTTCTGGGAATAGAAAATTTAAAAATGCTTATTCCTGCAAAAATTTTACGACGTGCTATTCCTCAAATCACGGATCCTTATCCTACTTTTAAAACTAAAATATGGGAGCATGCCATAGGGTCGGCGTTATCTTGCCAGCACATTGCAAAGCTCTCTAAAGTTGAACCTAGCCATGCTTTTACTCTTGGTATGTTTCACGAGCTGGGAAAACTTATTGTTACCAAATTGTATTTCAGAATTTTTTATGAAGTGCATCGTGAAGCACTGATTGAAGCTCACGATGGGCAAAAGCGAGAAGAGCATGGCGCGTTGCTTAAAATTGGTCCTTCAGCTGATTATTTGTTATCCCTTATGTGGGAGCACTCCTTGCCCGTAAGCACCAGGATGATAAATCGCATGGGATTACGGCGTGTATTCATTGCAAATGCAATGGAAGAGTTCGCACGTAAAGTGCCCTATGAAAAAATGAGCCCCATTGCACAAGTTTTGGTTCAAGGTGATGGCTATAGCAAATTTGTTCTGCTTAAACGCTACCGATTGTTCAATGCGGATGAAGCAAAAAGTTTTATTAAATCCTTACATATGTCACCTGCTACATTACAGGCTCTGAAGGGTAATGATGTGACTAAATTAAATATCACTATGGACGATGAAGAATAAATATAAAGTTTTATATGCTTTTTTGGTCTTAAAATAATCATGCAATGGTTGTGGTGAAAAAATGTTGTATTCGCCCATTGCACATACCTAAGTCACTCCCCTGATTTATTGTTAACAAGATAGTTATTCATTTTTTCTGCAATTTTACTGCAAGCCTTGTAAGTAAAGGCGTGCAAACGCCCTCTTTGGAAGACAAATGATTTCTTTTCTGGAATAATGCCGGGTCTTTATTGGTTAAATTGAGAGTAGAGGTAGTTGATCTTCAGGATTCGGTTTTTATTATCAGGATAAATAAAACGCTTTTCTGTTACGGACTCAACATCTTAATCTTAAAGTAAATATTGGAGACCTATATGCAGGTTACTCGTAAATTGTTCGACGAAGTGATGGCCCCCAACTACAATCCGGCAGAAATGATTCCGGTAAAAGGAAAAGGTTCCAGAGTTTGGGATCAGGAAGGAAATGAATACATTGATTTTGCAGGCGGCATTGCAGTTAACAGCCTGGGTCATTGTCATCCAGAAATGGTTGCGGTACTGAAAGAGCAAGGCGAGAAGCTATGGCATTTGAGTAATGTATTTACAAATGAGCCTGCACTTCGTTTAGCTAAGAAGCTGGTCGATGCTACTTTTGCTGATAGGGTTTATTTTGGTAACTCCGGCGCTGAAGCAAATGAAGCCGCATTAAAACTCGCTCGCCGTTGGGCATTGGATAATCATGGTGAACATAAAAGCCAAATTATCTCGTTTAAACAAGGTTTTCATGGTCGTACATTTTTTACCGTAACAGTTGGCGGTCAACCTGCTTATTCTGATGGCTTTGGTCCTAAGCCTGCTAATGTAGAGCATGCTATTTATAACGATTTGGAAAGTGTAAAAGCCCTTATTTCCGAAAATACTTGTGCTGTAATGATGGAGCCACTTCAAGGTGAAGGTGGAATCATCAGCCCTACCAAAGAATTTGTTGAAGGTGTTAAAGCACTTTGCGAACAAAACCATGCGCTCTTAATTTTTGACGAAGTGCAATCTGGAGTTGGTCGTACAGGTGAGCTATATGCTTATATGGGTTTGGGTGTAACGCCCGATATTTTAACGACAGCGAAAGCGCTAGGTGGTGGTTTTCCAATTGGTGCCATGCTAACTCGTGCGGACATTGCCCAGAGTCTTAAAATTGGTACTCATGGCAGTACTTATGGTGGAAACCCATTAGCTTGTGCGGTAGCGGAAAAAGTATTAGATATTATTAATGACCGTGGTTTGTTAGATGAGGTTAAGCGTAAAGCTACCTTAATCCGTTCAGAGCTGAATGCAATTAACGATAAGTACGATGTATTCGAAGAAATTCGAGGTGAAGGCCTGCTTATTGGTTGTGCACTTAATGAAAAGTATCAAGGCCGTGCGCGGGACTTTTTAGATGCATCGACAGAAGCCAAACTCATGGCACTTGTTGCTGGTGCAAGTGTGGTTCGTTTTGCACCATCCTTGATTATTCCAGATGAAGATATTAAAGAGGGACTTTCTCGTTTCTCACAAGCCGTAGCCAAAGTTGTTCAGGGCTGAGCCTAAAGCATAATTAAGCACTGTAGGACCTTTTGATATGATGATTATTCGCCCTATCCGAAAGGACGATTATGATGCGTTAAAATGCATCGCTATTGAATCGGGTGTGGGATTCACTTCCCTTCCCGATAATGAAGCATTACTGCATGGCAAGATTGACCGCTCTTTGAATTCTTTCGCTAAAGGAGTAGAGCGTCCTGATTGTGAACTGTACTTGTTTGTGATGGAAAATACTGAGACTGGTGAAGTTGTTGGAACCAGCGGCATTGAAGCCGCAGTAGGGTTGGATGACGCTTTTTATTCTTACCATCACGGTAAGGTAGTGCACTCTTCCCGGGAATTGAAAGTACACAATGAAGTCGAAACCCTAACCCTGTGTAATGATTATACCGGGGTGTCGGAAATATGTACTTTATTCTTAAGAGAACCTGCCCGTTTAGGACATAATGGGCGTTTTCTGTCTCGTTTCCGTTTTTTGTTTATTGCTGAGCATCGAGAGCGTTTTTCCGAAAAAGTATTTGCGGAAATGCGTGGTGTTAGCGATGAAAATGGTGCGTCTCCGTTTTGGGAATGGCTCGAAGAGCATTTCTTTTCTTTGGATTTTCCTACCGCAGACTATCTTACTGGCGTTGGGCAAAAAGTATTCATTGCTGAACTTATGCCTAAGTATCCTATTTATGTCAATTTGTTGAGTAAGGAAGCTCAAGCAGTAATTGGCCAAGTACATGATAAAACACGACCAGCGCTGAGATTATTGCAATCTGAAGGTTTTACGAGTGCGGGTTATGTTGATATTTTTGATGCAGGTCCCAGTGTAGAAGCTAAAGTAGATAATATTCGCACTGCTCGCTATAGCCGCAAAATGAAAGTGGCAATTAGCGAGTTTCAAGATGATATCAAAGCTGATTACATCGCAATTAATGCCAAATTACAGGATTTTAGTGCCTGTGCTTTGCATTTAGAAATTGATGAAGATAACCAAATGGTTTGCATTTCAGAACAAACAGCCAAAGCACTTAAAGTGGAAAATGGCGACTTTATACGATTTGCACCCATTGTTGTGGAGGTTAATTAGTGACTCAAGTTCACTTTATTGGTGGTCAATGGTTGGCCGGGGAAGGTCATGAAGTCAGTTCGGTTGACCCTACGAAAAATACCCAAATTTGGCACGCAAAATCAGCCAGTATTCCTCAAGTAGATGCTGCTGTAGGTGCTGCACGTTCTGCCCTTGATGCTTGGTCTAATTTAAATGTTGATGCACGTATAGCTTTCATTCAAAACTTTGTTGATTTGCTTGGCGAAAACAAAGCGCATTTAACCAAAGTTATTGCTCAGGAAACGGGTAAAGCTGAATGGGAATCGGCCACTGAAATTGCAGCAATGATAGGAAAATTAGCGATATCAGTTCGCGCTTATAACGAAAGAACAGGAACGGTTGAAAACCCAATTCCAGCGGGTAAAGCATTTATAATGCATAAGCCCCATGGTGTTGTAGCAATATTTGGCCCATACAATTTTCCTGGGCATTTGCCTAATGGGCATATCGTTCCCGCTTTAATTGCTGGTAATACAGTGATATTTAAACCTAGCGATCTGACACCAAAAATGGCGGAAGAAACCGTTAAGTTGTGGGAAAAAGCGGGGATCCCTGCTGGTGTTTTGAATTTGGTTCAAGGTCATGTTGAAACCGGTAAGGCTCTTGCTAGCCACTCAGATATTGATGGCTTGTTCTTTACCGGAAGTTCTCGTACCGGAAAGATTTTACATGAACAGTTTGCGGGACATCCCGGAAAGATTTTAGCGTTAGAAATGGGTGGGAATAACCCATTAATCGTGAAAGATGTGGCTAATATTGATGGTGCTGTACACGATATTATTCATTCCGCGTTTGCAACAACAGGTCAACGTTGTACTTGTGCTCGCCGGTTGTTTTTGGAAAACACTGCTAATGGCGACGCAATACTTGCTCGGCTGTTGGAAGTGACTCAAAAAATTGATATTGGTGCATATGATGCCGAACCACAACCCTTTATGGGGGCGATGGTTTCTTCCGATGCTGCAAAAATGATGGTTAAGGCTCAGCAATCTTTACAAGCGTTGGGTGCCGAGTCATTACTAGAATTGCAACATACTGATGAAAACACAGGTTTTGTAACCCCGGGTATTATCGATGTCACCAGCATTCTTGATAAAATGCCAGATGAAGAACATTTTGGACCGTTACTCAAAGTAATTCGTTATTCCAGTTTCGACGATGCCATTAAAGAAGCAAACAATACTTCATTTGGGTTATCTGCTGGTTTGTTTAGTGATGATAAAGCCTTGTTTGATACGTTTTTCAAACGTTCTCGGGCAGGAATTGTTAACTGGAACCGTCCGACAACAGGTGCGAATAGTGCAGCACCGTTTGGTGGTATTGGGGAAAGCGGAAATCATCGAGCTAGCGCGTATTATGCGGCAGATTATTGCTCATACCCTGTTGCTTCTATGCAGTTGGATGAAGTACAACTTCCAGCTAAGTTAAGTCCTGGTTTAGCGTTCTAATTAATCTAAGTCTTAAAGCTAACTTTCAATTAGGTTTATTGGCAAAACGGCTAGTTCATTTGAACTAGCCGTTTTTGTAGTTGTATATCGGATATTCGGCCCATTTAGTGCTTATTAGGCTTCTTCAATACTTATCCTGTTATTCTGGTTCCCATTTTTCCAATATCATCGGCGATATCTAAAAATGCGCCTGGTTCACGTCCAGAAACAACGGCTATGGTTTCTACTGAGTCATCTAGAAGACTCATAGCTTCTTCAACTCTTGGCACCATGCCACCTGCAATAATGCCGCTATCAATTAAATTGACAACTTGTGAACGAGTCGCTTCCTTAATTCGTGACGAAGGATCATTCAGGTCACGATAGATAGCGCCAGTAGAAGTTGTTAATAACAATAGTTCTGCATGGAGTGCGCGCGCCAATTCAACTACAGTGGTGTCTGAATTAATATTATAAATAGTGCCGTCGTCACCAATTCCTAAAGTGGCGATAACAGGGACTAAATGAAAATACAGCATATTGTGCAAGAGTTTGCTGTTGATGTTAGTAACATCTCCAACTTCACCAAAATCAATTGGTTTACTTCCTTCTCCTACAACGATTCTAGGCGGGCGTCTTTTGGCCTGGATTAATCTCCCTGATGCGCCATGACATCCGAAGGCGTTAATGCCCTCAGATTGTAAAGCGGCGACGAGATCTACATTTACTTCACCAGCAATGGCTTGTTTTACAACTTGTAAATCTTTCTTACTTGTTATTCGTCTTCCTGAAATCATCTTTGGGGTTAATCCCAGTTTTTGTTGCAAATGGTCTGTTTGCTGGCATCCGCCGTGTAGCAAAACCACATCCCAGCCATTTTCAACTAATTCTTTTATATTACGGACTAATCCTTGAAGCTCTTTGCTATCGAACAGCACATCGCCACTAACTTTCACAACAGCGATAGGCTTTTTGCTTAAATCAGTCATGGTCGTATCCAGTTTTATTAAATTGTAAAAAGAATTTGCCCGTATTTTTAATCTTATGCGCTTTTACTTGCATGTTTCTCAATGTTTTATCGATCATTGAGGAAAAAACTTATCAGATTTTCAAATAAAAAAAGTTCTGACATTTCTTCGAATAAAGACAAAATTTCTGACCCGTATATTGCTGCGTATTTCGCTACGAAGTTTTGGTAAGAATTAAAATAGTAATGCCTAAATATGTCAGTAATATTGGCATCGATTTTTTAGCTGGGGTATTAACGCCCTTGCTGTGAAAAAGTTCGCGTAATTTGGTCCTGTAATTGAGCGAAATAGAATAGCAAATGGTAGTTATGCTGCAATAGCTGAGTATTGCTGAGAAGAATACGATGGAATTAAGTTGTTAAAAAAGTTATCTTTTTTTTTACAAAAAAACTAAAAGTAGAATAATTTTACCGCCCCGTAATGGCTAGTTATCTACAACTACTGATAATTTATTCAATCCTGCCTCCGCTGCCTGATTTAATACCCCAACTACAATACCGTGTTTTACCTTTGGATGAGCCTTTATTACTGCTGAGTCGGTGTTATTTTCAGCTAAAAACAACTGGATGTTGGCGTTGACCCGTTCTCGATCGATCATGCGGTTGTTCATGTAAATCATGCCCTGCTCATCAATGAGAATGGAAACCGTTTTACTGTTCGCACTGGATTGATTTGTATTTTCTGGACTATTTACCAATAGGCCTTTTTCTTTTACGAAAGATGTTGTCACGATAAAAAATATTAACATGATAAAAACAATATCTAGCATTGGCGTCATATCAATGTTCGCATCTTCTTCTTGTTTTGCACGTTTCTTTTTCATTTAGATCTCTGCCATAGAAGTAATACTTAATCTACTGACAGTGTAGGGAAGTCGTTATGCTTTAGCTAAGTTAATGCAGGAACAATGGCTGAACAGCGCATGTAGATCAAACAATTAGAGTTATCAGGTATAAATATTGGCCTTTTGTAAATTCTCTTCTGCTGAGAAATAATGAATAAAATTTGTTTGGTTACATATTTTGAATATTTCTATTTAGGCCTCTATATATTAAATGTTAAGACGGCTAACAAAAATCCTTTAAATCATTAAATTAAGTACAGACATTTTCTACCAATGGGGTTAATATGGAACTCATGGTGCAAAATAATTCAAAGATTAAGTTTGCCGAGCGTCTACACCTTGCTCTCGATTCGTTGGGGTGGAAAAATCGGGGTCGGCCAAAGCAGTTACAAAATCATTATGGAACTGTAGGCGTTCACCTTTCCGAAAAAACCTTTCATAAGTGGCTAAATGGTCAATCATTTCCCGATTGGGATAATCTAATTCATCTTGTAAGATTGACCAAAAAATCAATTAATTATTTGATTTATGGCATTGAAGATATAGATATGCCTGCATCGAATTCTGCTAGGGCTTTGGCTTCTGATGATCTTTACTTTTCTGATAGTGAGCTGAAATCGGCCTTTATTGAAGCAGTAGAGCAAGCCGTAGTATTCAATTTAATTACTTTGCGCGAGTCAACTTCACCACAACAAATGTACCATGCCTTCGTTAGAGAATTGGGTGTAAATAGTAAACCCGTTGAGAAAGTTAAAGCCTCTTCTTAGTTGTTCCCCTTACCGTTAGTTTCACGTCTTTTTTTATTCTAATCTCATTTTTTAATTGGGTAACGTAGCGTCGAGCACGCATGGTCCAATTATGCTGCTGCGCATAATAAGAGCCGGTTTTCTGCCCGCTAAAATCCCATAATCTTATCTGTTCCAAAATAAGATTCTGTGCAGTTTGAACGGATGTATCAAGTTTTTTAGCACTTGAACTTACATATTTAGTATGGTCTTCGCAGACAGCTTTGTAGGTGATCAGTAGCGCCACTATGAAAAACACGATCAATAAAAGTACAATAAACAATTATTGGCTACCTCCACGTTTAAGCAATAGTGCGATGTAAAGCGGATGCTTTAACGATCAAAATCATAAACGATGACATTTGAATCTGCCTTTGCTGTATTAATATTTTCAACATATGCTCTAACTTTCTTTTTCCAAATGCTGTGGCGCTCACATTGCATGACGAAGTCAGGTTCGTTGTGCATGTCATCTAATTCAAATAAGAGGGATTGAGCTGTATGTGAAGAAAGGTGGGAGCGCAATCGATTTTCCCGATTTATTAGGGCATGGTTATGGTCCATTAACGATAAGTAAAAATGTCGGCATGCTTTGAGAAATAAAGATACAAGGACAATCACTACCACGGCTTCCATTTCGACCTCATTTTGCATAATTTTAGAAAAAATAAAGTAAACATCATTATTGCAACTATGCCGCGTAATATATTGATACTGATTGCATAGATCATATTAACCCATTCTGTTTTGTCAAAATACACACTGTCAACGTACCCGATAATTTGCAGTAGTATCATCAGCAGTATTGAAATCATGTATACGATTGCCAAGGCACCTACTTTTTCTTTTAGAATGCAGTGCCCTTGCCTAATGGTAAGGATTGAAAACAGATTAACGACCACCCATCCACCGTACCAAAATACTGCTCGTTCGGAGGCCATTTCTTCGGCAAGTTCTCCTTTGGCTAACCCAAATAAATCAGTCTTGATATGATTCATGAATCCTTCAAACGCAGTAATGATGAGACAGGACAGTATGAAAGAATCAAATCGACGAAGTAGCATTAGTGAAGCAATCGTGACAGACATGTAAATTAGAATTATTTCTCCATCAACATAATTTATTAGCTTTTCCACTAACCCTATTCTCCTGCGCCACGTTTTACGTCTAAGTTATTCAACGCTACTTTTAAGCGGTTTTGATTGGTGTGTTGATAAATTTTATAAGGTGTTGATTTAATAGCTGAATGAAAGGGGGATATTTTTCTGAGGTTTGGTAGTAATTTACAATCCATTATTTTACTGCATCTCCGCCGGGAAGCATCAAAGCCTTTTCCCAGGATACTTTTTACCATATCAACTTCTCTCTCGTTTTGGATAACTAGATAAACCATTCGTGATAATTGTTAACCAAAGTGCATAAATCCCTTTACAAAAATTAACCATTAGTTCTATTATTGAACCGTTGGTTCCATTTGTTGGGTATTTTCGAACACGCAAACTTTGTGACAGACGCCAAAAAAGTAGCATAAGGATGCTAAAAATACTAACCATTGATTAGAATAATTAAAAATAATGGCTAGCTTATCGCCTTATGCCTTTGAGGTTGGAGCTAAAAGAAGACCACGCTTGAATAACACAACCTTGTACCTTTGGTACCTGTTGGTTGTGTTTGGTACCAGCAGTAGGGATGCAGGCCTGACAGAAGGGTAAACCTCCACAATTATTAGCGAACAGTTTACCGGCTTTCTAAATTCGCCAATGTAGTGGATCTAGATCGGCCAAAAAATAATAACGATTAAGAGTCTTATCGACTCAAGGCCGAAGCGAATAGGTTCGCTGATAAATAAACCGACGGCAGCGTACCGTTGGAAACGATGTACAACAAAAACGAGGACATCTATGTACAACAAGTTAATAGGGTGGGCATTAAAATGTCTATTTGATTCCGGAGGATATCGTAATTTTCGCTGGTTTACCAGCTCACTTTTATGCAGGAATAAAACGATTCATTCATTGGTATACGGTCAACGCAGCGTGGTTTATGGGTTAGTGAACCTTAAACCAATAGGTATGGACTCTATATCATGAAGGGCTCTTATAATGTCTTTAAAAGATTGCCTTTTTTCGAAAAGGATGTATTATTGTCCCCGAACAGCCAAAAAGTGTATATCAAATCGCTTTGCTTAATCGGGTGCGCAACTTTGATTGGTGGAGTGTGATATGTATATCAAGGGCGAAGATCTGAAATCAATACGTAAACGTGCTGGCTTAACTATTACTGAGGCAGCAAAGTTGGCGGGTGTGAAAACACGTAAAACAATAATGAACTGGGAAAAAAATGTTGGTGCGCCCAATATAAACCAGTTTTTGCAATTATGTAGGGGGTATGGTCTGGATTGCCATAAGCTAATGAACGCTGTAATGCAGCGCAGTGTCACCGGACAAGAACTGGAGCTTTAGCCGTTATATAACAAGGAATAAGCGAACCGATACATAACAGTCAGGTTAGAGGTAATTTCCCTAGCCTGACTGAATGCTAATTAGTTCACTTGTTTTTATTGCTTAAGTTTTTGATGAGCAAGCTAATAGTGATTGGTTACCGATACAACTTTACCCATCACTTCAATCATGCTCGCTTTTTCTTTCGGAAGCGACTGTACAGGATAGTTGGTGTTATCACACAAAAGATTGATTCCACCTTCAATTGTAATTTGAACACGGCGAATACATTGTGTTTCGTTGATTCTTAGCATGTACATTTGACCATCCGCAAGATCCGTGTCGCTACTGTCGTAAACAATTCTGGCACCTTCTCTAATTGTAGGTTCCATGGTGTTGCCTTCAGCAGTCCAGTCATGATGTAGTGGTGGTAAGTTAGGTGCGCTATAGTCAGTGGAACCTTCACACACTTGAAGTACAGTTTTGAGATCGAGGATATTATTCGAACTAAATCTAGCAATAACACGTTGCTTGGTTAATTCTCTAAAGTCGTATCCGGTCTCATTCGATAAAGCGAGTAAATAATCAACATCAGGCAAACGCCCTGAGTTCTCGTAAGACTTCAAGGTGTTTGGATGGCATTCGTACTTCTTTGCCATTGCAACCCGAGTAATATGGGGTGCTCTTAATGATTTTATCCACTGCCCAAATTCTTTTTCGTTCAATGTTTTATTCCTGGCAAACTTTTAACGCATGCATTCTATATATAGGATCCCTATTTTCCCAAGGAAAAGTTTGTATATTTTTTACCTTGGGTCAGTATGATGTCATAAATTGTAACTCATTGTTATCCTTAAGACACTATGCTGTCATTTTAAAAACTCCTAGAACAAAAATATATTTTAATATTTACCCGTCAGATCCAATATTTCTCCAAACCTTACCTTTTATTTGGCCCAGAAAAGTAGGCGTTTTGTGGTTTCAGCGAAGAATGTTAAGTGAATTTAATTAAGGACGATTATTATGCAAGATGATGTGAATATCACACCGTATGAATCTCTCTTGGCGCAATATAATGACCTATTTGAAATGTCGAATAATCTTCCTGAGTGCAGCGAAAAACCAATACTACTAAATTTGCTTGCTGGTGCAGAGGAATTGTTAATTAGGTGGGATGAGATAAATACTGATTTTTCTAGACCTGTCATCACCTTGCTTAAGGAAGTGAGACTTATTTTAGAAAACCAATATAATAGCAAAAGTACGGTTTAGTCGAAGTACTAAAAGAGGACTAAACCGTATAATTGATATTTACCTTTAGCTTTCATCATCAGGTGGATCAATATCTAGCATATTGACTTGTCTACTTTCACCAATGTCAGGATTGGCGTCGCTTTCAATATCCGTTGCATTGCCTTCCTGCTGCTCTGAAGCCACAGACGTGTTACTTAAATCTACTTCAATCTCATCAATGCGTTGTAATCCTCGAGGCAACTTGCTTCCTCTGCGGCCCCTCTCACCACGATAATATTCCAAATCCTTTGGTCCTAAACTCATAGAACGTTTGCCGGCAGTCAATTTTACAGTGGCGCCATCGGGAACAACTGTTAATATTTTTACATATTCTTCTCGAGTCTGTACCCGGCCACTTGGCACATTAATAATTTTGTTCCCTTTTCCTTTACCTAATACGGGTAAGTCTTTTAAAGGGAATAGCAGCATTCGTCCTTCGTTAGTAATGGATAAACAAAAATCTGTTTTTATACTGTTAACTTGTTGTGGAGTAATGACTTTTGCTCCACGTGGTAGCGACAAATAGGTTTTACCCGCTTTGTTCTTACTGATCATATCGTTAAATTGACTTATAAAACCGTATCCAGCATCAGATGCAATTAAATAGTTTTGTTTATCGTCGGCCATTATGGCGTGCTCAAACTGTTCTCCTGCAACACTATTAAAGCGGCCTGTTAATGGCTCACCTTGGCTGCGCGCTGACGGCAAAGCGTGTGCGTCGCATGAAAATGCTCGGCCAGAAGAATCTAGAAAAACAACTAATTGATTACTCTTACCTTTGGCAGCACTTAAAAAGTTGTCGCCGGCTTTGTAGCTAAGCCCTGCCACGTCAATATCGTGGCCTTTTGCACAACGGGCCCAGCCTTTTTCAGAAAGCACAACGGTTATAGATTCAGAGGGAACCAGTTGCTTTTCTGATAGGGCTTTTGCTTCTATCCGTGCCACGAGTGGTGAGCGACGATCATCTCCGTAAGTTTTTGCATCTTCCAAAATTTCTTTTTTGATTAACGTTTTGAGGCGACGATCAGAACCAAGAAGTTGTTCAAGTTTTTTACGTTCTTCATCCAGCTCGTCTTGCTCAGAGCGGATTTTAATTTCTTCCAGTTTTGCCAAATGCCGTAACTTCAATTCTAGAATGGCTTCAGCTTGCCTATCACTTAACCCAAATCGTTCCATAAGTACTGGTTTGGGTTTATCTTCACTTCGAATAATTGCAATGACTTCATCGATATTCAGGAAGGCAATCATTAAACCTTCTAATAAATGCAACCGCGTTAGTATTTTGTCCAGGCGATGTTGCAAACGTCTTGTGACGGTATTAGTTCGAAACACTAACCACTCTTTGAGGATGGTTAGTAATCCTTTTACTTGAGGACGACCATCTAGACCGATCATGTTGATATTTACACGATAGTTTTTCTCTAAATCGGTTGTTGCAAACAAATGTTGCATAAGTTGTTCAACATCAATGCGGTTGGAACGAGGCGTAACAACTAACCGAGTGGGGTTTTCGTGATCGGACTCATCTCTTAAGTCGCTGACCATTGGCAGTTTCTTTGCCTGCATTTGGCTAGCTATTTGCTCCAAAATTTTGCCACCAGAGGCCTGATGAGGAAGGGAAGTTATTACGATGTCGATATTGTCAGTATGATAAACCGCACGCATTTTAATACTGCCCTTTCCGGTTTCATATATTTTTTGAATATCGGATCTTGGCGTAATAATTTCTGCTTCTGTGGGGTAGTCTGGCCCTTGAACATGCTCCAGAACATCCGCTAACTCGGCTTTGCTATTGTCCAGCAACATGGCGCAAGCGTGAGCTAATTCTCTGACGTTATGGGGTGGGATATCGGTTGCCATTCCCACGGCGATCCCAGTTATACCATTTAATAAAATATGGGGTAATCGAGAAGGTAATACTTTTGGTTCATTCAAGGTTCCGTCGAAATTAGGAACCCAATCAACAGTGCCTTGTCCTACTTCTTGCAGCAACACTTCGCTAAATTTCGATAGCCGTGCTTCGGTATAACGCATAGCAGCAAATGACTTGGGATCGTCAGGTGCTCCCCAGTTCCCTTGTCCATCTACCAATGGATAACGGTAAGAAAACGGCTGAGCCATGAGTACCATTGCTTCATAACAAGCTGAGTCGCCGTGTGGATGGAATTTACCTAGCACGTCCCCGACGGTTCTGGCAGATTTCTTATATTTGGCAGTGGCACTGAGTCCAAGATCGGACATAGCATAAATAATTCGACGTTGAACTGGCTTTAAACCATCTCCGATATGAGGTAATGCACGATCCATAATGACGTACATTGAATAGTTTAAATAAGCATCTTCGGCGAATTTTCTAATCGGGAGCTGTTCAACGCCATCGGCGCTTATGATGATGTCTTGACTCATAGTGGCTTAACATTAACCCTTTTAATTAATTACTTCCGGCCTAACTAGCATTGTTAATTAATTGAGGTGAACATGAGAAACATGCTCGCCTCGCCAATATAACAAGAACATATTAAGTTGTATTACTTGGCATGTTACTGACGGTAGGTGATCCTGTAAATGGCATTTGCAAAGTCATCTGAAACTAACATGCTGCCATCAGGCATAACTAACAATGCGACAGGGCGGCCCCAAACCTCTTCAGCCTGCTCCAACCAACCTTGAATAAAGGGTTGGTAGTCAATAACCTTATTATCTCTTATGGTAGCCATCATGACGCGGTAGCCAGACTTTTTGCTACGATTCCACGAACCATGTTCAGCTACAAATAACTTGTCCTGATAACTGTCGGGGAACATCTTACCGTTATAAAATTGAATTCCCAAGGGAGCGACATGTGCTTCTAAATCTAAAGCGGGTGCACGGTAATCGCTTGCGTTTTTGCCTTTACCAAACTCCGGGTCGGCGATACTTGCTCCAAAGAAAAAGGGATACCCAAAATGCTGGCCTTCTTTAGATACGTGATTTATTTCACAAGGTGGGGTGTCATCACCAAGCCAATCACGGCCATTATCACTAAACCAAAACTCGCCAGTTTTAGGGTGCCAATCAAAACCAACACTGTTTCTAATACCCTTGGCAACCCATTTTTGCTCACCAGTTTCCAAATTAAACTTTAAGATTGAATCAAAACGGGGATCGTCAAATTTTTCACTACCTTTGGTCATGCAGACATTGCAAGGCGTGCCAACCGGTACATATAACCAATCATCAGGGCCAAAATCGACGTATTTCCAACCGTGGTGTTTTTCTGTGGGTAAATTAGGTACGGCAATGACAGGTTTTGGCGGTTCTTTTAAGTGTGCTTCAATGTTGGAAAATTTTAATACTTGATGAACTTCTGCCACGTACAGGTCACCATTTCTAAAGGTTAACCCCGAGGGCATATTAAGTCCTGACGCAATTTCAATGACTTCGTCGGCTTTTCCGTCATTGTTGTTGTCTACTACAGCATTAACGAGACCGGCCTTTCTGCTTCCAACAAAGACTGTGCCTTTATCGCCTAACGCCATTTGTCGGGCATTGGTTACATTCTCGGCAAAAACACTGATGCTGAAACCTTTTGGCAATGACAATTTTTGAATAGGAAGCTTATTTTGTTGCGATTGTTCGTCTGCAACAACCAGTGTGGTTTGAAACAGGAATGTGGCAAGTAGCAGATAGATTTTCATAGTGTGCCCTGAAAGTGTTTTTATTATATATAGGCCAAGGGCCTGTTGGTCTTTCGTGTACAAATTTTGTTCTAAACATACGTATTTAGATCGTGGCGAAAAGCTGAAGTCCTAAAGGTTTAAGCTAAAAGTTGGCAACAACGGTATAAAGCGGATCCTTTATTTCATCGAGAGGCTACGTTTGCATGGGAATTATGCCGCGTTATAGCCTGTTTCCGTAAGCCCACTATGCTACACAATTTCTGCTTTGCCTAAATCGCATACAAACTGCACACGAAATTTCAACTGGCCTCAATTATAAGAAAGTTATTGGAATGTCGTGCGTAATGCAAATTTCTGTCACTTTAGTCTGGCAGTTTTTATAAACTTTGAGGGGCATTCTTGCGCGGAGTTATCTGTTTAAACAAGCGTCATTTTTGTCCCAAACAGCTAAAAACGATATCTTTTTGGATTCATGCGGGAAGGGATGCTGGATTTTAACATTTTGTTAAATAACGACTTATTACAAATCCGATGGCTCTTCTACGGTTGTCTGTATAAATTAAGGCACTGAATAAAACATATCACCACTATCTGGAATGGATGTTTGTTGGATTTTTAGTTTGAAATAATCAGTATCTCTGATCCCCCTTGCTCTCTTTCTGATCATGCCAATAGCAACATTACCAGCCTCAATTCTTGCTGAGGTCAAAGGGTGTCGAGCATAGTTACAAATACCAACAGTATGACGCTCCATGAAACCAGCGAACTTCTCCATGTATACCAAGCTACTTTCACGAGCAAGTGAGCACCATTGCTCAAGTCGGTAACGCATTTCCCTCGTGTCTTTCGGGGCAATCCAGAGTGTTTGTAATTGTTCTTTGAGTAAATAAATGGTGCTAAGATTTTGGTTTTCTTCAAGCAACGTATCCAACTGTTGTGACTGCTTGCTACTCATGTTTTCGCGATTTCTCTGCAACAGGTAGCGACTACCTTTCATCAATTTCTTTTCGGGTTTGGAAGCGCGTCTAAATTCAATTCGTCGTTGGTTGGCTATCGCTTTTGAAAAGTTTTGCATAATATGAAAGCGGTCGAACACAATGTCAGCGTTGGGCAAACATTCTTTTACCGCCGCTTGATAGCTACGACCCATATCCATGGCAACCGCTTCAATTCCCTTGACGGTCTCTGCTGACAGTTGTGATAAAAACTCGCTCAACACTGCTTTATTACGCCCCACTCCTACCCATAACAAAATGCCACTATCCATGTCATAAACCACGGTCATATAGTCATGTCCCTTCGCTCTGGCGACTTCATCGACACCCAAATAACGGATACCTGTTAACTGACTTGGGTCTTGTTCTGGCAATGTGTTTTGGAGATAGGTTTTATCTATTTCCTTGACTGTTTCCCATCGAATTTGAAGGTGTTTGGATACCACCGATATTGGCATATGACGACACAAGCCACTGATCAATCGGCAAAATCGATGGGTATAACGAGCCCCCACATCGGCAAAAAGTGGCGCTTCTACATGCCTTTTCTGACAAAAAAAACTTCCGCAAATTCAACGTCAAGCACACAGGGCTTGCCTAATAATGGCACATCCCTTATCTCTCGACGATACAAACGATTGATGCGACCTGACAGGCCTGATGCGCTGTCTACTGCTTTAAAACGCTTATCTCTTTCACATCGAATGATTAACGTTTGCCGTTCTTCTGACAACTCTATTTGCTTGACACATTGACCTGGAATATTGAATATTGATGACGAGATAGCTGCGCTCATGTATTTCTCTTGTGGTATTTGTTTCAACACCTTATTTCTACAAGGGTTTCATGCAGACAGCTATCTTTTTCTATACAGACAACCGTAGAAGAGCCAATCCGATAGTCCAGTTTGTACTCCTAGACGCTTTATTGTACTGTATGCAGGATTCCCCTCTAATGTTCATAACGCGCTTACCGGCAAAGAAAAAAACCGATTTGCTAGTGGCGTAGAAGTATTAGTTGTTTTGGGTATGGGATTAGAGATTAAGTTGTTTTGTTGAGCAGTATCACATGAGTGGGTTCAACGGTGAGGGTAAAATGGGATGTAACGAAATGACGCAGCGAATTGCTTATGTGTTGTGCTTTTTGGCTTGTTTTGGTGCTACGGGGGTATTTGGACAACCCATTTTTGAATTAACGGAAGAGAACAAGTCGTATCGATTAAATGATAATGTTTTTATTTTGGAGGAGGTTGACCGGGATTGGAAAATTCAGGATGTCATAGCCAAAAAAGCGTTATTCAAACAAGCTAATTCAGCCAACCCAAATTATGGTATTGGTGACCGAGGGCTCTGGTTTTACAACCAACTTAATAATCATAGTGATGCTGAATCTTGGGTTGTGGATATCAGTTTCGCTCAAAATGATGTCGTTGATTTCTATCTTCTTATTGATAACCAAATAGTTAATCATAGCCGACAAGGGAAACTCGTTGGTAATCAATCCACGCGATATCCATCATTGTCCGTCAATATTCCTTCCAATACTTCAGCAGAACTCTTTATTAGAGTGTATAGCCCGCATCAAAATCGGGTTGTGCCTATTGATGTTCAAACTGATGCGTATTTCTTCCGCTTAATAAGCATTGATCATGTGGTTTGGGGTGTGTATTACGGCGGTTTGTTTATGTTGCTGTTTTACAACTTGGTGTTATTTCTAACATCTAGAGAACCAAGTTTGATTGTTTATGTGGTTTATGTTGTAACCGTAATATTGTTTGAAATTGTTTGGGGAGGACACGCCCAGCTGTTATTTGACAATGGAATGACCCAATGGTTAGGACGGCATTCCGATCTCATCTTTATTCTCACCGCGCTAAGTGCGGGGGTGTTTACGCTTATGTTTTTGGAAGCGGCACAATCAGCACCTAAAATCACTAGAGTTTTAAAAATATTCCTCTTGATTGAGTTCATCCTTGCTGCGTTCTCTATTTTGGAAGTGTTACCTCGCAGTTTGCAAAATAATTTAACTTATTTCGTCAGTATCGGGGCTATTTTTAGCTATTTGTATGCGGGCTTTGAAAGTTATCTAAATCAATATAAACCGGCACGTTATTTTGTTTTTGCATGGGGAATACTGCTAACGTGCGCCATGATCGGCATGTTGGGATTAGTCGGAATATTACCTTCTAATTTCCTAACCACATACTGTTTTCAGTTTGGTGTGTTCTTCGAGTCGGCCTTTTTCTCACTCGCTTTATTGGAAAAAAATCGCCATCAGTTGGAAATGGAAGTGCAATCAGCAACTGAAGATTTAATGAATAACATTGAGCTTATCGAAGAGCAAAATGTTCGATTGGATATAGCGCGTAAAGATGCCGTAAAGGCGAGTCATATCAAGTCCCGATTTTTAGCAAATATGAGTCATGAGATTCGAACACCCCTTAACGCTATTTTGGGTTTCAGCAAAGAGCTTTCGACTCTGGCGTTACCTTCAAATAAGCAGGAATATATTCAAATTATTAATACGTCAGCCACTAATTTACTGGCCATTGTGAATGATGTGTTGGATTTTTCTAAAATTGAAGCCGGAAAATTACGTATTAGTCAGGAAAGCTTTAGCCCTAACGATTTGTTAGAAGAGGTGGTGCTCTTACATGATAAAACGGCTTTCAAAAAAGGCTTAACCTTTACTTATCACAGAGTACCGTTACCGGAAAAGCTTATTGGTGATCCTGTCCGCATTAAGCAAGTACTTACTAACTTAATCAGCAATGCAATTAAATTTACACAAGAAGGCCATATCTCCCTTATTGTGAAAAGTAAAATGTTAAAAACTGGCAAAATCCAGTTAGAGATAGAAGTTGAAGATACCGGTATAGGGATCGAAACCAAAGATAAAATGAAATTATTCCGTGCTTTTTCTCAGTTGGATGAAGCTTTAAATCGTTCTTATCAGGGAACCGGTCTTGGATTAGTCATCAGCCAGCAATTAGTTAAATTAATGAAAGGCTCGATACGTTTTAACAGCTTGTATGGTGTAGGTAGTCATTTTTACGTCAGAATTGCGTGTGAAGTAGATAGTGAGCAATACGATATGACGAAAGATACACAGTGGAACGGCAAGCGTTTGGCCATTTTGGACGCAAATCACCTAACTCGTAGAACAAAAGCAGTGTTGTTTTCTAATTTAGGCGCGAGCGTTACAACTGCCGAAAGTGGAGATTTTCTGAGTTCGTTAACCGACCATTATGATTGCTTAATTGTTGATATCAACAGCTTCAATACTGACAAGCGAGAAGCATTACTGAAATTGTGTAAGACATTTTCTTCCGATGACAAGATGCTAATGCACGACAATAATCGAATGCTTGATAAACAGCCTGATTTACGTGGGGTTTTCGATCGATTCGTTGAAAAACCGATTCCCCTTTCACGCTTAAAAACACTGTTTGAAAATAAAGAACAGGAAGATGCCAATATTTGGCAATATCGATTGGCCGCATTACCAGCGATTAATGTGCTGGCTGTTGACGATATGGAGATTAATTTAAAGTTACTAAAAACCTGGCTGGCGGATAGTCCGATTAATTTGGTGCTGTGCCATAGCGGAAAAGAAGCACTAAATTTATGTGAGCACGTTGATTTTGATTTGATATTAATGGACGTGCAAATGCCTGACATGGATGGTGTTGAAACCACACGAAATATTAGAAAAACTCGTATCAATCAGGGCACGCCCGTTATTGCTGTGACAGCTCATGCCTTCAGGGAAGAGAAGGAAAGATTATTAAATTCCGGTATGGATGATTATCTGGCAAAACCATTGGATCTTGGTTCTCTCATTAATACAATTAAACGTTGGAGCACCGGTGCCATTGAGGGAGAAGGATTAACACCCATTCGTTCCGATTTAGCTGATTTTGATTGGCAGCAAGCGGTGGACAAGGCCAATGGAAACGAAAGTATTGCTAACGATATGTTTTACGATTTTTTAGGTCAACTTCCCGAGGCTTTCCAAGCAATCAAAAAAGCCGCTGACGGTAATGATTGGAAAGAGATGCAAGCTCAAGTTCATCGTTTGCACGGTGCAAGTTGCTATACGGGTGTACCGAAACTGCAATATTTATGCGCCGAATGTGAAAAACTTCTAAAAGAAGGTAAATCTGAATCTGCCAGTATGTGTTTGCCTGCGATGCAAGAAACAATGGACGCACTGCTTAAAAATAAGGAAGAGTCTAGTTCCTAATTCTGGATAGTTAATGTGCAGCTGATTTACATTCTTTTAATAGCTGCACAAATTCATCGGCAGAGCGGTCTAGCTCTGTCGTACCTATAAAAAGATCATATCCAAATCCTTCTCGCATTCGTAGCATGCGATTTGCAAACATGGCTTGCAATCCGGTGTATTTTTGTCCATTTTCAGAGGTGAAGTTAGTATCTTCAACTAAGTAATCAGCATAATCATTGATAGATTTGGTACCTTCCCGGAACTGATCTTTAAAAGCTTGAATCAGCAGTGATCTTTGCTCCATCAAAATATTGTTCATTAAGCGAGGTGAGGCATTTGCTAAGAATTCATCATAGTCTTGTATGCGTATTCCTATCATTGCCAGAGGCTGATGTTGCATTTTACGATAAATACGAGGCACATCCACTCTAACAATATTATTCCAACCAAGTTGCCAACTACCGTGTCGATGAAGGTAAGTTATCGATGACTTGCTGAGTTGTAGGCTGTGCTCTGGCTCCCTAATTTTAAACCAGCCAATCAGCATGCAAACTATTGCACCGCTAATGACAAAAATGCCTGCAAGTCTCAGTTCTGGTGGTAGCCATAGCATTATCATTGCGCCAATAACTAAGGCAATCCCTCCTGCAACAAGACTCGTTAGCCCGCCTGATTTAGATTGAGCACGTATTAGTATGATATCGTCCAAGTGGTCCTCTCTATAACCCAAGTCTATAGCCCAAACCTATAACCAAAAGAAGAATATTAAGATAAACATTAATACCGCCCAGAGAAAAATCAAGCGCCATTTTCGGCAAGTTGGACAGTCGGTATGCCACCATTTCTGAAATTTATTGCGTTTCATCGAATATGACTCGAACTCATATGAAGTGCTTATAATAATGCGACTAACGCAAGGTTCAATAGAAATAATTCACTATCTTTCTCGTTTTGAATCCACAATGGCTTATTATTCGTAATATAGAAGTCGTTGGGATATATAACGGGCTTAAATTTTTTGCTATCATCCCCCGGCTTTGCAGTATCAATAATAAAAATGGGCTTAGCCCTTCTTTCGAGACATCAATTTTTCGAGACAATAAATGACGGACAAATTAGCCGAACACTACAGCGATATCATTTCCATTTTGGGCGAGGATGTTTCCCGTGATGGTTTGGTAGATACCCCAAAAAGAGCCGCCAAAGCGATGCAGTTTTTAACCGCAGGCTACGATATGTCAGTTGATGAAGTGGTAAATGGTGCCATTTTTGAAGCTGATACCGACGAAATGGTCGTTGTTCAAGGCATTGAGTTTTATTCTCTATGCGAACATCATCTTTTGCCATTCATAGGGAGTTGCAACATAGCTTACATTCCAAATGGTAAGGTGTTGGGACTTTCTAAATTTGCACGTATTGTGGATTTGTATGCCCGTCGATTGCAGATTCAAGAAGGGTTAACCAAGCAAGTTGCTGAAAGCATTCAAGAAGTGACGGGTGCCCTAGGGGTGGGCGTTATTATGGAAGCCAAGCACATGTGTATGATGATGCGCGGTGTTCAAAAACAAAACTCGTCAATGGTAACATCTGTAATGAAGGGGACGTTTAGAGAGTCTCCGGCTACACGTGATGAGTTTTTACGTTTAATCGGCAAATAAAAACTGAATAACACTGCGATTTTAATTTAGAAAATCGAATTCAAAATTAAGCGCAGCAACTAATGCTGTCGGGGATGCCAATCCCTGACATTTCACTTATGGCATTTAGCCCTCTCTGACATATCACTTTTGTCAATCCACTCTGGGTTGGTTCATCTTATGCGTTATTGTTTTCTATTCTTGAAATCGCACCTGTTACGAGTAGCTTGCTTACCGTTTTTTCATCATTTCAAATTGCTTATTTTTGAGTTGGGTCAAAAGTTCTGCCGATAAGTGTTTATCTTTCTGGTTAGCGGCATATTTTTGATTTATTTCCCTAGGAATATCGCTTTTTTGAGTCATAATATTGAAAGGGTTTTAATAGAAGGTATAAGCAATGGGTGATTGGGGTTTAGCGGTAATATTCGGCTTCATGTTAGTAACATTTGTTTTAGGACTAAGCAGTATTATTATGGGTTTTTTCAATCCAGAAAATGATGCTGAAGTAATAAAGCATCGAGTGGAATATGGTTTTTTTGGTGTGTCAGGACTCGTTGCTACGGCTTTGTTTGTTTACATTCTTTGGTAGCACTGGTTAATTTTCACGTTCGAGTTTTATTCTACTCAACAAAACAATAATTCCTCAATGTACGTCATAGTTTGCCGGGTGTGTTAACCACAACCGGCACCATCAATTTTTCCCAGTAGTTCTTCCCATATTAAAAAAGCTTTGCGTTATTTTAATTTGCGTATTAACATGCCTGCCGAAATTTCGGACAGCTAAGGATTTAGCGCAAAACTTGAAAACCGAGTTTTAAACACCGAGATTTTCAGATGAATGGAAACATGCCTAGAGGCATGTATTTAAATGGAACAAGGAACTGTAAAAATGAAATACCCCCTTCTTAAAACAACTTTGTCGTGTCTTGCTATTGCCGTACTTTCAGCTTGTGGTGACTCTTCTTCGAATGTATCCGAAAATGAATTAGGTGCTGCACCTATTGCTTTTTCAGATGTTGCGGCAGTTAACGATAATCAATCGGTTACTATTGCAATCTTAGACAACGACCGCGACCCGGATGGCGATAGTCTTCGCGTTGCAGGCATTGCTGTTGAACCTGAATTTGGTACTGCTGAAGTTGTGGATAATCAAATTGTATATACTCCTAATGTTGATTATTTCGGAAAAGATAACTTTCGTTATATTTTGAGCGATGGCAGTAATACCACCACCGCTGGCGTTACGGTTACTGTGGGTCAAACTTTAACGATTGCTGGTAGTCTTGTTGGGTCGTCTTCAGGCTCAATTATGGACGAAGCAACGATTTCGGTTAATTTAGGCGAGCAAACCAACACCGCAACAGCTGATGAAAATGGTCAATTTGAAGTGCCAGTATTGCTTACCGATCCTGATCAGTTGGTTGTTTTAAAAGCTGTAGGTAGTGAAGAAATTGAGCAATCTCATGTGGTGTTGTTGAAAGCACTGACTAATCCGCAACAATTATTTAATTTAGCGGGTGCTGATAAGGTACTAACAAATATTGAGAGCAGTCATGCCAATATTTCTCATTTAACCACCGCCGCACATCTTTTGGCATTAGAGCAAGGGGCTGATAAAGATGTGGATTCTTCTAAAGAATACTTGTCCATGCTTGATAAAGTAAATGCTCAAGAGCTACTTGATACCTCAGCTTTTGTTAAATTACTGGTAGACAATAATGCTTACACTGCCATTAATGGGCAAAGTATTGTTGAACTACTGAATTCCTCCAATGGCTCAAGTATCGCTTCATCCATACAATCGTATTTGCAAGCGGTAGAATTGATTAACCCCCTTACTGGTTTATCAGAGCAATACCAAAGCGATTTACAAGCCGCGTTACACTCTACCCTTACTGACAATCAAGTTACTTTGCCAATTACTGCGGCACAGATTTCTAGCCAACCCTTGGTTGTTCAACAGGGTAGTTTACAAACTGGATGGATTAGCCCCGCCAATGAAGTGTTGTCTTTAGGTGAATCGACGCAAAGTATGTGGTCTCCGGCTAATGCCTTCAGAGCGACAGAGTCTTTGCAATGGCAAATTGTAGACAATCAACTGCTTGTCGAAACTGGTGATAAGACCATACGTGGAATTGCACTGGGTCCTGCTGGCTCTGATAACGTTAGTGACAATAGCCTTTTTTGGGGTGAAGAAGTATTTCAAAAGCTGGAGCAAGTGGTTGCTGATGAGGGACTTACGAATGGTTTTCTTTGGTTTGACTACGAAGTGAGTAAACCCACGCGTAAATATACGGCGCTTAATCAGGGTGATACCCGAATGCAGGTGGTTGTGGAAACAACAGAAAGCAGAGAATTGTTGATTCCGGAAGAGCTTGCGGAGCAATGGGGGGAACCTAATCCTATTGCTAGTCGTGTTGTGGTGGAAACCATCAATGTGAATATGGCATCCCCCATTGCAATTGAAGATATGGCTGGAACATGGATTATGCCCTTGTATCAAACCGTAGAAGGTGACGACAGTGGTGTAAGTCGGATAGTACAAGATCGTTTGACGATCAATGAATCTGGTGGTGTTGAAGCACAGTATTATGCTGAAGCGCTGACACTGGAACAGATCGATGGCGTAATTCATTTGGCGTCTGACAGCCAGCGTTTTGAAATTCGTCCCATTCAGTTGGAAGGTGATCAATACTTAGTCGTGGTTTCCCAATATACGGGTGAGACAATGGTACGGCAATACACTCAGGTTATGACTAAAGTAGACGATGAGTTTGCCATTGATGACTTTGCACAGTCTCTTGTTACTACATTACCTTCATTTGTTGTTGAACATACCCATTCTTTTATGCCGTCCAATTGGGAAGATGACAAATTAAATCTCGGCGCAGTGAAAGGCATGTTGTTCCAAAACGAAGGTCAATTTGTAATGGATATTCAAGCTGAACAAGACGCTTCGGTAGTGAGTTTTCGTGCTTCTTCTGAAAATGAACAATGGAAGGTAGGTGAAGATGCTTTTCAATTTTCTTTAAATCTTGAATTTGAAAATGAATTGCAAAGCACATCAGAATTACGTGTGTTTAATTGGGAACCAATCTCGCAAGACCAGCAGGGTAGGCTGATTATTCGTGAAACTATCCAAATTGGTGTTGATAGTGATGACGATAATCAATTAAGTGAGGAAGAAATTAGCAATACAATTTATCCTCAGATCAAGGTCGTTACATTTGAAGATATGAACGATTGGCCTGAATTGTTAGAAGCAATGCAACTGCAACTTTCCAATTAATTCACACTTTGAAACGAAAAAACGGCTGATGTGTTAATCAGCCGTTTTTTACTAGACTTTTTAGGAGGTCACTTGGGGTAAAAACGCTTCCTTGCCTTGACCTCCGTTATAGTAATTACATATACGACCAATTTACTACTACACTTGGCCTAGGCTCTAATATTAGTTTGCGTGGTACGTATCAATACCTAGCAGCTTATATAACCAACATTTGCCGGTTGCGCAGGTGATCCAGAGTACTGAACCAAGTACCAAAAGCACTATGTTCACGCTATCTGGAAGGATTTGTTCAATAGCAATGGCGAAAAACAAGCAGGCTAGAATTGAGCGGACCGCAGTATCTGTTACACCAACATTATCTCGATCAACCATTCATATTCTCCTACAATTAATACAGATAGCATTATTACAGAGGTCACCCTGTGTAAGCTTGATTCGGATCAACAAAAATGTATTACAAATAAAAAAGCATAATATTTTCTCTTATTGCAAAGTACCCTAGTAGGCGAGTATATAAAGGGAATTAGTGGGAAATAGAATGTTAAGGTTAATTTTAATCATATATGAGGTTCGTCGTGGCAGATACTCAAGGATCACTTTATCCCAATATTTTGTTGATTGATGATGAGGAATTAACCCAAGAACTCATCAAGCACATGTTAAACGAGATGGGCTGTGGCGATATTGCACTTTTCAGTGGCAGTGCCAAGGCTTTGAAAAAGTTACAACAAAACCCTGATTACTTTGATTTGGTTATTAGCGATTGGGAAATGCCAGAAATGGATGGATTGGAGTTTCTCAGAGCATTTCGCCAATTCGATAAAGATACACCGGTACTAATGGTGACGGGTAATACCTCGCGGGAGTTAGTTATGGAAGCTATTAAAGCCGGTGTTAGCGACTTTTTGGGCAAACCTTTTACAACAAAAGACTTATTAAGTAAGGTCAAAAAGCTAATCCATGGAAAAATGGCTAAAAAACTGGAATAGAGGCTGTTTTTATTGTGCCAAGGAAGAGACCTTGTAACGACAATATAAATAGAGCATACATTATGCTTACTGGCGCTATGCAATAGTCTCAAATTCATTACAATCAATGATCTTGTTGTTTCGATTACTCCCATGAACATTAATCCAGGTGTCACAAAGCATGGCTTTTTCCAAAGTAGTATCTCGTGAAAATACATTCTCGTTAAAATGGCAGAAATATGAGGGACAGGACATTCTGCCCATGTGGATTGCTGATAGTGAATTTCGTTGTCCGCCACCCATTTTAGATGCCCTGCATAAAAGGGTTGATCATGGCATTCTTGGTTATACTCATCCCGCAAAACATGACTCAGCTAATGCAGCGGTACAGCATTGGCTGGCAAAACAATATCAGTGGAATATAGAGCTGAATTGGATCGTATGGACTCCCGGTGTAGTGCCTGCTTTTAACATGGCATGTCGAGCATTATCGGCTCCCGGCGATAAAGTGATGGTGCAAACGCCTAATTACCCACCCATGCGTGCATCTCCGCAAGTTAACCATATGGAAAGAGTGGAAATTAGCACCATTAGACGGGGTGATCGCTGGACAATGGATTTAGTGCAGTTGGAACAGGAAGCTCAAGATCCTAAATGCACGATGTTTATTTTATGCAATCCCATGAATCCAGCCGGTTCTGTACTATCGGATGCCGAAATGGCTGAGGTTGTACGTATTTGTAAAGAAAACAATGTGTTTATCTGTTCTGATGAAATTCATTGTGACCTGATTCTTGATCAAAATGCGAAGCATATCCCTACCGCTAAAATAGATACCATTGCCGATCAAAGTATGACATTAATGGCGGCAAGCAAAACCTTTAATATTGCTGGCTTGGGAACATCTTTTGCGATTATTCCGAATGCCACCGTTCGTGCAAAATATGAGAGTACGGCTATGGGGCATATGCCTTGGGTGAATATCATGGGGTTGGCTGCCACTGAAGCTGCATTTACGCAATGCGATGACTGGCATCAGGACTTAGTGCAATATTTACGTGAGAACCGTGATTATTTGTATCGAGAGATCAATGCTATTGATGGCTTGGAAATGCTTTTGCCCCAAGCAACCTATTTAGCATGGGTAGACGGTTCTGGTTTAAACGTTCCATTGCCTCAAAAATACTTTGAGAATAAAGGTGTTGGCCCTTCACCCGGTGCGGATTTTGGTGACAAAAACTTTGTACGTTTAAATTACGGTTGCCCAAGAAGCCATCTAGAAATGGCGATTCAACGAATTAAAGCCTAAATCAACTTGTAAATTGAAGGGTAATTGTATTTATTGCCCTTTACCAAATTTGGGTGGAGCGATAGCAAGGCTCAGTATCGACTCTTTTGAACCAGATTTACATTTCCTATAACGCTCGCTTAGGTCATAAATATCTTTGTTTACTTCAAAGAAACTTAGCTAATAAATCCCACTATAAATATTTATCCTTTGTATTTTAATCGGCATTGTACGGAAGGAATGGCAAGTCTTATTTACATTTAAAAGACACTAAATTTCTTGTCGATGGTGCCAATTCGATTAAAAAACATCTTAATAGTAGCAACCGGTATAAGGCATATCCTTACTGATATAGGTTATTCTTATAGGACACTCCAAGAATATAGTTTAAATCAGGGAGCTTGTTTTCTGTTCGGGAATATATTGGTACAAGTAACTCCTTTTTTGTATCAATAGGTTTTAGAATGGTGGAATAATTAATTTGGCTTATTGTATTCAAAAATACTATGGTGTCGTACTTTTTACACCTATAGATTGTATAGGAACAGTATGGATTCATTGACGGTTATTAAGATTCCTGAGCATCGAAATCTCAATAATGACGATCTACCGCTGAAAGAGCAGTTGGCTTTGTTGTTAAAAGAACGAGGGGGTAAAGCCCTTGTTAGCTATGCGTGGCGCTGTAGCTTGCGCGCATTGCCATTGCTTACGGCTAAGAGTGCGCCAGAGAGTGTATGGTCAAAGGATATAGTTAAACAAATTGCAGTGATTATTCGTGCAAATGTGTTGCCACAGAACATGTTGCGAGACATTCCCGATAACGATGTTGATATCTTCAGTATATGTTCCCCGGCCAGAGCGGCCGTTGCTAGAGCCGCTAATTCTGCAGTGTCTGTATATTCTACCTATGCAGTTGCCTATTCTTCGGCCTATATGGTGGATGCTATTTCTTTATCGGTAACAGCCGAAGATGCACTTTTGGATATGGCGGATGATGCGGATACCTACATAAATGCTGCTTCTGAAGCTGCTTATGATGCCGCAGATGCCGCTTTTGCTGCTTACGATGCGGTTTTTGATGAAGACACAAATTCCCATAGTGTTATTGCTTGTTTAAATGACTTTAATGCTTTGGTTCTAGGGGACGATGTTCAATCATTAATTGAACGGCCTCTGTGGCCTGAAGTTAATGAACATGTAAGGCTATGCCAGAAGCAATTTTTTATTGAATTTCAAAAGTTAGGATTGGATTTTTTGGCTGATGAAATTCAAACACTTTGGAATGGAGAGCTAACGGATGAGGCGGTTCTTAAGCGATATTCAGAACAAATTAGTGTTGAAATTTTGGATGATGCTAAAGCGTTAAAAGCATTTATTCTGGGTGAGGAAATAGCAGAAGAAAACTCAGCGGTGCGCGTTATGTTAGTTGGGCCTGGAGGCGCTGGGAAAACGTCGTTGCATGATTTGTTGCTTACGCGTCAAACCGAGTTTATTAAAACAGCCACATCGGGAGTGGGCTGTAATGAACTGGAACCCATCGACTTATCAATACATAAGCACGCATTAGACCCAAATACGCTGCATTCCAACTTAAATTTGTACTTGTGGGATTTTGGCGGTCAGACGATCTTTCATAATTTGCATCGTGGCTTTATGCGTAAAGAAAACTGCGTATATGTGTTAGTGGTAGATAGCCGCCATGAGCAGGCTCCAGATGATTGGTTGGCGCAAATTCGTTTGCATACGGGAGGGGAACAAGTCAGCGTATTGCTGGTGACGAATTGCTACGAAGCAGTTAACCGTAAACAAAACCACAATCGATTAGTTCGAGAATACCCTGAACTTTTAGGCAAGGATTCCTTTTTTGAGTTGTCATGTATTCATTCGGATGAAAAATTTGATCACTTCTTAAATGTGCTGGTAAAAACCTGTGTTGAAAGTAAACATCTGATCTCCCCGGCTGCCAGAGAAGCCATTTTCAGAACTAACCTAGCCTTCGAAAATCAACACTTTGTCACCAGTCGAGAATTAAAGCAGGCGCTTAAAGTAACTGGAAAAGACAAAAGTGATGAGTGGAGGAGATTAAGTAAAAAACTGGATAGTTTAGGTCGGATAATTTTTATTGGTGACGGTAAATATTGCTTAGATCCAGACTGGATAGTTAATACCGCTTATTCAGTGATTAATCATACATCATTGATTGATAATGCCGGGATTGTTGCGGAAGAAACGTTTCTTGATGAATATTTAGATGAAGATGATGAGCCTGAAAAGCTATTACTGTTTTTGCGGAAACATAAGGCCATGCTTAGCTTTGAAAAGGATGACGAGTCCTATTATTTTTTCCCGGATGCTGCTACTGCCAGTGAACCTATTTGGATGACTCCTTTTTTCCGAGAAAAGGTTAATCAAAACCCGGTTACCATTGATTACTATTTCGATACTTTTCCAATGGGTTTGAAAAGCCATTTTGTGACTCAAATGCTGGAAATGAAAATATTTAATATATCTCTTCCAGAGGATGTATGGAGTGACGGCGTTTTCGCAACTTTTATTCCAAACGGCGTTAAGCTGCTAGTGGAATATCATTTGGCAAAACAACTATTGCGAGTGAAATTGTATAACCACCTCGATATTGATCAGATGGCAGAACCAGTATCAAAGATACATGCCATCATTGAACGCATAGCGTCATCGGTTGTACCCGTGTTGTCAGCAGGGTTCAAAGATTTGGATGCTAAGCAACGAAGTGACATTTTCAAGTACGTGGATTGTTACAAGCAAGTTGAATTGGTAAAAGTGGATGTGCAGTCAATTGCTATCGGCGATCTGCAAAATTCAGTGCTAAATATTGGAAACGACAACAAGATTGCGGTGAGTGATTCTTACAAGAATAATAACGATGCCGAGTTTCTTAAATCGTTTTTAATAGAAGCATTGGAATTTACTAAAAAGTCGGAAAATCAACATCTGGAGATTATTGCCGAAATGCAAATAGCGATTCAGAGCAATTTGACAACATTACCTGAATCACACAAAGCCAAAGGAATATTCAGTAAAATGTGGGATTGGGCTAAGGAGGCTGATACGTCTCATGAAATAGCGTTTAAAATTGCCGCTGGACTTTCTCTGATTACTTAACCTCAGTTCGGGATAAGCAATACCTTCCAGCACAGCTAAATACGGGCCTCTCATCGTTATGTTTGTTCTAAAGAGCCCCGATATTCATTCACAAACAAGCCTTGATAGTCGCGTATTTTTCAGCACTGGGCCGAAAACAACCTACATTTGTTATTTAACTCTCTGTTTTGAAAGAAATATGCAATTTCCCATCAACATAAAGCGATATCTCTTATCCCGAACTGAGGTTACTTAACCTCCGTTCTGGATAGGGAGCACCTTCCAGCATAACTAAATACGCGTCTCTCATCGTTATGTTTGTTCTAAAGAGCCCCGATATTCATTCATAAACAAGCCTTGATAGTCGCGTATTTTTCAGTAGGGACTGAAAACAACCTGCTTCTGTTATCTTGATTTTTGCCCGCAGAATATTGGGAATATTGTAGCGTGTATTTCACCACCCAATATTCCCTTACGAGCTTAAACCAATGCCCGTTTATATATCGTTGATCGCTAATCCGTTGGTACTTCTACTACGATCTTTTTAGCCAGTGACATGGCCAAGTTATTGTCATAGTAAGCGGCTTCGTTAATAAAGTGTGGGTAGGCCACGTAATCGCCTTCCCAGTAGAGTTCGCCGCCGTCAAATAATGTGAATATTGGATCTCCAGGATTTAGGGCTTCAAAGTCTCGATCTTGCACATTTTTATGTATCATTCCAATGCGTTCACCTTGTTCGTTCATGGGCAGCTTCAAGGTTTCGGTAAAGTCATACATATCTACGCTGTTTGGTAATTTGGGTAGTTTGCCATTGCTGCACAAACTAACATAATCCAGAATAAGTCGGGTTAATTGCTCCATCCAGTCCATAATATCTTGGCGAATAACGGATTGAGGTTGCGGTCCAACTTCCACAATTACGCCTTGAGAGGCAACTGAACAAAGGTAAGCTTGGTCTTCAAGTGGCTTTTGATCTTCCATAATAATGACCGCTTCTGGCATATGATGTTTAACATAGGCCGCTAGCTTGAGATTGAAAGCGTCAGATTGCAGTAAAATCAGCGACGGTCCCATGTTGCTGGTGGTGTTGTGCAAATCAATAATAAAATCAGTTTTAGCATCCCCTTTGGGACCAATTTGCGCGTTAATTAGTTTGGCGCGACTTTGTTCGTAATTACTGAGTTGGTTGTTTTCCAAGTCAGGAATGCGGAACTGGCGATTTAGATCACAGTCCAAGTAACGGCGATTATCTCTAAAGGCATTGGTATTGGCAAAAAGTGTGGAGGTTGCAATTCCATCTCTTGCGAGCAATTCCGGCGATTGTTGCCACTTTCTTAGCAAATAAATACCGGAGTATTCGTTTCCGTGTGTGCCGCCTACAATAGTAACTGTCTTGATATTGTTCAATCTGGTACCTATTTTATTGAAAGCCTAATGAACATGTTAAAACGCGTGTATACATGCAAACAACCTAAGATAGTCGAAAACTTGACTCTAGTATTAGGTTTTTTTGGCATAATCAATGCAGTAAATAAATTCATTCATTTTATTTCAGTGATAGTCTGATATAGGCGAGTCTTTTCGGTCTTATTTGGTTAATCGGAGTTTATTATTTTACTGATTCAGCTTAAACAGTTATGTGAGTCGCCCAAGTGGCGGGATATTTTGCATCCGTTTTTACACATTGATGGTTTGATGTTTGCCGTATCTGCCGCACCAGAGATACCCATGCCTGAAGCGTGGCTACCATTGGTGGTAAAAAATCAGGGTGATATTAGTCAACAAGATGTGGATCAGATAACTAGCTTGTTGTTGGAGTTACTGAAATCCCGCTTAACCGACATTCGAGATGAGCGTTTTTTGTTGCCTCAAGAATGTGACTATACTGCTGATGGTGATAACCAAGCGCTTAAACTGTGGCTTACTGGTTTACTGTTTGGCCACCAACAACTAGAAGGTATATGGCAGGATGCTTGGCAACAAATGTTGGATAAAGATCCAGACGCACAACCCGATTTAAAACGCGATCTTAGTCATTGTCTGCGTATGTTTAGTACTTTTGCAGATCCGCAGCTGGCAGTTAGTCAGGCCGAACAACGAGGCAATAGCGAATTGTCTGCAAAGCTACCCATTATTTTTCAATCTTTTTCCAAAGCGCTAAAACAGTATGTCGATATATCTGGCAAGTTGGTTGGCTACATTCCTAATCAGTTTGAAATGTATCAAGAGCCTATAAACAAGTCGTAGTTGATAAAGTCTGAACTTGGGTTAAATAGTGTTTAGTGCTCCCGGTTGCCCTAAAAAATCATAAGGTCGCATGTCAGGTATTGGGCGTCTGAACTGTGGTCAGGTACAATGCCTGTTATCGAATCAGATAAATTTAATGCTAGGCATGACAAAAACTTCACTCTCAATTTTATTCTTTGTTTTGATGTTTAGCGCATCGAATCACGCTAAAGATGTTTTATCAGACTTTTTTCAGTTATCTCAATTGCCTCAATTACCTCAGCCGGTTGCCAATAATGCGGTGGCGTTAATCAATATTGATAATCAAGAGCATTTGATTAGCTTTATGGGATTAGGTGTAGGTAAAGCTTGGAAGGATGTTCATAATAAGGCTTGGTCGCTGGCATTACCTCCCAATGTAGCCAAGGAAGTACCGACAAAATCTCAGTGGCAAATTCGCACACCTGTACCTTCTACATTAACCTTAAAAGGCAGGCTGGCCAGCGTTGCGATTGGTGTTGATGATAAAGCTTATTTGTTTGGCGGGTATACCGTTGCAGAGGATCATACCGAAGTTTCCAGCCCGGATAACTTTGCCTATGATCTGAAAACGGATGCTTATAAATTTGTAGCGCCTACTCCCGTGCCTACAGATGACGCTATCGCGTTACCTTATCAGAATCGATATATTTACTTAATTAGCGGTTGGCATAACGATGGGAATGTCAATTTGGCACAAGTGTATGATATTAAAACTAATCAATGGCAACAGGCATCGCCATTTCCGGGGGAGCCGGTTTTCGGGCATGCAGGCGGTATTGTTGGCAATCAAATGGTTGTGTGTGACGGGGTTAAAGTGCAGGCTAGGTTGATGCAGCGCAGAACATTTAAGCCCGTTTCAGCCTGCTATTTGGGTATTATTGATCCAAAGAATCCTTATAAAATTGAATGGCAGTTATTGGCGCATCCTACCAATAAGGGCAAGTATAGAATGGCTGCCGCTGGTGTGACATTGGGTGAGAAAGCTGAATCATTAAAAGGTGTGCTTTTTGTTGGTGGCTCGGATAACCCTTACAACTACAACGGTGTGGGTTACGATGGTGTGCCATCCAAGCCGAGTAACAATATTTGGTTTTTTGATCTTCAATCTAAAACGTGGTCATACGCTAAGCATTCAGTGAGCACTATGGATCACCGCGGTTTATTGGTAACCGAAAAGGGAAATAATGCTTATATTGTAGGTGGAATGGGCAAGCAGCAAAAAGTTCTAAAACAAGTTACCCAGTTGGATTTGTCCGCTATTAAATTCAGTTCTGCACAGCCTGAATTATAACCCTCCGGCCATATCAATAAAGGTGCCTGTGGTGTAGGAAGCGCCCTCTGATAGCAACCACATAATGGCATGGGCGACTTCTTCTGGTTGCCCACCGCGTTGCATTGGTAAGTTACCTTTTATACGATCGACGCGTCCAGGCTCACCGCCTTCTGCGTGCATATCGGTATAGATAAAAGCGGGGCGGACGGCGTTGACGCGAATTCCTTCACCAGCCAGTTCTTTGGCTAAACCAATGGTTAAAGAGTCAATTGCGCCCTTGGTGGCAGCATAATCAACATACTCACCTGATGAACCCAAACGGGAAGCTGCTGAAGAAACATTGACTATTGCACCACCCGCCCCTCCATGTTTGCTCGACATGTACTTTATCGCTTGTTGATTACAGAGCATGGTGCCAAATACATTAACTTCAAACAGTTGCTGAATGCGTTTTAGTGTGGTGTATTCAAAGCGAGACTGAGGCGCAATAATGCCCGCATTATTAACGAGAGCACTAATTGGCCCAAGCTCATCATTTGCGATGGCAAACATTCTTTCTACGTCAGCTTGTTGGGTAATATCGCCAGCTACAGCAATAGCCGCACCTTCTATTTCTTCTATGGAATTCAATATATTTTGCGCGGCTTTAACATCGGTTCGATAATTGATGCAAACGGAATAACCTTGCTGCGCGGCTAGTTTGGCTGTCGCAGCGCCAATGCCCCGACTTGCGCCCGTTATAATAATAACTTTAGACATAGATTTATTATGTTTTCCGTAAGTTAATTAGTGTGTAATGCTACGTTTTTGGTATCTAGTGCATTTTCTTCAACTGGTTTCAACTCACCCATTTGCAGAAAACGTAAAGCGGTTTGTTCGAATATTTCAGGTTGATCGATATTAACTAAATGCCCTGCATTATCGATGATTTCAAGTTTTGACCCGAGCATGACCTTTTGCATATGTTCTCCTCGGGTAAAGGGAACAATGCGATCTTGTTTGCCCCAAATCATTAAAGTAGGGAGATCAAAATCACTTAAATGGTGGATTTCATCGCTCAACTGATCAAAAAATTGTCGTTGTTCTATATCAATAATAACTTGGTTGGAGCCAAATATTTTTTGGGACCAAGTAGCCTTGGATAAGTAGTCTTCATCTGTAATGTTGCCATTCTTGTTAAGATGACATGACAGGATTTTTTTTCGTAGGGAATCGTTTTTTAGTTTTAACAGTAGTGGGCCAATAAATGCCGTTTTAATAAGGCGACTATAAAGTGGCGCTGAATTGGGTAAACCAAACGCATCAACCAAAATTAACTTTTCAACTTTATCCGCATGCTCGCCTACAAAGGTAATGGCAGCTCCTGCGCCTAAAGAGTGACCAATAAACGAAGCTTTGGAAATATTTAAAGCTTGCATAAATAGCTGGATTTGCTCAGCAAACAGTGGGTATCCATAATCTAGCGGTTCACGGGCGCTATAACCGAAACCCCACAAATCCAAGGCGTAAACTTTATAATGTTGTGACAAGAACTGCATATTCTTGTACCACATTAGTGAGTCGTAAAAAAAGCCATGCAACAGGATAATAGGTGCTCTACCTGCTCGCTCTTCCCCCATTTCTAAATAATGGGTTTGCAAACCATTGAGCTGAATGATTTTGCCTTCAGCGTATTCGTTAGTCCAAGCTTCAAGCGATTGGCTGTTCCAAGGAATAAAATTTGACATACGATATCTCTGCCTTTAAATCGATGCTATGAACTACATCAGTGTCATAAACTTATCTAAAGTTGGTGATCTTTTTATTGCGATGATGATGCTATTTGAGAGCGCAAACTTTAATAATCACTAAGTTCCAATTTTGAGCTAAACGATATTCCTTCTATTCAGAGGTTACACCGTAACCTAATGCAGCTAAAGGAAAAACTTACCCTGTTCGAATTTCGCTAAAATTTTATATAATTGATTACTGACAATATTTTTGTTGGAAACTCTGGTTATAAAAGATGGCACTCTTTGGTATTTCAGGCCATAAAAAAGTGTAAAAATTTGCTTGATTAAAATCGTATACGATTATACGATCCAAAAATGAACATAATATCAACATCATCAAAAACCACTTCTGAAGTTATTGCTGACAAGATTCGTCATATTATCTTGAGCGGTGAATTTACGAGTGGGCAGGCATTAAAGCAAGACGTACTGGCAGCACGTTTTGGTGTGAGCAAAATACCGGTACGTGAAGCGCTATATCTTTTGCAAAATGAAGGGCTGGTAACCTTTCTAAATAATCGTGGCTCTATTGTTTCTGAGCTGACCGTTGAAGATGTAGAAGAAATTTATACGGTTAGATTATCGCTCGAATCATTGGCGTTAGAACACGCCATTTTTCAATTCAGGCCGGAAGATTATATTGCCGCAGAAACGGCCTTGAAGTTATTGCAGGTCTCAAATCAACCGGCGGATTGGTCACACCTCAACTGGCAATTTCATAGCGCACTCTATCAAGCTGCAAAGATGCCAAGGCTGTTGAGTATGATTTCAGTACTGCACAACAATGTCGCTAGATATTTACTGTTGTACCTCAACACATTGCAACAACAAGCACATTCTCAGGAAGAACACTGGCAACTACTTAATGCGTGTAAAGCAGGCAAGAGCGAACAGGCTTTGGGTATTCTTCGGCAGCATTTGCTTGATGCTCGTCAGAGAACTTTAGAATTTATGGCATCTCAACAGGACAATTAGTATGAGTTTGATAAGTCAATTTGAACGTTATTCTTTAACTTATGGTGCAACGCCTATTGAGTATTTACCTCGATTATCTGAGGCACTGGGGGGAAACGTTGAAATTTATGCTAAGCGGGAAGATTGCAATTCTGGTTTAGCGTTGGGAGGAAACAAGCTACGCAAGATGGAATATATTGTGCCTGATGTGCTGGCTTCAGGGGCCGATACATTGGTTTCAATTGGTGGGGTTCAATCAAACCATACTCGCATGGTTGCAGCAGTCGCTGCCAAGCTGGGCTTAAAATGCAGGCTAGTGCAGGAAAGTTGGGTGCCCCATGAAGATGCCGTTTACGATCGGGTAGGAAATATTTTATTAACACGATTAATGGGCGCTGATTCCCGAGTAGTGGACGATGGCTTTGATATCGGCATTCGGAAAAGTTGGGAAGATGCAATGCAAGACGTTCGTGATGCTGGTGGCAAACCCTACGGCATTCCCGCAGGCGCTTCCATGCATAAATTTGGTGCGTTGGGGTACGTTGGATTTGCAGAAGAAGTGAGGGAGCAAGAAGCTGAGTTAGGGTTTAGTTTCGATTACATTGTTGTGTGTGTGGTTACTGGTTCAACTCAGGCTGGCATGGTAGTTGGCTTTAAAGTTGATGGCCGGGCTGACAAAGTGATTGGTATTGATGCCTCCGGCACAATTGAACAAACACGTGCTCAGGTTATGGAAATAGCACGCAATACCGCGAAACTAGTTGAACTGGGGCAGGAGATCACCGAGGAAGATCTACATATCAATCCTGACTACGCCTATCCGGCTTATGGTGTGCCAAGTGAGGAAACGAATGAAGCTATGCGTTTAGCTGCGCGTACCGAAGCCATGATTACAGATCCGGTTTACGAAGGTAAATCAATGCAAGGATTAATGGACCTAGTGAAACAAGACTATTTCCCTGCTGGGTCCAAAGTGCTCTATGCTCACCTTGGTGGTGCTCCTGCCATTAATGGTTATAGTTATACTTATAGAAATGGCTAGGTTGCCTAGATTAGGTGTGCGATGAATAGGCATCGTTTTCTGTAAAACGCCATTTTTATTCTGAGCACAATTGTCATAAAAACACTACTTTTTATCAGTACCATGGCAGGCGATGTTGCAATAACATCGCTGACCCATTTTATGAACAATCTGCCTGACAATAATTCTCCTCCTTTCTTATATTCGACTAAAGAATTATCAATATTGTGTGGCAAAGAGCCCTTATTTTACTAGGCTTTCAAATGGTGGTGTTGAATTTTCAATGCTCATTCACTCCTAAAGAATACATGTAAACACTGTATTTTATGCAACGAAAATAATGACTTGTCTGGCTTAAGCGTCACTTGAATGTTATTTCGGTTTACATCGTTGGCCGGTTCATCAGTGAGGCATGGTTATGCGTAAGGTAAATATCCGAAGAAGCATTTGTATACTTTTATTCTCTATTTCTTTTTTATTGGTTCCCCTTTCTTTGATAGTGAGTTGCTCAACGGGAAATACCTCTCCTATGCGAGTTGGCACCAATCTTTGGCCAGGATATGAACCGCTTTATCTAGCGCGTGAGTTGGGATATTGGGGGGGCAACGATATTAAATTGGCGGAATTTCCTTCCTCAAGCGAAGTGATTCGTGCTTTTCGTAATCAATCTTTAGATGCAGCTGCTTTAACATTGGATGAAGTGTTATTGCTATGGCAGCAGAATATCGAAGCAGAAATTGTGCTGATATTGGATGTTTCTAGTGGCGCAGATGCCATTATTGCAGATTCTACCATAAAGACTTTTGCAGATTTAAAGGGAAAAACTGTAGCGGTAGAAAGCAGTGCTTTGGGGGCTTATGTTATTTCTCGAGCATTGGAAATTAACTCGATGAGTCTTAATGACGTAACGATTATGTCGTTAGGGGTTTCTGATCACGAATCGGCATTCAACAACGGGGAAGTGCAAGCCGCCGTTACGTTTGAACCCGTTCGCACTAAGTTGTTGGAATCGGGTGGAAATGAGATTTTCACTAGCCATGAAATACCCGGTGAAATTGTTGATGTACTGGTTATTCAACGTGGTTATTTACAGAAATATCCACATCAAGCAAAAAAATTGGCCCAGGGGTGGTTCCAAGCCATTGAATACATGAGAACACGCCCGAGTGATTCCGCTGAACGCATCGCAAAAAGGCTCAAGATCACCCCTGAAGATGTCACTTTAAGTTATGAAGGGCTGGATTTAGCTGGGAGAGATGAAAATATTAGAATGCTAGTGGGCGAAGAAGCAGAGCTGAATCAAACCTTGAAAAAATTAGCGAAAAGCATGTTAAAAAGTGAGCTTCTGAATTCCGTCCCGGCATTAAATGAAATTATTAATGACAATGTGGTGCGTTGATTTGTGACTAAAACCTTTTTCTCCCACTTCATTACATTACGGATAATGCTACCTCTGGTTATTGGTATATTTTCGCTTGTAACAACGGCTACATCTTATTTGGCAACTCGAAACGCCGTGCTGCAGACAACAGAACAAAGCGTGATAAAAAATCTACATAGCTCGCTAACTCGTGCTCAAGGAAGTTTGGAGTTGTTGATGGGGATTTCTGAAGATAGGTCCGCTAGACAGATTGTTGCTTCCTATAGTGCAGTTTCAGACACCATAGTTGCGTTTGTTGCGAACGCAAATGGTCATATTATCGCGTCAACTTCCCTGCAAGATATTGGTCGTCATTGGACTGAATCATGGAGCGACATTGATTCTCTCAAAATCGATACAGTAATAGGCAATCATTCTTTGGATATTCATTCTTCTACAGACAAGAAATTCATTGATGGCTATATCAGTATTTGCCGACATATTGTTACTGAAACGGCTAGCCTAAGAAAAAAGGATTGCGGTTTTTTTGCGCACAGAATTGATTTGAATTATCACTACGAACAAGCCACCACCGCCCTAACTAATCAAGCCATATACAATAGTATGGGTGTCATAATCATTGCTTTGTTAATCGGTTTTATCTTGCATATTCGAATTGTGAAACGGGCAAATAAACTGGAAAAAGTCGTTACCTCATTTGCTGCTGGTGAGCGGAATAATCGAACGGGCTATGCTGGTCATGATGAAATCTCTGTTATTGCTCAATCCGTAGATACGATGCTGGATCGTATCGTCGAAGATGAAAAAATTATAACGGAAGAGAAAAATAGGCTGAAGTTGTTGTTTGATACGGTTAGTGATCCCATCGTGGTGGTTAAGGATAACGGTAAGATTAGCAGTTTCAATAAAGCTGTTAAGGAGGTTTTTGGCTACAACGGGAGGGAACTCTTAAGAACGGAACTTTTTGAATTAATGCCGGACCTGTATATCGCTGATGCAGCCGGAAATAAACATATATTCAAAGGTTTGGTTAATCGTTCTAATCAAGAAATGTTTGCGGTGCGTAAGGGGGGAAAGCGTTTTCCTGTGGCATTTGTGATTAATGATATGGATGTCGAAGGTCAAACAGAACAGATTGCCGTGCTGAGAGATATTACTGAACGTAAAAACGCAGAACTAGAATTGAAGCACCATAGGGATAACTTACAATATTTGGTTGATCGGGCTACAGCGGAAATTAAAGCTATAGTGAAAACGGCTGTGAGTGGGGTTATTTCGATTAACCAAGATGGAAAAGTTCAAATATTTAACCCCGCAGCCGAAAAACTCTTTGGTTGGAAAGCTGAGGATATTGTGGGTCAAAATGTAGTGAGTATTATTCCAGACATTGGCACATCAGTTCACAATAGCTTTATTCATAATTACATTAAGACCCGAAAAGGAAAAATTGTAGGTGTTGGACGAGAAGTCGATGGATTAAGGAAAGATGGAAGTACCTTTCCTGCACAGGTTTCAGTAGGTCATAGTGAATTAAATGATGGCAAGCACTTATTTGTTGCATTTATTGACGATATTACGGAGCGAAAAGCGGCACAGGAAGAATTATTAAAGGCGAAAGAAGTGGCTGAAGAAGCCGCACAAGTTAAAGCTTCATTTTTGGCTAACATGAGTCATGAAATCCGCACCCCAATGAATGCGGTTATTGGGTTTTCAGAAATTTTGTTGCAGGATGAAAAACTAGGTAAAGATAGTAAACAACATGTTAATACTATTCTAAATTCTGGTCGCAGTTTACTCCATATCATCAACGACATTCTTGATTTTTCAAAAATCGAAGCGGGTCAAATACATTTGGAAAGTGTTGGTTTTCATTTAGCCAATTCTGTGCAAGATATCCTAAGAACATTGGAATTTAAGGCGGCTGAAAAAGACCTGAATTTGAGTTTTAATGTGGCTCCGGGTGTGCCTAAAAAGGTGGTGGGCGATCCCACTCGTCTTCGACAGGTGCTTATCAATTTAATTGGCAACGCGATTAAATTTACGGTGTCAGGCAGTGTGATGATACGGATCGTCGAGCAAGAACAGTCAGGCTTACTGCAATTTAGCGTAACGGATACCGGCATTGGCATGACTCCAGAACAGGTGGGAAAGGTATTTGAAGCATTTTCCCAAGCGGATTCTAGCACCAATCGGAGATTTGGTGGAACAGGTTTAGGCACGACCATTAGCAAACAAATAGTTGAGCTAATGGGAGGGGAAATTTGGGTTGAAAGTGAAGTTAAAAAAGGATCTACCTTCTTTTTTACTGCCAAAATGGAAGATGCCGGAGATTGCAATACATGCCTCTTCGAGGAAGGTGGAAACGCGCAGTTTAATTATCGTTCACCGAGAGCATTTCACGTTTTATTAGCTGAAGACATTCCAGCAAACGCAACGCTTGCCACATTACGATTGAAGCAACAGGGCCACACCATAAAATGGGTTGAAAACGGTTTGTTGGCGGTTGAAGAGGCCATGACCGGTGAATACGACATCGTATTAATGGATATTCAGATGCCAGAATTGGACGGGTTAGAAGCGACTATGCAGATCCGTAATAAAGGGAGTGAAAACGTAAAGGACATTCCTATTATTGCATTAACCGCCAGTATGATGCGCGAAGATCAAATTCAATGCCTTAACGCAGGAATGAATGCAGTTATTGGCAAACCCATCGATTTTCCCGATTTACTCGCAAACATGGAAGCATATGTACCGAAAGGAAAGGGAAAGATGGTAGAGCTAAAATCGCCACAGGAAGAAATACTAATTGCCACATTGGATTTCTCACCTCTTTTCGGAGTGGTTGATTACGAAGCAGGACTTGAGGTTTGGAAAGAACCGGCTGTTTATGCTCACGCTTTGATTGATTTCTCGCAGGAAAGAACTGACAAGGCTCTAAGAATTTTAGAGTTGTTGGGGAGAACGCCCGCTAAATACGATGAGGCCCGCAAATTAACCCATGTATTGAAAGGATTGGCTGGTAATTTATTTATATCTGGTGTTGCCAAAGAAGCAGAAAAAGTTGATGCCTTGCTTAAGGACGAAAATATAGAAAGTGCCATTGTTGGCGCTAATAAACTGGATATTGCACTCAGGTTGGCAGCCAAAGCAATATCTGGCTTATGTTTACCTGAAGATAATCGAGAATCTCAACTAGAACCCCTTGAGTTTGAAAAAGAAGCAGTAAGCAATTTGTTGCATAAAATTAACCTAGCTTTAGATGAATTAAATCCTGATTCAGTGATGCCGCTATTAAGGGAGTTGTCAGTGTTTATTGATAAGCAAGAGCTTAGTGCGATTCAAAATGGGATTAATAGTTTTGATTTTTATGCTGCTAAAGAAGAAGTGTCTAAGTTGATTGGGCGATTAGGCTTAACGGAAGAATAGGGGAAGCAATGAAAGAAGTGTTTAAAATCCTAATTGTCGATGATGAGCCTAATAATCTCAAGTTACTACAACAAATTCTAAAAGGCCGTTATCAATTAATATTTGCGCCTGATGGTGAAAAAGCCCTTGTTGCAGCGGATTCTCATCATCCCGATTTAATTTTATTAGACATTATGATGCCGGGCATGAATGGTTATGAAACCTGCAAGGCGCTAAAGAAAAATCCTCAAACGGAACATATTCCAGTGATCTTTGTGACTGCTATGGGGGAATTGGATGATGAAGCGCAAGGGTTTGATGCCGGGGCTGTAGACTATATCCAAAAGCCAGTTTCTGGTCCTATTGTGTTACGTAGGGTGCATACCCATTTATCATTGGTTAGAGCAAAGGATTTGGAAGCACTGGCGAAAGATGCCATAGAAATGCTGGGTGAAGCGGGTCATTTTAATGATACCGATACCGGAGAACATATATGGCGAATGGCGGCATATTCTTCCGCAATTGCTCGCCAAGCCGGGTGGTCTGAATACCAGTCAAAATTGTTGGAGTTGGCTGCAACAATGCACGACACCGGGAAAATAGGTATTCCTGACGAAATATTAAAAGCGCCTCGCAAGTTGTCTTCAGAGGAATGGGACGTAATGCAAACCCACGCTCAAATTGGTTACGATATTTTGAGTCGATGCCAAAACTCCATCTTTCAAATGGCAGCTGAAATTGCGCTGGGGCATCACGAGAAATGGAATGGGAAGGGGTACCCCAGAGGGCTTCATGGTGAAGATATCCCGGAATCAGCTAGAATAGTCGCCATTGCTGATGTTTTCGATGCTTTAACGATGAAAAGGCCTTACAAGGAAGCGTGGCCGGTTGAAAGAGCGGTAGCTGTGATAGAACTGTCGTTCCGCACCTAAATAAATATTAAAATAAGCTTGACGCGGATCTCCAGTTTTGATCTATTACTCTCTTTTGTGAGAGTAATAGAAGTGACTTATCCTTCAACCAAATCCCTCGATCATCTCGGCCTAGTCGCCGGATTTTGTAAAGATATCAATTTGGCTCAGCAAATTGACCACGCCCTCGGTGATTCTGGCGAGCGCAAAGTCAGTTTCGGGCAGTTGTTTGTTGCTATGCTGCTCAATGGCCTTGGGTTTACCGGCCGCACGCTGCATATGTACAGCGAGTATTTTGAAAGCAAGCCGCTTGAACGTTTGCTAGGTGAAGGAATTGCTGCCGAAGATATTAACGACGATGCATTAGGCCGTTGTTTGGATGCGTTGTACGACAAGGGCGTATCATCACTTTACCAAAGCATAGGTGAAAGCGTCGTCAAGCATTTAGGTTTGTCTTGTCATTCTGTCCATCTGGACTCAACCAGTTTCCATTACGATGGCCAGGAAAACTTAAGTGAGGAAGACTTAAACCCCATCAGCATTACGAAGGGGTATTCACGGGACCATCGACCCGAATTGAACCAAGTTATCCTCAACCTTATTTGTGAAAATCAGGCGGGTATTCCTGTGTATATGAAACCCGCTAGCGGCAACAGCAATGATATGGAGGGCTTTAAACAGATAGTGAAATCTCATATTCACAGCTTAAAAGCCGCGCAAGCCAGTCAGTATTTGGTGGCAGATGCCGCGCTTTATGTCAAAGAAACAGTGGAAGAGCTGCATAAACTTGAGCAATTATTTATCACGCGCGTCCCGCAAACATTAACAGAAGCGAAAGATTTGATTAACCAGGCACATACCTTGGAGTTTTCCCCAATGGAAAATGGCTACTCAGGGATATGGGCAGACTCAAACTATGGTGATGTGCCCCAACGTTGGTTGCTGGTGCGCAGTGAGCAAGCCTTTAAACGAGAGCAACACAGTCTAAATAAACGCATGTTGAAACAAGCTGATGCAGAGCGTAAGTCGTTTAAGAAATTGACTCAATCAGAGTTTGCTTGTGAAACAGATGCCAATAATGCGATAACGCAATGGCGAAAAAAGCAACGTACATTAGATGTTGTGCCTGAAGTGACACGTATTCCGGTCTACCAGACAAAAGGCCGCCCCACCAAAGGGCAATCCCCACACGGCACTATTACCAAATCTCAGGAAGTCTGTTTACCCCCTTATCGAATCGACAAGTAGCGCTCAGACAACTGGGCCTGTTCATCATTGCCACTAACGACCTGAGTGATAACTTGTCCATGGAGCAATTGCTAGAGCATTATAAATCGCAGCAGTCTGTAGAAAAAGGATTTCGATTTCTTAAAAGTCCCGACTTCTTAACCAGCTCAATCTACCTGAAAAAAGCAGAGCGTATAGAAGCACTGCTGATGGTGATGACCAGTTGCTTGATGGTTTACGCTTCGTTAGAGCATCAAATCCGTAAAACGCTAAAAGAAAAGAAGCGTTACTTCCCGGATCAAAAGAAAAAACCAGGACAAAATCCCACGGCACGTTGGGTATTTCAATGCTTTGAAAATATCACTCTACTGTACCAACAAGAAACGAAGCCGCTCGTATTAAATCTAAAAGAGCGACAGCGCATCATTATTGATTGTCTAGGCGAGCAATACAGACAAATTTATTCTTAAAAGGCGTGCGGAATGTCAGATAGAAGAAGACGCGGGAAAGCACTTTGATCCTCGTTTAGTTGAGTGCTTTTTTGCAATCAAGGGGGAAATATTGGCAATAAAGGAGAAATGGAAGGACTAAGGTTGAGCAAGCCACAAGGAGAGATGTCTTTGCAGTCCAATTTTAGTTCTTTAAAAAAATGCGTTTGTTACACTCAGGAACTCGCAGCATTGACTTGCCAATTCGATTGTCTCAATTTCTCCGTTCAATGAAGAGTTGCAGCACTTTTATGTACATTTCCACAACGTGTTTATCGTCATTATTCTTTATAAAATGGTTGAATTTAGGAGAAGAATTTAGCTCTATCAAGTAGAAATTATCATCTTTTCCCAAAATGATATCGAATCCTACAAAGCCGATAGTCACTTGCTCGAAAACGGGTTTTATAAAGGCGTGTAACTGCTCAATTAAAAGAGGATCAGTTACGTGAGTTGCTATTTCATTCCTATCCCAGTACCGAGCATTGAAACCCGTAGCATTACCCCGTTGGTATGCTAATAAGGGTTCGCCAAAAGCACACACTAATCGGTATTCTGTTTTGGTGGGTATATAAGATTGAGCGAGGGCAAGATAGTCATAATTTTTGGAGTTGTGATTAAATATTGAACCAAAAGCATCAGTTGCCTGCTGTTCATCTTGGCACAAATGTACGCCAATGCCCAAAGCGCCAGAATTGCATTTAACCACCAATGGAAAATCAAATGTTTGCCTAACAATGTTTACCATGTCAGGGATAGAATGGTAGCGACAATAATGCTGATATTCTGGAGGAACGTTAAAGTCTAGAAAAGAAACGGTTGTGGGCATATTCACGCAGTTATGCAGTAGTTCATAGGAGTGCATTTTATCTCGGAATAAACCCATTATTACTTCCCTGTTAAAGGGGGTTTTGTTGATCTGAAAATACTCTTTACCCCAAGGAAAGTTAACTTGAAGCAGGTTTTTCTCGGTATCAACAAAGCAGTAGCTTAAGGCTAATTTATCGCACGCCTGAGTAAGACAAGAAATTTGATTTTCCATTGTTTATTTAGAGGTCGCTGATTTTTGAGTGAATACTTTCCGGACTACAATAATTGGAGCTGCTTAAGCTTGGTACTAATTTTGGATGTCAGATTAAGCAGCCAAATATTGTTGGTTCGGAGTGAACATTGATTGGATGAATATTATCAAATATTTACTCGTTGGATTTAGTTAATGTTTATTGTTTTTGTGCAACCAAGAAATAATCATTATTAGCCTGGCTCAGTATGCGAGTTTCCACTATTTCAAAATTGCCACCGGTTACCCAATTTTCCAGTTCCGCAATACTAAACACTTTTGTTTTTTGTCCCATGTCGGTTCGATCTGATATTGCGAGTATGCTTTCGCGAAAAGAACGTTGTTCCCCTAGGCAGGTGGTTGAAACAATCATTAGTCCGCCAGGTTTCAGCAGTGTATTGATGTGATGAATTGCCGCTTCAATATCGTCGATTGATTGTAATACGTGGAAAGCTGTTACTACATCAAACATCTGATCTTCAAAGGGCTGCTCTGATAATGTTGTAGCATCAAAGGACGAAGTTTCAATTGCCCGTTTTTGAGTCTTATGTTCATTATAATTGGTTTCGAATTCGGCGTGGTTTAATTCATCGAAACCTTTAACATGTTCGATGATCTTACTCTTGTTTTTATAAGCGTTGTAGCCAATATTTAACACCTCTTGGTAAGGTTCTAAATATTTCAATGTATGCTGAACAGACTTGCTTTCCGTCTGGTCGATATTATGCTTGTTACGTTGTTTTTTTGCGGTCAATTTGCCTAAAAAAAGCATCGCTTTATTCATGGTAACGCTCCCTTAAGTACTAAGGGTATTGATCTTTCGTGATTAATTTTTAGTACGAAAATTCAACAAGCCCTGATTTATTAATTTTATTTTGGGTGCCAAGGATCTATCAAGGCCAATGGCAACTAGCGTTAAAGTTTTTTAACTGTCCAAAATTAATTCCTTCAAATAAATTTTGTTACATATTGGTTAATAAGTTTAGCAAGTATTGGGAAAAAAATTAAAAAAATTCAACATGGCTGTTTTGCAGAATAACAACAAGCAGGTTTTTTGATCTTTGAATAATTGCTAAGCCGCGATTTAGGGATCGAGGCGGAGTTCAGGTTTGTTAAATCAATAGTGATTCTTTTTACCAGTAACCAAGTGAAACCTGGAAGAATGTAAATGCCATTTTTACAAAATTGACCATAAACATCGCACGCATGGGTAGCATCATAAAAGTGGATAAAGCAGAGTTTGTGAATGTCAGAAGAATAGTCTTTGGTTTGGGGTATGCGGTGTGAGAAATCTGGTATGAAAATGAATTGGCGGCTTAAAACTACTTGTAAACCGCCTCTATAGTTTTATTCGGCAATAAACTCGATACTCTTTGCCCCTTCCCACATAGTTGAGCGTCCAATTTCCGCTAGCTTGTCTAAATCGGAGGTGATGGTTGCAAAGTGGTTACCCGCTAAAGTACCTGCTTTTGAAGCAAACTGGCAGCCACCATAAGCAATAATGATTTCGGTTTCACTTTTACCTTTGGGGTAAAGTAAAATTTGACCAGGAGTGGGATTACAAGTGGCATCCTCGTAGTCCACCCCAAAGTCCTTCTCGCCTAGTGGGATCCACATGCCTTCTCCACTCCAACGTACATGTACAACCTGGCTCTTAAATGGCATTGCTTCTTTAAAAGCGGCGCAGCTTTGTGGGGAGCTGTTCTCTTCAAAGATGGCATCAAATTTATGCCCATCAATCTCTATTATCATGTTATCTCCTACGTTTAATGTTGGCCCTTAAGTATCACTTAAGAAAATTTTTTGAAACATAAGTGGATGCGAGGCTCAATAATAAAGGCGGAGCCGAAACATCTGAGAAGTTTCATATTCCCGATTCAGTTTAACTATGCAACGAGGTTGCTTCCGTTAAGCTTAGGCGTTTGAATAAATGGATAAATTAAAAGCCGCGTTTAATAAAAAATTAACCCGTTTTATCACAGCTTGCTGCTTATAGGCAATTTTATGGTTCAATTGATATATGTAGGGTTTAGGGAATTGCAGATACGAAAAACGGGCTGAGGTAGGCCCGTTTTGATAAAATCATAGGTTTGAACAAAACTTAACGCGCCAACAACTTCTCCATTATTTGGTTAGGAACGTCGAACGGTAGTGCAAAGGGTAATTCAGCTTCAGTAATACCAGGTAAAACTTGGCTTTCCGCTAAATTGTCAACTGTCCAGTTACGGTTTTCAGTTGGCGAGGTGTCATTTGTTACTACGTTCATGTTTATTATCCGAGTTTTGTTCAATTAAGTTATCGTTTTTAATAAGAAAAACTTTACTGTTATTTTTCATAAATAGTATTTTTTATTGAATAATGAACTGGTTTTTGTTCATAACCATATGAAATAAATCAATAATATATTATTTGAAAATAATTCGGTTTTAATGAGAAAAAAGCGAATGCTTACTCTTTAGGTATCGATAATCAGACGAATAGACAACGGTTATATTTTCGTGAGGTTGTTTGGGTTCTAGTCATTCGGCTTCACAGGGATTGCAAGAGAGAGTGGGTAGCAAGATGGTTCAACTGCACAAGGCCTAAAAAAGGTTAATGAGCACTGAGTTGTTATTGGGCTAGGTTAAAAGGCGTAACAAAGAGTAAAACTTGTATATGACGACTCCTCTTCCCCATTACTTGATCGAAATGGGAGTGTCTATCGATCATTTCTGCTTCATTAGGGTTTAATTATGTAGATTGCTACGCTGCATAGCCTCTGTTTTGTATCTGTGGCTTATAAAGTACTGCAAAGTTGATCTCGAAAGACCTGCGGCTTTTGCACTATGAAATGCCTTGAGATGTTTATTAATCTTATTTGGTTTGTTTTTAATATAAGTCTCTATTTCTATCCAATATGATCTGTATGAATGAAATCAATATTTATAGCTCACTTATTTATGAATGTTAGATTATCTATAAGAGGGGCGTTTTAGTTTTTATTTCAGCTAAATTATTCATTTTTTAAAATTATTTAATATTTTAGAAAGCTATTCTTGAAGTCGGTTGGTTTTTTGTAATAAATTTCTTTAGAATATTTTATGGTTTTTTTTGAAGTAAGTTGTTGTAAATAAATATAAAGTTATAGCTTTTGAAACCCAACCATTTTATGTTTGTTTATAAATATAGTAAAAATATTATCCTTGCTATTGCGTAAATCTAAAATTTGTATATAAATAGAGTTTCGGTAATTAAAGTTACCGGTTATTCTTAAAATAATAAAATATACAAACAACAAGATATGAGGATTTTAAATGAAATATATTAAACAAGTAGGATTCAGTGTTTCGGCATTGACGTTGGTTGCATCTAGCGTTATGGCTGCTGGTTTACAACAAGTCCCCAGCTCTTCTCAAGATTTACAGCTGTCTAGCGTTGCTATGAAAGCTGAAGTGTCTGTTGAGCGTTATATTATTGTATTCAAAAAAGATGCATCTGGATTTGTCGCAAATGGCGAATCTCGCGGTGCTGACTTTGAACCTATGATAAAAGAAAACGGTAGCTTAAACGATCGAGTCGCAACATCTGCTATCGAAAATGCCGGTGGTAAGTTTATTAAATCTATTGCTAAGCAGCGCATGGCAGTTGCGTCGATGAATAAGCGTGCATATAACAACATGCTTAAAAATCAAGACGTAGAGTCTGTTTCTGTAGATGCAAAACGCTACCTTGCAGCAGAAACTCAGCCTTATGGCATTCCAATGGTACAAGCAACTTTGTTATCTCAAAGTAACAAAAGTGCTCGTAAAGTTTGTGTCATTGATACAGGTTTTAATGGCGGTCATCCAGATTTACCGAATGCAACCGGTGTTGCTAATAATGGTTCCGTAGGCGCGTGGAATAATGACGGTCATGGTCATGGTACGCACGTAGCAGGCACCATTGCAGCACTTGATAATTCTATCGGTGTAATCGGTGTTTACCCTGGTGTTGATACTCATGTTGTTAAAATCTTTAATGATTCAGGTAGTTGGGTAGCCGCATCTGATTTGGTACAAGGTATTCAACAGTGTATTGATGGTGGTGCTGACGTCGTTAACATGAGTTTGAGTGGACCGACTTTTGTAGCGGCTGAGAACACCGCAATGCAAAATTTTGTGAATGGCGGAACCATGTTAGTCGCAGCTGCGGGTAATGATGGCAACAGCGCTCATGCTTATCCTGCTTCTTACGATTCTGTTGTTTCAGTTGCAGCGGTAGATTCTTCTGCAAACCATGCTTCTTACTCACAAACCACTGACCAAGTTGAATTGGCGGGTCCAGGTTCTTCAGTATACTCAACGGTTCCTAGCAATTCATATGGAACTAAGTCGGGTACATCAATGGCAACACCTCACGTTGTGGGTGTTGCAGCGTTGGTATGGTCTTTCCACCAATCTTGTTCTAACGAGCAAGTTCGTGAAGCATTACAAGCAACAGCACAAGATCGCGGTGCGGCTGGTCGTGACAACTTGTATGGCTGGGGTATTGTTAAAGCGTCTGATGCTCATAACTACTTAAACTCTTGGGGCTGTGCGGGTGACCCTGACTTCCCTCCAACAAGCGGCGGCGGTGTTGATCCGTTCTCAGGTCAATTGACTGGATTGTCTGGTTCTACTGGAAATTGGGATCGTTATACTTGGACTATCCCTGCTGGCGTTGCAACTATGACAGTTGCTACTTCCGGTGGTTCAGGTGATGCTGATTTATACACCAAGTTTGGTTCTCAGCCTTCTTCAACTAGTTACGATTGCCGTCCATATAAGGGTGGTAACAATGAAACTTGTACTCACAGCAACCCATCTGCTGGTACATGGCATATCGGCATCTATGCTTATAGCACATACAGCGGTGTAACAATGGATTATAGCTACCAGTAAGCACTAGAAGCTGTTGGCCTAGAAAGATCAACAGGTCTTAGACTGATTGTTATATCTAAGTTGTTTCATAACTAAAAAAAAGCCCGGATTGTTCCGGGCTTTTCTTAATCTAAAATATTGGGTGGATGTTAGATATCCAGTTCACCATGTAAAAACTTACATACAAATACCGCTTTGCCAACTTCTTCGAAAGAGCGACGCATCTCTAAATTGATTAATTGCATCACTTCGTCGTAATCCCCTGCAATCTGAGTACTCAAAGCATTCGTTTTTACTGTTACATTGCTTGCCTGATTTAATCTATCAACGGTGTTTTTTATGGCCGGTAAATATTCATCGGTCAGTGGATAGAAACTCATATCAACGGTTAATTTCACGAACAACTCCAATTAATAATTAAAAACGACGGTATCGGTGGTTAGTGTATCGATGCCATTTACTAATTTGTATTGTGGCAAGGTTAGGTGAATGAAAATGGGATTGCAATAATGCTATAACGTGGTTTAAGTCATCGGAGAAAGTTTGAGATCAAACAATAGAATATAAATAATGCGCCAGATAATAAAGATTACCTTAACTTGCAAAGAATAGAAGTCTTGCCTACATAAAAAAATACGAGAAATTACAATGCATAATCTCAAATAAATAGGATTAGGTGTACCTGCTATAACATTGATTGCTTCCAGTGTTATAGCTATAGCGGCGCCACAATTCTCAGGATCCGCAGAAAGAGATTCATGTTTCTGGTGTCGCTGGCAGTTCTGCTGTTTATTATTTTCTCCTCTGTTCACTTTCTCTACATAACTGAGTTTCCAGCGTCAAATGCCGTTACAACCAATTACGTCGCTGTAAAAGTGACTATTTATATTAGATTGGTATTGCTTTTTATTACTCACACTTTTGTTTCTTTGGGATGTTTTTATGACCGGCTTCAATTTTTAGTGAACACTAACTTACTTGTTATTCGTTGAGTTTTTAGGGGTATTTTTATAAATGGATATATTTTTTCGAACATCAAAGTGTATGTGAATATTTTTACTATGTGAGTAAGGTATAAAAGATCAATACTGTGCGGTGAAATTTATATCCAAAAAAGAATAAAATTCGATATTGTATATTGGTCTTGTAAATTTAGTTTGAACATTTTGTTACTTGTTAAGGTGTATAAATGAACCCGTCAGTGTTAGTGTACGTTTTCTTTTCTCGCCTTTTAAGTGACTCCCTTTAAGAGTTTAACCTTTGTTTTTAAAGATTATTTTGAGCGTTTAAGCCAGTGGAATTGGAAATGTATCAAAAATGACGGGTAGTTAATTGGACCTGTTTTTGTGGTTTTGTTTACATTGTATTTTGATAAGGATAAAAATATTTTTGGCTTTTACTTGCGCAAAGTTAAAATTTATATATTAATATAAATCGAGGTAACAATACTTACCTCTTTTTCTTAAAAAAATAATATCCAAAACAACATACGAGGATTTGAATGAACAATTTTAAAAAACTAGGTCTAGGTGTATCTGCATTAACATTAGTAGCTACAAGCGTAATGGCAGCATCTCCACAGTTAGCGACCAGCAATAATTTTGAAAACGCACCTGTACTAGCTCAAATGCAAACTAAGCAATACATGGTTATCTTTAATAAAGACGCAACTGCTTTTGATAGCAGTGCTTCACGCAATGGCCAAGAAGTTGCGTTGATGAGTGAAGGCGTATTGAATGCTAAAGCTGCAACATCTCTTGTTGAGCGTGCTGGTGGTAAATTCCTAAAATCTATTGATAAGCAAGGTATCGTTGTTGCTAATCTTAACAAAGAAGCTTTCGAAGCATTATCAAGCAGAAGAGGCGTAACGGTATCTGAAGATCCTAAGCGTTATTTGATGGCGCAATCTACGCCATTTGGTATTCCAATGGTTCAAGCAACTTTGTTGACTCAATCTAACAAGACTGCTCGTAAAGTATGTGTAATTGATACTGGTTACGCTGCTGGACATGAAGATTTGCCAACTGATGCAACTGGTCAAGCTAACAATGGTTCAGTAGGCGCATGGAACAACGATGGCCACGGTCATGGTTCTCACGTATCTGGTACTATCGCTGGTTTAGACAACAACGTTGGTGTTGTTGGTGTATACCCAGACGTTGCTTTGCACATGGTTAAAATCTTCAACGATTCTGGTAGCTGGACTGCTGCATCTGACTTGATTGTAGCTATCCAACAATGTGCTGATTCTGGTGCAAACGTTGTAAGCATGAGTTTGGGTGGCGGTGCTGCTTCTACTGCTGAAAGAAATGCAATGGACGGATTCGTAGCTGACGGCATGATGTTGATTGCTGCTGCAGGTAACGATGGTAACAGCACAATGTCTTACCCTGCTTCTTACGATGCTGTAATGTCAGTTGCTGCTGTTGATTCAAGCAAAAATGTTGCTTCTTTCTCTCAGTACAACAGCCAAGTAGAAATTGCTGCACCAGGTGTTGCAGTTAACTCTACTCTTCCAGGTAACACTTATGCTTCTTGGAACGGTACTTCAATGGCGACTCCACACGTTTCTGGTGTAGCTGCTTTGGTATGGTCTTATCACCAGTCTTGTACTGGCGAAAACATCCGTAAAGCAATCAATGATACTGCTGAAGATCGTGGTGCTGCTGGCCGTGATAACTTCTACGGTTTCGGTATTGCTAAAGCATTAGACGCGAAGAACTACCTAGATGCTAACGGTTGTTCTGGCATAATCATTGATCCTCCAGTAGGCGATTCTGAAACTCATTCTGGTCTTTCTGGCGCAACTGGTAGCTGGAAAAATTACAGCATGGTAGTACCTGCTGGCGCTTCTGCATTCACAGCTTCTATGAGCGGTGGAACTGGTGACGCTGATTTGTACACTAACTTTGGAACAGCACCTACAACTTCAACCTACGCTTGTCGTCCATACTCAGCTGGTAACAATGAAGATTGTACTGCGAACAACCCAGCAGCTGGTACTTGGCATGTTGGTGTTCGTGCTTACAGAGCTTACACTGGCGTAACTGTTACTTTCGGTTATCAATAAGCCCTGAATTTGAATAACTAATAAGTTATATATGAAGCCCGGTATTTACCGGGCTTTTTTTATGTTTTTTTAATATTGTCTTCAGTCCTTTTGCCTGATTAATCACTGTTCCCACTCCAAATATCCTTGCTTGATTTTTCGTCTATTTCAAAAAAAAGATAATTTTCAATAATATTACTCACTATGGTTAGTATTATTGGTATAAGATAGCTAAGGGTAAAAAATTACCATTAAAATGGATGAAATAACCATTTATAAACCTTAACGCCTGATTTTTGAATGTTCCGAGAATAATGCGACTTCCTTTAGTTATATGTGATTAAGGAGGTAAATTAGCGGTACAAATATAATTAATTCAAGTGGGAAAAAGCTATGAAAATCAACTATATAACTATGTTATTGTTTACCAGCACTGCAGCCTTTACGCAGATTGCAACGGCTCAGGAAAATGGTGACAACAATAAAGAAGAAGTCGAAAAAATTATTGTTACAGGTACGAACATTGCCCGTACTATTTTCGACACCCCTCAATCTGTGGCTGCGTTCGACGAATCTGAAATTCGAAAATTTACCTCTAGTAGCCAAGCCGATGTGCTGACTCAACTACCTGGTATTTCCGCTGAAGGTGGTGGTGGCGAAGTAGCGACTAATTTCTTTGTTAGAGGCTTACCCTCAGGCGGTCAATTTCAATTTACGCCTCTTGAATACGATGGCATTCCAGCTTTTTCCACTTTTGGATTGAACTCTTCCGCTTTTGATGTGTATTACCGCAATGATTTAGGTATTGAACGCCTTGAGTATGTTACAGGCGGTGTGTCTAACTTATTTGGTCCGGGATCCGTTGCTGGCATTATCAACTATGTCAGTAAAACCGGTAGTGATGTGCATGAAGGAACCATTCAACTAGAACTGGCAGACTTGGAAGGCCGATATCGTTCAGACTTTGCTGTAAGTGGTCCTTTAGGTGGCGACGATAGCAATACTTTTTATGCATTGTCGGGTTTTTATCGTTACGACGAAGGTCCTCTTGAATCTGGGTTGGAAACCGATGGCTTTCAACTACGTGGCAACATAAAGCATGAATTTGATGATGGCAGTGGTAGCGTCACTTTTTATGGGCAGGTTATTAACGACGAAGTGCAATTCTTTTTGCCAATTCCTCTAGATGGTGAAGGTCGTGGACGGGTTGATGGTAATGATGGTCGTGAAGTGTTTTCGGTCAACTCAGCTGAAGCTGCAACCATTGCTTATGAAGTGCCCGGTGGATCTTTTGAAACCCCTATTGAAGATGGCGTAAATACTCGCGGTGGATCTTTTGCCTTTGTTTTAGATAAAGAATTAAATGAATCTTGGGCAATAAATTCAAAGTTTAAGTTTGCGGATTACACCCATCAATTTAATTTGTTTCTTGATGGTGACGGCGTTGTTTCAACACCAGAATCGTTACAAACATTTTTGACTAACCGGGGTTATGGTGACTTGGCTAATGCTAACTTTTCTTTTACCACTTCTGGGCAAGATGTACCTGATGATTTCCTATTGTTCGCGAATCGTATTTTGGATCGTGACCGTGATGCCACTGACTTTTCAGGCGAGTTAAATTTAATACATTCAACGCGTTTTGCTGGTGCTGACCATAATTTTACCTACGGTACTTTCTTTTCTAAATCCGAAGCGGAAGACATTAACTACATTACGACTTACTTAGCCGACTTCCGTAACAATCCTAAATTGGTAGACCTATCGGTGACCGATATTGATGGCTCTTTATCAGGCACTGTTGGTGGTCAATATGTGGTATCGCGTAACGGACTGCTAAACGCCAATGGCTTGGTTGGAGATCGTGAACGAGATGCGACTCGGTATGCCTTTTATGTGGCGGACCAAATAGAAAGAGATCGTTGGTCTTACGATATTGGTTTCAGAATTGAACGCTTCGAAGGTGAAGTAACCCAACGGGAAATTGGACAGGCCTCTATTGGTGATAATCCTTTTGTTAATGATGCTATAGAAAACATGGGAGCCCGAACTGGTGGTTTCTTCCGCGATGAAGTTAGTACAACGGAATGGGCCGCTTCAGTAAGTGCCTTATATAAATACAGCGAGGATGTGAATCTGTTCGGGAATTTCTCCCGGGGATACTTTTTCCCTCAATTAAATGGACAGAGTTTTAATCCGCTGGGTGAATTTGGTCCTTATGAGGCTGAAATCATCTTAATGGGTGAATTCGGTGCCAAATTCAAATGGGGTGACTTTAAAGGTTATAGCACCCTGTTCTATACCGATTTGTCGGATCGTCAAAGTGTTGAATTTGTTAATGACGGCCAAGGTGGTGTTGTTAATGTTGTTGAACAAACTTCTTCAGAAGCTATTGGTGTTGAACTTGGTGGTGAGTACACACTAACGGATAGCTGGAGTATTGGCGGAAACATTACTTGGCGTGATCACGAAATTAGTGAAAGTGAGAGCAACCCAGAATTAGAAGGCAATGAGTTGCGTCGTCAACCTAACATCATTGCAAACACCAGCGTTTCATATAACGACGGCGTGTACGACTTCGGTTTGTTTCACAACTTTCACGGTGACAATTTTGCCAACAGTTCCAATACGGTGGAATTGGATTCTTACCACTTAGTGCGAGTAGAAGCTGGGTATACCTTAACCTTTAAAGATGATCAGCAAGCAAGATTTTCCATAGGTGTATTTAATCTGTTTGATAGCGATGGCATAACTGAAGGATCGCCTCGTCAAGGTAATGCGCAAAATGGGAGTGAAGCATTCTTTGTTGGTCGTCCTATTTTACCAAGACGAATTACTGCTCGTTTTACCTATGACTTCTAAGGGTGACTTTTTATAGCAGCCGACGGGTATAAATAATTGGGTGTAGTAAGAGGCAGGACTCTAAACAGGGTCTTGCTTTTTGACCCATTAAGTAGGCCCAGTTCTTAACGTAAAATTGTAGTTTAAGAGTGCTAAATGAATATATTGGATTATAGCGTCGTTGTCATTTACCTAATTGGACTGTTAGGTATGGGCTTCATGTGGCGTAGCCAGCATTCCGAACAAGACTATTTTCTTGGTGGCAAAACCTTAGGTTGGTTTCCGCTAACCTTGTCAACAATGGCCACCCAACTTTCAGCCATTAGCTTTATTTCGGCCCCGGCATTTGTAGGTATGCGCGAAGGCGGAGGGTTGCAATGGTTGGCTTACGAATTTGCCGTTCCATTGGCCATGATCTTAGTCGCGCTCGTTATTATGCCAGCTCTATATCGCGCAGGCGTAGTTAGCATTTACGACCTTTTAGAAAGGCGCTATGGCCGCAGCACTCGCTTTTTAGTGAGTGTGGTTTTTCAGGTTGTGCGCGCGTTCGGTACTGGCATCATGGTTTATGCCGTAAGCATAATTTTGCAAGCCATGTTTAACGTACCTATGTGGGTGTCTATTGTTATCGTGGGCATTATCACTCTGGTTTATTCCACCTCAGGTGGTATGAAAGCTGTGGTATACGGCGATGTTATTCAAATGGGCCTAATTTTCTTGGGTCTGATTTTAGTTGCTTTTTTCGGGTTGCAAGAGCTGGGTGGAGCAGATGTATTTTGGCAAAGTGTAGACCCTGAACGTTTTAATCCGGTTAACGTTAGTGCCTTCGGATTTAATAACGACGAGTTTGGTTTAATTCCCATGATATTTGGTGGGTTTGTATTGTACGCCTCTTATTACGGGTGTGACCAAACCCAAGCCCAGCGCGCTATGTCCGCGAAAAATGTACACGATGTGAAAAAGTTGCTATTCGCTAACGGTATATTGCGTTTCCCGCTAGTCTTGTTGTATTGCATTACGGGGCTAATTGTTGGCGTTGTTGTACAAAATAGCCCTGAACTGATGGCACAAATTCCAGCCGATAAACCTGACTATATGATGCCTATTTTTATTCTGGCCCATATGCCAAATGGCGTGATTGGAATCTTGCTGGTGGCCATTCTTTCGGCTGCAATGTCTTCATTAAGCTCCACTGTTAATTCATTGGCTGCCGTCACATTGGAAGATCTCAATACCCTGGGGGTTATTGATTCCAGCAATGACGAAAAAAACGTGGTTCATGCTCGTTATATTTCCCTGTTTTGGGGCGTTGTCATTTTAATCTTGTCTCTTTTTGCGGATTCCATTGCTCCTACTGTTATTGAGGCAATTAACAAAGTGGGCTCAGCTCTTTACGGGCCAATACTGGGTGTATTCCTCCTTGCCATGACTAAAAATCGGGTTTCGAGTGTTGAAATTAACACCGGTTTAATCGTTGGCATGTTGCTCAACCTCTATTTCTGGCGATATCAGCCGCAGCTATTTTGGATGTGGTGGAATTTTATCGGATTGGCCGTCACCGTTGGAGTGGCAGTTGCAATGAGCGCTATCAACCATGTTAAGGGCAGTCAAATTATTGAACCTGTTCAGGGCCGTCAAATTAAAGACCAATCATCAAATGTGGATCGTAAATACACCGGTATTTTGATTGGATTCTTTGTATTAATTGTCACGTTAAGTGCATTAATAGGATACATAGGAAAAGGTATGGCAATCAGTTAGCAGTCAATATTGTCAGCCTTATGAAGTACATAACTAATTGAAAAGATAACCACGGGAAACAACCATGCCCACTGATTTAAAAGAAAAAGCTAAACAAATACTGCTTAACAATGACCGAGGTGGTTATACGGTTCCCACAGAAGGCCTATATCCGTTCCAATGGAATTGGGATTCCGCTTTTGTTAGTTTGGGTTTCGCGGAATTCGACCGCAGCCGAGCATGGCAAGAGATCGAAACCTTGTTTGATGCCCAGTGGGACGATGGGTTGATGCCACATATCGTGTTTCATAAAGCTAATCCGGGTTACTTTCCAGGACCGGAAGTTTGGCAAACTGACGCTAATACTAAAGGTGGCACACCAACGTCTGGTATTACTCAGCCCCCGGTTGCTGCAACTATAGTACGGCAATTATGGGAAGGTTTAGCTGGCGATACTGCAAGGCGGAAAGAGCTGGGTCGGTTGCAAGCGCTCTATCCCAAAATTAAACATTGGCACGACTGGTTTCATCGCTATCGCGATCCGCTTAATAATGGGTTGGTTATGGTATCCCATCCTTGGGAAACCGGGCGGGATAACTCCGTAGAGTGGGATGGTCCTATGTCGGTGGTGGATACCTCGAAAGTAGGCGAATACACTCGTCGAGATTTAGCCTTGGTCGATCAATCTATGCGACCAACATCAGAACAATACGACCGTTATCTTGCCATACTAATGTTCGGAAGAAATTGTGGTTGGGACCATAACGAAATAGCTAAAAATGGGCCTTTCCGTGTGTTAGATGTGGGCATGAGTATGATTTTGCTAAGAGCAAACAGAGACTTATTGTTTTTGGCAGAGTTGCTAGGCAAGAAAGAAGACGCACAACAATTGAAAAATCGGATTCAGATATCCGAGAAAGGAATGGATTTCCTTTGGAATGAACAAATCAATGCCTATTGCTCTTACGATCTTAATGCAGATCAACCGTTGGCCGTGGTTACCAATGCATCATTTTTGGCCTTCTATGCTGATGCTGGTAGTTCGGCCCAACGTGAAGCGTTAGTCAATAAGCTAAATCACATTGGCAAAAACGTTGAATTTATGTTGCCAAGTTGCGACCCAGCCCATGAACAATTTAATCCTATTTTGTATTGGCGGGGACCAATTTGGTTGGTCGTTAGTTATATGGTTGCCAAAGGACTACGGGAACAAGGTGAAATTGCGATGGCAGACCGCATTGATCGCGATACCTTATTCATTGCTGAGCAAGGTGACTTTTATGAATCATTTTCACCCCTAGACGGCAAAGGTACTGGTGGAAAAATGTTTTCTTGGTCAGCTGCAATATGGCTACATTTAACCGCTAAATTAAATCAAGAGAGCCATGATTCGGGCATTGTTTATCAAATAGGAGACTCCGAGACTCGGCCTTGGGGAAGTTGGCGTGTTATTGCCGTTGGAGAAGGTTACATTTGTAAAGAAATTAGCGTGGATCCCAGCCAGCGTTTGTCGTTGCAGCGCCACTCTCACCGTAATGAGCACTGGGTAATGATGTCAGGCACATCCGAGGTTACATTGGGTGATGATCTGTTACATCTAAAACCGGAACAAACAGTGTACATCCCCAAAGGTACTAAACACCGTATCGCTAATCCTGGAGATGAGCCTTTGGTATTTGTTGAAATTCAAACTGGTGACGTGTTAGACGAAAGCGATATCGAGCGTTTTATGGACGAGTACGGCCGGGCTTAACGTCGCTTTAAATTGGAATTACCATGGGTCCCGATCAAGTCTGGAATGACAGAGGAAGTGTGTGCCATTTTTCCTACAATGTTGTTTCCGTGCAGTTTGAAGCAATAATCTATTGATACATATAAAAACGCCTCCCTTTAAAAAGGGAGGCGTTGGTTTTTTAATGATAGGTAGTTAAATATAAAGGTTTAAGGACGGAACAAGCGTCGGCCATCTGCGTTGCTTTGTCCTGTATTCATCGCTGGTCCATAAGCTCTAAAGTGATTGTATGCTGCCATATTGCTGTTACCGAAAGCAGCTTTTAAATCCGGGTGATAATTACGATAAAAATTAATATCAAACTCCGCTGAAGCACGTCTTCCTTCATTAATACCGAATGCTTTCCAATGGTTATAAGCGGATTGGTAATTGTAACCAAAGGCGGCTTTTAGGTCGGCGTAGGTATTGATATAAAACTGAACATCAAATTCCCGCGTTGCCTGACGTAGTTCGTATTTTCCGGAATTATTCCAATGGTCATAGGCTGCCTGATAATTGGTGCCGAATGCTGCTTTTAAATCCGCATATCGATTTAGATAGAATTCAGCATCGAATCCTTCATGGAGCATATTTTGAACGCCATCATCCTGATGATTGATCACAAGATAATTGTCGTTCCATGTGTGAGGGTCGGCAGGTTCAGCCCATCTCACATTATTGTGGCCGGGATTGCCTGCACCGTGGAAACTAAATGAATAAGGCGAATTGTGGGGTAAGCAAAGATAATTGTCGTACCAATAATCAGGATCGCTAGGCTCATTAATTTGCGCACATTTCATACTAGCTAGAGGGGCGTGTTTTTCATACCAACGCAATCCTATATCTTCAGATGCACAGAAATAATTATCGCCCCAAGTATGGTGCAGAGGCTCAGAACCTTCAGAAATAGAAGTACAATACATATGCGCTATTTCGCCTGCACTGCTCCAAGCAAAAACGGTGCCGCCAGCAGAAGTTCTGGCATCAGCGGCTAGATTAAGCACATCTACCATAGGAACGCCGGTGTTGCATGTACCATTAGGCATTTGCACATTTAAGTTGTTACACACTTTAAGAAAAACCTGACTGGCACTAGAACCTACAGTAGGCGTACTGCTAGCTGGGGCAATCATTGTAGACGAGTGTTTAGAGCGTAAGTTGGTGGTAACAGCAGTAATGGGATTAGACAAATCCCAAGGGGTAAAACCCAAAGCAATATCCATACCCTGCACAGGAGCTGACAAATCAAAGCTCTTGCCGCCTACATCTAAAGGTGCACTTTTGCTATAACCCATAGCAATACTGACACCAGCGCCGCCACCAATTGAAAATCCTTGCCCAATGAAAAAGCTTAAAACAGCTTCTGGCGCGGAACTTAAAGTATCGTTAATAATGTCATCGACAGCGTCAACATCTACGGCAACACCAAATGACTGGTTAATGTTGCTGTCGGACACAGAAACTGAGATTAGCAATGATTTTGCGCCGTGGTTTTTAAGATGATTAACCGTGCTTTGTAATGAACCATTTTCCATATTTTTGATGACATAAAACACCGCTGCGCGGGCGGAATCGGTATCTTTGTTTTGAATGGCAAGAGCAAGCGCTCTAACGGCATTAACATGATCTGGAATACTTGTGAAAGTATTAATAATATGGGGCAATACGCTCATCTTGCTGTATTCTTCAATCGCCATTATCCCGGGATGTGGAGGATTTGCCGCGTTATTAATTAAGCCATTAAGCACGTTACTTACAGCGGTGGCATCAATGCCGACTTGTGAAGTGACAGTATTTATGGTGTTGGCCATAGTGGTAATGCCATCGGTTACAAAGCCAGTAGCACTATTAACCCAATTATCAACCGTTGGGCCAACAAAAGGAACCCAGCCAAATAAGCCAGCGTGACTAACTTGAGAAAAACCCAAACTGCCTACCAACAATAATGTAGTTGCAGATAATTTAAAGGGAACCTTGGTACTAGCTATTGCTTTAATTTTGTCCTTAATACTTAGTCCAGCAGACTTATTTGCATCCACTAAATTAGACTCTGATAGGGATTTTTTACTAGGATTCACTTTCTTCATTTTCACGTACTCCGTAATGGAAGCTGCCGTTGTCCCCGCTATAAAAGATTGCAGTCGTTAAAAATGCATTCGGGGTAAGCAGCAAAGGGTTGGTATTTGTCTTACGGAGTCATCTTAGTTTGCGGGGGAAATGAATAATATTTCACGGTATTTCAGTTAGGAAATACCTGTACATACAATAAATCCTCCCTTTTTAGGGGGAGGATTTAGGAAAATTAACGGGGTATTGAACGAGGACTAAAGGAGCGTTAGTCCGTAAAGTGCGTTTGTACAGTCTGAACAAGCCACCCTTTTAACTGCGCTTCTGACATGGCTCCGCTAGTGCGATTAATCTCTTTACCCCCAGCAAACAAGATCAGAGTAGGGATGCTTCTTATCCCCCCTTCAGTACTAACTTGTTGCGCTACTTCGGTGTTGACCTTCGCAAAGAGAATGGATTCAGTTTCAGATGCAACTTTCGCAAAAGCGGGGCCCATTGCTTGGCAAGGACCACACCAAGACGCCCAGTAATCCACGAGCACAGGCAGATCATTCTTTTCGATATAGTGGTAAAAATTCGAGTCCGTAAGTTCAACGGGTTCATGGGTGTGTAAAAGTGCTTGGCACTTACCGCATTTGGCATCTAGGTGAGATTTCTCATCCGGCACACTATTGGTGGCACTACAGGATGGACAAACGATATGCATGGTTATTCTCCAAAAAAATGGACGTGCTTTTTTGACCTGATGATTATGTTAATGCTTTCAACGAAATAGGCAAATATGGACATTAATTATAAAGCGGTTAGTTAGGTATTTTGACGCCAGGTAGTACAGACCAATTATTAAGGTAATGCTCAATATCGGAAGCGAAGAGTTGGCTTCCTCGAAACTTCTTACTTTTCTTATCTTCAACCCAGTTCCATTCAACGGCTCCGTCAACAATTTCCGCCCCCGCATCTCTTTGTGGAAGAATGTCTTTAAGAACTTGTTGCCATGAAGCATGATCCAAAATATAAAATGTTGGGGCATCGATCTTAAATATATCTACAAAAACAATATATTGTCCCTCTTCCTTTATACCTCTAACAGAAGGCCATACCTTGCTCTTTTTTGCTTTAATTGAAACCTGATAATCTACGCCTTTTTTCTCACACTTTACATGGAGATCTGTAACTGGGTGATTGTTTTTAATATCATTTAAATTTGAAACATTGCATTTGGTTTTCTCCGCTATTAATTCAGCGACAAAATCCTCACACGTCCTGCCAAACTGTGACTTATTGGACATCAGGCATTCTCCTATAAAGGGCTTCAATTAGGTTGTTTAAACAACATTAGACCGCTTTACTAATGCATGGGTTATCGTAACAAATAATCTTTGAATTTATACAGGAAAGCCCTAAAAAATAACCTATTTTAATTCCGAACAATTATGTCGTTTTTCAATCGGAAATGCTGTCATTCCGTATCTGCTTATTAATAACCAAAGTGTTGCAATGAATTTTGCTTGTTTAAGGAAAACCACATGCTTCCTAGTTATCAACAACGGATGCGTCCGGTGCTGGAAGCAACAAAAGATGGAGAACTGAAATACAGCGATGGGAAACTAAGTATTGTAGAAATGTTAGGGCTTACTGAAGAAGAAATTAGCCGACTAAACCCTTGTGGTAATCAATCGATTATTTCGAATATGGCTGTATGGTCATGCATACATATGTACTTTTCTGGTATCTTATTTGAATGACTTCAGTTTGAGATACTGAGTAATCAAGGAAGCAGTTTAGTCATAAAAAGGAGCTTTTATGCATAATTCTCAAATTCAGTTTTACACGTCAAATGATGGTCAGGTTCAACTTAATATCACTTTAGATCAGGAAACGCTCTGGTTGACTCAGGCGCAGATGGCGGAGCTTTTTGGTACTAAACGCCCCGCAATCACCAAGCATTTGGGAAATATTTTTAAAAGTGAAGAACTAGACGAAATAGTGGTTAGTTCCATTTTGGAACAACCCACTCAACATGGTGCTATTTCGGGTAAGACTCAAGTACATTCAGTTAAACACTATAATCTAGATGCTATTATTTCCGTGGGTTATAGGGTCAATTCCCGCCGGGCAACGCAGTTTCGTATTTGGGCTACTCGAACTTTAAAGCAGCATTTGGTACAAGGTTATACGTTGAATGAGCAGCGATTGCAGGAAAAGGGAATTGAGTTTAAGCAAGCCTTTAACTTGTTATCTACTACCTTGCATAATCACCAATTGGTTACGGAACAAGGATTGGCCGTTGTTGGGGTTATCAACGATTATGCTCGCAGTTGGAGCTTGTTGCAGGGATACGATGAACAAAGCTTAATAGCGAAGAGTCATCGGCAAGATCATATGAAAGCTTTGGATTATGACGATGTGTTGAAGGCTATATCGCAACTTAAACGTAAATTAATGCAAAAAGACGAAGCCACCGAGTTGTTTGCTCAATTACGACCCAAAGGTGCAGGCAATGGGCTGGCTTCAGCGTTGGCAACCATCGAACAGGGTTTTGGTGGGGAATGGTTTTATCCAAATATTGCCAGCCGCAGTGCCAATTTGCTGTATTTCGTTATTAAAAACCACCCTTTTACCGATGGCAACAAACGCACTGGTGCGTTTTTATTCCTCTGGTATTTAAGGAGTAATCAATATCTACTGGGTAAATCTGTAGAACACTTAATTAACAACAATACGTTAGTAGCACTCACTTTGTTAGTTGCTGAAAGTATGCCCGAGCAAAAGGAACTTATGATCCGATTAGTTGAGCATTTTATTGAGTTGAAAGAGACCTAAATAAAAAGAATTTGGCCGTTGTCAAAATGGATCTCCGCGTTTGCGAAGATGACAAGAATGAAGTAATACACATCTCATGTCATTCCCGACTTGATCGTGAACCCATTGTAACGTTGAAGTTTCCGCATTAGTTCCAATTTAACCACTGCAAAAATGGGTCGCATGCGTGCGAGTAGATGACTCTAGTGATGGCGATGGAACAGTGAGGAGGGTACGAGTGATGTAATACACATCTCATGTCATTCCCGATCCGTTCGGGAACCCATTGTAGTATTGAAGTTGCCACATTAGTTCCAATTTAACCATTGTAAAAATGGATCTCGGCGTTCGAGAGGACGACAAATTAAACCGGACATTGAGCGTAGTCGAAATGCCCTTCTACTACGCTACATGATGGCCCTGCTTTGAACTTTCTGTAAGAAGCAATAAGTTGGGAAAGGCTTTGGCTACGCGCCATGGGGCGGAACTTTACTACATTCAGTCGTTATTGCATTTCTTTTTCTTGTCGTTTAAATGCTTCGACGTCTTTTAACCAATCTTGGTGTTGTTGTATTTCAACCACGGGGATTGCTTCTATTTCAATGGTGCGGCGGCGTAGGGCTAAGTTTTGATATGCCACTTCGGGCGGGGTTTTTACTACATAAAGTTTATGGTGAATATGGCGTATTGTATATAAAACAGACAGGGTTATTAAAATAAAACCTGCGGTTAGGAACCAAATCATTGCTTATTTTCCTGCACGGCCTTGAGTCCTTGACGTTCGGGCACTGGAATGTTGCGAATATAGAACTTTCATTGTTCAAATTCGTTCAATATTTGAAAAACTTCGTCATCACTATATTTACGGTGGTTTTTGAGTTTGTTTGCTAACTCCCAACCCCAATTAACCGCTCGGCGATAAACGGATTCTGGCGCTTTTACTTGTAAAAACTTCCAAGAATGAGTGCGATAAATTAATATCGCATTAATCATCACTATCGCGGCGAAGAGCAAAGCTGAGATCCACATTAATCAGTTTCCTTAGCATGGAATAAAGTAGAAAAACGGCAATCCCTAAGTTAAGCGTCGGAATGCCAATTTGGTAAAATAAATGAATAGCCTGAACTTCAAAAAAGGCTTGATTAAAAAAGCTGATACAGTGCATGGCAATATAGCCCATTAAAATCAGCAAAATAATACTCGCTTCTCGCACTCGGGTTACATTGAGCCAAACATGGGTATACTGCAATGCAAAGGCAATGACACCAGTACTTACCACCCAACAGGTGTACCAAACGAACAGCCGTATTTCATAATCTATTGCTAAATCGCTGGTAAAATCCCAGACAGGATATCTAATGGCATTCATAGAGAATTCTGCCAAGGCCATTACTAATACGGTAAGGGCCTGAGATGTTGCACGTTTGGATACCCCTATCCCCACAAAAAACAACAGTAAGTATAAGAAAGCTAAGTGATCTTCAAATTTTGTTAGATATTCATCAATTCCAAACAAAACAGTATTCCGCTGTGTCATTTACCTGCTTAAACTGCAAAACAATAGCCTAAGATACAAAAACTATGAGTAATCAAAGATTTTGGTTTTGGAGGAAGTAACCCACCTCCACTGCCAAATGCAATAATGCCATCGGCCTTATTGGCTGTAGTAGCCTCATTCACTTGTTTTGTATTTAGGTCTGTGTTTCTTTCGCTAGCGATTACAGGCGATGCAAGAAAAGCAGATATTATTAATATGGACAATATTCTATTCGTGATTTTCATAAAATAAACTCTTAAGGATAAAATAAAACTCAAAGCATAAAGTTTGTGGAAAGGGGAATGCTAATTTTTAAACGATTTTAACGTTCTCCTCGGTTGCGCCATGAGCTATTTTCTTAGCAAATCACGGCAATCGGTATATTACGTCACCCTTAAATAAGGCGCAAAATAGGGGCATTTAATGTGTTGGCAGACGGCGCTGTATCCCCACTTATAGTGTTGAGAGTTTAGGGTAAGGATTTGAGATCCAAATGTGATGTTAAGAGCGGTATACTCCGCTGGATTAGTAAATTTGTGGATTCGAATAACGGGAGTACCGATGAACACTGTGTTAATTACCGGAGCGGGTAGACGGCTTGGCTTGTATCTTGCGGATGCTTTTTTAAAGAAAGGTTGGCAGGTTATTGCGTTAACGCGTTCGGGTTCTGTTGAACTTGATGCTCTGAAATCGGATCGTTTGCATCAGTTTAGGCTTCCTACTTATTCTCAGCCTGAATTGGAGCATACTTTTGCAACAATTAAGGCACAGTATGGCGGCATTCAGGCGTTAATTCACAATGCCTCGGTGTTCGAATCCGATTCAGCTCATGCCCATGATAACTTTGATTTTTACGAGCGACTTTTTCATGTTCATATGCGTGTTCCCATGATGATTAATGAGCTAAGTGGAGACTTGCTAAAAAACGATACTCAGCCGGGTAATATTATTCATATTACAGATATTTATGTTGATAACCCCAATGAAGCTTATGCTATGTATTGTTCTACCAAGGCAGGTTTAGAGAATTTGAGTAAGAGCTACGCTAAAAAGTTTGCGCCTCAGGTACGAGTAAATACCATCCAACCCGGCCCGATGATGTTTTTAGATGATCATACTGAGAGTGAAAAACAGGCCGTTGTATCTGAAACGCTGCTGCCTATGGAAAACGGTTTTCAGCCTATTTTATTGGCAATTGAAGCACTACTAGCCAACCATTATATGACCGGAGCAAGCATTAAAGTGGATGGTGGGCGTGCGTTAAAGCGGATGTAGGCTTGGCTTGTTGGAAAGCACATATCATGCTTTGTTTATATCAATGTTAATGTTTTGGAAGATAGCTTATGCCCATAACCGGGGAATGTTTTTGCGGAAGTGTGAAATACCAAATTGACGGGGCTTTGATGGATGCCCGCTCTTGCCATTGTTCACGTTGTCGTAAGGCATTTAGTTCTCAAGCATCGGCTTATGCATTAGTGGATGCGAAGACGTTTACCTGGTTGGAAGGTGAGTCGCTACTTTCAGGTTATGAGAGTTTGCCGGGTTATGGATTACGGTTTTGTAGTGTTTGTGGTTCGACTTTATGCGGAACTTTTAAAGGCGAAGTACATGGCGTAACTTTGGGTTGTGTCAATGGGGATCCCGGGATTGAAATTGGCTACCATATTTTTGTGGGTTCAAAAGCTTCATGGGAAAAAATGCCTAGCGGTGTGAGCCAGTATGAAGAAGGAAAGATATAGGTTTTATCAGCAAATACTATTCATCTAAAGTGCTTGTTTGTGCTGGGCAGCGCTTACGTAACTTCTTTACTTCAATTTACCTTCAATAGGCTTACTTTCTATTTCCTCGTTTTTCCTATCGTGGTGGCTTTTTTTAGATATTTTTCATTCCTCTTGTCAACCAAACCTTATGTCGAGCGTTGTTGGATCTGTTTAGGTCAACAAATTAGCAAGGTGTAAAAATACGATGCGAAAAATGATGTTTAAGTGGGAAATGTTAAAAGGTTTAATGCTAATTGGTTTGGCGTTAGGTGTGGCTGGTTGTGGCGGTAGCTCCGATTCTGATGATGATAATTTTGCGGATGCTTACTTACAGTTTTATAACGGTTCGGCGAATAGCCCAAGCACCGACATAATTGCAGATAGTAATCGTTTGGGCAGCAGTAGCTATGGTGATGTGACGTCTTTATTCTCGCTAACGTCTGGCGATCTTGATATTCAACTTTCATGGGAAGACGGTGATGGGCAGGAGCTTACGGCCTCTGAATTTACCACTAATTTACAGGATGGTTATAAGACTTTATTGGTAATGTCAGGGGATTTTGATGCACCGGAAGTGTCGGAATTTCAGTTTGAACGATCGGATTTAGATGATGAATTTTATCTGTATTCGGTGTCTGTGATCCCGGAAGGGCAAGCTTTTGATTTATATATTTCTGAAAGTGGAGTGCCTTTTTCAGCAGCCAACTTTATTAGCCGTTTGGATTATCTTGCTTTTAATCAGGGGGCGTTTTGGGACCCAAGCGAAAACGACAATGCGTGGCCGGAAGGTGAATATGTTATTTACTTAACTGAACCAGGAAGTGGTGAAGTTGCATTTGAGAGTCAAGAAATTAACTTTGAGTTTTCTTCAGATTATGTGTTGATTGTACGTAATACGTCTGGGGCCAATGATGATAATATTGTGGTGGATATTGTACTAAATTCCACATCAATTGAAGCAAACCAAAACATCACCGCGTCATCTCAGTTTCGTGTTTATAGTGCCTTATCTGCTGAAGTTGAATTGGCATTGACCTTAACTGCTCATGCGGAAGAGGAATATTCACAAACGGTTACAGGAGGCTTATTGAGTGATTTTACCAATGTTACGTTTGGGGATTATCAGATTTCCGCTATTAATACTTCCGATTCAAATGCGAGTTTCGACAACCGGTTGATGACCTTAAATCAAGGTGCTAGCAAGACCTTGCTTGTTTTTGAAGATGCCGAAGGCGATTTAACCTCCATTGAAGTTTCAGACAGTACGTTGCCACAAAGTTTTGAGCATGAAGTTAATGTCGCAAATTTATTGCCGGAATTTAACGAGGTGGATGTGTATTTTGTGCGCCAAGATGAAACCATCGAAACAGCTGATTATAAGATGACCAGCCTTGGTTATGCGGATGATCGCAGTATTACTTTACCTAATGACTTTTATTCTATAACGGTTGTTTATGAAGATTCTTTGGGAGTAGACACTTTGCTCTACCGTTCTGAATTGTTGGATTTTACGGTGGAAGATGTACTGTTAGTAACGGTTGAAGCTGAGCCAGAAGATGAGTTTTTGTCTGGGTATCGAGCGAGGTTGTTGTACTAATTTTCCATTTGATGGCCCTGAATTTGTGCAGGGCCTTTGTGACAACTGCTTTTTTAAAGTAACTCGAAATAACTTCATTTTTTATTTTTTCGGCTTTTTCCGTATGTAGAGGGTTTTGTTGATTCTTGCGATCAGATTTTGGTCTTCATCCACAATGTCTATTTCATATTGAGGCAGATATTTATCGCCATTTTCTGTTTTTTCTTTGATGTCTGCTATTTGGCTATCAGTAATGGTGAAGGTCGCGCTTACTGGTTTTTTGGTGGCTTTAATAAAGTCGATATCGGCGGCTTTGTCCCAAATGGTGTATTCTTTCCCAAGTATTTGTATGAGTAGCAGCATAAGGTGTGGGTCTACCATGGAATAAAGGCTGCCGCCAAAATGGGTGCCAACGTAGTTGCGGTTGTACCAGCGGGCTTTCATACTTACTCGCAATTCTTGCCAGTCATCATTAATGTAATCTATTTTGATGCCTGCGCCCAAATAGGGTGGATAGAAATTTAGCATGCGTCTAAAGGATTTTGGCGTTAATTTCATTGTGGCCCTCTATATAGTCTGCATTTGGTCTGCTTCAGCTTTGATTGCCGCACTAAACGCAATCACGGCACTTTGATATCATTTTTTGATGTCACTATTTGATGCCACAAATGGGCGGAGACCATTGCATCTGGTTATGTGTAACCAATATTCGATGAAGTCCAATTTATACAAGTGTTTTACCTTGGACTCGGAACGGTTTATTTAGCAACCATATCAATTATTTGTGTGCATTTCTCTTGTTTTTAAACGCTTGTTTAAATTGATGACTTAAAAGAGCACATAACAGGTTGTTCTTAAAGATTGAAAGGATCGCAACGAGGCGTTAATGCAGGGTCGTTTATTACTAGAAACAGCAGTCTTTTTAAATAGGTTCTTTGTTAAATAAGTTAGGTTCGGCGTTTTATCGATTTGCCCGGTTTCTCATCCAGAGGTTTGTCTGGCCATCTGTGCTTGGGGTATTTAGCGCGCATGTCTTTTGTCACTTCAAAATATGAACTGGTCCAAAACTGTCCGATGTCGCTGGTTATTTGGATGGGTCTTCTGGCGGGGGAAAGCAGCTCAAACCGGACATTGACCTTGTTGGCTAGCTTTGGAGATTGGGTTTCCCCAAACATTTCTTGTAATACAATGGATACCGTTGGGCCTTGCGCTTCTTCATATTTGATAGTGACTTTTTTGCCACTGGGTGAGGTATAAAGTTCAGGCGCAAGCTTGTCGAGTAAACCCAATTGGTCCCAAGGGATAATAGCCTTTAGCAACGGTAATACGTCTACTTTTTTAAGTTCTGCAATATTGCTTTTTATTTTTATATAGGGCAGTAACCATTCATCAGATTTGTCGAAAATTTGCTGTTCTGTGTAAGCTGGGAAGTTGTTATTGCCATTGATGCTTCCCAACCAAATCAAACGTTTCATCCAAGATTCGCAAGCTGCTGTCCAGTTGAGTAATGATTTGCCTTGGTTAGACAACTGTTGTTTACAAATCTGGTCGATGAAGTGTTTTGGTGCTGCGCTATTGTCTAATTGTTGAATATTTAGGTTGCGATAACACAGATGAGTTTGGCTGGAAAAGCGCCCGTTTTTGTCATCGAAGGAATGGCGGCTTTCTTTGCTTAAGTGATGTGTAAATTCGGCTTTTATTAATGCTATGTCTATTGCCGTTGCACTGAATATCTTTCCCTCTCTGGCTCTTAAGTCGCAATGATTCACAACCAGCCACTCATGTTGGTTTAAGGGATCACTTTCATTCAAGCTAGCGCCTTTGCCATTGGCTAATATATATCGGGAGGTGTTCTTTCCTCTGCGCTTGGCGAGGCGGTCTGGAAATGCTTGCATTAATAGTGCTGGCAGAATGCTGTCTAATGTTGTGAATGTTTCAGATAACCTTTCTTCTTCGCACCCATATCTATCTATAGTTTTGAACTGGCGTAATAGGTTGGAGGCGGTGTCTTTTATTGCGCGGACGCTGTGCAATCTAACGGCATTGTTGCTTGCCTTAATCTCTTTAAAATCGTTTTCCAACAGGTTAAACCGAAGGGACAAGTCGGCAGAAGTTTGGGTATGTCCTTTTTGTACAAAAATGTCTCTTTCGGAGAGCGTGGCGGCGAGCAAACAGGCCACTTCTTTTTGCCTCGGGGTTGAAGCTATCAGTATCATTTTCGCCAACCTGGGTGACACTGGCAGTATAGATGCGGCTTTGCCTAAGTGGGTAATTTTGCCACTGTCCGATAGCATGCCTAAGCTTATTAACAATGCTTTTGCGGAGTCAAAATGCGCGGCTGGTGGTTTGGTTAGCCAGTCGATCGATTCAAAATTAATGCTACCCCATTTTGCCAAATCTAGAACTGTACTGGACAAGTCAGCATTGAGAATTTCTTCTGCTTGAAAGTTGTTAAGTGATTGGTGCTCTGTTTCAGACCATAATCGTATGCAATGGCCTGATGATAGGCGTCCGGCGCGTCCTTTTCTTTGTTCAGCTGACGCTTTTGATATGCGCATGGTTTCAAGCCGAGTCATACCGCGGTTTGGATCAAATGTTAGGGTTCTTTCCAAACCGGAATCCACCACTCCGGTAATGCCCTCTATGGTTAAGCTGGTTTCCGCAATATTGGTGGAAAATATGATCTTTCTTTTTCCATCTTTATTTTGTTGCAGTGCAACTTCTTGTTGATCGAGAGGGAGTGCGCCATGTAGGGGGAGTAAAATGACTTCTTCGTGTTGGTATATGTTGTTGGCGACATCAATGCATTGATTAATTTCTTTGATACCCGGTAAAAACACCAATATATCGCCGCTTTGGGCATTAAATAATTGTTTGATTGCGCCGTTGACGGATTGACTGAGGTCGCGAAAGTTTGTTCGATTGGTGACGGGCGACACATGACCAATTTCAACAGGATAAGAACGCCCAGGGCAGGTAATTATGTTTGCATTACCTAGATAATTGGCGATCATTTGGGTATCGATTGTGGCTGACATAACCATTAGGAGTAAGTCATCTCTAATGCTTTGTTGAACTTCTTTGGCAAGCATAAGGGAGATGTCGGCATTTAGAGAACGCTCGTGAAACTCGTCAAAAATAATCAGTCCAATATTGGTCAATTCTGGATCGTTTTGAATAATGCGTGTTAATACACCTTCGGTAATGATTTCCAGTTTGGTTTGGCTTGATACTTTGGTTTCATTTTTGATTCGATATCCAATCGTTTGACCGACCGGTTCTTTTAATGTGGATGATAAGTAATTGGCAATAGATTTAGCGGCCATCCTGCGTGGCTCAAGCATTAGAATTTTGTTGCCTTTAAGGATGTCGGATTTGAGGATTTCCAATGGAACAAGGGTCGATTTACCCGCGCCGGGTTCGGCTTGTAATACCAAGTTTTGATTGCCGTTTTTGTTTTCTAAAACGGCAATGATGTCTTTAATAACTCGGGTTATTGGCAGAGTTGAATTTATATCAGCCAATTTTTATTCCGTTATTCATTTTTAGCGCTAAAAAAATACTTTTTAAATGGAATCGCTGCAGCACCCACCGCGCAGGCGTCAAATGGGCTGCAGCTGGCGATAAGCTTGGGCTTAGCTCGGGGAGATTGGCGGCGATCATCGTCGAAAATCTCCAAACTGGGAATAAGTTTTGTTGACAGCGCGTTCGGCATTCTTCCACCAATTACAATCACTTCAGGATCTAGAATGGCTGCTAAAGCTGAAACAATAAGTGACAGTCCTTTTTGTACTTGGTTAATCCATTCGTCTACGCCCGGCCAATCTGGATCGAAACGGGATAACATATCTGATAAACCATTTAGTGATATGTCGTGATCTTGTAAAATTTGGTGGAGTAGTTCGAGGGTTGGCGATGGATAGGTGTTTTTAGGCAGTAATAGGCCTATTTCGCCACCGTTACCATGGGTGCCACTGACGAGTTCACCATTGACAATAATTCCTCCGCCGATACCCGCTGCTATATATATGTAGGCGAAGTGTTTGTACTTCATTCCTGTTCCGACCAGACTTTCGCCAATGGCAGCTGCGTTGCCGTCATTTTCCACCCATACTGGCATGTTTAGTCGTTCTTGTAGTGTGTCTTCAATGTCGATCATTGCCCATTCATCTAGCTTGGAGGGTGTGTTGTAGCGTCCTTGCCCTCCTAAGCTATAGCCTGATATGCCAACTCCTAAACCAAATAGACGTTTTTTGTTTAGTTTGTTTTGGGATATGAGTTCTTCAAAGCTTTCTTGTAGCTTTTGGCAAACTTTGTCCAGAGACATTTCTGGCATCTGGTGAGTAAGCTCTGCCAATACTTTTCCAGAGATATTCATTAGAACAATGTTTATGGCATCGGTCATGATGGCGACACCAAAGCTGTATGTGAACTTTGATGATATGGCAACTGTGATACTGGGTTGACCCGGTCTGCCAGTGGTTGTTCGGTGGTGCTGGTATAGCAGTCCACGGTCAATAAGCGCTTTTACTAGTCTGGAGACACTCTGCTGAGATATGCCTGTGAGTTGCACAATATCGGGTTGTGACAGCGTAGTATGATGAAACACCGAACTTAATATTTTACGTTCGCTGGAGGTTGGCAATTTGCACTTATTGTGGCTAAAGAAGTGCTTGGTTTTGTGTTGATCTAAGTTGGAAGCAGGCATATTTTTACTTTTTGTACACTAGGTTTACGTTGACTACGTCGTTTTTGATCAACAGGGTTAACAGGATTAGCATACCCTAATCGCCCGATGAAACAGAAACAATAATAGAGTGGTTTGCTTGGGTAGCAAAGCACAAACTGTTTTGCTGAAAGGATTCAGGTAACTAATATACTCAAGTGTAATATAAAATTTATGAAAGCGCTTTCATAAAAATGGTTTTTATCGTTGCTTTGGTTGAGGGGTAGTTTTTTGGGATCTCAAAATACATACCTTATTGTATGATTTTTGTCCGTTTGTGCTGTAAGTTAATGTATTTAGGGGGCATTAGACTAATTGCTAGCTGGTACTTTACGTATTTGTCTGCTGTAATACAGAAAACTGGTGTTAGAACTATTTTAAATGCGTATAGGTTGGCGAAAACTTTACAGTTATTTGACTCGAAAGCCCTCAGAGTATTTCTCTGTTGGGATTGAAGTAGATGTCAACGAATTGTTCCTTTCGGTATTTAAATTGGTCGAAAATGAACCCACTTGGGTTTTATACGAAACAATACCTTTTGCCGATTGGCAATCGTCCTTAAAAAACTTTGTTGAACTCCATAAATTGGAGAATACGCATTGCGTAGTGGCATTTTCAGCCCGGAAATATCAAATGCTGCAAGTTGATCGCCCTGCTGTTCCAGATGAAGAACTTGCTCATGCATTGCACTGGTCGGTACAGGAACTGTTATCATCGCCGGATGAAATGGTGGTAGATTTTTTTGACATGCCTGCGCAAACTATGGGTGCTAACAAAGTGAACGTGGTTGCGATTAAAAAAGATGATTTATTTGATATTTGTACAGGTTTGGTTGAAGCCGGATTATTTGTGCATAGCGTAACAATCGAAGAGTTAGTATTTTGCGATTTAGTACCGGTAAGTCATGGAGCAACGCTAACATTAGTGCAAAAAGCAGCGTCAGAAATTTCACTTAATATCGTGAAGGACGGGAAGCTTTATTTTAGTCGCTCTATTAAAGGATATGAAAAACTTAATACCTTTACTGAAATGGAGCTACAAATGGGATTTGTAGAAAGCTTGAGTGTAGAAGTACAACGTTCTATGGATTTCTTTGAAAGCCAGTTACGGCAGGGGGCTGTAAAAAAAATCATTCTGCATTTGGATTCTGAGCACCAGGAATTAATTGCTGAGTTAATCCAAAAAGCGATGCTTTTGGATGTAGGCATGTTCCAACCCCAAATTAATAAGCATCCAGAGTTATCTTTTAATAAAGCGTCGTGTGCCAGTTTGGGTGCAGCTTTGATGAAGGATTTTTCTGAATCCAATGACAGTGAAAAAGCTGCGTTGCAAGCGACTGCGGTGGGGGCGTAAGAGTGAAGTATCGTGTCAACCTTTTCCCTGAAGAGCTAAAGCCTAAGTTGGATTTGGTGACACTAAACTTTGTTATTGTGTTGTGGGTTTTGGGGATTGGGATTGTTGTGTTTCTGAGCCAGTATTATCAGTCTGTTTATTCGGATACAGAGCACCGCACTCAAACGACACAAGTAGAATATAAAAATAAAAAAGCAATGCTAGTTACCTTAACGAAGGCTAGGGATAATCGGGCACAAGACCCTAAATTGGTTGAATTGGTTAATAGACTGCAAGGCGAAGAACGAGATAAATACCTATTGCTGAGTGAACTGCAAGGTAGAGAGCGCCTTAAGAATCAAGGGTTTTCTATGTTGATGGAAGATTTGGCTAAACAGCATGTTAGTGAGATCTGGTTAACTCGAATTAATATAAATGAACGTATTATTAGAATAGAAGGTGGATCTCTGGATTCTGTGCAAGTGCCTATTTGGGTTAGCAAACTGAGAAACTCAGAATATTTTGCTGGGCGAAATTTTGCCGGTGCGAGAATGTTTAGAAATGACAACGATGAATTGAATTTTGTCTTGAGTTCAGATTTAACCGAGTTAGCTTTGCAGACCGAAGTTGGTCCTGCTGGAGGGCTTGCGCAATGAAGCTACAGCTCCCTTGGTTAATCGAACTGGAAGAGAAGTTTTCCGTATTATCAACGCGGGAAAGAACACTTACGATTGTGAGTGGTTTACTGCTTATTCTATTTGGTGGATATGTTTGGTTTGTGGAACCAACCCAATTAGATATTGAAGCACTAATGAAGCGCGTTGAGCGGCAGAAAACGGATCTAGGGAGTTTGGAAGCTCAAATTAATAGTATTGAAGTTGAGCTTTCTCAAGATCCAAATGAACCGTTACGTAAAAGTATGAAGCAATTGCAAGCAAGTATTGAAAAAGTGGATGTGAGTTTGCGGGAACAAACGGTTGATTTGATTCCCTCCAATAAAATGCCGGAAGTGTTGGAAAAGATTTTAAGCCAATCTTCGAAGTTAAAGGTATTGAAAATGAATTCGATACCACCGGTCAGAATGATGGATATCAATTCTACGGGTGGGGAAAATGTGAATTTGTTCCAACACGGTGTGCTTTTAGTGTTGGAAGGAGAATACATGGATATTCTCAATTATTTAGAAGAAATAGAAGATTTAGAATGGCGTTTTTATTGGAAGCGTTTCGATTATTTGGTTGGTGAATATCCCGTAGCGAAAGCGGAAATTGAGTTATACACCTTAAGTACAAATAAAGCTTTTATCGGCGTATAAGGTATTGAATGATTCGATTATTATTACTGGTTAGTATTTTTTATTGGGGCAATGTTTACGCCCAAGAATTACTGGATCCAACTCGACCACCACATCGAAGTGTTGTCTCTGAGGGGGCTGAAGGTGCTGAATTTACTGATGTTGAGGACGAACTCTCTGACGTAGACGGTATTCCCCGTGCAGTAGTGTCGGCCATTTTTGTTTCATCAATGAATCGCTATGCGATCATAAATAATGACGTGGTGGTGGAAGGTGAAACCTGGAAGAACGTTCTACTAACAAAGGTTAATCATGACAGTATTGAATTGACTAATGGTGAGAGTAGAAGAATTGTGAAGATTTTTAGTACGGACGTAGCAAAAGAAAGGGCTTATGTTTATTAGAGGATTAGGTTTAATTTGTCTTGTTGTATTGCTCGGAGCTTGCCAAAGTGCGGCTAAGCATCCTGTGCAAGTTGCTGTTGATAATGCTTTAGTGGCAGGGCCCGGTCATGAAAAAAAATCCAAACTGTTGGGAGAGATCCCAAATGAAGTAACGCGTGCTATTCAGCCATCGTTACCAAATCAACGTGAAAGAACATTATTTGGTGAGCCTCGGTATGATATTAAGGCAGAGGCAACGCCTGCTCGAGCGTTTTTCTCTGGGCTTGTTAAGGATAGCTCGTTCTCTATTGCTATTCATCCTGAAGTGTCAGGCAATATTACACTTGATTTAAAACAAGTAAAATTGGCCGAAGTTTTCGAATTGGTTGGTGATATGTATGGCTACGACGTACAAAAGAAAGGCCAGGTTTATCGCATTTTTCCGGCTGGTATGCGTACTGAAACCTACTCAGTCAACTATTTATTAATGCAACGAGATGGTTTGACTACCAGTAGCATTAGCTCTGGTGGGGTGTCGCAATTTGGTGGTGGTAACAGCAATAATAATAGTGGTGGCAGTAGCAACTTTTCAGGCAACAATATAAATAACCAAGCTGGTGGAAGTGGCAATGCTCAAAGTGGTGGAAGTAACGGTGGTAACGGCACTAATATTTCGACAACAACGCGAACCAATTTTTGGGAACAATTAACTCAAGCTTTAGTCTCTTTAATAGGGACTGCAGAAGGTCGAAGTGTGGTGGTATCTCCTCAAGCAGGCTTGGTTATGGTAAAAGCGTTACCTGATGAGCATCGTGAGGTGGGCAAATTCTTGCAAGCCTCTGAAACCAACATTCAACGTCAGGTTGTACTGGAAGCAAGAATAATTGAGTTAACCCTGGATGATGAATATCAGCAAGGGATTAACTGGACTCAAATTTTGTCTCACACGGGTAGTACAGATTTTAGATTTTCGGCCACCGGGCAAGTTGCAAACAACACTATTTCTGGCGGATTGGGCGGTATTTCCAGTTTGGCTTTTGTTAATCAGGATTTTTCGGGGGTGGTGTCGTTATTATCTACCCAAGGCAATGTACAAGTGTTGTCTAGTCCTCGGGTAACGGCAATTAACAATCAAAAAGCCGTTATTAAAGTTGGGAATGATGAATATTTCGTTACGGATGTATCTAATCAAAGCACCACTAATGCCAGTACCACTTCTAATACACCAGATGTAGAATTGACACCGTTCTTTTCTGGTATTGCATTAGATGTTACGCCTCAAATTGACGAAAAGGGTAATGTGCTCCTGCATGTTCACCCTTCCGTTGTAGAAACTCAAGAACAAGAAAAAATCATAACGATCAATCAAGAAGAATTGAAGTTGCCTTTGGCGCGTAGCAATATTCGTGAATCGGATACCGTTATCCATGCACGTTCTGGAGAAATTGTGGTCATCGGTGGCTTAATGCAAACCACAACCAGTAATGTTAACTCCCAAACACCATTTATTGGCAGCATTCCTTTATTAGGCGAATTATTTAAGAATCGACGAGAGATTGAACAGAAAAGAGAGTTAGTTATTTTGATCAAACCTTCTGTGGTAAAAACGGATACCTGGAAAGAACAAATTCGCCAAAGTCGGGATTCTCTGGCTGAGTGGTTATATGTGGAGTGAATGATGTACCTTTATCATTTCGGTATAACAGAGCTGCCTTTCACTTTAACCCCAAATACGAGCTATTTCTACGGGCTGCCTACGCATAAGCAAGCGTTACAAGTATTGAATACTGCCTTGAAATCTGGTGAAGGTTTTATCAAGGTAACGGGAGAAGTGGGGACAGGGAAAACCTTAATTTGTCGTAAATTGCTAAATGATTTACCCGATCATTTTGTGACTGCCTATATTCCTAATCCTTTTTTAACGCCAGGTGAGCTTAGAAGATCAGTTGCCTCTGAGTTAAATGTGGAGTTAAGTGAAAATTCTGATCAACAAGAATTTACCCAACGAATTCAGGAAAAGTTGATTGAAATTCATAAGGGTGGTAATTCGGTTGTTTTGATTATTGATGAAGCTCAAGCTTTGCCGGTAGAAAGCTTGGAAGTACTTCGTTTGTTCACCAATCTGGAAACCGAGTCTCGGAAATTATTACAAGTTGTTTTGTTTGGACAGCCAGAGTTGGATGAAAAACTATCTCGTTCCGATTTAAGGCAATTACGCCAGCGAATTACCTTCTCATACAGCTTAGATAAAATGGATTTTGATCAGCTTTATCATTATGTGAAACACAGATTAACAGTGTCTGGATATCGTGGGTCAGAAGTTTTTACCCGTCGTGTTTGCAAAGATTTGTATAGAGCAACTGAAGGAACACCACGCATGGTGAATGTACTTTGCCACAAAGCTTTGATGTTGGCTTATGGTGAAGGCGTTGCTCAGGTTAACAAGAAGCATATGAAATTGGCTATTCAGGATACTGATGCTTGCGTCAGGCCAAAAAGTACGATTTGGCGTTGGATATTAGCGAGCGCAATAGTTGTGGGGGTAGGCATTGTCAGTTGGTATTATGCAAATGGAGCGGCGTTGATTTGAGTGTTGTAAATAAAATGCTAAATGATTTGGAAAACCGTGATGGGGATCCAACTCAATCTTCGGCTGATTACCAAAAGAGTCAAGGCGTTGGTTCTAAAAGACTCATGGTTTTGGTCGGCGTATTACTGGTATTGATTCTAGGTTATTTTATTTTTCGTACTGTTGGCGGAAATTATTTTGTTGAGCTGCTAGAAGGATTTACTGAGCAGGAAGAGGTGCAGCCACCTGCCAATCAAGTCTCGGCAAGTACCGAATTGAATAAAATGATGCCAACTCGTTCTCAACCTCAAAACCAGACTAAAACCGAAGATTCAAATACTGATGCTAATCAAGCAAGCAGCGTCTCAAATTCGGTGGAAAGTGATATTGATGTAACACCGTTAACAGAGGAAGACTTATCGCCTCAATCTGGCCCGGCTCTAAATGATGGTACAGATACTCAAACTGATACTAGCCCAGGACTTAGTGCCACTGAATTAGCTGCGCTAGATGAAGAAAGAGCGCCTAAAGTATTGTTAAGCAAAATTCCTTCAGACAACGAACCGTTAGATTCGGAGTCGCTATCTGGCGATAGTTTATCCGAACAGGAATCTGCACCAAGTGGTTCAATGCAGGTTTCTCGCGCCCTCAGGCCCACACAAGATGAGCAGGTGAAGATCTTGCTGAATGCTGCAAACGAGGCAATACAAAAGGAAGACCTCAACGGTGCTATTATTGCGCTGGATAGCATATTGGAAGTAGACCCTAAACGTCATGGCGTTAGAAAACGGCTTGCCGTGCTGTTGTACTCCCAAAATCAGGAAAGGATGGCTGATACTTTGTTGCGTGATGGTATTGCACTAACGCCAGAGCGGATAGATCTCCGATTAATGCTAGGTAGACTGCTGCAAAAGCAACACAAAAATCAGGAATTGTACGATATTCTGGCGTATCTGGATCCGGATATCGGGGGCAATAGTGAATATCTTGCACTTAAAGCGTCGGCAGCTCAACAACTGGAAATGCACGCTGAAGCGGTAGCACTGTTTGGACGTTTAGTTGTATTTGAACCCGATGTTTCTCGTTGGTGGCTTGGTTTGGCTATTTCTCATGACAAGTTAGGTGCTACGGATTTGGCGCTGTCATCCTATTTAAAAGTCTACGAATTGCGACAAATGTCGGTATCTGTTTTGGATTTTGTGAATAGACGTATCGAGGCGCTAGGGGGATAAAATGAAACCCAAATTAAAGATGCGTCTTGGGGATTTGTTAGTTCACGAATCCGTTATAACTGAAGACCAACTTAAACAAGCACTATCTACACAGCGCGAAAGCGGTCGAAAACTCGGTCAGGCTTTGATCGATTTGGGGTTTGTAAGCGAAGATGGATTGCTTAACTTCTTATCCCAGCAGTTGAATATACCTCTTCTAGATATTTCCCAACGCCAAATTGAACCTCATGTAATAAAACTAATATCTGAAGTTCAGGCGCGCCGATTAAAGGCAATTGCGATTGAAGACCGTGGCGATCGCATTTTGGTGGGCATGAGCGATCCAGCTGATTTATCGGTGGTTGATACTCTCGCAAATATTTTGCCCAAATCAGTAGAATTAGCCATTGTTAGGGAAAAGCAGCTTTATCATGCTTTTGATTCTTATTACCGCCGTACAGAAGATATTGCTTCATTCGCACAAGCGTTGGCGACGGAAAATAAGGACGATGACGAATTTGATCTTACCTCCATTGGCGGCACGGGTGAAGAAGACACTACGGTCGCCAAATTACTGCAATCTATTTTTGAAGATGCGGTTCAAATGAGCGCATCCGATATACATATTGAACCAGAAGAAAAAGCATTGCGTATCCGTCAAAGGGTGGATGGCGTGTTACAAGAAAGCATTATCAACGAACGCAATATTGCCAACGCACTGGTGTTACGTTTGAAGCTAATGTCAGGGTTGGATATTTCCGAAAAACGCTTGCCTCAAGATGGTCGTACAAATATTCGCATTAAAGGTCGTTCTATTGATGTCAGGGTATCGACTATGCCAGTACAACATGGTGAGTCGGTTGTTATGCGTTTGCTAGATCAATCGGCAGGTATATTAACGCTTGAGCAAACCGGCATGCCTGATCATTTGTTACACCGATTTCGGCTATTGTTACATCGTCCCCATGGTTTGATATTGGTAACGGGTCCAACCGGTTCGGGTAAAACGACCACATTGTATGGCGCGCTAAGTGAATTAAATAAGCCTGCCAAAAAGATTATTACAGTAGAAGATCCGGTTGAATATCGTTTGCCCCGTGTTAACCAAGTTCAAGTTAACAGTAAAATTGGTTTAAATTTTTCCAGTGTACTAAGAACCACATTACGCCAAGATCCAGACATCATTATGGTGGGGGAGATGCGTGACCATGAGACGGTTGAAATTGGGTTGCGGGGTGCCTTAACGGGTCACTTGGTGCTTTCCACATTGCACACGAACGATGCCATAAGCAGTGCGATTCGCCTATTAGATATGGGTGCTCCAGGATACCTGGTGGCTAGTTCCATGCGTGCTATTGTTGCACAACGCTTGGTTCGTAGGGTCTGTGAGAATTGTAAGATTGATCACTTCCCTACCAACGAAGAAATGTTTTGGTTAAAGAGTATTGACGGCGAATATCCTGAAGCGCAGTTTTGTAAAGGTATGGGGTGTCAATCTTGTCACCATACTGGTTATCGAGGGCGTATCGGGGTATTTGAGCTTTTGGAAATGTCCGAAAGCATGATGAATGCATTAAAGGATAGTGATACCGCCCAGTTTACTAGAGCGGCAAAAGCAAGTCCTGGCTTTGTGCCTTTAGCTAAATCTGCATTGGATTATGCTAAACAAGGGGTAACGACGGTAGAAGAAGTACTGAAATTGGTTGAAATGGTGGCCGATGATGCAGAAAAATTAAAAGAATTGGAAACAATGCAAACCCAAGAAGAAAAGGACGTAAATACAAATGGTGGTGTAGATGGCCACATTTGATTATTCCGCCCGCAATGCAACTGGGGGGATGATAAAGGGACAGATTGATGCACTGGATAGAAATGCTGCAGCGCAGGCATTGATAAAGCGCAGTGTTGTTCCGATAAAAATTGTGCAAGCAAAGGGAAAAACGAATGCAAGAAATGCCGATGTGGATGAATCATCAGGCGGGTTTGATTTAAAAGAATTATTAGCCCCAGCCGTTACCTTGGATGATTTGGTTATATTTTCCAGACAAATGTATTCCTTGATGAAAGCCGGTATACCTATATTGCGAGCAGTTAAAGGGTTGGGTGAAACCACTAGCTCATGGCGCATGAAAAATGCACTGTTAGATGTGGGGTCGCAATTGGAGCGTGGTCGCACTTTTTCCTCTTCATTACATCAGCATCCCAAGATTTTTAATCAGCTTTATGTCAGCCTTGCTCATGTTGGTGAAAATACAGGTAGGTTAGATGAAGCATGTTTGCAGCTTGCGGTATACTTGGAGCGAGAGCAAGAAACGCGCAAACAAATTAAAGCCGCTACCCGTTATCCTACATTTGTAGTTATAGCGATAGTGATAGCACTGGTTATCATGAACATATTCGTTATTCCTACTTTTGCCGGCATGTTTGCGAAGTTTGGTGCTGAATTACCGGCCATGACGCGATTTTTATTGGCGATGTCAGATTTTTTTGTGAATGAATGGCATTTTTTAGTTGGCGGAATTGGTACTGGTATCTTTTTTCTTACTCGGTATTTGAAAACCGATAAAGGGCGTTATCAATGGGATCGATATAAGCTCAGAATGCCAGCAGTAGGTAGTATTTTTGAGCGTTCATTATTGGCTCGATTTAGCCGTAGTTTTGCGATGATGCTACATGCAGGCGTACCTTTAACTCATGCTTTAAATTTAACCGCCGATGCAGTAGATAACAGTTTTATGTCGTCACGAATAGTAGGGATGAGACAAAATATTGAAAAAGGCGAGAGCCTTTCGAAGGTTGCAGCTAGTAGTGAGCTGTTCACACCATTGGTTATGCAGATGATTGGCGTTGGCGAGGAAACTGGACGGGTAGATGAATTGTTAACGGATGTCGCCGATTACTATGAGCGTGAAGTGGATTACGACCTTAAGAGTCTTACCTCAAAAATTGAACCCATTTTAATTGGGATTGTATCTGTAATGGTTTTGGTGTTGGCACTAGGTATATTTACCCCAATGTGGGACATGATGAGCGCGACGAAGGGTGGTTAATGACTGGTAGTGTACAAGAAGAGGGCCGAAAGCTTTTTTTAGGCATCATTATTGTACTGATGTTTGCTTTATTTATGGCCATTTTTGTATGGTATATAAGCAAGAGTCAACCTCAGTTCCAAAAAGTTGCCATGAGCAGTGTGGCAGATAGTTTTGCCACCAGTGTAGTGAATACCCATTGGCAATGGCGCGCGGAAGGTTCGCCAACTCGGATCATATTAATTGATTACAACCTTGCTGGAAAAGAAAAGGATCGCCGTCCTGTTACAATGAGTCATTTGGGGTGGCCCAGAGTTGAGCCAAACTCAGCTGGTTGCGAACAATTGTGGGGTTCCATTTTGGGAATACCTCTCACTTTACAGGGATTTAAAGTGCAGGCCGAATTTTATGATGGTTTAGAGATTAGTAACAAGATATTGGACTCCTATTGTCGATTTAGTATTGCAAAGGGGCCTTATTTTGAATACAAAATTTATACAGGTTCGGTTACTAAATCGGATGGATAGGAAATATTAGACTTTTTGCCAATATCTGATTGTTGAAAATTTGGTATTATAGTAAAAAAAGCGCTCTGAAAATGATGACTGAAAAGTGCTTCTTTTACGGTAAAAGGCAAAAATATCGAATTGTATTTTATAGAATTAATGCTTAGGTCTACGGACTTTGGATATAAAGAATATTTTTGCTTAATGGAGTAGATTTTATGCAACGTGGTTTTTCGTTAATTGAGTTAGTCATTGTTGTTGTGGTGCTAGGGTTATTGGCAGCTACAGCATTGCCGCGTTTTCTTGATGTGACAGATGATGCCGAAGACGCAACAGTAGAAGGCGTTGCTGGAGGGTATGCTACTGGCGTAGGCTTGATAAGAGCGCAATGGGAAATAGAAGGCCGTCCCACTGAAAATCAAGGTGCGAATGTGACATTTGTTACGTTAGATGGCATCCAAATAGGTATTGATAAAGACACTGGGTATCCCACTGGGCAGGCCTCAACAAATACTGAAGACGTGGATATTAGTAACCTTGATTGCGAAAGTATTTTTAATCTGATTATACAAAGTGCGCCCACAATTACTTCTGTTTGGGATGGTGGGTCACAACCTTTTCAGAACTTTCGTTATTTTACGAACTCTGATACTGGTGCGGGAGCTGGCGGAAACGACTTGTGTTATTACTATTTAACGCAAACCGTGAAAAATGAAAATAGCGAGCCAACAGATAGTAATGCCGGAAACGGTTTTATTTATGATGCCAGAATCGGACAAGTGACAGTGTTTAGTAACAACAATTAAATTTATGATGTATTAATGTTGAAGCATCGAATATTATATTTAACAGTAGATTTCTATTTTAAAAGGTGACGTGATATGAAACAACAAAGTGGTTTTACCCTGATCGAATTGATCATTGTAATTGTTATATTGGGAATTTTGGCAGTAACAGCAGCGCCTAAATTTATTAATATTCAAGATGATGCAGCTGAGTCTGCGGCACAAGGTATTGTTGGTGCATTAAATAGTGCAGCGGTAAGTGTACGTGGTGCAGCATTAGTGCGTGGTGTAGCAACTGGTGGCGGTAACGTGAGTGCTTCAGGTTCTAGTGTTACGGTACTGGCGGGTGGTTATCCAGATGTAACTGCAGCGGGTATTGCTAGTGCGGTTGATATTGATTCTAGTTGGGCCGGTGCAGTAAGTGGCTCAACTTATGTTTATCAAAATGCCTCTGGTGGTTGTACAGTGACTTACGTCACGACCGCAAATGCAACTAACCCAACCTTTTCCGCTTCTGTCGGTGCTGGTTGTACAAACTAATTAATATTGGTTTTGGTTCCTGGAGTTTCGTTTTGTAAATCTACACAACGTTGCTCCGGGAAATAAAATTCATACTTATCGCAGTCCTGCTTTTGTAGTGTTCCTAAATATCCCTTCAATCTAATCATATTCTCAAAATAAACTTGCCTTGGATGATGCTGAATGGTTTGTTCGGCCCATTGAATATATTCTTGAATAGCTTGTTTATCGTCGTTTTCAACAGCCGCCATAGCTTTATGGGCCATGATATTGCTCCAATAGCGATCGTAATGCACAAACGGATTAATAATACGTAAGTAAGGGGCTGGAGATGTCCTCGAAGAAAGCTCGTATTGTAAAACTAAGTGTGTGGTGTGCAAACCGGTTATTCCGAAAGCGATACCAATTGGTGCCATTATTATCGCAACAGGGCGTAAAAGGCTTCGTACACTTAAAGGTATCGGTTTTCTCTGTACAGAATAGGGAAGCACGAATAGGCGAACCAGTATTAATAATATGAGCAAATGTGGCAAGGAAGTTTGTAGAGGGTATTCTGTTAAGGTGTGTAACCCGATGGGAATGAATAATGCCCAAACTAAGGGTTTATGTTGAAGATCTTTCTTTGCTAGCCAGTAAATTAACAACAATAGTGCCAGTATTACCGCCAAGCCGGCAATAATTCCTCCTTCAGCAAACCAAAATAGCAGTTCATTATGGGGATGTGCCATATTGTGCCTAATAAGAATAGGGTTTTGTTCCTCTGCCGCTTGATGGGCGCTAAAGTCGGTGTAAGCTGCCTCAAAATTACCATATCCTACTCCCGTTACTAGATTATCAGTGATCAGTTTAAATACCTGAGGGTACAGAATCTCTCTTTCTTGGTCTTGTTGAAAATGCTGAACGGTTGTTTCCGTGATTTTGGGTTGGTCTTTCGAAAGTTCATTGGAAGATTGGCTTAGGCTGAAAGTAATGCCGAGACCGAGGCAAAATCCAACAATTATTAGTAAGGGTTGAAATTGTCGTTTGTGAATAAAATGCGCTATAGCTAAAAAAGAAATGGCAATGCCTGCTATTACCGTGCCTCTGGATTGCAGTTTTACGGCAAGTAGTCCGATGAAAAAGCTCACTAGAGTAAAAACCACCAGTGTGAAAAGTCGCCTATTATTTAGATGGCTTGCCCATAAATAAAAGAGGCAAGCATATCCGGTCATTACATAGGAACCCATTAGGTTCACTTGTTGAAAATGCCCAAATGGCGCTAAAGCGCGGTTCATAATACTTAATTGAGCTAGTGCGATGGCAAGCTGGCAGCAAATTCCTACGCATAGAATTGCAACTAACGTGAATTGGGTTCGTTGGGTAACTCGATATTGCATACTAAGCAATAAAAATAGATAGATCGGGGGTAGTGCTAAAAAGCGGTACCAAGTGCTGGCCTGTGGGTTAGCATGGCCGAATAAAAAAGGTACAAAGAGCAACAAGAAAACAAAAGCGATAATAATAATTGGTCGGTTGATTCTTATATATTTTGCATAATTAAGACGCCATAACCCGATAGTTAAGCTAAGTCCTAATAACGCCCACCCTATAAGATTGATTGGTAAGTCTGTGCCGGTTCCACCCATATTAGGCTGGTAATATTGCACACCAAGCAAAAAATATACGGAAACGGGAAACCAGAATGCATGGATATGGTAATGAGAAAGTAAATATTTCCATAAACTGGGTAGTGTGGATAGCGCGGAAAGTTTGGATTGATTGAGCAAAAACTATCGACCAAAGGTTAATATTAATTGAAACAAGAGTAACATATCCTGATATTAGCCTTATGTTTTCGAAAGACATATATATGTAATTCTAAACAAAAATTGGTTTAGATGTGAGCAATAGTTGATACTTGTAATGAGTGAAATAAAACTTAGACGTTGCTTTATACCTAATTAGATGTGATTGATAACAATAGCAATGCTTTTGAAAGCAGTATTTAAAGGGGCCTGCTGGCTTGATGTACGAAACGAGTTACACAAAAGGATTCACATTATTTGAGCTAATTGTCACTATGATGATTATTGGCGTGATGATGGTGTTTGCTACTGCTCGTTATAGTAGTTCTTCTGGGTATGATGAATTTGCCTATCAAGCTCGATTAATTTCCGTTTTACGGAATATGCAAATTCGAGCCATGAACGATACTCGGCCTAATTATTGTTTTCAGGTTAATTTTGATAATAACAATAATGCATTTGGCCCTCCTGGTTTGCTTTATCGTGGCCCCTTCGCTTCTACTTGTAGCACCACAATTGATGTGGACGATGAGCTTTCTGGCTCAAACCGTAATCGTTTCTTGCATATGTATGCTTTGACCGCGGAAATGACCGCTGACAGTGTCGATATGTTGGCTTTGAATTCTGTGGGTTCGGAAATTGAATTTATTGGTTTTGATCATCTGGGAATGCCCTTAACTAGCGACATTGGTAATGATAATTGTGCCACGGGTTGCACCATACAATTTAGCACTGAGGTTGCGAGCGCTAAGGTTTGTGTTGAATCTCAAGGATATGTTCACGGGGGAGAATGCGGTGGTTAGCAATCCCCAAAATAAGAGTGGCTTCACCTTAATTGAAATGGTGATTGGTATTGTGGCATTTAGTGCAGTACTAACAATAATTGTTGGCGTGCTTGCACCTCAAGCTGCACGTAGTGTGGATCCTATTTTCAATGTTCGCGCCTCGGAGCTTGCGCAGTCACTGTTCAATGAAATTAGTGCTAAAGCCTTTGATGAAAGTTCTAATCAAACCGGGGGCGCAATCCGTTGTAATGATGATTTAAATGGGGACGATCTTTTTAATGGTCCTGGTGAAGTAGCTTGTTCCGGAGCCATGGGGGCAGATGCTGGGGAAGCAGATAGGGAATTGTTTGACGATGTGGATGACTATGATGGCCTGAATGTGGTGGTTAATTCTTTCGGAGATACCGTATTTATCGATGGACAGGACCTGTATGCAGGATTTAGTTTGTTGGTTAATGTTTTCTATGATGCCAATTACGATGGTGTCGATGATGGCGTTATTGGTCCTCGAAAATTGATTACAATTACAGTTACTACACCGCTGAGTCAAACCTTTATATTTAGCACTTACCGGAGTAATTTCTGATGAAACAAACCGGTTTTACCCTGATTGAATTGGTGTCGGTTATCATTTTGACTTCGGTGGTTATGTTAGGCGTAACCAGTTTTATTGGTACGGGTGTGCAAATCTACGTTGATGTAACCGAGCGAGATCAGATTCTTAGTGATAGTCGTTTTGTTGTCGAGCGTATGAATCGAGAAATTCGCGCCGCTTTGCCTAACAGTGTTAGGTTGGCAGGTAATGCTTCGGTACATTGTTTGGAGTTTTCGCCGGTTCGTTGGAGTACATTTTATGAAGATATTCCCGTTGCGCCAGAACCCGCCAGTAGTGTCTTAAGTGCAATAAACTTGGTAGGTTTGGGTACTGAGAACTATACTTTTAACACGGACCCTGCTGATTTTGTTGTGGTATATGCTACTGAAACAGATCATGTATATGACTCGAGTCAGACTTCTGGCGTTTCTCGCCGATTTGGATTGGCGTCGGTTACCAGTGCGGCCGTTGCAACGGTTAATTTAGATAGTAGTGTTAGGTTTGCGACGGACTCACCTCTCGCTCGCTTATATGTCGTTGATGATCAAACCGTAAGCTATTGTCTTCGGGTGGTTGGAGGGAGTAGTGCCTCTGGCACGAAAAAACTTTACCGTCACACGGGAAACTATGCTGCCACTCAACCTGTCTATATTAGTGGAGGAGTATTAATGGCGGAGAATATTGATAATGTTTTATCAGCAGATCCATCATCTTCTCCTCAAGCGGATGACCCTTTTCGAGTATATGATGCTACTTTACAAAGAAATGCTTTTAGTCGGGTAATGCTAAGATTTAGGCGCAACGAAGAAGTGATTGTTTTTAATAATGAAATACATATTCCCAATACGCCGTAATTCTAACCCTTTGGTGGGCAGGCAAAATAAGCATAAACAACAAGGTAGTATGTTGTTTATTAGTGTATTCGTTATTGTGGTACTAGGTATGCTGGGATTAACGCTGACAAATTTGCTAGCAACGTCTGCTGAATCTGTGGCATATGAAGTCATGGGCTTAAAAGCGCTTAATGCAGCTCGCAGTGGCCTAGAAGTGCAAATATCGAGGGCATTTCCGTTGGAGTCATCAAGTTCTGCTTCGAATTGTAATACGACCATCGATTTGTCATTAACAGCAGTACCAGGATTGGAAGGATGTTCGGCTCGTGCAGAATGTCGGGAAGATAGTAGCTTAGGGGTAATTACTTATTACCGTTTTTCCAGTACAGGAGAATGCGTTGTGAGCGATGTCATTGTTAGTCGTACCGTGGCGGTTGATGCCAGATCGCTGTAGTATTAATGCATGAACCGTATTTATTTTTAGTAGTTAGGTATCAATAACAAAGGTTGTAAATACCAATGGCGTCACTGATTAAAAATAGCGTAATTGTTTTCGGTCTAATATTGGGGTTGGTAAAACCGGCAATTGCAGATCAGTGCACTAATATATTTACAGACGGTGCCGGAACATATACGTCCAGCGGCAAGATCAAAATTGAAAAGAACGCGGTTATTTTAGGAAGTGACGGCACGATTGATTTTCCTGCGGCCAAAATTGAAGATGAATCCGGCGGCAATAGCTGCTTAGTGCAAGCTTGTCAATCATCTGGAAACCTTTCCGGAACAATGGATTTACCTGCTTTTAAAAGCTCTTCATCAAACAGTAACTTTACCCTCAATAAAAATCAAACTGGCACCTTATCTGCTGGTAATTACAATGACGTTGTACTAAAAGAAAATGTGCGTTTAACCTTCACTACGAGTGGGGGCGAATATCGCATGAAAAGCCTTGAAGCGGAGAAAAATACTGTTGTTACTATGGTGGCTGGGGATTACTGGATAGAAGATCTAGTGCTAAAAGAAAACAGTCGTTTGAATATTAGTGGCGGTGGTACTGTTCGCATCTATTCTAAAGAAGTTACGTTTGAAAAGAATATGCATGCTAATTCTAATGGCTCGCCTTCTGCGTTAGTGATTATTAGTTATGATGACATAGAAATTAAGGAAAACAGTGGTGTTTGGGGTTTTTTATATGCCGTTGATAAATTCAAACTTGAAAAAAATGCGCAGGCAATAGGATCCGTTACTGCTAAAGAAATTGAATTGAAAGAAAATACTCGATTGACATATACCGAATCAGAATTAGCGTCCGTGGACTTTGGTTCAACTTGTGAATCCGGAAGCTCAAGTCCGGGACTTCTTGCTAAATTTGCTATGGAAGAACCAACATGGTCAGGAAGTAATTCTATACTAGATACGTCTGGTAATAATGCCCATGCTTCGCCGTTGGGAAGCTTATCAAGCATACTTTCGAATAGCCAAATTTCCTGTCAAGCGGCAAATGTCCCGTCTAATACCAGTTCTTCCAGTTACGACGGCATTGATACCGAGCTGGATGTTGATAGTGACATTGGTTCGACAGGTACTATTGCGTTTTGGTTTCGTTCAAAAGAAGACTGGGCCAGCGCCAGCAAATCTCGAATGTTATTCGATGCATCTCGGTCGAGTAATGCTAAGTATTTTTATGCTGCTTTAAACGCATCCGGTCAGATTGAGTTTGGAGTTGAAGATACCTCTGATAGTGATCGTCGAGTCATTACAAGTGGGTATAGTTTTAATGCCAATGAGTGGGTGCATTTGGCTTTTACTTATGACTATAGTTCTGGCGATTTACTTATTTATGTTAATGGTAATCAGGCCAGTACGTCGTTTACTGCTAGTGGCATATTAAATGGTTCAATTGCTGATTTGGATACGCTTTATATTGGCGATAATCGCAGTAGTTACATTGTTGCTAATGGTACGGGTAACTCCCTCGATGGCTCGGTTGATGAAATATATGTCTATAACGGTGCTTTAGATGGCACGGCGATTACCAATCTTAAAAATGCCACCGCTACCTGTGCTGCTCCTACCCCCACTCCTATTGCGTATTGGCCGGTGGATATTTGTGCCTTAAATGGTAGTTCAGGCGAGATTGTCGACACTGTTAATGGTTATAACGGGCAATCGCTTGGCGGCGTTGGTATTGATGAAAGTGGTCAGTTTTGTCAGGCAGCCGAATTTTTTGGTGACGATGAGCATTTGTCGATTCCGCATCAAGCTGATTTTGAAGCAACTGATGGCGCTATATCTTTTTGGTTTAAGCGAGACTCTAGTAGTGGAGGCGATCAAGGTTTACTTTCTAAAGATTCATCTGGGTTTGATAATGGCGGCCATTTGTCTATGTGGAGCACTAGTAGCAAAAGTGTACTAATTAGGCATCAGTATGTAGATTCTTATTATGGCTATAATGTTTATTTGGAGTCGAGCGCCGTAGCTGACGACGCATGGCATCACGTGGTATATACATGGGGTGGCTCGGGTGCATTATTGTATGTGGATAATCAGCTAGTTGATCAGGAGCCAACTGTTACGGCGGGAATTGAAAATAACTCCGAGCCTTTTATTATTGGGGCAGATGCTACCGTAACGTCAAATCTTAGCTCACCTTCCAATCAGTTACTGGAGTTTTTTGATGGTCGTATAGATGATATTCAATTCTATGATCAGCAGGTTTCAGGCACACATGTCGGGGACTTATTTAATCAATCCAGTTATAGCTGTACCGTATGTGAGTATGACCCGGTTCTTGAATCGCTATGGACCATGGATTTATGCAGTGTTGATGGCACCCTTGGTGAGATTATTGATACGGGCGATAGCAATCTCAATAATCATGGAACAACATTGGGGCAGCCTTCCATTGAGCCAGACTCTCAATATTGTCAGGCGATAAAATTTGCAGGTAATGACGAACATATAAATATTGCTCATAACAATAATTATGCAAGTTTAAAAGGTGGCGTGTCGTTCTGGTTTCGCCGGCAAAGTGGCACCAGTGGTGACATGGGGTTATTTTCTAAAGACTCTTCTGACCACGACAATGGTGGGCATCTCACCTTTTGGAGCAAAAATAATCGCTCTGTTGAGGTACGTCATCAATATTTGGATGGTTCTTCACAGGAAACCGAGTATTTAAACTCAGGTGTGCTTAATGATGGCGAATGGCATCATGTTATGTATACATGGGGAAATCAGGGGCTCGTTCTGTATGTGGATAATCAGCTGGTTGATCAAGAGGCCGGTGTTCAAGCGAGTATAGTCAATAACGCAGAGCCAATTATTCTTGGTGCAAGTGCTATTTTGACAGGTAACTCAGTATCTAATCCGAATAATTTAGAGCAATTTTTCTCTGGTGATATTGATGACGTGCGTATGTACAGCATCGGTCAGCCTGACAGCGCAGACGTAGATTCTATATACAATCAATCCCCTTACACTTGCGCAGAAACCTGTGATTTTACCCCCGTTTTAGAGTCTCATTGGCCTGTTGATATGTGTAGTATTAATGGTTCGTCAGGAGAAATCTTAGATATTGGTGATAGTAGTTTGAATAATCATGGCACATCCTTAGGTGGTGCGGTTATGACTCAATCTGGAAAGTTTTGCCAAGCTGTTACATTTGAAGGCACAAATAGCCATCTAAATATTCCTCACAATTCTAACTACGAAGCCGCTCGTGGTGGTGTCTCTTTCTGGTTCCGCCGACAAAGTGGCACCAGTGGCGATATGGGCTTATTTTCCAAAGATTCCAGTGGGCATGATGCGGGTGGGCATTTAACCATTTGGAGTAAAAGTAATAAAACAGTTTATGTTCGTCATCAATATAAAGAAGGAAGTACAGATCTAACGGGTGTTTTGGAATCTGGTTCTTTAACCGACGGAGATTGGCACCATGTTATGTATACATGGGGTAGCAATGGTATGACCCTTTATGTTGATAACCTGCTCGTAGATCAAGAATCTAACCGAACCGCCGGTATTGCCAATAACGATGAACCTATTGTAATTGGTGCAAGTGCCATTTATACCGGTGAACAAGTGTCTGAGCCGGGAAATCTTGAGCAGTTTTTTAAAGGTGATATTGATGATATTCGAATGTATAGCACATGGCAGCCGGATGCTACTTTAGTTTCTGATTTGTATAACCAAGCTTCCTATACTTGTACCCAGTGTAATGTTGAAGCCTTAGCTTGGTATCAGTTTGAGGAAGCAAGCTGGCCGTCGGGCAATACTGTTATTGACACAATGAACAACTATGATGGCTCTCCTATTGGTAGTGTGTCACCTGTTATGCCATCAAACCCTAAAGCTTGCCAAGCGATAAATGTTCCCGATAATAATTCACGATTTACTATTGATGCATTAGATACGGGTATTAATGTTAAAAGTGATATCGGCTCATCCGGTACCATTTCATTTTGGTATAAAACTAATGTGGCATGGAATGTTGAAGGTGGGTCAAGTAACGACAGAATGATATTTGATGCGTCAACAAGTGGTTCTCAACGGTTTTACATGAAGTTGCGTCGAAATGGGAAATTGCGTTTTTTCTTAGAGGACAGTAATAGCAAAGATTTTTCTATGATATCCGCTAAGTTAAATTATTCAGCTAATGAATGGGTGTTTGTTGCAGCTACTTGGGATTTAGCTGCGGGCGAATATCGAGTGTATGTTAAAACAGATACTTCAGATGTTAATTTATCACTTAGCGATTCATCTAATTCGAATACGCTCGGTAGTTTAAAAACGTTATACGTAGGTGATAATCGAAATACCTACAATGTAAATGGGGTGTATTCTGGTTCTGCTGATGGGCAGTTTGATAATGTGAGAGTTTATGATTTTGCTCAAACAGAAGCTGAAGTGGAAACCGACATGGCCGATGTATCTGGCTGTGTCTCTCAAGTACATCACTATGACTTGTCGTTTACCTCGCCTGGATCGGTTTGCACGGATTCCACATTAACGGTTAAAGCTTGTGCGGATGCGAGTTGTTCATCTATCGTGGACGTGGGCTCAACCCTTGATATCCAATATACAAATTCAAATAATGTGACTTCTACTGTGGTGTCTTCATTGACGCTGACGAGTGGAATAGGGACTTATGATTGGGGATTGTCATCGGCACAAACTGTCACTATGTCCATGACAAATGCCGTGCCGGCTGCCCTCAATACGGATACTTGCAATCCATCAAACTGTGAGTTGGTTTTTGATGACGTTGTGCTGAGTATGGTAGTGGATGGTAACGACATTGCCATTCCTACTCAAATTGCCCAATCGGTCTTTGGTGAGAATATAAGGATTATTCCGGGTCAGTCTTGTGGCAATTTACCGCCGAATACGCCACTAGAATTAGCAATTGAATGTATTAGTCCTGCAGCCTGTTTTGCTGGTGGTTCCGATATCTTCACCGTTGGTGGGGTGACAATTCCTGAGAATCCTGCAGGTAACGTTAGCAATTTTGTTACGGTGGATGTTGATTTTGATACAACCCTTGGGGAAACTCTAGGAAGTCTGATTTACCACGATGCCGGTCAAATACGGCTGCATGCCAGAGTTGGTACATCCACAGTATCTAAAGAATTTGTAGTGAAACCGCAGCAGTTAGTACTTACATCAGCCGCAAGTAATCCCCAAGTGGCGGGCCTTGATTTTGGACTGGCGCTAAAAGCTGTTGGTTCCCAAGGTGCTGATTTACCGGGTTATTACCCTGGCGATATAGAATTGAAAATACAGCGGGAAGCACCGTTAGGCGGTACAAGTCAGGATGGGCGTTTTGTTTTATCCAATTCCGGTGGTGTGGCAGGTTCCAGCACTGTTACTAGTAATAATACATACGCTAAAATTGATGTAGCTCTGCTTAATATGGCAAATGGGATATCGCAAAATTTTCAAGGTTTCTATTCTGAGGCTGGCAGCATTAATGCCATCGTTCAGGATGTAGATTATTTTGGGGAAAGCATTAATGCATCACCTTCTGTGCTATCTGGTTTTAGTTTTATTCCAGCGTATTTTGATGTTATTGATAACGGACCGTCGTTATCAAATACTTGTAATACATTTAGTTATTGGGGGCAGCCCATTGGTATTTCGCCGAGGACAATTCTTACCTTAACCGCTTTTAACGCTGAATCGACACCGCGTGAGACTCTGAATTACACCGGGTGGAATTTGGGCTTACAAGCGGGTGATATTGCGGAGCCTGGGGCTGTATCTTGGTCCGCTGTTGGTAGTGATGTACAGGTTGATGATAGTACGCCTTATGATGCAGTGTACGCGGTAGACTTTAATGCAGTTATTACATTTGATAAGGACGACACGCCACAGATACCTGCGGCATCTCCCGCTGCGAGTATACTGATCGACGAAACGTTTTTAACAGATCAAAGTATTTCCACGCTTTGTTATAAAAACACGCCTTTTGGGGCTTGTTTAGATTACAGCGTATCTAATATTACGGGCGCCAATTTGAGGTGGGGACGATTAGTGCTCGACAATGTGTTTGGTGCCGAAACGCAAACATTGAACATGCCTATTCGTACAGAGTATATGGATGCTAGCGGCGCGTTTATCACCAATGAAAGTGACGATTGTACCTTGTACAACTGGACCGAAGGCTCAGGCCAACTATCTGTTACTGCTCCGCCAGGAGAAGCCGATATTACAGGCTCAATACCCGCTGTAAATGGTGCAGGGGTTCTGAACAACGGTGCAGCCTTGAGTTATGAGGGGCTTATTATTCCCGCTCCAGGAGAAGGAAATTTGGGTTCTGTATTTATTATATTGGAACCTAATGCTGTGGCAGTTAATTGGCCCGATTTCTTAAGTTTTGATTGGGATGGCAATGGGGTTGTCTGTACGCCGGCATTATTGGCATTAGGTACAAATGTTGATTGTAATTCTGCAAATGAGTTAGATAGACCCATTGCATCAGCCTCGTTTGGGCAATATCGCGGTAATGATCGGATCATTCATTGGCGCGAAGTTTTTAGATGAATTAAAAAATAACAGCTTTAATTTGTTATTTTTGAGACATACCGTATGCTACAGCGTAGTGGAATGAGCGAGTTTAAGACGATAAAAAGTAAATACGAAAGGTCAATTGACCCGAAAATTGTATTAATATGGCCTAAGGTCAAGCTAAAACTTGCGCTTTTCGTGACAAGTCAATAGCATAGGGGCTTGTTGTGGGAACAGCAGGGTCGTGCCTGTCAATTGCCATGTTCTGCACCATAATAACAATAAATCCGTATTTGTCTTAAATGGCAAAACAATATGTTTGGAACGGAATAATGAATCGAATAGCACATTTAGCCTTGGCAGTTACTGTCGCATTCTCTTCATCGTTGGTGTTTGCAGCTGACCTAACGGTAGAAGAAATTAGGCTGCAAATTCAAGAGCGACAGGCTGAATTTGATAATTACAATAAAGATCTTGATTTACAAATAGCCACCGCCAAGCGTTTGGAGCAGGAATTAGAATCCTTGCGAGAAAATGCCGTTATAGCGGAAGCTGAAAGGCAATCTGCTCTGAATGAGATGAATATTCAGTACGAGCGGATTGTTGAAGATCCATCCCTTGATATTAGCGCTGTCCGTCAATCCTACCTTGCTGCAGTAAAAGCCCATAAAGAAACAAAAGATGCCATCACAGCAAAATATAACGATTGGCAAAATCAATTGCAGGAAGTAGAACAGCGTCGATTATCCAAACATAGCCTGCTAAATAAGCTGGAAGGCTTGAGAGAACAACTGAATAGTTCTCGATTGGATCGTTTGTTTCAAGAGTTTAATCGCCAAGATACCGTCGCCGTTACCCATAATATTGCTTGTGACCGAGAAGAAACTATCGGCAAATGCATGGAGCGTGGTAAATCGTTGGCGAAACAAAAAGCGTCTAAGCGCTTCCTTGATGATCTCTATGATGGGTTAAGTGAATCGACAGAAGCATTAAAACGTCGTCCTTATTCCGATGCCTTTGTAAAAATTATTCGTAGCGAAGTGACGGAAAATAACTTCAGTGGCTTGGGTAATTACAACGTTACAATGGCCGTGGAAGTGAAAGGTAATTTACAACGCAATGAAGGTTGCCGATTACTCGACTTAGATGGCCGTTATTGTGTTATTGACAAAGATCAGGTCAACATAGCGAAGGTGTCACTACCCGATCCAAATTTGGTCGGTGGTGTGCAAACCGATGAATCCGTTATGTACGAATTAACCGTGCGCTCTAACGTTTACGATGATGAAGTGTTTATTGATGGTGTAAGCTATGGTTCTACGCGCTTGCAGATAATGATGCCTTCTGGTGAGCATGAAATTGAAATCGTAAAACGTGGTTATGAGACTTTCAAAAAGAGTGTTAATTTGGAAGACAGCCGCACGATGAATGTCGAGCTTCAACGTTCTCAATATGCCTTTAACAAAGGTGAACGGATTCAAGATATTTTAGTTGGCGATATTAATGGACCTGATTTGGTTGTAGTACCCGCTGGTAGCTTCCGTATGGGAGACATTCCGGGACACGGTTTAGAAAATGAGCGCCCGGTAGAAAGCAAAGAAATTGCAGATACTTTTGGCATCAGCGAAACAGAGATAACAGTTGAGCAATTCCAGCACTTTGTTGCAGCAACCAGTTATGTTACTGAAGCTGAGAAAGGCAGGGGATGTGCGTATTACGACGGAGGCCGTCCGGTATGGCAAGAAAACCTGAATTGGCGTTCTCCCGGTTATGCTCAAACTAAAGAGCACCCAGTTGTTTGTGTTAGCTTGAAAGATGCACAAGCCTATGTTGATTGGGTAAGTATTTCCAGTGAACAGACTTATCGTTTACCGACAGAAACCGAGTGGGAATATTCGGCTCGTGGAGGTAAAGAAAGTGATTACTGGTGGGCCGAAGGAGTCGGTACCGATAATGCCAATTGTGGTTGGTGTGGTAGTCAGTGGTCTAATTCAAGTGCAGCGCCAGTTAGTTCTTTTGAAAGAAATGACTTTGGTTTATTCGATACGGTTGGCAATGTTTGGGAATGGACAGTAAGTGTTAGTTCACAAAGTGGAGCCGTAGTGCGTGGTGGGGCATGGAACTTCGCACCAAGATTAGCACGTGTATCGACCCGTATGGAACTTGACCCTTTATTTAGATCCAACTATGTTGGGTTTAGAGTACTGCGAGAACAGTAACGTTTAGGGACTGTCGAAGCATATATAGACAGAATTTAAAATCCCGGTATACCTGCCGGGATTTTTTACATTATAAAGTAAGCGCTTTGTGTCATTTATGATGCTAGCGCAAGCCTTTGAGCTTGCTGAATGCAGGGCGCATTGGTAAAGTTAGCGAATTTCCAGATAACCACAACAATAGGAAGCGGCCATTCCATGTTTAAAAAGCTTCGAGGAATGTTTTCCAACGACCTTTCCATCGACCTCGGCACCGCGAATACCCTTATTTATGTAAAGGATCAGGGCATAGTTCTTAATGAACCATCGGTTGTTGCCATTCGACAAGAAAGAGCGGGCGGTCCGAAAAGTGTTGCTGCTGTTGGTAAAGAAGCCAAACGTATGCTGGGTCGTACCCCGGGTAACATCAAAGCAATTCGTCCCATGAAAGATGGTGTAATCGCCGACTTCTATGTGACTGAGAAAATGCTTCAGCATTTCATAAAACAAGTACATGACAACAATGTTTTGCGTCCAAGTCCGCGAGTATTGGTGTGTGTGCCTTGTGGTTCTACTCAGGTAGAACGTAGAGCAATTAGAGAATCAGCTTTGGGTGCGGGAGCCAGAGAAGTCTTCTTGATAGATGAACCAATGGCTGCAGCAATAGGTGCTGGCTTGCCGGTTTCGGAAGCAACCGGTTCAATGGTGGTCGATATTGGTGGTGGTACTACCGAAGTTGCGATTATTTCATTAAACGGTGTGGTTTACTCTTCCTCCGTGCGCATTGGTGGTGACAAGTTCGACGAAGCCATTATTAACTATATACGTCGTAATTTTGGTTCCTTAATTGGAGAAGCAACGGCAGAACGCATCAAACATGAAATTGGTGCTGCTTACCCAGGTGAAGAAGTCAAAGAAATCGAGGTTAGAGGCCGTAATTTAGCCGAAGGTGTACCGCGAGGTTTCACTTTAAACAGCAACGAAATCTTGGAAGCATTGCAAGAGCCATTAACCGGGATTGTTTCTGCGGTTATGGTTGCGCTAGAGCAATCTCCACCTGAGCTAGCATCTGATATTTCAGAAAGAGGTATGGTGTTAACCGGTGGTGGTGCATTATTAAAAGACCTCGATCGTTTATTAATGGAAGAAACTGGTATTCCTGTTGTTATTGCGGATGATCCTCTCACGTGCGTTGCTCGCGGTGGTGGTAAAGCATTTGATATGATCGATATGCATGGTGGTGACTTGTTTAGTTACGAGTAACCATGGTCCATCAATGGCGTTATTAAAATAGAAATAAGCAAATATGGACAACATTTTTAGTCGGGGACCTTCTCTTAATAGCAGATTGGTGCTTGGTATTCTGTTGTCCTTAATGCTGACCTTATTTGATCATCGATTAGATAGCTTTAGTTCTGCCAGAGTATACTTAAATACGCTAGTTACCCCCCTTCAATATGTCGCCAACATGCCAAGCGATGCCTTAAGTTGGCTAGCGAGAGAGTTAACCTCTAAACGCAAGTTACTCGAAGAAAATGCCCGTTTAACGCACCAAGCCACATTAATGAGTGAAGAACAGTTACGTTTTCAATTTTTGAAACTGGAAAACGATCGTTTGCGTACCTTGCTTGGTTCTCCTGTAAGGAAGCAAGCGCGCAAGATGGTCGCGGAATTAATGGCAGTGGATAACAATCCGTATAGCCAGCAAATTGTTATTGATAAGGGTGCTATACATGGCGTGTATCAAGGCCAGGCTGTGTTGGACGAGCATGGAATTGTCGGACAGGTTCTTCAGGTCGCAACAACGAACAGTCGCATCTTGTTAATATCTGATATCACTCATGCAACACCTGCTCGATTGGAGCGGAATAATGTTCAGGTTATCGCTTCTGGTTCTGGTGATCTTAGAGAATTGGTTTTAGCACATGTTGCTCACAGTACAGATATTCAGGAAGGTGATATGTTGATTTCCTCTGGTTTAGGTAAGGTTTTTCCTGAAGGATACCCAGTTGCAAAAATTGTTTCTGTTATCCGAGATGAATCCCGACCATTTGCTATCATTAAAGCTGAACCCGCTGCTCGTTTAGACCGATTAAAGTATTTGTTGTTGTTATGGCCAACGAATGCACCAACAGATCCGGTATTGTCTGATAAGGCAAAAGATATGTCAGATAAAATGAAGCCGACGAGTACGGAGCAATAACGCGAAATGTTCCAAATTCGAAATTCGGTTATAGGCCTGAGCATCATCATTGCATTAATGTTGCAAATAATGCCCATGCCAATTGTTGTCGATCCTTTTAGACCGGATTGGGTATTCCTAGTTATTGCTTACTGGAGTTTGGCATTGCCGAATAGAGTTAGCGTTGGGGTGGCCTTTTTTAATGGCTTGATTTTAGATGTGTTACTCGGCACAACTTTAGGTATACATAGTTTGGCGCTGTCTGCGGTAACTTATATACTTGCTGCTAATTATTTACGCATACGCAACTATTCTGTTTGGCAACAGGCCGTAATTATTGGTTTGTTAGCTGCTTTCTATCATTTATTGGTATTCTGGTTATTACGCCTTTTAACCGATCTGAACTTTAATTTTGAATTCCTGTGGCCTGTAGTTACTGGCACGTTGTTTTGGCCCTGGATTTTTCTGCTACTTCGAAAGGTTAGAAGGCAGTTTCGGGTGACTTAAGTTTATTTGTTTCCGGTGTTTTTATGTCTTCAAAGTTAATTTTAGCGTCCCAATCCCCTCGTCGAGCTGAGCTACTTAGTCAGATTGGCGTTTCTTTTATCCAGCGACCGGCTGAAGTGGATGAAACCCCTCGAGACGATGAGCCGCCTCTTGAGTATGTTTGGCGAATGGCGGAACTAAAAGCCAAAGCGGTATGTGAATTGGTACAATCAGAAGAATTGGCTCAACAATTCGATAAGTTGGTTGTATTGGGGGCGGACACTATCGGCGAAATTAGCGGCGAAGTATTAGTTAAACCCCATGATTTCGCCGATTTTAAGCGCATGATGGAAATGCTCTCCAACAATGTTCATTTTGTGCATACTGCCGTGGCACTTTGTCATGGCGGGAGAGTGGAATCTCGGGTTGTCACGGCTGAAGTAGAGTTTGGCCCACTTAGCGACCAAGATATTCATTGGTACTGGCAGACAGAAGAACCAAAAGATAAAGCCGGTGGCTATGCTATCCAGGGTATTGCCGGACATTTTGTGAAACAGATTAAGGGTAGTTATAGTGCAGTTGTCGGATTACCCTTGTATGAAACCGTCAACATGCTGAAACAAGCAGGTATTAGCCTTCATGAGTGCTGAATTACTAATAAACGTGACCCCTTCCGAGTCTAGAGTCGCCTTAATCGAAAACGGTCAGTTACAAGAAATCCATGTGGAGAGGAACACAAAGCGAGGGATAGTTGGAAATATCTATCGCGGTAAAGTGAGTCGAGTTTTGCCGGGCATGCAAGCCGCATTCATTGATATAGGATTAGAAAGGGCGGCATTTTTACATGCGTCCGATATTGCCTTACATAATGAATTGGCTGAAGAAGTACCGGATAGCCACCTTGAAAAAAAAGACATACGGGAACTGGTCCGTGAAGGACAGGACATTGTTGTACAGGTGGTTAAAGACCCTATAGGTACAAAAGGGGCCAGATTAACTACGGATATTACCATTCCTTCACGTTACTTGGTTTTTATGCCTAGTGTGGCTCATATCGGCGTGTCACAGCGTATAGAAGACGAGCAAGAGCGTGAACGGCTACGTACCATGATGACCGATTTGGAAGGTGAAGGTGGTTTTATTTTACGCACTGCTGCTGAAGGCGTGGGCGAAAAAGAACTGATACAAGATGCCACATTTCTGCGTCGATTATGGTCCAAAATTCAAACTCGCACTAAGTGTAAAAAGACTAATGTACTTTATGAAGACTTGCCTTTGGCACGCAGAGTATTACGTGACTTTGTGGGCACTGATTTAGATAGAATCCGAATTGATGCCAAATTAGCTTTTCAGGAATTAGAACAATTTACCGATGAATATGCGCCAGAATTTCATGAGTTATTGGAATATTATCCTGGCGAGCGGCCTATTTTTGATTTATATGACGTTGAAAATGAAGGGCAAAGAGCCCTCGATCGCAGGGTTGACTTAAAGTCCGGCGGTTATCTAATTATTGATCAAACTGAAGCTATGACTACCGTAGATATCAATACTGGTGCATTTGTCGGGCATCGAAATCTAGAAGAAACGATTTTTAACACCAACATTGAAGCAACTCAGGCTATTGCAAGGCAATTAAGGCTGCGCAATTTGGGCGGTATTATTATTATCGATTTTATTGATATGACCGAAGCTAATCATCAACGTCGTGTGCTGCATAATTTGGAAGTTGCACTAAATAAAGATCGCGCCAAAACGAAAATTCACGGTTTCACCCAGCTTGGGCTTGTGGAAATGACACGTAAACGAACCCGTGAAAGCCTTGAACATATATTGTGCGGAGAGTGCCCTGTTTGCAAAGGGCGGGGTACGGTAAAAACCGTTGAAACCGTGTGTTTTGAGATAATGCGTGAAATTGTTCGTGTTAACCGGGCTTATGATGCTGACAAGTTTGTTGTGTACGCTGCTCCTTCCGTGGCCAATGCATTAATGGATGAAGAATCACATGTTTTAGCAGAATTGGAACTCTTTGTGTCAAAACAAATCAAAGTACAAACAGAGGTGTTATATAATCAGGATAATTACGACGTTGTGATGATGTAATTAGGGTCTGAAACACCCGAGTTAAGTCGCAGTTCAGAGCATTTATGATACTGCTGATTCATTATGTGCAAAATGTACGTGTATTATTCCAATCAATAGAAGTAAAAAGAAACTTTGAAGACAGGCCGCTACTACATATCCTACTTAATCCGCAAAATATGGCTAACATTCGCCATAATGGCGGTTAGCTTAGCTTTGGTAATAAGCTTGCTTCGCTATTCCCTGCCTTATATGCATAGCCAAAAAGGCTTGATACAAGATTGGTTAAGCGACAACTATGGTGCCGAAGTTGAGATTGGCTACATAAGTGCAATGTGGAAAGGACGCGGACCCGCCATTGTTTTAAAAGATCTTACCCTAATTAAAAATGAAAATTCCCCAATAGCATTCAGCGTGGATGAAACGCAAGTTGAGTTAGATTTGTTGGCGTCATTGCGCAGCTGGCAAATTCACTCTAAACGTTTCAACTTAATTGGCTTGGAAATGCAGGCTGATTTGGAAAAAATACAACAAGGTGGTAGTGAATACCCCATTATTGATGCCCTACAAACCTTATTTTTAGAGCAATTACAGCGATTTTCTATTAGCGATAGTGTCGTTACGCTTAAAACCCGCTTGGACGAACAGTCAATCCAGATCCAACAATTGTCTTGGTTGAATCAGGGCACTCGCCACCAAGGGGTTGGAGAAATGCGAGTGGCTGAATTGGCAAAAAATTCAGCTCGTTTTGTATTGGACCTTAGGGGCATTAAAGATGAGCTAGAAGGCACTTTTTATGCGGCAGCGGAAGATCTGGACGTATCACCCTGGATTAAGCAATTTATCCCTACCAAATCTTCATTAAAGGATAGCCGGGGTAATTTTCAATTATGGGCTGGGTTGCATAATTCTGAAGTGACATCCGTTCAGGCACTGTTCCACGATAGCCATTTTACTTGGGAAAGTGACACCAATTCTGAGGTGAATGCCAATATTCTTAAAGGTCAATTCACGGCTATTCCGCATTCGGCAAATTCAAAGAAAGACGGGTGGTTGTTTAATCTTAATGAATTAATGGTTTTAGTGGATGATAAGGCTGTGCTTAGCAATTGGAGTGGCACGGTTAACGAAGCTGGTACGCTAACATTTAATAATCGTGAGCCTGTAAAGCTGGCACCCATGATACCGCTATTGGGCGTATTGTTAGGAACGGATCAAGCGAAACCAGTAACAGATATATCGCCTTCAATTCAAATGGATTCGCTGCATGTAGAGATTTCAGAGCAGCAAACGGCAGCACAGTTATATTTTTCTGAATTAGGCTTTTCTGAATTGGCTGTTGGGGAAAAAAGCAGTATTCCTGGTGTTGGGGCGCTACAAGGTACGATTCATTGGTTGGATCAACTTGGCAGAGTCAGGGTGTCAGGAAAAGATGGGGAATTGAAAAGCGGGTATTTGCTTGGATACAACCTACCCTATGAAAAAATGGAGCTGGAAGCGTTTTTAGATTTATCCGAAGGCGTGGAGGTGTTTGCTCCCCATGTCATTTTGGAAGGACCGGAATTAACCGCACAAACCTCACTGCATTATGCGTCCAATATCGATATGTTTCAGTTGGTTATGCACCTGGGCGATATGGATGTTTCTCAAGCTAAAACTCTTTTCCCTTCTAATTTAATGGGGCCAGACACAACGGCCTTTTTGCGTAAAACGTTGCATGAAGGCCACATCAACGACATCAAGGCACTATGGAGCGGTAGCCCAGCGCATTTTCCATTTAAAGACAACCAAGGCATATTTCAGGCTGGTGTGTCACTGAACAATGGTCAGTTCGAATTTGAAGAGTCTTGGCCTATGGTCAAAGAATTGAATGTAGATCTTTTATTTGAGAATGAAGGGTTAAAAATGTTTAGCCAACATGCTCGAATTTTAGATGTTACCGTGAATGATATTGTGGCCGAGGTTCCCGTTTTAGGGACAGGTTCAATTCTTAATATTGATGTGAAAGGACAAACAACCGGAACATTGGCCACGGGGTTAGTTCAGGCAAGTAGCTTGCAAGATTCCGTTGGAAAAGCGTTGGACTTTGTACATGTAACAGGTCCTTTGGATTTGGACGTACAACTTACTATTCCGTTATCAGGGAACGATATTCAGGTGCAAGGAAAGGTGGTTATGAAAAATAACCCTATTTATATGCCTGAATTGGATATTCAGTTAAGTCAATCACAAGGTGTATTGTCTTTTCATAATGACAACATTAAGGCAGAAAATCTCAGTGCATATTTGTGGGGGCAACCAGTAAACATTGCTTTTTCTGGTGCTCAGAGTGAAGAGGCATATTTGGCCGATGTTAAAATTGAGGGAGATTGGAGCATCGATAAGCTTGCTCAAGATTATCACCCTCAGTTGGATCCTTATTTGAATGGTAATAGTAAATGGAAGGCTGATTTAGCTATTACTCTGCCTGAAGACGGTTTTAATTATAGCTTGCAAGTGACTTCACAATTGCATGGGCTGAATGTATCTGTACCAGCGCCATTTACTAAAGCGGCTGACACTCAACGGTTATTGTTTTTGGATAGCGAAGGTGATGCCAATGCCTCAACGGTTCGAATATTGTTTGGCAATGACGTCAAGTTTAACGGTATCTTCCCCCATGCTGAAAGGCAATTTTCCCGTGCTCATTTATCCATTGGCGACGATAATTTTGTTGGAATGGGATTGGGTTTTAGTGTATCGGCTCAAATGGAAAGTCTTGCATTTACACCCTGGTATCAGTTTATGGATGACTTGGTTGCAGGCATACCTAATGAATCGAAAGCCATTTTAAGTTCCCCACAACGAATATATATTGACGCAGATCGCTTGTTATTTGCCGGACAAGAACTAAGCCATGTGAATGTGTTGGCTAAAAACCGTCAGGACGATTGGCAAGTAGATATCAATGCAGAAGAAGCCCGAGCTGAAGTGATATTGTCTAAGGCATTGTATGAAGAGGGCATTAAAGTTGATGCGGATTACATCAATATTGCCAAGTGGAATGATGCAGATTCCAAAGAGACATCGGTATTAGATTTTTCTGAATTACCGCCTATGCAAATACGCTGCAAACAATGCACGGTGCAAGGTGTTGAACTTGGAAAAGTGGCAGTAGACATTTCCCGCAAAGCAACGGGAATGCAAATTGATCATTTTAGCTTGGATAAAAAAGATGGGGTGATTACCGCATCCGGAGATTGGTTTATTAATGAATCAGGGAATAGTACTTGGTTAAAAGGTGAGTTTCGTAGTAAGAATTTTGGTGGTTTCTTGCAAGATCTGGATTATGAATCCGGCATTAGGGATTCTGATGCTGAAATGAAATTTGATCTAACATGGAATCAACCGCCTTTTGACATGCAATACGATAGTTTAAATGGACAAATTGATTGGAAGTTGGGCGATGGTTATCTTACTGAGGTGAGTGATAAAGGAGCGCGAATATTTAGCTTTTTGAGTTTGGAATCGTTGATCCGTAAACTCACTCTAGACTTCAGGGATGTGTTCGCAAAAGGATTCTTTTACGATAAAATGAATGGTTCATTTCAGGTTGCAAATGGGCGATTAAGCACAAGGGATACCCGGATCGACGGTGCTGCTGCCAAAGTAGATATTCAAGGTTTTACGGATTTATCTGACAAAAAACTTAATTATACGGTTTCAGTACAACCAAACTTAACATCCAGTTTACCTGTATTGCTTGCATGGATGGTTAATCCGGCCACTGCTGTAGCTGCGTTGGCGTTTGACGAGGTAATAACTTCAGCCAATGTAGTATCCAATATTAAGTACTCACTTACTGGTACGTTGTCGGAACCGAAGGTTGAATTGCTAGATAAATCAAGCAAATCAGTTGAACTTCCAGCCAAGAAATCAGACCCAGAACCGTCTCCCAGTTCAGAATCTATTGTGCCTAAGCCAGTTATTGAATCAGGAAAAAGCAATGCGCCAGTTGAGTCAGTTAACGGTGTAAGTAACACTTAACCGGAACTCAGATTATTTCCCTCTAACACTTGGTCCTTTTCTTGATACATCGGCATGCTTATAAAACTTCATGTTGTTTCGGGGCCCAAATGCCACACCCGTATGTTGAGAGTCGCTGATTTTACCAAGGGGACTTCTAGTTTTCACGCTGAGGGATTCTTGTGATGTTGGTCCCATGTATCCTACAACTCGGTTGTGGCGAGCACTGACAGAATCAATGGCATCTTTGCGAGCCTGTGTGAAATTATTAGAACCAAAAAAGGCTTTAACTCTTCCCCATTTGCCAAGAGGCCTTTTCATAATGGAGTCCACTTTTTCCCTGTTGGCTTCATATCGCTCTTTATAGGACGACTGATTTAGGTCTTTTTCTAATGAGCCGCCAAAGGTTTCACTCCATTTCCCAGCACTATTTTCAATAGTTTGCTCTCGGAAGTTTTTACCCACATTAGGCATGTGAGATAAATCGGTTTGTGTACCACTAAAGCATGAATTTGCGCGAACCTGACTCACTTTAGGCAACTTCATATTATCAAGCATTCTTGCCACAGATTTTGATGACTGTTCTTCATGGCTGTCAGAATAAATAGATTTATCTCCAGCGGAACCGTGTCCTTGTACAAATACGATAGGGTGGGACCGCTTGGTATCTACTTTGTCAAAGCCCATCATTGCGTGGTCTTTATGAGACCAGTCTCGCAATTGCTCATAAGCCTTAAAGTTTTGCTTATTCCTCGGATTCAATGTATTGAAGTTACCCATTCCACCTAACTTGCTAACTGCCAAGTTATGAAAATCTTCACGCTGTTGAGTATCTTTGAAAACAGGGCGCACCATAGGGTGGCTATCGCGTAGTGCTTGGTATCCCATGCCTTTAGAATTGGCCATGAAATTTCTGACATCATTGTGGGGAGAGACCATAAAACGTTGCTGGTCAACTACTGGCTTAAGTTTGCTGCGATCAAATTGCTCAATTTGAGAAAGCATAACATTACGATTCATATTGCGCGGCTGTGGATTCTCTACTCCCATGCCTTTAAGCATATTTGTGGTAGTTTGTTCTCTTGTGGGAGGAGTTTTAGCTTGTCTGTTTTTAATAAGATTCAACATTGCTTTTGCCTAATTTCAAGCGCACAGAAAAAAAGTATGGGCTTTATTAACTAATAAAACAAATTGTACTGCGACTAAATTCTTTCGAAGACCCTTCAAGGTGGTAAAGTTACTGTTCTAAAATAGAGATATTATCTCCCGGAGTGGTGAAGTTAAAAATAATGAATAACAAGTCAAAACCGCTACCACATAACCCATCACAACGCCCAATTGGTCCGTGCCAAGCGGTATGTAAGTACGACGAGGACAATGTGTGCATGGGGTGTTTTCGTAAACGGGAAGATATTGATAATTGGTTTTTTCTGGACGATGCTAAAAAGTGGGACATCATCCGTGAGGTCGAACCAAAAATTGCAGAGTCTCGAAAAATAAGAGGCTTGGGAAAATCTTAATTTCAATGTGAAGCGTATGGTGTGGGAACGAGGTGATTTTAAAATTTAAAAAACCTTGGTTTTTATTTCACTAAACCGGATCATTGTTGCAGATTGTTAACATTATTAATGATAGAGAAAAATTATGCAGCCAAGACTCACTGCCTTACAAATGGTGTCGGTACCGGAAGTAGAGGAAAACCTAAAGCAAGTAGATAACTTAATTTCCGCCATAGCTAAACCACAACCTACTTTGGTGGTGTTGCCGGAATGTTTTGCCAGTTTTGGTTCTGCGGATGCTTCATTATTAGATATTGCTGAACCTATTGGAACCGGCATGATCCAGAATCGTTTATCTGAGATTGCGAAAAAGTATAAGGTTTGGATTGTGTCGGGTACATTGCCAACGCAGGTGCCGGGGGATAAACATCGGTTCCACGCAAATTGTTTGGTTTTTGATGATCAGGGAGTGGTTAGAGCGGATTATCAAAAAATTCATATGTTCGACGTACAAGTAGCGGATAACACCGGGTCGTATCTTGAATCGAAGTACACCTGCCCAGGCAATAAAATTACTGTGGTTGAAGATACGCCATTTGGCCGTTTAGGCGTGGCAGTTTGTTATGATGTTCGCTTTCCGGGGTTATTTCAGGCAATGGGAGAGATTGATGTGTTAGCACTTCCTGCTGCCTTTACTCAAAAAACCGGAGAGGCTCACTGGCATCCATTGCTTCAGGCGCGTAGTATTGAAAAACAATGTTATCTGATTGCTGCTAATCAGGGTGGGGAGCATCGTAATGGCAGGATGACATATGGTCATTCCTGTATATACTCTGGTTGGGGAGAACTTTTGACCGAAATTAGGCAGGGTTCAGGTTGCGTATCTGCTGAAATGAATTTTGAGCAGTTGCAACAAATCCGCGCCAATATGCCCGTTATTCAGCACAACCGATTTAGGAGCGAACTTGTCTAACCTCGTTGAACAACACCTTATTCATGACTCTGGCCTTCAAGCTGAGGATTTGCAGGATATTCTTGGTTTAATCCATCAGTATGATAATGATTTTGCTGATTTATATTTTCAATCCAGCCAACATGAAGCGTGGGTATTGGAAGATGGCATTATTAGAGAAGGCAGTTATAACTTGGAACGTGGTGTCGGCGTAAGAGCGGTTAGTGGAGAAAAAACCGGTTTTGCTTATTCCGATATTATCAATAAAAAGGCATTAATTGAGTCGGCAAAAGCGGCTAGAACCATCGCTAGCTTGGGCGGGGAAAATAAGGTAAAAGCCTTTTCTAGCAATGCTCCGAGCAAACATGAGCAGCTCATTTACGTGGCCGACAACCCCATAATTGGTTTGCCTGAAAACGACAAGATAGCCTTGTTACGTGCAGCCGATACCTATATCAGAAAAAAAGAACCAGATGCTATTCAAGTAACGGTTAGTATTTCGGGTGTGTACGAAGAAGTGCTTATTGCAGCTACTGACGGCACCTTCTGTACCGATATTCGGCCACTTGTAAGAATGAACTGCTCGGTTGTTTTAGAGCGCGATGGTCGTCGTGAAAGAGGCAGCGCGGGAGCAGGAGGCAGGCTTAATTATAGTTTCTTCCACGATTTATTAGACGGGATCCCTCGGTATCAAGCTATCGCAGATGAAGCGCTACATGTAGCCAACGTAAACATGCGAGCTATTGATGCACCGGCGGGTAACATGCCTGTTGTGCTGGGTAATGGTTGGCCCGGTGTTTTATTACATGAAGCAGTTGGTCATGGTTTGGAAGGCGATTTTAATCGTAAAGGCGCATCAACCTTTAGTGGTAAAATGGGCGAACAAGTGGCTGCAAAAGGTTGCACTGTCGTCGATGATGGCACAATTGCTGATGCTCGTGGTTCGGTAAATGTTGACGATGAAGGTACGCCGGGTAAATACAATGTCTTAATAGAAGACGGTAAGTTAACCGGTTACATGCAAGATAAACTCAATGCCAAGCTTATGGGTGTCGCGCCTACAGGAAACGGTCGTCGAGAATCTTATGCGCACTTACCCATGCCGCGCATGACCAATACCTATATGCTTGCGGGTGAACATGATCCTGAAGAAATTATCGCCAGTGTGAAAAATGGCTTATATGCGCCTAATTTTGGCGGTGGGCAAGTTGATATCACGTCTGGTAAGTTTGTGTTTTCTACCTCTGAAGCCTATTTAATTGAAGATGGTAAAGTTACCAGTCCTGTCAAAGGCGCTACATTGATTGGTAATGGCCCGGATGTTATGCAAAAAATATCAATGATAGGAACAGATTTGGCAATGGACAAAGGCGTTGGGATCTGTGGTAAAGATGGGCAAAGCATACCCGTTGGAATAGGACAACCTACGCTAAAAATAGATGAGCTTACTGTTGGTGGTACCGCTTAAGTTATAAAAATTTAAACACGCTTCGTACTGCGAAGCGTGTTTTCTTCAATCAATCTTACTACTAGTAATCTTCCTTAAAGACCCCACTGAAACATCTTTAAATATTCCCGTGAAGCCCTATAGATGACTGGGTTAATCTAACAACACATTAAATGCAACGCTGGTTTGGTTTCCAGAAGGTGTTTGGATAAGGAAGTTAAAACTGCGCGTACTTGCTGAACCTGGTGCCGGGTTACTGATTGCTCCTATTGAGATTCCGCTGCCAGGAAGTCCATTTACATCAGGAGTAATCGTATTATTCACAGTATCAAGTACCAGTAACAGGTTGCCTAGCTCATCAATTGTGCCAAATTGAGTTCCCGATGGCATGACCTGACCTGCAGTATCGTAGTATATCAAGTTCAAATCAGCTGAACCGTCTACTGGAATGGTAAGAGAATTTGGGCTGGCTATCTCAGGGTCGTTACTAAAGACGACATTATTGATATCACTCATATCCCCATTATATACACGCCAGTATGCATCTGAGCTTGCCATAACCATGACTAGAGCTTTACGTACATGTAATGTAGCAGCTTGCCCTTGTCCGCAGCCTGTTGCGGATTCACATTGCGGACCGTTAAACAATCCATCTGGCCCGTTAAATGATTGATCGCTGTTGTAATCAATAAATATTTCGTTGGATTCACGAATACCGTTTTCGTTGTCGTCTCGCCATGCTTCGGAATGGTCGATGAAACCTGATTGGGTAGGAACGCTAATGCCAAAACCATTGTCTTTTCCATCCAAAATCGCATTGCCGTCGGTATCATCATAGGCATTATTACCATTGCTATCTATCAAGGTTTCATGCCCGATAGCCGTAGCTAATATAGTAATACGGTGATCCGTTGTACGTGGATTACTGCTAGTCCAAGTGACGGTACAAGTACCAGAGTTAGGGGTCGTTGGATCAATGATTCCGTCAATGTCTGCACCTGTAATACAACTGGGTTGAATTACGCCACCTTCAGTAGTGAAACTCACGGTTGTTCCATTGGGAACCGGGTTATTAAAGGTGTCGGCCAAGCGAACTCTAATGGTTTCCGTCACACTATCTATATTCCAAGCCTCAGGGTTGAGGTTGGTAGTAGACATGCTAAAACTGTTTTGATCGGGTAGACCGGTATTAACCGAAAGCAAATCGGATTGAGTACGAACAATCTCTCCTGAGCCAGTATCGACTTCGGCTGTTACGCGAATGGCTGTTGGTACACTACCGGCGCTAACACGAGTGCTGACCTGTCCCTGAGAATTAGTCAAGCCAGTAGTGGGTTCGATTGAAAGTCCACCAGTACTGGTATTCAAAGAGAAATTAACGGTTTGTTGCGATAGTGGGTTACCCAATTCGCCATTGACTTGAAAGGTGAGTGTCGAAATAGACTGGGAGTTTTGACCACCGGTTCCTTGAAGCACAATTTCATCTGGTGAAGCAGAAACAAATACAATAGATCCGATATCTTCCGGTTGAATTGACAGCTCACGTGTAATGGTGAAAGTGGCATTATTAATAACAACGGAAGCGACGATTTGGTCGGAGTTACCGCTGCTGCCTGCGCAGTTAATATCCTCAAAAGTCGCAGAAGCTTCACCATTAATGGTCGTTACTACAGCATCAATGGTTGCTTGGTTACTGGCAACACAGTTCGATGTAAAAGATACGGGGGTTGGCGTTAAAATACGTTGGTCGTTTTCATCAACCAAAGCTACTGAAAAGCCCACAGTTGCGCCTGCGCTGACGGTAACGTTGCCCTGAGCGTCTATTGCTGAAGAACCAATAATACCCTCTACAAATACGTCTTGGTCGTTAAAGTGACCAAAACGGGTTTGCCCTTCATCAACAATAGTGTCCGCAGCTTGTATTTCAAAATTAAACGCGTCGCTAATTGTTAGATTACTCACGGTTGCATTGACTTGTGCGGTAAATGCGCCTTGACTTGTCTCTGTCGTCGTTAATGTAACCTGAGCAATGCCGTCGGCGTTAGTTAGGGCGGTGCCAGGAGTGAGTATGGGCCCGGCTCCAGATATCGAATAATTAACAATGGTGTTTGTGATGGGGGTATTGTCACCATTTAGCAAAACGCTTTGAATTTGAACTTCCTGACCTGCCTGAAAGCGATTAACCGGCTCGCCGTTACGTAGCATAATTAAGCTGAGTTGGGGAACGACTTCTACCTCTGCGGGCACAGCAAGATACTCATATCCCAATGATTCATTCAAATTATCAAATGTGGCGGAAAGATTTGCCGCGCCGATGTTTTGATTCGGGTTGGTTACAGTAATTTCTGCCACACCGTTACTATTGGTTAGCGCAGTACTGCTCGACAATTCTCCCAATTGAGCACTGGAAGTAAATGAAACGACCTCATTGTTTGCTGCGGCACTATCTCTTGTTAAGCTGGCGCGTACACAGATGGATTCATTGGCCACAAAGCTATTTGTGGTAACGGACTGGCATTGAGCATTCAGTATTTCAAGAGACAGGGCAACAACCGGCGTTGTATTGCCGCCGTCATCGAAGGGATTGTCTCCATTAGCACCGGAACTACCACCACCACAACTAACGAGAGTTGATGAACTAAAAACAGCTAAAAACAAGACGAGTAGTCTGTTCATATAGATTCCTTTAATTATTCTTTATCCAGCTCAGATTTTAAGTATTGAAATAACTCTCTTGCAGCCACTGGTGGCTTGTCGAGGTCTTGCTCTTTTTTTGCTTGACGCAAAAACTGTCTTAGTTTTTGTCGCTCAAGTAAAGGGTGTTCTTCAATGGTAGATTGAATTACCTCATCACCACCGCCTAATAGTTTATCTCTTAATTGTTCAAGATGATGGAATTTTGATGTACTTTGTTGATTATGGGTTCTCAGTTTATTTAATCCATCTTCAATGGGCTGTGTATCTCGGTTTCGAAGCAACTTGCCAACGAACTGAATTTGCCTGCGATATCCTTCTTTTTTCTTGTTGATTTTACGCGCCAAATCTATTGCTTCCCGCAATTGAGGATCTAACGGAATTTTCTCCAATGCTGCTGCACCGAGGTTAATTATCTCTTCTCCGATATCCCGAAGTTCCAGCATTTCGCGTTTAATTTGACTTTTGCTTTTTTTGTCATCCTGTTCTTCTTCAGCATTCATAGTATTTCAACATCCACCTTTGTCTTTTTGGTGGTAAGATTGTAACCATAGAGACAGCCTTATTGAATAGTGAGGAGCAGAGATTTATGCAAGCGGACAAAGAAATACCACAAATTCAGAGTATTGTTGCTGATGTATTGGATTTGGCGAAGCAAAAAGGAGCAACTCAAGCAGAAGCAAGCATGAGCAAAGTTCAAGGAATTTCTGTAGGCACACGAATGCAGGAAGTGGAAACCATTGAATTTAACAATGACGGCGGGTTAGGTATCTGCGTATATGTTGGTAAAAGGAAAGGGACGGCATCCACGGCTGATTTAAGTAAAGAGGCGCTCGCTCTTACGGTTGAAAAGGCGATTCAAATAGCCAAATACACCTGTGATGATGAATATTCGGGTTTGGCAGAGGCCGAGTTAATGGTTAAAGAACCATTAGACCTAGAGCTATATTACCCGCAGCCACTTGATACCGAGCAAGGTATTAATTTGGCTCTTGCTGCCGAAAAAGCGGCATTTGAACAGGATCCACGCGTTAAACTTTCTGACGGTAGTACGTTTAATGCTAATTTGGGTGCACGGGTATATGGCAATTCTCATGGTGTGAATGTTGGATATCCCAGCAGCCGTTACGGATTGACGTGCGTAATGATTGCTCAGCAAAACGATGATATGCAACGCGATTATTCGTACACCGTTGCCAGAGAGTTTTCTGAATTAGAATCGCCAGAGAAAATTGGCATAGAAGCCGCTATAAATGCTGCTAAGCGGTTAGATAGCCGCAAACTGGATACGATGAACGTACCGGTTTTATTTCACCGAGAAATAGCTCCCAGTTTGTTTGGGCATCTTGTTAGTGGCATTAGTGGAGGCAGCTTGTATCGTAAATCATCTTTCCTTCAAGATAGTATCAATACTCAAATATTGCCGGATTGGTTCAATATTAGCGAGCGCCCTCATTTGAAAAAAGGTTTAGCCAGCAGTGCTTTCGATAATGAAGGTGTTGAAACTAAAGATATGGAAATTGTTACCAGTGGGATGTTAAATCACTACTTGTTAACGAGTTATTCTGCACGTCGTTTGGGCTTGACTACTAATGGCCATGCTGGCGGAATTCATAATTGGCTGATTAGTGATACTGGCGAAAGCGAAAATGAATTATTGCAGAAAATGCATACAGGATTATATGTAACTGAATTAATGGGCCATGGTGTAAATGGGGTCACAGGTGATTATTCCCGAGGAGCTGGTGGCTTTTGGGTTGAAAATGGTGTGATTCAGTATCCGGTGCATGAGATTACCATTGCAGGTAATTTAAAAGATATGATGAAGAATATTGTGGCTGTTGGTGCTGAAAAAGAGTTGCGAAGTGGTGTTCAAACAGGCGCTATATTGTTTGAAAACATGCAGTTAGCAGGTAACTAAATAGCGAGCAGGAGACTGTAACCTATTCAACAGCAGGCATTGTTTCAATACAGCCCTATTTTTGTAAATAGGGCTGTATTTACTGACATTGTCTTGCCTTAGTCTTTAATCTTGCTTTAGCTACTTATCCCGAACTCAAGTTGCTTAATCTACCGAACCACAGAAGCGGTATCCCTCTCCGTGAATTGTCACGATCAAATCTTCCCCACTTGGGTGAGATTCAAAATGCTTGCGAATGCGTCGAATTGTGACATCGACAGTTCGGTCATTGGAACGCAGTTCACGGCCGGTCATTTCTTGAATGAGTTGTTCCCTGGTTAAAATCTTACCGGGATTACTCAGAAACAAATGCAATGCTCTAAATTCACTACGTGGTAAACGGAATTCTGTTGCAGCGGGAGAAATAAGGCTACGACTGTCGCCGTCCAATACCCAACCGTTAAAATTTACTTTGCTTGGCAAATCTTCGTCGCCATTGCCGTTTAATGTGCGGGAAAGCAAATTACGGGCGCGGATAGTGAGTTCTCTAGGGTTAAATGGCTTGGTTAGATAATCATCTGCACCAATTTCTAGCCCTAGAATACGATCAACATCATTATCCCTTCCCGTTAGGAAGATAAGCCCTACACTTTTCTTATCTCGTACTTCTCTAGCGAGGATCAGGCCATTCTTTCCTGGTAGATTAATGTCCATGATAACGAGGTTAATATTGTGGTTTTCAAAAATATCGTGCATTTCTTCGCCACCCTCGGCCTCATGCACTGCGTAACCCTCGGCTTCAAACAGGCTACGTAAAGTGGTACGGGTAACAACTTCATCTTCCACAATAAGCACGTTTGGTGTTTGCATGGTACTCACCTTATTCTCGTTATGTTATTGAGCGTGATATTGATGACCTGGTTCCTTATTTACTACTTATAGGCCAGAAGCACGCTCACCTTCTCCTAAAAACCAGTTCTTAAAGTGTAAACCGGTAAAGCTGAATCATAAAATAATGGTTTGTATTAACCAAATAGATTGACCCAATATTTAGAAGATATGTGGAAATATAGACAAAATTCAAGGTGCAAAGGCTTTTTCTGTGAACTTCTTCATAAAAAATTTGAATACGAACTGTTTAGGAGCGAGAAATCACCTTAACCGGGAAGATAATTTTGAAATGAACGCCATGGCCTTCCTCGGTGTTCAGTACAATTGAACCGTTTAGCGCTTGTGTGACTAAATTATATACTAAATGCATACCCAATCCACTGCCGCCTTGGCCTCTTTTGGTGGTAACAAATGGGTCGAAGATGCGTTTACGGAAATTTTCAGGAATACCTTTTCCGTCATCTTCGTAAGTAATGTGCAACAAATCTTCATCGGTGATATGTGCAGAAATCGTGATACTACCTTGCTCTATATTTTCGAACCCGTGAATGACAGAGTTCATAATGAGATTAATCATTATCTGATTAATGGGTCCGGCTTTGGTTTCTATGCGTAAGTTTGGATTACACTCAATATCAATAGTGTGTAAATGTGACTTTAATCTTGGGCGTAGCGACAGTAAAACTTCATCCATCAGCTGAGTGAATAAAAACTCTCTGTCTACTTCGGAGGATTGATCGACAGCGACTTGCTTAAAGCTTGAAATTAATTCCGCCGAACGATTTAGATTCCGATAGACAATATTTAAGTTCTCTTCCCCTTCAGAAATGAACTTTTCCAAGCTACTGGCCTTCAAGGTTTTGTTTTCAAAGTCAGTTTTTATAGTAGCAAGTCGATCTAGCATCATAGTCGATGCGGTAACACCTAAGCCAATAGGGGTGTTAACTTCATGGGCTACCCCTGCAACCATATCGCCTAACGAGGCCATTTTTTCATTTTCCACCATTTGGCGTTGAAATTGGTGCAGCTTTTCCAGAGTTTGTATTAATTCCTGATTCGCTTCTTTTAACGCTTGAGTACGTTGATGAACCGTTTCTTCTAAGTTTGCGGCAAGGTTGCGGTATTCGGTTTCAGCATCCTTCTGCTTTTGAATATGCGCTTGGATACGTGACAACATAGTATTGAACGCTCGAACCAGTACATCCAGCTCCCTTACGCGGGTTTTTCGGGCACGTTGAGTGTAGTCTTTACGCTGCGCAATAATATGGACGATATCAATTAGATTATGAATGGGTTCGGTTAGCGTTCGTTGCAATCGAAGGGTTATCAAGAAACACAAGAGCAATACTATACTGACCACCAGAGAAGCAACCAAAATGGCCTTCATGGTCATATCTTCTAAGGATTGAGTAGTGGCACGCACATATACATAACCGATGATGTTCGTGTCGCTTTCAACAGGCCTGACGACTTCTAACACACCATCGATTAGTTTGGGATCTTGTAGTGCTTTCACATGTTCAAACATAGCGGGTATTGGTGCTCGCCCGGTTCTGTTATAGCTGGCAAAAAATGCGAGCTTACCATCGGGCAAGACTTTATATACGTGGGCATTAGTGACAATGGTGGTGGCTTCTAGTACTTGCAGGTTGTCTGCTTCAGAAATATTGTCGTTTCTTAAGATGTCGTCTTTGGCGTTTGTGCTCAGCATTTCGGCCAGTATCACGGCATTCTCAAAGATCTTCATTTCATAAATGAGAACTTGGGAATAGATAAAAATGCTAGACGTCAGAATAAGTGCCATGGATGCAATACCCATAACAACCCAGACAAATAACCTTTTTATCGAGAAGAACCGTTTTTTTGACGACATGGTAAAGTTTGTGAATCAAACATAATCTTATAATGTAAGACAAAACGAATGAGAACAAGGTTTAAAATTGCAAAAGGCAGGAAAAATCAATCAATCCGATTTATTTCAGCAAGCGTATCAGCAGACTTTATTTTATTGGGGTACGCACAAAGCTGGTTTTCCTGATTTTTCGGGTGTATCAGGGTTTGCAATTATCACGGCTTTTAACCCTTTGGGGAATGTCATTTCTCACAGTGAAAATTTGCGCCGGCATCACGCATTGCAGAGGCGAGTATCAGGTTTAGAACTGCAAAGCGCTAAGATTACTGGTTGCAGTCCTGACTTTACACACCAAGAAGAAGGATTGGCAGCTGTTACTGACTTAGATAGCGCAATACTTATTGGTAGTGAGTTTGAGCAAAATGCCATTTATTATGTTCGGCAATCTATTATGTGCGAACAAGGACAACTTCTACTCGTTCCCTGTAAATTAGAAAAAATGGGTAGGGTAGATCTTGGCAGTTTTGCTGCAAGAGTAGTTAGATAACACCAACAAAATTTATCTAACGAGTTTGAGCAAAGCTTCTTCTGATAAGCCAAGTTCGGCGCTGTATTTTCTTATCGCATATTTTTGCTTGGCAATGCCTATTTCGTCTGATGCGGGAACACGAATATCTTCAAAATCTTCAAGACAGATACATACCACTTTGGCTTGTTCACCTTCTAAAACTACTTTCTTGTAGGTCATATGACCACATGCACGAACACGCGTTGTTGACTGGAAACATTGCTCAGGTAAAGCGAGGGCATGGGTACAAAATAAGCTAGTGGCTAAAATGGCTAGCTTTTTACTACCTTTTACAACGTTTAATGGCTGTAAATTCCTAAAACGGTACATCTAACTACTCCTTAAATCGTCCTTGAAATACAGCTACTGCTAGCGCGCTTCCTTGGCATCTTGGTATAACGCAATATAATTGTTGGCAGCTTCACGCCAAGTAAACTTGGTTGCCATGGCGCGTTTTTGCATTTCAACAAAACCAGCCGGATTTTCATAATAAAACAATAATGCGCGTTGAACACAGTTTAAAAGCGCGGCGCCATCAGGCTGTTCAAACACAAATCCAGTAGATAAGTACGGGTTGTCTAAACGATCAATTACGGTATCACGCAGGCCGCCAACGCCTCTCACAATGGGTATAGTAGCATAAGCCAAGCTATACATTTGGTTGAGACCACAAGGCTCGAACAATGATGGCATTAAAAAGAAATCGACCCCTGCTTCAACTCGGTGGGCTAATTTGTCGCTGAATCCTTCTATAAATACTAATTTGTCAGGATGTTGTTCGGCACATTGATGCAAGGATTCCGCAATAGACGGATCACCATTGCCAGCGATAACGACTTGAACATTGTGCTGCATTAAATTCCAGATAGCAGGCACTAAAAAGCCAAATCCTTTTTGTTCCGTTAGGCGACAAACCAATCCAAGAACAGGTATTTTATTATTGACCTGTAATTTGCATTCAGCCTGTAATGCCTCTTTGCATTTTTGCTTATTTTCGAGACTATTCTGATCATAATTGGCCGCAATGTGAGAGTCGGATTTAGGATCCCATTTTTGATAATCACAGCCATTTAAAATGCCGTTCATATCATATTCTCGACTTTTAAAATCTTCAAACAAGCTATGAGAACCCATTGGTGTTAAAAGCTCACGGGCGTAGTTAGGGCTAACTGCATTAATTTTGTCGGCGAATTCAATACCCACTTTTAAATAGTTGATGGCACCATGTGAATCTAGGCGACGCCCTAGGTCGTCAAATGGATGCAAAAAGGGGATTTGACCAAAATCATTCTGACATTGATAAGCACCATTGTGGACAGTAAGCACTGACTTACAACCATTAAAAAATCCAGAATCATCTTTTTTAAGAAAGTAAGGTGTTAATGCCGTGTGCCAATCATTGCAATGTACTATGTCAGGTTTAAAATCAACAGCGCGTGCCGCTGACAAGGCAGCCATAGAAAAGAAAGCAAATCGTTCAGCATTGTCCGGGTATGCATGGTAGCTATCGCTATATATACCATCTCTATCAAAGAACAGAGGGAAGTCGATGCCGTAAATAGTAAGGCCCTTGAATTCAAGCTGCTTTATTGAATATGGATAAGACCTGTCATGGGCATGGAGTTCTTGATTGTCTATTACCTTTACCGGGCTTTGTTCTTGAGATATTTGGCGGTAATAGGGCATGGCTATGCGAACGTCGTAACCCATTTTGGCAAGTTCAAGTGGTAATGCTTTGCCCACATCGGCTAAGCCTCCTGTTTTAACCAGCCCCTCGACTTCTGAGACAACAAACAGAATTTTCACTAATATCCAATCTCCATAAGCTTGGGAATAACAACTATACCTTCGTCAGATATGGTCAATCCCCGTGATTTATCTAACTCAAGATCTACACCAATTTGAGTATTCGGCGCTATTTTAACACCTTTATCTACGATAACCTTATTCAAAACACAGTTCTCACCGACCTCACATTTTCCAAGGAAAATACTTTCTTTTAAGTGAGAGCCCCTTTCTACTTTGACTTTGAACCCCAGAACCGACCTTTCTACATGGGCTCCTACAATTTCGCATCCTGAAGAGATCATCGAGTTGTTAATAACGCAATGGTTTCCATCTTCATCAGCCATGATGTTAGCGGGTGGAACAGGAGGATGGTAGCTACGCAATGGCCATTTGCTGTTGTATAAATCAAACTCAGGCTCATGTTTGAGCAAATCCATATTTGCTTCCCAGAAGGAATAGATGGTTCCTACATCTCGCCAATAACTTTGATTGGCTGTAGGAGCTTCTCCTGGAATGTTATTTCTGTTGAAGTCGTAAACGTAAACAGGCAAGCCTGCTTGTCTCATTTTGGGGATAATGTCATGGCCGAAATCGTGGGAAGACATTTTGTCTTCTGCATCTTCGCTAAGATACTCGTATAAGCTATCACTTTTAAAAATGTAATTTCCCATGGAAACCAGTGCCATATCGGGTTGGCCCGGAATGGTTTTGGGTACCGCTGGTTTTTCTTCAAAACCAATCATTCGATAATTTTCATCAACTTCAATTACACCGAAGCGGCCGGCAGCTTCGCTGGCAGGAACGGGAATACCGCACACAGTTAACGCAGCATCCATTTTTTCGTGGAAACGAATAACTTGGCGTACGTCAATTTTATAAATATGATCGCTGCCAAAAATGAGCACATTGTCTGGCTCATGAATTTCCAACAGGCGAATGTTTTGGTAGATGGCGTCTGCCGTTCCTTCGTACCATCGTTTACCCATTCGCATTTGAGCTGGAATGGTGTCGATAAAATTGCCTGTAAGACCGGATAAATACCATGCTTGGCGTAAATGTATATTCAAAGACTGAGATTTGAACTGGGTTAGTACGTACAGTTTTAGCAAATCCGAATTGACAAAGTTATTTAGCACAAAGTCAATTAACCTCATACCACCGGCAAAGGGTACGGCGGGTTTGGTTCGTGTTTGCGTAAGAGGAAAAAGACGTGTACCCGCTCCCCCTGCCAAAATCACACCTAGATTGCGAGACATAGAGTATCCTTCCGATTAAAAAGTGCAAAAAATTTTAAGACACTACGATCATCAGACCCGCCTAAATTAGGACACTTCACAGGGCAGGGCTAGTTAAATCTTCGTTATGAGTAAATAGAACAAGCATCTCTAAGCAAGGACGAAAATTAATTCAGCAATTTAATTTAGAGAATATCTTCGTAAATATGAGCATGAATATATTCAAACTCTTGTTCTACATACAAAGATACACAGCAATAAAATTTATGCAAAAAATAATGGTTCTTAAATTTACCCATAAGCGAGGCTAATTACATTCTAACTAGGAGTTGGCACATTCGTAAATACTAAACTTCGAATTTTTTGTAAGCGTTTTCACGTTCCCAAAAACATCCATTAACATATCTGGGTATTTAAGGAATCGATTTGCAACAATTCGCAATTTTCCTTTAGGTGCTAATTGTTGTTTGGCTTCACGCAAAAACTGTTCAGTAATAGAATAATCAGTCTTGGTTCCACTATGAAAGGGTGGGTTACTAATAATAATATCGAATTTTCCAGTCACAGAACCTAATATATGGCTGCTAACAATATTAACGCGATCTGTTGGGATGTTATTAAGAGTGACATTCTGTTCTGCGCAATGTAATGCTAGTGAATTAATGTCTGACATAGTAATAACCGTGTTAGGGAACTGCTTGGCAATAGACAACCCAATGGCCCCATTCCCACATGCAAAATCAAGCACTTTACAGGGAGACTTACTTTTTCTGTTTTCAAACAGGTCATTCATATTACGCAAAAGCAATTCAGTTCCCGGATCTAGGGCATCGCTACTGAATGTACCGGGCAGGTTTTGCAAAGTAAGATCTTCGCCATGAATGTTGATGGAGTAAGTGTTTACTTTGTTTTTAGTGCCTTTTAAGTTATGGCTTTCATCAATTTGGCAACCCACCAAAGTGCAATGTCTGGCGCTGTCAAGTTTGTGTAGTGAAAAGCCGACTTTTTCAAGTGCTTTTGAAGCGCTCTTAACGCCACCTTTGTTATCACCCACTATCAATAAATAGCCTTTATTATTAAGCTTTGATGCTAGGTGTTGACATAGTTCAATACCATGTTGTTTGGATTTTGGCCAATATATAACGATACCATCATATTGATTGTCATTATTTAGGAAGGCGCTATAGCTATGCTCACCTTTAGCACGTTTGTGGATATTTATATAGCTATCGAAAAACTGATGAAATCCAAAGGGCGCAACAGAAAAATAATCGAAAATTTCAGGATCGGTTGCGTTCGCGAGCAACCATTTTCCGCTCTCAAAATATTGCTTATTGCGTAACAATAGTTCACTTTCAGGACTTAGCATTGGGTCATCCAATTAATGAGTCGTTAAATTATGTTTATTAAGTATTTAGAGGAACTAATGTTCTTTCTCGAATAATAGATCCCAAACACCATGTCCTAATCGTTCCCCACGCTTTTCAAACTTGGTTATAGGGCGATACTCAGGTCGAGGAACGTAGTTTGCGTCTTCTGATAAATTCTTGAATCCTTCCGCCGGTGTCATCACTTTCAACATATATCGGGCGTAGTCTTCCCAATCGGTAGCCATATGGAAAACACCTCCCACATTAAGCTTTTGCCGCACTAACTGCGCAAACTCGGGTTGAACAATTCGGCGTTTTCGGTGGCGTTTTTTGTGCCAAGGGTCCGGAAAGTAGAGTTGAAGCCGGTGTAAACTCGCGTCTGGGATGCATTGATTGAGCACGGCAACGGCATCATGACCCATTACTTTCAGGTTTGTTAATCCTGCCGCTTGAGCTTCTGTTAAACAGGAACCGACACCGGGTGTATGTACCTCAATGCCGATAAAATTCATATTTGGCGCTTGGCTAGCCATATCAACGAGGCTTTTACCCATGCCGAATCCAATTTCCAATACAAGCGGAGCAGGATTACTAAAAAGTGTATCTATGTCGAATAGCTCAGACTGGAAATCCAGTCCCATTTCCGACCAATGGGCGTCAAGAGCCGCCATTTGGCCTTTCGTCAAACGTCCTTCTCTTAAGATAAAACTCCGAACTTTACGAATATGGATGCCCGCAGCTTCGGCTTCTTCTTGAGATTTGTATTTAGCCACCTGATATTTAACCCGTTTTTACAAGTTATACGATTGCACAGTATGTAATCGTAAGTTAGTTAAGCACGGTATTATCCTGTGAAATTAAAAGAACTCAAGCTTGGCTTACAACCAACCCTTCATTACACTGCCGTTAATGCGATTTTAAGAGTAATACTGAACTTGTCTCAACACTTAAAAACAGAGAAACAGTGCTTTTCGGACCAAATTTTACAGTGGTTTGATATTCATGGCCGAAAAGACCTGCCTTGGCAAATAAACAAGACGCCTTATTCAGTATGGATTTCCGAGATTATGTTACAGCAAACACAGGTAACAACGGTTATTCCTTATTATCAAAAATTCATGCAGCGATTTCCCAATATCACTAAATTAGCGGAAGCGCCCGTAGATGATGTGTTACATCACTGGACCGGGCTTGGGTATTACGCCAGAGCTAGGAATTTGCATAAGTCGGCACAGATAATAAAAGCTGATTATAACGCTAAATTTCCAACTGATATGGAAGAGGTATTAGCATTACCGGGGATTGGCCGTTCTACAGCGGGCGCTATTTTGTCACTTTCTCTAGGTCAACCCCATGCCATATTAGATGGGAACGTAAAGCGGGTATTGGCTAGGTTTCATGCAATCGAAGGTTGGCCAGGAAATAAAAAGGTTGAGTTACAGTTGTGGGAAATGACAACTAACAACACACCGGCAGACAGAGTAGCCGACTATAACCAAGCCATGATGGATATGGGGGCCACGCTTTGTACTCGTAGCAAACCTAATTGTGATGAATGTCCGGTTGCTAATGATTGTGTGGCTCATATTGAAGGCAAGCAAAGCGACTTTCCAGGTAAAAAAACCAAAAAGACAATACCGGTAAAAGCCACCACTATGCTACTTCCTATATGGCAAAACGAAGTACTAATGTACCAAAGACCACCAACGGGTATTTGGGGAGGGTTATGGAGTTTTACTGAGCTGGATGAAAAAAACGTATTAGAAGTAGCAACAAAAGAATTGGGAATTGAACAATTTGAAGTGATTAATCTGCCGGAATTTAGGCATACTTTCAGCCATTTTCATTTAGATATTCAACCTAAAATATTGCAATTAAAAGAAAAGCCAAACGGTCATGTGCGTGAATCTAACCAACGTTGGATTGATTATTCTTCGCTGCCCAATATTGGTTTATCAACCCCCGCGAATAAATTGCTTTCTCAATTGGCGGAACGAGCACACAGGTTGAAATAGTCGTTTTGAAATGAAAGTTGTGAATTAGGTGGTATTGAAAATAAAAGAATCGAAATATAAAAAGTCACTCACGAAATTTAATGCAGGTCCAATTAACACAATGAAATATTTACTGTTATTGCTTGCTTGTTTTTCTGCTGTATCGGCAGAACAAGTAATGGTTCCCGCTAGCACTTTATCCGTTGAGGCATTCCCCTGATACATGTTCGAATGCTGTTATCGATCCCGGTAATGATGATAAACCCGATACCGAAACAGCTTTGCTCCTAACGCCCTCGGGTTATATGACATGGTGGGGGGCACTAGCGAATGGGTAATGAACTGGTATGCACCTAATGCATATGCAAGGGTTTATGCCAAAGGTGATATCAAAGGGCCTTCCATGTTGGAAGCAAAAAGAATGTCGAAAACGGCATTGAAAGCGATTAAAGGTGGTTCTTGGGATGAAAAACAATGGGCGCAACGTGTGTCCAATCGCTTTGCCAAACCGATTACAGGCAACCCAGACCTCTATGGTTCGAATGGAATACGCTGTGTCACCCCTATTGACTAATGCTACTAAAATCCCCCTTTAGTTTAAAATTGTAATCAAGCACAATTTCAATTCAATTAAAATTAAAACCCTCTTCTAATTAATTTCATTATTTTTTACCTATTTTTATAAGCATGGACAAAAAAATCATTTACTAGCATTGCCCAATAAATTTATTATTAGGTAATCAAATTTCTGAAAGTTAAAATTTACTGTTTTTCATTAGTCATATTTTATAAGTATTTGAAATTAATATTAAATAATTAATTTTTCTGCTTGTTTGTGAGGAGTGGCAAAAGAGTAATGCTAGAACGCAGTAAATTAAAATTTCAGTATGTTGAAAAAACTTACCGAAGCGGTGATTAATTTGGTTGTTTGTTGGGTTTTACAAATAAATTAAATAATTAGTCAGTAGAAGGCGTTTTTGCCGCGAGTCTTTAAAAGTAATAAATAGAGTTTTCGTATCATACTAAAAGGTGATTTTCATCAATATGTAATGGATTGCCTTTAACTATTACACCGAACAATTGTAAATGAGCAGATTGTGTAAATGAACAAAGTAGGCATTGATATAACCTGTTTAATAAAGTGGAAGGAAACACCATGATGGAAATTCAAGCTGCGGTTTGTTGGGATAATGGTTCTGAATTAGACGTAACATCTGTATCCATTCAGGATGTGAAAGACACAGAAGTGCTGGTTAGGGTTACTGCGTGTGCGGTCAGCCCATTGGATTTATATATCATCAATAATCAAAGCGAGCATTCATTAACGCCTTTTATTCCCGGTCATGAGTCTGTTGGGGAAGTGATTAAAGTGGGGAAAGAGGTACGCTCACTCAATATTGGAGATACCGTTATTCCGCTAGTGATTCCGCAATGTAATCGCTGTGCGGCATGTTTATCTGATAAAACCAATATGTGTACGGCATTGCACGACAGCCAAAGCAAAGGCGTTATGCCAGATCAAACCTCACGTTTATCTTGTCAGAATAAAAGCGTAAAAACCTGTATGGGCATATCTGGTTTTGCCACTCATATTGTTGTGCCTGAAATATCACTCGCAAAAATACCATCAGGGTTACCCGCAGAAGAATTAGCAGTGTTGTGTCATTCAGTCATCAGTGGCCTGGGAGCTGTATTTGGCGAAGCGGATTTGCAAGGTGGTGAAAGCATTGCCGTGTTTGGCGCTGGGCCAGTCGGACTCGGTGTTATACAAGCTGCCCGATTACGCCAAGTAAGTAACATCATCGTTATTGAACCCTCAGAGATAAAAAGAAACCTCGCTAAACAGTTAGGGGCTGTTCATACAATAGATCCTAATGAAGTGGGAGAGCATTTGGTTGCTACAATCTGTGAATTGAGTCAGGGAGGTGTTGAATTTTCATTTGAATGTTCAGGTTCAAACGCTGCTACTCTATTTGCTGTTGCAAGCACAAATAGAAATTGGGGCAAAACGTTACTTTTAAGCTCGTCTTCTTCACAAGCCGCACTCAATTTGGATTTGTCTTTAATGACTTCCGGAAGACAAATTAAAGGATTATCCAATGGCGGCATTCAAGGTCGCTCAGAAATGGCGGATTATGTTCAGCTATATAAAGAAGGGCACGTTGTTGTTAAACCATTTATAAGCAAAACCGCAACCTTGCATGAAGTGAATGAATGTTTGGCTGAAACTCGTAATGGCGATGTCGTTCGCTCGGTAATTACTTTTTAATACAGTATTTTTATCAGGGTTGCCTAACGCAGTTATCTATCGCACTTGCATTGGGTCTTGGTTATAATCCACGCTTGTTACACTCAGGTTGTTTCAATAAAAATGAAGAGTGATATTTAAACGCATGAAACAAGAACAGGGTTCCACAGTTCTGGTGATAGACTCTGGCATCGGTGGTATGTCTATCGTAAAGCATTTGAGAACATTAGCAGATGATGTAACGGTGATTTACCTCGCCGATAATGCTTTGTTTCCTTATGGCGACAAACAGCAACAGCAGCTAATTGAAAGGTTAACCTTTCTAATCTCTACAGTTATTAAAGAAAGCGACATCGATGCGGTGGTTATCGGATGTAACACCGCTACCGTATTAGTAATCGATGCACTGCGAAGTCAGTTCAATATTCCTTTTGTTGGCGTTGTGCCTGCAATAAAAACAGCAGCAAGCCTTTCCAAAACCAGAACCTTCACCCTTATAGCCACTGAAAAAACAGCCGAAAGCGAATATTTGGATAACCTTATCGAAGAATTTGCCCGAGACTGTCATGTAGTGCGTCTAGGATGCGCTGGTTTAGCTGATTTGGTCGAAGATAAAATTTACGGTCAAGACGTCTCTGTCGATAGATTACAGGCCATATTTAAAAACATGCCCTCTGCCATCGACAAATCCGATGTTGTTGTTCTGGGTTGTACTCATTACGCCTACATCATAGACGATCTAAAGTGCTTCTTCGGAAACAATCAAACAATAATCGAACCATCATTACCGGTAGCAAAACGCTTATTATGGGTATTAAAGCAAACGCGCCAAATACAGGCCTCTGAATCAACGACCGTGAGCCAATCAAGAAACAATCGATTCTTACTCACACAGCATTTGCCCATAACTGACAACCTGCAACAGTTCTTAAACGGCCACGGATTTACCTCAACCGAAGTTTTGTAGGCTAGCGTTTGTTATTTGAGCCAGCTCAAACGAAAACACAAAAATAAAACTTTTCTTCCCTCAATCTTCCGAACCCGTTTGCCCAACAGACTATTTGTAATAGACTCCACTATAACTAGCAAATTAAGTGAGTAGACAAAATGGGCCGCGTTATACAGTGTCATTTTTACGACAAAGAAGCCGAAGGGTTAGAATTTCAAATATACCCTGGCGATTTAGGTAAACGCATTTATGACAACATATCCAAAGAAGCGTGGTCCGAATGGCAAAAACGTCAGACCATGTTGATCAACGAACATAAACTCAACATGATGGACCCAGAAGCCAGAGAGTTTTTAGAAACAAGAATGGAAGCTTATCTGTTCGACCGAAAAGAACCCGAAATAGAAGGGTATACCCCAGTTAAAAAGTAAAAATACACTTCTAAAGAGGGGAAAAGCTCAGATTTTCTACAAACTTGGCTAAATGCTGAGCAAAGAGAACATACAAGCAAAAAAAATGTTGACTTGAACCCTCAATATCCGTTTAATACGCACCCGCACAGCGAGATAACTTATCAAAAGTTAACAACATCTCAGTGTCGCACTAGGTAGTACCTTATAGTGCCCAGATAGCTCAGTCGGTAGAGCAGGGGATTGAAAATCCCCGTGTCCGTGGTTCGATTCCGCGTCTGGGCACCATTTCCAAGTTTTAAAAACCTCTTTAAAAACAATACTTAATGCTAAAGCCACAAGTCTTCCCCCTGTTCGAAAAATGCACTATCCAATCTAATGTTCCGCAAAAGTTCCGCTTTTATTCTATTCGTCGATCTTCTTTGGGAACTTGATACAGAATTTCAGGTTCTACCCCATTAACGAGGGATAAACATTCATCTTGTTCGATTAATTATTCCATCCCATCCACAATGGGCGATGACTCTCAATTGATAATTCTCAAAATTTCTAAAACCATGCACTCTTCTAGATATCATTTCCACTTTGTTATGGAAGCCCTCTGTTATCCCATTACTCTTTTTAAAGAAAGTCCTGTTCTGTCGCTTTTTGCATGTGGCGATGATAAATCGCAGCAAAGCCAATGTCCGATTTTAGTTGTTCAGTGCATTCGGCAAAGGTTAAATCGGGCATACAATAATCCTTCATAGTAAGGTCTGTGGTGATATGGAATCAATAATGTATACCTATAGGTTGACATGTCTGAGCTAAAGAAAATCGCTATTAAGCAATGTCGTAATAAGGTGAAGCATATGGAAGAGCGCTTTAGTGATGTCGTGTGGCCTACTGAGGGTTGGATTAAGACGCTTAGGCAGGCTTTGAATATGTCAGGCGCACAACTTTCTCGCAGGCTTGGGGTAACACGGGGATTGATCTCTAAGACCGAGAAAGCAGAACTGTCTGGTGGTGTATCACTGAAAAAGATGCACGACATGGCACAAGCGATGAATTGCCGTTTTGTTTATGCGATTGTGCCAGAAACTGATATTGACAATATCCTTAAAACCAAGCTTTGGCAAAGGCAGGCCTTCGTGTAAAGCGGGCAAGCACACATATGGCGCTAGAAGACCGAGCCTTAAGTGATGAACAGTTACGTTTAGAAATGGAAAGGCTGGCTGAAAACATGCTTGCGTCTTCTGACTCAACTTTATGGGACAAAGACTAAAGATGGATTTTCCTGATGGCGCACGCCGCTTGACCCAGATGAAATGGAATATTCCGTCGAACAGAAAAAAATATTGGTATCGACCCGTTTCAAATTGCGGTCAACTTACGCATTTTACTGGATGATGCAAAATTCTGGATTGAGCACAAAACTTACTCTTCAATTGAAATTGCTGCCAGATTTCATCACAGGTTGGTAAAAATTCACCTGTTCCCGAATGACAATGGTCGCCATGCACGCATTATGGCTGATTGTATCTTAACCAAGTTGCTGAATGAAGATGAGATTGACTGGGCTGGCGGCCACAGATTAGAAGATATGAATACCCGCCGTACTGCATATATTGCTGCATTACGCGAAGCTGATCGAGGCTAATTAACGTTCACTAGCTAGAACCAACTCCCGCTCCTGTAAAGCTCAAAAATCTGGTTCGAAGAATTATTTCATCCCATCCACAATAGGTTGTAGCCAAGATGTCAGAGTTTTAGCCAACCACTTTTAGTGGACTATCATGCAGCTGCTCCAGGCCCGGTAACTTAGCCTCTATTAGGCGGGCATTAACAGTCTTAAGCAGCACATAGCGAATCAGCATTTGTTTAACTTCATACAGTGATGACGACGCATCAAACTCAGGGTTTATCTGCGACCCAGTGAACCGATCTAATGTGCAGAATAGTATCATGCGTTACTGTGCTTTGAACCATTTCTGTGTGAGAAAGGTATCGAGAGTAAAAATCATCATAGTGCAAAAGGCAAGGTGTGTGCTGTCTTACACAAAATCTTGACAGAGGAGACGCTGCCGCTCTCCTGTTGCATACCTCAAGGCTGTGGTTTGTCTCGGCATCAAGCCTTTCAACAAACCAATGGAACGTGTGTGCGTTTCAAATTTCCGCAATCAAGGGAGCTTTCGCGCTACCCTTTGGAAATCTGAACAAACTGTCCGTGGATTGGATGCTGTATGTTTATGTGGCAATTATAGTTAAAGCTGTGATGTTCGGAAGGTAGGGTATTTATTTTGCCCTAATCTATTAATGTTTTTGTGGTAATATTGTTAATAGAAGTACTAGTATTACTGCTTATTATATCCAGAGCGGTATTTTTGAGGATTGATCATGGCTACAGCGGAACAATTAAAAGCACTTTTGAAAAGTCATGCAGAGCGAGATGATCAACGTTTCTATTCCGTTGCATTACAAGTAGCAGCCAAGGAAGCACGTCGAGGGCATGGTAGGTTGGCTCAAGACATTAAAAAGCTAGTTGAGAAATCTCAAAGCTCTACAAAGCTAGATGTCACAACCTCTAAAACAGTTCCTTTTGTTCAAAAGAGTCGCAGTGAATTAAATGGTTTGCTTGAGCTTACGCCAAGCCATGTTCGCAGTAATGAACTTGTGTTCTCAAAGAATATACAAGATCGACTTGATCAAGTTATTCTTGAACAGCGTCAAAAGGACAAGCTCCGTAAGTTTGGTTTGCAACCAAGAAGAAAACTATTATTTACAGGTTCTCCAGGCACAGGAAAGACGATGTCAGCATTGATGCTTGCGACTGAGTTACAACTTCCATTGTACACAATAGTTTTAGATAATCTGATTACACGGTTTATGGGGGAAACGGCTGCGAAACTAAGGCTTATTTTCGAACATATCAGCCAGACACGAGCGGTGTATCTTTTTGATGAGTTTGATGCCATTGGTACTCAGCGTGGCGCTTCAAATGATGTAGGGGAAATTCGGCGAGTGCTGAATTCTTTTTTACTTTTTGTTGAACAGGATGCTTCTGAAAGTATTATCCTTGCTGCAACCAATCACCCAGAACTTTTGGATCAGGCGCTTTATAGACGATTTGACGACATCATCAAATTTGAAAAGCCAAAAGCAGAGCAAATACATCTTTTAATTAAAAATCGTCTTTCATTGTTTGACACGGATAAATTTGATTTGTCAGTTGTAGCAAAAACAGCAGAAGGATTAAGTTCTGCTGAAATTACGCGCTCATGTGAAGATGCTGCCAAAGAAGCTGTATTGGGGTTCGATGGCAAGGTGACGACCAATATGTTGGTTAAAGCGTTTATCAGAAGGCATCCCTCAGAGAGATAATACGACAGTTAAATTTTGCAAGGAAAACAATGACAATAAATAAAGGGCACTTGGATGTAGGCCGTTTTTGTACTCAAGAACCATTCAAATCAAAAGGTGGGAGAGGTAGTAGCAAGATCATCCAAAAGGAGAGAGCTACTCACGGTAAAGCATTGATGGAGCAATACAATGAGTTGCTTCAACAGTATCAATCCGCACAGATAACACGCCCTCCCCCGATTACGGATGATAAGGGAATATATGTTGAAATTATTGGTGATGTTGACTGTGATCTTCCGCTGAAGAGCCTTGATAATACAACCTTTCGGCTTTGCTCATACAAAAAAGAAGATGGAATAGACATTGCACTTGTTTTTATACCTGAAGACAAGAGAGAGCTTTTCTTGAAAAGGATCACGGAATATCTTGATCCAGAGAAAGATTCTAAACCAAACAAAGACAACATACGTAATCCACGAAATCACACTCTCATAAACAGTATTTCAAAGATTCAATTAGCAATAGTACGATCTTTTTGGACGGATTCTGAAGAAACTTTCCCAACAGATGAGAATGAATTAATTTGGTGGGAATTGTGGCTGAAGAAGAGAGGTGCTGAATCCCCTGAAGCCATTGCGCAAAGTTTAGCTGAAAGATTAGGTGCGCGGTTAGGTAATACTGCTTTAAGTTTCTTTGATTCCTATGTTGTATTAATCAATGCTTCAGTTAACCAGTTATCTTCCGCACCAGAGCTTATAGCCAATTTAGATGAGCTCAGGAAAGCAAAAGAAACGCCAAACCCCATTCTTGAATCTTCCCCTTACGAACAGCAACAGTGGTTGGATTCTATCTTTGAGCGCGTTCATGTTGCAGAAGAAATCAATACTTTTGTTACGATTTTGGATACTGGGGTTAATTATAATCACCCCCTTTTACAGCTTATTTGTGAAGAAGGATATTCTGAGACATGGCATCCAGAATGGCCTGATTACGATGTGTATCAACCAACAGTGCCATATAACGAACACGGCTCTTTGCAAGCTGGGTTAGCAATATTTGGTGATATGATGGACATCGTTTTGCATGACGAACCCATTCATATTAATCATCGCATTGAATCCGCGAGGATATTACCCCCAGTAGGAGAAAATGAGCCCGCTCTGTATGGCGCTGTCACCGTAGGCACGATCTCTAAACTTGAAGCTGAACAAGCCAACGCAAATAGAGTTTATAGCTTGGCTGTAACCTCCGATCAGGAAAGAGAAAGTGGGCATCCTTCCTCATGGTCAGCCGAAATTGATTTGTTCAGCTCGGGGCTTGATGGTGATATTCAAAGGTTGTTTGTTATTTCCTCTGGAAACAACTTGGATATCAATCCCCATATTGACTATTGGGATCAGGTCACATTGGCACAAATTGAAGACCCTGCCCAGTCATGGAATGCATTGACAGTAGGAGCTTACACCGAGAAGACGACTAATGACGATCCCAGTTTTGAGGGATGGACGCCATTTGCGCGCAATGGTGATGTTGCCCCTGCCAGCAGAGGGTCGAACAATTGGCGTTGGAGAAAACAAGCTCCAATTAAACCTGATATTGTAGCTGAAGGTGGTAATCGTCTTCTTTCGCCAAATCAAACGGAAGTCAGCAATGAAGATGTAGTGGCATTATTAACGACTTCGGGCAAAGTAACAGGCCAGTTGTTTGAAAGAGGAAGTGATACTAGTGCTGCTTGTGCATTAGTATCTCGGCAAGCTGCTATTTTGATGGCTGAGCATCCCCAGTATTGGCCTGAAACAGTGAGAGGTTTATTGGTGCACTCTGCCCAATGGACGCCTCGCATGTGGGAAAGGTATAAAGATCTGCGTGGGCAGCATTCTCCTAAAGTCGCCGTTGAAAATCTTTTGAGAACAGTAGGATATGGTGTACCAAATTTAAACAGGTCACTATATAGCGCATCCCATGCCTTAACGCTAATCGCTGAAAGTGAGATACAACCTTTCTTTAAAAAGACAGATGCCAAGAAAGCGTCTGATCCGATATTTCATGAAATGAACTTACATGAACTGCCATGGCCCAAAGACGCCCTGCAGCAATTACCTGATGAGCTGAACGTTAAATTACGGGTTTCTCTGTCGTACTTCATAGAACCAAATCCACGTCGTAGAGGTTTTCGCACTCGTTATAGCTATCAATCTCACGGCTTACGCTTTGACGTGATTAGGCCAAGCGAATCGGTTGATAGATTTAGAGCTGCGGTTAATAAACTTGCTGCTGATGAAGATTATGACGGTAGGGAGGGTGATAACGATGGCTGGTTTGTAGGCAGCAATTTGAGGACTCGCGGTTCTTTACATTCTGATATCTGGGAAGGGAGCGCTGCTGATTTACGCGATATGCACACTATTGCGGTTTACCCTGTTAGTGGTTGGTGGAAATATAAATATTCTGAAGGTCGTTGGCAAAACTCAGTTCGATATAGTTTGCTCGTCAGCATCGAAGTACCAGATACAGACATTGATATTTACACTGAAATTGAAAACCTCATTAATGTGGAAATCGAGATCTAATTGTATTGGAACAATTTAAGTGCCAGATAATTATCTGTCCAAAGTAGTGCAATAATGAAATTGACGTTTGACGACTTATCAGGCGATCTGCCAGTAAGTTGATGAGGACTTTAAGAACAGTGGTGTTTCTATTTCTCCTTTTGGAGGGGCTGTGGAAGAGGGGGCCTTTGTTATCTTCTCAGAACCTAACATTTATTATGTTAAGCTGTTAGGCAAGTAATAGCAGAAATGCTGAACATGAATGACCCACAAAGCGTACATCCTCAATACATTACAACTGAATATGGAAAAACGACTTCTGTTGTCATTTCAATCGAAGACATCGTTGATTTAGCTGCCATTTCTAAGCGTAGATAGGAAGCCTCTGCTCGTAATGAAGATTTCCCTCAATAATTAAAAAGGTGGATTTGTATAGGGTTATTTGGATGAAATCGGCGAAGTTTTCGTGCGTCCATGTTGTCTATTCAATTGGGTTTCTGATTGAATCAGGGTTTTGGCCAGATTAAACTCGGCTTCCAGTTTTTCGTATTCTTGCTGGTATTCTTCATCTTTCAGCCATTCATTATGCAAATCTTTGATTTTGATCATAGTATTTATGCTTCTATGGGGGGCGTTGATGATAACAGCGAGGTTCTTTCCTATGCATCAATTATCAATGAATTTTAAGCATTTTTGGCGAAGTTCAGTGATGAATTAGTATTCTGAAAGCAAGCTCAAACCATCTCAAGTTATTACAATTAGGCTCCAACAAAACCCCTTCATTGGCAAATTATCATAAATAACCGCGAGCGCATATATTAAGGGAGCGTTTGGTGTGTTTTTATTTAAATAACCGTGTTCGCATATAAAAATTTGCATTTTGGTTGGCTTTGTCTAATATAACCGCGTACGCATTTATTTGGATGATTTTGGAGAATTTCGTGAAATTGTCAGTTAAACATACAAAGCAGTTCGGTAAGTTGGCTCAGTTAGTTCGAAAAAATCAGGGTTTGGATCAGGCTAGCACAGCGATGCTGTCCGGCAATGGCACTACTTTTTTGAGTGATTTTGAAAACGGTAAGTCTACCGTTGAGTTTGAGCGCGTTATGAAAGTACTTGATGCTTTGGGGATCATGATTACTGTAGATCTACCTCTTGAAGAAGGGTCATTGACTGATAATCAGCGCAAGCAATTGGACGAAGTTATAGGTGATATTGACCGATGAAAAGGGTATTAAACGTTTTTATCGATACGGCCTTGGTTGGAGAACTGATAGAAGCAAACAATATTTGGTCATTCAAGTATGCTGAAAAGTGGCTGGAAAAGAACGATGGTCATGCCTTATCACCTCGTATCCCTTTATCTCAAAAACTGCAAACTGATGGCTCGACAACTCGGCCTATTCAATGGTTTTTTGACAACTTGCTACCTGAAGAAAAAGCACGGGAACTGTTAGCTAACGATGTTGGTAAGCCCATTGATGATGCTTTCGCATTACTTGAAGTGGCAGGAGCCGAGTCCGCAGGTGCTATTACCTTACTTCCGTCAGATCAAGAAATGATACAAGGTGAAGCTCATCGACTCGAAAACGATGAGATAAGTAAAAGAATACAGGCGCTACCAAGAATTCCTTTAAACCGATCTGAGCGAAAGCGCATGTCTTTGGCTGGTGCTCAGCATAAAATGCTTGTCGTTTATGAGAATGGCCAGCTTTTTGAGCCATCTGGTCAATTACCGTCTACACATATTGTTAAACCGGAACATACGTCTCCAGATGTGTATTACCAAACACCCCGTAATGAATGGTTTGTTATGTCTTTGGCTAAACATTGTGGCCTGACGGTGCCGGATGTGGATGTTTTATACGTGCCTGAACCTGTTTATTTAATAAAGCGCTTTGACAGGCTAGGCGAGTATCCCCATCAACGCAGAGTGCATACGTTAGATGGTTGTCAGTTGTTGAACATTCCTCATACCTTCAAATATACAAATAGCAATGTAGCTTATCTTAAAAAGCTGATTGATATGACGCGTACACGGGCAAAAACCATGCTGGATATTTTTCGCTGGGCTTGCTTTAACGCATTTGTTGGCAATGGTGATGCGCATTTGAAGAATTTGTCGTTTTTTCTACACAAAGATTTTGTCGTTATGACACCGCATTATGATCTACTTTCAACAGCGATTTATGAGGATGTGGGTAAACATATGAATCATGAACTCTCTCAGCCAATGGGAGAGGCTAGGTTTTTATCCGATTTGACAACTAAAAATGTATTGCTGTTCGCCGAGGAATTGGGCATACCTGCAAAGCTCGCTACTTTAGAGCTTAATAAGATGATGCAAGGTATCGAGGGCAAAGCGGAATCGTTAATTGAGCTGGTGAAAAATAAACCTGCGTACAAGGGTAAACCTGGCGAAGAGCGGATGCTTAATGAGATCTTCTACAACTGCATAAGAGAGATGGTAAGTCGGCTCTCAAAATGAGGTGCAATGCTCAAAGCTATGTCCTGTTTGTACAGTACTTTCATAAAAGAGCCATTCCAAGAGTTACCTTCGTTCACTTGTCTCTAGCAGAGGCCACGTTGATTATGATTAAATACGCGTCATGTAAATTGAGTGCAATGTGAAGTTATGAAGTCGTCTTGTGTGAGTGTTGGGTTGATTAATCCTAAAAGTCCATCAAATGTTGGTGCGGTTATGCGCGCGGCAGGCTGCTATCAAGTGGATTCCGTGTTGTATACCGGGGAGCGTTATGCTCGAGCAGCACGGTTTCAGACTGATACCAAAGATGTCAGCCTTAAGATCCCTCTTACGCAGGTGGATTCGTTTCTAACGCAGATTCCTGAAGGCGCTAAGGTTGTGTGTGTGGAACTGGTTGAAGGTGCGACGCCACTGCCAGTGTTTCAGCATCCAGATAACGCTTTTTATGTTTTTGGTCCCGAAGACGGAACGATTGAGCAAGAGGTAATTGATATTGCTGATGCCGTCGTTTATGTGCCGACAATCGGTTGTATGAATTTAGCTGCGTCAGTTAATGTGTTGCTATACGACAGGCTGGCAAAGTCGAATTTGGCATTTGCTGGCGATGATTTGATTCGTCAAAGTCGTGATTGCAATAATAGGGTAAAAACCAATTTATCAACTTAACGTTTGTTGATTAGTAACTTCAAAATTGTCATTCAGCCTTATCTTTCCTTTTTATTTTATTTTCTGGAAAATTCCCTTTCTGTTTGTTTAATAGCCGAATTACTAGAGCAAGGTTATTTAGCGAAATCTGATACTAAGGGTAGAAGTATTCGCTATCAGGTCAATCTAAAAAATTAAGAAAACCTAAGCCATACAAGACCATACAATTAAAAAATTAAATCGCTGTGCGGCCGATCAAATAGGGCGTATAGTGGTGCGGTTAGTCTTTCCCTTATCGAGCCTACTGGCCAACACGCCTATATCCTCCTTATTGCGACTTTATTTGCTTGCAAGCGAATAAAGTAGATTCACAGCACCTGCTGTTTGCGTTTCTCAATCTTTAATGAGAACAGTCAGATTCTTAGCGTAACTCTGCTCTTTTGAGCGGAGAGATGTGCGCGCTGTATTTTTCAGCGTGGAGTAGGTGTGTCCTTGATTTTTAATTATTCCTTTCAGGAGCACTATGACCACAGGTAATCAAGAAGTTCAAGAGTCACAACCGACCATTATTTCTTATGTGAAAGATCTTCCCAATATATGCTCACTTGCCGGATTGGCCTGCACAATATTAGCAATCTATTTTAGTATACTTGGCGTTTATTACGCCGCAATGATTGGCATGATCTGGGCCGTAGCCTTTGACTGGGCCGATGGCCTTATTGCTAGAAGAATGAAAGGACGCACAGGCAGTGACCGTATTTTTGGTGGTCAGCTCGATCTGGTAATAGACATTGTAAGCTATGGTGTTGCTCCCGCGGTTCTTCTGCTTAGTTATGGGAAATTCGAACCTATATTTTTACCCGTTGCTTTTGTCGTACTCGCTGCCAGCGCTATACGTTTAAGCTACTTCAGCACCTTTGGTTTGTCTGACGCGTCTAAATACACAGGGTTAGCGCTAGATAACAACAACATCATATTGGTTTTCATCTTCCTTTTTGAAAGTGTTCTTTCAGCTGGAACATTCTCTATAGTCCTTTATGTCAGTGGCCTAGGGCTAGCCGCACTTAATGTGTCTCAAATTAAAACCCCCAAACTATCTGGTAATCCAAGAAATGTTGTATTACTTGCGTTTTATACGCTCGGAATAACAAGCATTTATGCTTTGAAGCTTTTGTAGCCAGTAGTAGCACGCGTAAATAGTCGAATAAAACGCCACTAATAATTATTTTTAAAGGAATTCAATAGCATATGATTGTATATACCGTAGGTACTTTTGATTTATTGCATGTAGGGCATTTAGCTTTATTAGAGTATTGCAAATCAATAGGTGATGTTCTGGCTGTTGGCGTAGCTTCGGATCGTGTTGTGAATTCTTATAAGCCCAATGTGCCAGTTATTCCTCTTGAGCAACGCATGGAAATGCTGAGAGCTTTGCGCTGTGTCGATATTGTGCGTCCCTACGATGAGCTTGAATATGTGTCAGGTTGCAAAGAATTGAACCCTGATATTTTCGTGATTGGCGAAGATTGGGGAAACAAGCCTCACAATATTGCGGTTGAGTCTTATCTTAAATCGAAAGGGAAGCAAATCAAGCAAGTGCTTTATAACCCTCGTACATCATCAACCACGATAAAACGCAATGTCATGTCTCAAACATATAACGTAAGCAAATTAAAAATAGCGGTTGGGGCAGAAGCTTAGTTAATCGAAATTGAGCGATTTTCACAACTGCAAGCTTAAAGCATAGTTGATGAAAACGCTTAAATAAGCTTCAGCACAGTACTCATTTGGAGTGTTTATTTTGAGAATCCACTTTAATTATTTTCTTCTCTGACCAAGTTCTTTCCGCTCGCCAAAGTGCAAGCCGTAAGGCTTGATTTCTCTATCATCTCTACAAAATTTTACTTGCTAAAACTCTGGAACATTCGTGACAGAGCAGAGCATTAATAAACAGACTTATTGGCGAAACGGATCATTCGTTCATGAAGTCACACCTATTGAATATTTAACAACAAGGAAACGACAACATGAATACATTTAAAGTAGGCGTCATAGGGACTTCAAAAAAAGAAGATGAGCGCCGATTTCCCATTCATCCAAGGCATTTACAACGCATTCCTGAAGCAATTCGCCACCAGCTAGTATTTGAAGAAGGCTATGGCGAACCATTTGGTGTCGCAGATGCGGACATTGCAGCTTTAACCGGTGGTATCGCCACACGTCATGAATTACTGGCCGATATTGGCACGGTTATTATTGCGAAACCAGTCCTGGCCGATTTGCAGGAACTTCGCGAAGGCGGAACACTTTGGGGTTATGTGCATTGCGTGCAGCAAGCGGACATTACCCAAGCGGCTCTCGATCGCAAACAAACCCTAATTGCTTTTGAAGATATGTTTATTTGGTCCCCTAACGGACACGTTGGTCGCCATACCTTTTATAAGAATAACGAGATGGCTGGTTATTGCGGAGTACTGCATTCCATGCAACTTAAAGGTATTGATGGGCATTACGGCAATCAACGTAAAACCCTCATATTCGGTTTTGGTGCAGTTAGCCGTGGTGCCATATATGCGCTTAAGGCACATGGTTTCAGAGATATTACTATTTGTATTCAACGCCCAGACCACGAGGTGCGTGAAGAAGTACTCGATTGTAAATATGTCAGAATTAGAGCCGGTAACGAGGACGAGGCACGCATGATGGTGGTGGAGCATGATGGAACCACGCGTCCGCTGACTGAGCTGATTAGCGAAGCCGATATCATTGTAAACGGGACGTTTCAAGATACAGAGAACCCTATCGACTTTGTTACCGAAGAAGAAAGTGACTGCCTTAAGGCCAATGGTTTAATTATTGATGTGAGTTGCGACGAAGGAATGGGATTCTTTTTTGCTAAGCCAACAACATTTAAAAACCCGATGTTTAAGTATAAAACCATCGATTATTACGCCGTGGATCATACACCAAGTTACCTTTGGGAAAGTGCAACACGGTCAATTTCGGCTGCCCTAATTGTGCATTTGCCAACAGTATTGGCGGGCCGTGAGAGTTGGTATGAAAACGATACGATTCGACAGGCGATTAATATTGATGGTGGCGTAATTAAAAATACCGCAATTCTGTCGTTCCAAAATCGTGAGCCGGATTATCCCCATGTTTATTATAATCTGGAAGAAAACTCTGCCCGAGAATAATCACTGAAGAACAACCGTTAACACATTGCAGGCTATGTAAACCAACGCATTTTTTAGGTTGAAGGCTTGCTACTGATATCCCCCATGTGCGCTAATTCCGTCGGAACTTATTCGCTCACTTGGGGGCGCTAATCGTTTTTTCCTGCACAGCATGCACTTCCTTTTTGAGTGGGAGGGCACTTTACCGTTCAGTAAGAACAAAACACACAACAATCCCCTTTTAAAGGCTTCAATACGGTTTTGCACGATGAACATTCGTAAAACCATTGGCAAGCGTTTGTCGGCATCTCTTCTGTTTTAACAAAATCACATTTTGGACAGGTAATGGTTGAAAGTAGTTCTATATCTGGCATATGGGTTTCCCGATGGGATTAACTACATCTAACGGTGACACTAGTGTGCCTAAAGTTGGAAAACAAGAAGAACAACTGAACACATCAATCTATAAGGCGCCAGGATTATTTTTATCAGTAGTTTTATTCAACACATTGATTCATTCTTAATCAATGTGTTAAGGTATGTATGGCTAAATAAATTGACTTAATGTTGAGTGTGGAGGTTTAATATCACAAGTTAAGCTTCTTGATTTTTTATCAATCGCACACTTTGGAGGGAGCTGTTTAATTGAGTTTTTAGGAGTTCCTATGTTGTCACCATTATTTGAAGCGTTGCTACGTGGTGCAGATGCCGCTTTAATAACTGATTTTTTCTTATTTACCTTAATCATATTGTTCGCTTTGTCTTTAGCTTGGAAGCGTAAAGATAAACATCACGTGTTCACTAATTATACGCCGACTTTACTCACATCCCTTGGTATTTTAGGTACTTTCACTGGCATCATCTCTGGCTTGCTTGACTTTAACACTCATGATATTGACGGGAGTATTGGGTCTTTGTTGGCTGGATTGAAGACTGCTTTTATTACGAGCCTTGTCGGAATGCTGTTATCAATAGCTTACAAAGTCATCGTTTCTACAGGCGTATTTAGTCGGGTAAATGAGGTCGGTGTCGATGAGGATGATATCGAAATTGGTGATTTATATCAGGTAATGAAACGACAGGCTGATGGAATTGATCACCTTAAAAGGGCCATTAGTGAGAATGACGAAACAAGTTTGGTTGGTCAGTTTAAGCTACTGCGTTCGGATTTGGCTGATAATCAGAAAACGGTTAATAAAACTTTAACCGCAACAAGTGAATCAATAGCGGACCTTTTGGTTGTTAGTCAGACCCAGCAGGAATCATTTAAACAATTTGAAGAAAGGCTTTGGATTAAGTTGCAAGATTTTGCAGATATGCTTTCAAAATCTGCAACTGAGCAAGTTATTGAAGCACTAAAACAAGTCATTCAAGATTTCAATAATAATTTAATTGAACAATTTGGGGATAACTTTAAAGAACTCAATGAAGCTGTTCTTAAGCTCGTTACGTGGCAAGAAAACTACAAAGAACAATTAACTGAAATGAAAATTCAGTACGACAATGGTGTTCAAGCTATAACTCAAACTGAAAAGTCCGTCGCAAACATAAGTGATGAAGCTAAGGTAATACCTGAAACCATGAGCAATTTAAAAGCGGTCATGGAAATAAATCAGCATCAAATAAATGAACTAGACAGGCACCTTGATGCTTTTAAAGATGTAAGAGACAAAGCGGTTGAAGCAGTACCAGAAATTAAAGAGCAAATAGAACAAGCTTTGGCAGGTGCCAAGGAAGCAAACAATAAACTTGCAAGCGGTATTGTTGAAAGTAGCGAACACATTAAGAATGTAATCGCGGAGAGTGCTGACAATTATAGGGATACTGTTGATCAAACCCGTGCAGCATTAACAGAATCGGCTCAAGCAACAGCTAACTCAAGTGAGGAAATAAAACGGCAGTTTTCAGATACCTTAGCTGATATTGGTTCCCATATGCGTGATTTGATTAGTGACTTACAACAAGGCAGTAAAGACTTGCGCACTAACTACAAAGAAGCAAGTTCTCAGTTGATGCAAGATACAAATGAAGTTAGTAAAGCATTTACGCAAAGTATCGACGAAATGAAGCGAAGTTTAGCTTTTACAATAGATGAACAAGCAACAGAGCATAGAAGACAAGCTGATAAGGTATTTGCAGGGTTGGAGAGAAGCATTGAAGAAGCCCTTTCACAAACCGGCGAATCGGTCCAAAAACAAATCTCAATGATTGATCAAACGATGGGGCAAGAAATAGAGAAAGTTATGCAATCTATGGGCAGCGCATTGGCTTCTATTAGTGGAAAATTTACTGAAGATTATTCAAGCTTGGTTAGACGAATGTCAGACATTGTAAGTCAACAAGAATAGAGGTGAATAATGAGTAGGCTGTTGACTGCAAAAAAAGACGAAGAGGAAGAATCACATTGGTTATCTGTATCAGACTTGATGGCCGGTTTAATGATGGTTTTTTTGTTTATTGCTATAGCACTAATGAGAAATGCATTTGCTGAAAGGGACAAAATTAAGCAAGTAGCGGTTGCATATCAAGAAAATCAGGTTGCCATTTACGAGGCATTACATACTGAGTTTAAAAAAGATTTAAGTAGATGGAATGCTGATATAGATGAGGACACGCTAACTTTTACTTTTAAAGCACCGGAAGTGCTGTTCAAAAATGGTGAGTTCAATATTAGTTCGCAATATCAAGAGTTACTGAGCGAGTTTTTTCCTAGGTATATAAATGCTCTACAACCATTCAAAGACTCAATAAATGAAGTCCGAATAGAAGGGCATACAAGCAGCGCTTGGAATGTATCCAGTACTTCGGAAAGTGCTTACTTTAAGAATATGAAATTATCGCAAGATAGAACTAGATCAGTGCTTGAGTACGTTTATGGCCTAGATTCAAGCGACGCATACAGGCCTTGGATAAAGTTATATTTTGCGGCTGTTGGATTTTCATCTTCAAAGCTAATGCTTAATGATGATGGTTCTGAAAATAAAGCAAAATCACGCAGAGTCAGTTTTCGGGTAATTACAAACTCAGATATTCAAATTAAACGGATTTTACAAGAGTCATAATGAAGCTGCATGTAAACTTAGAACAACTTTGGGGCCGAGTAAGTCAAATGGGAGCCAAACGACTCACTATTGATATTGGTGATGTATGGCAAGACAGTGAATTTGAGTTTGATGACCAGTTAAGTTCAACTGGTATAGAAGTAAGCCTTGATGACCTTAAATCCCAAGAAGGTCTGCTTAGTGTCAGAGGAAGACAGGTACTACTATTCATACCAGACCACGGTTCAAAAGTTAGCAGTGTAATTGATGGTTATGCTGAAGGTAATAAATTTCATATTGCAGATTGTAGTACTCTCGACAAAATGAAGCGCGGCAATAGATTTGAACGCTATAAAGTAACTAATAACATGTCAGGCAACTTCAGTATTTGGGGAACGACAGTATATAAGGAGCATATTGAAGGGGAAGCAAAACTGCTGGTGTAAAAATTGTATTAATCAATTGAATTATAAAAACGCTGCAAATGTAACGATTCTTGAGCGAAATAAATTAGTTAAAAGTTTTGATTTGGAAGTGTTTTTTACGACGTTTAGCTCGCTGTTTAAGCGATTGCCCAAACACCATGCCAAAGAGGCCAAAAAAGGGTATAGCGAGGATTGGAAAAAGATAAGTGCCAAAGTCAGGCAGGAATTTAAATACACATGTCAGCATTGTAAGGTAGATTTATCAACGGATAAGGGCCTACTTCATGTGCATCATAAAAACGGAGAAAAATCTGATAACTCATCAGGTAATTTAGTCGCATTATGCGCTGATTGTCATCGAAAAGAGCCATTTCATGGGCACATGTTCGTAAAGCATGAATATACACAACGAATTAATGAATTACGTAATCAACAAGGTATTTACTCAATTTGTGATTGGCCTAGCGTAAAAAGAAAAGCGGATCCTGCTTTATTCGGTATCATCGAACACTGCATTCTTAAAGGTTATACTGCACCAAAAGTTGCTTATAAGCTTGAAAGTAAAGATAAAACAGTTAGTACTAGTTTAGAGTTGGCTTGGCCAGAACGACGTTTTGGAGTGGTCTTGAATAAGCCTGTTGCTATTGATAACTGGAATATTTTATCTTTAAAGCAAGCCTTGGATTTCTTCGGAAAACGCAAAAAAATCAACTAAATGAGCGGGTTAATAATTGTTGGTTTGCAAACTTCGATTAATCACCCCGCAGACAACATTTTTATCAAAAATCTCGAGACTGTAATTAGCTCTTGCTATTAATTTTGTGTAGCTGCCATTGCATTCCTCTCTTCGTATATTATTTCTTGGTAGTCAATGGGTAGAGATAAGTTGGACTTCGAATTACAAGTAATAAACAAGACTCTTTTTTCTATACCGCTGGCTTGTTTTTTTACTGCCCCCACAAGTTTGGTTTTTGCGTTAGAATAGGCCGCGACATACTTTGAGGAAGTTCCATGATAAATAAAAATAACCTGCTTACTTTGGTGTTTTGCACGGTTGTCTCTAGTGCGCTATTGACTGCCTGCGGCCAACAGTCTGCGCCAGAACAAAAGACAGAAACAGCGGCAAGTGATGAAACGTCTGCCGCGGCTCATTCTCACGATGCTCAAGCGGCGTCTAAATCTGGGTTGGATTCTCATTCCTACGCTAACCCTGAACAAGTGAAAATCAGGAATATCAATCTGGAGCTATCAGGAGATTTCGACAAGAAGGTTATGAGTGGCACCGCTGAACTGGAATATGAAAAAGTCGATTCTTCAGCAAGTACCCTCATTGTTGATACTCGCGATTTAACGATTAACAGCATTACCGCAAACGGCAACGCGGTGAAGTACACCTTGCGTGAAGCGGTGGCTCATATGGGAGCAGCGCTAGAAATTACTCTGCCTTCTGATGGAAGTAGCGTAACGGTAGATTATGCAACCAGCCCGCAAGCTTCTGGTGTGCAATGGTTAACGCCAGCACAAACCGCAGGCAAAAAGCATCCGTTTCTATTCACTCAAGCTCAAGCCACTCATGCCCGTAGCTTTATTCCATTACAAGATTCTCCGATGGTGCGGGTAACATACAATGCGACTATTCGCACGCCCAAAGAACTGTTAGCGGTAATGAGTGCTTTGAATGACCCAGACGCAATCCGCGATGGCGAATACAGCTTTAGCATGCCGCAACCTATTCCTTCGTATCTTATTGCGTTAGGTGTTGGGGATTTACAGTTTAAGGCAATGGGCGAGCGCACGGGTGTGTATGCCGAACCTTCAATGTTAGACAGCGCGGCCAAAGAGTTTGAAGACACCGAGTCTATGTTGATAGCCACTGAAAAGCGCTATGGCCCTTATAGCTGGGACCGTTATGACTTGCTGATTTTACCGCCTTCCTTTCCTTTTGGTGGTATGGAAAACCCCCGCTTAAGCTTTATTACGCCAACGGTTATTGCCGGTGACAAGTCGCTAGTGTCTTTGATTGCTCACGAGTTAGCCCATAGCTGGTCTGGCAATACTGTTACCAACGCCACATGGCGTGACTTATGGTTAAACGAAGGTTTCACTACCTATTTAACCTATCGCATTATGGAAATTGTGTATGGTTCTGATCGATTCGACCAAGAAGCCGTATTGGGTTATCAAGACCTGCAAGCCGACGTAGAAGCCTTGCCAGATGGTGATGAAATTCTTGCTATCGATTTGCGTGGTCGTGATCCTGACGATGTGTTTTCTAACATCCCTTACGAAAAAGGCGCGTTGTTTCTACGAGAAATAGAGCATGCCATTGGTCGTGATAACTTCGATGCCTTCTTAAAGCAGTACTTCAAACACTTTGCTTTTCAAAGTATTACCACAGACCAATTTATCGCTTATTTACAAGAGACGTTGTTAAAGCAATATTCCGATAAACTCAACATGGCTCGCATTAATCAATGGATTTTTGAAGCTGGCATACCAGAAGGTGCGCCGGTGCCGCAATCCAATGCGTTTGAAGTGGTTGATACTGCCCGTAGTGGTTGGCTTGAAGGGAAAATGAAAGCCGCTGATATTGAAACCAGCGACTGGACAGTACATCAGTGGTTATTCTTCTTGAATAACATGCCCGAAAAAATGTCAGCAGAGCAGATGTTGAATCTAGATACCGCGTTTAAGCTTACCCAGTCTAGCAACAATGAAATTGCCCACGCTTGGTTAATGCATGTTGTAAACAACTGGTATGAGCCTGCTCTACCACGTTTGCACAACTACCTAACAAGCATTGGTCGTAACAAATTGGTTAAGCCTTTGTATCGCGAGTTGTCCAAAACAGAACAGGGTAAAGCGTTGGGTAAAAAGGCCTTCGACCAAGCCAAAGCGGGATACCACCCGTTAACAGTGAAAGCTAATGAAGGCTTCGTTAAGTAGTTTTAGATAATCTAAGTAGTTTTAGGTTATCCAAGTAGCTTATCTCAGTAAATTGCTGCTTAGATAAATTAGAAAGGGTCAACTCAGGTTGACCCTTTTTGATTAAGAAGATTGGGTTCCAAACCTCATCAACTTAAACTAACCCTACTTTTAATCCTTAGCCTGTATAATCAGATCAAAGGTTCACTTGTGGCTTTAAAACCAACCATCTATAAATTCAAGATTGCTCTGTCTGATCTTAATCGTGACTATTACGACTCGCTCAACTTGACTGTTGCACAACACCCCTCAGAAAGCCATGAACGTATGATGACGCGCGTACTTGCCTTCGCCATTAACGCCCAAGAGCATTTAAGTTTTACCAAAGGGCTTAGCGAAATAGACGATCCAGACATTTGGGCTAAAAGCCTGGATGGCCAATTACAGCTTTGGATTGACGTAGGCGAACCGGCGACAGACCGTATTAAAAAAGCAACACGACTCGCCAAAGAGGTCAAAGTATATAGCTTTAACTCAAAGTCAGATGTTTGGTGGCAACAAAACCAAGACAAATTCAATCAGCTAAGTGCATCCATATTTCAATTTAAGTGGGAAGACATTCAGTCTTTAGCCAAGCTAGTAGAACGCACCATGGACCTATCAATCACCATTACCGGCGATTCCGCTTATATTGCCGCTGCACTGGGTGAATGCGAAGTCTCTTGGGTTAATTTGAAAGCGTAATTTAAGGGTTTATGAGCCGAATAAGGTGCGCTATTCGGCTCATCAAAAATACTCTTTATAAATAATCATCTAGCAAAATTTCCAACTGCCCTTTGAATTTTAATTTCAAATTGTCCATGTTTTTAAAGTCTGTGGGGAAGTGGCCTAGTTTTAAAAGTTTGTCCTGAAAGTCCCTTAATGATTTCAGGTTTTCCACATCCACTTGTCCTATTGTTGTTGGAGCATCGTAAAAGTAAGTGTAGATTTTAGAGGCTTTTAACCCTTTGAAATTCCCGTAGGCCACATCAAACTCTTCTTCCGTATATTTTCCGGCTTTACTCTTAAATAGACTGACAAAAATATCGCTGCTTTTAACTGCCGAGTTGTATTCGTCCTGCAATCGGGTTTCAGACATGGCATCCAAAAAGTGTTCCCAACGAGTCACTTTTATATATAAACCTTGATTGTGGAGTCGGTCATTTTCTCTCCGCAAAAATAGTTCGAACTCATCCCGTTCTTCGGCAAGCTCCATGGAGGAAGCTAAAAACAGTTGCTTCGTTTTGATTTCTTTCGGGGAAGTTGATTGTTTGTGGTTTTTCTTTGCTTGTGCTTTTTCTGTTCCATCAGCCCATTGGGGTAAATCTAATTTGAAGCCATCCAATAATGCTAGAACACTAACCTCTTTCGTAGCTTTCTCCGCATTCAATGGAAGATTTGTTGCGGGACTTTCTTTTAGCAGTTCTTTTTCATCATGAAGATGGGGAGTGACAGAGGTTTCACATTCAGTACAAATACAAGGCATGTATTTATTTACTTTATTTTTTAAGCCACCAAACGAATCGTTTATGGCATCTAAATCATGGGCAATCACATTTAACAAAGCTTTGGCTTCGGGGCCATGAGAACGTAATGTGATTTTTTTGCCGGTATTGCTTAGTGTAACTAACAACTGAGTGTCGGCTTTCTCAAAAAGTCCCCCGCCTTGCCACGCCAAATTGGGTTGAAGAATGTAGCGGTTCATACGCACCATTAACCGGTTAATGATACCTTGAGGCATAAAGTCATAATGATACAACAATATGATATCTGTCGGTTCTTGCCATTCAGTAAGTGTTGCAGGTAGAGACGGCGGTAATAATTGCGTGGCTAGCCAAGTGGCAGGTTGTGAATCTCGCAGTAGGTAACACAGTTCAAACATTTCCATTAGCGCCAGTAATTCGTTCTGCATGTCCTCATATTGTGATTCGTGCCAAACACGGCGACAATCTTCTCGGGTAAACATGCCTGATTTAGCTTTTACAATTTCGTCGTCAATAATTTTAAATACCGCTTCTGTCGCCCATTCATTCTGAAGAATCACCATTTTTTCCAAGCTGGATTCATCTTGAAAATGCAAAAACACGCCTAAATCATGAAAATAGCGACTTAAAAACAGCGCTTTTTCCCTATCAAAGTCTAAATGACGAAGGCATAGACGCCAAAAGACTCGGCGCGGGTGATACAAGCGTTTTTGTGTGCAAGTTGTTCAATGTCTTGCCGAATTTTTAACCACTGGGCAGGCACTTCATCCCCCACCTGAGGCAACTGTTGGGCGTGATATTCAATCGCCGTTCTAATTGCCAGTGCGCAGCTTTCTTCAGCCAAGTTCCCTTTATAGAAATCCTTTACGTTTACATAACGGCTTTTTATGCCACTTTCATCAGTGGCTTTGCTTCAGCCGCCAACCTGATTCTGATACACCAGTACTGGACTGTTATTGCTCAAGGTTTCAATAATATCTAACCATTCATTTGAAGGTTTCATCATGGGTCGATTTGCCGTTTGCTGCGGCTGCTGTCTAAAAGTACACCAAAGAGAGCGTCGAGTCAGAAAAAACTGGTGGGTAGCGTAGTAAATGTGTTGCCCACCAAAATCCCATACATTAAGTTGGAATTGACGATTATTTTCCATATCAAAGCCGTATAGGTTCAATATCAATCACTTAGCGGTTTCCTCTTCTTTGGGCAAATCTTGCTCAGGATGATACAAGCGGCAGATCAAAGCTGGTTTTTCCTGCACCACCGCCACCTGCCACCAACATTTTGGCTTCAAACAGTTGGCCGCTGCGGTAGGTTTCCAACTCATCAAAGTAATTACGGATTGCGTTATGGCCTTGTTTCTTGATTTTCTATGAGGGGATGAATTATTCGTGAACTGATTTTGATGCCAATGCCTTGTGATATATAGGAGGTGTAGCGCAACTTTAATCCATTTGAAATAAGCGCTTTCAGTGGAAGTAAATTGGTACTGGAATTATTTACCTAAATTAATTTTTTGAAGCTTTGTTAATTCACTTAATGTGTTCAGTATGGTATCGCTAACGTTGTTGTAATCGAGGTTGAGTGAAGTTAGTTTGGTTAGTGATGCTAGGTTTTTTGCGCCTTCTCCAATCTTATTGTTTATCAGTTCAAGTGACGTCAGTTGAGTGAGTGAAAAAAGCATTTTTGCGCCTTGATCGCCAATATGGTTTCGACTTAGGGTTCAAATAGGTCAGTTGAGTGAGCGAGGAGATGGCTTTTGCTCCTTCTTCGCGGGTATCGTTTTTATCGAGATCAAGTGATTGCCAGCTGGGAGAGCGAAGCGAGGACTTTCGCATGAGCATCTTTAATCTCATTATTAACCAGATGAAGTGATCTGAGTTTAGAGAATGAGAAGAGGTCTCTTGCACCTTCATAAAAGATCTTATTGCTATTGAGGTTGAGTGATGTCAGCTGGGTAAGAGAAGTGAGGATTTTGCACCAGCGGAGCAAATCTTATTGCTATTGAGGTGCGAGTGACACGTCAGCTTGATGAGCGAGGTTAGGGCTTTTGCTCCGTACTCGTCAATATCGTTTTTTTGTAGTGCGAGATACGTTGGTTGCGGATACTTTGCAATTTCATTTGTTTGATGTTGTAGTGGCGAGTGCCCAGATGATTAACCTTTGTAATTGTCGTAAGCTAAGGGTCATTTTTTTTAATCCCCTGTTGTTCATGTTCCAGAAAAATTACCAATTTAAATTCGTTGAATCAGCTTTCAGCTTGTTGGATTGGGATATTTTTTTAATCTCCTTCCCAAAACCAATTCAAAGTTTTTGGCCGTAAAATAGGAATAGCTTTGGCAGTTTTTTGTGTGGTCCTGCCAGCAATTGCTCCAATTCTTCCTGAGTTGCTTGTATCACTTTGGAGTTTTAGGAGTCTGTCACTGGCTAGGTTCCTTTGGTGGGCGTTATTTTAATTACCAGGTCTGGCTTTTGGAGATGTTGATTTAAAGGTAAACATACTAATCTTTGTTTGCGAGGTTTAACGGTATTTGCCTTTGAGCCGATTACGGCCTACTATTCGAATCATATTTTAGGAGCCGAACAGGTGCTGTAATTCGGCTCATGGGTTTTAGACTCTCGTAAAGGCTGGAATAGGATGTATATCTGGCAGGTGACGAATGGCCTCCATTTGTATTTGATATTTGAGCGCTTTCCGAGCAGGTTGCGCTGATTGAACGGCAACAACAAAAGGATTTGCTGGGACAGGTTGCGAGACTATCTGGGCCTATTGATAAAGAGGCGCAAATGGATGCGCTTATCCGAAACGCGATTCGCACTTCAGCTATTGAAGGAGAAAAGCTGGATGTGGAATTCGGGGCGTTCTTCTGTTGCTAAGCATTTAGGATTGGGGAAACCGTTAGGAGGTTACCGGGGGTTCTCAGTATATCAACAAAGGGACTAAGCAAACGGATGCATTGATTGACTTATGCTTTTAAGTGCCACCAGTGATTTACTTCTTCCTCTTTCTGAATCCCTTTTATGTGACTGGCAATCATAATTATTCCATGAACCTCCTTTAATCCAAAAAGTTAGTGATTGGAAAACTGGAAAGGGACGGGCCTATGCAGGTGGTTTTCTCACTGCAAAAAGGTGGCGGGGAACTGGTTCACTTTGAAGCACCTCCGAAAGATTTGTTGCACTGAAGAACTATCACCAAATTTCTGGACTGGTTTAATACTGGCGATGATCGCAATAAAAGATGCGCATAGTTTGATTCGAGCGGGTATTTACGCCACCTACTTGGTTTGTGACTTTGCATCCCTTTGACGATGGCAATGGTCGCTTAGCCAAACGATAACGAGATGAAGCGTTGGCACAAGCTGAAAATACCTCGGTACGTTTTATTCTGAGTGCTTCTAGAAGCGAATCGAAATGCTAACGCGACCGGTTGGGCTGTTCAAGTATTCACGTTCGTCTTCACAGCATGAAAACTCACCTGATGCATTCCGCCCGGTTCTTCTCCTGTAAATATTGCGACCTACTGATTGGTATGGTTCTTGCAGATGTTGTTTGATGCATTGGAGCAAAGGGAGTTTTCGAATCGGCAGGGTAATGGCTAAATCTGAATTTTGGTATCGACATAGCCAAACCGTGTTGTCAGTTCGACAAATAAGGGTACTGAATCGTTTTTCACGCCACCGTTGGCTCCCTTGAGACCAGCGGGACCAGGGTGCTGACCGAAGCTGCGCGCTTCTCGGGTTCTGAATTTGATATCAGGCTGCAAACGCCGGATGCACGCAATCTCGCCAGCCTCGGGGACCTGACCCTGACGCGTGCGGCCAGCCTGGATGTGAGCGGCAGACTCAACATCGACAAGGAAAAGCTGCTGATCGACGGCCTGCGGGTCGAACTCGACGAACAGCTGTTAACGGCCAGTGGCAGCATTGATACGGGCGATGGCCCAGCGGGTGTAGACATCAGTGCCCGCGTGCAGGGGGCTGATCTGGCGCGCGTCGCGAGCCTGCTGTTGGCGGGCGAGGATGCGTCGGTCGTACCCGAACTCCTTTCTGACGCAGCATGCCACGGTGAGGCCGATCGCCAAGGAGATGCGCATCGTCCGCGTGGCGGCATGCAACAGCTAGTCGCAGCTGGGCTTTGACGGTCCGCTGGACCTCGGCCTCGCGACCCCGTCGCTGAATGCAACGCTTCGCGCCAGCGGGCCCGATCTGACCGAGCCGCTGCAGGGACTGGGCTCCGAGGGCGTGCCTGCCCTGCCGTTCGACGTGGCCCTCAAAGTCCGCCTTGCTGACTCTGCGATAGACCTTTCGGCGACAGACCTGAAAATCAGCCAGGCTGAATTCGGCTTGGACGGGACTGTCGATCTTGCCGCCGCAAACCCCGCAGTGACAGCAAAGGTCTCTGCAAGAGGCAACAATCTTCCAGAGTTGTTGAAGGCGCAGGGCATCAGTGGAATTCCCCTGGCGCCGTTCCGGCTCGATACAGAGTTCAGCGCCTCTGGCGATAGAATCGAGCTCAAGCGTGTTCTGTTTGAGTTTGGCAAGGCAAAACTGGCGGCGGATCTCGACATATCACTGTCGGAGGGGCCAACCCTGGTGTTTGACGTCGAAGCGGACGGGCCGAACCTGCAGGCCGCGCTGCCGGATCTTGGCGATAGCTATCAGCCGCCGGCACTGCCATTCAAGGTGCTGGCACGGGGTCGAACCGATACCAGGGTTTTCGATATCGATGAGATTGCAGCGCCTCGGTGACATGACTCTGGATCTCAAAGGCGCGGTGGAGCTGGAACCCCAGCTCGCGGCGCGGGGGTTTCGCCTGAACGCCGGCGGGCCGCGTCTTTCCGACATCGGTACGGTTGCGAACTGGCAGCTCAAAGCCGTGCCGTTCGAGTTTTCGACGTCCATGCAAGGGCAGGCCGACAAGTTGTTTGTCGAATATATTTTCCTCCGCGCTGGCGAAAGTGAGCTCACCGGCAGGGTCGCCCTCGACGTGACCGGCAAGCCCAATGTGCAGCTGGCGCTGCAATCGGAACTGATCAATCTCGATGCGATAGGAACCCGTCTGGTTTCCGGGGAGGACGATGAGGGCGCTGTTGAGACCGATACGACGGAGGACAGCGGCCGACTTTTTTCCGCGGACCCTTTACCCTTCGAAAAGCTGCAGGACTTTGACGCCACAGTTGACGTTCAGATAGGTGATCTCACAAGCCGGCAGCGCCGCTTCCGCAATATCGTCATGGAGGCATATGTACTCGATGGCGCAATAGAAGCGCCGCGCGTAAACATCGATGCCGCAAAGGGTCGCGTGCGTTCCAGTTTTTCGGTGCACCCGGGTCCCGAAGGAATGAACCTGGATGCCGGGCTGAGGGCGCAGCAGGCGGTGCTCACGCTGGACGGCATGACCGAAGAAGAAGTGCAAGCGCTGCCCGTCTTTGCGATCGATGCAAAGCTCAGTGCCACGGGCAATTCCCCGCAGCAGTTGGCGGCTACCCTGGACGGTTATGCGTTTGCGGTTGGTGGCACAGGTTCGATCAGGAAGCTCAATCTCGGACCACTGATGGGTGATTTCCTCACCGAACTCTTCGACACTGTGAATCCTTTTGCCAAAAAAGAGCCCATCAGCATCATCCACTGTTCAGGGCTTTATCTGGAGATAGAATCAGGCAAGGTGAGAACCTCACCGGGATTCGTCATTCAGACTGACAAACTGACCGTTCTTGCCGTCGGCAAGATGGATCTCAAGACCGAAGAAATTGAAGTAACCTTTGAGACATCGCCGCGCAAAGGCCTGGGTTTCAGTCTGACCGATGTCATCAATCCATTTGTTATGGTGACCGGCACGCTCACACAACCAGCGATATCCCTTGACCCAGAAAGCACCCTGGTCAAGGGTGGCACAGCCGTGGCTACCATGGGGCTCAGTATCGTTGGCAAGAGTCTCTGGAAGCGCTGGATTGCCTCAAGAACGCCTGTATCAAAATCGGCGAAAGGGCGCTGGAGACGCGTGCTCAGCGCGATCCTGGCAACGTGCCGGACCGGCAGTTTTTCATTGAAGGCAGTGAAAAATAACCGAGCGCTCGGTCTCAGTAACCTTTAAGCGACAGAGGGTACAGCAAATCAGTTTCGGTTAAAGAGCCGGACACCTGCCGGGGCTTAACCCGGGCAGGTGCCCTGCATTGCGTTGCGAGTAACGCTACTTGTTACCGGAGCCGCTGGTTATAGCTTCCATAACGTTGCTCAGGCTAAAGCTGCCAGGCTTCTGTCGGGGTGGAAACTCCTTGAAGCTCTGTAGCCACTGACCCACATACGCCGCGGAAGGCGCGATCATAAACATATGATCTACCCACCAATCGGGATAGCCAATACTCTCATCATTGGCCTTCTCAAAAGGATCCATACGCAGGTTGGCAATCATAGGCGCGCGTAGCAGGTATACGGGTTGTCCCAGACTGCTATGCCCTCGGCATCCTGTCGCAGGAAGGTGATCTTCCAGTTGTTGTAGCGAATAGCTGCGGGGCTACCGTCGTCGGTCCAGTGAGGAATTCGTGACGTGGCCACTCAGCCTCACCCTTGAGTGCAGGTAACAAGTTGTAGGCATCCAGGTGAACCTTGTACTTGCGGCCATTCGCGCGCGTGCCTTTCAGTAGGTCATTCTTCACATTGGGATTACCCGCTGCCGCCAAAAGGGTCGGCAACATGTCTTCATGTGCGCCAATCTCATTGATGACCGTGCCAGGCTTCAATAACGCCGGGCCAGCGAATCGCAGTTGGCACGCGAAATCCGCCCTCCCACTGCGTGGCCTTCTCGTTGCGAAACATGGTGGTACCACCGTCGGGCCAGGTGAAAAACTCCGCGCCGTTGTCCGTCGAATACATAACGATGGTGTTGTCGGCAATGCCCCAGCTCGTCCAGCGTGGCGAGCAGTTCGCCTACCATGCCGTCGTGCTCGACCATACCGTCGGCGTAGAAACGCCAAGACCGGTTTTGCCCTGTGACTCGGGCTTGAGGTGAGTCTTGATGTGCATGCGCGTGCTGTTCCACCACAGGAAAAACGGCTTATCCTCTGCAACCGCCTTGTCCATAAAGCCAAGCGCTGCTGCGGTCACTTCTTCATCGACGGTTTCCATGCGCTTTCTGGACAGCGGGCCGGTGTCCTCAATAGTGCCGTCGGCGTAGCTGTGGATTACGCCGCGAGGACCAAACTTTTCGCTGAAGGTCTTGCCGTCAGGGAACACCAGGTCTGCCGGGTAATCCGGGTGCTCAGGTTCCTCTTCGGCATTGAGGTGGTACAGATTGCCAAAGAACTCGTCAAAGCCGTGGTTGGTCGGCAGCATCGGGTCGAGATCGCCCAGATGGTTCTTGCCAAACTGACCAGTCGTGTAGCCCTGATCTTTCAGCAGAGCTGCGATCGTTGGGTCCTCGACTTTCATGCCCTCGGGCGCGCCCGGTAATCCGACCTTGGTAAGGCCGGTACGAATCGGCGATTGACCGGTGATAAACGCAGCGCGACCGGCGGTGCAGCTCTGCTGCCCGTACCAGTCGGTAAACAGTGCACCTTCTTTGGCTATACGGTCAATGTTGGGGGTGCGGTACCCCATAATGCCGTTGTTATAGGCGCTGATATTGAATTGACCAATATCATCCCCCCAAATGACCAGGATGTTCGGCTTGGAGGCCGCGCTCGCTGCGCCGCTCAGGCAAAGGCCCAGGAGCATTGCGGCAAGTAGACGAAATCGATAACGCATTTTTTTCTCCGACGATGTGACAGGGCTTATCAGCTAATACTGTTCCCTCAGGTTACCGAGTTACAGCTGTTTTCACCAGCGGTCTTATAGAAGTTTGGGCAATGACCTTAATCATCTTTGCCTGCGGTGCAGTCGCGATGTGGTCGCGGTGTAGCCGCGCTCTGGTGGATGCCGTGATTAAAGATGCCAACTGAGCCCAAGCGCGTAGGGCCTTTTGGCGTCATGCAGTGGCAATTTTGATGGAGATCAATGATCCGCTTGGAAGCGTAAATGTGGCGCTATAAACCGCGTCCTTTCAGTTAATCTTTGCCAGGCGTCTATTTCGAGTGCGGTGCCTGGTGCTCTATCGAGGATTTGGTAGCAGAATCACTTAACACCAGGCAGGGGTCTGAAGTGTCACCTGGCAGGACTGAAATGTAACTCCACAGAACGTGGCATGCCCTTAAGCTAAGCTGGATAATTGCAGACGTTTTTGCGGTGTGGAAAAGTGGAACTGAATAATTGATTTTAATAATTGATTTTTAGGGAATTGATTTGTATTACTGCACCGGCACACTTTTTAAACGCACCGTTTGCGCTGCTCTGTTGAGTTGCTGCTTGAGTACTTGCGTATCTGTGTGGGCGCTTGATACACATGAGAACATGCAAAAAGAAGCCGCCGCGTCCGACTTTGCTGCGGCAGTGGCCGGGCAGGAGCAAGAGCCGGTATTTCGTGTGACGCGCCAGGCAAGCTGGTTGTTTCGCAGCTTTCTGCGCGACGAGGAAGATGACGCTGATACGCTGGGCCTTGAATTTGAGAGCGTTCTGAATTTCGGGCACTACCAGATGAAAAATATTTCCTATTTTGAGGTGAATCAGTTTCCGCGCTCGATCCCGGGGCAGCCGCCGGGTAACGGCGAATCCGACGTCACCGTTCCCGAGGAGGGTATTGGCGATTTGCTGGCCGGCTTCTGGTTCTCAAAGCGTGGCGAGCATCACGGCAAGCATCACTTCGCGCCGGGCTTCGCCATGCAGTTCCCCACCGCGGACGATGATTCGCTGGGGACCGGAAAGTATGCAATGGGCCCCAGTTTCGACTACGAATAGGAGAGTGATCGGCTGTTTGCCGGCGCCATCGCGCTCCAGCTCTGGGACGTGGCTGGCGACAAAGACCGCAAAGACGTGAATATGTTGATGATAAAGCCTTTTGTATATTACACGCTGAGCGAGAAGTGGGACCTGATGTATGTGCCTTATGGTATTCAGGTATATTGGGACAAGCCTTCAGGCGACAAGGTATATCTGCCAATCGGCGGAGGCGTGCAACGAAAGATCAAGCTTGGATCTTCGTCGCAACTCAACCTGTCCACAGCGCGTTATCACAACATCCTGCGTCCTGACAAAGGGACCGAATGGGATCTGAGATTTCTTGTGGAATTCAATTTTTAATCGCGGCAGCGGCAGAAATGTCGGTGACGCGCCAGGCAGGGCGGCTAGGTGCAGCGCGAAACCTTTAGCGATACTCAGGCACACTCAGGCACACTCAGGGCACACTAGGAGAACGTAAAGTAATGAAGACGAACACACCAAGCATCAAGGCCAGCCTCCTGGCGACTGCTGCGGCGCTGGGCGCCAGTTCTCTGGCGGCACAGGAAGGGGCGCAGGACGATGTCTCCAAGGCTCTGGACTCCACCGCCACGCAGTGGTCTTTCCAGTTAGCGTACCAGACGATGCCCAGCTACAAAGACGACATGGTAAACGGCGAAACGCGGCCCCAGGGAGCAACGGATTTTGCACAGTTCCGTGTCGTCGCTCCGCTTGAATACGAGAATTTCACAATACTTCCCCGACTGACGTTTCGACACTACGAAATTGCCGAGACCGGTGAGGAGGGGCTGGGCAACACGGAACTGTTCGGCCTCATTATTCCAAAGAGCTGGGACTGGGGCTCGGGCAGGATGGGCCTGGGGCCACTTGTCACCGCCCCGGGCGACAGTAACGTCGCAAAAGATGAGTGGGGCTACGGCTTGGCCGGCGCAATCGTAAACTCGAGTGGAAACTGGTTTTACGGCGTGCTTTTGACGCAATCCTGGCAAGCCGTGGATCCGGAGGCATTGCCGCCGGGTAAATCGGATACCAACCCTCTGGGCATCGCGCCGTTCCTCAATTACCAATTAGGCAATGGTTGGTACGTGGGTAATGGCGATATGGTCGCTCGCTATGACTGGGACTCCCGGGAGTGGTTTCTGCCCATCGGCGTGCGTTTTGGAAAGGTGTTTGTCGGCCCCAAGAGCAGTTGGAACGTCTACGCGGAGTATCAGACCAGTCTGGTATACGACAACTACCCGGGGCCGGCGGTCGAGGACTCCTTTCGTATCAACGTGACCTACACCATGCCCGGGCTGTGAGTCCGTGGCATGGTCGGGTATGACGTGTGTGACGGGTGTTAAAAGCGCTGTGACGGGTGCGAAAAGGCTGCGATGCAGCCCGTATGTCCGTCCGGAATTACCGCTCAACATCTACTTTGCAGATAACCGGATTGAAGACCTTATGGCCAAGAATAGCTTACTAACCCTGCTCGCAATAACCGGTCTGCTGGGCCTGGTGCTGGGCGGCTGCGCATCCACACCCGACGTCTACTCACAGGTAGCGCCGGGCAGCGATTTCCGCAACATTAAGACCTATGCCTTCATCGCCCAGGCGTCTACCGATAAAGCGGGTTATCAATCGCTGGAGACCAATATGCTGAAAGTGGCTGTCGCCGGGCAACTCGACGCGCGCGGGCTTAGCTACGATCCACAAAACCCCGACGTGGTTTTGAACTTCTTTATACTGACGGACGAAAAAATCAAGGCGCGGCAGACTCCCACCATGGCTGCAGGTGGTTATTACGGATATCGGGGTGGGTTTTATGACGGCTTCGGTCCCGGCATGGGCGTCGGCATGGGGTATGAAACCACGATTCAGCAGTACACCGAGGGCACGCTCACCATCGATCTGATCGACCCCAGAGAGCGAAAGCTGCTTTGGGAAGGCACGGTAAAAGGGCGTGTCACCAAGAAGGACGTCAAGAACATGGAAGCCACGATCGAGGCCGCGGTGGCCGAGATCTTTACGCGCTTCCCGGTACTGGATGCCGAGCTCGCGCAATAGCGTTAGTGCGCTCTTTATTTAGAGCCCGTTTCGATCTAGAGCCTGTCTCGATCAGCAGACAACGCTGATATTCTCCGCGCCGGACCCGCGAAAGCGGCCAGTCTTGTCTCCTACCAGAGTCATCGGCTTGATCTGCTGCGAGTAGGCGATAACGGTCACAGCAACAGCTGAAGCGGTCTGTCGCAGCTTCGTCATCCCGGTCGACGAGCCTCCGGGTTCTTTTATTTGTGAGGTGTTCACCTATGAACCCGTGTAACCCGCGCGCTACGCTCCTCGCCGTGCTATGCCTGCTTACGGTCGCTCTGGCCAGCTGCAGCAACAACTCGACGATCAGCAATTCCTATGTGGACCCGTTGCTGCGTAAACTCGACCTTCAGGGCGTGCTGGTCATTGGCGTCGCACAGCAGGAACAGACGCGCATCGAGTTCGAGGACCTGTTCACCAGCGCGCTTTCGCACCACGGCGTGCACGCGGTGGCCAGCCATACACTCCTGCCCGACAGCAACGCGGAAGCGGATGAAGTCGTAGCCGTCGCGCAGGCGAATCAACTCGACACCGTTCTGGTCACGCGCTACATCGGCGCAAGCTCAGAGGAAATCTATCACCCGGGCACCATATACTACGGCGTGACGCCGGCCTACGGGCCGGGTTACTACGGTGGCTTCCCGGGTTATTACGGGCACGCCTATGAGGTGGCCTATGAGCAGCCCGTGTGGACAACCAACACGACGCACAAGGTCATTGCGGACCTGTATGTGACCGAGTCCCGCGGACACATGTGGCAGGCTGTTTCAGACACTATCAAGGCGGGCTCACCACAGAAACTCCGGCGCGACGTGATCAAGTCGCTGATCGGTGATCTCAAGCAGCAGGGATTACTGGACTGAGGCGGGCGGGGCGGATGGTTCTTTGTCGCACCACCGGACATCAGGCACGCACCGCCAATGCGCGAAAACGTCGCTGAGTCAAAAGTGAACGCCGAGGGACGGCCCTCGATAAATGCCCGCGCGCGGACCCGCGCGCGAAGAGTGCTTGCCACGCTGCTGCTAACGATTATCACCGCGCTGGCACTTGTTGGCAGCGGAGTCCTGCCTGTTCCCGCGGATGCCTTCCGTGGTCTTGTTGAAGCGCGCCTCCACACGGTGACCGGGGTGCACCTCGAATTAAACGGGCCCGTCACCGTCAGATTGGGACCCCGCTTCGGGCTGCAGGCAGGCGATATCGCGATTGTCGATCCCGACGGCGGTCAGGTGGTGGAAGTCGCTGAGGTGGCTGTCCGCCTGGGCTTCTTCGCACTTATCGGGGGGCGTGTGCATGTTCATCGGGCCCTGGCTACGGGGCTTCAAATAGACTATTGCGGTCCCTGGTCCGCAGCGTTCGGGGCCGACGCGCCGGTCGCAGCTGCCCCGTCTCCGGAGCCACCTCCGGAGATAGTAATCGACACCCTGCGCATCGAGGAGCTCATGCTTCGCTGTGGTTCCAGCCCGCCCGACGCGGTCGTGACCCGCATCGATGCGTCGGCGCCCGGAGGGGAAGCGTTACGCGTAGATCTCACCGGTAGCGCAGGAGCAGCCGGGCTCGAATTGACCGCCCACGGCGGCCAACTCGAGCAGTTGCTTGGCGGCTCGAATTTCCCCTTTGACGTTGATATCACGTCTGAACTCGGTAGCGTTGCCCTGGACGGGAGCCTGCGCCTGCTTGGAGACGACATTGCCGCTGATGCTGTGTTCAAACTGGATGTTCCTGACCCGCCAGCCCTCGGCCGCCTGCTGGGAGTAGAGGTCCCGCCTGCAGGTCCGGCTCATGTCGATGGCGCGCTGTCCAGCGACCTGATCTCGCTGCAACTCAACCGCCTGTCCGGTGCCTTTGGTGAAACGGCGTTCAGCGGATCCGGCAGGGCGGATTTTGCCAGCGAGCGCGCTCGCCTTGAACTCTCCGCATCGCTGCAACAACTTGACCTTTCGCCCTTTCTGAGTACACCCGAGAGCACCGGGGGCAACACCGCGGCAAACGTTACGGAGTGGAAAATCGAGGAAGCCCTCGGCGTTATCAGGGCATTTGATGCAAGCCTGGCGCTGATCGTCGATCAGGTACTTGGCCTGCGCGCGCCCCTGGACACCATTGCACTTGACGCCACGCTCAAGGATGGCCTGATCGATGTGGTTCGCGCAAGCGCCAATTCGCCTCTGGGAAACCTCCAGGCATCCGCCTCGCTGGATAGCCGCATGGATTGTCCGCGTCTGGAAATCGCAGCGACGCTGAACGAGCTTGATGTTGCCGGAGTGCGCACGTTGGGTGTTGGGGATATTCCGTTGACAGGCAATGTAAGCGGCACCCAAATTAACCTGACCAGCTGCGCAGGTGATCGCCAGAGTCTGATCAACACGGCGGCGGGTGAAATGACGATCACCGGCGCTCGACTGCGCATGGACGACGGGCTGGCGATTTTGTTCGAGACCATCAAAGTGGTCGCGACACCGGAAGAGGACACGCATGTCGAAGCCTTCGGCGCCATTGCCGATGCCCCGGTAGAGCTGTCGCTTGTCATGGGACCATTGTCCGCTCTTGCGGGGGACCAGGCCTGGCCGCTGCATCTGCGCGCAGCGGGTGCCGGCAGTGCACTCAGCCTCGGTGGGTCGGCTCAGCTTCTCCCGGGGCGACCCGCCTTTGATCTGGCCCTGGAATTCCAGGCGGCGCAAGCCGGGTCTCTCAGCGCGTGGGCCGACCTGGCGGCGGATGCTGAACTGCCACTGACCGCGCGGGGGCAGTTGCGAATGGCTGCGGGGCAGTTCAGTGCCGAGGACATCCTGTTGCAGGCCGGCGACAGCGCCCTGACGGGAAGCGCCGTCTGGAGCTATCGCGGCGAGGCTGAAAAGCTCGTGCTGCGGCTGCGCTCCGACAGCCTGAATCTGGACAGCCTCAATGAACTGCTCCCAGCGGCAGCGGAGGCCCCGGCAATAGGCGAGCAACAGGATGCGCCACTTTGGGAAGGGCTACCGCCTACCGATCTTGATATCTACGTCGGATCGATAGGCGGCGCGGGATTGGACGTGCAGGAGTTGGGTCTCAGCGGCCACCTGGAGGCCGGCATGATCGAAGCCGCCCGCCTGAACCTGCTGCTGGGTGGCGAGCTGTCCCTGCAAGGTGAACTGGACCTTGACGCGCGGCAGCTACCGGCCAGGCTGGCCGTCCGGGCCGCGGCGGACAACCTTGGTCTGAGCGACCTGCTGAGTGAACTCGGGCTGGCCGACGGTCTCCGGATGCGCGCGGACCGGGCCGCATTCAGCATGACTTCTTCGGGCTTTACCCTGAGGGACATTGCCAGCCGCGCAACGCTTGCAGCCGATCTGTCCGGTTTTGCCTGGGATCTTCCGGGAACCGGCGGATACGAATCGAAGGATATGACCCAGATCAGACTGGAGGAGGTAAACGTCTCTTCGGCGCTCGGACAGCCGATCATTGCCCACGCCCGGGGCGAGATCGATGCGGTTTCTACCGATCTGTGGGTACGCGCTCCAGCGCTCTCCCGAATTCTCCAAGAGCGCTCCGATCTGCCTCTCATAATGGCACTCGGCGCGGATGAGGATGTCTTGCTGGTGGATCTTCTTGTCGACCGGTCTGCAGACGAACGGCTTCGCGCCGAGATCAGTGTATCTGGACAATCCATACCCCGGGATACCGGGAGCTGGATGCTCTGGAGCAACCGCTGGCCGATTATTCGGTTAACGGTGAGCTGATCGCCGACGATGCTGGCATTGCGCTGCTGGGCTTCAATGCCCGCCTGGGAACAAGCACCGCACAGGGAAGTGCCAGCCTCTCGGGAAATGGTCGGCAACGACTGGAAATCGATCTGACTACCTCGCTGTTACAGACGGACGATCTTGCTTACCTGTCGAACCTTAGCTCGGGACCAACCGGCAATGACCGCACGGACGCCGCGGGGGCGGCCACCGTCGCCGCCGCCATCGTTGAAGGCGACACGGCACAGCGCGGACCGGTTCGCGTGGTCAGCGAACTCATCAACCGATTCAGGAAGGACTACGACCTGGACTTGACGTTCAGCGCCGAAGAGCTGCGGGTGGGCCTGACCACCTGGGTAAGGCGGATTTGCGTCTTTACGTGGACGCGGACGAGTTTCGCCTGGAGCCATTGACGATCGGGTTCCCCGGCGGCGGTGTCGACGCCCGCTATAGCTGGACGATTAAGGACGGGCGACTGGATGCTGCGCTTTCGGTTCAGGCACAGTGGCTGGCCTACGGCGCTTCTGCTGCGCCTCTCCGATCCCTTCTTTGAGGATGAAGGGCTCGCCTCGCTGGATGTCAATCTCATGGCCGACACGGCATGGGAGCCGGATATCCCGGCACTTGAGCTGTTGCTCCGACACGCCGATGGATACATTGACGCGGCCGTATGGCCCGAGCGTGCGGACGCCGATTTGATAGTCCTCTGGACCGCCAACCTGGTGTTTGCTCTGCTGCCAGCGCCAACCGTAGACGGGAAGTCGAGGCTCAACTGTGTTGTTGCGGCCTTCGAGGCAGACAACGGTGTGCTCAAAGCGAACACCGCCATCATCGATTCAACCGAAACCATTGTACGAGGCCGCGGATCAATCAACCTGAACGAGGGGGAGCGGGATCTGCTCGTCACGCCCCAGGCAAAACGCGAGAAGTTCCTCAGCGCCTCGACACCGATCCGGGTTACCGGGCCGCTGAACAGCTTTGAGGTCGGCGTCGTGCCCGGTGGATTGCTGGGCACGGCAATGAAGTGGTACACCAGCCTGGTTTACGTGCCTTACAAGTGGGTGACAGGCAAGCGTTTTCCAGCCGATGGCGTGGCCACCTGTCTCGACGCCATGCGCTACGAGACCACGCCGCAACTTGACGAGTACCTGCGCGCACGGGACTTCAGCAAACCGCCGCCGCGCGTCGAATAATCCGGTTGCTGGCGCAACTCGGCTTGCGACCCTCTCTTGATTGCCCACAGAGTGGTAGCTGGCAGAGACCCGTCACCACCTGGCAGGCGCGTTGGAGCAGGACCTCGTCAAAAAGCGGGTCGGCGGATTCACTGCCTGGCGGATTTTCAGGGAAAGGTAGCGAGCGCTTCGGCCCCGGAATCCGAGCAAAAAAAACCGGACAGCCATGCTGCCCGGTTCTGTTTAGCCTCAACGGCGCTAATCGCCGCAACGATTATTTGTTGCCTTGTTGAAAAGCCACCGCCTGCTTGTGCCCTTTAATTGCGGAACTCCAGATTCAGCAACTTATCCAGGCTGCCCAACGCCTTCTGGCGCTCGAGGGTCCCGTAGCCGATATTGCCGGCGCTCAGAGTGCCACCGGGCTGGAACGGGAAGTCATCAATGTCCTCGAAGAAGCGCTGCACGAAGCCTTGCGCTGGCACCATCAACCACATGTTATCCGCGTACCACCTCAGGTACATCGCGGAATCCGCAAATGCACTCTCGAACGGATCCGCTCTGAGGTTGGTGATGACAGGCCAGGCGGGAACCGCCCTGTACGCCTCGTTGATCGGGCCCTGCTCGATCGCAAACGACAGCTTCCAGTCGTCTACGCGTATCGCATTGAGCATGCCGCTGGCAGCAAAGTACATGATCTCCCGACGCGGGCCTTTTTCTTCCTTGCCCTCGAAGTACGGCATGAAGTTATAGCCATCCAGATGCACACGGAACTTCTTGCCGTTGGCGCGCATGCCGTTCTTGGACGCGAGCTTCTCTTTTACGTCAGGGGCGCCAGCCGCCGCCGCCAGTGTCGGCATCCAGTCTTCCTGGCTCATGATGTCGTTGTAGACCGTGCCGGGCTCGATGGTACCCGGCCACCTGACTACCTGCGGCACACGCATGCCACCTTCCCAGGTCGTGCCTTTCTCGCCGCGGATAGGGGCTGGCGCCGCCGTCCGGCCAGGTGAACTTCTCCGCGCCGTTGACGGTGGAAAATACGACAATGGTGTTGTCATCCACACCGAGCTTTTTCAGTTCCTCGAGAAAGCTCCCGACCATGTCGTCAAGCTCGGCCATGCCGTCGGCATACAGGCTGATGCCGGTTTTGCCCCGATACTTTTCCTGCAGTCGGGTCCACACGTGCATGCGCGTGAAGTTCATCCACACGAAGAACGGCTTGTCTTCCGCGACCGCTGCTGCCATGAATTTCTTAGCGGCGCCGCCGAATTCGGCGTCCACAGTCTCCATGCGTTTTCTGCTGAGCGGGCCGGTGTCCTCGACTTTTCCGTCTGCGTAGGCATGAGTGACGCCGCGCGGCCCGTACTTTTTCATGAAATGCCGGGTCCTGGGTATAGTAGTAGGTCTCCGGCTCTTCCTCGGCATTCAGATGGTAGAGGTTGCCAAAAAATTCATCGAAACCGTGATTCGTCGGCAAGTGCTTATCACTGATCACCCAGATGGTTTTTGCCGAATTGTCCTGGGTTTTTGTAGCCCTGTTCTTTCAGCAGGTCGCCGATGGTGGGCGTCCAGTCGGGTATGCTCTGGTCGCTCCCGGGCATGCCGATGGTCAAGTAGCCCCGTCCGAAAGGGACTTTGCCCCACGCAAAGGCGGCGCGGCCGGCGGTGGAGAACGGCTGCGCGTACATGCTCGGTGAACAGCGCGCCTTCTTTTGCTATCGAGTCTATGTTGGGCGTTTTTGTATCCCATCATGCCCTGGTTATAGGCGCTGACGTTCGCACAGGCCGACGTCGCCGCCCCACAACACCAGGATATTGGGTTTGTCAGCGGCCGTGGCTACTGCACTGAGTCCCAGGAATAGTGACGCCACAATACCCATGGCGGTTTGTCTTGCTGTTAACATTTTCGTCTCCCAGTCGACGGCTTAATACACCTTCAATACCTTCAATACCTGTAATACCTGTAATACCTGTAATACCTGTAATACCTGTAATACCTGTAATACCTGTAATACCTGTAATACGTGTAATACCTGTAATACCTGTAATACCTGTAATACCTGTAATACTTACAGCCCGGCACGCGTCGGTATGGTCGCGCATTTTATTCCCACCAGGATCTGGATATCGGCTGCTTCGCTTTCTGTAAAACTCACAGCAAAAATCTCTCAAAGACCACAAAAAGGAATGCGCTGAAAGTAGGTTAACGCCTAAACTCGCCCAGTCAAATAAGAAACGACCGATTTAAAAAAAAACACCTGGATGACAACAAACAGGTGACCAAAGGTTCAGAAATATCACGACCACTACCGCTGTCTGCACACCTGGGACGCCTGCTGGCGTCCAGCCCGCAGCTCTGGCGGACTGCGGGCATACTCTTTACTACTGACTGAAATCCAGCAGTCCCTCGCCCCTGATGAAGTACGCCGCACTATCGGCGCAGATGACCAGCCCGAGTGCGAGGAGCATCCAGGGCATCAGCAAATCCGACGACCTGGCGATATATCCGTTGATGCGTTCCAGTACCTCGCGGCCGCTTTCGCCCGCGGCCGCTGCCGAAATGGGCACGACCATAAAGGGCAGTGCGTAGAATCCGTTGTAAATGGCGAGCACGGTCAGCGATTCAGCGACGTCAAGGTCTGCCTTGACGATCTGGTCGATCACGGCGAAGTAGGGCAGGGCGAAGGGTATGCCGACGAAATTAAGAACCGCGCCAAAAGCGAACAGTCTCGCTGGGGTCAGCTCCCATGCCGGCTCGTCTCTACTCGGGGCGCCGCTCTTTCTGGTTGTTAACGCCATCGCAATCAGGCCCAGGCCGACAATAGCGCTCAGTACAAAATCCACCCGGTGCGGGTTGGCAAGTCGGGCGCTGATTTGCGCGATCCCGAAGGAGACCAGAATCCCGGCGACAAAGTAAGCGAGCGTGTGGCCCGCCAGCAGCGCTGTGCTGTTCGCTACGGGCCGGGAGGTGCCTGCCGCGAAGACAAGCATCGCGAAGAGTACGGGATTGACCACGTCGACAAGCAGTATCGGCAGTAGCGCAGGCGCAAGATCGATCATGCTGGTAACGTCGCGGTCAGCTCTGTGCTACAGCGCCGGAAACACGACTTTCCAGTCCCGCGCCATGTCCACGATCGACCAGCCGAGACCGGGCCCCTCGTCGAGACCGCGGTTGAGTTGGCCGATATGCGACTTGCGGTCGTAGGCCCATTCCCGCTCACTGTCGGTGTGGTGGATCAGGAGTCCGAAGCGCGGCCCCTCCCCGGCGGTTGTCCACTCCAGCATCTGGAAGTCGCCGTCCGAGTTTCCGAAGGCCATCAGCGGGCGACGGCCGATGTGCTGGTTAATGCCGACGGGTTTGCCTTCCTTGTCATCCACGAAGTTCATCTCGGGAATTCGCATCAACTCCGGACGATCATCGCGAAGCTCGTATTTCACCTTGATGTTGACTTCCCACCACCTGCTCGGGGGAAATGCCGTACACCGCCCCTCGGCCCAGGGGCGCATGAATTCGATGCCGCCGCCGGAGACAATGTAAGTCTTGAAGTCATTGGCGCGCAGATAGTCCAGCAGTTCGAGCATTGGCTGATAAACCATCTCGGTATAGCGACGCCCGGTCGTGGGGTGCCTTGCGCTCTCCAGCCACTCGCTTACCATCTGCTCGAACTCTGCAGTGCTCATGCCGGCATGGGTGGCCATCGCCATCTCCAGGATCGCCTTGACGCCGCCTGCCAGCGCGCTCTTGCTGTCGCCCCTGAGCACCGAGGCAAAGGGCTCTCGTTCTTTCCATTGTGGGTGCTGCGGTGCCAGCTGGTTTATGCGATCGAATATGTAAAGCACCTGAAAATACAGGGGCTGCTCGGCCCAGAGCGTGACGTCGTTATCAAAGGTTGCAATACGCTCGGCGGGGGGCACGAAGTCCGGCGAGCCCTGGGTGCTTACCCGTTCGACGAATTCGACGATGGCCGCTTTGGGTGCCGTGTCGTTCGACGACGGCAGCATGTCCGCCTGCGTCAGAGTGCTGACAAACAAGAGCACGAGGGCCGGCAATACGGCAATCGCTTTGACATTCAGGTATTTCAAGCTCATCTGTGAGTCTCCGGATTCGGACGCTTTTTCATCGGTCGTTATCTTGCGTGGCAGTGCTTGTCGTAACTTTGCTTGTCGTAAGTTTGTCTATCGTGACGCGGCCTGTCGCAACGAGCCGCTACCAGGCGCTACCTACGGTGAGGTAAATCGCTGATTCCTCCGGCCCCCGTGCCACATCGACCCCCAGCTGCATGCCCAGCTTGCGTGCGAGTCGATAGCGAACACCGAGGCCTCCCGCTGCCACATCGTCGCCCTGGTAGCCAAGCGCGTCAACAGAATTGGTCTTGCCGGCGCCTGCAAACAGCGCCAACGTCCAGCGCGGGGTCAGGCCCCAGAGATACTCCAGCTCTGCCGTGAACACATCCTGGCCCTGGTAACGAAGGGCCGGGATGCCGCGGAGATTCACATACGGATAGCCAAAGAACGGTGCGCCATCGCTGACCGTCTCCGCGTCAACGCGGACACCAAAGCTGGAATAATCGCCGATGGGCGTGAAGTGCTGGAGTGATCCCACCACATGGTCGTAATCGAAGTCGCTGCCCCAGCGGCTGTCATAGTTGCGAAACTCCAGCAGCGCCTTGATGCCCTGGGTCGCGGTGAAGGTGCTGTTGCGGCCGTCATACTCGACGAAGGCACCGAGGCCCGCCTGGGTGAAGTTGGCGGATGGCTCCGGCAGCCCGTCGGGAGGTGCTTCGTCCAGCTTGAACGACACCGCGGCATCGATGTAAAGGAAACTCCCGCCAAGCCACCAGTTGGATTCACGTAAGCGGAACTGCATCTGCTGGAAAACAAACTCGCCGTCAACGTTGAAACCTATGCCGTCGTCGGGAGGGGTGTCCTGGCCACGGCTGGCGAAAATTTTCAGGTTGATGTCGGCTGCGGCGACTGCGCCGAGGTAGCGAATGTGGTCATCGCGCCAGACGCCGGAGTGTGCGCCGCCAGCGAAGGACGAGCCGTTGTCGGTCTTCGCAGCGAAGCCCACCGAAATACTGGGCGGACCCCGATGCGAGTGCAGTTCGCGATCGATATCCTTGGGCGGGTGAAAATAGGCAACGGCAAGCCCGCCACCAAAACCCAGGGCGGGTTCGGTAACGATAATCGGAACTGGGAAAAACCCCGTGGTACTCGACAGGTAGTCGCTGGCGTCGAGCTTGCCGTCTTCCTCGTCGATCATGTTGGCGTCGAACCAGTCCGAGAGGGAGTCCAGTGGGCTTGCCGCGCCGGTTTCTGGCATGGTGAGCGTGGCGGTCAGTATCAGTATCAGTGTCCGGCAAAAGTTCTGGCGACTGGGCATCGTTCGCAGCCTTAAAATACAGGAATTGGAAACTCATCACGCGTTGTGAAAAACCCGCGTGCCCTTGCAAGAAAACATTTTCTATAGCTCTTGTTTCTATATCTCAAGTTTCTATGTTTAATTTTTTCATTGCACTAACGTTTTACACGCCAGATTTAAGCGATAGTTTACAAGATCAAATCGTACCGAAGCGTGCGGAAACATTTAAAAGCCTGATACAAATCTCGCCCGTATTGGGGATCAGGCTTTTTTGGGTGTACGTTGCGGGTGTTCCGCAGACATAAACGCCGGATTGTGTTACCGGCGTATCGAGGCTCGACGATGCCTTGCCTGGCCCCTGACACTGCACCGCCTGAAATGCCGGGCATGGTCGGTAAACGAGGGTAACGCGGGTAACGCGGGTAACGCGGGTAACGCGGGTAACGAGGGTGGCAGCCTCGAGAACGTGAAATCGAGCGCGGCCAGAGTCGGTGCTGATCTGAGCGGATGTTTGTTAGGGAGCTTTTTATGCAATCAGTAAAAGAAGTTACAGAGTACTTTCTGCAGTCCTTACGGCGTATCGGTATGCAGTCTTCAAGGCAAGTACGTTGCAAGGCAGTGGCGAAGACTGGCGTTTTTTTGCTGCCGGTTCTCATCCTTGGCGGCTGTGCCGGAGAACCGACTATCCAGACCGGTGAAGACGCCGAGACCGTATTGGGTACGCTAAACAAAGTAGACAATTCCCGTATGGATATTGCCTATGTCGATCCCAACGGCGATTACGCGCGCTACAAGCGGGTCTACATCAGCCCCCTCGATGTCGACAATGTGGAGATCATTCAGCCCAGTCGTGGCAGCAGCATGCTCAATCGCTACAACAAGGAATGGGAGCTGACAGACCGTGACAAGCAGGATCTGCAGACCGCGTTCAAGGATGCCGCAGAGCGGCAACTTACCGAAGGAGGGCCTCGCGGTGGCACAGGACCGGTGATGACGTGTTGCGCGTTGATGCGATGATCACCTCTATCGCGCCCACCGCACCCAAGGATGACGCCACCTCACGCGGATCGGGCAGGAGCGAGGTATATACCTCCAGCTCTGCTGCCATATCTATTGCAATTGCGATTGCCGATGGCGACAGCGGTGAGATCCTGGCAATCGTTAAGGATACAAAGCGGCACAATACCCTGGGGAATCAATAACAGGGTTACCAACCTGGCCGAGGCCGCCGTGATTTCACGACCTGGACCAAGCTGATGCATGATGGTCTGCTGGAGCGTGGGCGCGCGCCGAGGCTGGCAGTAACTAGCGCTCGAATGCCACGGGGGTGTCCGACCCGGGCACTTGTTTTTTTTCGCGTTGCCTCTAGACCTGCCTTTCACCTTCTCGCGTACCTTGGCAAAAACCTCGCCTCGAACCCCGCCTCGCACCGTGCCTCTATCTTCACTGGCGCCGCTGCCTTATGCAAACGCGTTCCCCTGAGCGATAGCGCATTGCTAATCAGGTCAGGGCTGCGCTACCCGTGCACTATTTGCGCAACGGGCTATGCTGTGGCTGATGCCCTATAAACGGATAATGAAAATGCTGACAATCGTAAAGAGAGTTGCAGTTTTGCTCTCACTGGTCGTGGTTGCGGGATGTGCGAGCATTGATTACGACTACCCCAAATCTGAATCCCGGTATCTGGCGGACACTGGCGACACCTACCTGGCACGTTCACTGGCGCCGGAGGTGGCGAAAAGGTCGCCGGATCAGTCCGGTTTTGTGCCTCTGCGCGACGGCGTCGATGCCCTTGCAGCGCGGTTGCTGCTTGCCGATCAGGCAGAGAAGACCATTGACGTGCAGTACTACCTGATCAAGAACGATCTCGTCGGTCGCGTATTCATCCGCTCCCTGCTGCAGGCGGCCGACCGCGGCGTTCGCGTGCGCATCATGCTGGACGACGTGTTTACCAAGGGCTACGACGCGGGTATGACCGCACTCGATTCGCATCCGAACATCCAGATTCGCATCTTAAACCCGTTTTACCGAGGTGCGGCCGGCAAAGTCGTCAGCGGCTTGACGGCGTTTGGCCGAATCAATCGGCGCATGCACAACAAGTCGTTTACCGTTGATCACCAGGTCACCATCATTGGCGGACGGAACATAGCCGATGAATACTTCGGAGCACGCGAAGACTCGAAGTTCAGTGACCTTGACGTCCTGGGAATTGGTCCGATTGTCAGCGACGTATCGACGGTGTTCGACGACTACTGGAATCATGAAACGGCGCTGCCGACACCGGCTTTCATTCGCGGGCAGGACACCAGTGCTGCGGCCGTGGACCGATACCGGGACGCGCTGGACGAGGCGCTGAATGAGGCGACGAACTCGCGCTACGCCAAAGCGGTAGAGGACCGGATCATCGAGCAGCTGGAAGCAGGCGGCGACCAGTTATCAGCTGGTCCCCTTACTCACTGGTCGCCGATTCACCGGACAAAGGCATTCGCAGCAGGTCCCGCGAAGCGGGATCCGTTCTGGCACCGCTGGCTGATGCCCTGCTGGCCGCGAAGCGCGAGGTGCTCGTCGTATCCCCGTACTTTGTGCCGAGGAAAGACGGCATAGCGGCGTTCTCCGACCTGCAGTCGCGCGGTGTTGACGTGAGCATCATAACCAACTCGCTGGCCGCCAATAACCAGTTCACGGTGCACAGTGGCTATGCGCCGTCGCGAAAACCGCTGCTGAAAGCCGGCGTTGTGCTCTACGAGGTGCGTGCAGATGCTGATATCAAGGGCACGGAGTTTATTAACGCATCCTCGGCAAAGGCAACGCTGCATACCAAGGCTTTTGTCGTTGATGATGAAGTGCTTTTTATCGGCTCTTTTAACTTTGATCCACGCTCCGCCAAAATCAATACGGAAATGGGTTTCGTAATTTACGATCAGGCTATGGCGAGCGAGTATTCGCAGCTTTTGAAGGGCCTGGTGAAGACGCAGACCTATGAGGTGAGTCTGGACGACCGCGACAGGCTTCGCTGGCGCGGCAGTCGCAACGGCCAGGACGTTGTTTATAGCAAGGAACCGGACACAACCTGGTGGCAGCGTTTCAAAGTTCAGCTGGCCCGTATCCTCTCTAAGAGCCAGCGAAAACAACTGGCGGAGGACGGCAGTGCTGAGCGTCATTGGCTGATTAACGCATCGGGAAGCTGCAATCACATTAAAATCGGGCGACTGACCCGGGCAGGGTTGATATCCGGGAGTTTTAAGCAGGGACAGAAGTGTCGTCAATTTGTGGCTAATATGAGGTGGAACAAGCGTCTAATGAACAGGGGTGAGTTTATAATGGGCTAAGTGTATGCGGTATTGAGTGTGTGCCGATTGGTGGCCTTGGGTAATAGATGGCGCGGTGATACGCGGTAATTGAAGGAAATCGAAGAAATGAAAAAGGTCACAAAAAATCTCGCATTACAACTTGTGCTGGTCGCCGCGGCGGGGTTTTCGGCGTCCGCGTCTGCACAGACCGCGTACTGGGGTGACGGGCCCTCGGCAAATAAGTGGTCAATCGGCGCTGCTTATTATCTGCCCGATCTCGAAACCCAGGTCGTCGTCACAGACGCTGAGGGTATTGTGGGCACGGGCATCAATTTTGAGAAAAGCCTTGGTCTTGATGACAACAAAGGGACCGGGCTTGCGTATATCGACTGGCGCATGTTCAAGCGTCATTCGCTGGAGTACCGGTTCTTCCAGCTCGATCGCAGCTCGGCGACTGATGGATCATCCGTGGCTATCGGCATCGGTGACGAGATACTGGACATTGATTTGCCTATCAATTCGTTCTTCGATGTTACCGCTCACGAAATAGCCTATGACTATTCATTGATTATGGACGACAAAAAGGAGCTGTCGATCGGCGCGGGCATATCAATTCAGGATCTGGCGTTTGGAATCCAGGGAACGGTAGCCAGCCCCACCGAAGGCGAGCAGCTCAGTACGAGCCTGGATTCTACTGCACCGCTGCCTACGCTTAACCTGGGCTTCAACTATGCGTTCAACGAAAAGTGGATGTTCGTCTCACGACTGGGCTGGCTCGCGGTTGCGCTCGACCTGGCGGCGGACGAAGAGATCAGCGGGCGGATTATCAACGCCACGCAGGTGTCCAGTGGAACCTGTCAAAAAACTTTGGTGTTTACCTGCATTACAACGTATTTGATGTCGACGTTGATTACAAAGATAACGATGTGCGCTTTGCCGTCGATTACCAGTACACGGGGCCGTCACTGGGAGTCAACGTCAACTTCTGAGGGCGGCCCTCTTCAGACGACAAGGGGCATGAGTGCGGTGCGCGGGGGCGGCTGCGGCCATCAGCGTCCAGCCAGTCGCTCTCAATTCCCCGGCAATTCACGTGGTGCCAGGCTGTCGTGACTGATGCTGTGACCGGCAGCGTATACCGCGCCCGAAAATCTGTCGCGTCCACTGGGAGTGGGGTTTCTGCATGACCGCCGGCTACCGAATCCGAAGCCCAGATCGGAGTAAGCGCTCTAACCCTGATAATGCCCGACTGCCTGGCGACAGTTGCAGGCAGCGCGCGACACAGCAACGACGAGGGAACGCTCATGCAATTTTTTAAATCGACGATCCTGCTTGGACTGTATATTTTATTGCCCGTCACGCTGCTGTGGATTGGTCTGAAGGAAATCGGCGGGTTGTTAGTCGCGATGGCAACGCCGATCGCCGACATGTTTCCCAGTACTTACTTTGACCATCTGAAATGGCCCGGGATTGTTGCAATCGCGCTGCTTGCTGCCGCGTCACTTGGCGTAGGTCTGCTCGCGAGGATCAAGCCCATTGCCTATCTCGCGAACCTGCTCGAAGAGCGTATTTTGGCGCGCGTGCCGATGTATCGCATGCTGAAAATCATCTCCGGCTCTCTGGTCATGTCGGGCAGTGAAGGCGTCGTGCCGGCTTTGATCACGGACAAGGAAGGTGGCGGCGATCCGTGCTATATCATGGAGCGGCATGCCAATGGCCTGGCGACGGTGCTGTTGCCATGGTCGCCGGCCTCCTTTGCCGGCGGTATCAAAGTGGTGCCGGCGTCTAAACTCCAGACGCTGGATTGTTCGCTGGACGAGTTTTCTCGTTCGATCAGCTTTATGGGCGTCGGCGTTGAGGATTGCCTGTCTACAACGGGAGGCAATGTGCAAACTGACGGCTAGGCTGAAACCGTTATCCAGATGCGCTGGCGTACAGGGCTAACTGACTCGGAGTCGTGAATGTTCAACAACGCACCCCGGTTGATTGCGTGGTTCGCGGTCGTCGGATTTACTTGCCTGTCAGGATTCGGCGGTCTTGCGCTGGCAGAGGACACGAATTCGAGTTCTTACTCGGATCGCATCTTTCTCAAGAACGGTGACATCGTAACCGGTGATCTGAAGGAACTTGATCGCGGCAAACTGCGCTTCAAAACAAGAACGATGGATACGGTCTTCATAAACTGGGTCGATATCGAGTCGATTGAAAGCAGGAAATACTTGCGCGTCGAGAAGGTCGATGGCAGCTTCAACTACGGCACGATCCGGGGCTCGGACCGCGAAAATGCACTGGTTATTCAAAATCGCGGGCACCAGGTAGATGTACCCACTCTGGAAGTGGCCGCACTCCAGCCGATACGTGTGCAGGAATCTCTCTGGCGTCGTTTTGAGGGCGACCTGAGCGCCGGTGTCGACTTTAAGTCTGCCAGCGACATATTGCTGGTCAACCTGTCTTCAAATGTCCGCTTCAAACAGGAAAAATCCGAAATCGCCTTCAGCGCCAACTGGAACGAAACTTCGCGCGCTGACGACAATGACTCCGCGCGCGCGGATTTGAGCGGAGTCTATACGCGTTTTCTTCAGGATCGCTGGTTCTGGAAGGGCTTGACCGGCTTCGAAACCAACGAAGAACTCGGCCTGGAAATGCGAACCCTGGTTGCCGCGACCGGCGGAAAATATCTCATCCAGCAGCCTACACTCCCGCCTCGATTTGAGTGCCGGACTGGCCGGTAACTGGGAAAATCGCATCAATGGCACGACAACCAGCGCCGAGGGACTCATCCGTTCCTCCTTTGAGGTGTTCAAGCACACGCTTCCGGTCACACGCCTGTCGGCGAGCGTGAACATATTCCCCGGCATAACAGAATCGGGTCGCCTCAGGACCAATTCCAACCTCAGTCTTCGCAACGAGATAATACGCTCTGTGTTCTGGGACCTGTCGATTTTCGCCAATACGGATAACCAGCCCCCGGAGGGCGCTGCCGCTGAGGACTATGGCATCGTTACAGCAATCGGGGCGAGCTTCTAGGGAGACCCGTCGTGTTTCGATCAAGATTTCCACTGATAACCGTCTCAGCTCTGGTCGTGACGTTACTGTCACTCACTAGCCCCGCTGCGGTGGCTCAGGGTGGTGCCGCCGAACGACTCGAACGAGCGCGCGGCTTCTTCGCCTTACCGCTGGAGCTCGATCTCGACAGCGGCGCCGCCAACGGTGATGCGAATATCCTGCGTATCATGCCCCTGTATACCTTGCCCCTGAACGACAAATGGAAGCTGGTCAACCTGACCATCTTTTCAGCGGCGGACGCACCCGCAGGTACACCGACATTTCCCGGCGCCGGCGGCGTAGGGCAGGCGGCTGGCGTTTCGGACCTGCTGCATGCGAGTTTTTTTACACCCACCGAAAGGCGTGGCAATCTGATCTGGGGTGCCGGGGTGATGCTCGCAATCCCGACGGCGACGGATTCATTTCTCGGCAGCGAGAAGTGGGATGTCGGTCCTGCCGTGCGACTGGGCTATCGCAGTGGGCCCTGGAGCCTGGGATTTATCGCCGGGCAGCGCTGGTCCTACGCCGGGAAGAACGACCGTGCCGATGTAAACCAGCTACTGATCCGCGGGGCCGTGCGACGGCAGTTAGCCGATAACTGGTTTTTTGTGTATGCGCCCCTGATCACGGCAAACTGGGGTAACCCCGATGAAAAGTGGCTGGTCCCCGTCGGCGGAGGCATCGGTCGATCGTTTAACCTCAAGGGCTACCCCTGGGCCTGGACCGTACAGGGGTACCACAATGCCATCAAACCGGATGCGGCCCCGGACTGGGTACTGCGCTTCGGTATCACCGCCGCGATTCCCTTCGGCGAGTAGCGCGCCCGGAACGCTGGTTCAGGCGTCAGTGTTCGATGATGCCAACCTGATGGATCCGCGCATGGCGGCTTTTTCGGCGTCGCTGAAGTCCGGAAACGGGGAGGTCTCGTGCTGCTGCCAGTCCCCCAGCTGGGCGCCGATGTCGGCGAGCGTGTTCGCCGGCGCCTGGTAGAAATCGCGAACCTGGAGTACCTGCCCCGGACCGCTGAAAATCGCGCCAGCGTCGTGCACCAGCTCGATAATGCGCAGATTCAGGTCTTCGGCCACTGCCAGGAAGCACTGGTAATCCGTTGTGCTGATGCCCGCATCAATGCGGATGATGGCGTTTGCGGCGATGATTTTTTCGAGGCGGACGCTGACCGTATCCTGAATGACATCGGCATGCGACAGGAACAACGCCCTCAGACGCCCAAGTATCACCCGCAGCTGGTCAGCCGTGCTCATCTGCAGCTCGATGTGCTGGAAATAGCGTATGCGATCCCTCAGGGTCAGGTTTTCGACCTCAACGGATGAAAAAACCGAGTTGGGCACGGCCAGCATGGTCCTGTTGAGCGTGCGGATCAAGGTTGAGCGCAATCCGATCTCCTCCACGACACCGACGGTGTTGCCAAAGCGGCAAGATCGCCGGGATTGACCGCCGCGCGGTATACAGCGTGATCGCCCCGATGACATTTTCCAGCGTCTTCTGCGCCGCCAGCGCCACGGCCAGCGATCCAACGCCGAGGCCCGCGATGATGGTAGACATGTTGTAACCCGCGTGATCGGCCCAGACCAGGCCGATTACCGTAAGGACCAATAGCTTGAGAATGAGGCTGAACGGCTTCAGCAGCGCCGCGTAGTGTGCTTTCCCCGCGCGCTCCAGACGGCGCATATTGTAGTCGCGCAGCAGGGTAATGCTCCCCAGCAGCACGATTGAGAAAGCCACGTACTGCAGGCCTGAGGAATCAAGGTACACGCGCGCGGCCAGGGACAGCGCCATCTGGTCCATAAGCAGTCTGAAAATGACCAGGAACAGAGCAACCCTCATAGGTCTCCGACAGAAGCGCTCAATGGCACGCGGAAAACCGTTGGGAATCCGCAGCGCAATATGCATCAGTGCAAGCACCACGAGCAGCGAGGCGTACCAGGCGACGACGAGAAACACCAGTCCCAACAGTATCTGTCGACTCTCGAGTCCCGCAAATTGGTATTCCGGAAGATGCTGCTGCAGCCACACTGCCACGGGTCCGTACCCCAGATCGTCCCAGAGATCGGGGATCTCCGCCACACTCGCATTGGAGAGCTTCCAGATCTTGCCGCCGGCCCCGTCGGGGATGCGCTGCAGGTAAATCGGCACCTGCTCACCGTTGGTTTTTTTCAGGGTGCCGAGAAGATCGCGGTAATCCGGCAGGCCGTCCCCGAGCTTTCCCTCCGGTTCGTCGCTGAGTTCCGTGGGGTCGATGATATTCTGCTGTTTCCAGATCACACGCAGCGCGTTGAGCAGATCCTTGGGAGCAAACTGGGCGGCCTCGTCCGGTATATAGCGCAGGTCGAGATAGCGAATGGCGCGATCCAGGTCCCTGTCTTCTATTGCCTTGACGAGCAACACCATGAGCTGCAGGGGGGTTCGCGCCAGTTCACCTCCCGCGCGAAACTCCGCAGCTTTCTCGCGCACGAGCGTCTCGGCTGCCTTTTCGGACTCAAGCAGATCGCGAACGCTGGTCTGGTCGACTGTGCTGCCCACAGCCCCTTTTTATCCTCCTGCGCAACCGTGGCTGCGGCGAGCAGTAAAAGAGACATGAGCAGCGCGATGAGGAGCCCGTTTTTGGTGTAAAGGGTCATATGCGGGGACGTCAGTACGATGGTGCGCCTAGTGTAGCGTGCTCGTGGGCTGTGATGTTAGCGAGCCATAGTCGAGGACAGACCACGCCCGAAACTGTTCTGGAGGGCTTAGGCCGCCACTAACATCCCTTCGCGCTCGACGTGCACCAGCGTGGCGTTCAGTCCCGACGCCAGCTTGTCGATCAACTCGTCTACCTGTGCCTCGGTAATGATCAGCGGCGGGCACAGGGCGAAGGCGGTACCGGCCACAGCTCTTCCAATCAGGCCTGCCTCGGCGCACTCAGCCTGGAGTCTTGCGGCCACGGAGGCGGGGAAGGCCGCGCCAGTTTTCTTATCGCTGACCAGCTCCAGGGCGGCGAGGAGGCCTGTGCCCCTGACTTCTCCCACCAGCGGATGCCCGAAAAAGGTACGCAGCTTGCGCTGGAAGTAATCTCCCACGCGCGCGGCGTGCTCAAAGATCCTGTCGCGCGCGTAGATTTCGAGTGTCTTGAGCGCAACGGCACAGCCCAGTGGATGACCTGAGTAGGTGTAGCCGTGTCCGAATACACCGACGCCCGCCGAGGGTTCCACCAGTGCCTCGTAGATGTCCCCGCGAATCACCGAGGCGCTGATGGGTACGTAGGCTGAAGACAGCTGTTTCGCCAGGGTCATCATGGCCGGGCTTTCGATTCCCATGGTGGTGCAGCCGAAGTCCTTGCCCGTACGCCCAAAACCGCAGATCACTTCGTCAGCCCAGAACATGATGTCGTACCGCTTCAACAGCGCCTGCACTTTTGTGTAGTAACCGTCCGGCGGGACAATCACGCCGCTGGCGCCGGTTACAGGCTCTGCCAGGAAGGCCGCAATGGTCTCCGGGCCTTCGCGCAGTATCAGCCGCTCGAGGTTGCCTACGATACGGTCAACAAAGGCCGCTTCGCTCTCGCCGCGGTGGCGTCCTTTGTAGTAGTGCGGATGATCTGTGCGCAGTATCCCCAGCGCATCTACCGGGGGATCAAAATGCGTAAGGTTGGCGGGCAGACTCGTCAGCGCGCCAGAGGCGACGGTAACGCCGTGATAGGCACGCTCTCGGGTGATGATCTTGCGCTTTTGCGGTTGGCCCGTGGCGTTGGCGTAGTAGCGCAGGAGCTTGATGTGTGTGTCGTTTGCGTCGCTACCCGAGTTACCGAAAAAGACCTTGGCGTCCTGCACCGGGACCATCTCATGTAGCTTGTCCGCGAGGGCCATCACCGTCGGGTGGGTCTTGCCGCCAAAGGCGTGGTAGTAGGCCAGTTGTCCCAGCTGCTCGTTGGCAGCTTCGATCAGTTCACGATTGCCGTAGCCCAGCGATGTGCACCACAGGCCCGCCAGACCCTCGAGGTACTGCTTGCCGCTGCTGTCGTAGACATACACGCCCTCGCCACGTTCGATCACCAGTTCTTCGGTGGAGCTGAGGTTTGTCGTCGGGTAGATCACGTTGGTCATGGCCAGTCCTCCATCTCAGCCGTGTATGGGGCGCCCATGAATGCCGCGCAGGCATTCGAGGATGGCCTCGGAAATTGTCGGATGTGCGTGAATCATGCCGGTAATGTCCTCAGGGAGCAGCTCCGCCGACTTTGCCAGCAGCAGTTCGTGGATCAGCTCGGTGGCGTTGTGTCCGACGATGTGCCCGCCGAGAATTTCGCCGGTCTTGCTGTCGCAAAGCACCTTGACCAGACCCTCGGGTTTGCCGATCGCGATAGTCTTGCCCGCGCCGTGGTATTTGAACGTCGATGACAGGTAGTCAAGGCCCTGCGCCTTTGCGTCGTCTTCGCGCAGTCCGAAGCCCGCTACCTGCGGTTCGCAGTAAATGGCCGAGGGCACCAGTGCGCTGTCCATTGCCGGTGTCGATTCCGGTATCAGTCCCGCCATGTGGTCGACCGCGCGCTCTCCCTCGGCCGAGGCGACATGCGCCAGCGCCGCTGAGGCCACGACATCGCCAATGGCGTAGACCGTCGGCACAGAGCTGCGTCCGACAGCGTCCACGACAATAAAGCCGCGCTCGTCTACAGTCACGCCGGCCTCCTCAAGGCCCAGCGACCCGGTATTCGGCCGGCGTCCGAACACGACAAGCGCGCGCTCGGCTTCAAGCATCGCTTCACTGCCGCTCTCGTCAACGAGTCGTGCGGTGATCCCGCCACCGTCTCGCTCCAGGCTTATGGCTGAGGTGCGCGTCTTTATGTCGACACCGAGCTTCGCCAGCGACGCATGCAGGATCGCGCACACCTCGGCGTCTTCGCTGGGCAGGATGTGATCCTGTGCTTCAACCAGCGTGACCTCCACCCCAAAGCTCGCCATGACATAGGCAAACTCGCAGCCAATGGCTCCGGCGCGGAGGACCAGCAGGCCTGCTGCCAGCGCCTCGAGGTGCCAGGATCCCGGTAGATGACAGCACGCGGTCCTCATCAAATTCAAAGCCCGGCACCTCCATCGGTCGGGATCCGCTGGCGACAAGAATGTGCTTTGCATCAAGCACGGTCTCGTCATCTACCGTGACTTCCTGCGGCCCGGTGACCCGGGCATTGCCGCGAAGGTAATCAACCTTGTTGCGCTTCAGAAGCCATGCCACGCCCCCGGTCAGCGTGGCGACGACCTCCAGGAGTTTTTTCTGCACCGCATCGGCATAGTCCAGGGTGCTGCGATTGGCCTCGACGCCGACGGACTCCATCTCTTGAAGTGCGGCGAAGTTCTCGGCCTGGTGAATCAGGTTCTTCGAGGGGATGCAGCCCCAGTTCAGGCACACACCACCAGGCGCGTCGCGCTCCACCACGGCGACCCGCAGCCCATGCTGCGCGGCACGCACCGCCGCGACATAGCCGCCGGGGCCGGCACCAATGATCACGATGTCGTACATAGCGAGACCTCAGGCAAGAAGCAGTTCGGGGTGTTCGAGGGCGTCGTGCAAGGCGGCCATAAACCGCGCCGCGGGATCGCCATCCAGGGCTCGATGATCAAAGGTGAAGGACAGGGGCAGAAGGGTGCGCACCTGCACATCGCCATCGACGATTAGCGGTCGCTCTATGGGCGTTGAGGGCCCAAGGAGCGCCACATTGGGCATATTGAGCACCGGCGTGCTCATCAGTCAGGAGTGGACCGATCCCGCCGTGCTCGACAATGTGGTGGTTGAGCCACTGAGGTCTTCGGCACTGGCGGTACCGCCGCGCACACGGTCGACGAGCGCCCGCGTTGCCAGGTCGATTTCGACCACACCCATGCTCTCTACGCCGCGCAGCACACCGACCATCAGTCCGCTGTCGTATTCGCCGCTGCCGGAAACAGAGATCGCGATGCCTACGTTGATATTGCCGTACACGGTGATTTTGTCGTCCACGAGACAGGCATTGGCCATGGGTACACGACGGATTGCGTAGACCAGTGCGCGGATCAGAAACGCATTGAAGGACACCCGGGTGCCAAGCACGCCTTCGCGCTCCACAAAAACTTTGCGCCGGGACAGGAGGTCCGTGATGTCGGACTCCCAGTTTGAGGTCAGCTGCGCGCTGCTTTGCAGGCTCTCCTGCATGCGTGATGCGATCATGCCGCGCATGCCGGACAGGGGGATCTCGGCAAGAACCTGTTCGCCAGTCGCCGCCCTCGCCGGTGCCTGCGCCTCAAAGGCGAGGGCGTCGCGCTTGACGATTCGGCCTCCGGGGCCCGTACCGGTGATCCGCGCCAGATCGAAGCCGGCGTTCTTTGCCAGCTTGCGCGCCAGCGGTGAGGCCTTGATGCGTGCGCCGGTCGAGCGCGCGGTGGCCGCTGCCGGTGCCGAAGCCGCGGCATTTGCGGGCGCTGCGTCCGCTGCTTCCGGAGCATCGTCTGCAGCGGAAGCAGCCGCTGTCATGGCCGCTTCGGCGGATTCCGCAAACCGTGCAATCAGGGTTTCGCGGGGCACGGTTTCGCCGGCTTCCACGATAATGCTGAGATAACCGTCTTCCGGTGATTCAACGTCGTAGGCGACCTTCTCGGTTTCAATGGTGGCCAGCGGCTGGCCTTTCTCCACCTTGTCTCCCTGGCTGACCAGCCACTCGGCGATGGTGCCCTCGTTCATGGCCATAGCGAGCTTGGGCATTACATAATCAATTGCCATATGGGCCTCCCCTAGGCAGCAGACAGCGCGCACACGGCTTCTTCGATACGCTCCGGATTGGGCGCCACATACTCCTCCATGTAGCCACCGGGTACGGGCATATTGGGTAGCGTTACCCGGGTGACCGGCGCATCGAGGAGGTCAAAACCCTGTTCCATGACGCGCGCGAGACCGTTGCGGCGAAGCCCCCGGACTCCCAATCCTCGTCAACGACAACCAGGCGGTTAGTCTTCTCCAGCGATTTCAGCAGCGTATCCATGTCAAAGGGCACGAAGCTGCGCGGGTCTATGACTTCAACAGACAGCTCACCCTCGAGCTTGTCGGCGACCTTGAGCGCATGCTGCAGCTGTAGCGAGTTGGCCAGCACCGTGACGTCGCTACCGGGTCGTTTCACTTCTGCTGAGCCCAGGGGCACGATGTAGTCGTCGCCAGGCTCCGGAACCTCGCCCTTGAGCATCATGATGCCCATGTGCCAGGGAATCACGACCGGGTTGTTATCCCGTATGGCGGCCTTGAACATGCCCTTGGCATCGTAGGGGGTGGAGGGCATGGCTACCTTGATCCCGGGATGGTGGGCGAACGTGCCGTGGATACTCATGGCGTGATCATTGGCCAGGCGCTGCCCCGTGCCCACGCCGGCGGTGATCACCAGCGGCAGCGGGTGCTGGCTGCCATGAAGAAAGTGGTACTGCCCCGTCGTCACGGAGCACTCAGAAAACGTGACGTAGGAAAAACCGCCGAACATGAAGTCGCAGATCGGACGCATGCCTTCCTGTGCCGCGCCGAAAGCCACGCCGTACATGCCGGACTCGGCAATGGGGGTGTCGACGATCCGGTCGGGTCCGAATTCGTCGACCAGGCCCTTGGTATGCGGGAAGATTGCCCCGCGCACGTCCTGGCCGACGACGAACACGTCCTCGTCCTGGCGCATCTCTTCCTCAATCGCTTCGCGTATGGCGTCGATAAGTGTGATTGTTCGCATGCTGCTCTCCATTACTCGGCCATTATTTGGCGAAGACGCCATCCATGAGTTCGTTGACATCGGGGCGTGCGATTTCGCTGGCGTCGGCAAAGGCCTCGACCGCCTCCACTTCCGCCTTTGCGTCCTCGATAATCTGGTCGATTTCACCCTGAGTGAGTAGCCCCTCGCCGAGAGCCAGCTGCGTGGCGATGTGCACCGGCTCCCGCTCGCGCATGCTCGCGTGCTCCTCCTTGCTGCGCTCCTCCCCAGCCGGCCAGGTCCGGTGTGCCGATGTCGTGCTCGTTGAAGCGCAGGGTCTTGGCCTCGATGAACGTCGGTCCGTCTCCGGCGCGGGCGCGGGCTATCGCATCGAGCACCGCCTCGGCGATCTCGAACACGTTCTGTCCGTCAACGATCACCGAGGGTATGCCGAAACCGTCGGCCAGCGACGAAATATGCTCCCTGGGGTGCATTTCCATCGCAGTGGAAAAAATGCTCATGCCGTTGTTTTCGCAAAAGAAGATCACCGGCAGCTTCCAGTTCTGAGCCATCAGCAGCGCCTCGTGGGCGCGGCCCTGCCCATAGGATCCGTCACCGGAGCAGTTCATGACTACCTGACCCTTGTTGCGGCGCTTGGCGGCAAAGCCCCAGCCGACAACCGGTGCGAAGTTGTAGCCGATGAAGCCGGACATCATGTAGACCTTGTGCTCCGGGAAGCTGAAATGAAACGCCGAACGCCCCTTGCAGCAACCGGTGTCCTTGCCGGTATGCTCGGCGAGGTAGTACTTCACATCGATGCCTTTGGAGAGCATGTGCGTGATGCCGTGCCCGCGATGGTGAGGCGACAGGTTGTCATCCTGGTTCAGGAAGGTGCTCGCAGCGACTCCCGGGGCAATGGCACCCTCCGCCGGATGGTAAAAGCCGATCAGTTTTCCCTGCATCATGCGCCGGTACATCATGCGATTGAATTCATCCGCGCGAATGAGGTTCCGAAACAGCGCTAGCTTTTGTTCTTTATTCAAGGTCACGATGCCACCTGTCGCTGTGTTTGCTGTGTCTCAATAATGTGCCGACAGCGAATTGACAGCAATGTAGGCACAGGCCTAGTCTTTGTCATTTGCGGCCAGTGGATTTCATGAGCAGCGAAACCAAAGAACTCAACAGCAATGTGCGGCACACGCTGAGCGTGCTCGAAGCTGAGGGCATGGAGCTTGCACCGCTGCTTTTGCGCCTGGGCATCGATCCTGCGGCGCTGGATTCCCAGGACGATCAAATCCCGCAACGGACCTACAGCGCACTGCTGGATGAGGTCACGGCGCTCTATCCGGAGCTGGGCCTGGGTCTTGCTGATGGTCGCGGTGTCACGCTTCTCGATCACGGCCTGCTGGGTTATGCGATGTTTGCCAGCCAGAACCTGGGTAAGGCCATCGCGCGGCATACAAAGTATCCAGGACGTTATCGGTGCGGCACTGCACACGGCGCTGTTTGTAGAGGGCGACGTCGCGAGTCTCCGGGTGATCAAGATCGTGCGCCCGGATCTGGTCAATACGCCGGCAAAACTTCGCTACGAGACCGAGAGACTGCTGGCCCAGTGGGCGGAGATAGGGCCGGCTTTCGGCCGCAGCCGGCACTGGTATCAGCGCATTGAGCTTAACTACCCGGCGCCGGCCTGCCGCCAGCGCTACGTGGAGGTGCTGGGACCGCAGCTGCGCTTTGATTGCGACTCTACGCAAATGCTGTTTGACGCGAGTCTCCTGGACTCGCCGCTGGGCTTTGCCAACGAGCAGGCCGCCGCACTGTGCGAGCAGCAGTGTGCGGCGCTGCTCGGGCAGCTGCGCAGCGAGCAGGGTTTCACCGGTGAGGTTCGCAGGTTGCTCGCCAATGCACCCGGGCATCACCCCTCCATAGAGGATGCCGCCGCGAGCCTGGCCATGAGCGAGCGCTCGCTGCGACGCCGGCTTGCGGAGGAGGGCACGACCTACAAAGAGGTCGTTCTGGACTTTCGCATGGAGCTTGCCGCGAGCTACCTCAGGGGTCAGGAGATGACCATTCAGGAGGTCGCCTATCTCGCCGGTTACGCCGATGCCTCAAATTTCCACCGCACCTTCAGCAGCTATTTTGGCGAGACGCCTGGCAGCTTCCGGGCACAGCACGCACCGCACTAGCCGGCTGGCGCCGGCACAGACGGACCGTCAACCGGAAATGGCGGCAAAGAGGGGCAGGCCGAGACCGGCAGACATGCCACCGTCCACCCGGATTTCCTGTCCGGTGATAAAGGTAGAGGCGTCACTCGCAAGAAAGTTGTAGATACCCACAACCTCGTCCTGGCGACCCATGCGGCCAAAGGCATTGAGGGTTCCCAGAAATTTCGCCTCATCGCCCCCGTCATCGGCGACCATCATGCCGGTATCGGCAATCAGCGCGGGACAGACCGCATTAACGCGGATGCCGCGCGGCGCGGTCTCAATGGCACTGGTGCGCGCGAGATAGGCGCCGCCGGCCTTGCTGGCCGCGTACACGCCGGACCCGGCATGAGTAATACCCGACCCTGCCACCGATCCCGTGTAGATGATCGACGCTCCATCCTCGAGGTGCCGCGGGCCGTATTTCAGAGCGTAGAAAGCACCCTTGAGGTTGAGGTCGACAAGCGCGTGCATGCCGGCGGAGTCAAACTCTTCGATACTTCCCTCTTCGTCCGCGGTGCCCGCGTTGATAACCAGCACCGACAGTTTGCCGAGCTCGGCCTCTGCCGCGGCGAGCGCCTGCTCGACCTGCGTTTCGTCGGTAGCGTCGCAGGAGAAGAACGTCGCACCGATTTCCGCGGCGAGATCAGCGCCACTGCTCCTGCGCCCGGTGATGCCTACGGTTGCACCGGCGGCTATAAAGCTCTTTGCTACCGCCAGTCCGATCCCGGACGTGCCGCCGGTGATCAGTGCCGTTTTGTTTTTGAGTGAATACATCGCCGTAAATCCTCGTTGCGCAGCTTATTGCTGCGTCCACAGATAAATTTTGCCGCACTGCTTGCTGACCTGAACGTCAAAGGCCTCACCCGCGCGGGACATGGGAAATTCATGGGTCACCATCACGTCGACCATGCGCTGCACCTCGGGATCGCAGAGGGCGCGCAAGCAAGCCCGCTCCCGGTCACGGGCGCGCACATCGTGCTGCCCCATCAACTGATGGGCCGGATCGATGACGTGATGCAGCGGGCTAAATTCGATCTTTGCGCCCGGTGTATGGCCACTGAAGTTGACCGTGCCATACTTGCGCGTCGCCTCCATCAGTCGTTCCTGGTAAAAGGTGACGCCGGATCCATCGACCGCATGATCGACGCCCTGTCCTTTATACGTCAGCGCCTTTACCTGCTCCAGCCAGTCATCGTCATCAGGGTTGATGAAGTGCTGCACGCCCATCTCTCGCAACAGCCCCTCACGGTAGGTGTTTCGCATCAGGGCAATCACCGTGGCATTGCGATACAGCGCCGAAATAATGTGGCCCATACCAATAAAGCCGACACCGCCGACAAGCACCGTATCGCCGGCTTTGACGTTCATGATCTCCTGGTTCGAAAACCCGACACCAAACGAGCAATTGCAAGCCGCAGCGTGACGAAAATCGACGTTGTCTGGGATCGTATAGAGGTTGGCCACGGGTGCGATTCGAAAGCGCTGCCATGGCAAAACCACCGGATGCGCTGTCATTGCGGTCCTCGATGCCGCGCATCGCACGGCATCGCCGTGGTCGGGATCATTGGAATCGCAGTAGGTGGGCGACAAGCCGTTGCGACAGGCATGGCACTGGCCGCAGTGATCGCCCTGAAATACGATGACCCGGTCGCCCTTCTTGAAGGAGGAGCCCGGCTGAACATCGTCAATAACGTGCCGACGCCCTCGTGGCCAAGGTGTTCCGGATCATCGTGGAACTCGAAATCGTGCGCTGCCCAGATACGCGAGCCTTCGAGGCAGACAGGCGCGATTTCGGTTTGCGGATCACGTAGCCTGCCGTGATCATTAGGATAGGGACGCTCGACCAGCTCGAACGTGCCCGGCTCCGGAATCGTCAGTACAACGTTGGATCGGTTGCTTCATACGCACTCTCCTTCAGGTGCCGCCTGCGTGTGGCAGCAATTGCATTCTAGGTGCGACCGGGCACGCCTTTAATGACATTTCTGACCCTTATCAATGACATTCTGAGTCGAGCTCGCTGTGTCCGCCAAAGCCACCCGAATTTGTCCTCAGAAAGCCATTTGCGAACCTTTAATGGCGGTTACTCGTAGGAGCGGTTAATTTTCATGCAATGGTGGGACAAAATGAAAACCGCTGACGAACTCGACTATCGACTGCTCCATTTGTGCATCTACGATGACAAGCCCCGGGAGAACATGTTTCCCTACCTGCGCTGGCATCACGGGATTACCAATTTTTTTTCCGGCGCCGTTTTTCACGTGACCGGCGAGGGGCATTCTGACTACACCTTCATGGGATGCGGTGGACGCGCCTACCAGATCCAGATCGAGGCGCCGCCCTTCCAGTTCGAATACGAACGCAACTGGTGGCGCGGACCACGGTCGCGGCTATAACCATATCTGCTGGATAACCTCCGACGCCCGCGCCTCCATGGAGCAGCTGCTCGCCAACGGCGCAACCGAAGTCATGCCGTTCGAAGAGTTTCCAACCTACGACGGTTTCGTTGTCCACGACCCGGAGGGTCGCTGGATTGAGATCATGGAGTACACCGACGAAAACTTCCGAGTGCAGGAATTTACCCATGCGCCGTCTGGCGAATGTGGCCTGGAGATGGTTGGCAACTCGGAGGTCTGTGCCGACGTGCCGGCCATGAAGCGCTGGTACGAGGATATTATGGGCATGCGCGTGATCGACGAGTTCAAGTCCAACGGTTATCACGAGGTGGTTGTGATGACCGACAAGGATTACGACCCGTCGAGCGTCGATCGCTGTTCGTGCTGCACAACGCGCGCCACGATTTCGAAAAAGATCATCTCGCCAGGCACGGTCCTTACATCAGTTCCATTATCTACCAGGCGAAAGACGTCAAGCGTGCCTGGGACGATGCGCTATGGGCGGGTATGAAGGAGCTGCAGGCACCGCAGAAGGACCCGCTCACCGGCCTGCAAACTGCCTACTTGCGCGAGCCCTGCGGCGGAAATGTGCTGGCCCTTACTGAGCCCTATGCACCGTGATTCTCGGCTTTGCACATCCGGGGCTCGTCGTTTCAGATCTTGAGAAGGCCCGAACGTTTTACGAAAAGATGTTCGGCTTTCGATACTTCGGCGACGAGGGCTGGCACGACAACGCACGGTATTGACAAAGCGTCATCGGCAGTCGCGGGCTCCCGTTGCCTGCAAGGGGTTACATGCTGGCAGGCCACAACTGCTATCTCGAGCTGTTCGAATTCAGCGCTTGCCGGATCCGGAGGGGCCGTCGCCGCGCGATTCAGGGGCCGCACGACCTCGGCATTCGGCACCTCGCGTTTTTCGTCGACGACTGTCGCGCTGAATATCAGAGACTGCTGGATCTGGGTGGTGAGATGCTGGGTGAGCCAACCGACCTGGGCGGCGGTATTTACGCGGTGTATTGCCGCGACCCGTTTGGAAATATCATCGAGCTGGGCGAGTTCCCAGCCAACGAGGAGGACCCGCGCAGCCTGCCGGGAATCAACTCAGCTGAAGAGGATTACGCGGGATGTATTTGTTTGATCTGGCGGGTAAACGAATGCCTTTATTACGGGCGGCACCTCGGGAATCGGCCGCGCCGTTGCGGAATTTGTTCGCCCAGGGCGCACGGGTAGTGATTGCCGACATTACGGATGCCGCCCCCGTTGCCAGCGAAATCGGGCGCCACCGATTCGTTGCGCTGTAGACGTGTGCGATGAAGACAGCGTGCGCGACCGCGCTGCAGGAAGCCCGCAAGCTATGCGGCGGCAACTTCGACATTGTGGTTCTGAATGCCGGCGTCGGTGATGTGGGGCCAACCTGACGGAGACTGAGCAGGCGCTGATGGAAAAGGTCACCCGGATCAATCATTGGGGTGTCCTTTATGGACTCAAACACGCGCCGACTTGCATGAACGACGGCGGTTCAATTATCTCGACGTCGTCGATGGCGGCGTTTATTAACGTACCGGGTGCTGGTGTTTACTCCGCCGGCAAGCGCGCAGTAACCAGCATGACCGAGATGGCAGCGCTGGAGCTCGGCGCGCGCAGTATCCGCGTCAACTGCGTTTGCCCCGGCTATACGGCCACGGCGCTCGGCAGCGGCGAAGAGGGCCGGAGGCTGTGCGAGGCGTTCACTGCTCTGGGCCGGGTTGCCACAGTTGACGATATGAGCGGAGTGTTTATGTTTCTCGCCAGTGAAGCCAGTCCCTACATGACGGGACAGTCTCTCAAGGTCGACGGCGGCTGGCACTGCGGGCCGACTCCGCAACTGCTGCAACTGGTTACCGGCAGCGACCAGGCTCCCGGCTAATCCAGTAATTTCAGCTGCAACGCCAGTACGGATAGGGTAACTGCGTCTTACATGCTAATTGTGACCCTATGCACTAAACTGCCTCAATGGCAGATTCCAAACTGATTACCGATACCTCCAGGGACCAGGAGGAGAGTCGCATTGTGGCCATCTGGTTACAGCGCCTGCGCTCCTGTTTGCCCGAAGAGCAACTGCCCCTGTTTCACCAGGCGCTAAAGCAGGTCGGCATAAGGGCCTCTGACCTGGAGGGCGAGCGCCGCCATTGCAGCCAGTCGCAACTCGACCAGGTGCTGCGGCTGGTGCGACATGAGATACCGGATGTTACGCTGCGCCTGTTCGCCCGGGCCGAGGTGCTGGACCTGGGGCTGATCGGCTACGCGGCAATCAACAGTGGTAACCTGGGCAAGGCACTGGAAGTCATGTACGCCTATCACAGCCTCGCCTCCGATCGTTATATCGACCAGCTTGAGGTATTTGCTCACGAAGCGGTGGTATACCCCACAGCTTTGCCGGGCCACGTGGATGACTACCAGAATATTGTCGAGGACAGTCTCGGCGGAAACTGGCAGGTCAATGCAGATATTACTGGGCGATGCCGCGCGATAGACGCCGACATCCACCTGCATTTCGATTACCCGGCACCCGCCTACGTGGACACCTATCTGGAGATTTTCGGTCCCAATTGCCACTTCGAGCAGGAGCGCTCGGAATTACGTTTTCCCAGCGCCTGGCTGGACATTTCTATCAATCGCTCCGGTGGCGGTCTGGCCCAGGTATTCACCGCCATGTGCGAGCGCATCCTGGGGCCGGGTGAGAAGAGCGGCGATACCAGTGCCAAGGTGCAGCGCCTGCTCCTCAGCCGCCCGGGGCGCAACATGCTGCGCCTGGAAGATGCCGCGCAGCAACTGCTGCTCTCTCCCAACCAGTTACGCAAGCGCCTGTACCGCGCAGGTACCACCTACAAGACACTGGTACTGGGAATCGCATGGAACTGGCACGCCACTACCTGCTGGATACCCACCTGTCCATACAGGAAATTGCCTATCTTCTGGACTACGCCAGCCCCGCGCCCTTCAGCCGGGCCTTCAAGCAGTATTTCGGGCTGGCGCCGGAGTATTATCCGTCAGGCGCAGAGCAATTAATGTCGCACAGGCGAGCGGGGCACACAAATGTAATACAATAGGGTCATAAATATCATTAGCCTTGATCTGCTCATCTAGACTGAATTCCGTCAAAACAACAGAGACTGCCAAGGCAGAGGGATAATGTCATCATGAAACACTCACATAGAAAGCTGGTATCTGCGGTCGCTATCGCCACATCGGCATTAGCCGGTGGCGCTCACGCTCAACTCGAAGAAGTCATTGTTACCGCCCAGAAGCGGGCCGAAAGCGCCCAGGACATACCCATGGCGATCAGTGCCTACGGCTCGGATGAGTTGAAAGCCATGGATGCCAAGGGCTTCGGGGCGATCGTTTTGCGCACGCCCGGCCTGTCTGGCAGTGGCGACGCCGATACCCAGAGCGTGCTGACCGTTCGCGGTATCGGCACCGGCGCTTTCAGTCCGGGCGCTGACAACAGCGTGGGCACCTACTTTAATGAGGTCCCCTGAGCCGTAACATCGGCGGCATGGGCTACCTGGACGTAGAACGTATTGAGGTCGTGAAAGGTCCCCAGGGCACTCTGTTTGGCCGCAATACCTCGTCCGGCGCTATCAGTATCACCAACCAGTTTGCTCTATTAGAGGAAAATACTCTCGATCTGCGCGCTTCCGGCGGCGATGAAGGGCAACTCCTTTACGAGGCAATAGGCAACTGGGCCGTAACCGAAAGCCTGGCTTTTCGTGTCGCCGGCCGCCACGATGAGCGGGACGGTACCTATGAAAATTCGCAGACCGGCAACGAGCTTAACGGCCGCGACCATGACCAGGTAAGGCTGGGGCTCACCTGGGCAGCCACTGAAGTTCTCACGGTGAATTGGTATTACGAGAATTTCAAAATGGAAAATCGCTGGCAGATGGTCGACAACTTTGGGATATGGGGCAACGACCTCTACGCTGCAGCAAAATCGATGTCAACGCCGAACCCAAGCAAAAGATTGACGCGGATTTTTCCGTTCTGAAAGTGTCGTGGGACTTCAGCGACAGCATGACACTGACCTCCAACTCCGGATACTACAACAGTAATATCGACGCCCTGCCCACCGATGCCGATACCGGCGACGTACCGATTGCGGATTTCATTGAGCCCTGGGACCTGGAACAGTACACCCAGGAATTTCGCATCAACGGCGGCAATGACAGCTTTGATTGGTTCGTGGGCGCGAGTTACTACGAGGAGACCGCACAGGCCGTGAGCAGTCTGACTATCTACGAAGACCCAGGCTTGGATGTACTGTTTGAAGACGAGGGACTGTGCATCCTCGCAGCAGATTTCGGACTCGATTGTGGTGTGCACGTA